>NZ_KL585387.1:176796-178191 GCF_000721935.1 Streptomyces sp. NRRL WC-3549
CTCCCGGCCTCCCTGGACCCGCTGGCGGGCACCGGCCTCCCGGCCGGGCCGCCGCCGGGGGCCGGCGACCCGGCGGACCTGGCCGTCTTCGGCGTACGGGACGCGGGGGAGCTGGCCGCGCGGGGCGCGGGCAGCTGTGTCGCCACGGTGCTCGGCGGCCGGCTCCTCTTCCGGGCGAGCTGAGCGCGCGGCCCCGGGCCGCCGGGCGCGAAACCTCAGGGCACCGAGGGGCCGCCCAGGTAGGTGCCGTCCGGGGTGTACGGCCAGGCGTTGGACTTGCAGCCCTTCAAGCCCTTGATCTGCTGCATCATCGCGGGGGCCGGTTTGCCCGGGCCGGGACAGGTCTCGTGCCCGTGGCCCAGCCAGTGGCCGACCTCGTGGTTGATGATCAGAGCGCGGTACTCGGCGGCGGAGCCGTCGAACGTCGGTGAACCCAGCAGCCAGCGGCGGAGGTTGACCATGACGTTCTCCCCGCCGCGGCAGTTCACCTCGCCACCGGTGTCCAGGTCGTACTGCCCGCAGAGCTTGTCGGTGGTCGCGGGGGTCCCGATGCGTATCACCAGACCGGCGGAGCCGTCGGCGACCTGGCGGAAGGAGCGGGTTCCGCCCTCGTTCCAGCCCCGCGGGTCGGCGAGTATCGCGGCCACGTCCTCGGCGGCACTGTCCGGGTCGACGCCTATGCCGTCCTCCACCTCGACGCGGTAGGGGTTGCCGCCGCCGGACGAGGAGACCCCGGCGCGGGCCACCGTGAAGGTGCCGGGACCCGACTCCGGCACGGAGTCCGGGTCCACCGTCTTCTCGGTACTCGGTGAGGGCTCCGGGGACTTCGAGGGCTCGGCGCTCGGGGACGCCTCGGGGGAGGGCGGGGTCTGGGAGGCGGTGGGCGCCCGGCCGGCGGCGAGCGCGTCGTCGTCGTGCTGCCACGGAGGGTCCACGAAGAGGAACGCGCCGACGGCGGCGACCGCGACGACCACCCCGGCGAGGATCGCGCGGCGTGTCCGCAGGCGTCTTCGGCGCTGCCGGGACCGCTTCCGGCTCTGTGTGCGCGAGGACCGTGCCCCGGAGGCGGCGGCCGCCGGGGCCCTGCGTCGGCCTCCGGAGCTCCGTATTCGACGTGTGTCTTCACTGTGCATGTTCTGGTGAGTATCCGTGGTCTCGATGTGGTCGTCCAGAGTCGATCTTCAGCCCCGGGGGCCGGTCCGGTCGGTCGGCCCCCGGGCGCTCGTCCGTCTGCCGCACCACCTCCGGCGGCTCGTCCACCGGTGAGGCGTACGGGAGTTGTCGGCCCGCCCGGACCGTGGGGAGGGGCCGGCTTGGTCCGTGCGGCCCTCGTCCGCCGGTGCCGGCGAAGAGGCGCGCGCCCTCCCGGACGGCTGCGGGGGCGGAGGGGCGGTC
>NZ_KL585387.1:178359-181689 GCF_000721935.1 Streptomyces sp. NRRL WC-3549
CCGGGAGCCGGCGGCGGCGCCCCGGGGTTCCGTGTCCATGCCGCGCCCCCTCCGGTTCTCCGGTGTTCTCTCCCGCTCCCCCTGTATGAGTGCCGTCGGGGCCGAATGGTTCAGGACGGATCCACGCCGCCGCGAGCGGCCGGGGGGCGGGCTGCTTGAATGGGAGGGTGACCCGAGCATCCCTGGAAAAGCAGCCGCACGAAGTCGCCTCGATGTTCGACGACGTGGCGGCGAACTACGACCTGACCAACGATGTGATCTCCCTCGGGCAGGCCAGGCGCTGGCGCAAGGAGGTCGCGAAGGCGGTGGACGCCCGTCCGGCGCAGAAGATCCTCGACCTGGCGGCGGGCACGGCCACCTCCTCGCAGCCGTTCGCCCAGGCCGGCGCCTACGTGGTGCCCTGCGACTTCTCCCTGGGCATGCTGCGGGTCGGCAAGCGGCGCCACCCCTGGATGCCGTTCACGGCGGGGGACGGCACGAAGCTCCCGTTCAAGGACGAGACCTTCGACGCGGTCACCATCTCCTTCGGGCTGCGCAACATCCAGGACACCGACCAGGCGCTGCGCGAGCTGTACCGGGTGACGAAGCCCGGCGGGCGGGTCGTGATCTGCGAGTTCTCCCAGCCGACCTGGGACCCCTTCCGCCGGGTCTACACCGAGTACCTGATGCGCGCGCTGCCCCCGGTCGCCCGCACGGTGTGCAGCAACCCGGACGCGTACGTCTACCTCGCCGAGTCGATCCGCGCCTGGCCCGACCAGGCGGGCCTGGCCGGGCTGCTGCAGAAGGCGGGCTGGTCGAAGGTGGCCTGGCGCGACCTCACCGGCGGGGTCGTTGCGCTGCACCGGGGCGTCCGCGCCTGACGGACGTCCCCGGGGCACAGGTCGAAGACGAGGCCAGGTCAGAGCTCCAGACGGAAGCAGTGCGCCTGGGCGCCGGACGGGGTGGCGTACGACTCCGCCTGCCGCATGCCCAGGCGGCGGGCCACCGCCTTCGACCGCTCGTTGCGGGAGTGGATCATCGCCACCACCTGGGGCACCCCCGCCGCGCGCGCCCGCTCCAGCGTGGTGCGGGCGGCGGCGCTCGCGTAACCACGCCCCCAGGCGGGCCGGGCCAGCCGCCAGCCGATCTCGATCTCGCCGGCCGGGCCGAACGACGTGTGCGGCCACGGCTGCGCGCCGGTGAAGCCCAGCACCTGGCCGGCGTCGTCCAGCAGCGTCCACAGGCAGACGCCGTGCTCCGCGTCGTGCCGGCGCTGACGCGCGGTCAGCTCCTCGTAGACGGAGAGCTCCGCCGGCCTGCCGCCGTGGAACTCCATCACCTCCGGGTCGGCGAAGGCCCGGTGCCAGGCGAGGGCGTCCTCGTCGGTGGGGACGCGCAGGTGTACGAGCGGGGCGGCGGGAGGCGCGAGCGACATCTGGGAGCCCTTCGGAGTCGGGACGGCAAGCCCCCATAGACTGCACGTGACAGGTGCCGCGCGGCACGCGATTTCGAGTCTTCGGGAGATCCGGACGTGACCGAGCAGCCCTTGTCCGAACACAGCGCGGACGTCATCGTCGTCGGTGCGGGCCCCGCCGGCTCCACGACCGCGTACTACCTCGCCAAGGCCGGACTCGACGTCCTCCTCCTGGAGAAGACGGCCTTCCCCCGGGAGAAGGTCTGCGGCGACGGACTCACCCCGCGCGCCACCAAGCAGCTCGTCTCCATGGGCATCGACGTCTCCGAAGAGGCCGGCTGGCTCCGCAACAAGGGTCTGCGCATCATCGGCGGCGGGGTCCGCCTCCAGCTGGACTGGCCCGACCTCGCCTCGTACCCGGACTACGGACTGGTCCGCAAGCGCGACGACTTCGACGAGCAGCTCGCCCGGCAGGCGCAGAAGGCGGGCGCCCGGCTGCACGAGCGGTGCAACGTCGGCGCCCCGGTCGTGGACGCGCGTACCGGCCGCATCACCGGCGTCCACGCCAAGCTCGGCGAGGAGAAGACCCCGGTCACCTTCCACGCCCCGCTGGTCGTCGCCGCCGACGGCAACTCCACCCGGCTCTCGCTGGCCATGGGGCTGCACCGCCGTGACGACCGTCCGATGGGCGTCGCGGTGCGGACGTACTTCACCTCACCCCGCCACGACGACGACTACCTGGAGTCCTGGCTGGAGCTGTGGGACCGGCGCGGCGCCGAGGACCGGCTGCTGCCCGGCTACGGTTGGATCTTCGGCATGGGCGACGGCACCTCCAACGTGGGCCTCGGCATCCTCAACTCCTCGTCCGCCTTCAAGGAGCTCGACTGGCGCGAGGTGCTGAAGGCGTGGTGCGCCTCGATGCCCGAGGACTGGGGGTACACCCCGGAGAACATGACGGGGCCGATCCGGGGAGCCGCGCTCCCCATGGCCTTCAACCGGCAGCCGCACTACACCAAGGGGCTGCTGCTCGTCGGTGACGCGGGCGGCCTGGTCAACCCGTTCAACGGTGAGGGCATCGCCTACGCCATGGAGTCCGGGCAGATCGCCGCGGACGTCATCGTGCAGGCCCAGGCCCGAGCGACGGCGGCCCAGCGCGAACTGGCCCTCCAGCACTACCCGAAGGTGCTCAAGGAGACCTACGGCGGGTACTACACGCTGGGCCGTGCCTTCGTGAAGATGATCGGCAACCCCAAGGTCATGAAGATCGCCACGCAGCGCGGTCTGACCCACCCGCTGCTGATGAAGTTCACGCTGAAGATGCTCGCCAACCTCACCGACCCCACGGGCGGCGACGCGATGGACCGCGTCATCAACGGGCTCTCCAAGGTCGCCCCGAAGGCCTGACCCGGTCCGCGTGCCCGGCCCTCGCCCTGGTGGTCGGGGGCCGTTCCGGCGCCGGCCCTCGGTGGTGCCGCTGACGCGATCCGGGCCGCCCGGCCCCTTCCGGTAGGTTTGCGGACCATGCGCGCAACGGTGGCGGGGAACGCCGGAACACACCGGTGGCTGGGTACGGCCGGGGCCCTGGCCGCGGTCGCCGGAGGATGGGCCGTCGGGACGCTGCCCGCTCACGACCCCTGGGGGCTGTGGGTGCCGCACGGCACCGCCGTCACGGCCGTCGGCCACGCCCTGGCGTACGGCGGGCTGACCGTGCTCGTCGTCGCCTGGTGGCTGTACGGCAGGACGGGCGCGGGCGTACGGCACAGCCTGGTCACCCTGGGGTGGTGGACCGTGCCCTTCGTGGTCGCGCCGCCGCTCTACAGCGCCGACGTCTACAGCTACATCGCCCAAGGCGCGATGGTCCTCGAAGGCCACGACGTCTACGAGGTGGGGCCGTCCGTCCTGGACCCCGCCGGGCCCGGCGGGGACGCCGCCGCGAG
>NZ_KL585387.1:181907-185939 GCF_000721935.1 Streptomyces sp. NRRL WC-3549
CCGCGAGTGTCGGCGGCCACTGGACCGACACCCCGGCCCCGTACGGCCCGTTCTTCCTGCTCCTGGCGCGGGGGGTCGCCTGGGCGACCGGGGGCACGATCGTGCCCGCCGTCCTCGCGATGCGGCTGATCGCCCTCGCGGCACTGGCGCTGATCGCCTGGGCCCTGCTCCACCTCGCCCGTGAGCACGGCCGTGACCCGGGTGCCGCGCTGTGGCTGGGGGCGCTCAACCCGCTGCTGCTGATGCACGTGGCCGGCGGGCTCCACAACGACGGGCTGATGATCGGCCTGATGCTGGCCGGGACCGTGCTGGTGCTGCGGGGGAGGTGGATCGCCGGCTCGGTGCTCATCGCCCTGGCCGTGATGGTCAAGTCCCCGGCCGCGGTGGCCCTGTTGTTCACCGCCGTCGTGGTGGGCCGGGCCGCCGCCGGTGGTCCCGCGCGCCGGGTGGCGAAGGGGCTGCTGGGCCCCGGGGCGGTGGCCGGGGCCGTCGTGCTGCTGGCGACCCTGGCCGCCGGGACCGGCTTCGGCTGGGTGAGGACCCAGGGCGTGGCGGGGCGGATCCACACCGCGCTCTCGGCCAGCAGCGACATCGGGCTGGGACTCGGCCACCTCCTGCGACTCCTCGCCGGAACCGACCCCGACCCGGTCAAGGCCGCCGTGCAGAACCTGGGGCTGGCGGCGGGGGTCGCCCTCGTCCTGGTGCTGGCGTGGCGATCCGCCGCCGGACGCCTGGAACCGGCGCACGGGCTCGGCCTCGGGCTGGTGGGCCTGGTGGCGCTCTCCTCGATGGTGCAGCCGTGGTACCTGCTCTGGGGCACGGTGGTGCTCGCCGCGACCGCGGGCGCGAGCAGGGTCCGCGACGTGGTCGTAGTACTCTCGGCGGCGCTGGTCTACGAGACGCAGCCCTCGGGCTCGACCCCGGCGTACGGTTTCGTGCTGGCCGGGCTCACCTGTGTGGCCGGGGCGTTGCTGCTGCGCCGTGAGGCCGCCGTGCGGGGGGCGTCCTTGCCACTCGGCCCGAACCGGGCCGGGGAGAGGGAAGGCGCCGGGGAACCGGAGGCCGGGGTCCGCGCCGGAGCCTGACGGCCGGTGAGCGTACCGGGGCGCGGACACGGCCGGTGCGCGTGCGAAGGCCGGCGGACGGCGCGTGGGCCGGGTAGGACGAAGGGCCGTCACCCCGAGCGGGGGGTGACGGCCCTTCGTGGCGGACGTGCCGGCCCCGGCGGTCCGCCCGGCAGTCTCGACCCGCCGGACTGACCCGAAGTGGGCGGGACGCGACCGCTTGTGAATCAGAGAACGCGGACCGCGCCCGACGGCGGGTCGTAGTCCAGCGACTTCTGCACCACACCGGTGCTGGAGTTCTGCGCGCCGACGAACTGGCCGCCGCCCACGTAGATCGCCACGTGGTACGCGCTGCCCGCGCCGCCCCAGTACAGGATGTCGCCGGGCTGGAGGTTGCCGAGCGAGACCTGGGTGCCGGCCGTCGACTGGCTCTGCGAGACACGCGGCAGGTCCACGCCCACCGTGCGGAAGGCGGCCTGGACGAGCCCGGAGCAGTCCCACGAGTTGGGGCCGGTGCCGCCGGAGACGTAGGCGTCGCCGACCTGAGCCTGGGCGAACGCGACGACGGAGGCCGCGGAGCCGGTGGCGCTGGAGGAGTACGACGTCGTGGAGGCGGCGGTCGAGGAGGAGCCGGAGGACGAACCGGTGGAGGGGCTGAGCGTGGTGCGCGCGGCGCTGCGGGAGGCGCGCTCGGCGGCCTCCGCCGCGGCCTTGGCCTTGGCGGCGGCTTCCGCCTTCTTCTTGGCCTCGGCCTTGCGGACGGCCTCCGCCTTGGCCTTCTTGGCGGTCTTGGCGGCGTCGGCCGCCGCGGCCTCCTGTGCGGCCTGCGTCTCGAGGTCGAGCGCGACCTGCTGCGTCGCCTGGGCCGACGCGGCCACGGCGGTGGAGAGCCCGGCGGTGATGGTGGGCATCTCGATGGTCTGGGTCACCGGCTCGGCCTGAGCCGGCCCGGCGGCACCCGCGACCGCGATGGTGCTGAGGACGCCACCGGCAACTCCTGCCCGCAGCGCGGTCTTCGAGGCGCTCTGACGGGGCTTCCGGTGGCTGGGTATGTGAGCGGTGTGGGACATGGGTACTAGCGCTATCAGGGCTGTAGGGGTCCCATCAAGAAACGTGTGTTGCGACACAGTTACGTTCGGAACCTGTGAATCCGCTTATTTGCGGCCCTCATTGACGCCCTAGCGGGCAAAACGGACTCTGGTGATCATGGTGGTGATCACGGGTTTTCGGCAATACGTCCGAATTGCCCGCCACCTACCATCCGTTCGCGCGGTTGGCCAAGCCCGCTTCTCCCGCCCCCGCCCCTCCGGTGACGCAGGTCACAGTGCGCGCCCCGCCGGCGGGGCGACCGCGCGCCCGCGTCCCGCGCGGGGGTGCCGCTTGTGGCCACATGTCCTGTTGGTGAGTCATGTCCGGTTGCCGGACGGGGTGGTCGGGTGCCGTCGGGTGGGTCGGTCCGGGAGCTCGTGAATACGTGCGCATTGTCCACATCGGTACCCGGTGCCCCCCGTCCGGGTGGGGGGCGGACCCGGCCGCTCCCTATATCACCATGATCGCGTCCAGCGCCAATTTGCTTGCACTGTCGGTCGATTGATAGGGCGAGGCCCCTCTGACCTGCCACGACACCCATGGATGTCACGTCTCGTGATCACTCGACCCCTTCGCGTGTGAAGATCACCGCTCATCCGACTTCATGATCGTTCGTCAGGTGGTGGAGATCACAAAGACGTTGGCGCACCCCGTGTCGCAGATCACAGGGCGGCGGGCATAGGATGCGGGGCAGTCGGGCTTGTGAACTGCCTCACATGTGCACGATCTTGATGAGGTGGCGAGCCGGTCGCCCGATGCGGTCCAACGGTCAAGGACGACTGGAAGGAGCGAGGAGCGTGAATGCCTACGCGCCCATCCTCGTGCTCGGCGCCCTCGGGGCAGGGTTTGCGATCTTCTCCGTGGTCATGGCCACGCTTATCGGCCCCAAGCGGTACAACCGGGCAAAGCTCGAAGCGTACGAGTGCGGTATCGAACCGACACCCACGCCGGCCGGAGGCGGCCGCTTCCCCATCAAGTACTACCTGACGGCGATGCTGTTCATCGTCTTCGACATCGAGATCGTCTTCCTCTATCCCTGGGCGGTCACCTTCGACGCCCTGGGGATCTTCGGGCTCGTGGAGATGCTGCTCTTCGTGCTCACCGTCTTCGTCGCCTACGCGTATGTGTGGCGCCGGGGCGGCCTGGAATGGGACTGAGGGGCTGAGGGGCACACCATGGGACTCGAAGAGAAGCTGCCGAGCGGCTTCGTTCTGACCACTGTCGAGCAGGCCGCCGGGTGGGTGCGGAAGTCGTCCGTCTTCCCCGCCACCTTCGGTCTCGCCTGCTGCGCCATCGAGATGATGACCACCGGGGCCGGGCGCTACGACCTGGCCCGCTTCGGCATGGAGGTCTTCCGCGGCTCACCGCGGCAGGCGGACCTGATGATCGTCGCGGGCCGGGTCAGTCAGAAGATGGCGCCCGTCCTGAGGCAGGTCTACGACCAGATGCCGGGCCCCAAGTGGGTCATCTCCATGGGCGTTTGCGCGTCTTCGGGCGGGATGTTCAACAATTACGCCATTGTTCAGGGTGTTGATCATATTGTTCCGGTCGATATCTATTTGCCGGGATGCCCGCCGCGTCCCGAGATGCTGATGGACGCCATCCTCAAGCTCCACCAGAAGATCCAGAGCACCAAGCTCGGGGTCAACGCCGAGGAGGCGGCCCGCGAGGCGGAGGAGGCGGCCCTCAAGGCGCTCCCCCTCATCGAGATGAAGGGGCTGCTGCGGTGAGCGAGGAACTGAACACCAACAGCGGCCAGGTGCCCGCCCCCAACGACCGCTCCGGCGAGGTCATCGGCGTACGCAAGGGCATGTTCGGCGCGAACAACGGCGGCGACACCTCCGGATACGGCGGGCTCGTGCGCTCCGTGACCCTGCCG
>NZ_KL585387.1:186141-207271 GCF_000721935.1 Streptomyces sp. NRRL WC-3549
CTCCGTGACCCTGCCGGGCGCCGCCTCCCGGCCGTACGGCGGCTGGTTCGACGAGGTGGCCGACGAGTTGGAGGGGGCCCTGGAGGAACAGGACCTGCTCCCCTCGGAGGCCATCGAGAAGACGGTCGTCGACCGGGGCGAACTCACCTTCCACATCGCCCGCGAGCACCTGCCCCGGGTCGCCCGCACCCTGCGCGACGACCCCGCCCTGCGCTTCGAGCTCTGCACCGGGGTGAGCGGGGTCCACTACCTGGGGGACAAGGGCCGCGAGCTGCACGCGGTCTACCACCTGCGGTCGCTGACCCACGGGCGGCTGATCCGCCTGGAGGTGTCCACCCCGGACAGCGACCCGCACATCCCGTCCCTCGTCGAGGTCTACCCGACCAACGACTGGCACGAGCGTGAGACCTACGACTTCTTCGGGCTGGTCTTCGACGGGCACCCCGCCCTCACCCGGATCATGATGCCGGACGACTGGCAGGGCTTCCCGCAGCGCAAGGACTACCCGCTCGGCGGCATCGCCGTCGAGTACAAGGGCGCCCAGATCCCGGCTCCGGACCAGCGGAGGTCGTACAGCTGATGACCACTTCCCAAGCATCCTCACGCACCACGACCGAGGGGACCGTGTACACGGTCACCGGCGGCGACTGGGACGAGGTCGTCGAGTCCGCCGCCAAGGCCGACGACGAACGCATCATCGTCAACATGGGCCCCCAGCACCCCTCCACGCACGGCGTGCTGCGGCTGATCCTGGAGATCGACGGCGAGACCGTCCAGGAGGCCCGCTGCGGTATCGGCTACCTCCACACCGGCATCGAGAAGAACCTGGAGTTCCGCAGCTGGACCCAGGGCACCACCTTCGTCACCCGTATGGACTACCTGACCCCGTTCTTCAACGAGACGGCGTACTGCCTCGGGGTCGAGAAGCTGCTCGGCATCGAGGACCAGGTCCCCGACCGGGCCACGATCCTGCGCGTGCTGCTGATGGAGCTCAACCGGATCTCCTCCCACCTGGTGTGCGTCGCCACCGGCGGCATGGAGCTCGGCGCCACCACGATCATGATCTACGGCTTCCGGGACCGTGAACTCGTCCTCGACCTCTTCGAGCTGATCACCGGCCTGCGGATGAACCACGCCTTCATCCGGCCCGGCGGACTCGCCCAGGACCTGCCGCCCGGCGCGGTCGACCGGATCCGCGAGACCGTCGCGACCCTGAAGAAGAACCTGCCGGAGTACGACAAGCTCGCCACCGGCAACCCCATCTTCAAGGCCCGCATGCAGGACGTCGGCTACCTCGACCTCGCCGGCTGCATGGCGCTCGGCGCCACCGGCCCGGTCCTCAGGTCCGCCGGCCTTCCGCACGACCTGCGCCGGACCGATCCGTACTGCGGCTACGAGACCTACGACTTCGAGGTGCCGACCGCGGACACCTGCGACGCCTACGGCCGCTTCCTCATCCGCCTGGAGGAGATGCGGCAGTCGCTGAGGATCGTCGAACAGTGCCTGGACCGGCTGGAGCCGGGGCCGGTCATGGTCGCCGACAAGAAGATCGCCTGGCCCGCGCAGCTCGCGCTCGGCCCCGACGGCCTCGGCAACTCCCTCGACCACATCAAGAAGATCATGGGCACCTCCATGGAGGCCCTGATCCACCACTTCAAGCTGGTGACCGAGGGCTTCCGGGTCCCGCCCGGACAGACGTACACCGCCCTGGAGTCCCCCAAGGGCGAACTCGGCGTGCACGTTGTCTCCGACGGCGGCACCCGCCCCTTCCGGGTCCACTTCCGCGACCCGTCCTTCACCAACCTGCAGGCCATGGCGGCGATGTGCGAGGGCGGCCAGGTCGCCGACGTCATCGTCGCCGTCGCGTCCATCGACCCCGTGATGGGAGGCGTCGACCGGTGACCGCGTCCGACCAAGTCAGCCTGGGGATGCCGCAGCTCCCCGCCCCCGCCTACCCGGACGACGTACGGGCCCGGCTCGAAGCGGACGCGAAGGAGGTGATCGCCCGCTACCCCGGCAGCCGTTCGGCCCTGCTCCCGCTGCTGCACCTGGTGCAGTCCGAGGAGGGGTTCGTCTCCCGTACGGGCATGGCGTTCTGCGCCGAACAGCTCGGCCTCACCACCGCCGAGGTCACCGCCGTGGCCACCTTCTACACGATGTACCGGCGCAGGCCGAGCGGTGACTACCAGGTGGGCGTCTGCACCAACACCCTGTGCGCGGTCATGGGCGGTGACGCCATCTTCGACCGGCTCAAGGAGCACCTGGGCGTCGGCAACGACGAGACCACCGAGGACGGCAAGGTCACGCTCGAACACATCGAGTGCAACGCGGCCTGCGACTTCGCGCCCGTCGTGATGGTCAACTGGGAGTTCTTCGACAACCAGACGCCCGAGAGCGCCACCCGGCTCGTCGACGACCTGATCGCCGGCCGGACGGTCGAACCCACCCGCGGCGCACCCCTGTGCACGTACAAGGAGACGGCCCGCATCCTGGCCGGCTTCCCCGACACCCGCCCCGGAGCCGTCGAGGCCACCGGCGGGGCGGGCGCCGCCTCGCTGGTCGGGCTGAAGCTCGCCAAGGGCGAGGACGTGGGGCAGGCACGGGTGGTCGGCCCCCGGGGCGAAGCCCCCCGGGACGCCCCGCCGCACGACCCGTCGCCCACCGAGCACCTCAGCTCGCACGACGCACCGCAGCAGACATCGGCCTCCGACCCGGCGAACCCGGCCGGACCCGCAGCCGAGGAGGGGGAGTGATGACGTTGGCCGCCGAGATCGACAAGAACGGAACCAGCCCGGAGAAGCTCCTGTCCCCCGTCCTGTCGGCCTTCTGGGACGAGGCGGAGCCCTGGACCCTGGACACCTACCGCCGTCACGAGGGCTACGAGGGGCTGCGCAAGGCGCTGGCCATGACTCCGGACGACCTCATCGCGTACGTCAAGGACTCCGGACTGCGCGGACGCGGCGGCGCCGGCTTCCCCACCGGCATGAAGTGGCAGTTCATCCCGCAGGGCGACGGCAAGCCGCACTACCTGGTGGTCAACGCCGACGAGTCGGAACCCGGCACCTGCAAGGACATGCCGCTCCTCTTCGCCAACCCGCACAGCCTCATCGAGGGCATCGTGATCGCCTGTTACGCGATCCGCTCCTCGCACGCCTTCGTCTATCTGCGGGGCGAGGTCGTCCCCGTGCTGCGCCGGCTGCACGAGGCGGTCCGGGAGGCCTACGAGGCCGGCTACCTCGGCAAGGACGTCCTGGGCTCCGGGCTCGACGTCGAACTCACCGTGCACGCGGGCGCCGGCGCCTACATCTGCGGTGAGGAGACGGCGTTGCTCGACTCCCTCGAAGGACGGCGCGGCCAGCCCCGGCTGCGTCCCCCCTTCCCCGCGGTCGCCGGTCTGTACGCCTGTCCCACCGTGGTGAACAACGTCGAGTCCATCGCCTCGGTTCCCGCGATCCTGAACAAGGGCAAGGACTGGTTCAGGACGATGGGCAGCGAGAAGTCCCCGGGCTTCACGCTGTACTCGCTCAGCGGCCACGTCACCAGCCCCGGCCAGTACGAGGCCCCGCTCGGCATCACCCTGCGTCAGCTGCTCGACATGAGCGGCGGGATGCGGGCCGGGCACCGGCTGAAGTTCTGGACCCCGGGCGGCTCCTCCACCCCGATGTTCACCGAGGAACACCTCGACGTCCCGCTGGACTACGAGGGAGTCGGCGCCGCCGGCTCCATGCTCGGCACCAAGGCCCTCCAGTGCTTCGACGAGACCACCTGCGTGGTCCGCGCCGTCACCCGGTGGACCGAGTTCTACGCCCACGAGTCCTGCGGCAAGTGCACACCCTGCCGTGAGGGGACGTACTGGCTCGTCCAGCTGCTCCGCGACATCGAGGCCGGCAAGGGAGAGATGGCCGACCTCGACAAGCTGAACGACATCGCCGACAACATCAACGGCAAGTCGTTCTGCGCCCTCGGCGACGGCGCCGCCTCGCCGATCTTCTCCTCGCTGAAGTACTTCCGCGAGGAGTACGAGCAGCACATCACCGGCAAGGGCTGCCCCTTCGATCCGGCCAGGTCGACCCTCTGGGCCGACGACACAGACGACACGAACGCTCACCGGGGGGTGAACGCATGACAGTCACCACGAGTGCGCCCTCCGGGGGCGGCGAGGCGGCCGTCCCGCCCGAGGACCTCGTCACGCTGACCATCGACGGCATCGAGATCAGCGTCCCCAAGGGGACGCTGGTCATCCGGGCCGCCGAGCTCCTCGGCATCGAGATCCCGCGCTTCTGCGACCATCCGCTGCTCGACCCGGCCGGTGCCTGCCGGCAGTGCATCGTGGAGGTGGAGGGCCAGCGCAAGCCGATGGCCTCCTGCACCATCACCTGCACCGACGGCATGGTCGTCAAGTCGCAGATCACCTCGCCGGTCGCCGAGAAGGCCCAGAAGGGGGTGATGGAGCTCCTGCTCATCAACCACCCGCTGGACTGCCCGGTCTGCGACAAGGGCGGCGAGTGCCCCCTGCAGAACCAGGCGATGTCGCACGGCGGCACCGACTCCCGCTTCGACGGCCTGAAGCGCACCTTCGAGAAGCCGGTCCCGATCTCCACCCAGGTGCTGCTGGACCGCGAGCGGTGCGTGCTCTGCGCACGCTGCACCCGGTTCTCCAACCAGGTCGCCGGCGACCCGATGATCGAGCTGATCGAACGCGGGGCGCTCCAGCAGGTCGGTACGGGCGAGGGCGACCCGTTCGAGTCGTACTTCTCCGGCAACACCATCCAGATCTGCCCGGTCGGGGCGCTCACCTCGTCGGCGTACCGGTTCCGCTCCCGGCCCTTCGACCTGGTGTCGTCGCCGTCGGTGTGCGAGCACTGCGCCGGCGGCTGCGCGACCAGGACCGACCACCGGCGCGGCAAGGTCATGCGACGGCTCGCCTCCGACGACCCCGAGGTCAACGAGGAGTGGATCTGCGACAAGGGCCGCTTCGGCTTCCGCTACGCCCAGCAGCGCGACCGGCTCACCACCCCGCTGGTGCGCAACGCGGACGGCGTGCTGGAGACGGCGAGCTGGCCCGAGGCGCTCAGGGCGGCGGCGGACGGCCTGGCGGCCGCGCGCGGCCGGACCGGTGTCCTCACCGGCGGCCGGCTGACCGTCGAGGACGCCTACGCGTACAGCAAGTTCGCACGCGTCGCCCTCGGCACCAACGACATCGACTTCCGGGCCCGGACCCACAGCGCCGAGGAGGCCGACTTCCTCGCCGCGCGGGTGGCCGGGCGCGGACGCGATCTGGACGGCACCGGGGTCACCCACACCTCGCTGGAGAAGGCACCGGCCGTCCTGCTGGTGGGCTTCGAGGCCGAGGAGGAGGCGCCCGGCGTCTTCCTGCGGCTCCGCAAGGCGCACCGCAAGCGCGGACAGCGGACCTTCGCGCTCGCCCCCTACGCCACCCGGGGCCTGGTCAAGGCGGGCGGCACCCTGCTCCCCCTGTCTCTTAGATGTGTATAAGAGACAGACCGAGGCGCTGCGCGGTGAGGGCGCCGTGATCGTCGTCGGCGAGCGGCTCGCCGGGGTACCCGGGGCGCTGACCGCGGTACTGCGCACCGCCGCGGCCACCGGCGCCACGCCGGTGTGGATCCCGCGCCGGGCAGGCGAACGCGGAGCGCTGGAGACCGGCGCGATCGCCTCGCTGCTGCCCGGCGGCCGTCCGGCGACCGACCCGCGGGCCCGCGCGGAGGTGGCGTCCGTCTGGGGCGTGGCCGAACTCCCCGCCCGCCCCGGCCGCGACACCGGCCAGATCGTGGAGGCCGCCGCCACCGGCGAGCTGGCCGCGCTGCTGGTCGCGGGCGTCGACCCGGAGGACCTGCCCGACCCGGGGCGGGCGCTGACGGCCCTGGACGAGGTCGGGTTCCTGGTCTCGCTGGAGCTGCGGCCGGGCGCGGTCACCGAGCGCGCCGACGTGGTGCTGCCCGTCGCCGCCGTCGCGGAGAAGCCCGGCACCTTCCTCAACTGGGAAGGGCGGGCCCGGATGTTCGAGGCCGCGCTCAAGCCCGAGCAGCTGCCGCGGACGCTCTGCCCGACCGACGGCCGGGTGCTGCACATGCTGGCCGACGCCCTCGACGTGCACCTGGGGCTGCCCGACCTGAGGGCGGCCCGCCGGGAGCTCGACCGGTTCGCCGGATGGCAGGGCTCGCGCGCTCAGGACCCCCGGGAGTCCTCCCGGCCGCTGCCCCGGCCCGGTGACGGCGAGGCGGTCCTGGCGGGCCACCGGCTGCTGCTCGACCGGGGCCGGCTCCAGGAGGGCGACGAGGCGCTGGCCGGTACCCGGCACGCGGCCGTCGCCCGGCTCTCCGCCGCCACCGCGGCCGAGGCCGGGGTGGCGGACGGCGACCTGCCCGCCGTCAGCGGCCCCGCCGGCAGCACCGAACTCCCGCTGGCCGTCACCGCGATGCCGGACCGGGTGGTCTGGGTGCCGCTCGACTCGGTCGGCCGGGGCGTACCCGCCGACACCGGGGCGCGGCCGGGCGGGCTGGTCCGTATCCACCCGGCCAGGCCCGGCTCCCACGCCGTGCCGGAGGACGCAGTCGTGACATCGGAGGTAGGAGAGTGACCGGCCTCGCCCAACTCGCCGCGGCGCCCGGGGGTGCCGTACTGGCCGCCGAGGATCTCTCGATGTTCGGCACGGACCCGTGGTGGCTCGTCGTCGTCAAGGCGGTGTTCTGCTTCGCGTTCCTGATGGTGACGGTGCTCTTCGCCATCGTGTGGGAGCGCAAGGTCGTCGCCTGGATGCAGCTGCGCGTCGGCCCGAACCGGCACGGCCCCTGGGGCCTGCTCCAGTCGCTCGCCGACGGCGTGAAGCTGATGCTGAAGGAAGACGTCGTCGTCAAGCGGGCCGACAAGGTCGTCTACGTCCTGGCCCCGATCGTCGCCGCCGTACCGGCGTTCATGGCGATCGCCGTGATCCCGTTCGGGCCGTCCGGCAACGAGGTCTCGATCTTCGGCCACCGTACGACGATGCAGCTCACCGACCTGCCGATCGCGATGCTGTACATCCTCGCGGTCGCCTCCATCGGCATCTACGGCATCGTGCTGGCCGGCTGGTCGTCGGGATCGACGTACCCGCTGCTCGGCGGCCTGCGCTCGTGCGCCCAGATGATCAGCTACGAGATCGCGATGGGCGCCGCGTTCGCCTCGGTGTTCCTCTACTCCGGGTCGATGTCGACCTCGCAGATCGTCGAGGCGCAGCAGGACCGCTGGTTCGTCATCCTGCTGCCGGTCTCCTTCATCATCTACGTCGTCACGATGGTCGGCGAGACCAACCGCGCCCCGTTCGACATGCCCGAGTCCGAGGGCGACCTGGTCGGCGGGTTCAACACCGAGTACTCGTCGATCAAGTTCGCGATGTTCATGCTCGCCGAGTACGTCAACATGGTCACCGTCTCGGCGGTCTCCGCGACCCTGTTCCTGGGCGGCTGGCGTGCCCCGTACCCGATCAGCACCTTCTGGGAGGGCGCGAACCACGGCTGGTGGCCGATGCTCTGGTTCGTCGTCAAGGTCCAGCTGCTGCTCTTCTTCTTCATCTGGCTGCGCGGCACCCTGCCCCGGGTCCGCTACGACCAGCTGATGAAGCTCGGCTGGAAGGTCCTCATCCCGGTCGCCGTGGTCTGGCTGATGATGGTCGCCACCGTCCGGGCCCTGAGCAACGAGGGGTACGACTTCTCCCGGATCGTGCTGTACGTCGTCGGGGCCGTGATCGCGATCCTGCTGATCTCCTTCGTCGCCGACGTCTTCCGCGACCGCAAGGCCAAGGCCGCCGAGGAGGCGGCCGGACCCGAGCCGGCGTTCGACCCGATGGCGGGCGGGTTCCCGGTGCCGCCGCTGCCCGGCCAGACCCTGCCGCCGGTGCCGCGCCGCAGGCCGCGTCGGGAGCGGGAGCTCGTTGTCAGTGGCGGGCCTGATACTCAGAGTGACGATCTCGCGGGTAACGGAAAGGAGGCCGACGGTGTCTGAGCCATCGGAGCCCTCAGGGGACACGTTCATGAATCCGGTCGCCGGCTTCGGCGTGACCTTCAAGGCCATGTTCAAGAAGCGGCTGACCGAGCAGTACCCGGAGACGCCGAAGGTGACGGCGCCGCGCTTCCACGGCCGGCACCAGCTCAACCGCCACCCCGACGGCCTGGAGAAGTGCATCGGCTGCGAGCTGTGCGCCTGGGCCTGTCCCGCCGACGCGATCTACGTGGAGGGCGCGGACAACACCGACGAGGAGCGGTACTCCCCGGGCGAGCGCTACGGCCGCGTCTACCAGATCAACTACGCGCGCTGCATCCTCTGCGGGCTGTGCATCGAGGCGTGCCCCACCCGGGCGCTGACCATGACCAACGACTTCGAGCTGGCCAACACCACCCGCGCGAGCCTCATCTACACCAAGGACGAGCTCCTCGCCGGGCTGGAGGAGGGCATGGTCGACAGCCCCCACGCCATCTTCCCCGGCACGGACGAACAGGACTACTACCGGGGCCTGGTGACCGAGGCGGCACCGGGCACGGAGCGTCAGACCGCCGTCTCCAAGGGCGAGTCCGAGAAGGAGGTGGACGCGTGAGTGCCTCCCTGGCCGCAGCCGCCTCCGCCACGTCGACGGGCGAGGCCGTCCAGTTCTGGCTGCTCGGCACCGTCGCCGTCATCGGGGCGCTCTCCACCGTCCTGATGAAGAAGGCGGTGCACAGCGCGCTGTCGCTCGCCGCCACCATGATCGTGCTGGCGGTCTTCTACCTCGCCAACGGCGCCTACTTCCTGGGCATCGTCCAGATCGTCGTCTACACCGGCGCGATCATGATGCTGTTCCTCTTCGTCGTCATGCTCGTCGGTGTCACGGCCGCCGACTCCCTGAAGGAGACCATCAAGGGCCAGCGCTGGCTGGCCGCCGGCTGCGGGCTCGGCTTCGGCGTCCTGCTGATCGCCGGGATCGGCCAGGCGTCGCTGCGCAGCTACAACGGCCTCGGCGCCGCCAACGCCCTGCACGGCGGGAACGTCGAGGGCCTGGCCAACCTCATCTTCACCAAGTACGTCTTCGCGTTCGAGATCACCGGCGCCCTGCTGATCACGGCGACCGTCGGCGCGATGCTGCTCACCCACCGCGAGCGCACCGAACGCGCCAAGACCCAGCGGGAGCTGTCGAAGGAGCGGGTGCGCAGCAGCCACCTCCCGCCGCTTCCGGCCCCCGGCGTCTACGCCCGGCACAACGCCGTGGACATCGCCGGTCTGCTCCCGGACGGCACCCCGTCCGAGCTCACCGTCATGCAGACGCTGCGCCGCCGCGGGCAGATCCGTGACGTGTCCGGCGAGGCGCTCGCCGACCTCAAGGCACTGGAACAGCGCTCCGGCGAGCGGCTGGGCCGCGGCCCGGCCGACCGCGCCGAGGTGTCCCGGGGCCACGCACCCGAGGCCCACGCAGAAGAAGGGGAGGAGGTCGCCAAGTGAATCCGGTCAACTACCTCTACCTCGCGGCCCTTTTGTTCACGATCGGTGCATCCGGGGTGCTGATCAGGCGGAACGCGATCGTGGTGTTCATGTGCATCGAGCTGATGCTGAACGCCTGCAATCTCACGCTCGTCTCGTTCTCCCGGATGCACGGCAACCTCGACGGCCAGATCCTCGCCTTCTTCACGATGGTCGTCGCCGCCGCGGAGGTCGTGGTCGGGCTCGCGATCATCGTGTCGCTGTTCCGCTCCCGCCACTCGGCCTCGGTCGACGACGCCAGCCTGATGAAGCTGTAAGGGGTCGCAGTCGTGGAAAACCTGATCGCGCTGCTGGTCGCGGCGCCCTTGCTCGGAGCGGCGGTCCTGCTCTGCGGCGGCCGCCGGCTCGACCGGTCCGGCCACTGGATCGGTACGGTGCTCGCCGCCGCGTCCTTCGTCGTGGGGGCGGTGCTCTTCACCGACATGCTGGGCAGGGGCGCGGACGACCGCGCCCTGCACCAGAAGCTGTTCAGCTGGATCCCCGTCGAGGGGTTCCAGGCCGACGTGGCCTTCCAGCTCGACCAGCTGTCGATGACGTTCGTCCTGCTGATCACGGGTGTGGGCACGCTGATCCACATCTACTCCATCGGCTACATGGAGCACGACGAACGCCGCCGCCGCTTCTTCGGCTACCTGAACCTGTTCCTCGCGGCGATGCTCGTCCTGGTCATCGCCGACAACTACCTCCTGCTGTACGTCGGATGGGAGGGCGTCGGCCTCGCGTCGTACCTGCTCATCGGCTTCTGGCAGCACAAGCCCAGCGCGGCCACCGCCGCGAAGAAGGCCTTCCTGGTCAACCGGGTCGGCGACATCGGGCTGTCCATCGCGATCATGCTGATGTTCACCACCTTCGGCACCTTCGCCTTCGGGCCGGTGCTGGCGGCGGCCGGGGACACGGGCGAGGGCAAGCTCACCGCGATCGGCCTGATGCTGCTCCTGGCGGCCTGCGGCAAGTCCGCCCAGGTCCCCCTGCAGTCCTGGCTGGGTGACGCGATGGAGGGCCCGACCCCGGTCTCGGCCCTCATCCACGCCGCCACGATGGTCACCGCGGGCGTCTACCTGATCGTCCGCTCCGGCGCGATCTTCAACGCCGCCCCGGACGCCCAGCTGGTCGTCACGATCGTGGGCGCGGTCACCCTGCTCTTCGGTGCGATCGTCGGTTGCGCGAAGGACGACATCAAGAAGGCCCTGGCCGGGTCGACGATGTCGCAGATCGGCTACATGATCCTCGCCGCGGGCCTCGGCCCCGTCGGATACGTCTTCGCGATCATGCACCTGGTGACGCACGGCTTCTTCAAGGCGGGCCTCTTCCTGGGCGCCGGCTCGGTCATGCACGGCATGAACGACGAGGTGGACATGCGCAGGTACGGCGGTCTGCGGAAGTACATGCCGGTCACCTTCGTCACCTTCGGCCTCGGCTACCTGGCGATCATCGGCTTCCCCGGCCTGTCCGGCTTCTTCTCCAAGGACAAGATCATCGAGGCCGCGTTCGCCAAGGGCGGCGCCGAGGGCTGGATCCTCGGTTCGGTGGCCCTGCTGGGCGCCGCGATCACCGCGTTCTACATGACGCGCGTGATGCTGATGACGTTCTTCGGCGAGGAGCGCTGGCGCCACGCGGCCACCCCGTCACCGGCCGAGCCCGACGTGGAGCCCGCCGCCGAGACGCGGGGCGCCCACACCGAGCCGCACCCGCACGAGTCGCCGAAGTCGATGACGATCCCGATGATCGTGCTGGCCTTCGGGTCGGTCTTCGCCGGAGGGCTCTTCTCCGTGGGCGACCGGTTCCTGCACTGGCTGGAGCCCGTCACCGGACACGACCACGGCGACTCCCCGGTCAGCGCCACCACGGTCACGGCGGCCACCATGGTGGTCCTCGTCATCGGGGTCGCCGTCGCCTGGGCCATGTACGGGCGCAAGCCGGTCCCGGCCGTCGCCCCGCGCGGCTCGCTGCTCACCCGGGCGGCCCGCCGCGACCTGCTCCAGGACGACTTCAACCACGTGGTCCTGGTCCGCGGCGGCGAGCACCTCACCCGGTCCCTGGTCTACGTCGACCACACCCTGGTCGACGGCGTCGTCAACGGCACGGCCGCCTCGACGGGCGGGCTCTCCGGCCGGCTGCGCAAGCTGCAGAACGGCTACGCCCGCTCCTACGCGGTCTCGATGTTCGGCGGTACGGCGGTACTCATCGCCGCGACCCTGCTGATGAGGGCGGTCTGATCCCATGTCCTTTCCCCTCCTGACAGCGACGGCGGCCCTGCCGGCGATCGGAGCCATCGTCACCGCCGCCGTACCGGCCGGGCGCCGCACGGCCGCCAAGTGGACGGCGCTGCTCTTCTCACTGGGCACCCTCGTCCTGGCCGGCCTGGTCTTCGCCCGCTTCGAACCCGGCGGCGACCGCTACCAGCTCACCGAATCGCACTCCTGGATCAAGGACTTCGGCGTCCGGTACGACCTGGGGGTCGACGGCATCGGGGTGGCGCTCCTCGGGCTCACCGCGCTGCTGATCCCCTTCGTCATGCTGGCCGGCTGGCACGACGCCGACCCCCTGGCCGCGTCCGACAGCGACTCCGCCGCGGGCCGCACCAACCGCTGGCGCCCCACCCAGGGCTTCTTCGCCCTGATCCTCATGGTGGAGGCGATGGTGATCCTCTCCTTCGAGGCCACCGACGTCTTCCTCTTCTACATCCTCTTCGAAGCCATGCTCATCCCGATGTACTTCCTCATCGGCGGCTTCGGGGACCGGGCGCACGCGGGCAGCGACGAGAACGCGGCGGCCCAGCGCAGCTACGCGGCCGTCAAGTTCCTCCTCTACAACCTGGCCGGCGGGCTCATCATGCTGGCCGCCGTCATCGGCCTCTACGTCGTCGCCGGCAGCTTCTCGCTCCCCGAGATCGCCGAGGCGCGGGCCAACGGCTCACTGGGGATGGCCGGCAGCACCGAGAAGTGGCTGTTCCTCGGCTTCTTCTTCGCCTTCGCGGTGAAGGCCCCGCTGTGGCCGCTGCACACCTGGCTGCCCAACGCCATGGGGGAGTCGACCGCCCCGGTCGCCGTCCTGATCACCGCGATCGTCGACAAGGTCGGCACCTTCGCGATGCTCCGCTACTGCCTCGGGCTCTTCCCGGACGCCAGCAAGTGGGCCACGCCGGTGATCCTGGTGCTCGCCCTGGTGTCGATCATCTACGGGGCGCTGCTCGCCGTCGGCCAGCGCGACATCAAGCGGCTGATCGCCTACGCGTCGATCTCGCACTTCGGCTTCATCGTGCTGGGCATCTTCGCGATGACCAGCCAGGGCCAGTCGGGCGCCACGCTCTACATGGTCAACCACGGGATCTCGACCGCCGCGCTGATGCTCGTTGCCGGCTTCCTGATCACCCGGCGGGGATCGCGCCTGATCGCCGACTACGGCGGGGTGCAGAAGGTCGCGCCGGTGCTGGCCGGGACCTTCCTGATCGGGGGACTCGCCACGCTCTCGCTCCCCGGACTCGCGCCCTTCGTGAGTGAGTTCCTGGTCCTGGTCGGCGCGTTCAGCGCGTACCCGGCGGTCGGCGTCGTGGCCACCGTGGGCATCGTGCTCGCCGCGCTCTACGTCCTCGTCCTCTACCAGCGGACGATGACGGGCCCGGTCCGGGAGAGCGTCCGGGCCATGCCCGACCTCAGGGTCCGTGAGCTGGCGGTGGCCCTTCCGCTGATCGCCCTGCTGATCTTCCTGGGCGTCTTCCCGAAGCCGGTCGCCGACGTGGTCAACCCGGCGGTGCAGCACACCATGCAGGACGTACAGAAGAAGGACCCCCAGCCCGAGGTGGAGGCCGCCAAGTGAGCGCAACAGCTGTCCACAGCCTGTGGACGACGGCGGGCGAGGTGACGTCGGCGGCGCCGGGCGACCGCTTCACCGCGCCGACCATCGAATACGCCCAACTGGCGCCCGTCCTGATCGTGGTCGGCGTCGCCGTCCTGGGTGTCCTCGTCGAGGCCTTCGTGCCCCGCCGCCACCGGTACACCACCCAGGTGTCCCTGACGGTCGTCGCCCTGGCGGCGTCGTTCGCCGCGGTCATCGGGCTCGCCGCCGACGGATACGCCACCAAGAGCGCGCACATCGCCGCCATGGGGGCCATCGCCGTCGACGGCCCGGCCCTGTTCCTCCAGGGCACGATCCTGCTCGTCTCGATGGTGTCCGTCTTCACCTTCGCCGAGCGGCGCCTGGACCCGGCCGCCGGGGGCAACCGGGTCGACTCCTTCGCGGCCCAGGCCGGTTCGGTCCCCGGGAGCGACAGCGAGAAGGCCGCGGTCAGGGCCGGGTTCACCACCACCGAGGTCTTCCCGCTCGTCCTGTTCTCGGTGGCGGGCATGCTGGTCTTCCCGGCCGCCAACGACCTGCTGACCCTCTTCGTGGCCCTGGAGGTCTTCTCCCTCCCGCTCTACCTCCTGTGCGCCGTCGCCCGCCGCAAGCGGCTGATGTCGCAGGAGTCCGCGGTGAAGTACTTCCTGCTCGGCTCCTTCTCCTCGGCTTTCCTGCTCTTCGGCATCGCCCTGCTCTACGGTTACGCGGGCACCGTCTCCTATGCGGGCATCGCCCACGTGGTCGACGCCGGGGTCCAGGAGATCGACCCGGCGCTCGCCGACACCATGGGCAACGACGCGCTGCTGCTCATCGGCGGGGCGCTGATCCTCATGGGCCTGCTCTTCAAGGTCGGCGCCGTGCCGTTCCACATGTGGACCCCGGACGTCTACCAGGGGGCGCCCACCCCGGTCACCGGCTTCATGGCCGCGGCCACCAAGGTCGCCGCGTTCGGCGCGCTGCTGCGCCTGCTGTACGTGGTGCTGCCGGGTCTCACCTGGGACCTGCGCCCGGTCATGTGGGGCGTGGCCATCCTCACGATGGTGGGCGGCGCGGTCGTCGCGATCACCCAGACCGACGTCAAGCGGCTGCTCGCCTACTCCTCGATCGCGCACGCCGGCTTCATCCTCGCCGGTGTCATCGCGGCCAGCCCGGAGGGCATCTCCTCGGTCCTCTTCTACCTGGGCGTGTACTCCTTCGTGACCGTCGGCGCCTTCGCCGTCGTCACCCTGGTGCGCGACGCGGGCGGAGAGGCGACACACCTGTCGAAGTGGGCCGGTCTCGGCCGCCGCTCTCCGCTGACCGCGGCGGTCTTCGCGGTCTTCCTGCTGTCCTTCGCCGGTATCCCGCTGACCTCCGGCTTCTCCGGCAAGTTCGCCGTCTTCAAGGCGGCGGCGGACGGCGGCGCGTCCGGACTGGTCGTGGTCGGTGTGATCTCGTCGGCCATCGCCGCGTTCTTCTACCTCCGCGTCATCGTGCTGATGTTCTTCAGCGAGCCGAAGGCGGACGGCCCCACGGTCGCCGTCCCGTCCCCGCTGACGATGACCACCATCGCGGTGGGGGTCGCCGTCACCCTGGTGCTGGGCCTCGCCCCGCAGTACTTCCTGGACCTGGCGAGCCAGGCCGGCGTGTTCGTGCGGTAACGGCGAGGACACGCCGCGACGCCGGACGGGCCTGACGGAAGTCAAGCCCGTCCGGCGTTGTCGTAGGCGGCGCCTATGGTTGCTGTGGACGGGTGAAGACGGACGGACGGGCGCGACCATGAGTGTGACGACCGAGAGCGCTGCGCGGCAGACGCTGCACCGGGTGTTCGGGTACGAGGCGTTCCGCGGCGAACAGGGCGCGGTGATCGACCATGTGGTCGCCGGGGGTGACGCGGTCGTCCTCATGCCCACCGGCGGCGGCAAGTCCCTCTGCTACCAGATCCCCGCCCTGGTCAGGCCCGGCACCGGCATCGTGATCTCCCCGCTGATCGCCCTCATGCAGGACCAGGTGGACGCGCTGCGGGCGCTCGGCGTCCGCGCCGGTTTCATGAACTCCACCCAGGACTTCGACGAGCGCCGCTCGATGGAGGCCCAGTTCCTGGCCGGTGAGCTGGACCTGCTGTACCTGGCCCCCGAGCGGCTGCGCCTGGACTCCACCCTCGCACTGCTCGCCCGCGGTGAGATCTCCGTGTTCGCGATCGACGAGGCGCACTGCGTCGCCCAGTGGGGCCACGACTTCCGCCCCGACTACCTGGCCCTGTCGGTGCTGGGGGAGCGCTGGCCCGACGTCCCGCGCATCGCCCTGACGGCCACGGCGACCGGCGCCACGCACCGGGAGATCACCCAGCGCCTCGGTATGCCCGAGGCGAAGCACTTCGTGGCCAGCTTCGACCGCCCCAACATCCAGTACCGCGTCGTGGGCAAGTCCG
The DNA here is from genome assembly GCF_000721935.1 of Streptomyces sp. NRRL WC-3549. GTDB lineage: Bacteria > Actinomycetota > Actinomycetes > Streptomycetales > Streptomycetaceae > Streptomyces. Next base: position 201,893 of record NZ_KL585387.1, read on the forward strand.
ACCCCAAGAAGCAGCTGCTCACCTTCCTCCAGGAGGAGCACCCGGGGGACGCGGGCATCGTCTACTGCCTCTCGCGCAACGCCACGGAGAAGACCGCCGAGTACCTCTGCCGCAACGGCATCGAGGCCGTGCCGTACCACGCGGGCCTGGACGCCGGGACGCGCGCCGCCCACCAGTCCCGCTTCCTGCGGGAGGAGGGCCTGGTCGTCGTCGCGACGATCGCCTTCGGCATGGGCATCGACAAGCCCGACGTCCGCTTCGTCGCCCACCTCGACCTCCCCAAGTCCGTCGAGGGGTACTACCAGGAGACCGGCCGCGCGGGCCGCGACGGGGCGCCCTCCACGGCCTGGATGGCGTACGGCCTCCAGGACGTCGTCCAGCAGCGCAAGCTGATCCAGGGCGGGGAGGGCGACGAGGCGTTCCGGCGCCGGGCGTCCGCGCACCTCGACTCGATGCTGGCGCTCTGCGAGACCGTGCAGTGCCGCCGGGCCCAGCTTCTGACCTATTTCGGCCAGGAGCCCTCCGAGGAGTCCTGCGGGAACTGCGACACCTGCCTCACCCCGCCGGAGACCTGGGACGGCACGGTGGTCGCGCAGAAGCTGCTGTCCACCGTCGTCCGGCTGAAGCGGGAGCGGAACCAGAAGTTCGGGGCCGGCCAGATCATCGACATCCTGCTGGGCCGCAAGACCGCGAAGGTCATCCAGTTCGACCACGACCAGCTCTCCGTCTTCGGCATCGGCGAGGAGCTGGCCGAGGCGGAGTGGCGGGGCGTGGTGCGCCAGCTGCTGGCGCAGGGGCTGCTCGCGGTCGAGGGGGAGTACGGCACGCTGGTGCTGACCGAGGAGAGCGGATCGGTGCTCGGCCGGGAGCGCGAGGTCCTGCTCCGCAAGGAACCGAAGAGGCCGACGGCCAAGACGTCCACCCGCGGCGAGCGCAAGGGGAAGCAGGCGCCCGTCGACCTCCCGGCCGAGGCGGTCCCGGTCTTCGAGGCGCTGCGCGCCTGGCGCGGGGCCCAGGCGAAGGAGTTGGGCCTCCCGGCGTACGTGATCTTCCATGACGCGACGCTGCGCGAGATCGCGGCCCTGCGGCCCGGGTCCCTGGCGGAGCTGGGCGGCGTCAGCGGCCTGGGGGAGAAGAAGCTCGCGACGTACGGCGAGGGGGTCCTGGAGGTGCTGTCCGGGCTGGACGCCCCGGAGCCGGCCCCCGCGGCCGTCCCGGCCGCGGTCCCGCAGCAGGCACCGGCACCGCAGGCACCGGCACCGGCGGAGCCGGCCGCCCCCGCACGGGCGGCGGCCGAGCCGGACCGGCACCTCGGCTGGGACGAGGAGCCGCCGGAGTTCGACTGACCCGCGACGGCCCTTACGCCGGATGCTCCGGGGCGGGCGCCCGGCGGCGGGAGACGATCGCGGTCAGGTCGAGGTCGACGGTGAAGGGGGTGGAGACCTTCATCCGGTCGTGGAAGATCCCGGTGGAGGTGTAGGCCCCGGTGGCGGGCTCCAGTTCGAAGACATAGACGACCGCCCGGCCGTCCACGTTCTCCACCCGCCAGTAGTGCGGGATCCGCGCCCGCGCGTACTTCACGGGCTTCGTCTCCCGGTCACGGGTGACGGACTCGTCGGACACCACCTCGATGGCCAGCAGCACGCTCTCGGCGGGGAACCGCGTCTGCCGCAGACTCTCGACCGCGTCCGCGCGCACGACGACGACATCAGGTTCGGGCCGGTTCTGGAAGTCGATGTCGATGGTGAACTCGCGGACGACCTCCAGCTCGGGCGGCGCCAGCGACTGCAACTGCCAGGTGAAGAAGTCGACCGCCCGTGAATGGAACAGTGTCTGCGGACTCATGAAGACGAGACTCCCGTCGATCAGCTCCGTGTGCGGAGGCAGATTCGGGAGTGTGTCCAGGTCATCGGCGGTCCAGCCGCCCACGGGCGGAACCGCCCACCGCGGCTCGGGTGCCTCGGGTTCGACGCTCATCAGTGCTCCCATAAGAAGGAGTCTTGCGGGTCGGTCCAGCGTATCCGCCGAGAACCGGATCAGGCCCACCCGCACGTGTGCACGAGTCACGCGTCGTTGACCGGTGCCCCGGCGGTACACGACGAGAAGGGCCGCGTACCGCCGGGGCACCCCGACGGGTCACCCCGCCGCCACGATCCGCCCGGTCACCTCGCCCAGCCCCACCCGCGTCCCGTGCGGCCCCGGCGCCCAGGCGGTCAGCGTGACCGTGTCGCCGTCCTCCAGGAACGTCCGCCTGCCGCCGGGCAGCTCCAGCGGATCGCGGCCGTTCCAGGTGAGCTCCAGCAGCGACCCGCGCTGCCCCGGCTCCGCACCGCTGACCGTGCCGGAGCCGTACAGGTCGCCGGTGCGCAGCGAGGCGCCGTTCACCGTCATCTGAGCCAGCTGCTGGGCCGCCGTCCAGTACATGGAGGCGAACGGCGGCTCGGCGACCGTCTGCCCGTTGACCGCGACCGAGATCCGGATGTCGAAGCCGCCCGGTTCCTCCTCGTCCGCGTCCTCCAGGTACGGCAGCAGCGGGAAGTCCCGGGCCGGCGGCGCGGTGCGGGCGGCGTCCAGGGCCTCCAGCGGGGTCACCCACGCCGACACGGAGGTGGCGAAGGACTTGCCGAGGAACGGACCCAGCGGCACGTACTCCCACGCCTGGATGTCCCGGGCCGACCAGTCGTTGAGCAGGCTGAGCCCGAAGACGTGCTCCCGGAAGTCGCCGAGCGCGACCGGGGCGCCCTGCGCGGACGGGACGCCGACGACGAAGCCGACCTCCGCCTCGATGTCCAGCTTCACCGACGGCCCGAAGACGGGCGCCGGGTCCGTGGGCGCCTTGCGCTGTCCCGAGGGGCGCACCACATCGGTGCCGGAGACCACGACGGTGCCCGCCCGGCCGTGGTAACCGATCGGCAGGTGCTTCCAGTTGGGGGTGAGCGCGTCGCCGTCCGGGCGGAAGATCCTGCCGACGTTGGTGGCGTGGTGCTCGCTGGCGTAGAAGTCGACGTAGTCGGCGACCTCGTACGGCAGGTGCAGCGTCACCGACTCGACCGGGTACAGCAGCGGCTCGATGTCCGCGCGGTGCGCGGGCACGGACACCCAGGCGGTCAGTGCGCGCCGGACGTCACGCCAGGCGGTGCGCCCGGCCGCCAGCAGCGGCATCAGGCTCGGCTGCGCCAGCAGTTGGGCGTAGGGCGAACCGAGCGCGTGCGCGGCGGCGCCGGCGTCCAGCACATGGCCGCCGATGCGGACGCCGACCCTGCGGTCCGCCGGGTGCCCGGGGGTGGAGAACACGCCGTACGGGAGGTTGTGCGGACCGAAGGGATCGCCCTCGGCCAGATCGAGCGGGCTGCTCTGCTCGGGCATCTGTTGCTGCCTCGCTTTCCAGGTCGCTTGAGGGACACGTTACGTGGGCACCACCACCCGGCGGCACCGCCCCAACGACGCGTAATGCCCGGAAAGTTACCCGATAACCTGGTTCAGCCGGCCGTCCTCGGGATCCTCTTCTCCCAGGTCCGGTGGAAGACGACCTCGCCACCGTCCCGGCACACGACCTCGTTGGACGTGATGAAGTCGTGTGCGTCCGCCGAGGTCTCCGAACGCGTTTCGACCCGCACGTCCCAGGCCATCTCCGGGCGGTGCAGCCGGATCGTCCAGTCGGAGCGCGCCCGGGCGGACAGCGGGTCGTCCTCCTGGATCGTGTACGTCTCCACGGCGTCCTCGGTGAACTCCAGGCCGTCCGGGTAGACCCGGGTGCCGCCGTAGCGCGGGTCCACCTCCAGGCGCCACTCGCCCTTGGCCACGTCCCGGACCACCAGCCGCTCCGGGCGCTGCTCGTCGAGGGTGGCCGGGTACACGACGCCCAGCGGCTCCGACTGCTCGGGCTCGCCGAAGGTGATCCCCGGGTCCTCGGTGTACCGGCGTACCGGGAGCTCGATGCCGCTGCCGTCGGCCTCCAGGGTGAAGCCCTCCGAGCCGGCCTGCGGCCAGATCCACGGCCAGTACGAGGAGGAGACGGCGATCCGGATGCGGTGGCCGCGCGGGAACGTGTGTCCGATGCCGTTCAGCTCGAACGTCACGTCCTCGGTCTCTCCGACGGGCCAGTCCTCCGTGCGGTCGCGTCCGTGCCGGGCCGCCAGGTTGAGGGCGCCCCGGGTCACCAGCGTGGAGGCCCCGTCCGGGGCGACGTCGCAGAGCCGGGCGATGACCTGGCCGCGCGGCACGTCCATCCGCAGGCGCAGCCGCACCCGGGGCCGGCCCAGGATCTCGACCGGGCCGTCCTCGACGGGGAACTCGAAGCACACCGACTTGGCGTCCTCGTCGCGCTGGTCCGGCGGCAGGTCCGCGTCGTTGCCGAACGGGAAGAACCGGCCGGCGTCCAGCCCGGTCTGCTGCGGCGACCGGACGATCTGCGCGCCGCCCGTCAGCGCGTAAGCCACCGGGGTCACGTGCTCCGAGGGCCAGGAGGCGTCACCGACCCAGCGGCCCGGCAGCGTCGGGTAGGCCGTGGCCGGCCGGTGCGAGCCGCTGATCCAGGACCGCAGCAGGGGCTCGTTCATCACCCCGGTGTCCTTGTCCTTCAGATGCTGGTCCCACCAGCGCAGCGTCTCCTGGAGGAAGCCGATCGCGGGCCCCGGCGGCAGCCCCCGGTCCGGGTACTGGTGCGACCAGGGGCCGATCAGCCCGCGTACCTGCCCCGGCTCCAGGTGCTCCACGAGGCGCAGGACGGTGTCCCGGTACGGGTCGTGCCAGCCGCCGACCGCCAGGACCTTCGCCTTGATCGCGCCGTAGTCCTCGCAGACGCTGCCGTGCTTCCAGTAGGCGTCGCGGGTCTGGTGCGCCAGCCAGGTGTGGATGAACGGGTCGACGGCCTCCAGCCGTTCCAGCCACATCTGCCGCCAGTCGTCGCCGACGTCCGCCGGGTCCGGCGGGCGGCAGACGAAGGCCAGCATGGTGGCCGCCCAGGCGTGCATGTCGACGCCGAGGAGGGAGCCGCCCATGTAGTGGACGTCGTTGTCGTAGCGGTCGTCGGCCGAGCAGACCGTGACGATCGCCTTCAGCGGTTCGGGGGCGAGCGCCGCGATCTGGAGGGAGTTGAAGCCGCCCCAGGAGATGCCGAACATGCCGACCTTCCCCGAGCACCACTCCTGCCGGGCGAGCCACTCCACGACGGCCACGCCGTCGGCGAGCTCCGTCGCGTCGTACTCGTCGCCCGGCATCCCCTCGCTGTTGCCGTGGCCGCGCACGTCGACGCGTACGGAGGCGTAGCCGTGGCCCGCGTACCAGGGGTGGCGCTGCCAGTCGCGGGGAGCCGTCCAGTCGCTGAGCCGGTAGGGCAGGTACTCCAGCAGCGCGGGCACCGGCTCGTCGGTGACCGGC
>NZ_KL585387.1:207428-208720 GCF_000721935.1 Streptomyces sp. NRRL WC-3549
CGCCAGATCCTGGCGTACAGCTGGGTGCCGTCGGGCAGCGGGATGTAGAGGTCCTCGTGGGTGGTCTCGTACGGGAAGGTGGTGCGGATCTGCATGGTGGTACCTCAGTGGACGGGGTGCATGGTGCGCTTGAGCCAGGGAGCGGCGGCGATGACGGCCACACCGGCCGCCACCGCGACGGCGCCATTGACACCGAAGTAGGCGGGGATGGACACCTCGCCGTAGAGCTTCACGATCTGTGCCTGGATGCCGTTGGCGAGTGCGAGGGACAGGAACCACAGCGCCATCGTCTGGCTGGCGAACGCCTTGGGGGCGAGCTTGGTGGTGGCCGACATGCCCGAGGTCTCCAGCAGGATGTCGCCGAGTCCGAGCAGCAGGTAGGAGCCGACGATCCACCAGGCGGCCATCCGGTAGCCGCCGCCGTCGTGGCCGGAGGTCGGCAGGACCATCAGCAGGAAGGACAGGCCGCCGAGGATCACCCCGATGGCGATCTTGTTGGAGGCGTGCGGCTGGCGCGGCCCCATCCGGGCCCAGACGGTGGCCACCACGGGGGCCAGCGCGACCTCGAAGGCCCCGAGCGCGGAGGCGTACCAGCTCGCCGGGAAGTGGAAGCCGAAGATCTCCGTCCGCGCGTTCGTCGAGGCGAGCAGCATCATCGTCGAGTACGCCTGGAAGAGGATGAAGTTGAAGACGACCGAGGCGAGGAAGAGGACGATGTACGGGCGGAGCCTGCCGCGTTCCTCCGGGGTGACCCGGGGGCTGCGGAACATCACCACGAAGTAGACGACGGGCGCGATCACCGAGACCAGGGTGAGGACGTCCACGAACCGGTCCATGGTGAGCCATCCGGCCAGCGCCAGCGCGGTGGCCACGGCCGCCACCACCACGGCACCGGCCACGATCAGCAGGACGGCCCGTCTCATCGGGCCCGGCGCCAGGGCGTATTCGGCGGCGTGCTTTCGCCCGGCCAGGTGACGCCGGCCCGCCACGTACTGGATCAGGCCGAGGGTCATACCGAAGGCGGCGGCCGAGAAGCCCCAGTGCCAGCCCGCGTGGTCACCCAGCCAGCCGGTGACCAGCGGCCCGGCGAAGGCACCGATGTTGATGCCCATGTAGTACAGCGCGAAGCCGGCGTCCCTGCGCTGGTCCTCGGTGCGGTAGAGCTTGCCGACCATGGACGCCACATTGGGTTTGAGCAGCCCGGTGCCGGCGCTGATCAGGCCGAGGCCCACCCAGGTCATGGTGGCGGTCGGCACGGCCATCGCGTAGTGGCCGCAGGCGATGAGGACGCC
>NZ_KL585387.1:208928-210786 GCF_000721935.1 Streptomyces sp. NRRL WC-3549
TGCGATGAGGACGCCGCCGTAGAGGACGGCACGGTAGGAGCCGAGGATCCGGTCGGCCAGCCAGCCGCCCGCCACCGAGACCAGGTAGACGAGCGTCCCGTAGGCGGCGGAGACCGAGGCGGCGGTGCCCGGGTCCATGCCCAGGCCGTCGTGTGCGACCGAGTCCGCGAAGAAGAGGACGAGGATGGCCTGCATGCCGAGGAACGAGAAGCGCTCCCAGACCTCCAGTCCGGACAGCGTCATCAGGCCCCGTGGCTGCCCGAAGAAGGCTTGGTCGTCCTCGGGAGCGGGGGCGTCCGGTGCGGTGGGCGTGGGGGCGTGGGACAAAGCAGTGACTCCTGATCGTATGAGCTGATCCCGAACATACCGGCGGTGGCGGGAAGGCGCCCACGGTGATCCAAACGGGACCGGATACGCTGACTTGAGTGAAAGGCAGCGACACATCGACATTCCGTGTGATCGTCAGCAGACAGGAGATCCCCTCGTGACCGTCGTCGGGCCGTTCGGACTGCGCGTGCGGGACCAGACCCTTGAGGCCGAGGTCCAGGCCGGTTTGGCCGCTGTCGAGGCCGGGCTGCTGGACGCCACCAAGAGCGAGGTCCCGTTCATCACGGGGGCCGCGCAGCACCTCGTCAGCGCCGGGGGCAAACGGTTCCGCCCGCTGCTGGTGATGCTCGCGGCGCAGTTCGGTGACCCCGACGCGCCCGGGGTCGTCCCCGCGGCGGTGGTCGTGGAGCTGACGCACCTGGCGACGCTTTACCACGACGACGTGATGGACGAGGCGGACGTACGCCGCGGGGTGGACAGCGCCAACGCCCGCTGGGGCAACTCCGTCGCCGTCCTGACGGGTGACTTCCTCTTCGCCCGTGCCTCGCACATCCTGGCCGACCTCGGCCCCGAGGCCGTACGCATCCAGGCCGAGGCGTTCGAGCGGCTGGTCACCGGCCAGATCCTGGAGACCGCCGGCCCGCGCGACGGACGCGACCCGGTCGACCACTACATGGACGTGCTCGGCGGCAAGACCGGTTCGCTGGTCGCCGTGGCCGGGCGGTTCGGCGCCATGATGGCGGGCGCCGACGAGTCGGTCGTCGACATCCTCACCCAGTACGGGGAGCGGCTCGGCGTCGCCTTCCAGCTCGCCGACGACGTCCTGGACATCGCCTCCGACTCCCACGAGTCCGGCAAGACCCCGGGCACCGACCTCCGCGAGGGCATCTCCACCCTCCCCGTCCTGCACCTGCGCGCGCGGGCAGCCGCCGAGGGCAGGCCCGAGGACCTGAAGCTCGTGGAGCTGCTCGACGGCGACCTGAGCGACGACGCCCGGCTCGCCGAGGCACTGCACGGACTGCGTTCCCACCCGGCGATGGAGCAGGCGCGGCGGGACACCGTCCGGTACGCCCAGGAGGCGCGTGCCGCGCTGAAGCCGCTGCCCGAGTGCTACGCGAAGTCCGCCCTCGAAGAGCTGTGCGACGCCGTGGTGCACCGCGCGGGCTGACCCGGCGTCCCGCGCCCGGGTGCACCGCGTCGGCCGACCCTAGGGTGCTGCCCGACCGGCGTCATCCCGGAGAGGTACGCCCAGTTGCTCCCCGGGGCTGACGCCCGCCGCCGCCCGATTTGGTCAGATGGAGACCGACCACTTCCGACCACATCGGGTGAGCAGGGCGGCGGGGAGTGGACGAGCGCAACGGGATGGCAGCCGCCGATCACGGAGGTAGGGCAGACATGGCACCGAACGACAGCGCACAGGGCACGGGCGAGGCCACGGGCACGGTCGTGGGCCGCCGGAAGACGGTGCGCTACATCGTCCCCGTCGCGGTGGCGGGAGTGGCGGCGGCGACGATCGGACTCGTTCCGGCAC
>NZ_KL585387.1:210989-216585 GCF_000721935.1 Streptomyces sp. NRRL WC-3549
GACGATCGGACTCGTTCCGGCACTCGCCGCCTCCGGCGACCCGGACCTGCCGGAGATCACGGCACAGGAACTCGTCGAGAAGATCGCGGCCTCGGACGAGCAGCGGCTCTCCGGCACCCTGAAGATCAGCACCGACCTGGGCATCCCGTCCTTCGGCGGGCTGACGGACTCGCTCCTGCCGGGCGGGGCGGGAGGCGCGGACAGGTCGAGCGCCGCGCCCGAGGACCGGCTGACGGAGCTCGCCTCGGGCACGCACACGCTCCGGCTGGCGGCCGACGGCCCCGACCGTCAGCGCCTGTCGGTCCTGGGCAAGGGCACCGAGTACAGCATCGTCCACAACGGCGACGACGTCTGGGCGTACGACAGCGGGAGCGACAAGGTCTTCCACCAGCGGGCGGAGGGCGGGGCCGAGGACGGAGCGGCGCACCAGGCCGTGCCCGGCACCCCCAAGGAGATGGCCGAGAAGGCGCTCGCCGCCGTGGGTGACACCACCTCCGTCACGGTCGACGGCACGGCGCGGGTGGCGGGGCGCGACGCGTACCAGCTGCTGATCAAGCCCAAGCAGTCCGGTTCGACGGTCGGGTCGGTCAGGGTCGCGGTGGACGCCGAGAACGGCCTCCCGCTGAAGTTCACCCTGGCGCCCAGCGGCGGCGGCAAGGCGGTCGTCGACGCCGGCTTCACCCACGTCGACTTCGCGAAGCCCGACGCCTCCGCCTTCTCCTTCACCCCGCCGAAGGGCGCCGTGGTGACCGAGGCCGACGAGCTCGCGGAGGACGCGAACGACCAGAGCGCCGGCGCCTTCCACAAGGACCTGGCGGGACTGGGCGACCTCGGCTCCGTCAACGTCATCGGCGAGGGCTGGACCTCGGTCGCCGAGATCGACGCGGCCGGCGGCGCCGCGGGGCTCACCGGTGCGGACACCACCGGCGTACCCACCGAGGCGCTGGGCCTCCTGGGCTCGTTCGGCGACAAGGTGACCGGAGACTTCGGCACGGGCACGGTCTTCCGGACCCGCCTGGTCAACGCCCTGCTGACCGACGACGGCAAGGTCTACGTCGGCGCCGTCACCAAGGACGCACTGGTGAAGGCGGCCGACACCGCCCGGTAGGACACGACCGCACAGCGGATGTGTATAAGAGACAGAGCCGGGAGACGGACACCGTGCCGGGCGGGAACGCCCTCATCGGGCCGGAGGGCTCACCAAGCGGTACCGCGGCGGCCGGCTGGCGGTCGACGGGCTCGACGGCAGCGTCTTCGGTTTCTTCGGGCCCACGGTTCGGGCGGGACCACGACGATCCGCATGCTGAGGGGCCTCGTCGAATCGACCGCCCTGGGGGTCACGACGAGGGACGTCACCGTCTGAGCGGTGACCCTCCCGCCGGGAGCCGTCCGTCCGTACCGTCGGCCGGTCGAGCCGTCCCCCGATCGGCTCGTCGCGGCACGAACGGCACGAACGGTAGAGGCGAAACGTCACGACACGGTACGTTCCGTTTCCGCCACGTCATTGTTCGACTTTTGGCGACGACCTGTCAACAAGCGGTGGCCGGTATCCCCCTATGCTCACCGAATGATCACATCGCAGAGTTCCCTGCGCCGCAGCGAGAGATCACGACGGGCGACGCTCGACGCCGCCCTGGAACTGTGCACGGAGAAGGGGTACGGCCGGGTCACCGTGGAGGCCATCGCGGCCCGCGCCGGCGTGAGCAAGAAGACGATCTACCGCTGGTGGCCGTCGAAGGGGGCCGTCCTGCTGGAGGCGTTCATCGACGCGTTCGTCGGCGCCACGCCGTTCGTCGACACCGGTGACATCGCGCTCGACCTCCGTACGCACATCAACAGCGCGGTGAGGATCGCCTCCACGCCGCCCTACGGACCGGCGTACGCCGGAATCCTCTCCGAGGTGCACTACGACGACGCCCTGGCCGAGGCCGTCCAGGAACAGCTGGTCGGCCCGCGCTTCTCGGCGGCCGAGGCCCGGTTGCGGAAGGCGCGGGACCAGGGGCAGATACCGGCGGACGCGGATCTGCCGCTGGCCGTGGAAATGCTCTACGGCCCGGTCTACTACCGCCACGTGCTGCGCAAGCCGCCCCAGGACGAGGCGACGGTCGCCGCGCTGGTGGACCACGTCCTGCGTTCCCTGGACGCGGTGGTGGACGGCTCCCGGGACACCTCCCCGGGGGCCGTTGCCCGTTCCGGCCCCGGGGGTGACGGCTGAGGAAGGTCCCGGCGCCGGGCCGTGCGGGACCGCCCGGCGCCCACCGGGGCGCGGTCGACCGGGTTCTTTCCGGCCACCCGCCGTGCGGGGTCGCACCGGGCGTTTCCAGCCGGTTCCGGGCCATTCAGCCGAAGAGGCGCTCCAATACGACCGCGACCCCGTCGTCCTCGTTCGACAAGGTGATCTCGTCCGCCTCCGCCACGAGTTCGGGGTGGGCGCCGGCCATCGCCACGCCATGGCCGCAGAGCCGGAACATCGGCAGGTCGTTGGGCATGTCCCCGAAGGCGACCGCCTCGGCGGGGTCGCGGTCCATCTCCTCGGTGGCCAGGGCGAGTCCGGTGCCCTTGTCCACCCCGTACGGCGCCAGTTCCACGGTGCCGGGGCCCGCCATCGTCACGGAGGCGAGATCACCCACGGCCGCACGGGCCAGGGCGGTCAGTTCGTCGTCCGTCAGCTCCGGGTGGCGCACCAGGACCTTGATGACCGGAGCCGCGAAGAGTTCGCTCCGCCGGGTCACCGTCCGGGCGGGCAGCGACGCGTGCGGCATGCGGTAGCCCCGCTCGATCAGTGTCAGGCCGTCGTGACCGTCCTGGTCCACGGCGGCGAACACCTCTCCGGCCTCGGCCTCGATCTTGCCGAGCGCCGTCTCGGCCAGCTCCCGGTCCAGCGTCACGGAGTGCAGCATCCGGGCCGATCCGGCGTCGTACACCTGGGTGCCCTGGCCGCATACGGCGATGCCTTCGTAGCCGAGGTCGGCGAGGAGGGCCCGTATGTTCGGCACCGGCCGTCCGGTCACGACGAGATGGAGCGCACCGGCCGCGGTGGCGCGGGCCAGGGCGGCCCGGGTGCGGCGGCTCACGGTGTCGTCGGAGCGCAGGAGGGTGCCGTCCAGGTCCGTGGCGACGAGGGCGAAGGCGGGTGGCATGACCATGGGATCAGCCTAGAGACGCCCGGAGCCCCGTCTTGCGGACAGGGCTCCGGCTGTGCTGCGGTGCTCACCGCTCAGGCGGCGTCGAGCTTTCCGGCCTTGACGCCGGTCACGAAGGCGGTGAAGGCGGTGGCGGGGACGGTGAGGACGGGGCCGCCGGGGTTCTTGGAGTCGCGGACGGGGACCGCGCCGGTGGTGGCCGCGTGGCCGGGGGCCCACTCGACGCAGGTGCCGCCGTTGTCGCTGTAGGAGGACTTGTACCAGCGGAGGGAATCGTTCGTCACGGGGTGCCCTTTCGCGGTGGTCCGGTTGGGGTGTGGCTCAGACGGTGTCGAACTCTCCGGCCTTGACGCCGGTCACGAAGGACGCGAAGGCGGTGGCGGGGAGGGTGAGGACGGGGCCGCCGGGGTTCTTGGAGTCGCGGACGGGGACCGCGCCGGTGGTGGCCGCGTGGCCGGGGGCCCACTCGACGCAGGTGCCGCCGTTGCCGCTGTAGGAGGATTTGACCCAGGCGGGGGTCGCGGAGTCGGTCGTCACGAGGTGCCCTTTCGTAGCTGGTGGATCATGTCCACGGAGGCCGTCTGCGACAGAGACATGGCCTGGAGCTGATGGTAGTCCCTCATCAGCGGTACGGCTGAGGCCAGTTCACGGTCCAGATGCCCTCGGGTCTGGGACTCGACATAGGAGACCACCGACCGGTCCGCGAGGGTCAACAGGTTCACCGCTCGGTTGAAGGGCCGGTGTTCACCCATGCTGTAGGGGGCGAGCTGAAGCATGGTGTTCGGCTGCTCGGCGAAGTCGACGAGGTGTTGCAGCTGCGCGTCCATGGCGGTGGCCCCTCCAACGGGTCTCCGGACGCAGCTTTCGTCCAGCACCGCGACGACCAGAGGTGGTACGGGGCGCATCAGCGCGGCCTGGCGGTCCAGGAGGAGCGAGAGCCGTTCCTCGGCCTGATCGGTCGTGATGGCGCCCCGCGCGACCGCGCTGGCGTCCAGAGCCTGGGCATAGGCCGACGTCTGAAGCAGGCTGGGAATCACTCCCACCTCGAAAAACTTGATCTCCACCGCTCGGCCTTCGAGTCTCACGTACTCGGGAAAGCCCTGGAGAAGTACGCCGTGCCGCAGATCCCGCCACGCGCGTTCGAACGAGTCGTCGGTTCCCTCCAGTCCTAACGCAGTGTCAGTGGCGAGCGAAAACCTGCGGGTCGGCGGTTTGTGGCCGGTTTCCACGCCCGAGACATGGCGTCCCGAGTACCCGATGCGTACGCCGAACTCGTCCTGATTCCAGCCGCGCGCCTCGCGTGAGCTGCGCAAACGCGCGCCGAACGCCGCTGCCGGGCCCGCGTCCGGGTTCAACTCCTTGCGGTTTACCAACACTTCCTCCGCATCCAGAACGTTGAAGCACCCCTGACTCTAGGTCAATGCTGAGCCTCTAGGTAGTGGAACGACTACGGAGAGGAACGGTCATGCCCGTCGAGCGTGAACTGTCCGACCGCCCCGCACCCCCACCCGTCCCGGCCCCCGGCACGCTCGTGGTGGACACCCGACGCGGCGACCGGGTCGGCGAGTTCCGGGGCGTCGCCGGCCCGTACTGGTCGCTGCGGCCCGTCAGGGGCGGGGTCGAGTGGGAGGCCGACCCCGCACACGTACGGCCCGCCGACGCCAGGGAGCACCTGCACGCGGCGACGGCCATCGCCAACCGCCGGAGCGCGGGGGAGCGGCTGTGAGGCGCCGCCGCCGTGACCGTTCCGCAGGACCCGTCATGACCCGGAGGGGCTGAACCGTGGACCAGTGCACCGCCTTCGTCCTGCTGAGCCCGCCGCGCCACCTCACGGCCTTGCTGGCGGACCCGGAACCGGCGTACGTCCTGTGCGAACTCGGCGAGGGGCACGCCGCCGACCACGGCACGCTGCTGTGGGACCTGGACGGCGAGAGCGGTGGCGTATGGGCCCGCTGGAACGAACGGCGTACCCGGCTGGCGCCGTTCGCGTGGTGTCCGGAGGTGGACGACGAGGGGGACGCGTGCGAGCTGTTCGCCGAGCACTCCTCCGGGCACAGCTGGGACGTCGTCGACCCCACGAGGGCGGCCTTGTGGGAGCTGGCGAGGAGGGGGCATCCGCACCTGTTCCCCGAGGGCGGCGCGCCCGGGGCGTGATCTCCGCCCCTCAGTGCACGCAGAACTCGTTGCCCTCCGGGTCCAGGAGGACCTGCCACGAGCCGCTCGGCTCCTCGATGGTGTCCAGCACGCTCGCCCCGAGCCGTACCAGTCGGGCCACCTCCTCCTCGCGCTGTCCGGGCTCGGTGTGGACGTCGATGTGGAGGCGGTTCTTCACCGTCTTCGGCTCCACGACCTGCTGGAAGAGCAGACGGCGGCCCAGGCCCGTCCCGCTGCGGACGTCGTACGGGTCGTCCGGGTGCCGCACCGCCGCCAGGCCGCGCCAGGCGTGGCGGCCG
>NZ_KL585387.1:216772-217166 GCF_000721935.1 Streptomyces sp. NRRL WC-3549
GGACTCGACGACGGCGGCCTCGGGCACCTGGCCGGCGTCGAGCAGCTCGCCGATGAGGGGGCTGTTGTCCTCGACCTCGTAGCCGAGGGTCTCGGCCCAGAAGTCGGCCTGGGCGTGCGGGTCTCCGGCGTCGATGACGAGTTTCCAGTGCAGTGTCATGGAAACCGTTTATAGTGGTTACATGAGTGAGGGGGCAACCGAAACGCCGGAGCCCGGGCTGATCCTGCGGACACCGCGAGGCCGCGCGTTCCGCTTCGACCCGGGCGCTCTCTGCCTGGAGCTGCTGCTCACCAGCGATCCGGGCGGGCTGCCGTGGTCCTACGAGACGTTGCGCGAGTCCGCCGACCTGGTCCGCTGGGCGGCGGAGAGCCGGCTGCCGGACGGGCTGACGCTC
>NZ_KL585387.1:217381-217552 GCF_000721935.1 Streptomyces sp. NRRL WC-3549
CGGCTGCCGGACGGGCTGCCGCTCGTCGTCGGCGAGGAGGAGCTGGACCGGGCGCGTGCGCTGCGCGGTGCCCTCTGGCGGATGACGCGGGCCCGTGCGCGCGGGGAGGAGTTGGCGCCGGCCGACACGCAGGTGGTGAACGAGGCGGCCGCCGCGCCCCCGCTGGTGGCG
>NZ_KL585387.1:217778-219138 GCF_000721935.1 Streptomyces sp. NRRL WC-3549
CCCCCGCTGGTGGCGGCCGTGACTCCCTCGGGCGGGAGGGTGTGGGCGCCGGGCGCGACGGGCACGGCGCTCCTGTCGACGGTCGCCCGGGACGCGGTCGAGCTCTTCACCGGGCCGAACGCCCACCGCATCCGGGAGTGCGAGGCCGTGGAATGCGCCCTCCACTTCGTCGACACCTCCCGGCCCGGCCGGCGGCGCTGGTGTGCCATGGGCCGCTGCGGGAACCGCCACAAGGTGCGGGCCCACCGCGCCCGTACCGCCCCGCCAGGCGACGGTGCCGGACGAGCGGAAGGAGAGGGACGATGCCGACCGGACTGACAGAGGACGCGGGATGGGAGATCGGGGTCTCCCGGACCCTGCCCGGGCCCGTCGAGGCGCTCTGGGAGTTCGTGACGAGTGAGGAAGGGGTGGCCCTCTGGCTCGGGCCGGGTGTGCGGCTGCCCACCGAGAAGGGTGCCGGATACCGCACGGACGACGGCGTCGAGGGCGAGCTCCGCAGCTACCGCCCCGGCGACCGCGTCCGGCTCACCCACGGGCCGACGACGGTCCAGATGACGGTGTCCCCCGGCCGCTCGGAGGGCAGCGCGGTGCTCCGCTTCCACCAGGAGCACCTCAGCGGTGCGGAGGAGCGGGAGGCGCGGCGCGCCCACTGGCGGGACGTGATGGACCGGATCGAGGCGGCCCTCCGCTGAGGCCCCGCCGAGCCCTTTGCGCGCCCCGCCCGGTCCGGCCCGCCGATTCTCAGGGCGCGGGCGTGCGCTCCGGGGCCACCGGGCCGCCCGGCCCGGCGTCGGTGCCCGACGCGGGAGCGCCGGCGTCCGGGCCGGCGGACGCCCAGGCGGAATCGGTACCCGTCGGCACCTGCGCCTCCGCGGCCCGTACCGCGAGGCGCAGGGCCTCGGCCCTCGTACGCCGTGCCGTGCGCAGCGCGTCCCAGGTCAGGACGGCCAACGCCACCCAGACCAGGGCGAAGCCGGCCCACCGCTCGGGCGGCATCTCCTCGTGGAAGTACAGGATGCCCAGGCCGAACTGGAAGACCGGCGCCAGGTACTGGAGGAGGCCCAGCACCGACAGCGGCACCCGGATCGCCGCCGCCCCGAAGGCCACGAGCGGGATCGCGGTGATCAGCCCCGTCACCGCGAGCAGGACCCCGTGGCCCGCGCCCGAGGAGGCGAACGTCGACTCGCCGCGCGCCCCGAGCCACAGCAGGAAGCCGAGCGCGGGCACGAACAGCACGGCGGTCTCGGCGGCCAGGGACTCCAGGCCGCCCATGTTGACCTTCTTCTTGATCAGGCCGTACGTCGCGAACGAGAACGCCAGCACCAGCGAGATCCACGGCGGCTGCCCGTAGCCGATCGCC
>NZ_KL585387.1:219368-226377 GCF_000721935.1 Streptomyces sp. NRRL WC-3549
CCCACTGCGCGGGCCGAAGCCGCTCGCCGAGCAGCAGGACGCCCATGGCGATGGTGACGAGCGGGTTGATGAAGTAGCCGAGTGAGGCCTCGACGACATGGCCGTTGTTGACCGACCAGATGTACAGGCCCCAGTTGACCGCGATGACGGTCGCGGCGAGCGCGATGAGGCCCAGCCGCCCCGGCTGCCGGAGCAGCTCGCGTATCCAGGCCCAGCGGCGCAGGGCCAGCAGGGCGATCCCCACCACGCCCAGCGACCAGACCATCCGGTGGGCGAGGATCTCCACCGCGCCCGACGGCTCCAGCAGCGGCCAAAAGAGGGGCACCAGACCCCACATCGCGTACGCCCCGACTCCGTACAGCAGGCCTGCCCGCTGTTCGTTCTTTCCCTCCACGGGCCCTCCCGGCGCTCCTGGGCCGGCCCACCGGCCGACTGCACGACGGTAACGCCGGAAGGGCCGCCTGTCATAGCCGTCTCAGGGAAACGGTCATGACAGGCGGCCGGTGGTCCACAGGGCGTTTCCCGTACGGCGCGCCGGCGCGCTCAGTCGGGCTGAGGCGCCCGCCCCTCCTCCAGGGCGTGCAGTGCGCGTGAGACGTCGAACGGCAGGATCGTCACGGCGACGTGCGGCAGGGCGCCCAGCGTCTTCGCCATCCCTTCGCCCGTGCCCCGGTGCAGCAGCTTCCCCAGCACGTGGCGGTAGAGCCGCCGCGGTACCAGGACCGTCAGCGAGGTGTCCCCGTCGGCGGTGGTGCGGGCCGCCAGCTCCACCATGGCGTGGTGCAGCCGCCGGTCGGGACAGGCCACGACGTCCAGGGGGACGGAGGTCGCGGTCGTGTCCTCCCACCGGGCCGCCAGCCGGTCCGCGTACGGCTCGTCGATCGCGAAGTGCACCGCCCTGATCCCGTCCGGATGCAGCTCGTGGGCGTAGCGCAGGCACTTCAGGGTCGCCAGGTCGAGCCGTTCGACGAGGACGAACACCAGGTGACGGCGGGTGAGCGGCCGGTCGGCCCCCGGGGGCTGGATGCCCTCCAGCGCGGCGGCCTCGCTCCGGTACTCGCGGTTGATGCGGATCAGCGCCCACACCCCGGCCGGGAAGACCACCACGACGAGCCAGGCGCCCTCGGTGAACTTGGTGACCGCGAAGATCAGCACCACCGCCGCCGAGATGGCCGAAGCGAGGCCGTTCACCACGATCTTGGTCCGGCGGCGCGGTTCGCGGCGCCTGAGGTGGTACGCGGTGAGACCGGCACCGGCCATGGTGAAGGCGGTGAACACACCGATCGCGTACAGCGCGACCAGCTTGTCCACGCTGGCGCCGGTGGCCAGGAGCAGCGCCAGCGAGATGACGGCGAGGCAGATGATGCCGTTGGAGAACGCCAGCCGGTGCCCCCGCCGGGTCAGCACCCGCGGCAGGAACCGGTCCTGGGCCACGAAGCTCGCCAGGAACGGGAAGCCGGTGAAGGGGGTGTTGGCCCCCGTGTACAGCACCAGCGCCGTCGCCAGCTGGACGAAGACCAGTCCCACCGTGCCCACCACCCCGTCCCCGAACGCGAGACGGGCCTCCTGCGCGATGACGGTCGGCGTGCCGTCCGTGTAGGGGATGGCGTGGGTGAAGTGCGCCAGCGTGGACACGCCCAGGACGAGGATCCCGAGCGCGCAGCCCATGGTGATCATCGTGCGGCGGGCGTTGCGGCCCTGCGGCTCACGGAACGCGGAGATGCCGTTCGAGATGGCCTCCAGCCCGGTCAGCGAGGAGCCGCCGTTGGCGAACGCCCGCAACACGAGGAACAGGGACGCCCCGTACAGCCAGCCGCTGCCCTCGGTGCCGAGCGGGACGGCGCCCGGGGCGTGCACATCGGCGTGCGGCAGGTTCCCGGACAGGCCGCGCACGGCCGCGACGACGATGACCAGGCCGATCGCCGTCATGAAGAGGTAGGCGGGGAGGGCGAAGAGCCGCCCGGCCTCCCGGACGCCCCGCAGGTTCCCGTACGCGAGCACCACGATGGCCAGGACGGAGAGGGGGAGCTGGAAGCGGTCCATGCCGGTCCAGCCGCCCCCGGTCAGGTGCGCCAGCGAGATCAGCGCGTTGGTGCCCGCCGACACCTGGACGGCGACGGTGACCACGTAGTCGACGAGCAGGGCGACGGCGGCGACCTGGGCGATGTCCGGCCCGAAGTTCTCGCGGGCCACGACGTACGAACCGCCCGCCCGCGTGTAGATCATGACGACGTCGCTGTAGCAGAGGGTCAGCAGCACCAGGACGAGCAGGATCGCCCCGGTCACCGGCATGAGCAGGGTGAAGGCACCCAGCCCCGCGGCCGGCACCAGGACCCGGAGCATCTGCTCCGAGCCGTACGCCGAGGAGCTGACGCAGTCCGACGCCAGGACCCCGAGGGCGGTCCGGTTGCTCAGCTTCTCGTCGCGGACACGGTCACTGGTGAGCGCCTTGCCGAGCAGGTGGTTCTTGACCCGGTACCCCGGGCCGCTGTCCAGGGCCATGGCGCCATGATGGGTCGCCCGGGCAGGCCCCGGACGGCCAAACGCCGGGCGGGCGGAAAGGTCTGCCCGTCCGGCGCTGTGGTGCGGCGCCCCGGCCGCCCGGGACGCCGCGCGGGTCCGTCAGCCGACGACGGTCCAGGTGTCGTTGCCCGCCAGCAGGGCGGCCAGGTCGCCCTTGCCCCGCTGCTCGACGGCGGCGTCGAGCTGGTCGGACATCAGGCTGTCGTAGACCGGGCGTTCCACGCTCCGCAGCACACCGATCGGGGTGTGGTGCAGCGTGTCGGGGTCGGCGAGCCGGGAGAGGGCGAACGCGGTCGTCGGGCTGGGGTTGTGGGCGTCGTGGACGAGGATCCGGGACCGGTTCTCCTCCGTGACGGTGACGACCTCCAGGTCACCGGTGAGCGGATCGCGCACCACGCCCTTCGAGTCGTCGGTCCCGAAGAGGATGGGCCGGCCGTGTTCGAGGCGGATGACCGCCTCCTGGGCCTTCTCCTTGTCCTTCAGCACCTCGAAGGCGCCGTCGTTGAAGATGTTGCAGTTCTGGTAGATCTCCACGAGCGCGGTGCCGGGGTGGTCGGCCGCCGCCCGCAGCACGCTCGTCAGGTGCTTGCGGTCGGAGTCCACGGTCCGCGCCACGAAGGACGCCTCGGCGCCCAGCGCCAGCGAGACCGGGTTGAACGGCGCGTCCAGCGAGCCCATCGGCGTCGACTTGGTGATCTTGCCGATCTCCGAGGTGGGGCTGTACTGCCCCTTCGTCAGGCCGTAGATCCTGTTGTTGAACAGCAGGATCTTCAGGTTGACGTTGCGGCGCAGCGCGTGGATGAGGTGGTTGCCGCCGATGGACAGCGCGTCGCCGTCGCCCGTGACGACCCACACCGACAGGTCCCGCCGCGAGGTCGCCAGGCCCGTCGCGATGGACGGGGCACGGCCGTGGATGGAGTGCATCCCGTAGGTGTTCATGTAGTACGGGAAGCGGGACGAGCAGCCGATGCCGGAGACGAACGTGATGTTCTCCTTGGCCAGCCCGAGCTCCGGCATGAAGCCCTGCACGGCGGCGAGGACCGCGTAGTCCCCGCACCCCGGGCACCAGCGCACCTCCTGGTCGGACTTGAAGTCCTTCATGGACTGCTTGCCCTCGGCCTTGGGGACCAGCTGGAGGAGTTCGTTGGCGTCAGGCATCGATGGCCTCCTTGAGGGCGGTGGCGAGCTGCTCGGCCTTGAAGGGCATGCCGTTGACCTGGTTGAAGCTCTGCACGTCCACCAGGTACCTGGCCCGCAGCAGGGTGGCGAGCTGGCCCAGGTTCATCTCCGGGACGACCACCCGGTCGTAGCGGGCCAGCACCTCGCCGAGATTGCCCGGGAAGGGGTTGAGGTGCCGCAGATGGGCCTGGGCGATGGTGTCGCCCGCCGCCCGCAGCCGGCGGACCGCCGCGGTGATCGGGCCGTACGTCGAACCCCAGCCCAGCACCAGCGTCCGGGCGTCCGCCGGGTCGTCGACCTCCAGCTCCGGCACCGCGATGCCGTCGATCTTCGCCTGGCGGGTGCGCACCATGAAGTCGTGGTTGGCCGGGTCGTACGAGATGTTGCCCGTGCCGTCCTGCTTCTCGATGCCCCCGATCCGGTGCTCCAGACCGGGTGTGCCCGGCACCGCCCACGGACGGGCCAGCGTCTCGGGGTCGCGCTTGTAGGGCCAGAACACCTCGGTGCCGTCGGCCAGTTCGTGGTTGGGGCCGGTCGCGAACCGGGTCCGCAGGTCCGGAAGGCCCTCCACCTCGGGGATCCGCCACGGCTCCGAGCCGTTCGCCAGGTAGCCGTCCGACAGCAGGAAGACCGGGGTGCGGTACGTCAGGGCGATCCGCGCCGCGTCCATCGCCGCGTCGAAGCAGTCCGCCGGGGTACGGGAGGCGACGACCGGGACCGGCGCCTCGCCGTTCCTCCCGTACATCGCCTGGAGCAGGTCGGCCTGCTCGGTCTTGGTGGGCAGGCCCGTGGACGGGCCGCCGCGCTGGATGTCCACGATCAGCAGCGGCAGCTCCAGCGAGACCGCCAGGCCGATGGTCTCCGACTTCAGCGCCACCCCGGGCCCCGACGTCGTCGTCACCGCGAGCGAACCGCCGAAGGCCGCGCCCAGCGCCGCCCCGATCCCCGCGATCTCGTCCTCCGCCTGAAAGGTCCGCACACCGAAGTTCTTGTGACGGCTGAGCTCGTGGAGGATGTCGGAGGCCGGAGTGATCGGGTACGAGCCCAGGTAGAGCGGCAGGTCCGCCTGGCGGGCCGCGGCGATCAGCCCGTAGGACAGCGCCAGGTTCCCGGAGATGTTGCGGTAGGTGCCCGTGGGGAACGCCTGGGAGGCGGGCGCCACCTCGTAGGAGACCGCGAAGTCCTCCGTGGTCTCACCGAAATTCCAGCCCGCCCGGAACGCCGCCACATTCGCCTCGGCGATCGCCTGCTTCTTGGCGAACTTCGTCCGGAGGAATTTCTCCGTCCCCTCGGTCGGACGGTTGTACATCCAGGAAAGCAGCCCCAGGGCGAACATATTTTTCGAGCGTTCGGCCTCCTTTCGGGAAAGACCGAACTCCTTCAGCGCCTCGATCGTCAGAGTCGTCAACGGCACGGGATGCACGTTGTACGCGTCGAGGGACCCGTCCTCCAGCGGAGATGTCTCGTAACCGACCTTCGCCATGGGGCGTTTCGTGAACTCGTCGGTGTTCACGATGATGTCGGCCCCGCGCGGCACATCGGCGATATTGGCCTTCAGTGCGGCGGGATTCATCGCGACCAGTACATTCGGCGCGTCGCCCGGCGTGAGGATGTCGTGGTCCGCGAAATGCAGCTGGAACGACGACACGCCCGGCAGCGTCCCGGCGGGCGCCCGGATCTCCGCGGGGAAGTTCGGCAGCGTCGACAGGTCGTTCCCGAACGACGCCGTCTCCGACGTGAAGCGGTCACCGGTCAGCTGCATGCCGTCGCCGGAGTCACCCGCGAAACGGATGATGACCCGGTCCAGACGACGGATTTCCTTTTCGCCCGCGGCCTCGGCGCCGAGCTGGGGGACACGTTGATCCCCGACAAGGGCCTCGTCGGCCTCGTCGGTCTTTCCGGCTGGGCTACTGACCTGGCTGGTCACTGAACTGGACCTCCCTCGGGGCGGCGGCTCGGGACCGGCCGGCCCGCCGGCGGTCCAGAGCCCCACCTTACTTCTGTAAGGGTCGCCTTCCTCGGACCGATCATATGGCCGAAGCGCTTTTGAGACAGGGATTCCCCGTGTTCCGTCGCACGTCACACGGGTCGCCGCGCGCGGCGGGAACTCCCCGCCCCCGGTCTCAGGAGTTGAGATACGTCAGGACGGCGAGAACTCGCCGGTGATCACCTTCGCTCGGCGACAGGCCCAGTTTCAGGAAGATGTTGCTGACGTGTTTCTCCACGGCCCCGTCACTCACCACCAGCTGTTTCGCGACCGCCGAGTTCGTCCGGCCCTCCGCCATCAGGCCGAGGACCTCCCGCTCGCGCGGTGTGAGCCCGGCCAGCACGTCCTGCTTGCGGCTCCGGCCCAGCAACTGCGCCACCACCTCCGGGTCCAGGGCCGTCCCGCC
The DNA here is from genome assembly GCF_000721935.1 of Streptomyces sp. NRRL WC-3549. Lineage (GTDB taxonomy): Bacteria > Actinomycetota > Actinomycetes > Streptomycetales > Streptomycetaceae > Streptomyces. The sequence continues at coordinate 225,464 of NZ_KL585387.1, forward strand.
CTGGGCGACCCGCACCACCGCGTCCACGAACTCCCGGACATCGGCCACCCGGTCCTTGAGCAGATAGCCCACCCCCCGGCTGCTGCCGGCCAGCAGCTCGGTGGCGTACTGCTCCTCCACGTACTGGGAGAGGACCAGCACCCCGATGTCCGGGTAGTCCTTCCGCAGCCGCACCGCGGCCCGGACCCCCTCGTCGGTGTGGGTCGGCGGCATCCGCACGTCGGCGACCACCACGTCCGGCAGCTCGCCCTGCCCCGCGAGGTCGCCCACCGTCTTGATCAGCGCCTCGGCGTCCCCGACGCCCGCCACGACGTCGTGTCCGAGGTCGGTCAGCAGCCGGGTGAGTCCCTCCCGGAGCAGTACGGAATCCTCGGCGATGACGACGCGCACCCTGTTCTCCACGACGCTGTGTTCCCCCACTGTTGAAATCGTGCTCTGCGGCCGGTGCGCACGGCGTTGCCGGGACCGGCCCCGGGACCTCCAGCATCCCAGCATCGGAGCCCGAACGGGACGTCCCGGGGATCTTTCCGACCGCGACGTGCCCGCAGTGCCCCGGCCCCGCCGGAGCGGGGAGGGGCACTGCGGGCGTGGGCGGGCGGCGCTCCGTACGCCTCCCGGGCCGGCGGCCGGTCAGCCGCGCCAGGGCAGGTCACGACGAGCACACCGTCCACCGCGTCCAGCCGCTCGGCGAGCCCGGCCAGACCGCTGCCGGACGAGGCGTCGGCCCCGCCCCGGCCGTCGTCGGTGACCTGGAGCATCAGCCGGTCCGCCGTACGCCACACGTCGACCGTGGCCCGGGTGGCCCGGGAGTGCTTGCTGACGTTCTGGAGCAGTTCGGAGACGGTGAAGTACGCGATGCCCTCGATGGCCTGGGCGGGCCTGGACGCCAGATCCACCCCGACCGTGACGGGGAC
>NZ_KL585388.1:0-1854 GCF_000721935.1 Streptomyces sp. NRRL WC-3549
CGTCTGACCCGCACCCCGCACACACGGCGACGGCCGCCTCCCCAAGGAGACGGCCGCCACCACACCCAAACCCCGGACGACCCGGGACCCGCCGACCAGGCCCCGGGAGACCACCCGGCCTCAGAACACCGGCACACCGTCCCGCGTCAACCGCCAGTCCACCGACGCGAACTCCGCCGGGTCCACCGACCCCTTCGCCCGGACCCACCCGATGATCGTGTTCCGGATCTCGTCCGAATCCGCCCACACCTGCTCCGCACCCGGAACATGCGGGAAATCGCCCCCACCGCTCGCACGGTAGTTGTTCACCGCGAACACGAACCGCGCCGCCGGATCCACCGGCGCCCCCTCGAACGACAACCCCACGATCCGCGAACCCACCGGCTTCGCGATATCGATGTCGTACGTCACCCCCGACACCACGTCGTAGTTGTAATCCGGAACACCCTCCGCGTTCGTCAACTTCGACGTGTCCACCGGCGCACCCGCAGCCGTCTGCACGTAATACCGGGCCGAGTACTCCAGATAATCCTTCAGCTGCGCCCCCGTCAGCAGACGCGCCTCCAAGGTGTTCTCGAACGGATACAGACCCGCCGCGTCCTTGATCGTCACCTCGCCCGCCGGAATCGAGGCCGTACGCGAGAAACACGCGGCCTGCGACAGCACCGGCAGACCGGCGTACTCACCACCCGCCAGCGCCCGGCCCACCGTCTCCGCCTGCACCAGATTGATCAGATCGATGACCGGCTCGTCCTTCCACGGCGCCTCGGCCGTCGACATCGCCGCCACCGACGTACCGATCACCTGGTTGACGTACGCCACCACCTTCGCGTGCTCCTGCGAGAGCAACGACGTGATCCGCCGGTCCTCCTCCACCGTGTTCGAGTTCAGCACCTCGGCCCCCGCCTTCTCGACCACCCAGCGGCCCTTCTCCCACACCAGGTCGAAGTCGAACAACGTCAGCCGCTGCCCCCACTTCAACGGCTCCGAGAGAACGACCCGCTTCCCCGTCTCCTTGTTCACCACGAAGTGCTCGGGGATCTCCTCGTGCGCGTGCCCCACCAGAATCGCGTCGATCCCCGGCACCCGCTCCGCCACCAGGCCCGCCGCGTTCTCGACGTACGGCAGCTGGTCACCGTACGACGACGTACCCGACGAACCCGAATGCGCCGACACGACCACCACGTCCGCACCCATCGACCGCAGCTTCGGCACCCACTTCGCCGCCTGCTCCTCAAGACCCGGGAACACCATCTTCCCGCCCACATTCGCCTTGTCCCAGATCGCGATCCCCGGATTCGTCAGCCCCAGAACCGCCACCCGCACATCACGCCCGTGCGGCGTGCGCAGCCGCTTGATCACGTACGGGGCGAACGCCGGCCGCAACGTCTTCGCGTCCAGCGCGTTCGCGCCCAGCAGCGGGAAATCGCACTGCTCCTCGAACTTCCGCAGCACCGGAATCCCGTAATTGAACTCATGGTTACCGAGCGCCGCCGCGTCATAACCGATCCGGTTCATCGCCCGCGCCATCGGGTGTACCGGCCCACGCCTCGCCGTGATCGGATCGATCTTCGCGTAGTAGTACGAAAGCTGGGTGCCCTGGATCGTGTCACCCGCGTCGATCAGCAGCGTGTTACGCCGCCCCCGTTCCCCGCGGACCCGCTCCACCAGCGTGGAGACCTTCGCCAGTCCCACGTCGTTGTGCTCGGCGTCGTCGAACTCCCGGTCCGTGAAGTAGTCCCAGTTGAACACGTTCCCGTGCAGGTCCGTCGTGCCCATCACCGTGAACGAGTACCGCTGCGCCGGACGGCCGTGACCCTGCCCCTTCGGGCCCGCCGCCACCGCCGGAGCGGC
>NZ_KL585388.1:2071-12372 GCF_000721935.1 Streptomyces sp. NRRL WC-3549
CCCCCGCCGGAGCGGCGGCCCCGCCCGTCAGCGCCGCGCCCGCGCCCGCAACGGCCGAACTGCCCAGAAAGGTCCTACGGTTCAGCGGCATCCTTCACTCCTCTTCCGATCGAACAACGCGCGTAGATTCTGGCCCAGCCACCACCACCCGCAACACCCCGCGCAGGTGACGATCTGATGACCACCCCGGCGCACCGCCACCGCGCCACCCGCCCGCACCCACCCGCCCCGCCGCGGGCCGCCGCTCATCGGAGCGCCGTGCCGCACAATTCAACGGTTGTCAACAACCCTTCATCAAAAGGCCGTTGGCCTGTCATGCAGACCCGTCTGTCTACCCGTAGGTAAGGTCTACGCTCGAACCATGCGCCGAGCGAAAATCGTCTGCACCCTGGGCCCCGCCACCGACACATACGACCAGATCAAGGCATTGGTCGAAGCGGGAATGGACATCGCCCGCCTCAACCTCAGCCACGGCACCTACGCCGAACACGAAGAGCGCTACCACCACGTACGCAAAGCCTCCCAGGAGACCGGCCGCAGCGTCGGAATCCTCGCCGACCTTCAAGGCCCGAAGATCCGCCTCGGCCGCTTCGCCGAAGGCCCTGTACTCCTTGAACGCGGTGACGCCTTCACCCTCACCACCGAACCCGTCGAAGGCGACCGTCACATCTGCGGCACCACCTACGACGGCCTCGCCGCCGACGTCGGCCCCGGCGAACGCGTCCTCGTCGACGACGGCCGCGTCACCCTCGAAGTCACCGGCGTCGACGGCCCCCGCGTCCACACCACCGTCATCGAAGGCGGCATGGTCTCCGACCACAAGGGACTCAACCTCCCCGGCGTCGCCGTCTCCGTCCCCGCCCTCTCCGAGAAGGACATCGACGACCTCCGCTGGGCCCTGCGCACCGGCGCCGACGTCATCGCCCTCTCCTTCGTCCGCACCGGACACGACATCGACGACGTCCACCGCGTCATGGACGAGGAGAACCGCCGCCTCCCCGTCATCGCCAAGGTCGAGAAGCCCCAGGCCGTGGAGAACATCGACGACATCGTCGCCGCCTTCGACGGCATCATGGTCGCCCGCGGCGACCTCGGCGTCGAAATGCCCCTCGAACAGGTCCCGATCGTCCAGAAGCGCGCCGTCAAACTCGCCAAACGCAACGCCAAGCCGGTCATCGTCGCCACCCAGATGCTCGACTCGATGATCGACAACTCCCGCCCCACCCGCGCCGAGGCCTCCGACGTCGCCAACGCGATCATCGACGGCACGGACGCGGTGATGCTCTCCGGCGAGACCAGCGTCGGCAAGCACGCCATCGAGGCCGTCGCCACCATGGCCCGCATCGTCGAGGCCGCGGAAGAGGACATCCTCGCCAAGGGCCTCCCGCCCCTCACCGACCGCAACAAGCCCCGCACCCAGGGCGGCGCGGTGGCCCGCGCGGCAGCCGAGATGGGCGACTTCCTCGGAGCCAAGGCCCTGGTCGCCTTCACCCAGAGCGGCGACACCGTCAAGCGTCTCTCCCGCTACCGCTCCCCGATCCCGCTCCTCGCCTTCACCCCGGACGAGTCCACCCGCGCCCAGCTGAACCTCACCTGGGGCGTGGAGTCGTTCCTGGGTCCGCACGTGGAGTCGACGGACGCGATGGTGGCGCAGGTGGACGAGGAACTGCTGCGGATCGGACGCTGCGAGAAGGGGGACGTGGTGGTGATCACCGCGGGCTCGCCTCCCGGGGTCGCCGGCACGACGAACCTGGTCCGGGTGCACCACATCGGCGAGGACGACAGCCCGAAGTGACGGCCGTCAGTACTTCGGCCCGACGTGCGCGTCCATGAGGGCGACGGATGCCCGTCGGGCCACGGAGATGTTGTACTCCTCGCCCGCGCGGGTGCAGTGGGTCCACTCGACCCCCAGCTTGTCGAGGGTGTCGGTGTACAGCTTCCGGATGTCGTCGGACTTGTTGGTGAAGAAGTACCGGGGGTATTCGTAGCGCCTGCGCTCACCGCCGACGATGCGAGTGGTCCAGTTCATGTTCCGGCATCCGTCGGAGTGGATGAGCCCGCGGATGAGCGCCCAAGGGTGCGCGTCCACAAGACTCTGCTGCCAGGCGGTGAGGGCGACGGAGCGTTCATGCTTTCTGCCTGGACCGTGTTGGGGGAACAGGCACCACAGGTGTTTGGAATACATCTTCACCTCGCGGTACCCCTTCCTGCGCACCCGGCATACGGAGTTCTCGGGAAAGACCGCGCGCATGGCGCGCTCGCACAGATCAATGAGCCCCGGCCAGGTGTCGGCGCAGGCGATCGACAGGCCCGGAGTGCGCATGGCCCTGTTCTGGATGATGTGTCCGTCACCGAGGTACAGCCCGAGCAGGTACGCGTATGCCGCCTGGTCGAGCACGCCGTCGCACCGGGGGCAGCGTGCATAGCGGGCTTCGGGGGGCTCGCCCCGCTCGGTGCGGTCCAGGTGCTTCCAGTAGCTGACGGTGCCCGCGGGGATGCCGAGTTCGCGGGCCACGTCGGCATTTCTGACGCCGTTCCGCAGCAGGGCGACCGCTCTGTGCCTGATCTGAGGTCCGTGGGCATTCATGCGCCCAGGATGAATCGTCACGCATGGCCAAGGACGCGGAAAAGCGGATGTTCACGAGAATGTGAACATCCGCTTCGAGTGTGCCGGGTATGGGATTCGAACCCACATGTCCTTTCGGACAGAGGTGTTTGAGACCTCCGCGTCAACCAGTTGCGCCAACCCGGCTCAGTGACCCTGAGAAGTGTACCTGGTGACCGTCGGGTGCGGCAGGTAGGTAGGCTGCTTCGCGGCACTGCCTGTCCTGGAACAAGGAGCCCCCGTGACCACCCCCGAGTCGCCCCAGCCCGAAGACGCCGTCGACGCCGACCAGTCGCACGTCCCGCCGCTGACGACCCGCGTCGTCATCGCCGAGGACGAGGCCCTCATCCGCCTCGACCTCAAAGAGATGCTGGAGGAAGAGGGCTACTCGGTCGTCGGCGAGGCCGGGGACGGGCAGCAGGCGGTCGAGCTGGCCCGGGAGCACAAGCCGGACCTGGTCATCCTCGATGTGAAGATGCCGGTCCTCGACGGGATCTCCGCCGCCGAGAAGATCGCCGAGGAGTCCATCGCCCCCGTCCTGATGCTCACCGCCTTCTCGCAGCGCGACCTCGTGGAGCGGGCCCGGGACGCCGGGGCGATGGCCTACCTGGTGAAGCCGTTCAGCAAGAGCGACGTGGTGCCGGCGATCGAGATGGCCGTGTCCCGGTTCGCGGAGCTGAGGGCGCTGGAGAGCGAGGTCGCGGACCTGGCCCAGCGGCTGGAGACCCGCAAGCTCGTGGACCGGGCGAAGAGCATCCTGCAGACGGATTACGGGCTCTCCGAGCCGGCCGCGTTCCGGTGGATCCAGAAGACGTCGATGGACCGCAGGATGTCGATGCAGCAGCTCGCCGAGGCGCTGATCGAGGACGCCGAGGAGAAGAAGAAGGCGGCCGAGTAGCGCTCCCGTCCAGACGCCGGGCCTACGGCGAAGGCCCGCACCCCGGAAGAACGTGAGACGGGGGTGCGGGCCTTCGCCGTACGCGGGTGTCAGTCCTCGCCGAGGTAGGCCTTGCGGACGGACTCGTCGTGCAGGAGGTCCGCGCCGGTGCCGGAGAGGACGACCTTGCCGACCTCCATGACGTGTCCCTGGTCCGCCAGGGAGAGGGCTGCCTGGGCGTTCTGCTCGACGAGCAGGATCGTGGTCCCCGCCGCCTTGAGTTCGACGATGGTCTCCATGATCTTCTGCATCATGATGGGGGAGAGGCCCATGGAGGGCTCGTCCAGCATGAGCAGTTTGGGCTGGGACATGAGGGCGCGCCCCATGGCGAGCATCTGCTGCTCGCCGCCGGAGAGGGTGCCCGCGGCCTGCTTGCGGCGTTCCCCGAGGATGGGGAAGAGGTCGTAGGCGCGCTGGACGTCCTTCTCGATGCCTGCCTTGTCGTTGCGGAGGTAGGCGCCGAGGAGGAGGTTCTCGGTGATCGTCAGCCGGGGGAAGATGTGGCGTCCCTCGGGGGAGTGGGCGAGGCCCAGGGCGACGATCTTGTGGGCGGGTACGCCGGTGAGCGGCTTCCCGTCGAAGAGGATACGGCCGCCGACGGGCTTGAGCAGCCCGGACAGGGTGCGCAGGGTGGTCGTCTTGCCGGCGCCGTTGGTGCCGATGAGGGTGACGACCTGGCCGGCTTCGACGGTGAAGGAGATGCCCTTGACGGCTTCGATCTTGCCGTAGGCGACGCGGAGGTCCTCGACCTCGAGCAGTGCGGTCATCGGTTGTCCTCCTCTTCTTCCTCTTCGGTGCGGGTGGTGCGGGCTTCGGTGGTGCCGGGTGCGGCGGTGTCGGTCTCGGGGACGTGTGCCTCGGGGGCGTGTGGCCCGGGGGCGTCGGCCCCGGTGTCGCCGGCCGCGGAGGGTGCCGGTTCGGCGGGGGCCTTGGCGGACGCGGACCCGTCCGCCGGGGCCTTGGCGCCGGGGGCCTGGCCGGTGGACACCGCCGCGGCGTCGGCCTCGGCGGCCTCGACCTCGGCGACCTCGTCGGCGCCGGGGGCGCCTTCGAAGGGGGTGCCGAGGTAGGCGGCGATGACGCGTTCGTCGCTCTGCACGACGGAGGCGGTGCCCTCGACGAGTTTCTCGCCCTGGACGAGGCAGGCGACGCGGTCGCAGAGGTTGAAGATGAACCGCATGTCGTGCTCGATGACGAGGACGGCGATGCCCTGGTCCCGGATGGCGAAGATGAGCTCTTCGGTGACCCGGGTCTCCTGGGGGTTCATACCGGCGGTGGGCTCGTCCAGGAGGAGGAGTCCGGGGTCGCTGGCGAGGGCGCGGGCGATCTCCAGCTTGCGCTGGTCTCCGTAGGGGAGGTTGCGCGCGAGGTGGTCGGCCTTGTCGGCGAGGCCGATGAACTCCAGGAGTTCCATGGCGCGTTCGCGGCTGGCGTTCTCCGCCTTCTTGTAGCCGGGCAGGCGCAGGAGGGCGGACCAGAGGCCTTCCTTGGTCCTGGTGTGGCGTCCGACGAGGACGTTCTCCAGGACGGTCATGTTGGCGAAGAGGCGGATGTTCTGGAAGGTGCGGGCGATGCCCGCCTGGGTGACGAGGTGGGGTTTGGGCGGCAGGACGGTGCCCTTGTAGCTGACCTTGCCCTCGGTGGGGACGTAGAGGCCGGTGAGGCAGTTGAAGAAGGTGGTCTTGCCGGCACCGTTGGGGCCGATGAGGCCGACGATCTCTCCGGCGTTGACGGTGAGGTCGACGCCGCGTACGGCGGTGAGTCCGCCGAAGCGCATGGTGACGCCGCTGGCGTCGAGGACGGTGGTGCCGGTGGTGGCTGTCGTGGTCATGATGGTCACGCCCCCGCCTTCGTGGTGCCGGCGGCTGTGTCGGTGAGTGGTGTGTCCGGCGGTACGTCGAGCTGGCCGGTCTCGTGGAACTCGAGCTTCTTCCTGCGGTCGGCGACGAGGCCTTCGGGGCGGAAGCGCATCAGGAGGATGAGCGCGAGGCCGAAGAGGAAGAGCTGGTAGTCCTGCATGAACTGGAGCTTGGCCGGGATGAGGTAGAGGAGTGCCGCGCCGACGAGGGGTCCGCTGAGGGTTCCCATGCCGCCGAGGATGACGGCGGCGAGGAGGAACGCGGAGTTGGGCGGTACGGAACCGGCGAACTGGTACTGCTCGGGGGTGACCGTGTAGGAGACGTGCGCCTGCACGGTTCCGGCGAGGCCGGCGAGGGTGGCGCCGAGGGCGAAGGCGAGCAGCTTGAGCCGGAAGGCGTTGATGCCCATGGCGGTGGCGGCTGTCTCGTCCTCGCGGATGGCGACCCAGGCGCGGCCGATGCGGGATTCCCCGGAGCGCCGGAAGACGAGGACGACGACGGCGGTGAAGACGAGCATCAGCAGGTAGTAGTTGGCGGACCTGCCGAGGGTGAAGCCGCCGATGTCGTGGCTGATGCCGAGGTCGAATCCGAAGAGTTCGAGGTCGGGGATGCTGGGGATGCCCTGGGAGCCGTTGGTGAGGTCGGGGCCGCTGACGCCGTTGAGGGCGTTGACGGTGAGGCGGAAGATCTCTCCGAATCCGAGGGTGACGATGGCGAGGTAGTCGCCGCGCAGGCGGAGGGTGGGGGCGCCGATGACGACGCCGAAGACGAGTGAGGCGGCGGCTCCGGTGAGGACGGCGGCCCAGAAGGGGAACTGGACGCCGATGGGGGACATGGGGGAGCCGGAGACGAGGGCGGCGGCGTAGGCGCCGACGCCGAGGAAGGCGACGTAACCGAGGTCGAGGAGGCCGGCGAGGCCGACGACGACGTTGAGGCCGAGGGCGACGGTCGCGAAGATGAGGATGTTCGCGCCGATGAGGGCGTACTGCTCGTTCTGCTGGGTGAAGGGGAAGCAGAAGGCGGCGACCAGGGCGGCGGCGAGGGTGACGTTGCGGTGTTTGGCGGTCAGCGCGGTGACCCGGGCGACGAGTCCGGCCCGGGTGAGTGCGGTGAAGCCGAAGCCGACGGCGATGACGTAGCCGATGAAGAGTTCGGCGTACTCGGTGTCGATGCCGTAGGTGAAGACGTGGAGGGCGGCGCCGAAGGACACGGCGATGACGAGGATCTCGGCCCAGGCGGGCAGTGCCTTGGCGCGGCCGGGTGCCGGTGCGCGGAGGCTGTTGAGGAAGCGGTTGAGCGGGTGGGGTTTCGCGGTGTCGTCGAGGGGCTGGTCGTGGGGGAGCCCGAGGGAGGCGAGGACGGCGACGAGGGCGCCGGTGAGGCTGATCCAGGCTCCGGGTTCGAGTTCGACGAGGCCGAGGAGGTTGCCGTTGTCGTCCTTCGTGACGATGACGGCGATGACGGCGTACGCGGTGATGGCGAAGGTGCCGAGGGCGAGGAGCCTGGTGGGGCTGTAGGTGCCGCCGGGCGTGAGCCAGGCGAGGCCCTTGACGCCGTGTCCGGCCAGGGAGAACAGCAGGGTGAGTGCCGCGCTGACGAGGGTGAGGACCTGGAGGCCGCCGGGGTATCCGGTGACGGTGAGGTCGCCGGGGAAGGTGGCGGTGTAGGTCCAGGCGAGGAAGGTGCCGGCGAGGGCGATGGCGGCGCCCGCGGTGGAGGCGGCGCGGGCCGCGGCCGCGGGGAGCGGGAGCAGGGCGGGGGTGGTGTGGGTGGTCATGGTCATCACGCCCTGTCCGCGACTCGTTCGCCCAGCAGGCCCTGGGGGCGTATGAGGAGGACGAGGATGAGGAGGGCGAAGGCCCAGACGTCCTTCCAGGCTCCGCCGCCGAAGAGTTCCATGCCGGGTACGTCGCTCATGTAGCCGGTGGCGAGTGCTTCGGCGACGCCGAGGACGACTCCGCCGAGCATGGCGCCGTAGATGTTGCCGATGCCGCCGAGTACGGCGGCGGTGAAGGCCTTGAGGCCCATGATGAAGCCCATGCGGAAGCCGATCTGGCCGTTCTTGAGCCCGTAGGCGACGGCGGCGACGGCGGCGAACGCGGCACCGATGGCGAAGGCCATGACGATGATGCGGTCGGTGTTGATGCCCATGAGCTTGGCGGTGTCGGGGTCCTGGGAGGTGGCCTGCATGCCGCGGCCGGCCCGGGTCTTGGAGACGAAGAGGCCGAGGGCGAGCATGCACACGGGGGCCGCGATGATGACGAAGAGGTCGCCGCGCTGGATGCTGGCGCCGAAGAGGTCGATCGCCTCGCCCTTGAACTGGGGGAAGGAGCGGTCCTTGGTGGCGTCGGGGTACCACATCCACACGGCCTGCTGGAGGGCGAGGGAGAGGCCGATGGCGGTGATGAGGGGGGCGAGGCGTGGTGCGCCGCGCAGGGGCCGGTAGGCGAAGCGTTCGGCGGCGACGCTGACGGCGACGGAGCAGATGACGCCGCCGGCGATCATGAGGGGTATCGCGGCGAGGAGGGAGAATCCGGACGGAAGCCCGAGGTAGACCGTGAGGGCTCCGAAGCCTCCGATCATGAAGATCTCGCCGTGTGCGAAGTTGATGAGCTGGATGATTCCGTAGACCATCGTGTAGCCGATCGCGATGAGACCGTACATCGCGCCGAGGATGAGTCCATTGGCCAGCTGTTGCGGCAGTTCGTTCACCGCAGGGCCTCCGTGGAGTGGTTCGGATATGGCACCGCGCGGGAGTGCTCGTAGCGCTCCCGCGCGGTCTGTGCTGTGTGCGTGTGGTGGCGCAGGGGCCGGGGTGGGGCTACTTGACGGCCTCGCTGAGCTTGGAGGCCCACTTGCCGCCGGTGACCTGGTAGGCGGTCATCATGGTGTTGGTGGTGTCGCCGTACTCGTCGAAGGAGACGGGGCCGGTGACGCCTTCGAACTGGACCTTGCTCATGGCGTCGAGCACCTTGGCGCGGGCGTCGTCGGGGAGCTTGCCGTCGTTCTCGGCCGCGACGGCCTTGACGGCCTCGATGATGGACCAGGTGGCGTCGTAGGTGCCGCCGCCGTAGGCCTCGTAGGCGTCCTTGTATCCGGCGGCCTTGTAGTCGGCGATGAACTTCTTGGCCGAGTCGAGCTCTTCGACGGGCTTGCCGACGGAGGTGGCGATGTCGCCTTCGGCCTTCTTGTTGAGGGCGATGAAGTCGGCGCTGTACATGCCGTCGCCGCCCATGAGCGGGATCTTGACGCTGTCCTTGAGCTGCTGGCTCAGGGGCGCGCCGGCGGGGTACTCGCCGCCGTAGTAGACGGCCTTGGCGCCGGAGCCCTTGACCTTGGTGACGACGGAGTTGAAGTCGCGGTCGTCGGGGTTGACGTGGTCGGTGCCGACGATCTTGCCGCCGAGTTCGGTGAACGTGTTCTTGAAGGAGGCGGCGAGGCCGGCGCCGTAGGGCTTCTGGTCGTCGATGAGGTAGACGTCCTTGATGTTCGCGTTCTTGTAGAGGTAGTTCGCGGCGAACGCGCCCTGGATGGCGTCGGTGGTGGCGGTGCGGAAGTAGGTCTTGAAGGGGCGCTGCTTGTCGCCGGTCTTCCAGTTGTTGCCCTGGGTCAGTTCGGTGCCGGTGTTGGCCGGGGAGACCTGGGTGAGGCCGGCGTCGTTGAGGGGCTTCTGCATCGACTGGGAGACGCCGGAGTTCAGGGGGCCGACGACGCCGAGGACCTTCTTGTCCTGGATGAACTGGGTGGCGTTCTGCTGGCCGACGGAGGGCTGGGCCTGGTCGTCGAGGGCCTTGAGTTCGAACTTGATGCCGGGGGCCGTCTTGTCCTGGTTGGCGATCTTGACGGCGAGGTCGGCGGAGTTCTTGATGCCGAGGCCGAGGGCGGAGAGGTCGCCGGTCAGGGGGGCGTCGAGGCCGATGACGACGGTCTGGGTGCTGCCGCCGCCGCTGTCGCCGCTGCCTTTGTCGTCGTCGCGTGACCCGCAGGCCGTGAGAGTCAGTGCTCCGGTGGTGAGGACTGCGGTGAGTATGAGCGAGGAACGGTGTCGCACGAAAGGTCCTTTCCCTGGCGCGGCCTCCTCTGCTGAGGTGCCGTGAAGGTCGCCGGGCTGTACTGGTCGATACAGGGCCGTGCAGCAGACGCGCCCGGCGGCGCGGTGACTGGCCGTGACTCTAAGCGCAGGTGTGGGGGTGCGGGACGGGTCCGCTGATGATGTGACTGTCTTGTTATGCCATGGGGAAGGCTTGGTGGTCACAGTGCGGACAAGTGCGGTCTTTCTCCCTGTCGGCCGAACGACCGCATGGTGAGAACACCCTGCTCTGCTAAGGGGCTTGAGGCGATCATGGTGCTGTCGCACGAACGGGGGCGGAAGGGCCCGGAGAGGCCGCCCGGTGGGTGGGGGCGCGGGCGGGGCGCAGTTTCGTGCCCCCCACAGTCGTTACGGAGTGTTACATCTGTGGGGGTGTGCCGGGCGATGCGGGGTGCGCGGTAGGCCGCTGAAGTGCCGCACGGAACGGACGCGGAGGTCAAGGGTGTTGACGGTGTGTATGCGCCGGTGTCCGTGATCGGCTGCGGATATGGGTCTGCCCGGTCCGGAATGCGGTGCGTTCCGGACCGGGCAGGAGGCGGGCGGTGGGGGCGGTTCAGTCGGCGGCGGGCCGGGGCGCGTCGCGGAGCAGGCAGGTGAGCCGGGCGGTGCAGACCCGCTTGTCCTGCTCGTCGGTGATGACGATTTCGTAGGTGGCGGTGGAGCGGCCGCGGTGCACGGGGGTGGCGACGCCGGTGACGAGGCCGCTGCGGACGCCGCGGTGGTGGGTGCAGTTGAGGTCGACGCCGACGGCGACCTTGGCGGCGCCGCCGTGGAGCATGGAGCCGACGGAGCCCAGGGTCTCGGCGAGGC
>NZ_KL585388.1:12580-20858 GCF_000721935.1 Streptomyces sp. NRRL WC-3549
GCCCAGGGTCTCGGCGAGGACGGCGGAGGCGCCGCCGTGCAGGAGGCCGTAGGGCTGGGTGTTCCCCTCGACGGGCATGGTGCCGACGACGCGGTCGGCGGAGGCCTCGGTGATCCGGACGCCCATGCGCTCGCCGAGGTGGCCGGCGGAGAAGAGTGCGGGGAGGTCGACTCCGAGTGCGGCGTACTCGTCGATGATCTCCTGGGGGAACGTGGGTGCGGTGTGCTCGCCCATGGGTCCGGCTCCGATCGTCTGCGGTGGTCGTCGGTGTGCGCACGGTCCGGCCGTGCGCACTGTTCCTATCAGACGGCTGAGCGGTCGCTTAGCGGGTGTCCCGGGGTTCAGGGCTGTTCGAAGCGGATGACGACGGACTTGCTGGCGGGGGTGTTGCTGGTGTCGGCGGTGGCGTCGAGCGGTACGAGCACGTTGGTCTCGGGGTAGTACGCGGCGGCGCAGCCGCGGGCGGTGGGGTAGTGGACGACGCGGAAGCCGGGGGCGCGTCGTTCGACGCCGTCCTCCCATTCGCCGACGAGGTCGGTGTAGGAGCCGTCGGCGAGGCCGAGCGTCCGGGCGTCGTCGGGGTTGACCAGGACGACGCGCCGGCCGTTCCTGATGCCGCGGTAGCGGTCGTCGAGGCCGTAGACGGTGGTGTTGTACTGGTCGTGGGAGCGCAGCGTCTGCAGCAGGAGGCGGCCTTCGGGGAGGCGGGGGTACTCGACGGGGGCGGCCGTGAAGTTGGCCTTGCCGGTGGCCGTGGGGAAGCGGCGTTCGTCGCGGGGGGCGTGGGGGAGGGCGAAGCCGCCGGGGGCGGCGAGGCGTGCGTTGAAGTCCTCGAAGCCCGGTACGACACGGGAGATGCGGTCGCGGACGGCGGCGTAGTCCCGTTCGAACTCCTCCCAGGGGGTGCGGGAGGCGGGGCCGAGTACGGCGCGGGCGAGCCGGGCGACGATGGCGGGTTCGGAGAGCAGGTGGGGGCCGGCCGGGGTGAGGTTGCCGCGGGAGGCGTGGACCATGCCCATGGAGTCCTCGACGGTGACGACCTGCCTGCGCCCGTCCTGGACGTCCTTGTCGGTGCGGCCCAGGGTGGGGAGGATCAGGGCGCGGGCGCCGGTGACGGCGTGCGAGCGGTTGAGCTTGGTCGAGACGTGCACGGTGAGGCGTGCGGTGCGCATGGCGGCTTCGGTGACGGCGGTGTCGGGGGTGGCCGCGACGAAGTTCCCGCCCATGGCGAAGAAGACCTTGGCGTCGCCGTCGCGCAGGGCCCGGATCGAGCGGACGACGTCGTAGCCGTGGTGGCGTGGTGAGGTGATGCCGAATTCCTTGTCGAGGGCGTCGAGGAATTCGGGGGCGGGGCGTTCGAAGATGCCCATGGTGCGGTCGCCCTGGACGTTGGAGTGTCCGCGGACGGGGCAGACCCCGGCGCCGGGGCGGCCGATGTTGCCGCGCAGCAGGAGGAAGTTGACGATTTCGCGGATGGTGGGGACGGAGTGCTTGTGCTGGGTGAGGCCCATGGCCCAGCAGACGATGGTGCGCTGCGAGGCGAGGACCATGGCGAGGGCCTGCTCGATGGCGGGGCGGTCCAGGCCGGTGGCGGTGAGGGTCTCGTCCCAGTCGGCTTCGCGGGCGGCCCGGACGAACTCCTCGTAGCCGTGGGTGTGCTCGTCGACGAAGGCGGTGTCGACGGCTCCCTCGGTCTGGAGGATCAGTTTGTTCAGCAGCCGGAAGAGCGCCTGGTCGCCGCCGATGCGGATCTGCAGGAAGAGGTCGGTGAGGGCCGCGCCCCTGAGCATGCCGGAGGGCGTCTGGGGGTTCTTGAACCGTTCGAGGCCGGCTTCGGGGAGCGGGTTGACGGAGATGATCTTCGCTCCGGCCCCCTTGGCCTGTTCCAGGGCGGAGAGCATGCGGGGGTGGTTGGTGCCCGGGTTCTGTCCGGCGACGATGATCAGGTCGGCCTGGTGGAGGTCCTCCAGGCTGACGCTGCCCTTGCCGATCCCGATGGTCTCGCTCAGCGCGGAGCCCGACGACTCGTGGCACATGTTGGAGCAGTCGGGGAGGTTGTTGGTGCCGAACTCGCGGGCGAAGAGCTGGAAGAGGAAGGCGGCCTCGTTGCTGGTGCGCCCGGAGGTGTAGAAGAGGGCCTCGTCGGGGGAGTCGAGGGCGGTGAGTTCCTCGGCGATGATCTCGAAGGCGCGTTCCCAGGTCACGGCCTCGTACCGGTCGGCGCCCTCGGGCAGATACACAGGTTGCGTGATGCGTCCCTGCTGGCCGAGCCAGTAGCCGCTGCGCTCGGCCAGGTCGGTGACCGGATGGGCGGCGAAGAAGGCGGGGGTGACGCGGCGCAGGGTCGCCTCCTCGGCGACGGCCTTGGCACCGTTCTCGCAGAACTCGGCGATGTGCCGCTTGTCGCCCTCGGGCCAGGCGCAGCCGGGGCAGTCGAAGCCGTCCTTCTGGTTGACCTTGAGGAGGGTCTGCGCGGTGCGGCGTATCCCCATCTGCTGCTGGGCGATGCGCAGGGAGTGCGCGACGGCGGGCAGTCCCGCGGCGGAGTGCCGGGCCGCCTCGACCCGCGGTGCGTCCTGGACCGGGTCACCGGTCGGGGGCTTGGTGGCCATGGTGCTCCCCTTTGCGTCGTTGCTTCGCCGGCCCTCGATCCTGTCATGGGACGGCGCCGGGCGGACCTCCGGGAACGCGGGGAACGGCACGGCTGTGCGGGGGCGTGTGGTAAGAGGGGCGGGGCGGGTGGCGGCCGGTCCGGATTGTCAGTGGTCCGTGGCAGGATCGGGGGCGTGGCTGAGACGGCATCGAAGAAGACGGCAGACAACCGACCGCGCCTGCTCCTCATGGACGGGCACTCCCTGGCGTACCGGGCGTTCTTCGCCCTGCCCGCGGAGAATTTCACGACGGCGACGGGGCAGCCGACCAATGCCGTGTACGGCTTCATGTCGATGCTGGCGAACACGTTGCGTGACGAGGCGCCGACGCACTTCGCGGTGGCGTTCGACGTGTCCCGCAAGACGTGGCGTGCCACGGAGTTCCCGGAGTACAAGGCGAACCGCTCCAAGACCCCCGACGAGTTCAAGGGGCAGGTCGAGCTGATCGGCGAGTTGCTGGACGCGATGCACGCGGACCGGTTCGCGGTCGACGGGTTCGAGGCGGACGACGTCATCGCGACGCTGGCCACGCAGGCCGAGGCGGCGGGCTTCGAGGTGCTGATCGTCACGGGCGACCGGGACTCCTTCCAGCTGATCACGGACGACGTGACGGTGCTGTACCCGACGAAGGGCGTCTCGGAGCTGACGCGCTTCACCCCGGAGAAGGTCCAGGAGAAGTACGGGCTCACCCCCGCCCAGTACCCGGACTTCGCGGCACTGCGCGGCGACCCGTCGGACAACCTGCCGGGCATCCCGGGCGTCGGTGAGAAGACGGCGGCGAAGTGGATCAACCAGTTCGGTTCGTTCGCGGAGCTGGTGGAGCGCGCTGAGGAGGTCAAGGGGAAGGCCGGGCAGAATTTCCGCGACCACCTGGACGCGGTGAAGATGAACCGGGTGCTGACCGAGATGGTCCGCGACGTGGAGCTGCCGAAGACCCCCGGAGAGCTGGAGCGCGCACCGTACGACCGCACGGCGGTCACCGGGATCCTGGACGTGCTGGAGATCCGCAACCCGAGCCTGCGCGAGCGGCTGATGGCGGTGGACCCGGGTGCGGCACAGGCGCCGGCCCCGGAGCCGGCGGCCGGTGTCGAGCTCGACGGTTCGGTGCTGGGGCAGGGCGAGGTCGCCCCGTGGCTGGAGGCGCACGGCCGTCAGCCGCTCGGTGTGATGACGGTCGACACCTGGTCGCTGGGCGTGGGCTCGGTCACGGAGATCGCGCTGGCGGCCGCCGACGGCGCCGCCGCCTGGCTGGACCCGGCCGAGCTGGACGAGGCCGACGAGCAGGCGCTCGCCGCCTGGATCGCGGACCCGGAGCGGCCCAAGGTCATGCACAACGCGAAGAGCGCGCTGCGGGTCTTCCCCGAGCAGGGCTGGCGGCTGGAGGGCGTGTCCATGGACACCGCGCTCGCCGCCTATCTCGTGAAGCCGGGGCGCCGTTCCTTCGCCCTGGACGCGCTGGCCGTCGAGTACCTCGGCCGTGAGCTGGCGCCGGCCCCCTCGGCCGACGGGCAGCTGGCCTTCGGCGCGGACGACCGTGCCGAGGCCGACGCGCTGATGGCGCAGGCGCGCGCGGTGCTGGACCTCGGCGACGCGTTCACGGTGCGCCTGGACGAGGTCGGCGCCACGGAGCTGCTGCACGACATGGAGCTGCCCACCTCGATCCTGCTGGCCCGTCTGGAGCGGCACGGCATCGCCGCCGACCGGGACCACCTGGAGGGCATGGAGCAGCAGTTCGCGGGTGCCGTGCAGCAGGCGGTGAAGGAGGCGCACGCCGCGGTGGGCCGGGAGTTCAACCTCGGCTCGCCCAAGCAGCTGCAGGAAGTCCTCTTCGGTGAGCTGGCGCTGCCGAAGACGAAGAAGACGAAGACCGGTTACACGACGGACGCGGACGCGCTGGCGTGGCTGGCGGAGCGGACCGAGCACGAGCTGCCGGTGATCATGCTGCGCCACCGTGAGCAGGCGAAGCTGCGGGTGACGGTCGAGGGCCTGATCAAGACGATCGGCGGCGACGGCCGGATCCACACCACGTTCAACCAGACGGTCGCGGCGACCGGCCGGCTCTCCTCCACCGACCCCAATCTGCAGAACATCCCGGTGCGCACGGACGAGGGGCGGGCCATCCGCCGGGGCTTCGTCGTCGGTGAGGGATTCGAGTCGCTGATGACGGCGGATTACAGCCAGATCGAGCTGCGGGTGATGGCGCACCTCTCCGAGGACGCGGGTCTCATCGAGGCGTTCACCTCGGGCGAGGACCTGCACACGACCGTCGCCTCCCAGGTGTTCGGCGTCGACAAGGCGGCGGTCGACCCGGAGATGCGGCGCAAGATCAAGGCCATGTCGTACGGGCTGGCCTACGGGCTGTCCGCGTTCGGACTCTCCCAGCAGCTGAACATCGAGGCGGGTGAGGCCCGCGGGCTGATGGACACCTACTTCCAGCGGTTCGGCGGGGTCCGCGACTATCTGCACCGGGTGGTCGAGGAGGCCAGGGCCACCGGCTACACGGAGACGGTCTTCGGGCGCCGCCGCTACCTCCCGGACCTCAACAGCGACAACCGTCAGCGGCGCGAGACGGCGGAGCGGATGGCGCTCAACGCCCCGATCCAGGGGACGGCCGCCGACATCGTGAAGGTCGCGATGCTGCACGTGGACCGGGCGCTGACCGAGGCGCGGCTGACGTCCCGGATGCTGCTCCAGGTCCACGACGAAATCGTGCTGGAGATCGCCGCCGGTGAGCGGGAGCAGGTCGAGGAGATCCTGCGCCGCGAGATGTCCACGGCGGTCGAGCTGCGCGCCCCGCTGGACGTCTCGGTCGGGGTCGGCCGGGACTGGGAGTCGGCCGCGCACTGACCGGCGTACGTCCGAGCCCCCGGCGGCGGGCCGGGGGCGGGCGGGGCCTCCGGGGTCATGCCCCCGGACCGGGCCGGCCGGCCCGGGCGCCGGGAGCGAGGTGCGGCCCGTCCGGGGCGCCGGGGGCGCGGGTCCCGCGCAGCCGGATCCACGCCCCGTACAGCACGAGACCGGCCGCCAGCCCCGCCCCGGCGCCGAAGCAGGCGGTCGGGATGATGTCGAGGGGGGTGTCCACCCGCCCGAAGTAGGCGTACCAGCGGGCGCAGCGGTGGCCGGTGCCCGACAGGACGCACAGCCCGAGCAGCCCGAGCGCCCACCGGCGTTCCGCCCGGCCGAGCACCGGCACGGACGCGGGCGCGGCGACGGGTCCGGTGCGCCGCAGCCCGGTGTACGCGAACCAGGCCAGGACCGCCAGGGCCACGGCCGAGGTTGCGTACTGGACGATCTGGAAGACCGGGTGGCCGCCGACGGACCGGCTCAGCACCGGGACCAACTCTGTTCCCCACCGGTCGTGATGGGTGAAGGCGTCCCACACGACATGGGTGCCCGAGCCGATGACCGCGGACAGGACGAACCACCCCGCCTCGGCCGCCCTGACGGGCCCAGGTTCCCGGCGGCGGCCCCGCAGGAAGGCGTGCACCCGGCCGCGCCACCGTGCCGGGAGCAGCGCCACGAGCGGTTCGCGCAGCAGCAGCCAGAGCGCCACCAGGGCACCGGTGACCAGGACGTCCACGGTGAACACCCCCCACACGGCGTGGGTCACGGCGCCGAACTCCATCGCTCCGGGGACGGCCGTGTCCGCGTAGTAGGTCAGATCGGGTGCGAAGGAGCCCGCGACGAGCGCCGAGGCGACGAGCGGGCCGCGGCCCGCCCCCGAGCGGCGGATCCCCGGCAGGACGGCTGCGGCGTGGCTGAGGGTGAACGGCATCGCGCCAGTATGCGTGAGCCTCCGTCAGCCGCCACCGCGCTCCCGGGAGAACAGCACCGGACGAGGGGCCGGCGCCAACGTGAAAGAACGGTAAGAACCGGTCATGCGCCGGTGCCCCGGCCGCACAGGGTGTCGTAGGGTCGCCTGAGTCCTCGCGCCGGGGAGCGCGAACGGCCGTCGACGGGGAGGGAACACTCACATGGCAGCGCAATTCGGCCGCCGGCTGCGCAGGGGGGCCACCGGTACCGCCGTCGCCGCGGTCGCGGTGGCGGCTCTCGCGGCTTCCCAGGCACCCGCGGCGACGTCCGCGGACGCCTCCGGCGGTGACCAGGCGTCAGCCGGGGCCGACACGGCCTCCGAGGACGTCGCGGCCACCGGTAACTCGCCGTACCACACCGACCTCCCGCCGCTCGTCACACCGGACAAGCCCAGCACGTCCGTGGACCTTCCGGCGACCGGCAGCGCCGAGGCGGGGATGTGTATAAGAGACAGCAGGAAGGTCGAGTCGGGCCAGGCGCGCGGCGGCCAGGTCGACGCCGACGGCACCACGCACTCCCCGATCCTCGGCCCCGCCCTCAACGGGCAGGGCTTCGCGCTGATCAAGGACACCGACGGCGGGGCGTACGACGGCGACGCGACCCACGACCGGGCGGTCGGCCCCATGCAGTTCATCCCCTCGACCTGGGAGGACTGGGGCCAGGACGGCAACGGCGACGGGCGCAAGGACCCCAACAACATCTACGACGCGGCGCTGGCCGCCGGGCGCTACCTCTGCGCCGGCGGACGCAACCTGTCGCTGGCGGCGGACCTGGACCGGGCGGTCCTGAGCTACAACCACTCGCAGGAGTACCTGCGCACGGTCCGCTCCTGGTTCGACTTCTACAACCGCGGCACGCACCAGGTCCCCGACGGCACCGGCGTCCTGCCCTCCGGCAAGGACAGCAGCGGGTCCTCACCGTCGCCCACCCCGAAGCCGAGCGGCTCCACCGGCACGCCGAAGCCGAAGCCGACCCCGACCCCGACTCCCACCCCGGCTCCGTCGAAGCCGGGCGGCGGCACGAGCCCGAGCCCCACCCCCGAACCGCCGAAGCCCACCGAACCGACGACGCCGCCCGCCACCCCCGGACCGCCGCGCGTGCTCGGCAGCCTGGAGAACGCGGGTACCCCGGCCCTCACCGCCACCGCCGGCGAGGCGTTCGCCGGACGCGTCTCGGTACGGGCGAGGGACACCCTGGGCGCCCCGCTGGCCCAGGCGTCGGTCACCTTCACCCTGACCGGCTCCACCGACGCCCGGTTCGACGGGGACAGGACCACCGTCACCGTCCGCACCGGAGCGGACGGGACCGTCACCGCCCCCGTCCTGACGGCGGGCGAGGAGACCGGCGCGTTCACCGTGACGGCCGTCGCGGGCACCACGCACCCGCGCGTCCTCACCTTCAGGGCCCAGGTCACCGCCCGCGAGGCGGACGCGCTCACCCGCACCGGCGACGAGGCCCTCACGGCCGCCCCCGGCACCGCGTTCACCCCGGTGGAGGTCAAGGCCACCTACCAGGGCACCGGCCTCGCGGGCACCGCCGTCACCGCCACCCTGGTCACCGGCGGCGACACTCCCGTGGAGAACGACGAGGGCCCGTACTTCAAGGGCGGCAACGGCCAGGCACTCCGTACGCTCACCGGCCTCAGGACCGGTGCGGACGGCGTCCTGGAGCTCCCGGCCCTCTACGCCGACGACACCGAGGGCACCTACACACTGCTTCTCACCACCGAGAGCGGCGCGACGCTCACCGTCGCGCTCACGGTGAAGGCGGCGCCCGCCGCCTGACCGGCACCACCCGCGCGGCGGCCCCCGGCC
>NZ_KL585388.1:21089-23449 GCF_000721935.1 Streptomyces sp. NRRL WC-3549
CCCGGCCGGGGGCCGCCGCGCGGGCGTTCAGCCCCGGCGGAGCCGTGCCGAGGTGAGACGGGTCGCCTCCATGGAGGCCGGGTCCTCGGGCCACGGGTGCTTCGGGTAGCGGCCCCGCAGCTCGGCCCGGACCGCCCGGTAGCCCTCCCGCCAGAACGACGCCAGGTCCGCCGTCACCGCGGCGGGCCGCCCGGCCGGGGACAGGAGGTGCACCAGCACCGGGACCCCGGCCACCCGGGGGGTCTCCCGCAGCCCGAACAGCTCCTGCAGCTTCACCGCCAGGACGGGCTGCTCACCGCCGTACTCCACCCGGACCCGGGACCCGCTGGGCACCTCGATCCGCTCCGGGGCCAGCTCGTCCAGCCGGGCCGCCTCGCCCGTCGCCCACGGCAGCAGCCGGCGCACCGCCTGCCCGGCGTCGATCCGCGCCAGGTCCGCGCGGCGCCGGGCCCGCGACAGTTCCGGCTCCAGCCACCGGCCGGCGCACGCCAGCAGCGCACCGTCCGACACGTCCGGCCACGGCGCCCCCAGCACCCGGTTCAGGAACGCGAGCCGCAGCCGCAGCTGCTCGCCGTCCCGGCTCCAGCGCAGCAGCCCGAGCCCCTCGTCCCGCAGCCCCTCCAGGAGCGCCTCGCGCACCAGCTCGGGGTCCGGCCGCCGCAGCGCGCGCACCGACAGTTCGATCGCCCCGAGCCGTTCCACCGCACGCGCCACCACGTCGCCGTCCGTCCAGCGGACCTCCTCGCCCGCGAACCGCAGGCGCCCCGCGGCCAGCCGTGCCGTGTCCTCGTCGACGACGGCGGCGAGCCGCACCCGGGCGGACGCGGCGTGCGCGGGACGGTCCGCCACCGCGACGGCCAGCCACGGCGCGCTCCGCAGCCGGGAGGCGACGCGCAGCTCGGCGCCGGTGCCCGACGCCATCAGGAACGCCCCCTCGCCGCGGGCCCGCGCCACCCGTTCCGGGAAGGCGAGCGCCGCCACCAGTCCGGCCGCCGCGTCGTCCGTCGCGCCGGACGTCCCGTCACCGCCCGCCCGCTCCACCCCGCCCAGGGCGGACGCCAGCCGCCGCACCTCCTGCCGCCAGCGGGCCGCGTACCCGTCGCCGCCGCGCCGGGCCGTCCGCCAGGCGGCCGCCAGGTCGTCGCCGTACTCCCGGGGCGGCTCCTCGCTCAGCAGTGCCACCACCTCCGCGGCCCGGCGCCCGCCCACCTCCGCGGCCCCGTCCAGCAGGGCCCGGGCCAGCCGGGGGTGCAGACCGAGCCGGGACATGCGTACGCCCCGGCCGGTCACCCGGCCCGCCGCGTCCACCGCGCCGACCGCCGTCAGCACCTCCCGTGCCGCACCCATCGCCCCGGCCGGCGGAGGGTCCAGCAGGGACAGCCCGGAGGCGTCGGGATCGCCCCAGCACGCCGCCTGCAACGCGAACGCCGCCAGATCGGCCACCTTGATCTCCGGGGACGGGAACCGGGCGAGCCGGCCGTCCTCGGCCTCCTCCCAGCAGCGGTACACCGTGCCCGGCGCCTCACGTCCCGCCCGGCCCGCACGCTGGCGGCCCGCCGCCCGGGACGCCCGGACCGTCGTCAGCGCGCTCAACCCCCGGGCGTGGTCCACACGCGGTTCCCGCGCCAGCCCCGAGTCCACGACGACCCGCACCCCCGGCACCGTCAGCGAGGACTCCGCCACGGCCGTCGCGAGCACCACCCGCCGCCGCCGTCCCGGCCCGGCCAGCACCGCGTCCTGCACCGCCGCCGGGGCCCGCCCGTGGACCTGGAGCACCTCGGCGTCCACACCACTGAGCTGCCCGGCCACCCGGCCGATCTCCCCGACGCCGGGCAGGAAGCACAGCACGTCGCCGTCCCGCTCGGCCAGCGCCCGGCGCACCACGGCGGCCACATGGGTCAGCAGCGCCGGGTCCACCCTCATCCCGTGCGGCGGACGCACGGTGCCGGGCGGCGGCGCCCACACCACCTCCACCGGGTGGGACACCCCCGGTGCCTCCACGACCGGCGCGTCTCCCAGCAGCCGGGCCCAGCCCTCCGCGTCCGTCGTCGCCGACGCCGCGACCAGGCGCAGCTCGGGCCGGATCGTCTCCCGCACGTCCAGGAGGAAGGCGGCGACCGTGTCCGCGTCCAGATGGCGCTCGTGGCACTCGTCGATGACCACCACGTCGACACCGGCCAGTTCCTGATCGCGCTGCAGCCGCTGCAGCAGCACCCCGGTGGTCACCACCTCCACCACCGTCCCGGGACCCACCCGGCGCTCCCCGCGCACCGTGAAGCCGACCCGCTCACCCGTCGCCTCACCGAGCAGCCACGCCATCCGCCGGGCGGCCGCCCGGGCGGCGATCCGGCGCGGCTCCG
>NZ_KL585388.1:23635-26360 GCF_000721935.1 Streptomyces sp. NRRL WC-3549
GCTCGGCCACGACGACCCGGCGTACCGGGCCGCCGCCGGTCAGACCGGCGAGCACCAGCGGGACGAGGGTCGTCTTGCCGGTCCCGGGGGGCGCGCAGAGCACCGCGGCACCCCGCTCGTCGAGGGCCGTCCGCAGGGCGGGCACGGCGGAGCGCACGGGCAACTGGTCCAGGGCGTCGGTACGGATCACGCCCCCAGTCTCGTACGCGGACGGGCCACCCGGTCACCCGGTCACCCGGCCCGGCGGTCACCAGGTCCGGCGGTCCCGCTCGCAGACGAAGATCGCGGTGCCGGGGATGAGGTTGCCGCGCAGCGGGGACCAGCCGCCCCACTCCTGGTGGTTCCAGGCCGGCCATTCCGGCTCGACCAGGTCCAGCAGCCGGAAACCGCCCGCCACCACGTCGCGCACCCGGTCGCCGAGCGTCCGGTGGTGCTCGACGTACACCGCGTGCCCCTGCTCGTCCTGCTCCACGTAGGGCACGCGGTCGAAGTAGGAGGCGGCGACGGAGAGCCCCTCGGGGCCCGGCTCGTCGGGAAAGGCCCACCGGACGGGGTGCGTCACGGAGAACACCCAGCGGCCCCCGGGGCGCAGCACCCGGTGCACCTCGCGGAACACCTGTACGGGGTCGGCGACGAACGGCACCGCCCCGTAGGCGGAGCAGGCGAGGTCGAAGGAGCCGTCCCGGAACGGCAGATGTGTATAAGAGACAGGGGCGGCCCCGGCCCCGACCTCCAGGACGTCCAGGCCCCTCAGCGACCCGGCGGGGCCGAGCAGGGCGGCCTCGGCCTCGTCCAGCCCCTCCGGCCCCCAGACGAACCGGTCGTCGCCCAGGAATGCCCCGTGGTCGCCTTGGTACTCGTCGGCGTTCCGGTCCCACCAGCCGCGGTTCGCCCGGCTGCTCTCCGCGTCCCCGGCCGCCCGGCGGGTCGCCTCAGGTTCCCACCCGTGGATCTCTTGGCTCATCGTGCCCGTCGTTGTAGTTTGCCTTCACCCGCCGCGGGCGGTGCCCGCACGGACCGTGCGGAACACCCCGGCGCGCCTGCGACACGCCGCCGGGGCGTATCTGGCCTCGGTGAACGTGAGTTGTGCCGGGATTGGGGCGTTGTGCCCCGGGTGTGCGCCTTCGCGCATTGACCCTGTCCGGCTGCCCCCGTATGCTACAAGTTGCGCTGCGAGCCTGCGCGCCTCAGACCTAGCAGGCCGCGCTCGCGTCTGTTGCATGTCCTCGGTTGTCGAGGCTCCTTCCGGATCATCGGTCGGGTGCTTTCCAGGCTGTCCGGCTTCTGCAGAGGCGATACGGGCTTTCGGCGTAGCAGTACCTACGACTCTCTGTCCGTACCGGAGCCCTTTCCCACATGACGAGCAGCACCGAGACCACCGCCACCACTCCGCAGGTTGCGGTCAACGACATCGGCGACGCGGACGCGTTCCTCGCGGCGATCGACGAGACGATCAAGTACTTCAACGACGGCGACATCGTTGACGGTGTCATCGTCAAGGTTGACCGGGACGAGGTTCTCCTCGACATCGGTTACAAGACCGAAGGTGTCATCCCGAGCCGCGAGCTCTCGATCAAGCACGACGTCGACCCCAACGAGGTCGTCAAGGTCGGTGACGAGATCGAGGCCCTGGTTCTCCAGAAGGAGGACAAGGAAGGCCGCCTGATCCTCTCGAAGAAGCGCGCTCAGTACGAGCGTGCCTGGGGCACCATCGAGAAGATCAAGGAAGAGGACGGCATCGTCACCGGTACCGTCATCGAGGTCGTCAAGGGTGGTCTCATCCTCGACATCGGCCTCCGCGGCTTCCTGCCGGCGTCGCTCGTCGAGATGCGTCGTGTGCGCGACCTCCAGCCCTACGTGGGCAAGGAGCTCGAGGCGAAGATCATCGAGCTGGACAAGAACCGCAACAACGTGGTCCTGTCCCGCCGTGCCTGGCTCGAGCAGACCCAGTCCGAGGTGCGCCAGACGTTCCTCACCACCCTGCAGAAGGGTCAGGTCCGCTCCGGCGTCGTCTCCTCGATCGTCAACTTCGGTGCCTTCGTGGACCTGGGTGGCGTCGACGGTCTCGTCCACGTCTCCGAGCTCTCCTGGAAGCACATCGACCACCCCTCCGAGGTCGTCGAGGTCGGTCAGGAAGTCACCGTCGAGGTCCTCGACGTGGACATGGACCGCGAGCGCGTCTCCCTGTCGCTCAAGGCGACGCAGGAAGACCCGTGGCAGCAGTTCGCCCGCACGCACCAGATCGGGCAGGTCGTTCCCGGTAAGGTCACCAAGCTCGTTCCCTTCGGTGCGTTCGTGCGCGTCGACGAGGGCATCGAGGGTCTGGTCCACATCTCCGAGCTGGCCGAGCGCCACGTGGAGATCCCGGAGCAGGTCGTCCAGGTCAACGACGAGATCTTCGTCAAGGTCATCGACATCGACCTCGAGCGCCGTCGCATCAGCCTCTCGCTGAAGCAGGCCAACGAGGCGTTCGGCGGCGACCCGGCGGCGGTCGAGTTCGACCCGACCCTGTACGGCATGGCTGCGTCCTACGACGACCAGGGCAACTACATCTACCCCGAGGGCTTCGACCCCGAGACCAACGACTGGCTCGAGGGCTTCGAGGCTCAGCGCGAGATCTGGGAGACCCAGTACGCCGAGGCGCAGCAGCGCTTCGAGCAGCACCAGGCCCAGGTCATCAAGTCCCGCGAGGCCGACGAGGCCGCCGCTGTCTCTTATACACATC
>NZ_KL585388.1:26549-26754 GCF_000721935.1 Streptomyces sp. NRRL WC-3549
ATCAAGTCCCGCGAGGCCGACGAGGCCGCCGCTGCCGAGGGCGCTGCCGCCCCGGCCGGTGGCAACGCCCCGGCTGCCTCCGGCGGCAGCGGTGGCGGCTCCTACTCCTCGGAGTCGGCGGACAACTCCGGCGCCCTGGCGTCGGACGAGGCCCTCGCCGCGCTGCGCGAGAAGCTGGCCGGCGGCCAGAGCTGACGCTCCGGTT
>NZ_KL585388.1:27022-33588 GCF_000721935.1 Streptomyces sp. NRRL WC-3549
CCGGTAGCCGATCGGCTGCGACAGCGGTAGAGCTGTGAGTGAGGCCCGCCCCTTCCGGGGGGCGGGCCTCACGCGTGTCCCGGGGCGGTCAGGGTGTCACGGGGACGTTGGTCAGGCCCCGGCCGCCGGTGACCGTGTTGCTGCTGTACACGGTCGTGGGGCAGTCCGCGCCGGCGTTGGTGACGTCGATGGCCAGCCGTCTGTCTCCGGTGGCGCCCGTCAGGTCCGAGGTGTTGCCCCGGAAGACGGTGCCGCAGCCCCAGCCGCTCTGCTGGGTGTGGGTCTCGTAGCCGTTGTTCGTGGTCCGTACGCCCCGGTTGTTCTCGACCAGTACGTCGTTGCCCTTCACGTCGACCCAGGAGTCGTCGTAGTTGGCGCCGGTCAGTCCGCCGCCGTCGAAGGTGTTGCCGGTGATCCGCGCCCCGGTGGTGCCTTCCTTGATGTCGACGTTCTCGCCGCCCACGCCCGGGCCGATGACGTTGTCCTCGATGCGCACCCCGTCGCTCCGGTCGCCGAGGTCGCCCGCGGTGCCGACGTACACGCCCTCGCCCATACCGCGCCCGTCGTGTCCGGTGTCGTAGATCCGTGAGTTCCGGATGACGCCGTTGCGGCTGGACTTCCGGAAGTGGACGCCCTCCATGTCGAGGTCGTGGACGGTGACCGAGTCGATGACCACGCCGGTCGCCGCGTCGGCCACGATCCCCTTCTGCCCGCCGGTGACGGTGAGGCCGTACACGGTCCAGTAGGAGGCGCCGTTCAGATGCAGTCCGTAGCCGCCGCCCGCGGTCAGTACGGCCCCGGCGGATCCGGTGAGGGTGATCCGGGAGGCGGCTGTGGCGGGGGCGGTCGCCTTGAAGTTGCCGGTGTACGTGCCGTCGGCGAGCCGGATCGTGGTTCCCGGGGACGCCGAGGCGAGCGCCGCCTTGAGCTGGGCCGCGGTCGATACGTCGACGGCCGTGGCAGGCAGGACACCGGCGGCCAGCGCGGTGGTCAGCAGGGCGGGGAGGAGCGTGCGGGTGCGCATGGGGGGCCTTCCCGTCGAAGGGTTCAGAGGGTTCTCGTACGTGAACACGGGGCGCGGCTCTGAATCAGCTGCCCGAGACGGTAGGGCTGGGTAATGACCATGTCAAGGTATGGACCATTGGCCGCGGGGCGGGGGTGCGGGAGACGTGCCGGACGGGCGAGGAGCTGACGGTTCCTGACCTGACGGGGCGTCAAGGCCGGGTGGCGGTCCGCACGCGGGAATGCCCCGAGCGGGCGGTGTGTTCTTGTCCAGGAACACGAGGAGGAGCGGTAACCGTGCCTGATCCGCAGAGTTTGTACGAATGGGAGCCCAAGGGCCTGGCCGTCGTCGACATGGCGCTCGCCCAGGAGTCGGCCGGCCTGGTCATGCTCTACCACTTCGACGGATACATCGACGCGGGCGAGACCGGCGAGCAGATCGTCGACGGCCTGCTGGAGACCCTGCCGCACCAGGTGGTGGCCCGCTTCGACCACGACCGGCTCGTCGACTACCGTGCGCGCCGTCCCCTGCTCACCTTCCGGCGGGACCGCTGGACCGCCTTCGAGGCGCCGACCCTGGACGTCCGGGTCGTCCAGGACGTCACCGGAGCGCCGTTCCTGCTGCTGTCCGGGCCCGAACCGGACGTGGCGTGGGAGCGGTTCGCCGAGGCCGTCGAGCAGATCGTGGAGCGCCTCGGTGTCCGCCTCTCGGTCAACTTCCACGGCATTCCGATGGGCGTCCCGCACACCCGCCCTGTCGGTATCACCCCGCACGGCAACCGCACCGACCTCATGCCGGGACACCCCAGCCCGTTCGACGAGGCGCAGGTCCCCGGCTCGGCCGAGGCGCTCGTCGAGTACCGGCTGATGGAGGCCGGCCACGACGTGCTCGGCGTCGCCGCGCACGTGCCGCACTACGTCGCCCGCTCCGCCTATCCGGACGCGGCGCTCACCGCCCTGGAGGCGATCACGGCGGCGACCGGCCTGGTCCTGCCGAGCGTCGCCCACACGCTGCGCACCGAGGCGCACCGCACCCAGACGGAGATCGAGCGGCAGATCGGCCAGGGCGACGAGGAGCTCGTCGCCCTCGTCGAGGGGCTGGAGCACCAGTACGACGCGGTCGCGGGCTCCGAGACCCGGGGGAACTTGGTGGCCGAACCGGTCGATCTGCCGTCCGCCGACGAGATCGGCCTTGAATTCGAACGCTTTCTCGCCGAGCGGGAGGGTGACTCCTGACGGGGTGATCCACCCAGGCCGTAAGCTCGCCGCATGCTGAAAGTGGGCCTGACCGGCGGGATCGGCGCCGGCAAGAGCGAAGTGTCGCGGCTGCTCGTGAGCTACGGGGCCGTGCTGGTGGACGCCGACCGGATCGCGCGGGAGGTCGTCGAACCCGGCACGCCCGGGCTCGCGCAGATCGTGGAGGTGTTCGGGCCGGACATCCTCACGGCCGACGGCACCCTGGACCGCCCGGCCCTGGGCGCGATCGTGTTCGCCGACCCCGACCGGCTGGCCGCGCTCAACGCCATCGTGCACCCGCTGGTGGGTGCCCGCTCCGCCGAACTGGAACGGGCCGCCGGCCCCGACGCGGTCGTCGTCCACGACGTCCCCCTCCTCACGGAGAACGGGCTCGCCCCCCTCTACGACCTGGTCGTGGTCGTGGACGCGGCCCCCGGCACCCAGCTCGACCGGCTGGTGCGCCTGCGAGGCATGACGGAGGTGGACGCCCGGGCCCGGATGGCCGCGCAGGCCACCCGCGAGGAGCGGCTGGCCGTCGCCGACCTGGTGGTCGACAACGACGGGCCCCTGGACGGCCTGGAGCCACGGGTCCGCGCCCTCTGGTCGGAGCTGACCGCCCGCGCCGCCGGGCAGGGCACCCCGGAACAGCGGGACCGGTAGGGACGTTGGAGGGGGTGAGCCGAGGGAAGGACAGGGCCGTGCCCGAGAACAATCCGGAGACGCACGTCATCGACTTCCGGGCGGCGGAGCAACTGCTCGCCGCGCGGGACCCGCGGGGTGCGGTCAGACTGCTGGACTCGGTGATCGGGGACCACCCGGAGAACACCGCGGCCCGGCTGCTGCGGGCCAGGGCCTTCTTCGCCGCCGCCCAGCTCCGCCCGGCCGAGCTGGAATTCGAGCTGGTCCTGGAACGCGAGCCCGACAACGCCTTCGCCCACTTCGCCCTGGCCCGGACCTTCGAGCGCTCCGGCCGCCCGAAGCAGGCCACCCGGCACTTCCGGCTGGCCGCCGCGCTCGACCCGAAGCCGGAGTACCTCCGGGCCGCGCGCTTCGACGAACGCCCCTGAGGGCGGTGGCGCCGAAGGCCTCAGCGGCCCCGGCGCTCCCCGGGGCCGTGTTCCCCGTGGTCGTCCTCGGTGGGGTCGTACGGCGGGACGTCGCGCCCCGGCTGGTAGCGCGAGCCCTGCCGGATGCGGCGGACGACCAGGCAGAAGTCGGTCACGGTGATCAGCAGCAGCACCCCGCAGGCCGCGGCCCAGCCGGGCCGCTCCGCGATCAGGAACGCGGTCAGTCCGAAAGCGGCCCAGGCGGTACCCCATACACTCAGCCAGAGCCGCATCCGCAGAGGACTGCGGGCGGTGGACGGTTCGTTTCCGGTACGCATAGCATCGCCTCCCGTCCATGATGACCCCGCGGTGCGGTGTACGGAAACCGGGCGGGGACGGTCGAGGGGGAGCGGGCTGTGCACAGGACGAACGAGAGCGCGACACCGCTGTACGCGCCGTGGGGCGACACCGTCGCCCGGCGGGCCAGGGTGCGCGGGACGCTGCTGGGCGGAGCCCTCGGGGACGCCCTCGGCAACCCGGTCGAGTTCCTCTCGCTGGACGGCATCCGCCGGGCCCACGGTGACCAGGGCGTACGCGGTATGACGGCGGATCCGGACGGGGTCGTCGGACGGATCACCGACGACACCCAGATGACGCTGTTCACCGCCGAAGGCCTCATCAGGGCGCACGTCCGGACGAGGTCCACCGGCACGGCCGGCTCCGAGTACGCCCTCGTCCGCAACGCGTACCTGCGCTGGCTGGACACGCAGAACCACCCCGCTCCGCCGGCCCGGGGCGGCGGCAGCCCCGTACGTACCGGCCTGCTCAGGCAGCACGCCTGGCTGTACGCGCGCCGGGCCCCCGGCAACGCCTGCCTGACCGGCCTCGCGGCCGGCCACACCCCCGCGCCCGGCACGCCGCTCGAACGGCCCGGACCGGTCAACCCGCAGTCCAAGGGGTGCGGCACCGTCATGCGGTCGGCACCGTTCGGCCTGGTCGGCGCCGACGCGCCGACGGCCTTCGGACTGGCGGCCCGGTGCGCGCGGATCACCCACGGCCACCCCACCGGGGGGTACGCGGCGGGGGCGCTCGCCGCGATCGTCACGTACCTGCTGGAGGGCGACTCCCCGGCCGGTGCCGTCCTGCGCGCCATGGACCTGCTGGCCCTCCACCGGAACCACGAGGAGACGACGGCGGCCCTGCGCGCGGCGGTCGACCTGGCGGCCCTGGGGCGGCCCTCCGCCGAGGCCGTGGAGACGCTGGGCGCGGGCTGGGTCGCCGAGGAGGCCCTCGCCATCGCCGTGTACTGCGCCCTCGTGCTGCCGGGACCCGAGGACGTCGCCGAGGCGCTGCTGCTCTCCGTCAACCACTCGGGCGACAGCGACTCCACCGGCAGCGTCTGCGGCAATCTGCTCGGCGCGCACCACGGTGACGCGGCCCTGCCCGTCTCCTGGCTGGCCGCGACGGAGGGCAGGGCGGTCATCGCCGAACTCGCGGACGACCTGTGCGCGGAGTTCGGGCAGCCGGTGGCGTGGCCGGAAGGCCGTTACCCGGACTGCTGAACCGGTCCCGGTACGGGAACGCCGCCCCACCGCCGAACGTTGCGCGGTCATGGACCCGCGGACCGCTCGGTCCCGTCGAGTCGCCGGACCTCGGCGAGGAGCGGTGCGACGGTCGTGCTCGGCTCCTTCCCGGCGCACACGGCCGGCCACCGTGTCAGGGAAGCGAGGGTGGGAGCGGAGCCCGGGTGCGCCCGGCCGCGCCCCGGCGGGGTCTGCCCGCCGTGTGACCGGCGCGCCGGTCAGTGGACGAACCGGTAGCTGCGCCAGGGCCCGCTCGGCGGTGCCTTCACGTCGGTGACGGTGGTGGGGACGTAGATGGTGTCGCCGCCGGTGCAGTCCGGGGTGCGGTAGAGGACCATGTCGATCAGCGTGCCGTTGACGACCTCGTTCGCGCCCGCCGCCTCCATCCGGTGGCACCCTTTCACCGACGGGCTGTCCGTGCTCACCGCCTGGTCGCGTTCGGTGGTGTAGGTGACCGGGCCCACCGCGGTACGGCCGAGCCCGGAGCAGCCCGCGAGGGCGAGCGTGAGCAGGGCCGTACCGGCGGCGAGGCCGGTGCGGCGCCGGCGGCTGGAAACGGTGGCGGTCACGGTGACGGACATGGGCGGGGTCCTCGTCTGCTCGTCCGGCTCATCGGTACGTCCCGGAGACGTGCTGGCGCTGGCCACCCTGCCCCCTCCCCGTGCCCCGGGCATCCCGTGCGCGGCCGACCGGGCCGGTCGGCACCCGGACAGAGGTTCGACGTGTGCGCATACCGGGCATATCGTGTTAATAGGCCGAAATGAACGGGTGCGCAATGATGTGCCCGGGAGCAGGGGGCCCATGATGGTCGAGGGGCTGGTGATCGCCGCGGTCGTGGTGATCGTCGTTTACGCACTGGCCGCGGCGCGCGTGGTCAAACAGTACGAACGAGGAGTGGTGCTCCGGCTGGGCCGGTTGCACGACCAGGTACGCGACCCGGGGTTCACCATGATCGTCCCGGTCGTGGACCGGCTGCACAAGGTGAACATGCAGATCGTGACGATGCCGGTGCCCGCGCAGGACGGCATCACCCGGGACAACGTGACGGTCCGGGTGGACGCGGTCATCTACTTCAAGGTGGTCGACGCGGCGAGCGCGGTGATCCAGGTCGAGGACTACCGGTTCGCGGTCTCGCAGATGGCGCAGACCTCACTGCGCTCCATCATCGGTAAGAGTGATCTCGACGACCTGCTGTCGAACCGGGAGAAGCTCAACGAGGGCCTGGAACTGATGATCGACAGCCCGGCGGTCGGCTGGGGTGTGCAGATCGACCGGGTGGAGATCAAGGACGTGTCGCTGCCCGAGACCATGAAACGCTCCATGGCCCGGCAGGCCGAGGCCGACCGGGAACGCCGCGCCAGGGTCATCAACGCCGACGCGGAACTCCAGGCGTCCAAGAAGCTGTCCGAGGCGGCCCAGCAGATGTCGAGGCAGCCCGCGGCGCTGCAACTGAGGCTGCTGCAGACGATGGTCGCCGTCGCGGCCGAGAAGAACTCCACGCTGGTGCTTCCGTTCCCCGTCGAGCTGCTCCGTTTCCTGGAGCGCGCGCAGGGGCAGCCGGGGCAGCAGACCCCGGCACCCGAGTCCCAGGCACCGGTCGAGGCGCCGGGGGAGGGCGGTGGAGACCAGGAACCCGTTCCGTCGCCCACCGCGGCCGGCTCACCGCTGCCGCCGCTCGGCCCGGACCCGCTCGCCCCCC
>NZ_KL585388.1:33800-39885 GCF_000721935.1 Streptomyces sp. NRRL WC-3549
CGCCGCCGCCGGGGCCCGCCGGAGCGGGCGGCCCGGAGCCCGGGCGGCCCGAGACGGAGCGGCCGGCCGAGGACCTCCTGGCAGGCTCGGAGCTGCCCGGCTCGGAGCTGCCCGGCTCGGGCCCGTCCGGCTCCGACCCGCTCACCTCGGACCCGTCCGGCTCGGACCCGCTTGTGGCGGAGCGCGGGACGCAGGACATCCCGCCCTTCGAACCCGACGCGGTCCCGCCCTTCGAACCGGACTCGATCCCGCCCTTCGAACCGGAGGAGCCCCGGCCCGCCTCGCGACCGGAGCGGGGCGGGGCGTCCGGGACGGAGCGGGAGTAGGCGTACGCGGATCCGGCACCCCGGACTCCAGGGTGCCGGATCACCCATGACCGCCCCCGGGGGCGGGGCGGGCGGTGCCCGGGCCCGGTACCGGCGGAAGGCCCGGGAACCAGGGGGCGTGCCCGGCACCCGAACCCTGACCGCCGTCCGCTCCGGGGCCGGGGACCACATCCGGGGCGGGCGCTGTCAGACCCCCCGCCTAGACTCGCCGGAGCAGGGACGACACGGACGGGTAGCGAGCGGGAGGGTGGTGGACGGGGTGCAGCGGGCGCGGGGTGAGGCCGTCGACCGGTTGCTGCGGTGCGCCGCGGTGTTCCTCCCGGCCGCCCTGCCGCGGGAGGGCCGGATCGCCTTCTGGGACCCGGAAGGCAGGGCCGACTTCACGGGCGCCGACGGCGGCCCGTTCGCCGGTGACCCCTTCACCACCGCCTCCGAGGGCCAGGACGGCCTCCCCGCCGTCACCGAGCTGACCGTCGCCGTCCGGCACGGCGCGGACGGCGCCCGCCGCCGGGCCGTGCCCGCGCTGCTGGTGTCCCTGTCCGACGCCCTGCCCCTGCTCGCGGACGCCCGCCACCGGGCCTCGGCACACCCCGCCACCCGGGCCTGGGGCGCGGCCGCGCTGCACGCCCTCACCCTGGTGGCCCGGGGCAGACTGCTGCCCGGACTCACCCCCGAGGACCGGGACGCGTGGCGGGCCGGCCCGCGCGACGCGGAGGACGTCGCCCACCTGCGGGCGGTCGCCGCCGCGATGCCTCCGGAAGGCCACGCCGTGCCCCTGGACGGCGCCCCCCTGCGGCTGCCCGAGCCCGGCGCGCTGCTCGGCGCGTTCCTGGACGCGGTCGCCGACACGCTTCCCCGGACACCCGCCGCGGCCCACGCCATGGGGGCGCCGTTCGCCGCCCGCGAGGCGCAGGACGTGTCCGGAGTCCGTGCCTGGGCCGTCGAGGTGGCCGCCGGGCTCGACGCGGGCGTGCGTGTCTCGCTCCGGCTCGACCTGTCCGCGTACGAGCTCTTCGACAGCTCGGGCGGCTCCGGGACGAGCACGGGGGACGAGGAGCGGGACGGAGGCGCCGACCCGGCCGGCGCACGCCACGCGGCCGCGGCCGTCACCCAGGTGCACAGCCTGGCCGACCCCACCTACGTCACCGACGCGGCCACCCTGTGGAACGGCGGGGCGGGGGAGCCCTTCGGCCCCAGGGCCCGGATCGACGCGGTGCTCGCCCTGCGCCGTGCCGCCCGCGTCTGGCCCCCGCTGGAGCGCCTGCTGGAGCAGCCCGTACCCGACGTCCTCGCGCTGACCGAGGACGAGTTGTACGAGCTGACCGCGGACGCCGGGACCCGGCTCGCGGCGGCGGGTGTCCTGGTGCACTGGCCGCGGGAGCTGGCCCGGTCGCTCACCGCCGCGGCCGTCGTCCGGCCCGCTCCCGGCTCGGCGACCGACGGCACCTCCTTCTTCGACGCCGAGCAGCTCTTCACGTTCGACTGGCAGCTCTCGCTGGGCGAGGACCGGCTCACCCAGGCCGAGATGGACAGGCTGGCGGAGGCCCACCGGCCGATCGTGCGGCTGCGGGACCAGTGGGTCGTGGTGGACCCCGCGCTCGTACGCAAGGCGCGCAAGCGGGAGCTCGGGCTGCTGGACCCGGTCGACGCGCTCGCCGTCGCCCTCACGGGCAGCGCCGAGGTCGACGGGGTCCAGGTCGACGCCGTCCCCGAGGGCGCGCTCGCCGTGCTGCGCGCCCGCATGCTCGACGAGGAAGCCGTCCTCCCGCCCCCGCCCGGCCTCGACGCCACCCTCCGCGACTACCAACTGCGCGGACTCGCCTGGCTGGACCGGATGACCTCGCTCGGCCTGGGCGGCTGCCTCGCCGACGACATGGGACTGGGTAAGACCATCACCGTCATCGCGCTCCACCTGCACCGCGCGCACCCGGCCCCGACCCTGGTGGTCTGTCCCGCCTCCCTCCTCGGCAACTGGCACCGCGAGATCAACCGCTTCGCCCCCGGTGTCCCCGTACGCCGCTTCCACGGCGCCGACCGCTCCCTCACCGGCGCGGGCGACGGCTTCGTGCTCACCACCTACGGCACGATGCGCTCCAGCGCCGAGCAGCTCGCCGCGCACACCTGGGGCCTGGTCGTCGCGGACGAGGCACAGCACGTGAAGAACCCGCACTCCTCCACGGCGAGAGCGCTGCGCACCATCCCGGCGCCGGCCCGGGTCGCGCTGACCGGAACCCCCGTGGAGAACAACCTCTCCGAGCTGTGGGCCCTCCTCGACTGGACCACCCCCGGGCTGCTCGGGCCGCTGAAGGCGTTCCGGGCCCGGCACGCGCGGACCGTGGAGAGCACCGGTACCGCCGCGGGCCTGGGCGGCGACGAGGCGGTGGAACGCCTGGCGAGGCTGGTGCGGCCCTTCCTCCTGCGCCGCAAGAAGTCGGACCCGGGGATCGCCCCGGAGCTGCCGCCGAAGACGGAGACCGACCACCCCGTCTTCCTCACCCGGGAACAGGCCACGCTCTACGAGGCGGCCGTGCGCGAGACGATGACGTTCATCGAGAGCGCCGAGGGCATCGCCCGCCGCGGCCTGATCATGAAGCTGCTCGGCTCGCTCAAGCAGATCTGCAACCACCCCGCCCAGTACCTGAAGGAGGAGCCGACCCGGCTCGCCGGGCGCTCCGGCAAGCTGGCCCTCCTCGACGAGCTGCTCGACACGATCCTGGCCGAGGACGGCTCCGTCCTGATCTTCACGCAGTACGTGTCGATGGCCCGTCTGCTGGCCGCCCACCTCGCCTCCCGGGCCATCCCCTCCCAGCTGCTGCACGGCGGCACCCCGGTGGCCGAGAGGGAGAGGATGGTCGACCGCTTCCAGTCCGCCGAGGTCCCCGTCTTCCTGCTCTCCCTCAAGGCGGCGGGCACCGGTCTCAACCTTACCCGTGCCGCCCATGTGATCCACTACGACCGCTGGTGGAACCCGGCGGTCGAGGAGCAGGCCACCGACCGGGCGTACCGCATCGGACAGACCCAGCCCGTGCAGGTGCACCGGCTGATCGCCGAGGGCACCGTCGAGGACCGGATCGGTGAGCTGCTCCTGTCCAAGCGGGCCCTCGCCGACGCCGTCCTCGGCTCCGGTGAGGCGGCGCTGACCGAGCTCAGCGACCGCGACCTGGCCGACCTCGTCTCGCTGAGGAGGGCGTCATGAGCCGCGCCGCGAGCCCGGCCGCCCGCCCCGGCCCCGACGACCTGCGGCGCACCTTCGAGGCAGTGCCCGCCCGCACCGCCGACGCCCGCGCCCCTTTCGCGGACAGCTGGTGGGGCCGCGCCTGGGTGGACGCCCTGGAGACCCTGTCGATGGACGAGGGGCGCCTCGCCCGCGGCCGGGTGTACGCCGACGGCGGCCACGTCGCCGCCGTCACCGTGACCCCGGGCCGGGTCATCGCGTACGTCCACGGCAGCCGCCCCCGCCCGTACCGTGCGGAGCTGAGGCTGCGTACGTTCTCGGCCTCCGACTGGGACACCTTTCTGGACGCCGTCGCGGCGCGGCCCGGCCACCTGTCCGCGCTGCTGGACAAGGAGATGCCGCATTCCCTGGTCGACACGGCGGGGGAGACCGGCATCCGGCTGCTGCCCGCGGCCGGGGACCTGGACCCCGACTGCTCCTGCCCGGACCGCGGATGGCCCTGCAAGCACGTGGCGGCGCTCTGCTTCCAGACCGCGCGGCTGCTGGACAGCGACCCGTTCGTGCTGCTGCTGATGCGCGGCCGGGGTGAGCGCGAACTCCTCGACGAACTGGGCCGCCGCAACGCCGAACACTCCGCCCGCGAGCGGCCCGCCGCCCCGGTGACCCCGTCGGTGGCCGCCCGCGAGGCCCTCGCCGGCCGTTTCCTGCCGCCGCTCCCCGCCCCCCTGCCCGTGCCCGCGCACCCCGGCGGGCCACCGGCCTACCCGGAGCTGCCGGGCGCCCGTGACCCGCTCGGGCTGGACCACCTCGCCACCGATGCGGCGGCCCGCGCCCACGCGCTCCTGACCACGGGTGAGGACCCGCTCGCCGGACTCAGCACCTGGCAGGACGCCGTGCGTATCGCCGCGTCCCGCCCCACCGCCGGGCTCACCGCCACCACCCGGGCGCTCTACCGCGAGCTCGCCTTCGCCACCGGCCGCAACACCACCGACCTGGCCCGGGCCGTCGCCGCCTGGCGCCAGGGCGGCGCCCTGGGCCTGGAGGTCCTGGAGCACGCGTGGGACCCGCCGGCCGGACCGTTCGACCGGGCCCGCCCCGCCCTCGCGGCGGCCGGCTTCCCCCGCTTCCAGCCCTGGCGCAACCGCCTGACCGGCCCCGGCGGCACGCTCCAGCTCCGCTTCGGCCACGACGGCCGGTGGTACGGCTACGAATCCGACCGGGGCCAGGACGACTGGTGGCCCCGTGCCGCACCGGACACCGACCCGGTGGGCGCGCTCACCGCACTGCGCGGCTGATCCGGCACCCGGCCGGGGAAGCCGCCCCCGTCAGCTCCCCGCGTACAGGAGCAGCACGACGATCAGCACCGCGCACAACGGCAGCATGACCCAACCGGCCTTGCGGAACGACGCGTTGTCATGCTGGGACAGCCCGCGGCCGGCACCGTGGGCGGAGGCCAGGTGCTCCCAGGCCATGCCGTCGATCCGTCGCGTCGTCAGCAGCGAGGGCGACCAGTCGCAGTGGGTGCAGACCACGAAGTCGCGGTACGGGTCGTACCGGAAGTCCCGTTCGATGGTGACGGTGAAGACCCGGTCGCCGGGGCCGATTGCGGTGAAATGACGTATCGGCGCGCCCATGTCGACTGCTCCCCTGTTCGTGTCCGGCCGTCAGGTGTTCACCCCCGGCGGCGGAACAGTGACGAACGCGGGCAGGACGGCGTCGACCACCTCCTGGGCGAAGCCGGCCGGCAGCGGCGCCCGGCGCAGCACCGGCAGGGCCAGCAGCAGGAGGGGTCCGCGTCCGGGCGCAGTTCGCCCCGGGCGCCGCTGTGCCCGGTCGTCGCGGCCGGTGTGCACTCACTCGCCCGCCGGACCGGCCGGGCGGGGGCCGTCCGCCCCGCGGGACATCGTTTCCGCTGAGTTCCTACGCCCCCACCGCCCGGCCGGAGGCCCCGCCGGGCAGCGACACCCCGCGGCCCGCGAAGAAGCGCTCGAACACCGGCAGCGGCAGCTCGGCCGTCCTGGTGTCCGCCGTCGTCCCCGACGGGTTGTGGAAGTGCACGCCCTGGCCGTCCGCCGTGCGGGAGGTCACCAGTACCAGATGACCACCGCGCCCCGGAGCCGGCCGGTCCGGATGCCGGATCCCGTAGTGCACGGAGGTCATCACCCGACGCCCCGTGTCCAGCAGGCCGAGCAGGTCGGCGCAGGACAGCTCCCGGTGCACCACCGCGTCGAGGCGGTGCACCTCGCCCACGTACCGGACGAACGGGGCGTACACCAGCCCCCTGATCACCCCGTCGGTGTCCTCGGTGTACGCGCCGTACGCCAACGCCCCGTCCCGCAGGGCGAACAGCGACGGCGCACCGGCGCCGAGCGCCATGCGCAGGCAGGTCATACCGCACAGATGACCCGCCCAGCGCGCGTACTCGGCCGGTGAGGCGGCACCCGAACCGGCCCAGCCCGGATCCTCCGCCGGGTCGAGACCGCCCTCCACGATCGCCCCCACCAGCTCGGGCGAGGCGAACTGCGTGTGGACGGGGGTGCCGCAGCGGGCGCAGGTCACTGGCGGTATCCGTTCAGGAAGCGGC
>NZ_KL585388.1:40090-42076 GCF_000721935.1 Streptomyces sp. NRRL WC-3549
GACAGAGCCGATACGGCTGATCGCCGCGTCGAGGTCGTCGGCGTGCGGGAGGGTCAGGATCCGGAAGTGGTCCGGGCGCGGCCAGTTGAACCCGGTGCCCTGCACCACCTGGATCTTCTCCCGCAGCAGCAGGTCCAGGACGAACCGCTCGTCGTCGACGATGGCGTGCACCTCCGGGTCGATGCGCGGGAAGGCGTACAGCGCCCCCTTCGGCTTCACGCACGACACCCCGGGGATCTCGTTCAGCCGCTCCCACGCGCGGTCGCGCTGCTCGTGGAGGCGGCCGCCCGGGGCGACGAGCTCCCGGATCGACTGCCGGCCGCCGAGCGCGGCCTGGATCGCGTACTGCGCGGGCGCGTTGGGGCACAGGCGCATGGAGGCGAGTGTGGTCAGCCCCTCCAGGTAGTTGCGGGCGTGCTGCTGCGGGCCCGACACCACCATCCAGCCGGAGCGGAACCCGGCCACCCGGTACGTCTTGGACAGCCCGCTGAAGGTGAGGCAGAGCACGTCCGGGGCCAGGACCGCCACCGGGTGGTGCTCGGCGCCGTCGTACAGGATCTGGTCGTAGATCTCGTCGGCGAAGACCATCAGCCCGTGACGGCGCGCCAGGTCCACAATGCCGTCCAGGACTTCCCGGGGGTAGACGGCGCCCGTCGGGTTGTTCGGGTTGATGACGACCACCGCCCGGGTGCGGTCGGTGATCTTCGAGGCCATGTCGGCGAGGTCCGGATTCCAGTCCGCCGCCTCGTCGCAGACGTAGTGCACGGCCTTGCCGCCCGCGAGCGTGGTCACAGCGGTCCACAGCGGATAGTCGGGGCTCGGGATCAGCACCTCGTCGCCGTCCTCCAGGAGCGCCTGCACGGCCATGGAGATCAGCTCGGAGACGCCGTTGCCGAGGAAGACGTCGTCCACGCCGGCCTCGGCCAGTCCCATCGCCTGGTAGCGCTGCGCCACGGCGCGGCGGGCGGACAGGATGCCGCGCGAATCGGTGTAGCCGTGCGCCTGGGGAAGCATCCGGATCATGTCCTGGACGATCTCCTCGGGGGCCTCGAAGCCGAAGAGCGCCGGATTGCCGGTGTTCAGACGGAGCACGCTGTGGCCGGCCTCCTCGAGCGCGTTCGCCTGCTCGATGACCGGGCCCCTGATCTCGTAACAGACCTCGTTGAGCTTGCTGGACTGCCGGAACTCCATCTGTGCCTCCCCGACCCTGGACTGCGATACTTGGTTTTACCAAGCTCGGGCTTGGAAAGTCCAACAACATGTCTAGACTGCGTCGCATGCCACGTCAGCAGGCGCCAGCGACGCGCCCTCCCCGCCGCCGGAGTTACGACCAGTTCTGTGCCGCCGCCCGGGCCCTCGACTCCGTGGGCGACCGGTGGACGCTGCTGATCGTCCGTGAGCTGCTGGCCGGGCCCCGCCGCTACACCGATCTGCACGCGGACCTGCCCGGCGTCAGCACCGACGTGCTGGCCTCCAGGCTGAAGGACATGGAGCAGGGCGGCCTGGCGGTACGCCGGAAGCTGCCGCCGCCCGCCGCGGCCTCGGTCTACGAACTGACCGCGCACGGCCGCGGACTCCTGCCCGTCCTCACCGCACTCACCCGCTGGGGCGCCCCCGCGCTCGCCGAACGCCGGCCCACCGACGCGGTGCGCGCCCACTGGTTCGCCCTGCCGCTGCTGAGTGCCATGGAGCAACTGGCCTGCTCCGGGACCGTCGAAGTCCGGCTGGACGAAGGCGAGTTCCATATCCGTACGGGCGCGGACCCGGCCGGGCGGGAGGCGTACGGCTACGGTCCCGCCCCGGATGCCGACGCCTGCCTCGTGCTCGACGCGGAGCTCTGCCTGGCGCTGGGGCGCGGCGAGTGCACCCTGGCCGAGGCCGTCCGGGACGGCCGGATCGAAGTGTGCGGCGAGGGCCCCCTGGCCGACGAGATCCGCGGGCCGGCGCGGGGCGGCGGGAGGAATCCGTCGCGTCAACCGTGACTGG
>NZ_KL585388.1:42243-45207 GCF_000721935.1 Streptomyces sp. NRRL WC-3549
CGGGCCGGCGCGGGGCGGCGGGAGGAATCCGTCGCGTCAACCGTGACTGGCGCCCAACTCGCGCGTAGCTTGAGGGAGTTCAATGCTGCGACGGGTGAGGGAGTTGGGTGTCCATGTGGTTCGGTGGCACGACCGGGGCGAAAGAGCCGGAAGCGAAGCGGGGGACGGGGCCGGGGCGGATAGGTGGCAGGCTGCGGGGCGTCCTGCTCGTGGGCGCCTGTGTGGCGGCCCTCGGTCTGGTGCCGGCGGCGGCCGTCGCGACTCCGGGCAGTGGTGTGAGCGGCACCGTCGTCGCCCAGGGCACGTCCGAGGGCAAGCTGAAGGTGAAGACGCCGAAGGGCCGTACGGACGTGACCTTCCGGGAGGTCACCGTGCAGCCCGGCGGCTCCACCGGCTGGCACACCCACCGGGGGCAGCTGATAGCCGTCGTGAAGTCCGGGACGCTGACCCGGACCCTCGACGACTGTTCGGTCGAGGTGTCACCCGCGGGGACGTCCTTCATCGAGCCGTCAGGGGCCGAGCACCGGCACATCGGCCGCAACCTGGGCACCGACCCCGTGGTGCTGTGGGTGACCTATCTGCTCCCCCGGGGGAGCGAACTCTCCGACGACGCCGACGCGGTGGCCTGCCCGGCGGCGGGATGAGCCCCGGGGCGCCCGCCGCGCGACGGGCGCCCCGTACGCGCCGGGCAGCCCGTCAGAGGGCGGCCGTCTCCCCGTACGCCCCGAACCCGGAGACGATCAGCCCGTCCCGGAAGGCCGGCACCTCGTGCACCCGGCCGCCGATCTGGTCGCGGTGGTCGATCACCAGCGCCCCGACGCCCGCCCGCACGTCCATCACCTCGAACTCCAGCTCCGGGATCTCCTCCAGGCCGGCCGCCCAGTACGCCCGCAGCGCCGCCTTGCCGTGCGACGTCCCGGCCGGGTCGCCGGCGCCCGTCCCGAGGCCCGGAAGACCGCCTCGCCCCGGGGCCGGAAGGCCGCGCCCGCCCGGTCAGAAGACCGCGCCCGCCACCGCCGCCCCGGCGAACGAGAGCCCGAGCCCCGCCCCGACGCTGAGCACCAGGTACCCGCCGGCCACCGCCAGCCGCCGCGCGGAGGTGAGGGTCAGGAGCTCGTAGGAGAAGGTCGACCACGTCGACAGGGCCCCGCAGAACCCGGTGGCCAGCAGCAGGTGCAGCCGCGTCCCCAAGTCACCGTCCGTGAAGCCCTGGGCGACGAAGCCCAGCACCAGGCAGGAGGCCGCGTTGGCCGCGAGCGTGCCCCAGGGGAAGGAGCCGCCGAGCCGGTACTTGGCGTCCACTCCGAGCAGATAGCGCACCGGCGCTCCGACGAGCGCCCCGGCGAGCACGAGCAGCCAGTCGGTCATCACGCACCGTCCTGCGGGCGGTAGCCGCCCCGGAAGACCACGTGGGCGAGCAGGGCGCCCGCCGTCACTCCCGCCAGAGCCGCCACCACCGTCAGCAGGAGACTGCCCGTCGCGTAGCCCGGCCGGCCCGAGTCGATCAGCTGACGCACCCCGTCCGTGTAGTGCGAGAACGAGGTGAAGCCGCCGAGTACCCCGGTGCCCAGCAGAGGGCTGACGAGCCGGGGGCACGAGGGGAAACGCAGCTTGAGGGTCACCATGAGCGCCCCCATCAGAAAGCAGCCCACCGCGTTGACCAGCAGGATCGTCCAGGGAAAGTCCGTTTGGCCGGTGGGCCACAGAAGCTCGGCACCGTAGCGGGCCGCCGCTCCGGCCGCACCGCCGACCGCGACGGCCGCGACGACGGAGCGCTGGACGCCAGGGTGGTGGTCCGGGTGGGTGCGGGTGTGCAGGGCCATCTTCTGGGACATCCCGTCACCGTATGGGGCTGAATGTGACGCTTCACGGAGGGCGCGGTCGCTGCGGGCCGTTCAGCCCGAACGGCGCAGTAGAACGTCGTATGCCA
Organism: Streptomyces sp. NRRL WC-3549; assembly: GCF_000721935.1. Lineage (GTDB taxonomy): Bacteria > Actinomycetota > Actinomycetes > Streptomycetales > Streptomycetaceae > Streptomyces. The sequence goes on from NZ_KL585388.1 coordinate 44,174, forward strand.
CCCCGAAGTGACGTCCCCTTGGAACAGCACCCCTCATACGCGCAGGTCTGTGAGCGGGCGGCTCCAGCTGCCCGCGCTCTTCCCGAAGGCTGGAGTCACCCGTGCCCGTCGCCGAACCGGACATCGTCGGAAGGCTGCAGAGGAAAGAGCCTTCGGGCTTCCTCCTGGCATCGGTCCGCGGAGTGGGCCAGGTGGATCTCCAGCCCGTCCTGTGGACGGGCGTCCTCATCCTCGCCGCGCTGTGGAGCGCCGGCTGGAAGATCGGCCTCTTCGCGACGCTGGGCACCGTGGTCTCCACGGCCACCGCCTACGCGCTGAAGGTGGACCGGTCGAACGTCGCGCTCGGCCTCCAGGGGTTCTCCGGCTGCCTCACCGGTATCGCACTGGTCACCTACCTGGACGCCCACCCTTCCACCTTCGTGCTGGCCGTCGTCGGCGCCGTCATGTGTACGGTCCTCACCGCCGCCCTGGCCACCTTCCTCACGCCGTACGGGCTGACCGGGCTCACCGCGCCCTTCTGCCTGATCTCCGGGGTCATGGTGCTCGGTGCGCCCTCCTTCTTCCGGGTCTGGCACGGCGGCCCGAAGCCCGCCGCCGACCCCACCTACGGGGACACCGGGTTCACCTGGGGCGACATCTGGCACGCCTTCTTCACCAACGTGTCGCAGATCTTCCTCGTGGACGAGTGGTACGTCGGACTCATCATGCTCATCGGCCTGGCCTGCGCCGGAGTGCGCGTCTTCCTGTTCGCGGCGGGCGGCAGCGTGGTGGGCATCGTGGCGGCCTGGGCACTGGGCGCCCCCACCGCACAGATCGCCAACGGCATCTACGGGTTCAACGCCGTGCTGGTCGGCATCGCCGTCGGTGCCGTCTTCCTCACCGCCACGGTCTGGAACGGCGTCTACGCCCTCGTCGCCGCGGCCGCATCCACCGGACTGACCGCCTCGCTGACCAGCCTCTTCACCACCTTCCACGGCCACACCTTCACCTGGCCCTTCCTCCTCACGACCTGGGCTTTCATGGCGGCGGGCCCC
>NZ_KL585388.1:45437-46443 GCF_000721935.1 Streptomyces sp. NRRL WC-3549
CCTCCAAGCCCTGCCGCTCCCTCCCCCCGCACCGATGAGAAAGGCACCGACGATGAACCTCGCCCCTCGCGAGATCGACAAGCTGCTGGTGTACGTGGTGGCCGACCTGGCCCGCAAACGCCAGAGCCGTGGGCTCAAGCTCAACTACAGCGAGTCCGTCGCACTGATCACCGAGGCGATCCTGGAGGCCGCCCGGGACGGCAAGAGCGTCGCCGACTGCATGGAACTCGGCCGCCAGATCGTCTCCGAGGACGACACCATGCCGGGCGTACGGGAGATGCTCGGGCTGCTCCAGGTCGAGGCGTCCTTCATGGACGGCACCAAGCTGGTCTCCTGTCACGACCCCGTCGGAGGCTGAGCCGTGACCGACCGTCGCGTCGTCGCCGTGTACGGCCACGAGGCCGCGGACGGAGGGGCGCTGCGTGACCTCGCGGGCCCGGAGGTGCTCGTCGTCCCGGGCGGGCGCGAACTGATCCGCGCCCTGGCCGGCCTGCGACGCTCGGGCCAGGACGCGTGCGTCGTCCCGATGACCCTGGGCAGAGACCCCGAACTCGTCGCGGACACCGCACGTACGCTGCGCGCGCTGCCCGCCGCGCAGACCTCCGGAACCCTGCTGGCCGAGCCGTTCGGCACCGGCCGGCATCTGGTCGCCTGGCTGCGGGCGGTGGCCAACCGGACACCGCAGGGCCCGGCGCTGCTCGTCACCGCCCCGACCGGTGGCCTGTTCGACGACGCCGAGCTGTACCGGATCGCACGGCTGGTCCACGGATACGGCAGCCACCGGTCGGTCGAGGTCGCGTTCACCGGCGGCGACCCGGACGTCGCCGAGGGCGTACGGCGCTGCGGGCTGCTCGGCGACTCACGGGTGACGCTGCTGTCCGCCGCGTTCCACCTCCCGGAGGTCCCCCGGGTGCCGGGTGTCACGGTCACGTCCGCGGGGCCGACGGTGTCCCGTCCGGCACTGGCCCGGATCCTCGCCGAGCGGGCCCTGTCTCTTATACACATC
>NZ_KL585388.1:46627-51463 GCF_000721935.1 Streptomyces sp. NRRL WC-3549
GATGTGTATAAGAGACAGGCGGTGGACGCAGCGGCACGACGACGGCATCGCGGCCGGACTGACGGCCGCCGACGACCACGGGCACTCCCACACGCACCCGCCGGGCGAGGGACACGACCACGGCCACGGGCACTCGCACACGCACCCAGCGGTCGAGGGACACGGCCACTCCCACTCCCACTCCCACACGCATCACCCGGGCGAGGAACACGGCCACGGACACCCCCTTCCGCTCCCGCACGCGGGAGCGGGCCACGTCACCAGGAGCACCGCATGACATTCCGCCAGAAGTACCTGTACGGCGAGGATCCCGTCGAGATCAACGCCGGCCGCCGGACCGCACGGCTCACCGTCGAGAACACCGGTGACCGGGCGATCCAGGTCGGGTCGCACTACCACTTCTTCGAGGTCAACTCCGCGCTGTCGTTCGACCGGCAGAAGGCGCTGGGCATGCACCTCAACATCCCCGCCGGCACCTCCGTACGCGTGGAGCCGGGCGGTACGCGCGAGGTCGAGCTGTGCGAGTACGCCGGCACCGGGCGGCTGGTCGGCTTCAGCGGGCTGCTCAACGGCAGCCTCGTCTCGCACCCCGCCCGGGTCGAGGCCGTCCGCAAGGCGATCGAACGGGGCTTCGCCGGCGCGCGGAGCAGCACGGAGGGCAGGCCCGCCGCGGGGGAGAACGGCGGCCAGGAGAGCACGGACAAGCCCAAGAAACAGAAGGACTCCAAGCAGAAGAAGGGTTCGCACTGATGCCCATCCTGCCGCGCAAGCAGTACACCGACATGTTCGGCCCGACGGTCGGCGACCGCTTCTACCTGGGCGACACGAACCTGATCGTCGAGGTGGAGAAGGACTACAGCGAGGGCCAGTACGGGGACGAGGTCCTCTACGGCGGCGGCAAGACCATGCGTGACGGCATGGCGTCCGACCCGCAGGCGACCTCCGCCCAGGGGGCTCTCGACACCGTCATCACCAACGTGGTCGTCATCGACCCCCTCGTCGGCGTCGTCAAGTGCGACATCGGCATCAAGGACGGCTTCATCGTCGGCATCGGCAAGTCGGGGAACCCGCAGACCCAGGACAGGGTCGACGCCGGCCTGATCATCGGGCCCGGCACCGAGGCCATCGCGGGCGAGCACCTCATCGCCACGGCGGGCGCCATCGACACCCACGTCCACCTCATCGCGCCCCAGCAGGCCGAACAGGCCCTCACCAACGGCATCACCACCCTCATCGGCGGCGGCACCGGCCCGACCGACGGCTCGAACGGAACGACGTGCACGCCCGGCCCGTACAACATCGGCCGCATCCTCCAGGCGGCCGAGAACGTCCCCGTCAACCTCGGGATCATGGCCAAGGGGAACGGCAGCCTGCCGGAGGCGCTCAAGGAGCAGATCGCCGCCGGCGCCTGCGCCCTCAAGGTCCACGAGGACTGGGGGGCCACCCCCGCCGTGATCGACAACGCCCTGAGCGTCGCCGACGAGCACGACGTCCAGGTCGCCATCCACACCGACAGCCTCAACGAGAGCGGGTTCTTCGAGGACACCCGCTCGGCGATCGACGGCCGCACCATCCACACCTTCCACAGCGAGGGCGCGGGCGGCGGGCACGCCCCCGACATCCTGCGGGTGACGGGCGAGCCGAACGTGCTGCCGTCCTCGACCAACCCGACGCTGCCGTACACCAAGAACTCGGTGGACGAGCTGCTGGACATGGTCATGGTCTGCCACCACCTCAGCCATGACATCCCCGAGGACGTCTCGTTCGCCGACAGCCGGGTCCGCGCCGAGACCATCGCCGCCGAGACCGTCCTGCACGACCTCGGCGTCATCAGCATGTTCTCCTCCGACTCGCAGGCCATGGGCCGCGTCGGGGAGTCCGTGACCCGCTGCTTCCAGACCGCCCACCACTGCAAGGACAAGCTCGGTGTGCTGGAGGGCGACTCGGAGCGCAACGACAACCAGCGGGTCCTGCGCTACCTCGCGAAGGTGACCATCAACCCCGCCATCGCCACCGGTATCGCGGACCACATCGGGTCGATCGAGAAGGGCAAGCTCGCCGACATCGTGCTCTGGCCCATCCACTCCTTCGGCGCCAAGCCGAAGATGGTCATCAAGGGCGGCATCATCTCCTGGGCGCAGATGGGCGACCCCAACGCCTCGCTCCCCACCCCGCAGCCGGTCACCTACCGGCCCATGTTCGGGCAGTACGGCAAGGCCCAGCAGGCCACCCACGTGACGTTCATGTCGCAGGCCGGTATCGCGGCCGGCGTCCCGGCCGAACTCGGCCTGGAACGGAGGGTCCTGCCGGTGCGCCGGACCCGGACCATCGGCAAGCACAACATGGTCCGCAACGACACGCTGCCGGACATCAAGGTCGACCCGGAGACGTTCAAGGTCACCCTCAACGGCAAGGTCGCCACCATCGACCCGGCCGAGAGCCTCCCCCTCAACCACCTGTTCTTCCTGGTCTAGACGATGTACCAGGAAGAACGCGACACCCCCGGCCCAGGCCCCCGGACGGGGGCGGGGGCCGGGGAGCCGCCCCTGAGCCAGCTGCTGGTCAGCCTCCAGCTGACCGACTCGGCCTTCCCGAGCGGCTTCTACACGCTCTCCCACAGCCTGGAGGGTTTCGCCCAGGCCGGGGCGGTCGACGCCGCGACCCTGCCCGAGCTGCTGGAGTCGCTGCTGCTGCACGGGGTCGGCCCGGCCGACGCCACCGCACTGGCCCTGGCCCACCGGGCCACCCGGGCCGGGCAGCCGGAGACCGTGGCGGCGGTGGACGAGCACCTGTTCGCCACCAAGCTCGGGCAGGAGATGCGCCGGGCCGCCACCCGCACCGGCCGGCAGCTCCTCGACCTCGCGAGCGAGGTCTACGGCCGGCCGGAGATCGAGGACTACTTCGGACGCGTCGTACGCCGTGAGGTGCCCGGGACCCAGGCGGTGGCGGCCGGGATCGTCTACGCCGCCACCGGTGTGCCGGTCCGCCAGGCCGTCGCCTCCGACCTGTTCGCCTTCTGCGCGAGCTTCGCGGGAGCGGCCCTGCGCCTGAGACTGACCGACCACCGCGGGGCCCAGACCATGCTGCACGCCGTGGCGCCCGTCATCGAGCGGACCGTGGAGGCGGCGCTGCGGCGGGAACTCGCCGACGTCGGTGCCACCGTCTTCGCCTCGGACATCATGTCGGGCCGTCACGAACGGGCCGAGGCCCGGCTCTTCGCCAGCTGACCCACCCATCGACTCACCCAGGGAGCACCATGGACGACAACGTACTGCGCGTCGGGATCGGCGGACCGGTCGGATCCGGTAAGACCGCCCTCATCGAGGCGCTGGTGCCGCTGCTGATCGCGCGCGGCCACCGCCCCTCCGTCATCACCAACGACATCTACACCCAGGAGGACGCCCAGCACATCCGGCGCACCCTGGACGGCGTCCTGGAGCCGCAGCGCGTGGTCGGCGTCGAGACGGGGGCCTGCCCGCACACCGCCGTACGCGACGACCCGACGATGAACCTCGCGGCCGGCGCCGAGATGCTGGAGCGCTTCCCGGACACGGACACCCTGTTCTACGAGTCCGGCGGCGACAACCTCACCCTGACGTTCAGCCCCGCCCTCGTCGACGTCTTCGTGTTCGTCCTGGACACGGCGGAAGGCGAGAAGATGCCGCGCAAGCGGGGCCCGGGCATCACCGACTCGGACCTGCTCGTCATCAACAAGATCGACATCGCGCAGTACGTGCGCACCGACCTCGGCGTCATGGAGTCCGACGCCCACCGGGTCCGGGAGGACCGCCCTGTCGTCCTGACGGACTGCCTGACCGGGGCGGGCGTCGAGGACGTGGCCGGCTTCCTGCAAGCACGCCGCAAGGTGCTGATCTGACGTGCCGCCCACCTCGCACAGGACCCGGCCCGACCGGCTCGCCCCCGGGTACTACGGCGTCGAACGGCTGCCCACCGAGGTGGCGGCCCTGGGATCCGTGCCGGACACGCTCGCCGCCGGCTCCCCGGCCAAGGTCGGCATCCTCGACCTGGCCTTCGCCGTGCGGGGTGGGCGCACCGAGCTCGTGGAGCGGTACCAGAAGACACCGCTCCAGATCATCCGGCCGCTGTGGACCGACCCCGCCATGCCCGGCATGGCCTACGTCTGCCTGATGGCCACCGGCGGCGGCGTCGCCCAGGCCGACCGCTACCGGATGGACTTCCGGTGCGGCCCGGGCAGCCAGGTGCACCTGACCACCCAGTCCGCGACCAAGGTGTTCCGGATGGAACACGACTACGCCAGCCAGCGGGTCCACCTGACGGCGGACGAGGGATCGTACGTCGAGTACCTGCCGGACCCCCTGATCCCGTTCGCGGATGCCCGCTTCTACCAGCGCACCGAGGTCACGGTCGCCCCCGGCGGCACGGTCGTCCTGGGGGACACCGTGACCGCGGGCCGGCTCGCCCGCGGCGAACGCCACGACTACCGGGTGGTCGCGGCCGACCTGCGGATCGTCCGGCCCGACGGCACGCTGCTGGCCCTCGACACCCAGCGGCTGGCCGCGGACACCCGGACGCCCGGCGACAGCGTGACCGGCCCCGCGGTCTTCGCCGGGCACGACCACGTCGGCTCCCTCTTCGTCGTCACCGACCGGGTGCCGGCCGAGGAGGTCGCCGACACCCTGCACGAGGCGCTGGCCGGCCACGGCGTCACCTACGGGGTGAGCGTGCTGCCCCGGGAGTGCGGCGCGTGGCTGCGGCTGCTGGACGACAGTCCCGTGCGGGTCGCCGCCGCGCACACCGCGGCCTGGAGCTCCGTGCACCGGCTCCTCACCGGCTGCCCGGCGCCCCGGGTGCGCA
>NZ_KL585388.1:51660-67526 GCF_000721935.1 Streptomyces sp. NRRL WC-3549
CGCCCCGGGTGCGCAAGCCGTGACGCCCCAGCCCACTCGCCCCCTCGACACCCTGAGCGAGGTATCCCGCCGATGAACATCGCCCCCGTGCCGATGCCACCCGCGTACGACTCCGGAGACACGGCCTGGCTGCTCGCCGCCACCGCCATGGTGCTGTTGATGACGCCGGGACTGGCGTTCTTCTACGGCGGCATGGTGCGCACCAAGCACATCCTGATGATGATCAAGATGAGCTTCGCCGCGCTCGCCTTCGGGACGCTGGTGTGGTGGGCGATCGGCTACACGCTGGCGTTCGGCACCGATGTGGGCGGTGCGGGGGTCATCGGCAACCTCGACCACGTCTTCATGCACGACATCGGGCTGACGACGCTGACCGGCCACATCCCCACGTACCTCTACAGCACCTTCCAGATGGGGTTCGCGATCATCACCGTCGCCCTGATCAGCGGCTCCATCGCCGACCGGGCCACCATGAGGGGGTGGCTGGTCTTCGTGGTCCTGTGGCTGCTGATCGTCTACGTCCCGCTCGCCCACTGGGTCTTCGACCAGGACGGGTGGATCGTGAAGCACCTCGGCGCCCTCGACTTCGCCGGTGGTCTGCCGGTGGAGCTCAACTCCGGGGTGGCGGGCCTGGCCGTGGCGCTGGTGCTGCGGGCACCGCGCGACTTCGCCCGGCGGGAGGAACGGCCGAACAACATCCCCCTCGTCGTCGTCGGCGCGGGACTCCTCTGGTTCGGCTGGTTCGGCTTCAACTCCGGTTCCGCGCTGAACGACCAGGGAACCGCGTCCGCGGCCTTCATCAACACGCAGCTGGGCGCCGCGGGTGCCATGGTGACCTGGCCCCTGGTGGAGAAGTGGCGCACCGGCAGGGTCACCACCATGGGCGTCGTCTCGTCCGCCGTCGCGGGGATGGTGGCCATCACGCCGGCCTGCGGTGAGATCGACACGCTCGGTGCGGTCGTCACCGGGCTGGTCGTCGGCGCGGTCAGCGCCTTCGCGATCACCCTCAAGTACCGCTTCGGTGTGGACGACACCCTCGACGTGGTGGGGGTGCACGGCGTCGGTGGTCTCATCGGGCTGATCATGGTCGGTCTGTTCGCCACCGCGCGGATCAGCGGCCAGAAGGGGCTCTTCGAGGGCGGCGGCTGGGCCCTGCTGGGCAAGCAGTTCGCGGCCATCGCCGCCGTGATCGTCTTCTCCTTCGTGCTGACCTGGCTCATCGCCAAGGCCGTCGACCTGACGGTCGGGTTCCGGGCGAAGGAGGAGTACGACAACGTCCCCGGGGAGGAAGAGGAGCGGGCTTACGACTTCCGGACCGCCGAGCGGCTCGACGACCTCGTGACCGGCACGTCCGGGGCCGCCGAGAGCGACGAGGAGCTCGTCCGGCAGATCACCCGGCTGCTGCGGAGACGTCAGGGCTCCCGCTGAGCGGGCCCGGGAGGCGGCACCCGGGAACCTCCGGGGCACCGGGAACCCAGGGCGCGAGCGGGCGATGATGGGCGGGTGCGATTCGAACCGATCACCTGGGAACGACTGGCCGAAGCCCTGGCCGACCACGTGGGCACCCTGGAACCGGCCGACGGCGGGACCCGGCTCAGGATCGGCGTCGACGGGCCCCCGGCCGCCCGCCCCGGCGTCCCGGCCGAGCAGATCGCGGAGGCCCTGCGGGCCCGCGGCAGGGCCGTACTCACCGTGTCCACCGAGGGCTTCCTGCGCCCGGCGAGCCTGCGCTTCGAGTACGGCAAGGAGGACCCCGACGCGTACGCCGACGGCTGGTTCGACACCGGGGCGCTGTGGCGCGAGGTGTTCCGGCCGCTGGAACCGGGCGGCAGCGGCCGGGTGCTGCCCGACCTCTGGGACCCCGTCACGGACCGGGCCACCCGCAGCGCCTACCGGGTGCTGCCCGAGGGCGGCGTACTGATCCTGCACGGTCCGCTGCTGCTCGGGCACTGGTTCCCGTTCGACCTCGGGATCCATCTGAACCTGTCGCCGGGGGCGCTGCGGCGGCGCACCGAGGAGGGCGAGCGGTGGACGCTGCCGGCCTTCGCCCGGTACGAGGACGAGGCGGCGCCCGCCGAACGCGCCGACGTGGTCGTACGGGCCGACGACCCGCGGCACCCGGCGTGGACCGGCGTCGGAGCGTAGGCCCCGGGTGCTCCGGGCGTCCGGCCGCCCGCCGGGGCGGTCGGAACGGGGCCGCGGAAGTAACCCATCGAGCGCCGGCCGCCGCCGCTCTCCACCACCCGGTGGCACGGCACCACCACCGGCAGCGGGTCGGACCGCATGGCCGCGCCCACCGCCCGGGCGGCCCCGGGCCGCCCCACCCGGACGGCGAGGCCGTCGTGGCCGACGACCGTGCCCCACGGAACGCCGGACGCCGGCTCGCGGAGCACCTGGCGGTCGAAGCCCGCGGCCGGCGACCGGTCCAGGCCCAGGACCAGGGCGGACTCCCGGAGCCCGCCCGCGCAGCAGGGGCGGGGTGGAGGACCACGGTCACCGGCCCCGTGCCGTCGCGGCGAGCAGGAGTGGACCGGCGCCGCTCGCCACGACCGACCGCACCACGCCCCGCTCGTCGTTCTCCACGAGGCCACCGCACGGTCCGGCACCGGCAGCGCGGCCGCGTTCCGTCAGCGGGTGGCGTCCCGGACGACGTCGGGGGCGTTGCTGATGATGCCGTCCACGCCGAAGCCCGCGACCTCGGACGCGTCCGCGGCGTCGTCGACCGTCCAGGTGTTGACCCGGAGCGGCTTTCCGTGGGCGCCCTTCAGCTTCTGCACCGCGGCGACGTAGTCGGCGTCGATCGTCGTGTACGCCGGATTGATCTGGTCCGTGAACGCCGCGTACGACGGCAGATCCGCCACCGCGGGGGTGCCCAGGAAGCCCGTGACGACGTCCGGACGCTGCGCGTGGACGGTCTTCACACTCTCCACACCGAAGCTCTGGACGACCAGCCGGTGCTCGACGTGCCGGCGGTCCAGCCACCCCTTCTGACGCAGCACCCGCAGGATCTCCTTCTCGATCCCCGGGTAGATCTCCGGGCTCTTGATCTCCAGGAGGAGGTTCTGGCGGTTGCGCTCGACACGGTCCAGGTACTGCTTGAACGTCGGCACCCGTGCGCCCGCGTACGCCGGGCCGAACCAGCTGCCCGCGTCCAGCCTGGCGATCTCCCGCGCGGTGAAGTCCTTCACCGCCCAGGGCGCGCGGTCGGGGAAGACCTGCTCCGCGTCGGTCGTCCGGGCCAGGGACGTGTCGTGCATGACGACGAGCACCCCGTCCCTGGTGCGCTGTACATCGTTCTCCACCCAGTCGATGCCCAGGTCGTCGGCGGCGTCCACGGCGGCCAGCGTGTTCTCCGGGGCGTACGCGGAGGCGCCGCGGTGGGCGTGGACGACCGGTCCGGGCGGTGCCTGCGCCGTCCGGACCTCCGTCGCCACGGCCGGTCCGGCGGGCAGCAGGGCGCCGCCGCAGAGCAGGGCGGTGACGGTGACGGAGGTGGTTGCGGTGCGTACGGACACGGGTACTCCTCGCATCGGGTTCGCGGTCCTGTCGAGGGTCGCACCCGCCGCCCAACGGGCGACAGGCCGGCGATGGCCGTGATGTGAACGGAATGTCAGGGTCCGGGCACCGGGAGGCGCGGACGACGGATAAAATGCCGTTCTTATGTTTGCTTGCCGGGCCTCGCCCTTTAGGGTCGCCCCCGAACCCGGGCCTCCGTGAAGGGCGTACCAGCATGCAGGGCACAGTTGACGGCTTCAGCTACGGCCTCGTGACGCCCGTCGCGGCGTTCCTCATGGCCTGTCTCGGCGCGGCCCTCGGCCTGCGCTGCACCATGCGGTCCCTGCACGCACGGGGCGGCGCGCGGGCGGGCTGGCTCACCCTCGGCGCCACCTCCATAGGGTCGGGCGTCTGGACGATGCACTTCGTCGCCATGCTCGGCTTCACCGTCGCCAAGACGCCGGTCGGGTACGACAGGGCGCTCACCTTCGCGGGCCTCGGCGTGGCGGTCGTGATGGTCGGAGTCGGCATCTTCATCGTCGGCTACCGCGGCGCGACCCGCATGGCCCTGGTCACCGGCGGCACGGTCACCGGCCTCGGCGTGGCGTCCATGCACTACCTCGGCATGGCCGGGGTGCTCTTCGAGGGGAGTTTCTCCTACGACACCCTCACCGTCTCGCTCTCCGTCGTCATCGCGGTCGTCGCGGCGACGGCCGCGCTGTGGGCCGCCGTCTCCGTCCACGGCTTCCTGCCCAGCCTCGGCGCGAGCGTGGTGATGGCCGTCGCCGTCAGCGGCATGCACTACACGGGGATGGCCGCGCTCCACGTCCACCTCGACCCGGCCGCCCTCCCGGCGGCCGGGGACGAGCCCGCCGCCCTGCTCCTGCCCATGCTGGTCGGCCCCGGCTGCTTCCTGCTGCTCGCCGGTGTCGTGGTGCTGGTCGATCCGCTGGTGGTGACGGGCGGCCGCCCGTCCGCCGCGGACCACCGGCACGGCCCCTCCCCGTACGGGGGCAGGACTGCCCTGGCCATCCCCGTGCAGCGCCGGCGCGCGCCCCGCGAGACCGCGTCCCAGGGCGGGCGCCGGCAGCCGCGGAGCCAGTGACACGACGCCGTTGTCAGTGGCGGGCCGTACCGTGGGAACCATGCGGCCTGTCTCTGAGATCGAACGTTCGGTGGCGCCCTTCGAGGTCGTCAGTCCCTATCGGCCCAGCGGTGACCAGCCCGCGGCCATCGCCGAGCTGGACCGGCGCATCCGTGCCGGCGAGAAGGACGTCGTGCTGCTCGGCGCGACCGGCACCGGGAAGTCGGCGACGACCGCCTGGATGATCGAGAAGCTCCAGCGCCCCACCCTCGTGATGGCGCCGAACAAGACGCTCGCCGCGCAGCTGGCCAACGAGTTCCGCGAGCTCCTCCCGAACAACGCCGTCGAGTACTTCGTCTCGTACTACGACTACTACCAGCCCGAGGCGTACGTCCCGCAGTCGGACACCTACATCGAGAAGGACTCCTCGATCAACGAGGAGGTCGAGCGGCTGCGCCACTCCGCCACGAACTCCCTGCTCACCCGGCGTGACGTGGTCGTGGTCGCCTCGGTCTCCTGCATCTACGGCCTCGGTACACCCCAGGAGTACGTGGACCGCATGGTCCAGCTCAAGGTCGGCGACGAGATCGACCGCGACCAGCTGCTGCGCCGCTTCGTCGAGATCCAGTACACCCGCAACGACCTGGCGTTCACCCGCGGCACCTTCCGGGTGCGCGGCGACACCATCGAGATCTTCCCGGTCTACGAGGAGCTCGCGGTCCGCATCGAGATGTTCGGCGACGAGATCGAGGCACTCTCCACGCTCCACCCGCTCACCGGCGAGGTCATCAGCGAGGACTCCTCCCTCCACGTCTTCCCGGCCAGCCACTACGTCGCGGGGCCCGAGCGCATGGAGAAGGCGATCGGCGGCATCGAGCGGGAGCTGGAGGAGCGCCTCGCCGAGCTGGAGAAGCAGGGCAAGATGCTGGAGGCCCAGCGGCTGCGGATGCGCACGACGTACGACATCGAGATGCTCCGGCAGATCGGCACCTGCTCCGGCGTCGAGAACTACTCGATGCACTTCGACGACCGCTCCCCGGGCACCGCGCCCAACACCCTCCTGGACTACTTCCCCGAGGACTTCCTCCTGGTCCTGGACGAGTCGCACGTCACGGTCCCGCAGATCGGCGCGATGTACGAAGGCGACGCCTCCCGCAAGCGGACCCTGGTCGACCACGGCTTCCGGCTGCCGTCCGCGCTGGACAACCGCCCGCTGAAGTGGGAGGAGTTCCTGCAGCGCATCGACCAGACGGTCTACCTCTCCGCCACTCCCGGCAAGTACGAGATGTCCCGGGGCGACGGCTACGTGGAGCAGATCATCCGCCCCACCGGGCTCGTCGACCCCGAAGTCGTCGTCAAGCCCACCGAGGGCCAGATCGACGACCTGGTGCACGAGATCCGCGAGCGCACCGAGAAGGACGAGCGCGTCCTGGTCACCACCCTCACCAAGAAGATGGCCGAGGACCTCACCGACTACTTCCTGGAGCTCGGCATCCAGGTCCGCTACCTCCACAGCGACGTCGACACCCTGCGCCGCATCGAGCTGCTGCGGGAGCTGCGCTCCGGCGAGTACGACGTCCTGGTCGGCATCAACCTGCTGCGCGAGGGCCTCGACCTGCCCGAGGTCTCCCTGGTCGCCATCCTCGACGCCGACAAGCAGGGCTTCCTGCGGTCCGGCACCTCGCTGATCCAGACCATCGGCCGCGCGGCGCGCAACGTCTCGGGCCAGGTCCACATGTACGCCGACCAGGTCACGCCGGCGATGGCCCAGGCCATCGACGAGACCAACCGGCGCCGCGAGAAGCAGATCGCGTACAACACCGAGCGCGGGGTCGACCCGCAGCCGCTCCGCAAGAAGATCAACGACATCGTCGCGTCCATCGCCCGCGAGGAGGTCGACACCGAGCAGCTGCTCGGCACCGGCTACCGCCAGACCAAGGGCGTCAAGACGCCCGTCCCCACCCTCGGGGGCAAGACCGTGCCGGGCGGTGGGGCCACGGCCCGGGACAAGGCCAAGGGGGAGCCGAGATGTGTATAAGAGACAGTTCGAGGTGGCCGCGCGACTGCGCGACGAGGTCGGCGAGCTGAAGAAGGAACTGCGGCAGATGAGGGAGGCGGGACTCGCCTGACCTGTGGGAACCCGCATGTTGCAGGACCGACACAAAAACGGCCTATCCCTGCTGTCCGCCTCCGGTGACTGCGTAGGGTGCGGGGAAACCACACCGACGGGTGCGGGGCAAGCGGAGAGGGGACAGCGCGTGACGGTCAACATGACCAAGGGCCAGGCCATCAGCCTGCAGAAGAGCGACGGGGGGACCCTGACCGCGGTACGGATGGGGCTCGGCTGGCAGGCGGCCCCGCGCCGCGGGCTGTTCGGGTCGCGCACCCGGGAGATCGACCTGGACGCCTCCGCGGTGCTGTTCGCCGACAAGCAGCCCGTGGACGTCGTGTTCTTCCGCCACCTCACCAGCGACGACGGCTCGGTCAAGCACACCGGTGACAACCTGGTCGGCGGCGCCGGTTCGGGCGGCGACGACGAGGCGATCCTCGTCGACCTCCAGCGGGTCCCGGTCCACATCGACCAGATCGTCTTCACGGTGAACTCCTTCACCGGCCAGACGTTCCAGGAGGTGCAGAACGCCTTCTGCCGCATCGTCGACGAGACCAACGGCCAGGAGCTGGCCCGCTACACGCTGGACGGCGGCGGCCAGTACACCGCCCAGATCATGGCCAAGGTGCACCGCGCGGGCAACGGCTGGCAGATGACCGCCCTGGGCAACCCGGCCAACGGCCGGACCTTCCAGGACCTGATGCCGGCGATCCTGCCCCACCTGTAGGGCCGGGCGGGGCCGGGCGCCACCCGGTCCGCCCTTGTCTGTGCACGAGCAGCTCCCGGAGGCGTCCGCCGCCGGGAGCTGCGCCCATGGCCGGGCACCACACCGAACGTCGAGGGGACAGGGCGATGACGGCCGAACTGGTCCGGGGGCAGAATCTCACCTTGCCCCGGACCCGCCTGGAGATCAGGGTGTCGGCGGGCTCGCCCGTCCTGGCCGGGGCCACGCTCGGGGACGAGCAGGGCACGGTCCGCGGCCCCGAGTGGGTGGCCCACCCCGGTGCGCCCCGGCTGCCCGGCCTGGAGGTGTCCCGGCAGGCGGCGGCCGCCCATCGGCTCGCCGTGGACCTCGACGCCCTGCCCGACGCGGTCCACCGCGTCACCGTGTTCCTGGCGCTCCCCACCGGTACCGGGCGGCCCGTCAGGTTCGGCGCGGTCGCCGCGCCGTTCGTCGCGGTCACCGGCCTCGACGGCACCGAGGCGGCCACCTTCACCCTCACCGGACTGGACGCCGAGTCGGCGGTGACCGCCCTGGAGCTCTACCGCCGCCAGGGCGCGTGGAAGGTGCGGGCGGTCGGCCAGGGATACGCGACGGGGCTCGCCGGCATGCTCGCCGACCAGGGGCTCGGCCCGGCGGCGGAGCTGGCCGCGTCGATCCACGAGGCCGTGGCCTCCGGGCTCGCCCGCTCGGTGTCGCCCCCGCCGCCCCGGGCCCCGGCCGACGAGCGCGTCCGCCACCCCGCCGTACCCGCGACCCCGCCTCCGGACGGGGGACAGCCGGCCGCCCCCGCGGGGCCCGGGCCGCTCGACGACCGGGACGCGACGCCGGCTGCCGGCGCCCCGGGTGCCGCGGCCGGGGGGCCCATCGACTACGTGCACCCGCGCCGCCGGAGCACCGCGCCGCCCCCGCCTCCACCCACCGCCCCGTCCGCCGCCCCGGGACAGCCCGCGCAGCCGGTCGCCGGCGACGCCACCGGCTGGTCCATGGACGAGCGCCTGTACAACCAGATCTGGGGCATGTTCGAGGACCTGGCCCGCGCCGTCGCCGCCTACCGCAGCGCCGTCGACTTCGCCGAGTCCCGGATGGACCAGGAGATCGACCGGGCCCTCGCCGATCCGCGCAACCGCATCGGCGGCGCGGGCGACCGGGCACGCGAGGGGGCCCGCGCCAAGTGCGGGGAGCTGACCGCCCGGGCGCGTGAGGCCCTGGACCGGGACCTGGCCCAGCTCGCCGCCGAATCGGCCGTGGTGGAACCCGCGCTCCCCGCCCCGTACGCCGGCTGGGACAACCCCGTCTGGCACGGATACCGGGTGCCGATGGAGTCCCCCATGGCGCTGCGCGTCGGCGACCTCCACCTGCCCGAGCGGACCGGTCTGCGCATTCCCCTGCTGGTCAGGCTGCCCCTGGAGCGCGGGCTCTGGATCGACAGCGGGCACAGGGCCTCCGAGGGCGGCGAGACGCTGCGCCGGCCGGCCCTGGAGACCGCCGTCGCCCTCGCCGCACGGCTGCTCGCGGTCCACCCCGCGAACGACTTCTCGGTGCACGTCATCGACCCCGCCGGTTCCGCCGTCACCGCTCTCGCGCCGCTGACGGCCGCCGGGGTCCTGGCCGCACCGCCCGCCGTCGGTCCCGGGGGAGTGAGCGAGGTCCTCGCCCGGCTCACCCGTCGCGTCGACCTGGTGCAGATGGCCGTCAGGGCCGGCGCGACGGACTCGCTGCCGCCGGATCTGGACCCGGGCGAGCAGCTGCTCATCGTCAACGACTTCCCGCACGGCTTCGACGACCGGGCCGTCACCCAGTTGCGCTACCTCGCCGACGAGGGGCCCTCGGTGGGCGTGCACCTGATGATGGTGGCCGATCGCGAGGACGCCCGCGCCTACGGCCCCGTCCTCGACCCGCTCTGGCGCTCCCTGCTGCGGCTCACCCCCGTCGCCGACGACCATCTCGCCGACCCGTGGGTCGGCCACGCCTGGACCTACGAGCCGTCCCGGGTGCCCGAGGGCAGCCGCGTCCTGGCGCAGGTGCTGGCGCTGGTGGCCGAGGCCCGCCGGGCGGACCCCCGCTGAGCGGGGCCCCACCCCCTCCGCCTCTGTGAGTAAAGCAGCTGTGACCAGGGGCTTTGGTTAGTTTTTGCCCATCACTTTACCTTCTCTTGGTGTTTCCTGTACTGTTCTTCGAGCGGAGGGGAGTACTCCCGATCGCGGCGTTCCCGTCAGTACGGACTGTGACCGGTCCCGGGGCGTCGGCCCGGCGCGCAGCCCGCGTCCTGGGTGGAAGAGACCTCCGGCAGCGACGACGCTGAACCAGAGCCGTAGCGAACTGCCGGAGGCGCAGTGGACGTTTCATGGACCCTCTGGGCGCTGACCATTCTCGGTCTGATCGCCCTCATCTCCGTCGACTTCTTCATCGGGCGCAAACCCCATGACGTGTCGACCAAGGAAGCCGGAATCTGGACCGTGGTCTGGATCGCGCTGGCCGTGCTCTTCGGACTGGGACTGCTGGTCTTCGGGGAGAGCCAGGCGTCGGGCGAGTTCTTCGCCGGCTTCATCACCGAGAAGTCGCTGAGTGTCGACAACCTCTTCGTCTTCGTCCTGATCATGGCGAAGTTCTCGGTGCCGTCCCACCTCCAGCAGCGGGTGCTGCTGATCGGTGTGCTGATCGCCCTGGTGCTGAGGGCGGTCTTCATCGCGGCCGGCGCGGCCGTCATCGCCAACTTCTCGTGGGTCTTCTACATCTTCGGCGCGTTCCTGATCTTCACCGCCTGGAAGCTGATCCAGGAGGCGCGGGCCGACGAGGAGGACGAGGAGTTCGAGGAGAACCGCCTCCTGAAGTCGATCGAGCACCGCTTCGGCGTCGCCGACCGGTACCACGGCACCAGGCTCTTCATCCGCAACAACGGCAAGCGCGTCCTGACCCCGCTGATGGTGGTCATGCTCGCCATCGGCACCACGGACGTGCTGTTCGCGCTGGACTCCATCCCGGCGATCTTCGGCCTGACCCAGGACCCGTACATCGTCTTCACCGCCAACGCCTTCGCCCTGATGGGGCTGCGCCAGCTGTACTTCCTCATCGGCGGGCTGCTGAAGAAGCTGGTCCACCTCAGCTACGGGCTCTCGGTGATCCTCGGCTTCATCGGCGTCAAGCTGGTGCTGCACGCGCTGCACGAGTCCGGGGTGCACGTCCCCGAGATCTCCATCCCGTTCTCCCTCTCCGTCATCTGCGGCGTCCTGGTGATCACCACGGTCACCAGCCTGATCGCCACCAGGAGGAAGGCGGCTGCCGAGTCCGCCGAGGCGGACGAGGAGAGCGAGGGCGTCGGCGCCGAGAAGTAACCGGCGGCTGCCGGGGGCGGCTACGGACACGGCGGCGGCCCTTCGGGGCACCGGCCGCCGCCGTCGTTCACCAGCCGCGCTCGCGCCACTCCGGCAGCCGCGGGCGTTCGGCGCCCAGCGTGGTGTCGCCGCCGTGGCCGGGGTAGACCCAGGTCTCGTCCGGCAGCGGACCGAAGAGCTTGGTCTCCACGTCGTGGAGCAGGCTCGCGAACGCCTCCGGGTCCTGATGCGTGTTGCCCACGCCGCCGGGGAAGAGGCAGTCCCCGGTGAAGAGGTGCGGGGCCCCGTGCGGGTCGTCGTAGACCAGGGCGATGGAGCCCGGGGTGTGTCCCGTCAGGTGGCGGGCGGTCAGCCGGACCTGGCCCACCAGGAGCGTGTCGCCGTCGTCGACGAGGACGTCCGTCGGGACCGGGATCCCCTCGGCGTCGTACCTCCCGGCCACGGTGCGCGCCCCGGTGGCGGCCACCACCTCGGCCAGGGCCTGCCAGTGGTCGGGGTGCCGGTGCGTGGTGACCACGGAGGCGACGCCGTCCTCGCCGACCAGTCTCAGCAGTGTCCCGGCCTCGGCCGCCGCGTCGATCAGGAGCTGCTCGCCGGTGGCCCGGCAGCGCAGCAGGTAGGCGTTGTTGTCCATCCGTCCGACGGCGACCTTGGAGATCATCAGATCCGTCAGCTCGTGCACGTCCGCCGGGCCGCCGACCTTGACCGTTCCGCTGTACGTCATGGGCCGCAGCCTATAGCGGGGGCAGCGCGGGGAGGCTGCCGCCTTCCACGGTGAGTCCGGAGCCGTCGCGCCGTCCGCAGAGCCACCCGAGGATGTCCGTGGCCGTACCCCGTACGGCGACCGGCGTGCCCTCGGCGCCGCCGCCCGTGGTCCAGCTCCTGCCGTCCCCGGTCGTCGCCGTCGTGGCGGCCACCCGGGGGTGACCGGCGAAGCGCTCCGCCAGGAAGTCGTTCTCCCGGGAGACGAACTCCTCCGGCAGGTCCTCCAGCTCGTAGCCGATCCCGAGGTCGACGTGGTGCAGCTCGACCTCGACGAGCCGGCGGAAGGGGATGCGCCGTGCCTGGTCCGTCACACCGTTGCGCAGGGTGACCGTGCGCGCCCAGTCGGTGGACCCGGCGGCTGCCGTCAGGAAGGCCGCGGCGCTTTCCCGCAGGTCGGCGACGTGTGCCTCCAGGGGGCGGGGGGCGTCCCGCTCGATGTCGGCGTCACGGGTTTCGCTGCTCGCGTACATCGGGCGTCCGCGGAGAACATTTACGAGCGCGTCGGCGTTACGTGACAGGTGGGCCAGCACGTGGCCGCGGCTCCAGCCCGGCAGACGTGACGGCTCCCCGAGCGTGGCGTCGCCCCATGCGGCCGTGGCGCCGAGCAGCCGATCGGTCGCTCCACGTACTGCTTCCAGGTCGTGCGCAGGATCGATCATGGACCGAGCGTAGCCTCCGACACTCGATCGGGTGAAGGTGTCCGCGGTCGACCGTAAATCGAATGCGCGTGCTATACGCTCGAAGTCGAAAGCTTCGTACATCGCTGTGGCGCCGCCCATAACCTGGGGCAGGGGCTCAGTTCCCCGCTTCTCTCGAAGAAAGGTGCGGACCGGCGTGGCCGACCGTCTCATCGTCCGTGGCGCGCGCGAGCACAATCTGAAGAACGTCTCGCTCGACCTCCCCCGTGACTCCCTCATCGTCTTCACCGGGCTCTCCGGGTCGGGCAAGTCCTCTCTCGCGTTCGACACGATCTTCGCCGAGGGCCAGCGGCGCTACGTGGAGTCCCTCTCCTCGTACGCCCGGCAGTTCCTCGGCCAGATGGACAAGCCGGACGTGGACTTCATCGAAGGTCTGTCGCCCGCCGTCTCCATCGACCAGAAGTCGACCTCGCGCAACCCGCGCTCGACGGTCGGCACCATCACCGAGGTCTACGACTACCTCCGGCTGCTCTTCGCCCGCATCGGCAAGCCGCACTGCCCGGAGTGCGGCCGGCCGATCTCCCGGCAGTCGCCGCAGGCCATCGTCGACAAGGTGCTCGGACTGCCCGAGGGCAGCCGGTTCCAGGTGCTCTCCCCGCTGGTGCGCGAGCGCAAGGGCGAGTTCGTCGACCTCTTCGCCGACCTCCAGACCAAGGGGTTCAGCCGGGCCCGGGTGGACGGCGAGACGATCCAGCTGTCCGAGCCGCCCCAGCTGAAGAAGCAGGAGAAGCACACCATCGAGGTGGTCGTCGACCGCCTCACGGTGAAGGACAGTGCCAAGCGCCGTCTCACCGACTCGGTCGAGACCGCGCTCGGTCTCTCCGGCGGCATGGTCGTCCTGGACTTCGTCGACCTTCCCGACGACGACCCCGAGCGTGAGCGGATGTACTCCGAGCACCTCTACTGCCCGTACGACGACCTGTCCTTCGAGGAGCTGGAGCCCCGCTCCTTCTCCTTCAACTCGCCCTTCGGCGCCTGCCCCGAGTGCACCGGGATCGGCACGCGCATGGAGGTCGATGCCGAGCTGGTCGTCCCCGACGAGGAGAAGTCCCTCGACGAGGGGGCGATCCACCCCTGGTCGCACGGGCACACCAAGGAGTACTTCGGGCGCCAGATCAGCGCGCTCGCCGACGCCCTCGGCTTCCGTACGGACATCCCGTGGGCCGGGCTGCCGCAGCGCGCCAAGAAGGCGCTGCTGTACGGCCACAAGATCCAGACCGAGGTCCGCTACCGCAACCGGTACGGGCGCGAGCGCGCCTACACCACCCCGTCCTTCGAGGGCGCCGTCCAGTTCGTCAAGCGGCGCCACTCCGAGGCCGAGAGCGACTCCAGCAGGGAGCGCTTCGAGGGGTACATGCGCGAGGTGCCCTGCCCGTCCTGCGAGGGCACCCGGCTCAAGCCGATCGTGCTCGCGGTCACGGTGATGGAGAAGTCCATCGCCGAGGTCGCCGCGATGTCGATCAGCGAGTGCGCCGAGTTCCTGGGCCGGCTCAAGCTGAACGCCCGTGACAAGAAGATCGCCGAGAGGGTCCTCAAGGAGGTCAACGAGCGGCTCCGCTTCCTCGTCGACGTCGGCCTCGACTACCTCTCACTGAACCGCGCGGCCGGCACCCTGTCCGGCGGCGAGGCCCAGCGCATCCGGCTCGCCACCCAGATCGGCTCCGGACTCGTCGGCGTCCTGTACGTGCTGGACGAGCCGTCCATCGGCCTGCACCAGCGGGACAACCACCGGCTGATCGAGACCCTGGTGCGGCTGAGGGACATGGGCAACACGCTCATCGTGGTCGAGCACGACGAGGACACCATCAAGGTCGCCGACTGGGTCGTGGACATCGGCCCCGGCGCCGGTGAGCACGGCGGCAAGGTGGTCCACTCCGGCTCCCTCGAGGAGCTGCTGACCAACGAAGAGTCGCTCACCGGGCAGTACCTCGCCGGCAAGCGGACCATCGCGGTGCCGGACCTCCGGCGCCCGGTCGACCCGAAGCGGCTGCTCACCGTGCACGGCGCCCGGGAGAACAACCTCCAGGACATCGACGTCTCCTTCCCGCTGGGCGTCCTCACGGCCGTCACCGGCGTCTCGGGATCGGGTAAGTCGACCCTGGTCAACGACATCCTGTACACCCACCTGGCGCGCGAGCTCAACGGCGCGAAGTCGGTGCCGGGCCGGCACACCCGGGTCGACGGGGACGACCTCGTCGACAAGGTCGTCCACGTCGACCAGTCACCGATCGGCCGCACGCCCAGGTCCAACCCGGCCACGTACACCGGTGTCTTCGACCACATCCGCAGGCTCTTCGCCGAGACGATGGAGGCGAAGGTGCGTGGCTACATGCCGGGCCGCTTCTCCTTCAACGTCAAGGGCGGGCGCTGCGAGAACTGCTCCGGCGACGGCACCATCAAGATCGAGATGAACTTCCTGCCCGACGTGTACGTCCCGTGCGAGGTCTGCCACGGAGCGCGCTACAACCGGGAGACGCTGGAGGTCCACTACAAGGGGAAGTCCATCGCCGAGGTGCTGGACATGCCGATCGAGGAGGGCCTGGAGTTCTTCGAGGCCGTCCCGACGATCGCCCGCCACCTGCGCACACTCAACGAGGTGGGCCTCGGGTACGTCAGGCTGGGCCAGTCCGCGCCGACGCTCTCCGGCGGTGAGGCGCAGCGCGTGAAGCTGGCGAGCGAGCTGCAGAAGCGCTCCACCGGGCGCACGGTGTACGTCCTGGACGAGCCGACGACCGGTCTGCACTTCGAGGACATCAGCAAGCTCATCACGGTGCTGTCGGGCCTGGTGGACAAGGGCAACACGGTGATCGTCATCGAGCACAACCTCGATGTCGTCAAGACCGCCGACTGGGTCGTCGACATGGGCCCCGAAGGGGGCAACGGCGGTGGCCTGGTCGTCGCCGAGGGCACTCCGGAGGAGGTCGCCTCGGTGCCGGGCAGCCACACCGGGAAGTTCCTCCAGGACGTCCTGGGGGCGGACCGGATCGCGGCCGGCACCTCGGCCCCGGCCGCCGCGCGTAAGCCGGCCCGGAAGGCGGCCGCCAAGAAGACGGTCGCGGCCAGGACGGCACCGGCCCGCAAGACCGCGACGGCCCGGACGAAGAAGGCGGCGGCGACTGCCGAGCAGTCGGCCGCCAAGAAGCCGGCCCGCTCGCGCAAGGCCTGACGCGGAAGCTCTGACGCGCGAGGCCTGACCGGCCCGCGCGGAGCCGCCCCCGCGCCGACCCGCCCGCCCCGTTTCGGCGGCGGGGCGGGGCGGGGCCTCGCCGGGCTCCGGGCGGCGACGACCACGGACAACGGCCTCGCGGGCCGTGCTGAGTCGGGCGGGCTTCGTCGAGTGCGGTGGGCCACCCTGAGCGGACTTCCCGGACTGCGCTGCTTCCAGGTCCTCGGCGAGGCAGACGGTGACGGCTGAGACGGCCGCACGGCACACACCGGGCTGCGCGTCCCCGCGCCGTCCCGCCCGGCCGGGGCGGCGCCTCGCCGAGGCGCCGGCGGCGGCTGGGGCGCGCGCCCGGCCGGGGGTCCGAACCCCGGCTGGCCGCGCGCCGGGCCGGGGACCCGGGCTCCCGTGGTGTACCCCGGCCCGTACCGGCCCCCCGCCGGCCCGAACCGCCCCCCGCCACGCCGGGGGCGGCCCGTACCGGCCACTCCCCGG
>NZ_KL585388.1:67744-69393 GCF_000721935.1 Streptomyces sp. NRRL WC-3549
TTTCCCGCCGGTATCGTCAGGTCTGTCGCCGACGCCTTCGGGTGCGGCCGTGCCCGGTCCCCGTGGCACCGGCGCCCCGGCGCCGTCACGGCATCCCGTCCCGCCGACCAGTGGAGACCGCATGTCCGGCCTGCCCGCCGCCCGCCGTACCGTACTGAAGGGCGCCGCTCTCGCCGGTGCCGCCGGGCTGGGGGCGGCCGCCTGCTCGACCGACTCCAAGCTCGGCCACGCCAAGACCCCGACGCCCACCGCTCCCGTGGAGCTCGGCTCCCCGGACGAGGTGCCGGTCGGCGGGGCGAAGCTCTACCGGGAGCAGCGGGTGGTCGTGAGCTGCCCGGCAAAGGGCCGGTACAAGGCCTTCAGCGCGCAGTGCACCCACGCCGGCTGCGTCCTGGACAAGGTCGAGGGCAACGAGGGCAACTGCCCGTGCCACGGCAGCCGGTTCGACGTGACCACGGGCGAGGCCCTGCACGGACCGGCCACCGTGCCGCTGCCGTCCGTCCCGGTCAAGGTCGAGGGCGGCAGGCTCGTGGCGGGGCCCGACGCCTGACCGCTCGCAGCGGGGCCGCCTTCCCCCGTGGAATGCCGTTGTGTCACTGCCCGCAAGTAGGGTGTGAGACATGGCAGACCCCTCCAGCTACCGCCCCAAGCCGGGACAGATCCCCGACTCCCCGGGGGTCTACAAATTCCGCGACGAGCACCGCCGGGTGATCTACGTCGGGAAGGCGAAGAACCTGCGCCAGCGCCTGGCCAACTACTTCCAGGACCTCGCCGGCCTGCACCCGCGGACCCGCACCATGGTCACCACGGCCGCCTCCGTCGAGTGGACCGTCGTCTCCACCGAGGTCGAGGCGCTGCAGCTGGAGTACTCCTGGATCAAGGAGTTCGACCCCCGGTTCAACGTCAAGTACCGCGACGACAAGAGCTACCCCTACCTCGCGGTCACGCTGAACGAGGAGTTCCCGCGTGTCCAGGTCATGCGCGGCGCCAAGAAGAAGGGCGTCCGCTACTTCGGCCCGTACGGCCACGCCTGGGCCATCCGCGAGACGGTCGACCTGATGCTCCGGGTCTTCCCCGTGCGCACGTGCTCCGCCGGTGTCTTCAAGAACGCCGAGCGCACGGGCCGGCCCTGCCTCCTGGGATACATCGGCAAGTGCTCGGCCCCCTGTGTCGGACGGGTCACCCCCCAGGAGCACCGCGAGCTGGCCGAGGACTTCTGCGACTTCATGGCCGGCCGTACGGGCACCTACATCCGCCGCCTGGAGAAGGACATGATGCGGGCGGCCGAAGACATGGAGTACGAGCGTGCGGCCCGGCTGCGGGACGACGCCGAGGCGCTCAAGCGCGCCATGGAGAAGAGCGCCGTCGTCCTCGCGGACGCGACCGACGCCGACCTCATCGCCGTCGCCGAGGACGAGCTCGAAGCCGCCGTCCAGATCTTCCACGTCCGCGGCGGGCGGGTGCGCGGCCAGCGCGGCTGGGTCACGGACAAGGTCGAGGCCGTCGACACGGCGGGCCTCGTCGAGCACGCGCTCCAGCAGCTGTACGGGGAGGAGTCCGGCGACGCCGTGCCCAAGGAGGTCCTCGTCCCGGCCCTGCCCGACGAGGCGGAAGCCGTCTCCCAGTGGCCTGTCTCTTATACACATCTC
>NZ_KL585388.1:69588-77407 GCF_000721935.1 Streptomyces sp. NRRL WC-3549
CCGCCCGCCGCGGCTCCCACGTGAGCCTGCGCATCCCCCAGCGCGGCGACAAGAAGGACCTGATGGGCACGGTCCAGCGCAACGCCCAGCAGGCCCTGGGGCTCCACAAGACCAAGCGCGCCTCCGACCTCACGACTCGCTCCCGTGCGCTGGAGGAGATCGCGGAGGCCCTCGGACTGGACACCGCCCCGCTGCGCGTCGAGTGCTTCGACATCTCGCACCTCCAGGGGGAAGACGTCGTCGCGTCGATGGTGGTCTTCGAGGACGGTCTGGCCCGCAAGAGCGAGTACCGCCGCTTCCAGATCAAGGGCTTCGAGGGCCAGGACGACGTGCGGTCGATGCACGAGGTCATCGGCCGCCGCTTCAAGCGCTACCTCCAGGAGAAGGAGCGCACGGGGGAGTGGGAAGAGGGCCCGGCCGCCTCCGGTCCCGTACCGGCCGCCTCCGGCCCGGTACCGGCCGCCTCCGGTCCCGTACCGGCCCAGCAGGTCCCGCCGTCCCCCGAGAGCGCGCCCGTGGACCCGCACGACGTACCCCGGAACGACTCCCGTGAGGACGACGGCCGCCCCAGGCGCTTCGCCTATCCGCCGCAGCTCGTCGTCGTCGACGGCGGGCAGCCCCAGGTGGCCGCCGCCAAGCGCGCCCTCGACGAGCTGGGCATCGACGACGTCGCCGTGTGCGGCCTGGCCAAGCGCCTGGAGGAGGTCTGGCTGCCGGACGAGGACGACCCCGTCGTCCTGCCCCGCTCCAGCGAGGGCCTGTACCTCCTCCAGCGCATCCGCGACGAGGCCCACCGCTTCGCCATCACCTACCAGCGCGCCAAACGGGCCAAGCGCATCCGCAGCAGTCCGCTGGACGACATCGCGGGGCTCGGCGAGACCCGCAAGCAGGCCCTGATCAAACACTTCGGTTCCGTCAAGAGGCTGCGGCAGGCGACAATCGACGAGATCTGCGAGGTGCCCGGGATAGGCCGTCGGACGGCGGAATCCGTGGCCGTCGCACTCGCCGGAGCCACGCCGCCCGCACCGGCCGTCAACACGGCCACCGGAGAGATCATCGAAGAGGACGACGGGGGCAGTACGCCATGACCGAGCACACGCACGACCGCGGTGACGCCCAGGCGCCCGACAGCACCGACAGCACCGACAGCACCGACAGCACCGACAGCACCGACCGAACAGACGGAGCAGCACACGTGAGTACGGGAAGCGCCCAGGAGAAGGGCGAGAGCGCCGCGCCGGCCATCCCGGAGCTGGTGATCATCTCGGGGATGTCGGGCGCGGGACGCAGCACGGCGGCCAAGTGCCTGGAGGACCTCGGCTGGTTCGTCGTGGACAACCTGCCGCCCGCACTGATCCCCACGATGGTGGAGCTGGGCGCCCGGTCCCAGGGGAACGTGGCCCGTATCGCCGTCGTCGTCGACGTACGGGGCCGCCGCTTCTTCGACAACCTCCGGGAGTCCCTCGCGGACCTGGAGGCCAAGCACGTCACCCGGCGGATCGTCTTCCTGGAGTCCTCCGACGACGCCCTCGTACGCCGTTTCGAGTCGGTCCGCCGCCCGCACCCCCTCCAGGGGGACGGCCGCATCGTCGACGGCATCGTGGCCGAGCGCGACCTGCTGCGCGAGCTGCGCGGCGACGCCGACCTGGTCATCGACACCTCCAGCCTCAACGTGCACGAGCTGCGGGCCAAGATGGACGCCCAGTTCGCCGGGGACGAGGAGCCCGAGCTGCGGGCCACGGTGATGTCGTTCGGCTTCAAGTACGGCCTGCCGGTCGACGCCGACCTCGTCGTGGACTGCCGCTTCCTGCCCAACCCGCACTGGGTCCCCGAACTGCGCCCCTTCACCGGGCTCAACGAGGAGGTGTCCGACTACGTCTTCGACCAGCCCGGCGCCAAGGAGTTCCTCAACCAGTACACCGAGCTGCTCCAGCTGATCGCGTCCGGTTACCGCCGTGAGGGCAAGCGCTACGTGACGATCGCCGTCGGCTGTACGGGCGGCAAGCACCGCTCCGTGGCCATGTCGGAGAAGCTCGCCAAGCGGCTGGCGACCGAAGGTATCGAGACCGTCCTCGTCCACCGGGACATGGGGCGAGAGTGACCAGGCACCCGCTGCGGCGGCACCGGCTGAGCAGGGCGACGGGCGCCCTCTCCGGCCGTAAGCGCGGCGCGCAGCCCAAGGTCGTCGCCCTCGGCGGCGGCATGGGCCTGTCCGCGTCGCTCACGGCGCTGCGCCGGATCACCGGCGACCTCACGGCCGTGGTCACCGTCGCCGACGACGGCGGCTCCTCCGGCCGGCTCCGCGAGGAGCTCGGCGTCCTGCCCCCCGGCGACCTGCGCAAAGCGCTGGCCGCGCTCTGCGGTGACGACGAGTGGGGCCAGACCTGGGCCCAGGTGATCCAGCACCGCTTCGAGTCCAAGGGCGACCTGCACGAGCACGCGGTGGGCAACCTGCTCATCGTCGCCCTGTGGGAGCAGCTCGGCGACCACGTCCAGGCCCTCGACCTGGTCGGCAAGCTGCTCGGCGCCCACGGCAGGGTCCTGCCCATGTCGGCCGTGCCCCTGGAGCTCCAGGCGCTGGTGCGCGGCCACCACCCCGAGCGCCCCGACGACATGGTCACCGTGCGGGGGCAGGCGACGGTGGCGCTCACCCCGGGCGAGGTGCAGTCCGTCCATCTCGTCCCGGCCGATCCGCCGGCCGTGCCCGAAGCGGTCGCGGCGGTCCTGGACGCCGACTGGGTCGTGCTCGGCCCGGGGTCCTGGTTCTCCTCGGTGATCCCGCACCTCCTGGTCCCCGAACTCCTCGACGCCCTGGTCTCCACGAAGGCCCGCAAGGTCCTCTCGCTCAACCTCGCGCCGCAACCCGGTGAAACCGAAGGCTTCTCACCGCAGCGTCATTTGGAGGTTTTGGGACGACACGCCCCTAAACTCGCCATGGACGTGGTGCTGGCCGACGAGGCCGCCGTGCCCGACCGCGAGTCCCTCGCCGATGCCGCCAAGCGGCTCGGAGCCGCGGTCGAGCTGGCCCCTGTGGCCTCACCCGACGGCGTTCCGATTCACGATCCGGAGCTGTTGGCCGCCGCGTACGACCGTATTTTTCGGATGCATGGAAGGATCGGCCCATGGCGATGACGCCAGCGGTGAAGGACGAAATCTCTCGGCTTCCCGTGACCCGGACCTGCTGCAGGAAAGCAGAGGTTTCGGCGATTCTTCGGTTCGCGGGCGGGCTGCACCTGGTGAGCGGCCGGATTGTGATCGAGGCCGAGCTGGACACCGCGATGGCGGCGCGCCGGCTCAAGCGGGACATCCTGGAGATCTTCGGGCACAGCTCGGAGCTCATCGTGATGGCCCCCGGCGGACTGCGCCGCGGCTCCCGCTACGTCGTACGCGTGGTGGCCGGGGGCGATCAGCTGGCCCGCCAGACCGGCCTGGTGGACGGCCGCGGCCGTCCCATCCGCGGGCTGCCCCCGCAGGTGGTCTCGGGGGCCACCTGCGACGCCGAGGCGGCCTGGCGCGGGGCCTTCCTGGCCCACGGCTCGCTCACCGAGCCCGGCCGCTCGTCCTCGCTGGAGGTGACCTGCCCGGGTCCGGAGGCGGCCCTGGCCCTGGTCGGTGCTGCCCGCAGGCTCTCCATCGCGGCCAAGGCCCGCGAGGTGCGCGGGGTGGACCGCGTCGTCGTCCGTGACGGTGACGCGATCGGCGCGCTGCTGACGCGGTTGGGCGCCCACGAGTCGGTGCTCGCCTGGGAGGAGCGCCGGATGCGGCGCGAGGTCCGGGCCACGGCCAACCGGCTGGCCAACTTCGACGACGCCAACCTCCGCCGTTCCGCGCGGGCCGCGGTGGCGGCCGGGGCCCGCGTGGGGCGCGCCCTGGAGATCCTGGGCGAGGAGGTCCCCGAGCACCTGGCGGCGGCCGGACGGCTGCGCATGGAGCACAAGCAGGCGTCCCTGGAGGAGCTCGGCGCGCTCGCCGACCCGCCGCTGACCAAGGACGCGGTAGCGGGGCGGATCAGGCGGCTGCTGGCGATGGCCGACAAGCGGGCCCAGGACCTCGGCATCCCCGGTACGGAGTCCACCCTCAGCGAGGAGATGGCCGACGGCCTCGTCGGCTGAGACCGCGCCCGCCCCACGCCTACGCCTACGCCCGCAGGCGTGGGCGCGGGGCGGGCGGGCAAGGCTGCCGGGGCAAGCCCGTCCGGGCCGGGTCCGGCGGGAGCCGTTCCGGAAAGCGGTGTGAGCCCTTTCCCTGCCGGTCGGGTCGGGCCGGTAGGGGGTGGGACCGGTCGAGCCGGACCGGTCGAGCGAGCCGGGCCGGTCGAGAGACCGTTCCGGCAGATCGAACGAGGGGCGCCCCGCCCGATCGAGCGGCCGGAACCCTCCGTCGTCGGCGCACCGCGAAAAGCTGCGCCGACGATATTTTTATCGATTGAGTAGCGCCCCGCGCAATTGAGCGAAATAGCGTCGGCGGTCAACTGCCGGCCACCCCGAAAGTGTGTCTCCGCCGGCGCTTTCCGGTCCTGGGTACCCGCGGCCTCACGGGGGAGGCGGAGCCGTGTCAGTCACCTCGGGTGACAGGGGTAACGCCACCGGCAGTGGGTAGGCGTACAACGCAAGGGGCCCGGCCTCAGAGCGTGTTGACGCTCGGTGACCGCGCGGTGAGCGCCGGTCGCCGCCGCGGGGGCGACCGGCCGGAGTGTCCGTACCCCTACCCGGGAGTACGGATATCCCTCTTCGTACCGGCCGCTCGATGTCACCCAAAAGCCTTCGGAGAGGTAGGGTCGGAGGCGGTCGGGGACATCCCTAATAAACTCGCCGGCATCTAAAACCGGCGTACCTAACGAGGAGATCGGTTCGTGACGATCCGCGTAGGCATCAACGGCTTTGGCCGCATCGGTCGCAACTACTTCCGTGCGCTGCTGGAGCAGGGTGCGGACATCGAGATCGTGGCTGTCAACGACCTGGGTGACACCGCGACCACGGCACACCTGCTGAAGTACGACACCGTTCTGGGTCGTCTCAAGGCAGAGGTCAGCAACACCGCCGACACCATCACCGTCGACGGCCACACCATCAAGGTGCTCTCCGAGCGCAACCCGGCCGACATCCCCTGGGGTGAGCTGGGCGTCGACATCGTCATCGAGTCGACCGGTATCTTCACCAAGAAGGCCGACGCCGAGAAGCACATCGCCGGTGGCGCCAAGAAGGTCCTCATCTCGGCTCCGGCCAAGGACGAGGACATCACCATCGTGATGGGCGTCAACCAGGACAAGTACGACGCGGCCAGCCACCACGTCATCTCCAACGCCTCCTGCACCACCAACTGTGTGGCGCCGATGGCCAAGGTCCTCGACGAGAACTTCGGCATCGTCAAGGGCCTGATGACGACGGTCCACGCGTACACGAACGACCAGCGCATCCTGGACTTCCCGCACTCGGACCTGCGCCGCGCCCGCGCCGCCGCCGAGAACATCATCCCGACCACGACCGGTGCCGCCAAGGCGACCGCCCTGGTCCTGCCGCAGCTCAAGGGCAAGCTCGACGGCATCGCGATGCGCGTGCCGGTCCCCACGGGCTCCGCCACCGACCTGGTCGTGACGCTGCAGCGCGAGGTCACCAAGGACGAGGTCAACGCCGCGTTCAAGAAGGCCGCCGACGACGGCGACCTGAAGGGCTTCCTGACGTACACCGAGGACCCGATCGTCTCCTCCGACATCGTCGGTGATCCGTCCTCCTGCACCTTCGACTCCTCCCTGACCATGGTCCAGGAGGGGAACTCGGTGAAGATCCTCGGCTGGTACGACAACGAGTGGGGCTACTCCAACCGCCTTGTCGACCTGACCGTCTTCGTCGGCGGCCAGCTCTGATCCTAGGATCGGCAGGCATCTCGATGTGAGCAACGGGCTCGGGCGGCGCGACGAAGCGCCGCCCGAGCCCTTGCATGCTTCCGTCCTTCCAAGGAGTACCGCTACAGATGAAGACGATCGACGAACTTCTCGCCGAAGGGGTCACCGGTAAGCGGGTATTCGTCCGCGCCGACCTCAACGTGCCGCTGGACGGCACCACGATCACCGACGACGGCCGTATCCGCGCCGTCCGGCCGACGATCGCCCGGCTCGCCGAAGCCGGTGCGCGGGTCGTCGTCGCCTCGCACCTCGGACGCCCCAAGGGCGCCCCGGACCCGGCCTTCTCGCTCGCCCCGGCCGCCGCCCGCCTCGGTGAACTCCTCGGCAGCGACGTCGCGTTCGCGACCGACACCGTCGGCGAGTCCGCCCGCGCCACGGTCGGCGCCCTCACCGACGGCCAGGTCGCCGTCCTGGAGAACCTGCGTTTCAACGCCGGGGAGACCTCCAAGGACGACGCCGAGCGCGGCGCCTTCGCCGACCGGCTCGCCGAGCTCGCCGACGTCTACGTCGGCGACGGTTTCGGCGCCGTCCACCGCAAGCACGCCTCGGTGTACGACCTCCCGGCCCGGCTCCCGCACGCCGCCGGCTCCCTGATCGCCACCGAGGTCGGCGTCCTGAAGAAGCTCACCGAGGACGTCGCGCGCCCCTACGCCGTGGTGCTCGGCGGCGCCAAGGTCTCCGACAAGCTCGGGGTCATCGACCACCTGCTGGAGAAGGCCGACCGGATCCTCATCGGCGGCGGCATGGCGTACACCTTCCTCAAGGCCCAGGGCCACGAGGTCGGCATCTCGCTGCTCCAGGAGGACCAGGTCCCGGCCGTCCAGGGGTACCTCAAGCGCGCCGAGGAGCTCGGTGTGGAGTTCGTCCTCCCCGTCGACGTCCTGGTCTCGGCCGAGTTCCCCGACCTGAAGACGAAGGCCCCGGCCAACCCCACCACGGTCGCCGCGGACGCCATCCCGGCCGACCAGGAGGGCCTGGACATCGGCCCCGGGACCCGCGAGCTGTACGCGGCGAAGCTCGCCGACGCGGCCACGGTCTTCTGGAACGGCCCGATGGGTGTCTTCGAGCACCCCGACTACGCCGAGGGAACCAAGGCGGTCGCCCAGGCCCTCGCCGACGCCGAGGCCTTCAGCGTCGTCGGCGGCGGGGACTCCGCCGCCGCCGTCCGCATCCTGGGCTTCGACGAGAACGCATTCGGACACATCTCGACCGGTGGCGGCGCCAGCCTCGAATACCTCGAGGGCAAGACGCTTCCCGGCCTCGCCGCACTGGAGGACTGACCTTTCATGACCACCCGCACCCCGCTGATGGCGGGCAACTGGAAGATGAACCTCAACCACCTCGAGGCCATCGCCCACGTCCAGAAGCTCGCCTTCGCCCTGACCGACAAGGACTACGAGGCCGTCGAGGTCGCCGTCCTGCCGCCCTTCACCGACCTGCGCTCCGTGCAGACCCTGGTCGACGGCGACAAGCTGAAGATCAAGTACGGCGCCCAGGACCTCTCGGCCCAGGACTCCGGCGCGTACACCGGTGAGATCTCCGGCCCGATGCTCGCCAAGCTGAAGTGCACGTACGTGGCCGTCGGCCACAGCGAGCGCCGTCAGTACCACGGCGAGACCGACGAGATCTGCAACGCCAAGGTCAAGGCCGCCTTCAGGCACGGTCTGACCCCGATCCTCTGCGTCGGTGAGGGCCTGGACGTCCGCAAGGCCGGTGACCAGGTCTCCCACACGCTCGCGCAGCTCGACGGCGCCCTGAAGGACGTCCCGGCCGAGCAGGCCGAGACCGTCGTGGTCGCCTATGAGCCGGTCTGGGCCATCGGCACCGGTGAGGTCGCCACCCCCGAGGACGCCCAGGAGGTCTGCGGCGCGATCCGCGGCCGGCTCGCCGAGCTGTACTCGCAGGAGCTCGCCGACG
>NZ_KL585388.1:77639-79430 GCF_000721935.1 Streptomyces sp. NRRL WC-3549
GTCCGCATCCAGTACGGCGGCTCGGTGAAGTCCGGGAACGTCGCCGCCATCATGGCGCAGCCCGACGTCGACGGCGCGCTGATCGGGGGCGCCGCACTGGACGCCGACGAGTTCGTCAAGATCGTCCGCTTCCGCGACCAGTGAGTAGGCCCTAGCGCCGATCCGTCGTACCCTTGCGGGGGCCGAGGGGTGAACCCCCGGCCCCCGCTGTTCGCAGACGCAGTCCCGAGAATTCCGGAAAGTAGGAGCCAGCCGTGATTTTGGCGTTCGAGATCGCCCTGATCGTCTTCAGCCTGCTGCTGATGCTGCTGGTGCTGATGCACAAGGGCAAGGGCGGCGGCCTCTCCGACATGTTCGGTGGCGGTATGCAGTCCTCCGTCGGCGGCTCCTCCGTCGCCGAGCGGAACCTCGACCGCATCACCGTCGTGGTCGGCCTGCTCTGGTTCGCCTGCATCGTCGTTCTCGGCCTGCTCATCAAGCTGGACTGATCAGCCGTCGGCGATTCCCGTAACGGTGTAACTCCTTTCGCTGGACGCGCGTTGGGCCTTACGTAGACTGGGGCAACCTCGAGCACCATCACGCAGGGAGTTACAACCGTGGCAAGTGGCAACGCGATCCGGGGAAGCCGGGTCGGAGCCGGGCCGATGGGGGAGGCCGAGCGGGGCGAGTCAGCGCCCCGCCTGCGCATCTCCTTCTGGTGCTCGAACGGGCACGAGACCCAGCCCAGCTTCGCCCATGACGCACAGGTGCCGGACACCTGGGACTGCCCGCGCTGCGGTTTCCCGGCCGGACAGGACCAGGACAACCCGCCGGACCCCCCGCGCACCGAGCCGTACAAGACGCACCTGGCATACGTGCGCGAGCGCCGCAGCGACGCGGA
The DNA here is from genome assembly GCF_000721935.1 of Streptomyces sp. NRRL WC-3549. Lineage (GTDB taxonomy): Bacteria > Actinomycetota > Actinomycetes > Streptomycetales > Streptomycetaceae > Streptomyces. Next base: position 78,520 of record NZ_KL585388.1, read on the forward strand.
CGGCGAGGCGATCCTCGCCGAGGCCCTCGCCAAACTGCGCGGCGAGATCTAGGACCTGAAGCTCTTCACCGGCCGGCCACCCCCTCGGGTGCCCGGCCGGTCGTGGTATGCCGCCCGCCCGGCCCCGTGAGGGCCCCGCCGGACCCTCCCGATCAATTAGGTTGGAGGGGCAGCGGGGCATGTTGCAGGTACGAGAAGAAGTGGGCGAATTTCCGGTATGAACGCACAAAGCCGAGCCAAGCTCAATCAGACGCCCGAGTGGAACGCTCTCGCCGAGCACCGCGAGGAGTTCGGGCAGACACACCTGCGGCAGCTGTTCGCGGACGCGCCGGAGCGCGGCAGCGCGTACACCCTGCGGGTCGGCGACCTCCACATCGACTACTCCAAGCACCTGGTCACCGACGAGACGCTGCGGCTGCTGCGTGATCTCGCGGCCGCCACCGACGTCGCCGGGCTGCGGGACGCCATGTTCCGCGGCGAGAAGATCAACACCACCGAGGACCGCGCCGTCCTGCACACCGCGCTCCGCGCCCCCCGCGGCGCCGTGATCGAGGTGGACGGCGAGAACGTGGTCCCGGCCGTGCACGCCGTCCTCGACAAGATGACCGCCTTCTCCGAGCGGGTCCGGGCGGGCGAGTGGACCGGGCACACCGGCAAGCCGATCAAGAACATCGTCAACATCGGCATCGGCGGGTCCGACCTCGGCCCCGCCATGGCGTACGAGGTGCTGCGCTCCTTCACGGACCGCTCGCTGACCGTCCGCTTCGTCTCCAACGTCGACGGCGCCGACCTCCACGAGGCCGTGCGCGACCTGGACCCGGCCGAGACGCTGTTCATCGTCGCGTCCAAGACGTTCACTACGATCGAGACCATCACCAACGCCACCTCCGCCCGCGACTGGCTGGTCACCG
>NZ_KL585388.1:79632-81179 GCF_000721935.1 Streptomyces sp. NRRL WC-3549
GCCCGCGACTGGCTGCTCACCGAGCTGAAGGCCGGTCAGGAGGCCGTCGCCAGGCACTTCGTGGCCCTGTCGACCAACGCCGAGAAGGTCGCGGACTTCGGCATCGACACGGCCAACATGTTCGAGTTCTGGGACTGGGTCGGCGGGCGCTACTCCTACGACTCGGCGATCGGCCTCTCGCTGATGATCGCCATCGGCCCCGACCGGTTCCGGGAGATGCTGGAGGGCTTCCACCTCGTCGACGAGCACTTCCGCACCGCCCCCGCCGAGGAGAACGCCCCGCTGCTGCTGGGCCTGCTGGGCATCTGGTACGGCCAGTTCTTCGACGCGCAGTCGCAGGCGGTCCTGCCCTACAGCCACTACCTGTCCAAGTTCACCGCGTACCTCCAGCAGCTGGACATGGAGTCCAACGGCAAGTCCGTGGACCGCGACGGGAACCCGGTCGAGTGGGAGACCGGCCCGGTCGTCTGGGGCACCCCCGGCACCAACGGCCAGCACGCCTACTACCAGCTGATCCACCAGGGCACGAAGATGATCCCGGCGGACTTCATCGGCTTCGCCTCCCCGGTCCACGACCTGCTGCCGGGCCTCATCGCCCAGCACGACCTGCTGATGGCCAACTTCTTCGCCCAGACCCAGGCCCTCGCCTTCGGCAAGACGCCCGAGGAGGTCCGGGCCGAGGGCGTGCCCGAGGAACTGGTGCCGCACAAGACGTTCCCCGGCAACCACCCGACCACCACGATCCTCGCCGAGCGGCTCACCCCCTCGGTGCTGGGCCAGCTCATCGCGCTGTACGAGCACAAGGTCTTCGTCCAGGGCGCCGTCTGGAACATCGACTCCTTCGACCAGTGGGGCGTCGAGCTCGGCAAGGTGCTCGCCAAGAAGATCGAGCCGGTCCTCACCGAGGGCACCGGCGGCGAGGACCTGGACAGCTCCACCGCCCACCTCGTGGAGACCTACCGCAGCCTGCGCGGACGCTGACCCGTGGGGGCGGGGGAGGGGGCGGTACGGCTCCGGCCGCCGCGCAACGCGCCGGCCCGCCGGGCCGTCGGCTGGTGGCGGGCCCAGTGCCTGCTGCTGACGGCGGCCCCGGTGGCCGTGCTGGGTGTCCTGGGCGCGTTCATCGCGCCGGCCAGGGCCTGGCTGCTGTTGCCCGCCGCCGTGCTGGCGGCCGTCGGCCTGACGGTCGCCGCCCTCCTCCCCCTCTGGTGGTTCCGCACCCACCGCTGGGAGGTCACCGACGCGGCGGTCTACGTACGGACCGGGATCTTCCTGCGGGAGTGGCGGATCGCGCCGATGTCCCGCATCCAGACCGTGGACACCGTGCGCGGTCCGCTGGAACAGTTCTTCGGGCTGGCCACGCTCACCGTCACCACCGCCTCCGCCAAGGGCGCCGTGAAGATCGCGGGCCTGACCCGTGAGACGGCCGCCGACCTCGCCGAACGGCTCACCCGGATCACCCAGGACACGCCCGGGGACGCCACATGAGCACCCCCGCCGACCCGGCCGGCCCGCCGTGGCGGCGGATCCACCGGCGTACGGTCCTG
>NZ_KL585388.1:81465-101026 GCF_000721935.1 Streptomyces sp. NRRL WC-3549
CCGTCGGCGACCACATCCGCCGGCGGCGCACCCGCTACCGCGTCGGCGCCGACCGCGTCGAGCTGCACACCGGGCTGCTGGTGGTCAAACGGCGTTCGCTGGCCCGTGAGCGGATCCGTACCGTCGACCTCACCGCCCACCCGCTGCTGCGGGTACTGGGGCTGGTCACGGTCCGGATCGGCACGGGGGACCGGACGGGCGGCGACTCCACCCTGGAGCTCGACCCCGTGACCCGGGCCGAGGGCGAAAGACTGCGCCGCGAACTCCTGGACCGGGCCGCCGAGCGGGCCCCGGGCGCCCACCGGGACGGCGAGCTCGCCGTCCTCGAACACCGCTGGATCCGCTACGCGCCGGTCTCCTTCGTCGCCCCCATGCTGGGCGGCGCCGCGGCCGGCGGCGTGCTGCAGGTCAGTGAGTGGGCCGGGGCGCAGGGCGAGGTGATCGACTGGATCGGCGACCGGTTCCGGGACACCCCGCTGCTCTGGACGATCGTCGTCCTGCTGGCCGCCGCGCTGGTGGCCGGCGTCGTCGGGGCGCTCGGGCTCTGGGCCGAGATGTGGTGGAACTACCGCCTGGAACGCGAACCGGGCGGCACCCTGCGGGTCCGGCGCGGGCTGCTGACCTCGCGCTCGCTCTCCGTGGAGGAGCGGCGGCTGCGCGGCGTGGACCTGGTGGAGCCCCTGGGCGTACGGCTGGCGGGGGCGGCCCGGGTGGACGCCATCACCACCGGCCTGGCCGAGGACGAGGAGACCCCGGGCGCCGACCACACCACCCTGCTGCCCGCCACGCCCCGCGCCTTCGCCGACGCCATCGCGGCCGAGGTGCTGCGCGAGCCCGTCGCGCCGACCGGCGCCCCGCTCACGGCCCACCCCCCGGCGGCCCGCGGCCGACGGCTGCGCCGCGCCCTGGCGGCGGCCCTGGCCCCGGTGCTGATCCTGACCCTGCTGGGCGCCTGGCTGACGCCCGTACTGCTGTGGACCGCGCTCGGCTGCGCCGCCGTGGGCGTCCCGCTCGCCGTGGCGCTGGCCCTGGACGCCTACCGGTCCCTGGGGCACACGCTGAGCGGCGGGTACCTCGTGACCCGCTCCGGGACGCTACGGCGCTCCACGGCGGCCCTCCAGCGCGCCGGGGTGATCGGGTGGACGGTCCGGCAGTCCTGGTTCCAGCGCCGGGCGGGCCTGATCGCCGTCACCGCCACCACGGCCGCCGGAGCGGGCGGGTACACGGCACGGGACGTGGACGCGAGCGAGGGGCTGCTCTTCGCGGCCGAGGCCGTCCCGGGACTGCTGGAGCCGTTCCTGGAGCGCGGCTGAACATCCGGTGCCCGCTCACATCCGAGGGCGGAACCGGCGCCGGCCGGGAAGCGGCGTCACCTCCAGCGGCGCACCGGCGCACGCGGACGGGCGGTGGTGGCGACGCCGCGGTCGCCACCGGAGACAGGCCGGGGCCCGGCCCGCTCCGGGGAGCGGACCGGGCCCCGGCCGTCGCACGGTGCGCGCCTACGCGGAGGCGCGCGGATACAGCTCCCGCGGCAGCCGGGAGGCCGCCGCACCGTCCAGCAGCCACAGCGTGCGGTCACGGCCGTACGCCCCCGCCGCCGGGGCCTGGACCTCCCCGGCGCCGGACAGCGCGATCCCGGCCGCCTCCGCCTTGTCCTCACCCGCGGCCAGCAGCCACACCTCACGGGCCGCCCGGATGGCGGGCAGCGTGAGCGAGATCCGGGTGGGCGGCGGCTTCGGGGCGCCGTGCACCCCGACGACGGTGCGCTCGGTCTCCCGTACCGCCGGAAGCTCCGGGAAGAGCGAGGCGACATGGGTGTCCGGGCCGACGCCCAGCATCAGGACGTCGAACGCCGGTACCGGCACGTCTCCGCCCGGGCCGGCCGCGGCGGCCAGCTCGGCGGCGTACGCGGCGGCGGCGGCGTCCGCGTCGCCGGCGTGCGGACCGTCCGAGGCGGGCATCGCGTGGACCCGGGACGGGTCCGGCGCCACCGCGTCCAGCAGGGCCTCGCGGGCCTGCGTGACGTTGCGCTCCGGGTCGCCCTCGGGCAGGAAGCGCTCGTCGCCCCACCACAGGTCGAGCCGCGACCAGTCGATCGCGTCCCGGGCGGGCGAGGCGGCGAGCGCGGCCAGCAGGCCGTTGCCGTTGCGGCCACCGGTGAGGACCACCGAGGCGGTCCCGCGCGCGGCCTGGGCGTCCACGACCGCGGTGATCAGCCGTGCCGCCGTCGCCTCGGCCATCAGCTCCTTGTCGCGGTGCACGACGAGCTGCGGAGCACTCACTTGGACGCCGCCTTCTTGGCCGCGGCCTTCTTCGCGGCCGGGGCGCCGGCGCCCGCCGGGGCGGACGCCTTCTGCCCGGAGCCGACGTCCGACGCCTCCGTGGGGCCGCCGAGGCGTTCCACCCCGAACTTCACCGTGGACGCGTAGACGTTGTCCGGGTCCAGCCGCCGCAGTTCCTCCGCGAGGAGCTCGGCGGTCTCCCGGCGCTTCAGCGCCACCGAGCGGTCGGGCTGGCCCACCATGCACAGCGTGGCCAGCGAACCGTTGGCCCGGTCCAGGACGATGGCACCGTTCTTCGTCTCCATCCGGACCGCCGTCAGCCCGGGACCACCGGACAGGGTGCGCTCCACCGGGACGCCCAGCCGGTCGGCGAGCCACATGGCCAGCAGCTCGCAGCTCGGGTTGTCGGACTCGCCCTCGACCGTGGCCGAGAGGACCTCGGCGGGCTGCTGGTCGAGCGCCGCCGCCAGCATGGAGCGCCACGGCGTGATGCGGGTCCACGCCAGGTCCGTGTCACCCGGCTGGTACGTCGCTGCCCGCACCGCCAGCTCGTCGAGCGGGTGCTCGGCCGAGTAGGTGTCGGTGATGCGGCGCTGCGCGAGCGCGCCCAGCGGGTCCTTCGCCGGGTCCGCGGGAGCGTCCTCCGGCCACCAGACCACCACCGGGGCGTCCGGCAGCAGCAGCGGCAGGACGACCGACTGGGCGTGGTTGGCCAGCTCGCCGTGGAGACGCAGCACCACGGTCTCGCCCGAGCCGGCGTCGGAACCGACCCGGAGCTCGGCGTCGAGCCGGGCGTCGCGCCGGGCGCGCGGCGAACGGCTGACCCGCTTGATGACGGCGATGATCCGCGAGGGGTGCTCGCGCGAGGAGTCGCTCGCCGCCTTGAGCGCGTCGTAGGCGTTCTCCTCGTCGGTGACGACGACGAGGGTGAGCACCATGCCGATGGCCGGCGTGCCGATGGAACGGCGCGCCGAGACCAACGCCTGGTTGATCTTGCTGGATGTGGTTTCCGTGAGATCGATCTTCATGGCCGGCGCCAGCTCCGTCCGTCGCGTGCGAGCATCTCGTCGGCCTCGGCCGGTCCCCAGGTGCCGGCCGCGTACCGGGCGGGCTTGCCGTGCTTGTCCCAGTACTCCTCGATCGGGTCGAGGATGTTCCAGGAGAGCTCGACCTCCTGGTGGCGCGGGAACAGGTTGGCGTCGCCGAGCAGCACATCGAGGATGAGCCGCTCGTACGCCTCGGGGCTGGACTCCGTGAAGGACTCGCCGTACGCGAAGTCCATCGTCACGTCCCGCACCTCCATGGAGGTACCGGGCACCTTGGAGCCGAACCGCACCGTGACCCCCTCGTCCGGCTGCACCCGGATGACCAGGGCGTTGCCGCCGAGCTCCTCCGTCGCGCCGGACTCGAAGGGCAGGTAGGGGGCGCGCTTGAAGACGACCGCGATCTCCGTGACCCGCCGGCCGAGCCGCTTGCCCGTACGGAGGTAGAACGGCACGCCCGCCCAGCGGCGGTTGTTGATCGTCAGCTTGATCGCGGCGAAGGTGTCGGTCTTCGACTTGGGGTCGATTCCCTCTTCCTCCAGGTAGCCGGGCACCTCCTGGCCGCCCTGCCACGCGTGCGTGTACTGGCCGCGGACCGTGTGGCTGCCGAGGTCCTCCGGCAGTTCCACCGCCGTGAGCACCTTCAGCTTCTCGGCGACCAGGGCCTTCGGGTGGAAGGAGCCGGGCTCCTCCATCGCCGTCAGCGCCAGCAGCTGGAGCAGGTGGTTCTGGATGACGTCGCGGGCGGCGCCGATGCCGTCGTAGTAGCCGGCCCGGCCGCCGATGCCGATGTCCTCGGCCATGGTGATCTGGATGTGGTCGACGTACGACCTGTTCCAGATCGGCTCCCACATCGTGTTGGCGAAGCGCAGTGCCAGGATGTTCTGGACCGTCTCCTTGCCGAGGTAGTGGTCGATGCGGAAGACCTCGTTCGGCGGGAACACGTCGTGCACGAGCTGGTTGAGCTCCTGCGCGCTCTTGAGGTCGTGCCCGAACGGCTTCTCGATGACGGCCCGGCGCCAGGTGCCTTCCTTCTGGTCGGCCAGCCCGTGCTTCTTGAGCTGCTGGACGACCTTGGGGAAGAACTTCGGCGGTACGGAGAGGTAGAAGGCGAAGTTGCCGCCGGTGCCCTGCGCCTTGTCGAGCTCCTCGATCGTGGCCCTGAGGGTCTCGAACGCGACGTCGTCGTCGAAGTTGCCCTGGACGAACCGCATGCCCTGGCTCAGCTGCTGCCAGACCTCCTCGCGGAACGGGGTCCGGGCGTGCTCCTTGACGGCGTCGTGGACGACCTGGGCGAAGTCCTCGTCCTCCCAGTCGCGGCGTGCGAAGCCGATGAGCGAGAAGCCCGGCGGCAGCAGGCCGCGGTTGGCCAGGTCGTAGACAGCGGGCATCAGCTTTTTACGGGACAAATCGCCCGTGACGCCGAAAATCACCAGACCCGACGGCCCCGCGATACGCGGGAGCCGTCGGTCCTGGGCGTCACGGAGCGGGTTGGCTCCGGGAACACCAGACAAGGTGGTCAGCCCTTCGAAGGAGCGAGGCGCTCGAGTTCGGCCTCGGTCGACTTGAGCAGGTCGTTCCAGGACGTCGCGAACTTCTCGACGCCCTCGTCCTCCAGCACCTGCACGACGTCGTCGTAGTCGACGCCGAGCTTCTTGATGGCGTCGAGGTCGGCGCGGGCCTGGTCGTAGCGCCCGGCGACGGTGTTGCCGGAGATCTCGCCGTGGTCGGCCACGGCCTCCAGCGTCGCCTCCGGCATGGTGTTGACCGTGTTCGGGGCGACGAGGTCGTCGACGTACAGGGTGTCCTTGAGGGACGGGTCCTTGACGCCGGTGGAGGCCCACAGCGGGCGCTGCTTGTTGGCGTGCGCCTTGTCGAGCACGGCCCAGCGCTCACCGCTGAAGACCTGCTCGTACGCCTCGTAGGCCAGACGGGCGTTGGCCAGGGCGGACTTGCCCTTGGCGGCCTTCGCCTCGTCGCTGCCGACGGCGTCCAGGCGCTTGTCGATCTCGGTGTCCACGCGGGAGACGAAGAACGAGGCCACCGAGTGGATCTTGGAGAGGTCCAGGCCCGCGGCCTTCGCCTTCTCCAGGCCCGCCAGGTAGGCGTCCATGACCTCGCGGTAGCGCTCCAGCGAGAAGATCAGGGTCACGTTGACGCTGATGCCCCGCCCGATGGTCTCGGTGATGGCCGGCAGGCCGGCCTTCGTCGCCGGGATCTTGATGAGCGTGTTCGGCCGGTCCACCAGCCACGCGAGCTGCTTCGCCTCGGCGACCGTGGCCTGCGTGTCGTGCGCCAGGCGCGGGTCGACCTCGATGGAGACCCGGCCGTCCTGGCCCTCGGTGGCGTCGAAGACGGGGCGCAGGATGTCGGCCGCGTCGCGTACGTCCGCGGTGGTGATCATGCGGATGGCTTCCTCGACGGTCACCTTGCGGGCGGCGAGGTCGGTGAGCTGCTGGTCGTAACCGTCGCCCTGCGAGATCGCCTTCTGGAAGATCGACGGGTTGGTCGTGACACCCACGACGTGGCTCTCGTCGATCAGCTCGGCCAGGTTGCCGGAGGTGATCCGCTTGCGCGAAAGGTCGTCCAGCCAGATCGCCACGCCCTCGTCGGAGAGGCGCTTGAGTGCGTCTGTCATGAGAATTGCATCTCCTACTAGTCGTATAACGGCGTCAGCGCTGAGCGGCCGCGAGAGATTCCCGGGCCGCGGCCGCCACGTGTCCGGCGGTGAAGCCGAACTCGCGGAAGAGGACCTTGGCGTCGGCCGAGGCACCGAAGTGCTCCAGCGAGACGATCCGGCCCGCGTCACCCACGTACCGGTACCAGGTCAGGCCGATGCCCGCCTCCACGGCGACCCGGGCCTTCACCGACGGCGGCAGCACGCTGTCCTTGTACGCCTGGTCCTGCTCCTCGAACCACTCGACACACGGCATCGAGACCACTCGGGTCGGCACACCGGCCGCCTGGAGCTCGTCCCGGGCCTCGACGGCCAGGTGGACCTCGGAGCCGGTGCCGATCAGTACGACCTCCGGTGCGCCGCCCTCGGCCTCGAAGAGCACATACCCGCCCTTGGCCGCTTCATCGTTCGACGCGTAGGTCGGCACGCCCTGGCGGGTCAGCGCCAGACCGTGCGGGGCGCCCTTGCCGAACACCTTGGTGTACCGGCGCAGGATCTCCCGCCAGGCGATCGCCGTCTCGTTGGCGTCGGCCGGGCGCACCACGTTCAGGCCCGGGATCGCGCGCAGCGAGGCGATGTGCTCGACCGGCTGGTGGGTCGGGCCGTCCTCGCCGAGGCCGATCGAGTCGTGCGTCCAGACGTACGTCACCGGCAGGTGCATCAGCGCGGAGAGCCGCACGGCGTTGCGCATGTAGTCGGAGAACACCAGGAAGGTGCCGCCGTAGATGCGGGTGTTGCCGTGCAGTGCGATGCCGTTCATGGCGGCGGCCATGGCGTGCTCGCGGATGCCGAAGTGGATCGTGCGGCCGTACGGGTCGGCCTCCGGCAGCGGGTTGCCCTTCGGGAGGAAGGACGACGTCTTGTCGATGGTGGTGTTGTTGGAGCCCGCGAGGTCGGCGGAGCCGCCCCACAGCTCGGGGATGACCCCGCCCAGCGCCTGGAGCACCTTGCCGGAGGCCGCGCGCGTGGCGACGCCCTGGCCCTCCTCGAAGACCGGGAGCTTCTCCTCCCAGCCGGCCGGCAGCTCGCCCGCGGCGATCCGGTCGAAGTCGGCGGCGCGCTCCGGGTTGCCGGTGCGCCACTCGGCGAAGGACTTCTCCCACTCGGCCTTGGCCTCGCGGCCCCGGTCCAGCGCCTGGCGGGTGTGGGCGATGACCTCGTCGGAGACCTCGAAGGTCTTCTCCGGGTCGAAGCCGAGCACCCGCTTGGTGGCCGCGATCTCCTCGTCGCCGAGGGCCGAGCCGTGGGAGGCCTCGGTGTTCTGGGCGTTCGGGGCGGGCCAGGCGATGATCGAGCGGGCCGCGATGAAGGACGGGCGCTCCGTCTCGGCCTTGGCCGCCTGCAGGGCCCGGTACAGGCCCTCGGGGTCCAGGTCGCCGCTGGGCAGCTGCTCGACCCGCTGGACGTGCCAGCCGTAGGACTCGTACCGCTTCAGGGTGTCCTCGGAGACCGCGGTCTCCGTGTCGCCCTCGATCGAGATGTGGTTGTCGTCCCACAGCAGCACCAGGTTGCCGAGCTTCTGGTGCCCGGCCAGCGAGGACGCCTCGGCCGAGATGCCCTCCTGGAGGCAGCCGTCACCGGCGATCACCCAGATGGTGTGGTCGAACGGGGAGGTGCCGGGGGCCGCCTCCGGGTCGAACAGGCCGCGCTCGTAGCGGGAGGCCATCGCCATGCCCACGGCGTTGGCGACGCCCTGGCCGAGCGGTCCGGTCGTCGTCTCGACACCGGTGGTGTGGCCGTACTCCGGGTGGCCCGGGGTCTTGGAGCCCCAGGTGCGGAAGGCCTTGAGGTCGTCCAGCTCCAGGCCGTACCCGGCGAGGTAGAGCTGGATGTACAGCGTCAGGCTGGAGTGGCCCGCGGAGAGTACGAACCGGTCACGGCCGGTCCAGTCCGCGTCCGCCGGGTCGTGGCGCATCACCTTCTGGAAAAGGGTGTACGCGGCAGGAGCCAGGCTCATCGCCGTGCCCGGGTGGCCGTTTCCGACTTTCTGTACGGCGTCCGCGGCGAGAACGCGGACGGTGTCCACGGCCCGCTGGTCCAATTCGGTCCACTGGAGGTCTGTGGTGGTCGGCTTGGTGCTCACCCTGAGTCAGGGCTCCTCTCCACTGTCGTAAACCGGTGACTGGTTACCGCACCGGGCAAAGCCGAGCCTACCCCCCACCCAAGGCCCTACTTCTGCCCTTTCCACAGTGCGGGCGACCTGCGGAGTTCGCCTCCCGTATGAGCGCCGTCACTCACTTCTGCGCCACCCCAACACGACCCCACCCCCGCGAAGAGCGGCGTATGCCCAACGTCTACAGTGGTCTGGTTCGCGCAAGTCTTCACCGGGCCCTCAGGTCCGGAGCTTGCTGGGATTTCTCTGTCAGGGGTGTGCGTGACGGCCGTCGAGTCCCGACCCGCAGGGGTCGCCTTGACTCCGAGCCCAGGGGGCCAACGCCCGTTCGGGGCCCGCATCAAGGCATTCGTGGCGCTTACGAAGCCGCGCATCATCGAGCTGCTGCTGATCACCACCGTCCCGGTGATGTTCCTGGCCGCCCAGGGCGTGCCCGACCTGTGGCTCGTGCTCGCCACCACCATCGGCGGATATCTCTCCGCGGGCGGTGCCAATGCGCTCAACATGTATATCGACCGGGACATCGACGCGCTGATGGACCGCACGTCGCAGCGGCCGCTCGTCACGGGGATGGTCTCCCCGCGTGAGTGCCTGGCGTTCGGAATCGCGCTCGGTGTGATTTCCACGGTCTGGTTCGGACTGCTGGTCAACTGGCTCTCCGCCGCTCTCGCACTCGGCGCACTTCTGTTCTATGTCGTCGTCTACACGATGCTGCTGAAGCGCCGGACCTCGCAGAACATCGTCTGGGGCGGAATCGCCGGCTGCATGCCCGTGCTCATCGGGTGGTCCGCCGTCACGAATTCGATGTCCTGGGCCGCGGTCATTCTTTTCGCGGTCATCTTCTTCTGGACGCCGCCGCACTACTGGCCGCTGTCGATGAAGGTCAAGGACGACTACGCCCGGGTCGGCGTCCCGATGCTCCCGGTCATCGCCTCCAACCGTGTGGTGGCCCGGCAGATCGTCGTCTACAGCTGGGTGATGGTCGCGGTCTCCCTGCTGCTGACTCCCCTCGGCTACACCGGCTGGTTCTACACGGTGGTGGCGCTGCTGACCGGCGGCTTCTGGCTCTGGGAGGCCCACGGCCTGCAGAACCGGGCGAAGGCCGGGGTCACCGGTGGCAAGCTCAAGGAGATGCGGCTGTTCCACTGGTCCATCACCTACGTCTCGCTCCTCTTCGTCGCCGTGGCGGTGGACCCCTTCCTGAGGTGACCCGCACGCCGGGGTGACCCGCACGCGCAGACAGCTCCGCCGACGGGCGGGGGACGTGGTCCAGGCCACGGCCCCCGCCCGTCGTCATGCGGGCTACTCGTCGGTAGCATCCTGTTCATGGCAGAGACGGCTCAGACCCAGCAGACGGACGACAGCAGGCGGGCGGCCCGCGCGGAGCGCAAGGCCGGCAAGCTCGCCAAGGAGATCGGCGCCTTCGCCAAGGCGCACGGCGGCGCGGAGGGGCAGCTCGCCTACCTCGGCCAGGTGGGCGCCCGCATCGTCCTCGTCGGCGCGGACGGCGCCTGGGGCGACCTGGTGGCCCCCTCGTACGCGGTCGCCGAGAGCGCCACCGCGAAGGCGGGCATCACGATGCACGAGGAGTTCGACGGCGACTTCGCGGCGAAGGTCCGCACGGGCCCGTACGAGTGGTCGCGGATGGCCGGCATCCAGGTCGGCGGCCCGTCCAACGACTGAAGCCCCGCCCCTACGGGAAGAGCCTCCGCCACCGGACCCGAACGGGCCGGCGGCGGAGGCTCTCGCGCGTGACGCGGGGGTCAGACCGCGGGGACGTGCTCCGGCCGCTGCCCGGCCGGGACCGGCACGGTGGCGGTGGCCGCCCGGCGCTCCCGCTGCGCCAGCAGCACCCGCACCACCGCGATCCACACGAGGCACGAGCCGAGCATGTGCAGGCCGACCAGGAGCTCCGGGGCGTCCAGGAAGTACTGGACGTAGCCGATGACCCCCTGGGCCAGCAGGACGAGGAACAGCTCGCCGGCGCGGCGCCTCGGTACGGGCGGGGCGTCCACGGCCTTCAGTACGAACCAGAGCGCCACGGTCAGGGCCACCACGACCCAGGCGAGGTCCGCGTGCAGCTGGGAGATCAGCTTCCAGTCGAGCGGGATGCGGTGCACGTCGCTGGAGTCGCCCGCGTGCCGGCCCGAGCCGGTGACGACCGTACCGACCGCGACGAGCAGGCCCGCGGCCACCACGAGCAGCCAGGTCAGCTGCGAGACGGCCTTGCCGACCAGCGGCTTCGGGGCGGCGTCGCCCTCGCCGATCCGGTGGTGCATCACCACGGCCACGGTGAGCAGCGCCGTGGAGAGCAGGAAGTGCGCCGCGACGGTGTACGGGTTCAGGCCCACCAGGACGACGATGCCGCCGAGGACCGCGTTGCCCATCACGACCCAGAACTGGGCCCAGCCGAGCCGGGTCAGGCCGCGACGCCAGGGCTTGGCCGAACGGGCCGCGACGATCGCCCAGCCGACTGCCGCGCACAGCACGTACGTCAGCATCCGGTTGCCGAACTCGATGACGCCGTGCAGTCCCATCTCGCTGGTGGCCGTCAGGCTCTCGTCGGTGCACTTGGGCCAGGTGGGGCAGCCGAGGCCGGACCCCGTCAGACGTACGGCGCCGCCGGTCACGACGATGACCACGGCCATCACGACCGCGGCCATGGCGGCACGGCGGACGGTCCGGGGGCGCGGGGTCCACCGCTCGGCGATGAACTGGAGCGGGTTCCGCGTGGCTTGAGCGACTTGGGCTCGGGTCAGCTTGGGCACGGCAACCATGGTAAGCGGCGGCTTGTGCAAGCTTTCACGAGGGGGACGAGACACCCCGAAACGCTGTTCGGCGGACAGGTGCCGCGACTACTCCCAGCGGAAGAACCTCGCCGCGGCGCCGAGCCCCAGCACCGCCCACACGGCCAGGATCCCGAGGTCTCCCCACGGCGTCGCGGCGCCGTGCTGGAGGACGTCCCGCAGCCCGTCGGAGAGGGCGGCGATCGGCAGCAGGCCCAGCACCGACTGCGCGGCGTCGGGGAACTTGTCCAGCGGTACCACCACGCCGCCGCCCACCAACAGGAGCAGGAAGACGAGGTTGGCCGCCGCCAGCGTCGCCTCCGCCTTGAGGGTCCCCGCCATCAGCAGGCCGAGCCCCGAGAAGGCCGCCGTGCCCAGCACCAGGAGCAGCAGCGCGGGGAGCCAGCCGCCCTGGGGCGACCAGCCGAGCGCGAAGGCGATCACCGTGACCAGGACGACCTGGAACACCTCGGTGACGAGCACGGCGAGGGTCTTCGCCGTCATCAGCGCCCAGCGCGGCAGCGGCGACGCGCCCAGCCGCTTCAGCACCCCGTACCGGCGCTCGAAGCCCGTCGCGATGGCCTGGCCCGTGAAGGCGGTGGACATCACGGCGAGGGCGAGGATGCCGGGCGTCAGGAAGTCGACCGGCTCGCCCGCGCCCGTGTCCACCACGTCGACCGTGCTGAACAGCACCAGCAGCAGCGAGGGGATGATCACCGTCAGCAGCAGCTGCTCGCCGTTGCGCAGCAGCATCCGCGTCTCCAGCGTGGCCTGCGCGGCGATCATGCGGCCCAGCGGGGCGGCGCCCGGGCGCGGGGTGTACGTACCGGCGCTCATGCGCGCAGCTCCTTGCCGGTCAGTTCGAGGAAGACGTCCTCCAGGGTGTGCCGCTCGACCGCGATGCCGTCCGGCATGACGCCGTTCCGGGCGCACCAGGAGGTGACGGTGGCCAGCAGCCCGGGGTCGATCTCCCCGGTGATGCGGTAGGCGCCCGAGGCGGTCTCGGCCGCCTGGGTGCCGTCGGGCAGGACCCTGAGGAGTGAGGCCAGGTCCAGTCCGGGGCGGCCGGTGAAGCGCAGGGTGTTCTCGGCGCCCGCGCGGCGCAGCTGTTCGGGGCTGCCCTGGGCGATGACCCGGCCCGCGTCGATGACGGCGACGTCGTCGGCGAGCTCCTCGGCCTCCTCCATGTGGTGGGTGGTCAGGACCACCGACACGCCGTCGGCGCGCAGCTCCCGGATCAGCTCCCAGGTGGAGCGGCGGGCCTGCGGGTCGAGGCCCGCCGTCGGCTCGTCCAGGAAGACCAGCTCGGGGCGGCCGACGACGGCCATCGCGAGCGCGAGGCGCTGCTGCTGGCCGCCGGAGAGCCTGCGGTAGGTGGTGCGCCCGCAGCCGCCCAGGCCGAGGCGGTCCACCAGCGCGGGGACGTCCAGGGGGTGGGCGTGCAGCTTCGCCGTGTGGGCCAGCATCTCGACGGCGCGCGCGCCGGAGTAGACGCCACCCGACTGCAGCATCACGCCGATGCGGGGGCGGAGCGCGGCGGCGTCCGCGACCGGGTCCAGGCCGAGGACCCGTACCGTCCCGGCGTCCGGCCGCCGGTAGCCCTCGCACGTCTCGACGGTGGTCGTCTTGCCGGCGCCGTTGGGGCCGAGGACGGCGGTCACCGTGCCCGCCCGGACCTCCAGGTCGAGGCCGTCCACCGCGGTCCTGTCTCCGTACCGCTTCACCAGGCCCCTGGCCTGTACGACGGGCTCGCTGTTCATGGCGCGCAAGTCTAGGCGGGCCGGGGCCGGCCCCGGGGCGGCGGGTCGGCCCGGCGGAGGGCGCACGCGCGCCCGTCACCTGCGAAGGTGTGGGGAGGCCGGCGTTTCCGCAGGTCAATTTAGGTTCACCTAAGTGATGAACGGCACCGCGCCGTGTCCGGAGGCGGCTTGTCACTCCCCGAGGAATTACGCAACAATGGCGTTGTGAAATACACGGGCGAGGCTCCTCAGGAGGAACTCGCGACCGGTGAGCGCTCCACGCGCAACCGCGTCGCGCGGTCCATCCTGGACCACGGCCCCTCGACGGTGGCCGTGCTGGCCAAGCACGTCGGCCTCACCCAGGCGGCCGTGCGCCGCCACCTCGACGCCCTGGTCACCGACGGGGTCGTCGAGGCCCGCGAGCAGCGCGTCTACGGGGCGCGGACCCGGGGCCGTCCGGCCAAGGTGTTCGCCCTGACGGACTGCGGACGGGACGCCTTCGACCAGTCGTACGACAAGCTCGCCGCCGACGCGCTGCGCTGGATCGCCGAGACGGCCGGGGACGAGGCGCTGGTCGCCTTCGCCCGCGCCCGTATGGCGGCGCAGGCCGAGACGTATCGCGCGGCGGTCGAGGCGGCCGGGCCCGAGGAGCGCACCCAGGCGCTCGCCAGGGCCTTGTCCGCCGACGGGTACGCTGCTACGGCGCGCAGCGCGCCGGCCCCGCAGCAGGGTGAGCAGCTGTGCCAGCACCACTGCCCGGTCGCGCACGTCGCCGAGCAGTTCCCGCAGCTGTGCGAGGCGGAGACGGAATTCTTCTCCAGCCTGCTCGGGACCCATGTGCAGCGTCTGGCCACCCTCGCCCACGGCGACGGCGTGTGCACGACGTTCGTTCCGCGCAGCAGCCCCGCAGCACCACAGACCACACCCACAGCATCCGCAAGCAAGGCCGGGAGGAACCCCGCATGACGCTCCCCACGGAGACTGCCCACCCTGAGCTCGAGGGCCTGGGCACGTACGAGTTCGGCTGGGCCGACTCCGACGAGGCAGGCGCGGCGGCGAAGCGCGGCCTGTCCGAGGCTGTCGTCCGCGACATCTCGGAGAAGAAGAACGAGCCGGAGTGGATGCTGAAGCTCCGTCTCAAGGGTCTGAAGCTGTTCGACAAGAAGCCCATGCCGAACTGGGGCTCGGACCTCTCCGGCATCGACTTCGACAACATCAAGTACTTCGTGCGGTCCACGGAGAAGCAGGCGGAGTCCTGGGAGGACCTGCCCGAGGACATCAAGAACACCTACGACAAGCTCGGCATCCCGGAGGCGGAGAAGCAGCGCCTGGTCGCCGGTGTCGCCGCGCAGTACGAGTCGGAGGTCGTCTACCACCAGATCCGCGAGGACCTGGAGGAGCAGGGCGTCATCTTCCTGGACACCGACACCGCGCTGAAGGAGCACCCGGAGCTCTTCAAGGAGTACTTCGGCACCGTCATCCCCGTCGGTGACAACAAGTTCGCCTCGCTGAACTCGGCCGTGTGGTCCGGCGGCTCCTTCATCTACGTCCCCAAGGGTGTCCACGTGGACATCCCGCTCCAGGCCTACTTCCGCATCAACACGGAGAACATGGGCCAGTTCGAGCGGACGCTGATCATCGTCGACGAGGACGCCTACGTCCACTACGTCGAGGGCTGCACCGCGCCGATCTACTCCTCGGACTCGCTGCACTCCGCGGTCGTCGAGATCATCGTGAAGAAGGGCGGCCGCTGCCGCTACACGACCATCCAGAACTGGTCGAACAACGTCTACAACCTCGTCACCAAGCGCGCCGTGGCGTACGAGGGCGCGACCATGGAGTGGGTCGACGGCAACATCGGCTCCAAGGTCACCATGAAGTACCCGGCGGTCTACCTGATGGGCGAGCACGCCAAGGGCGAGACCCTGTCCATCGCCTTCGCGGGCGAGGGCCAGCACCAGGACGCCGGCGCCAAGATGGTCCACATGGCCCCGAACACCTCCTCCAACATCGTCTCCAAGTCGGTGGCGCGGGGCGGCGGCCGCACCTCCTACCGCGGTCTCATCGAGATCGGCGAGGGTGCGCCGGGCGCCAAGTCCAACGTGCTGTGCGACGCGCTGCTCGTGGACACCATCTCGCGCTCCGACACCTACCCCTACGTCGACGTCCGCGAGGACGACGTGTCGATGGGCCACGAGGCGACCGTCTCCAAGGTCTCCGAGGACCAGCTCTTCTACCTCATGAGCCGCGGACTCACCGAGTTCGAGGCCATGGCGATGATCGTGCGCGGCTTCGTCGAGCCGATCGCCAAGGAGCTGCCCATGGAGTACGCCCTGGAGCTCAACCGGCTGATCGAGCTGCAGATGGAGGGTTCGGTCGGCTGACACGCCCGCCGGACGCGCCCCTAGAGTTCTTGACTGAGAAAGCGAGCACTACGACAGCCATGGCTGAGGCTCAGAATTCCCCGGTGGGCTCCACCACCGCCGGTTCCATCGCGGTGGCCGCCGAGTCGACCGTCGCCACGCGCATGAGCGCGCCCCCGTCCTTCGACGTCGCGGACTTCCCCGTCCCGCACGGCCGCGAGGAGGAATGGCGCTTCACCCCGCTGGAGCGGCTGCGCGGACTGCACGACGGCACCGCCGTCGCCACCGGTGACGGCGTCAAGGTCGTCGTCGAGGCGCCCGAGGGCGTCACGGTGGAGACCGTCGGCCGGGACGACGCGCGGCTGCTGAAGGGGGGCACCCCGGTGGACCGGGTGGCCGCCCAGGCGTACGCGTCCTTCGAGCAGGCCTCGGTCGTCACCGTCGCCAAGGAGGCCGTGCTCACCGAGCCGATCCGGATCGCCGTGCACGGCCAGGGCGGCGTCGCCTACGGCCACCAGCGCGTCGAGCTGGGCGCCTTCGCCGAGGCCGTCGTCGTCATCGACCACACCGGTGACGCGGTGCTCGCCGCCAACGTCGACTTCGTCCTCGGCGACGGGGCCAAGCTGACCGTCGTCTCCGTCCAGGACTGGGACGAGAAGGCCGTCCACGTCGGCCAGCACAACGCGCTGGTCGGCCGGGACGCCTCCTTCAAGTCCGTGGTCGTCACCTTCGGCGGCGACCTGGTCCGCCTCCACCCCCGGGTCGCCTACCAGGGCCCCGGCGGCGAGGCCGAGCTCTTCGGGCTGTACTTCACCGACAAGGGCCAGCACCAGGAGCACCGCCTCCTGGTCGACCACAACACCCCGCACTGCAAGTCCAACGTGGCCTACAAGGGCGCGCTGCAGGGCGACGGCGCCCACGCCGTGTGGATCGGTGACGTCCTGATCCAGGCCGCCGCCGAGGGCACCGACACCTACGAGATGAACCGCAACCTGGTCCTCACCGACGGTGCCCGGGTCGACTCCGTGCCCAACCTGGAGATCGAGACCGGCGAGATCGTCGGCGCCGGCCACGCCTCGGCGACCGGCCGCTTCGAGGACGAGCAGCTGTTCTACCTCCAGTCCCGCGGTATCCCGGAGGAGGAGGCCCGCCGGCTCGTCGTGCGCGGCTTCTTCGCCGAACTCGTCCAGCAGATCGGTCTGCCGGACGTCGAGGCCCGGCTGCTCGACAAGATCGAGGACGAGCTGAAGGCGACGGTCTGAGATGGCCTTCGTCCGCGCCTGTGCGCTGAGCGAGCTGGAGGACGACACCCCCAAGCGGGTGGAGCTCGACGGCACGCCGGTCTCCGTCGTCCGTACCGAGGGCGAGGTGTTCGCGATCAACGACATCTGCTCGCACGCGAACGTCTCGCTGTCGGAGGGCGAGGTGGAGGACTGCTCCATCGAGTGCTGGCTGCACGGTTCGAGCTTCGACCTCCGCACCGGCAAGCCGTCCGGCCTTCCCGCGACGCGCCCCGTCCCCGTATACCCCGTAAAGATCGAAGGGGACGATGTGCTCGTCTCCGTCACCCAGGAGTCCTGAGTCACCCATGGCAACGCTTGAAATCCGCGACCTGCACGTCTCCGTCGAGGCCGACAACGCCACGAAGGAGATCCTCAAGGGCGTCGACCTGACTGTGAAGCAGGGCGAGACCCACGCCATCATGGGCCCGAACGGGTCCGGCAAGTCCACCCTCGCCTACTCGATCGCCGGTCACCCCAAGTACACGATCACGCGTGGCACGGTGACCCTGGACGGCGAGGACATCCTGGAGATGTCCGTCGACGAGCGGGCCCGCGCCGGCCTGTTCCTCGCCATGCAGTACCCGATCGAGATCCCCGGTGTCTCGGTCTCCAACTTCCTGCGCACCTCCGCCACCGCCGTCCGCGGCGAGGCGCCCAAGCTGCGTACGTGGGTCAAGGAGGTCAAGGAGACGATGGCCGGGCTCCAGATGGACCCCGCCTTCGCCGAGCGCAACGTCAACGAGGGCTTCTCCGGCGGTGAGAAGAAGCGCCACGAGATCCTCCAGCTGGAGCTCCTCAAGCCGAAGGTCGCCATCCTCGACGAGACCGACTCCGGTCTCGACGTCGACGCCCTGCGCGTCGTCTCCGAGGGCGTCAACCGGGTCCGCGAGTCCGGCGAGGTCGGTACCCTGCTGATCACGCACTACACGCGGATCCTGCGCTACATCAAGCCCGACTTCGTGCACGTCTTCGCCAACGGCCGCATCGCCGAGTCCGGCGGCGCCGAGCTCGCCGACAAGCTGGAGAACGAGGGCTACGAGGCATACGTGAAGGGCGGCCCCGTGAGCGGAGCGAACTCAGCAGAGGCGGTCGCGTGACTGACGCCCGACAGGGGCTCACCGGCCTCCTCGACACCGAGGCGATCCGCAAGGACTTCCCGCTCCTGGACCGCACGGTCCACGACGGCAAGAAGATCGTTTACCTGGACAGCGCGGCGACCTCGCAGAAGCCGCGTCAGGTCCTCGACGCGCTCAACGAGTACTACGAGCGGCACAACGCCAACGTCCACCGCGGTGTGTACACGATCGCCGAGGAGGCCACCGCGCTGTACGAGGGCGCCCGTGACAAGGTCGCGGCGTTCATCAACGCGCCCAGCCGCAACGAGGTGATCTTCACCAAGAACGCCTCGGAGTCGCTGAACCTCGTGGCCAACATGCTCGGCTGGGCGGACGAGCCCTACCGGGTCGACAGCGACACCGAGATCGTCACCACCGAGATGGAGCACCACTCCAACATCGTGCCGTGGCAGCTGCTCTCGCAGCGCACGGGTGCGAAGCTGAAGTGGTTCGGCATCACGGACGACGGCCGGCTCGACCTGTCGGACATCGACGAGGTCATCACCGAGAAGACGAAGATCGTCACGCTCACGCTGGTCTCCAACATCATGGGCACGGTCAACCCGGTCGAGAAGATCATCCGGCGTGCCCAGCAGGTCGGCGCCCTGGTCTGCGTCGACGCCTCGCAGGCGGCCCCGCACATGGTGCTCGACGTGCAGGCGCTGCAGGCGGACTTCGTGGCCTTCACCGGCCACAAGATGGTCGGCCCGACCGGTATCGGCGTGCTCTGGGGACGGCAGGAGCTCCTGGAGGACCTGCCGCCCTTCCTCGGCGGCGGCGAGATGATCGAGACGGTGTCGATGCACTCGTCGACGTACGCCCCGGCTCCGCACAAGTTCGAGGCGGGCACGCCCCCGATCGCCCAGGCCGTCGGACTCGGCGCGGCCGTGGACTACCTCTCGGCCATCGGCATGGAGAACATCCACCGCCACGAGGAGGCGATCACCGCCTACGCCGTGAAGCGGCTCCTGGAGGTGCCCGACCTGCGGATCATCGGTCCGGCGACGGCCGAGGACCGCGGGGCGACGATCTCCTTCACGCTCGGGGACATCCACCCCCACGACGTGGGGCAGGTACTCGACGAACAGGGCATCGCCGTCCGGGTCGGACACCACTGCGCGCGGCCGGTATGCCTGCGGTACGGAATTCCTGCGACGACGCGAGCGTCGTTCTATCTGTACTCCACGCCCGCCGAGGTCGACGCCCTGGTGGACGGCCTGGAGCACGTGCGGAACTTTTTCGGATAACTGGCGATGCGGCTGAGGGTTGACTGGTGAAGCTTGACTCCATGTACCAGGAAGTGATCCTGGACCACTACAAGCACCCCCACGGGCGTGGCCTGCGGGACGGCGACGCCGAGGTGCACCACGTCAACCCGACGTGCGGCGACGAGATCACGCTCCGCGTGAAGTACGACGGCGAGACCATCGCCGACGTCAGCTACGACGGGCAGGGCTGCTCCATCAGCCAGGCCAGCGCCTCCGTGCTCAACGAACTGCTGGTCGGCAAGGAGCTGGACCAGGCGCGTCGGATCCAGGAGGCGTTCCTGGAGCTGATGCAGTCCAAGGGCCAGCTGGAGCCGGACGACACGATGGAGGAGCTGCTGGAGGACGCGGTCGCGTTCGCCGGTGTCTCCAAGTACCCGGCCCGGGTCAAGTGCGCGCTGCTGAGCTGGATGGCGTGGAAGGACGCGACGGCGCAGGCGCTGTCCGAAGGGAAGACGGCATGAGCGAGAACGAGACTCTTACCACCAAGCCGGCCTCCGAGGAGGAGGTCCGCGAGGCGCTGTACGACGTGGTCGACCCCGAGCTGGGCATCGACGTCGTCAACCTGGGCCTGATCTACGGCATCCACGTCGACGAGGCGAACATCGCCACCCTCGACATGACCCTGACGTCCGCGGCCTGCCCGCTGACCGACGTCATCGAGGACCAGGCGAAGTCCGCGACCGAGGGGATCGTCAACGAACTGCGGATCAACTGGGTCTGGATGCCGCCGTGGGGCCCGGACAAGATCACCGACGACGGCCGCGAGCAGCTTCGCGCGCTGGGCTTCAACGTCTGATGCGGGGGCGGTCCTTGCCCCGGACCGCCACCGAACCACCGAACGGCCACTGTCTCTTATACACATCTCTGAGCGGGCTGGCAAGGCAGACCGCGA
>NZ_KL585388.1:101211-118256 GCF_000721935.1 Streptomyces sp. NRRL WC-3549
TGTGTATAAGAGACAGCGTCCGTACCGCTTGGCCGTCGACGCCCACGACTTCCCCCTGTCGGCCCGCTTCTGGTGCGCGGTGCTGGACTGGAAGGTGCTCTTCGGGGACGAGGAGGAGATCGTCATCGGGGCCGCCGACGAGACGGCCTGGCCCGGGATGTGCTTCCTTCCCGTGCCGGAGGGCAAGACCGTCAAGAACCGGCTCCACATCGACCTGGCGCCCGACGACCGGGACGCCGAGGTCGAGCGGATCATCGGGCTGGGCGCCCGGCGGGTGGACGTCGGAGAGGACCCGGGCGTGACCTGGGCCGTGCTGGCGGACCCCGAGGGCAACGAGTTCTGCGTGCTCAGCCCGAAGGACTCGCTGGTGGACTGAGGCTCACCACTGGGCGCCGCCGTACGGGGGCGGGTACGGAGGCGGGTAGGGCCCCTGCTGCGGCGGCACGCCCGCGGCCTCGGCCAGGGCCGGGCCCAGGTCCTCCGTCCGGATCCGCCGGTCGACGTAGAGCAGGGAGACCACCAGCTGCGGGAACGTCGTCGAGACGATCTGGCTCACCATCTGCCCCAGCAGCAGGGCGACGAAGTAGCCGCCCATCACGGCCAGGAACGCCGTGAAGCTCGGTTCGCCGCCCAGGGCCGTGCTCCCGATCATGGTGGGGAACATGCCGAGGAACATGAACGGCAGCTGGATGAAGTAGCCCGCGACACCGGCCATCAGGTAGACGAGCAGCAGGATGCCGAAGAGCCGCCACCAGTCACCGCGCACCAGCCGCGAGGAGCGGCGCAGGGCGGTCACCGGCCCGGTGCGCTCGAAGACCACGACCGCCGGAGCCAGGGAGAACTTGACCCAGACCCAGATCGCCAGTGGTCCCGTCGCCAGCACTCCGAGGATGGCGACCGTCAGGACCACGGCGCCGCCCGAGCCGCTCGCCGTGCTGAAGGAGGCGGCGGTCACCCCGATGAGGCCGACGAGGAGCAGCACCGCGGGGACGACCGTGACGAGTGCGGTGAGGAAGAGTGTGCCCATGACCGGGACGAGCGAGGCCCAGGCCCGGCGCCACACCGCGACGAAGCCGGCGGGACGCCCCAGCACGGCCTCCTGGACCACCGCGGGGACCACGGCGTACATCAGCCCCGAGACGACCAGCATGACGGCGATTCCCAGCAGGACCAGGACGCCGCCCGAGATCAGCAGGGCGGAGATGTCACCGGTGGCCGGTTCCTGGTCGTAACCGAGCTCGGCCACCCGCTCCAGGCTGTCGCCCACCGCCCCGTAGACGACGAGGACCGCGAAGCCCATCACGAGCGCCCCGCCCCCGTACAGGGCGGCGGCCAGTCCGAACAACTGCTTGGCGTATCTGCCCATCGTGGCGAACGCCCCGCCGAGCAGGTCACCCAGTCTCAGCGGGGCGAGGGGTATCACCCCCGGTTTCGGCGGCGGCACCCAGCCGCCCCATCCCGGTGGCCCCCCGTACGGAACCCCGCCGTACGGTGCGCCTCCCTGCGCACCGCCGCCCCACCCTGCGTCCTGCGTCACTGCCGCTCCGTCATGTCGTGTGTGGTGTGTTCGTCATCCGGTACGACCGGTCGGGACACCGTAGCGCCCCGCGGTGCGTACGCCCGTACACAACGATGTGTACGGTGGTACGCATGGGATACGGACTGCTGGCCGCGGCGATCGCGGCCGAGGTGACGGCGACGACGGCCATGAAGTACAGCGAGGGCTTCACCCGGCTGTGGCCCTCGGTCGTCACGGGCCTGGGCTACGTACTGGCGTTCGCGCTGCTCGCCCAGACCCTGAAGACCCTCTCCATCGGCACCGCCTACGCGATCTGGGCCGGGGTGGGCACCGCCGCCGTCGCCCTCATCGGCATCCTGTGGATGGGCGAATCCGCGGGCGCGGCCAAGCTGATCGGCGTCGCACTGATCATCGCCGGGGTCGTGGTGCTCAATCTCGGCGGAGCGCACTGATGGCACGCCGTCACGACCCCGAGCGGCGCGAGCGGATCATCGAGGCGGCCCTGAGGGTCGTGGCGGACCGGGGCATCGCCGGGCTCAGCCACCGCACCGTCGCGGCCGAGGCCGATGTGCCGCTGGGCTCCACGACGTACCACTTCGCCTCCCTCGACGAACTGCTGGTCGCCGCGTTGCGCCGGTGCAACGAGCGCTTCGCCCGGACCCTGCGGGAGAGCGCGCGCCTGGCCGACCCCGAGGCGGATCTGGCCGACGAGCTGACCAGGCTGCTGGGGGAGTGGTTCGGCGGTGAGCGCCGGGCGACCGAGCTGGAGTACGAGCTGTACCTCGCCGCGCTGCGCCGCCCCGCCCTGCGTCCCGTCGCGGCGGAGTGGACCGACGAGGCCGGCGCGCTGATCGCCCGGCGGACCGACCCGGCGACCGCGCGGGCGCTCGTCGCCCTCCTCGACGGCATCAGCCTCCAGGTCATGCTCACCGGGGGCGGCTTCGACGCTGCGTACACCCGGGAGATGCTGGCGCGGATCGCGGCCGGCGGCGCCGGTCCGGGGTGACCCGGCCCGACCGCGGGGACCGTACCCGCTCAGCCGACCGAGACCGGTTCGCCCACGAGGGGCCCGGCCGGTTAGGTTGCGTGCATGACCGACACGACTTCCCAGGGCTCCGCCCGCCCCTCCGGCGCCGTCGCCGCCGGCCTCGCCACCATCGCCGGTGACGGCACCGTCCTCGACACCTGGTTCCCCGCCCCCGAGCTCGTCGCCGACCCCGGCCCGGCCGGGACCGAGCGCCTGACCGCCGACGAGGCGGTGAACCGGCTCGGCGAGGGCGCGGCGAAGGCCGTCGGCGTGGACGCGCGCCGGGGCGTCGAGATCGTCGCCGTGTCCACGGTCATCTCCTCGCTGGACGACAAGCCGCTCGACGCGCACGACGCCTACCTGCGGCTGCACCTGCTCTCGCACCGCCTCGTCCGGCCCCACGGGCAGAACCTGGACGGCATCTTCGGTTTCCTCGCCAACGTCGCCTGGACCTCGCTCGGGCCCGTCGCCGTCGACGACCTGGAGAAGGTCCGGCTCAACGCCCGCGCCGAGGGCCTGCACCTCCAGGTCACCTCGGTGGACAAGTTCCCCAGGATGACGGACTACGTCGCGCCCAAGGGCGTACGCATCGCCGACGCCGACCGCGTCCGGCTCGGTGCGCACCTGGCCCCCGGTACGACCGTGATGCACGAGGGCTTCGTCAACTTCAACGCGGGCACCCTGGGCACCTCCATGGTCGAGGGCCGGATCTCGGCCGGTGTCGTCATCGGTGACGGCTCCGACCTCGGCGGTGGCGCCTCCACCATGGGCACCCTCTCCGGCGGCGGCAAGGAGCGCATCGCCATCGGTGAGCGCTGCCTGATCGGTGCCGAGGCCGGGATCGGCATCGCGCTCGGCGACGAGTGCGTCGTGGAGGCCGGGCTGTACGTCACGGCCGGCACCCGCGTCACCATGCCGGACGGACAGGTGGTCAAGGCCCGGGACCTCTCCGGCGCCTCGAACATCCTCTTCCGCCGCAACTCGGTCACCGGTGCCGTCGAGGCCCGCCCCAACAACGCGGTGTGGGACGGGCTCAACGACATCCTGCACAGCAACGACTAGTCGGTGGCGGCGAGGAGTTCCCCGTAGATCCCGCGCAGCCCGTCGGTCGTCCCGCGATCGGCGGGCTGCAGCGGTTCGCGGACCGGGCCCATGTCCAGGAGCGCCTTCACCGTGACGGTCCCGGGCAGCCCGCCCGCCATCACCGCCTCCACCAGGGGGAGTGCGAGCTGGTTGAGGCGGGCGGCCCGGCCGGTGTCACCGGCGTCGAACGCGTCCAGGACCGCCCGCACCTGACGGGGCGCCACATTGGCGACCGTGCTCACGTAACCGGCGCCGCCGAGCGCGTACAGGGGGAGGTTCAGCTCCTCGCAGCCCGAGTAGTAGGCGAGCCGGGTCCGCGCCATCACCTTCGTCGCCGCGAGCAGGTCGTACGTGCAGTCCTTGACCGCCACGATCCGCGGGTGCTCCGCCAGCCGCAGCAGCGCGTCGGTCCCGATCCGGGTGCCGGTGCGGCCGGGGATGTCGTACAGCACGAGGGGGATGCCCGTGGCCTCCGCGACCCGGAGGAAGTGGGCCTCGACGGCGGCCTGCGGGGGGCGGCTGTAGTACGGGGTCACCACCAGCAGGCCGTCCGCCCCGGCCGCTTCGGCGTCCCGGGCGAGCCGGACGGTGTGCCGGGTGTCGGCGCTGCCCACCCCGGCGATGAGCGGGACGTCCTCGCCGACCGCCTCGCGCACCGCCCGCAGCAGCGCGGTCTTCTCCGCGTCGGTGGTGGTGGGCGACTCACCCGTGGTGCCGCTCAGCACCAGCCCGTCGCAGCCGTCCGCGACCAGGCCTCGGGCGTGCCGGCGGGCGGCCTCCAGGTCCAGGTCACCGGCGGGGGTGAACGGTGTGATCATGGCGCAGAGCGCGCGGCCGAAGGGCCCGGGCGTACGGGCTGTCGATGTCATGTCCGCAGTCTCAGGCGTCGGACGGCGCAGGTCCAGTTCGGACGGCGCCCCGCCCGGCCGGCGGACCGGACCACTACCCGGCACGGCCGTACAGCGCAGGCGTACGGCGCTCAGCGCCTCGGCAGCCTGTGCAGCGTGACGTCCTGCAGCGCACCGTCCCGCACCGAGAGGGTCATGTACGTACAGTGCGGCTGCCGTCTGCGGTCCGTCGGCGACCCCGGGTTCAGCAGGCGGAGGCCGCCCGGGGCCCGGGTGTCCCACGGGATGTGGCTGTGACCGAAGACCAGGACGTCCAGGCCGGGGAAGCGCTCGGCGCAGCGGGCCTCCCGCCCCCGCGCCGGGCCCGTCTCGTGGACGACGCCGAACCGCAGACCCCCCAGCTCCGCGCGGGCCACCTCGGGCAGCCGTTCCCGCAGCCCGGGACCGTCGTTGTTGCCGAACACGCCGACCAACCGGTGGGCGCCTCTCTCCAGCAGGTCGAGCGTGGAGACGTCGACCCAGTCCCCCGCGTGGATCACGACGTCGGCCCGCTCCGCCTCGTGCAGCAGCGCGGGGGGCAGCCGCTTCGCGCGTACGGGGACATGGGTGTCGGAGACGAGCAGGATCCGCACGGGGCACCACCTCCTCACTCGACGTGGCACCTGGACGTGCCCGGTCCGGACGGGGACCCGGCCGCCGCCGACGACCCCGGCCCGGGGCGCGCGAGCGTGCGGTGCCTGCTTCCTGGCGGGCCCGGCCGTGCTGGTACCGGCGGTCACGGCCTGCTCCGTCCAGGAGCACCATCCCACCGGATCCGGGGGACGAGCGCGACCCGTGGGCGGCCGACCGGGGCCCGGACGGCCCGGCCGCTCTACCCCCTTCGGCTGTTCCGCCGGGCCCGGCGGTTTGACCCCTCGCGGCCTGGACAGGCGGACGGTGTGGCCGCCTGACC
This sequence comes from Streptomyces sp. NRRL WC-3549, assembly GCF_000721935.1. GTDB lineage: Bacteria > Actinomycetota > Actinomycetes > Streptomycetales > Streptomycetaceae > Streptomyces. The sequence continues at coordinate 106,641 of NZ_KL585388.1, forward strand.
GGCGGCGTCCTGCCGACGGAACCGAGGAGAACGTCATGGTGGAGCGGGAAGGAACGGGCGGCGGGCCCGGGGAGCGTCCGGCGATGCCGCAGGAGGAGGCGGAGATCTCGCCGCCCTACCGGTTCCGGCGCCAGCAGCGGCCCGGCCTGGAGGCGGAGATGGAAGTCCGCCCGCGCTACCTCGCCCCGCACTACCGGGGTTCCGGAAAGCTCGCCGGCAAGGTGGCGCTGATCACCGGTGGTGACTCCGGCATCGGGCGTTCGGTGGCCGTGCTCTACGCCCGCGAGGGGGCGGACGTGGCCATCGTCCACCTGCCCGGGGAGGAGCCCGACGCCCAGGAGGCCCGGCAGGCGGTCGAAGACGAGGGACGCGTCTGCCTGCTGCTCCCCGGCGACCTGTGCGATCCGTCCTTCTGCGCCGACGCCGTGGAGCGTACGGTCGCCGAACTGGGCGGGCTCAACGTCCTCGTGAGCAACGCCGCCTACCTCAACAGCCAGAACGACCTGTCGGACCTGAACGCCGAGGACTTCGACCGTGTCTTCAAGACGAACGTCTACGCCTATTTCCACCTGGTGACGGCGGCCCTGCCGCACCTGTCCCACGGGGACGCCGTCATCGCCACCGCCTCCGAGGAGGCGCTCAAGGGCAGCGACATGATGATGGACTACGCGGCTTCCAAGGCGGCGGTGGTCGCGTTCACCAAATCCATCGCCTCGCACCTGGCCGAGCGCGGCATCCGTGCCAACGTCGTGTCCCCCGGGCCCACGTGGACGGTACTCAACCTGGCGGGGCAGAGGTTCCCCGACAGCTACCTCAGGGAGCTGGGGAGCACGTCCCCCATGGGGCGCGTGGCCCAACCGGAGGAAGTGGCTCCGGCCTACGTGTACCTCGCGTCCGACGCGGACTCCAGCTTCACGGTCGGCGAGATGATCGCCGTCACCGGAGGACTGACCGACACCCGGTGACCGGCCGCCGCTACCGCCCGAGGGGGCCCTGGGCCGTCACCGTGACGTGTTCCCCGCGCGCGCACCGCAGCACGGACCGGGCCATGCCGCGTTCCTCGGCACGGCGCAGGAACGCGTCGAGGGGCGAGCGGAAGACGGTGTAGTCGTCGTAGTGCACGGGCAGGGACAGTGCCGGACGGACCGTGGCCAGAAGGTCCGTTCCCTGTACCGCGTCCATGGTGACCAGCAGCCCGCCCGGCAGCGTCGTACCGCCGAGGTGGACGACGGCGAGATCGATCCCGGGGCAGCGGCGGGCGATCTCCTGGATGCCCTCGAACATGAGCGTGTCGCCGGTGACGTACAGCTGGAGGCGCACCTCTCCGCCGAGCTCGCCGAACTGGAGCAGGCTTCCCATCACGGGCGGGAGCAGCCGGGCCGCCAGCCCCTTGGCGTGTGTACCCGGCAACGAGGTGATCCGTACCTGGTGGCGCCCTTTGACCAGTACGTGGTCCTCCCAGGTGCGCAGACCGGTGGCCCGCCGGAATCCGTGCAGGCCCTGGAGGCGGCGTGCCGCGTGCGGTGTGGTCACCACGGGCAGCGACCGGTCCAGATGGCGGCGGGTGACCCGGTCCCAGTGGTCGCCGTGCAGATGGGACAGGAGGACGGCGTCGAGGTCCTGCGGCAGCTCCCGTACGTCGAGGGCGGGCTCCGTCAGCCGCTTGGAGACCAAGCCGTGGCCGAGGTACGCCCGTTGCCCGCGGTGCAGGAAGTTCGGGTCGGTGAGGAGCAGGAGATCGCCGTAGCGGATCAGGAGGGTGGCGTTGCCGATGAAGTGCAGATCGGCGGACGTGACGGGCGGTTCGGCCATCCCTTGCCTCCTTGGGGACCAGCCGGGCGGATCGCCGCGAGGTCTTGCGGAGCGCCCGGGCGCCTTGCCGGCCGGCGAGGCGCGTCACTGCCGCGTCCGAGGCTCCCGGCCTTTCCCCCACGGTCACCGCTCCCCCGGCCCCCGTCAAACCGAGGCGTCGGGGGGAGGGCGCGGGGTGGCCGGCCCTCTGCGATCCACGGGCGGCCGGGCCGGTGCGGCATCGGCTTCTGGCATGATCGAACGGTCAATCGACTGTTCGTTCCAGGGGTGGGGTACACGGCGATGCGGGCACGGAACACGGTCTCGGCGGTCCTCTGCTCGGCCGGTGCGCTGGTCCTCTCGGGCTGCGCCGGCTTCCTGGTCCCGCCGGGGGAGGGCGAACCGGCCCCGGCGCCGGGCCCCGCGCAGGCGTCGGTGACGCCCGGCATCGTCCGGGCCGAGACGCTGCCCGCCGTCCCGCCCGTCCGCCCGGGCGCGGCGTCCGCGCCCCCGAGCACCACCGCACCGGCCGGGGACTGCCCCGCCTCCGGGGCGCGGGTCGAGATGGGCCCGGTGGAGACGGCGATGTTCCACCGGGCCGTTGTGCTCACCCTCACCAACTGCGGCACCGAGCCCTACCGGGTGAGCGGATACCCGGCCGTCCGCGCGCTCGACGAGGACGGCAGGCGGATCCCCGTCCCGGTCAACCCCGGCGGATCGATGTTCGGCCAGGACCGGGGACCCCAGGCAGTGGAGCTGAAGCCCGGCGGCACCGTCCGCTCGATCCTCGCCTGGGTCTCCACCCAGGAAGGCGGCGACCTGATCGAGGGGGACGCCCTGGAGATCGCCGCCGCGCCCGACGCCGGCGCCCGGGTCTTTCCGCTGGAGGGCCACGACCTGCGCCTGATGGACGAGTTGAACACCACGGCCTGGCGGACCGACCTCCCCGGCTGACGTCTCACCGCCCGGCCGGCGGCGGTCCGCGCCGCTCGCGGGGACCCGGTGCCCGGCCGCCCGGGGCGCCTGCGTCCGCACCCCGACGGCGACGGCCCCGGCGTGGCCGCCGCAGGGCGGGGCCTGCCGGAGCGGGCGCGGGGCCGGCGGACGGCCCGGTACCGCCGCGAGGAGCACGGCCCGGGAGGCGGATCGCCCGGTGGGAGAGGAAGGCAGCCCCGTACGGCGCACCCTTGGCCATGCTCGCGTCACGCGGTAACGTCGTCCCGATATGACGACGGCGGGACGGAAGCCGGTGGGAATCCGGCACGGTCGCGCCACTGTGTGCGAGGCCCTTGGGGCGCCTCGTGAGTCAGACCCGTGGCCGTCGTCCCTGTGCACCACCGATATGGGACGCGAACTCCCAGAGGAGGCCCCGCCATGGCGCACCACGTCGCCCAGCCGACCGCCACCACCCCCGTCGTTCCCGCCACGCTGCCGCTGAAGGCGATAGCACCCTGGGCGGTCTTCTTCGGCATCCTGATGCTGATCCTGCTGTACTTCGTCGGCGCCGAACAGGGCGCCACCTCCGTGTTCAGCGGCACGGAAGTCCACGAATGGGTACACGACGCCCGCCACCTGCTCGGCTTCCCCTGCCACTGACCCGAGGGACGCCGCACGCCATGAACTCCGCAACGGTAAGAAACCTCCTCGTACGCGGCATGCTCGCCGGCCTGGCCGCCGGGGTGCTCGCCCTGGTCGTCGCCTACTTCCTCGGGGAACCGAACGTCGACAGCGCGATCGGCCTCGAAGAGGCCCAGGCGCACTCCCACGGGGGCGCCCACGAGCACGAGGTGGAAGTCGTCTCCCGCTCCCTGCAGTCCACGGCCGGACTCGCCACCGGCATCCTGGTCTACGGGATCGCCTTCGGCGGCATCGCCGCACTCGCCTTCTGCTTCGCGCTCGGCCGCGTCGGGCGCTTCGGCCCCCGGGCGACCGCCCTGCTGCTGTCGGGCTGCGCCCTGACGGCCGTGTACGTCGTGCCGTACCTGAAGTACCCCGTCAACCCGCCGGCGGTCGGCGACCCCGACACCATCGGCAGGCGCACGACGCTGTACTTCCTGATGACGGTGCTCAGCGTGCTCCTGGCGATCGGTGCCGCCCTCCTCGGCAAGCGGCTCGCTCCCCGGCTGGGCGCCTGGCACGCGACCGTCGCCGCGGTGGCGGCCTTCGCCGTCGTGGTGGGGCTCGCCTACGCCTTCCTGCCGGCGGTCGACGAGGTCCCCGGCGACTTCCCGGCCACCCTGCTGTGGCGCTTCCGGCTCTCCGCGCTGGCCATCCAGACCGTGCTGTGGGCCGGGCTGGGCCTGTTCCTGGGCGAACTCGCCGAACGGCTGCTGAATCCGAAGCCCGCCAGGACCGGGCCCGGACGGGCGGTGCCGGCCGCGCACTGACTCCTCCCGGCACGGGACGTCGCCACCCGAGGCCCTTCCGGAAACGTGTCCCGGAGGGCCTCGGGGTGTCCCTGGCGGCCGTCCCGCCTGCCCGCCGGGCCGGTCAGGCGGGCGTGCCCGCCCGGTCGCCGGGTGCGGTGCCCGGCGCCACCAGCGGACGCCCCAGCCGCAGGTTCCACCGTGCGGCCCGCCCGCTGAGCTCCGTCGCGGTCAGCGGCGGTACGTCGAGACGCCAGAAGGCCGCCGAGGGCAGGCCCAGCGCGTGCAGGACGGCCGCCCGCACGATCTCCGGCTCGACCACGGCGAGCGTGCGCCCGTCCGCCCGCGCCGCCCCGTCCAGCCACCGCCCGACCCGCGTGCACACGTCCCGCACCGCCTCCCCGCCGTGCGGTGCGGCGAGAGGGTCGGTGAGCCAGTGGGCCACCGCCTCGGGCTCCTCCGCCGTGACCTCGTCGAGGGTCCGGCCGTGCCACCGGCCCACGTCCAGCGGGGCCAGTTCCGGGGCCTCCTCGCCGCGCAGGCCCAGCGCCGCCGCCGTCTCGCGGCACCGCCCGCCCGGCGAGATGACGACGCGCGGCGCCCGGGGCAGTGAGCCGGCCGCGGCCCGGGCCCGGGCCGCCCCGTGCCCGTCGACCGGGCCGTCGGCGTCGAACCGGGCCTCCCGCAGCGCGGGACTCGTCGCGGCCGAGACGAGGACGACACGACTGGTCATGGGGTGCGCGCCTCCGGTGGCCGCGGTCCTGGAGCACGGCGCGCACCGGGCGGGGAGCGGCCCCTCGTCGCCCGGTGGCGTACCCGCGAAAATAGCATTCAGGACATACCCCCGACGGCGCGGGGAGCACAGGCTCCCGGGCTCGGCAAGAACCGGGCCGCGGCGGGCCGCCCCGCTCCCAGCCTGAGTACCGCCCCGAGGAGAACCCCCTGATGTCCGCAGAGCGCCCCTCCCTGCCGCCGGTGCGGCTGCACACCGAGGCCGAGTTGGCACGGGACGCACTGGCCGCTCCACTGCTCGCCCGAGCCGTCCGTCTCGCCCGCTGGGCGGGCCCCACGACCCGGGTCGGCGCGGGTGGTGAGCTCGTGGAGGCCCAACTCCCGGCAGCCGCCGAGCACCTCGGCCTCGCCGACGACGAGGACGGCGCCGCGTACGCCAGTGAGGCATGGCGCCTCGCGGTCGACACCGGGCTGCTGGACGTCCGGGACCCGCAGGACACGGACGCCCCCGGCGAGGGCGCGGACGGCGACGCGGAGGGCACCGTCTCGGCCGGTGAGAACCTCGCCCTGCTGACCGGTGGCTCCCCGCAGGACGTCCTCGGGATCTGGCTCGACGGCCTGGACGCCGTGCACGCCGACGCCACCGCACCCGCCTTCGACGACTTCGCCGACCTCGTCAACGAGGACGGCAGCGTCGACTTCGACGCCCTGGACTGGGACCCGGAGGGCGAGGCGGACTTCCTCGACGGCGTACTCGGCAACCTGTACCTGCTGACCCTCGCGGAGGCCGGTCCGGGAGCGGGCCCCGTACCGCTTCCCGCCCTCGCGGCGTCCGTGGTCGTCCCCGAGGACATGGACGAGCCGACCGACGAGGTGCTGGAGCAGGTGTCGGACGCGATGATGCGGCTCGACGACCAGTTCCGCGTCCTCGAACCCATCGGGATCGTCGAGTACCGGCCGGTGGACGAGACGCTGCTGAGCGGCGACGGCGAGGAGCCCGACGCCGCCGCCGACGACGTCACCCGCTACGGCATGGTGCGGCTGACCCCCCTCGGCCTCTACGGCATCCGGGAGCGGATGCTGGAGGCCGGGGTCGACGCCCCCGCCGTCGGCGACCTCGCGGACAAGGGGGCCGACGCCCTCCTCGACGGCATCGCGTACTACCCCGAGGACGCGGCCCGTTCCGAGGTGGTGCTGTGGCTCGGGCACCGCGGCACGGAGGGGGCGGTACAGGCCGCTGCCGAACTGCTCGCCGCCGCACGCGGCAAGGACGGCGGCGCGCCGCTGCGCCGGCTGCACTGCCAGCAGGCGCTGGCCTCGGTGGGCCCCGAGGCGGAGCCCGCGGTACGCGCGGTGCTGGACGACCCCGAGCTCGGCGGGCTGGCCCGGGTCTGGCTCGCGGAGCGGGGCGCGGCCGACGTGCCCGCGCCGCCGGAGTCGATGATCTTCTGGCTCGCCGTCGACACCATCGCGGCCCAGCTGGACGCGGACGGGGACATCGACGAGCTCCAGGAACTGGTCGAAGGCCTCAGCGGCCGGCACAGCGGGTTCTTCGACGAGGTGTGGCGGGTGGACCACCCGGCGACGGCCGAGGTGCTGGAGGCGATGGGCCGCCTGCACCGTGACCGCAGGACGGCGAAGGACGCCCGCAAGGCGGCCTTCAAGGCCCGGTCGCAGAACCGCCGGTAGGGGGCCCCGCCTCCGCCCCGGGGGCACCGGCGCGCGGACCGGGGCGGCGACGTCCTCGGTGCCGGTGGGCCCCCGGCCCCGCCGGAGGACGGGCCGGTCGCGGGCGGGCCGTGCCGGGGGACCGCCACACCTTCGAGGGACCCGGGGACGCGGCTCTGCGCGGGTGCCGCCCCGGAGGCGGGCGGGCGGAAAGCGGGGCCCGGCCCGGGGCCGGCTGGTGACGAATGCGGCACGACTGCCGTCCCCGGGGTGACGGGCATGGCGTCGGGCGTCCCCAGGGCGCATACTTCAGGGTAATGAAACAGTCAGCCGGATCCCGGCGTCACCTGCCTTCCAGTCCCTTCAACCGCCCGGCCCAGGCGGCCCCACCGGTCGAGTGCTTCGATGTGGGCGACCGGGTGTCGCACGATCAGTTCGGACTCGGGAGAGTCCTCGCTGTCGAGGGCGACAACGACGCAGTGCTCATCGACTTCTCCGGGCGCCAGGGGAGGATCCTGAGCCCGTACTCCAAGCTGACCAAGCTCTGAGGCGCCGTTGCCGCCGAGGCCGTGTCCGCACGGCCCGGCAGCGCGCCCCCAGGGCGTGGCCCCCGGCACCTCGCGGACACGACCTCGTCCCCCGGAAGACCTTCCGGGGGACGAAGCCGTGCCCGGGGCCGGAGCGCCGTGTCCGCACGGCCCGGCACTCCCGCGCACGCGCGCCGGGATACCGGCTACAGGGCCTTGGCGGCGGGCTTCACCATGCCGCGGACGGTCCGTGACTTCACGAACTCGCCCATCGCGGTCATCTCCCACTCGCCGGAGAACTGCTTGATCAGCTTGGCCATCATCACGCCGGTCTGCGGCTCCGCGCCCGTGAGGTCGAAGCGGACCAGCTCCTCGCCGGTGGTCGCGTCGAGCAGCCGGCAGTACGCCTTGGCGACCTCGGTGAACTTCTGCCCGGTGAACGAGTTGACCGTGAAGACCAGGCCCGTCGCCTCGGCCGGGATCCGGCCCAGGTCGACGACGATGACCTCGTCGTCCCCCGCGCCCTCACCGGTGAGGTTGTCGCCGGAGTGCTTGATCGCGCCGTTCAGGATGGAGAGCTTGCCGAAGTAGCAGCTGTCCAGGTGCGTGCGGTCGGGGCCGTAGGCGATCACCGAGGCGTCGAGGTCGATGTCCTTGCCGCGGAACGCGGGCTCCCAGCCGAGCCCCATCTTGACCTGCGACAGCAGCGGCCGACCGCCCTTGACCAGGGAGACGGTCTCGTTCTTCCGGAGGCTGACCCGGCCCTTGTCGAGGTTGACGCGTCCCGGGGCGGCGGGCGCGGCGGCCGGGGGAGCGGGCGGCGCGGGCGGCGCGGGCGGCGCGGGCGGGGCCGTCCGCGGGGCCGGCGGCGCGGCGGCCGGCGGTGCGGGCGGCGCCGGAGGCACCGGTGCCGGGGAGGCGGCCGGGGCCGGAGCGGGCTCCTCCACCGAGACGCCGAAGTCCGTGGCGATGCCCGCCAGCCCGTTCGCATAGCCCTGGCCGACCGCGCGGGCCTTCCAGGCGCCGTTGCGCAGGTAGACCTCGATGACCAGCAGTGCCGTCTCGCTGCCGAGCTGGGGCGGGGTGAACGTGGCGAGGGCACTGCCGTCGTCCGCGTTGCGTACGGTGGCGGTGGGCTCGATGCCCTGGAAGGTCTGGCCGGCCGCGTCGGGGCTCGCGGTGACCACGATCTTCTCGATACCGGCCGGGACCGCCGTGGTGTCCACCACGATCGCGTCCGGCGCGGAGCCGCCGCCGGAGCGGTAGGTCACGCCGGGGCCCGAGGGCTGGTTGTAGAAGATGAAGTCGTCGTCGGAGCGCACCTTGCCGTCGGCGGTGAGCAGCAGGCCCGAGACGTCGAGCCGCACCGGGGCGGCGACGTCCACCGCCACGCGGGCGGCGGAGAGAGGGATGTTCGAGCCGGGGGTCATTACGGTCATGACCGGGGTAACGAACGACCCGGCTTTGCCGTTCCCTTACCTTTCGGGACGTGAGCCGTACGGCCCGAAGGGGCACCCGTACGGCCCCCCGAGGGCGTCCGGACGGCCGTGTCATGCCCTGTCCCCGGGGTGCCGGGGCCGGCCGCCAGGCCCCTTCGGGCCCGGTCGCGGGGGTGGGCCGTCCGCTCGTCGCCGTGCCGGTACGCGCCCGTCCGACGCGCCGTGACCAGCAGGCGTCGCCCGGCACCACCTCGGCGACGGGGACGGGGCGCCGGGGGCCCGGAGGGCCGTGCCGGATCAGTGCGGCCAGAGGGGCGGGTCCGTCACGAAGTGGCCGCCGACGCGGGCGTGGTCGGGGTTGTCCGGGTCCAGCTCCCCGTGCTCGGCGACGAGTCGGTCCGCGTACTGCTCGGAGTCGTCCTGCGGCTCGTAGCCGAGAGCCCGGGCGGTCGACAGGTCCCACCACAGGCGGGTGTTGGCGGAGGAGCCGTAGACCACGGTGTGCTCCACCCCCTCGGCGGTCAGCGCCGCGTGGAAGAGGCGCGCGCCGTCACCGGGGCTCATCCAGACGGAGAGCATCCGCACCGAGGTCGGCTCCATGAAGCACGACCCGATGCGCACGGAGACGCTCTCCAGGCCGTGCTTGTCCCAGTAGAGCTGGGCGAGGTCCTCACCGAAGGACTTGGACAGCCCGTAGAAGGTGTCCGGGCGGCGCGGGGTGCCGACCGGGATCAGCGGATCGCCGTCCCGGGGGTGCGGGGTGTAGCCGATGGCGTGGTTGGAGGAGGCGAACACGATCCGTCCGACGCCCTCCTCGCGCGCCGCCTCGTACAGGTTGTACGTGCCCTCGATGTTGGAGCGCAGGATCTTCTCGAACGGGGCTTCCAGGGAGATGCCCGCGAGGTGGATGACCGCGTCGACGCCCCGCACGGCCTCGCGCACCGCCTCCTTGTCGCAGAGGTCGGCGACGACGGCGTCCGGTTCACCCTCGACGGGGACCACGTCGAAGAGGCGGAGTTCATAACCGTACGCGGGGAGCAGCCCCCGCATCAGGGTGCCGAGACCGCCGGCGGCGCCGGTGAGCAGGACGGTGCGGGGAGCGGGCATACGGGGTCTCCTCGGTGCGGGACACGGGCGCGGGGCGCGCGGGCGGCGGTGCCGCGGGCGGAGTGGCGGTACGCGGGCGGGGCGGACGGTACGCGCGGCACGCGGACACGGCACAGCGGCGCGATGCGTCAAAGCCATGGATGGCATTCACATGCGTGGACAAGCTAGGAAGTCCGGGCGCATCCGTCAAGTGCGACCCGGGGGAACCGGAGGGGAGAATTCCGCTTCAAGGCCGCCCGTGCTCGCCTTGACCGGCCCCGCGCGGCTGGCTTAGCGTGGCCGCGTTCATAGACATGGACAACAATCATAATTGTGCACGCTGGATCTGCTCAGGGAGCGCCCGTGACCTCAGCCCCCCTTGCCGCCCGACTCACCGACGTCGCCGGGCCGCTCTTCTTCCCCGTCACCGCGTACGGGCCGGACGGCGGCATCGACCTCTCGGCCTTCCGCGCGCACGTGCGGGCCGGTGTCGACGCCGGCGCCGCGGCGGTCTTCGCCTGCTGCGGCACGGGCGAGTTCCACGCGCTGACCCCCGAGGAGTTCCGGCTCGTGGTCGCCGCCGCGGTCGAGGAGACGGCGGGAGCGGTGCCCGTCGTGGCGGGCGCCGGATACGGCACCGCGCTCGCGGTCCGGTTCGCACGGCTCGCGGAGGAGGCGGGCGCCGACGGGCTGCTCGCCATGCCCCCGTACCTCGTCGTCGCCGGCCAGGAGGGGCTGCTGGCCCACTACACCGCGCTGGCCGCCGCCACCGGCCTGGAGACGATCGTCTACCAGCGGGACAACGCCGTCTTCACCCCCGAGACCGTCCTCGCGCTCGCCCGGACCCCCGGGATCATCGGCCTCAAGGACGGCCACGGCGACCTCGACCTGATGCAGCGCATCGTCAGCGCCGTGCGGTCCGGGCTCCCCGGGCGGGACTTCCTGTACTTCAACGGGCTGCCCACCGCCGAACTCACCGGCCTCGCCTACCGGGGCATCGGCATCACGCTCTACTCATCCGCCGTCTTCGCCTTCGCCCCGGACATCGCCCTGGCCTTCCACCGGGCGCTGGGCTCCGGCGACGACGAACTGGCCGGCGCGCTGCTGGACCACTTCTACCGGCCGCTCGTCGAACTGCGGGCCAAGGGGCGCGGCTACGCGGTGTCGCTGGTGAAGGCCGGTGTGCGGCTGGGCGGTCTGGCCGTCGGCGAGGTCCGCACCCCGCTCACCGAACCCCCGGCCGAGCACGTCGAGCAGCTGGCCGCGATCATCGCGGCCGGGCGGGCCCTGCTGGAGAAGCACCGGGCGGGGGAGGGGAAGTGAGGGCGTCCGCGTTCGTCTACCCCTGGGACGTCGTCGGCGACCCGGACGCCGCCGGGCGCCTCGCCGGGCTCGGTGTCCAGCAGGTCACCCTGGCCTCCGCCTACCACTCCACCCGGGCCCTGACCCCGCGTCACCCGGGCCACCGGATCGTCACCGCCGAGCACGCCGCGGTCCTCTACCCGCCGGAGCCGGCCCGCTGGAAGGGGCGCGGCCTGCGGCCCTTCCGGCAGTCCTGGGTGGCCGGCGAGGACCCGTACGCCGAGGCGGCCGAGGCGCTGGCCGGTGCCGGGCTCCAGGTGCACTCCTGGGTGGTGCTCGCGCACAACTCCCGGCTGGGCGCCGAGCACCCCGAGACCTCGGTGGTCAACGCCTACGGCGACCGCTACCCGTGGGCCCCCTGCATCGCCCAGGACGCCGTCCACGCCTACCTCGTGGACCTGGCCGCGGAGGCCGCCGTACGCCCTGGCGCCTCGGGGACCGAACTGGAGTCCTGCGGCTGGTACGGCTTCGCCCATCTGCACGCCCACGACAAGACCGCCGGGGTCGGCCTGGGGGACGCCGCCCAGTACCTGATGTCGCTGTGCTTCTGTCCCGACTGCCGCACCGGGTACGCCGGGACCGGGCTGGACGCCGACGAGCTGGCCGGTGCGGTGCGGCGGGCCCTGGAGCCGGTCTGGGCCGGGA
>NZ_KL585388.1:118451-124889 GCF_000721935.1 Streptomyces sp. NRRL WC-3549
CGGCGGCCCCTGGAGCCGGTCTGGGCCGGGAGGGGCTCCGACGCCTCGGGCTGGTCCGGTGTGCGCGCACTGCTCGGCGCGGACCTCGCCGACACCACCCGGCGGTGGCGCGACCAGGTCGCCCGCCCGCCGGCTTCCAGGTCCTGCTGCACGCCGACCCGGCCCCCCACCGCACGGGCGCCAACGTCGGGGTGGACCCCGCGCACATCCTGTCCACGGCGGACGGCGTGGTGCTGCCCTGCACCGGCTCCGACGCGGTGAGGGAGGCCGTCCTGGGGCCGTTCGCCGGGCTCGGCGGGGTGCTGGCCGCCAACTTCGGTGTCGTCAGCGGCATGGGCGGCAGCCCCGCCACCCTGGAGCGGGACGCGGCGCACGCCCGCTCGCTCGGCGCGGCCGAACTGCGCCTTTACCACGCCGGACTGGCCTCCGGACCGGACCTGGACGCCGTCGCGAGCGCCCTCACCCGCATCACCGGGTGACCCGGTCGGGGCCGGGCGGCAGGCGTGCACCGCCTGCCGCCGGCCCCGCCCCGTTCCGGCCCGCCGGCCCCGCCACCGCGGTCGCGGCGATCAGCACACCGGGAGACGGAACGGCACCGGTCGCCGCGTTCGCCGCCCTTCGCGCCCGCACGGCTCAGGGCGGCGGTCCGGAGCCGGACACCCCGGCGCACGTCTCCGGAACATCTTTCGTCAGAAGCGTTGACGAAACATGGGGGGCGCTCTAGCTTCATCGCGTCGTACTTCGTACGTCATATATGAGACGCGATACGCGAGATGCGAGAGCCCTGCACCCATGACCTTTGCGCCTGCCCCGATCCCGTCCCGCACCCAGTACGTGCTGGAGGCGATCAAGCACGCCATCCTCACCGCGCAGCTGAGACCGGGCCAGGCGCTCGTCGAGACGGAACTCGCCGCGCAGTTCGGAGTGTCGAAGACACCGGTGCGGGAGGCGCTGAAGACCCTCGCCGGCACGGGGCTGGTGGTCATGAGCCAGTACAAGGGCGTCACCGTGCGGCTCGTGGACGCGGCCATGGCCCGCGAGGTGTACGACGTCCGCCTGCTCCTGGAACCCGAGGCGCTGCGCCGTTCCATCACCCGCAGGGCCTCGCTCGAAGCGGCCCAGGAGGCCCTGGAGCGCGCCGACTCGGCGATCGACAAGGCGGACAGGTCGCTGGCCAACCGGGACTTCCACCGGGCGCTGTACCTGCCCTGCGGCAACCCGCTGCTGGCCAGGATGCTCGACGAGATCCGCGACCAGGCCGCACTCGTGTCGACCGTCGCCTGGTCCGCCAACCCGTCCTGGGAGCGCGAGGCCGCCGAACACCGGGAGATCCTCGCCCTCGCCCTCGCCGACGACGCCCCGGCCGCGGCCGGGGCCCTGCACGACCACATCGCATCGTTCGTACGCCGCGCGTTCCCCGACGACGAAGACGGGGGTGACACGGCGTGAACCACCCGCTGGACCTGAACCACCAGCACCTCGACGAAAGGCCAGTCCGCATGGACCTCTCCCCGCTCAAGGCGGCCCTCGCAGACGTTGTGGCGATCCCGGTGACCCCGTTCGCCGAGGACGGGACCATCGACACCGCGGTGCACCGCGCCCTGCTGCGCCGGCTCCTCGACGGCGGTGTCCGCATCGTCACCCCGAACGGCAACACCGGGGAGTTCTACGCGCTCACCCCCGACGAGCGGCGCATGGTCACCGAGCTGACCGTCGAGGAGGTGGCCGGCCGGGCCACCGTCCTGGTGGGCGTGGGCCACGACGTGCCGACCGCCGTGGCCGCCGCCGAGCACGCCAGGGACGCCGGGGCCGAGATGGTGATGGTGCACCAGCCGGTGCACCCCTACGTCTCGCAGGACGGCTGGATCGACTACCACCGGGCCATCGCCGAGGCGGTCCCCGAGCTCGGGGTCGTCCCGTACGTCCGCAACCCGCTGCTCGCCGGCGCCCGGCTCGCCGAGCTCGCCGACAGCTGCCCCAACGTCATCGGCGTGAAGTACTCGGTCCCGGACGCCGCCCGCTTCGGCGCGTTCGCCCGGGACGCCGGCCTGGAGCGGTTCGTCTGGGTCGCCGGACTCGCCGAGCTGTACGCCCCCTCCTACTTCGCCTCCGGCGCCACCGGATTCACCTCCGGCCTCGTCAACGTCGCCCCCGGGGTCTCCATGGCCATGCTGGAGGCACTGCGGGCCGGTGACTACACCGCGGCGATGAAGGTCTGGGAGCAGATCCGCCGCTTCGAGGAGCTGCGCGCCGACCGGCAGTCCGCCAACAACGTGACGGTCGTCAAGGAGGGCCTGGCCGCGCTGGGCCTGTGCCGCCGGGACGTACGCGCACCGAGCCGGGTGCTGCCCGAGGCGCAGCGCGCCGAGGTCGCCGACCAGGTCGCCGGGTGGTCGATATGACCGAGGGCACGGACCGCCGCATCTCCCCCGAGGAGCTGCGCAGCCACCAGTGGTACGGCACGGACGGGCTGCGCTCGTTCAGCCACCGGGCCAGGACCCGGCAGCTCGGCTACCTCCCCGAGGAGCACCTCGGCAAGCCGGTCGTCGCGATCCTGAACACCTGGTCGGACATCAACCCCTGCCACGTCCACCTGCGCGACCGCGCGCAGGCCGTGAAGCGGGGCGTCTGGCAGGCGGGCGGCTTCCCGCTGGAGTTCCCGGTCTCCACCCTCTCGGAGACCTTCCAGAAGCCCACCCCGATGCTCTACCGCAACATGCTCGCGATGGAGACCGAGGAGCTGCTGCGCTCTTACCCGGTCGACGGGGCGGTGCTGCTGGGCGGCTGCGACAAGTCGACGCCCGCTCTGCTGATGGGCGCCGCCTCCGTGGACCTGCCCACGGTCTTCGTGCCCGCCGGGCCGATGCTGCCGGGCCACTGGCGCAACGAGGTCCTGGGCTCCGGCACGGACATGTGGAAGTACTGGGACGACAAGCGGGCCGGGCTCATCGGCGACTGCGAGATGGGCGAACTGGAGAACGGGCTCGCCCGCTCGCCCGGCCACTGCATGACGATGGGCACCGCCTCCACCCTGACGGCCGCCGCCGAGGCGCTCGGCGTCACCGTGCCCGGCGCGTCCTCCATCCCGGCCGTCGACTCCGGGCACGACCGGATGGCCGCGCAGTCCGGTCTCCGGATCGTCGAACTGGTGTGGCAGCAGCTGACGTTGTCGAAGATCCTCACCGCCGACGCGTACGAGGACGCCGTCGCCACCGTCCTGGCGCTCGGCGGCTCCACCAACGCCGTGATCCACCTCATCGCGATGGCCGGCCGCTCCGGGGTGAAGCTCACCCTGGACGACTTCGACCGCATCGCCCGCACCGTCCCCGTCCTCGCCGACCTCCGCCCCGGCGGGAGGTACCTGATGGAGGACTTCCACTTCGCCGGCGGACTCCCCGGCTTCCTGTCACGGCTCACCGACGTCCTGCACCTGGACCGCCCCACCGTCGCGCACCCCACGATGCGCGAGCAGATCCAGGGGGCGCTGGTGCACAACACGGACGTCATCCGGGAGCGCGCGGACCCGCTGGCCGAGGAGGGCGGAGTGGCGGTGCTCCGCGGCAACCTCTGCCCCGACGGCGCCGTCATCAAGCACATCGCCGCCGAGCCGCACCTGCTGCGCCACACCGGGCCCGCCGTCGTCTTCGACGACTACCAGGAGATGCAGCGCACCATCAACGACCCGGCCCTGGCGCTCACGGCGGACCACGTGCTGGTCCTGCGCAACGCCGGGCCCAAGGGCGGGCCGGGCATGCCCGAGTACGGCATGCTGCCGATCCCGGACTACCTGCTGAAGCAGGGCGTACGCGACATGGTGCGGATCTCCGACGCCCGGATGAGCGGCACCAGTTACGGGGCGTGCGTACTGCACATCGCCCCCGAGTCCTTCGTCGGCGGACCGCTCGCCCTGGTGCGCACCGGCGACCTCGTCACCCTCGACGTCGAGGCGCGGCTGCTCCACCTCGACGTCACCGACGAGGAGCTGGAGGTCCGCAGGGCCGCCTGGACCCCGCCGCCCGCCCGCTACGGGCGCGGTTACGGCGCGCTCTACCAGGACCAGATCACCCAGGCCGACACGGGATGCGACTTCACCTTCCTGGCCCGGCCGGGAGAAGTGCCCGACCCGTACGCGGGCTGACCCCGGCGAACAGAATTCCGCGCGCCACCCCGTCCGGGACACCGAACGGCGTGGAGTAAGCGCTTGCACCCCACCGAACACGGCACCCCCAGCACCTCCCCGCACATCCCAGAGATCGGAGACGCGTCATGGCCCAATCCGCAGCCGTGGCCACACCGCCGCCCAAGGAGAAGGCGCCCCGGCGCCGCTCGGCGAGCCCCCGCCGCCTGCCGTATCTGCTGATCGCACCCGCGGGCCTGCTGATGCTGGGCTTCATCGCCTACCCGGTGATCAGCGTCTTCTACTACAGCCTGCAGAACTACAACGTCACCAAGCCGTGGCGGAACGGCTTCGCGGGGCTCGACAACTTCAAGCGGATCTTCACCGAGGACGACCAGTTCTGGTCCACGCTCGGCTTCAGCGCCCAGTGGGTCTTCACCCAGGTCAGCCTGCAGCTCGTCCTCGGCCTGGCACTGGCCCTGATCGTCAACCAGAGCTTCGTCGGGCGCGGCATCTCCCGGGCCATGGTGTTCTCGCCCTGGGCCGTCTCCGGCGTCCTGACCAGCACCATCTGGATTCAGCCGCTACCTCGCGGACGCCGGGATCGGCGAGTACGGCACCTCGGTGCTCTCCGACACCGGGACCGTGTTCTGGGCGGCCACCGTCTCCGAACTCTGGCGCGGCGTCCCCTTCTTCGCCATCCTCATCCTCGCCGACCTCCAGTCCGTCTCCAAGGAGCTCTACGAGGCGGCCGCGGTCGACGGCGCCGGCCGGATGCGGCAGTTCTTCCACATCACACTCCCGCACCTGCGCGACGCGATCATCCTCGCCACCCTGCTGCGCGGGGTCTGGGAGTTCAACAACGTCGACCTGCTCTACACCCTCACGGGCGGCGGACCGGCCGGTGAGACCACCACACTCCCGCTCTACGTCGCCAACACCGGCATCGAGGGCCACGACTTCGGATACGCCTCCGCGCTCACCACCGTCGCCTTCGTGATCCTCCTCTTCTGCTCGATCGTCTACCTGCGCCTGAGCAAGTTCGGAGGCGACCACAAGTGACTGCCGCACTCGCAGAGAAGAACAGCGCCCCGGGACAGGCGGTGCGCCCCGGCGCCCCGCCGCCCGCCACCACCCGCCGCACCAGGCGCGAGCGCGCCTTCGACGACGTACCGCGCTGGCAGATCTACCTGCCGCTCGGCATCTACCTGGTCTTCACGCTCATCCCGTTCTACTGGATGTTCCTCTTCGCCGTACGGCCCTCCGGCTCCACCTCGCTGGTGCCCTGGCCCATGACGGGAGAGCACTTCGACAAGGTCTGGAACGAACGCAGCTTCGGCCTCTTCTTCCAGAACAGCATGATCGTCGGCATCGCGACCCTGATCGCCACGACCCTCGTCGCGCTGGCCGGCGGCTACGCGCTCGCCCGCTTCGACTTCAAGATCAAGGGCGGCTTCATGCTGGCCCTGCTCTGCTCGCAGTTCATCCCGGGCGCGCTGATGCTCGTACCGCTCTTCGAGATCTTCAAGAACCTCCAGCTGATCAACTCCCTGGTGAGCGTGGTCATCGCGGAGACCGTCTTCCAGCTCCCCCTGTCGATCATCCTGATCAGCGGCTTCATCAAGAACGTCCCGGTCACCCTGGAGGAGGCCGCCTGGGTCGACGGCTGCTCCCGCTTCCGGGCCTTCTGCGCGGTCGTGCTGCCGCTGCTGCGCCCCGGGCTGATCGCCGTGGGCTCCTTCGCCTTCGTGCACAGCTGGAACCACTTCCTGTTCGCCCTGATGTTCCTCAGCGAGCAGGACAAGCAGACGATCCCGGTCGGCCTCAACACCCTCATCGGCGCGGACAGCGTCGACCTCGGGGCGCTGGCCGCGGGCGGGGTGATCGCCGCGGTGCCCGTGGTGATCGTCTTCGCCTTCATCCAGAAGTGGCTCGTCACCGGCTTCAGCGCCGGCGCCGTGAAGGGATGACGGACATGCCGACCCACGCCACCACCCCCCTGCCGGTCGTCCTCGCCGGTGCCCGAGGGCACGGCCGCTGGCACCTCGCCAACATCCGCCGCCTCCAGCACCAGGGACTGGTCCGGCTGGCCGGGGTCTGCGAACTCCAGCCGCTCACCGACGCCGAACTCGCCGCCTTCGCCGGTGAGACGCCCGAGCAGTCCGCCGACTTCGGGGCCCTCCTGGACTCCACCGGGGCCCGCGCCGCCGTCATCTGCACCCCCATCCCGACCCACACGGACCTGGCCCTGACCGCGGCGGCCCGCGGCGTCCACCTCCTGCTGGAGAAGCCGCCCGCCGCCACCTGGGCCGACTACGCCC
>NZ_KL585388.1:125146-126379 GCF_000721935.1 Streptomyces sp. NRRL WC-3549
TTCCAGTCCTTCGGCTCGCACGCCGTGCCCGCCGTCAAGGAGCTCATACGCTCCGGAGCCCTGGGCGAACTGCGGGGCGTCGGCGCCGCCGGCGCCTGGGTCCGCGAGGACGCCTACTTCCGGCGGGCGCCCTGGGCCGGGCGCCGCAGGCTCGGCGGCACCGACGTCGTCGACGGCGTCCTCACCAACCCGCTGGCCCACGCGGTCGCCACCGCCCTCGAACTCGCGGACCGGGGGAGCGCCGACGACGTGGCCCTTGTGGAGACCGAGCTGTTCCGGGCCCACGACATCGAGGCCGACGACACCAGCTGCGTCCGGATCACCGCCACCGACGGCCTGCCCGTCACCGCCGCCGTCACCCTCTGCGCCGAACAGGCCGGCGAACCGTACGTGGTCGTCCACGGCGAACGCGGCCGGGTCACCTTCTGGTACAAGCAGGACCGCGTCCTCGTCCAGCGCGCCGGACACGGCCCCGAGGAGGAGGTGCACGGAAGGACCGACCTCCTGGAGAACCTCGTCGGCCACCTCGCGCAGGGCACCGGGCTGCTCGTACCGCCCGAGCGCACCGGCGCCTTCATGCGGGTCGTCGAGGCGGTACGCACCGCGCCCGAGCCCACCGCCCTGCCGCCGGACGCCTGGTACACGCGGCCCGTCGACGGCGGCGGCGTACGGCGTGTGGTGCGCGGCATCGACGCCACCGTCGCCGCCGGGGCCGACACCCTCAGCCTCTTCTCCGAACTGGGCGCCCCCTGGGCGCGACCCCGCGAGGTGAGCACCCCATGACCAGCACCGCACTCCTCAGCTGCGCCGGCCGCCCCGTCGCCCGCTACACCCACGCGCCCGAGGCGGGCCCCCGCCCCTACCTCCACCCCGTCACCACCCTCGCCGGGATCCCCGTCACCGAGGAACGCCCCGCCGACCACGTCCACCACCTGGGCGCCGGCGTCGCCGTACCCGACGTCGCCGGGTACAACTTCTGGGGCGGCCGCACCTACGTACGCGACCAGGGCCCCACCGCACTCGACAACCACGGGACGCAGCGCCACCTCGGCTGGAAGCTCCGCGACCCGGACGGCTTCGTCCAGGAGATCGGCTGGGAGGCCGGCGGCACCGAACTGCTCCGCGAGCACCGCACCGTGGCCGTCACCGAACTCACCGACACCGCCTGGGCGCTGGACTTCTCCTTCTCCCTGGCCAACCGCGGCGAGCGCCACCTGTCCATCGGCAGCCCCG
>NZ_KL585388.1:126599-129922 GCF_000721935.1 Streptomyces sp. NRRL WC-3549
TTCTTCTGGCGCGCCCCCAAGGAGCCCGCCGCCCCCGCCGTGTTCACCGGGACCCTCGACGGCGAGGAGGCGGTGCACGGCGGGGCCGCCGACTGGCTGGCCCTGGCCGGCGACGGCTGGACCCTGGTCTTCGCCGGGGCGACCGAGGAGACCCGCCGCGACCCGTGGTTCGTGCGGACCACCGAGTACCCGGGGGTCGGCTCCTCCCTCGCCGCCGAGCGGTGGCTGCCCGTGCCCGCCGGAGCCACCGTCGTACGCCGGATCGTCACCGTCGTCGCCGACGGCCGGCTCGACCGGGACACCGCCGCCGCGTACGTCCGCGAGGCGGCCACGGCATGAACCTCCCCTGGACCGCCGACCTCGGCGACGGCACGTACCGCAACCCGGTGCTGAACGCCGACTGGTCCGACCCCGACGTGGTGACGGTGGGCGAGGACCACTACCTCACCGCCTCCAGCTTCGGCCGGTTCCCCGGGCTGCCCCTGCTGCACTCCCGCGACCTGGTCAACTGGACCCTGGCCGGCCACGCCCTGGCTGGAGCCCGCCAGCGACTTCGTCGTCCCCCGCCACGACCGCGGGGTCTGGGCGCCCTCGATACGTCACCACGCCGGGCGCTTCTGGATCTTCTGGGGCGACCCCGACCACGGCGTCCAGCAGGTCAACGCCGAGCACATCGAGGGGCCGTGGACCGCCCCGCACCTGGTCAAGGCGGGCAAAGGGCTCATCGACGCCTGCCCGCTGTGGGACGAGGAGACCGGTGACGCCTACCTCGTGCACGCCTGGGCGAAGTCCCGTTCCGGAATCAAGAACCGGCTGACCGGCCACCGGATGAGTCCCGACGGGCGCAGCCTGCTCGACGAGGGCACCACCCTGATCGACGCGGACACCCTCCCCGGCTGGTTCACCCTCGAAGGCCCCAAGCTCTACCGCCACGACGGCTGGTTCTGGATCCTCGCCCCGGCCGGAGGGGTGGAGACCGGCTGGCAGGGCGCCTTCCGCTCCCGCGACTTCTTCGGGCCGTACGAGGAACGCGTCGTCCTGGAACAGGGCGGTACCGCCGTCAACGGCCCCCACCAGGGCGGCTGGGTGCGGACCGCGGCCGGTGAGGACTGGTTCCTGCACTTCCAGGCCAAGGGCGCGTACGGCAGGGTCGTCCACCTCCAGCCGATGCGCTGGGACGAGGAGGGCTGGCCGGTCGTCGGGGACGCGGGAGAACCCGTCGCCGTCCACCGCAAGCCCGCCGCCCCCGGACAGCCCGTGACCGCTCCGGCCTGCGACGACGCCTTCCCCGGCGGCCGGTACGGGAAGCAGTGGCAGTGGACCGCCGACCCCCGGCCCGGGTGGACCGCCGCACACCCCGGCCAAGGACTGCGGCTCACCTGCGTACCGACCGCGTACGCCCACGATCTGCGGGTCCTGCCGAACGTCCTGGTCCAGCGGCTGCCGGCCGAGGAGTTCACCGTCGAGGTGGACCTCGCCCTGCACAGCGACGTGCCCGGCGCCAACGCCGGACTGGCCGTGCTGGGCGACGCCTTCAGCTGGATCGGGCTGGAGACGGGAGCCGACGGCGGCGCCCTGCTCGTGCACCGTTACGCCGAAGGGGTCGCCGAGCACGAACGCGACGCGGCGCACCCCCGGCCCGCCCCCGGCGGGAAGGCGACGCTCCGCATCGAGGTCACCGCGGGCGCCCGCTGCCGCTTCCACGCCGACACCGGCGACGGCTTCCGGCCCTCGGGCCAGGTCTTCGCCGCCGTGCCGTGGCGCTGGGTGGGCGCGCTGCTGGGCCTGTTCGCCACCGCACCGGCCGGGACGGGACCCGCCGGAACCGCACACCTCACCGCCTTCCGTACCGGCACCTGAGCGCACCACCACAGACCGCCCCCCACGGCACGGACGCACCGAACAGCACCACGGACACACCCGCGACACGCGACACCAGCGATTCGACCGACAGAACCGAGAGAGAAGAGCCGACGATGACCATCTCGAAGACGCAGCGGGGGCGTGCCGCGGCCGCGGTGTCCCTCACGGCGGTACTCGCCCTGACGGCGACCGCGTGCGGTGACGACGGCAGCAGCTCCGGCGGCGACGGCAGTGGCAAGGGCGAGATCACCTTCTGGGACAACAACGGCGGCCCGCGCACCGCCATCTGGACCGAGATCATCAAGGACTTCGAGAAGAAGTACCCGGACATCAAGGTCAAGTACGTCCCGATCCCGATCGCCGACGTCCAGTCCAAGTACGACACGGCCATCGCGGGCGGCGGGCTGCCCGACGTCGGCGGTGTCGGCACCGCCTACCTCGCCAACATGGTGTCGCAGGAAGCCCTCGAACCGCTCAACGAGCGGCTGGAGGACTCTCCGCTCAAGGGCGAGCTCGTCGACAACATGGTGCAGAGCGTCACGGCCGCGGCCGGCCGGGGCGACGACATGTACTCCATACCGACCTCCGCCAACAACGGCGTCCTGTGGTACCGGACGGACCTCTTCGAGGCGGCGGGGCTGGACGCACCCAGCACCTGGCCCAAGTTCTACGAGGCCGCGGAGAAGCTCACCGACGCGAAGAACAACAAGTTCGGCTACACCATCCGCGGCGGCGCGGGCTCCATCGCCCAGGCCCTCGACGCGATCTACGGCCAGAGCGGTATCACCTCGTTCTGGGACGGCGACAAGACGACGCTCAACGACCCCGAGAACGTCGAGGCGCTGGAGAAGTACGCGGCCCTCTTCAAGAAGACGACGCCGGCCGCCGACGTCAACAACGACTTCACCAAGATGGTCGCCCAGTGGGACACCGGCACCATCGGCATGCTCAGCCACAACCTCGGCTCCCAGCAGGACCACCAGAAGGCGCTGGGCGAGGGGAAGTTCGCCGGTATCCCCGCCCCCATCGGGGAGAGCGGCACCCGCGTCCAGGTCTCCAACCCCGTCGACGGGCTCGGGCTCTTCCGGACCGGCAAGAACAAGAACGCGGCCTGGAAGTTCATCGAGTTCGCCGCCTCCCACGAGTCCAACAGCAAGTGGAACGAGTCCGCGGGCGCCATCCCGGCCAACACCGAGGCCGCCAAGGACCCGTGGATCAACGAGACCGAGGCCACCGCCCTGGCCGCCAAGGCCCTCACCGACGGCTCCACCAAGATCGTGGACCTGCCGTACTACCTGCCCGACTGGAACAACATCAGCAAGGCCGACAACGAGCCGGAGTTCCAGAAGGTGCTGCTCGGCAAGACCACGGCCAAGGCGTTCCTGGACAAGATGGCCGGTGAGCTCAACGAGGCCAACAAGGAGTGGCAGGCGCTGGGCAACGGCTGACCCGTCCCCGCC
>NZ_KL585388.1:130123-151191 GCF_000721935.1 Streptomyces sp. NRRL WC-3549
CCGCCGGTCCCCCTCCCTCTCCCTGGGCACGTCCGTACTGCACGACCTCCAGAAATTCCGAGAGATTTCGAGAGAGGCAGTCCCCCTGTGTCACTGACGCGCAGACAGACGGCAGCCGCGTTCCTCGCGCTGCCCCTCGCCCTCGCCGCCGCACCCGCCTTCGCCCGGGGCGGCCCGGGCGGGGGCGGAGGCGGGCACCGGGCCCGCACGCTGCACCTCGCCGGCGACTCGACCGCCGCCCAGAAGTACGCCGACGCCGCACCCGAGACCGGCTGGGGCATGGCCCTGCCGTTCTTCCTCGGTGAGCACCTCGCCGTCGCCAACCACGCGGTGAACGGCCGCAGTTCCCGCAGCTTCGTCGACGAGGGCCGGCTCACCGCGCTCCTGGACGGAGTCCGCCCCGGCGACCTCGTCCTGGTCCAGTTCGGCCACAACGACGAGAAGACCGAGGACCCGGCCCGCGGCACCGACCCCTGGACCACCTACCAGGAGTACCTGCGGCTGTACCTGAAGGGCGCCCGCGAACGGCGGGCGCGGCCGGTCCTGATCACCCCGGTGGAACGCCGCAGGTTCGCCGACGACGGCACCGCCCGGCCCACCCACGGGGAGTACCCGGCGGCGATGCGGGCCCTGGCCGCCGAGGAGGGCGTCCCGGTCCTCGACGTCCAGGCGCTGTCCCTCGCCCGCTGGCAGGAGCTCGGCCCCGACGGGACCGAACTCCTCTTCAACTGGCTGGAGCCCGGCGCGTCGCCGAACTACCCCGACGGCCGGCAGGACAACACCCACTTCCGGCCCGCCGGCGCCGTCGCGGTGGCCCGGATGACCGCCCGTGCGCTGCTGGAGGCGCGGGTGCTCGCCCCGCGCGACGTCCGCGGCCTCGACGCGCACGTCCCCGAGAGCCGGATCACCTGGCCGCAGCCGGCCTGACCCGCGCCCGCCGCACCCTCGGCACCCCGCACCCCCGCACCGCGTCCGGCCGCCGCCACGCGCCGCGTCCCGCCGCCGCGTACGTGGGCGCGCACCCCCGTGTACCGCTTCCCCCTCACCCATCCCTCCGTACGACAGTTAAGGATCCGTCATGCCCGCACGTATGCGTCACCTCCGCGCCACCGCCGTGGTGCTGGGCGCCGCCTCACTCGCCCTCGCCGTGAGCGTCCCCGCCCAGGCCGCCTCCCGCCCCGCCCCCGGCAAGGGCGTCGAGCGTGCCGTCCTGCCGGCGGGTGACGGCTGGGCCTCTGCCGAGGGCTCCACCACCGGCGGTGCCGACGCCACCCCGGACCACGTGTACACCGTCACCAACCGGGCCGAGCTGATCGCCGCCTTCGCGGAGGCGGGGGACGCCCCCAAGATCGTCCGGATCGCCGGCACCATCCACGGCAACGCCGACGCCCAGGGCACCCCGATCGGCTGCGAGGAGTACCAGCAGGACGGCTACACCCTGGAGAAGTACCTCGCCGCCTACGACCCGGACGTGTGGGGCATGGACGAGGTCCCCTCCGGCCCGCTGGAGGACGCCCGGGCGGCCTCCGCGAAGCTCCAGGCGGCCGCGGTCAACGTCAAGGTCCCCTCCAACACCACGTTGATCGGTGCCGGCAAGGACGCGACGGTCGTCGGTGCCAGCCTCCAGGTGAAGAACGTCTCCAACGTCATCATCCGGAACATCTCGTTCGAGGACACCTACGACTGCTTCCCCCAGTGGGACCCGACCGACGGCGACACCGGCCACTGGAACTCCGAGTACGACAACCTCGTCGTCTACGGCTCCGACCACGTCTGGGTCGACCACAACACCTTCAGCGACGGCGACCGCCCCGACGCCGACCAGCCCCGCTACTTCGACGAGCTGTTCCAGCAGCACGACGGGCTCTTCGACATCGTGCGCGGCGCCGACCTGGTCACCGTCTCCTACAACGTCCTCAAGAACCACGACAAGACGATGCTCATCGGCAACAGCGACGGCGCCGGGGCCGACGACCGGGGCAAGCTCCGCGTGACCCTGCACCACAACCTCTTCAAGGACGTCAACGAGCGCGCGCCCCGCGTCCGCTTCGGCCAGGTCGACTCGTACAACAACCACTTCGTCTCCACCAAGGGCAGCGCCTACGGCTACTCGTACGGCATCGGCGCCGAGTCCCGACTCGTCGCCGAGCACAACGCCTTCACCCTCGCCTCCGGTGTCGACAAGGCCACCATCCTCAAGAAGTGGTCCGAGTCCTCCCTCACCGCCGGGGACAACTACGTCAACGGCCGCAGGACCGACCTGATCGCCGTGCACAACGCGGGCGTGCCCGCCGAGCACCTCACCGAGGGCGCCGGCTGGAAGCCGAAGCTGCGCACCAGGATCGACCACCCCCTCGTCGTCCCCCTGGTCGTCGCCCTCAAGGCCGGCGCGGGCCGCACGCTGATCGGCTGACCCGCCCCCCTGGACCGGCCGGAGCGGCACCGCACGCCTTCCACCACCCCGGAAAGCGCCGCTCCGGCCCCCTTCTCCCCTCACCCTCCTTCTCCCCCCGCAAGGAGCACCGCCATGACCAGCAGACGCAGCGCTCTCTCCCTGCTCGCGGGTGCGGGCGCCGCCTTCGCCGTCGGCGTACCCGCCGCCCAGGCCCGGCCCGCACGTCCGGGCCCCTTCGGCCGCTACGGCTCACCGGCCCGCCGCCTCGACGCCGGCACGCTGTACGTCGATCCGCACGGCAGGGGCGACCACACCGACGTACGCTCCGCGGTGGACGCCGCCACCGGCGCCGGACGCACCCTCGTGATCGCCCCCGGCACCTACCGCGGCACCCTCTCGGTGTCCGCCGACCGGGCCGGGATCACCCTGATCGGCGCGAGCGGCGACGCCCGCGACACCGTCCTCGTCCACGACGACGCGGCCGGCACCCCCAGGCCCGACGGTTCCGGCACCCTGGGCACCAGCGGCTCGGCCACGGTCACCGTCCGGGCGGCCGGGTTCACCGCCCGTGACCTGACCTTCGCCAACGACTGGCTGCGCTCCGACAACCCCGAGTACACCGGCACCCAGGCCGTCGCGATCAAGGTCCAGGGCGACCGTTCGGCGTTCCACGGCTGCCGCTTCCTCGGCCACCAGGACACCCTGTACGCCGACTCCCTCTCGCCGACCGCGTTCGCCCGGCAGTACTACCGCGACTGCTATGTGGAGGGCGACGTGGACTTCGTCTTCGGCCGTGCCACCGCGGTCTGGGACCGCTGCCACTTCCGCACCCTGACCCGCGCCGACCTGGACTCGGCCCCGTACGGCTTCGTCTTCGCGCCCAGCACCGCGGGGGAGAACCCGCACGGCTTCCTGGTCCTGCGCTCCCGGATCACCAGCACCGCCCCCGACGCCTTCTACAAGCTGGCCCGCCCCTGGGTGCCGTCCTCCGACCTCACCGCGCACCCGATGCTGACCGTCCGCGACACCCACCTCGGCGCGGGCATCGACGCCGTCACCCCGTACGCCACCATGTCCGCCGGCCACCCCTGGCAGGACCAGCGCTTCGCCGAACACCGCAACACCGGACCCGGCGCCCGCGTCACCGTCCCCGCCGAGCGCCCCCAGCTCAGGGCCTCGGAGGCACACGCGCACACCCCGGCCGCCTGGCTGGGCGACTGGCGCCCGTACGCGTGCCCCCGCCCGCCGGTCACCGGCCCAGTGCCGCCGCCATCATCTTCTGGGCGATCGGGGCCGCCAGCCCGTTGCCGCTGACCTCGGAGCGGGCCGCGCCCGAGTCCTCCACGACCACGGCCACCGCCACCTGCTTGCCGGTGGAGTCGTCCTTCGCGTACGAGGTGAACCACGCGTACGGGGTGTTGCTGTTGTCCACGCCGTTCTGCGCGGTGCCCGTCTTGCCGCCGACCTCGGCGCCGTCGATCCGGGCGTTGGTGCCGGTGCCCTCCTCCACGACCGTGACCATCGCGCTGCGCAGCTGCTTTGCGGTCGACTCGGAGACGACGCGCTCGGTGTCGCCGTCCTCGTACGTCTGCAGGGCCGTGCCGCCGGAGTCCGTCACCTTCGAGACCATGTGCGGGGCCGCCAGCTCGCCGCCGTCGGCGAGGGCCGCCGAGACCATCGCCATCTGCATCGGCGTCGCGGTCACCTCGAACTGGCCGATGCCCGTCAGCGCGGTCTGCGCCTCGTCCATGCCGGTGGGGTAGACGCTCTCCGAGGCCCGCACCGGGACGTCCAGCTCCTCCGTGTCGAAGCCGAACGCGTCCGCCATCTCCTTCACCTTGTCCTGGCCGAGATCCGCCGCGGCCTTGGCGAAGACGTTGTTGCAGGAGTACTGGAGCGCCGTGCGCAGGGTGGCGTTCTCGCAGGGGGCCGAGGGGCTCTCGTTGGACAGGACCGTGGTCGTGCCCGGCAGGGTGTAGGGGTCGGGGCTGTCCGTCGGCGTGTCGACCGAGTCGTACAGGCCGTTCTCCAGCGCCGCCGACGCCACCACCAGCTTGAACGTCGAACCCGGATGTGTATAAGAGACAGCGGTTGACCAGCGGTTTGTCCTTCGCGTCCAGCAGCTTCTGCCAGGCGTCACCGTCCGTCGTCCCGCTGATCGTGGACGGGTCGTACGACGGGGACGAGACCATGCCCAGGATCCGGCCGCTGACCGGGTCCATCGCGACCGCCGCGCCCCGGTCGTCGCCGAGCGCGTCGGAGGCCGCCTTCTGGACGTCCGGGTCGATGGTCGTCACCACGGCGCCCGGGTCGGCCTGCCTGCCGGTCAGGAGGTCTGCGGGGCTGCCCAGCCGGTCGTCCGTACCGTCGAGCACGTCGCTGTAGATGCCCTCCAGCTGGGTGGCCCCGTACGCCTGGGAGCTGTAGCCGGTGACGGCCGCGTACAGCTCGCCCTGGCTGTAGGTGCGCTCGTACCGCAGGTCGCCGCCCTGTGCCTCCTTCGAACCGGTGACCGGCGAACCGGCCACGATGATGTCGCCCAGCGGCTGCGCGTACTGCGCGATGGTGTGCCGCCGGTTGTGTTCGTCGTCCGCGAGCGCCCGTGCCTCGTACCCCTGCACCCAGGTCGCCCGCACCAGCAGGGCGAGGACCATCAGCAGGCAGAAGACGGAGGCGCGCCTGATCGTCTTGTTCATCCCCGTGTGGGACGAACGGGGGAGGCGGGGGCGTTCCCGTTCGTGCCCCTTCTCACCGGTTTCTCACGTTCCGGCCCCGATATCTCCGGACGGTGACGCCCCGTGCCTACGGCCGGGCGTCCAGCCGGAACAGCAGCTCGTCGGTCTCCTCGCCCCGCGCCTCGGCGTACCCCCGGTCCCTGCCGGTCACCGTGAACCCGCACTTCTGGAGGACCCGCACCGACCCCGCGTTGTCGGCCGCGGCCCGGGCGAGCAGCGGGCGCTCCGGCACGGACTCCAGCAGCGCGCGCAGCGCGGCGGTCGCCAGGCCCCGGCCCCAGTGCGCCCGGTCGATCCAGTACGTGACCTCCCGCTCGGCCGGCGGACCGTACACGCCGGCCGTCCCCACCACCACGCCGTCGGCGAGCACCGTGCGTATGACGACGGTGTCCGAGGCCCGGATGCGCTGCCAGTGGGCGTCGAACATCGCCCGGTTCGCCGGCTCGGCGCTGGTGAAGGCCGCCATCCGGGTCGCGGCCGGGTCGCTCATGAACGCGAAGAGGAGGGGCAGGTCGCCGTCCCGCACCTCGCGCAGGACCACGTGCACGGGTCAGAGCCTCCGGGTCGCGAGGGTGAGCCGGTCGCGCGCGTCGAACAGGGCGTCCTTGACCGTCTGCTCGTGCGCGGGCGTGAACCGGGCGACCGGGACCGAGCAGCTGATCGCGTCGCGCGCCGGGGTGCGGTAGGGGACGGCGACACCGAAGCAGCGCAGACCGAGCGTGTTCTCCTCGCGGTCCACCGCGTACCCCTGCTCGCGGACGACGCGCAGCTCCTCGATCAGCTTCTCGCGGTCGGTGATGGTGTGCTCCGTCAGCGCGGGCAGCGTCTCGGGCAGCATCGCGCGGACCTGCTCGTCGCTGTGGGTGGCCAGCAGCGCCTTGCCGAGCGAGGTGGAGTGCGCGGGGAGCCGGCGGCCGACCCGGGTGAAGGGGCGCAGGTAGTGCTGGGACTGCCGGGTGGCCAGGTACACCACGTTCGTCCCGTCCAGCCGGGCCAGGTGGATGGTCTCCGTGGTGTCGTCGGAGAGCCGGTCCAGGGTGGGGCGGGCGGCGGCGACGACCTCGTCACCGTCGATGTAGGAGGTGCCGACGAGCAGCGCCCGCACCCCGATCCCGTACCGGGTGCCCGTGGCGTCGGTCTCCACCCAGCCGAGCTCCACCAGGGTGCGCAGCAGCATGTAGAGGCTGGACTTCGGGTAGCCGACGGCCTCCTGCACGGCGGCCAGCGAGTGCATGCCGGGGCGCCCCGCGAAGTATTCGAGGAGCTCCACCGTCCGTACCGCTGACTTGACCTGTGTCCCACCGGCCTCGGCAACCGCCATCGTCCTGTGCCCCTTCCGCCTCTGCTTGTACGACCCGGCCGGACAGCGGCGCTGTACGGCCTGCACGACGCCGCGACTCCTTGCCAACACGGAACGCCCGCAAATAGAGTCCCCGTGTATTCACGATCAGGAACGCTGTTCAGAATACCGAACAACTCCTGAATGTGTGGCAGTGGACCGGAAGGAAACACGGTGGCAGCAGCACCAGTCTGGAGTGTCGACCCCCGAACCGGGAACCCGCGCGAGCAGGTTGCGGTGGAGGCTACAGCGGAGGAGGTCGACCGCGCGGTCCGGGCCGCGCACGCCTCCCGCGACGCCCTGGCCGACCGCACCGTGCGCGCCGCGTTCCTGCGTACCGCGGCCGGACTGCTCGCCGGGGCCGAGGAGCACGTCGTCGAGGCCGCGGACGCGGAGACCGCCCTGGGCCCGGCCCGCCTCACCGGCGAACTCGCCCGTACGGCCGCGCAGTTGCGCGCCTTCGCGGAGGTCGTCGAGGAGGGTGCCTACCTCGACATCCACATCGACCACGAGGACGGCAGCAGGACCCCTCCCTGGCCGGACCTGCGCCGCATCAAGATCCCGCTGGGCGTCGTCGCCGTCTACGCCGCCAGCAACTTCCCGCTCGCCTTCTCGGTGCCCGGCGGGGACACCGCCAGCGCGCTCGCCGCCGGCTGCCCCGTCGTCGTCAAGGCGCACCCCGACCACCCCGCCACCTCCGAACTCTGCGCCTCGCTGCTGCGCCGGGCCGCCGTACAGCACGGTCTGCCCGAGGACGTCGTGAGCGTGCTGCACGGCTTCGACGCCGGTGTCGAGCTGGTGAAGCACCCGCTCGTCAGCGCGGCCGGGTTCACCGGTTCGGTCCGCGGCGGCCGGGCCCTTTTCGATGCGGCGGCGGCCCGCCCGGTGCCGATCCCCTTCCACGGCGAGCTCGGCTCCCTCAACCCGGTCGTCGTCACCGAGGCCGCCGCGGCCGAGCGCGGCGAGCAGATCGGTGCGGGGCTGGGCTCCTCCATGACCATGGGGTCCGGGCAGTTCTGCACCAAGCCCGGCTTCGTCCTCGCCCCGTCCGGCGAGGCGGGCGACCGGCTGCTGAAGTCCCTGACCGAGAGCGTCAGCGGTACCGGCTCCGGGGTCATGCTCGACCACCGGATGCGCGACGCCTTCGTCGCGGGGGTCGCCGAGCGTGCCGCACTGCCCGACGTGGACACGCCCGTCACCCCCGGCGCGGGCGGCGAACACACCGTGTCCGCCGGCTTCCTCACCGTCCCCGCGCGGCGGCTGGCCGAGACCGGACCGCACGACGCCCTGCTGGAGGAGTGCTTCGGCCCGGTCACCGTCGTGGCCCGCTACGACTCGCAGGACGAGGTCACCGCCGTACTCTCCCGGCTCCCCGGCAACCTCACCGCCACCCTCCAGATCGCCACGCAGGAGGCCGACGGCGCCGCCGCCGGCCTCCTGCGGGAGCTCACCCCGCTGGCCGGCCGGGTCCTCGTCAACGGCTGGCCCACCGGAGTGGCGGTCGCGCCCGCCCAGCACCACGGCGGCCCGTACCCCGCGACCACCTCCACCTCCACCTCCGTCGGTGCCACGGCCGTCGAGCGGTGGCTGCGCCCCGTCAGCTACCAGTCGACCCCGGAGGCCCTGCTGCCACCGGAACTGCGCGAGGACAACCCGCTGGGCCTGCCGCGCCGGGTCGACGGGCGGCTGAAGTGAGCCCCCAGCTGCCTGAACTCCCCTTCGAGCTTGAGGAGTTCGGGCCGAACGGCGGATGGGCGTATACGGACGGCGTACTGAGGGGCCGGGCGGGAGCGCGGCAGGACCGCTTCGTACCGCCGGGCGGTGACACCCTCGAATCGGCCTCGGACGCACCGCGCCTGCTGGGCGCCGTGCCGCAGGGCGACTTCCGTCTCACCGCCCGGGTGACGGTGGGCTTCGAGGCCGCCTTCGACGCGGGCGTGCTCTACCTGCACGTGGGGGAGCGGGAGTGGGCGAAGCTCTGCCTGGAGCTCTCCCCGGACCGGCCCACGGTCTGCACGGTCGTCACCCGGGGCCAGTCGGACGACGTCAACTCCTCCGTGGTGGACGG
Source organism: Streptomyces sp. NRRL WC-3549 (assembly GCF_000721935.1). Taxonomy (GTDB): domain Bacteria; phylum Actinomycetota; class Actinomycetes; order Streptomycetales; family Streptomycetaceae; genus Streptomyces. Next base: position 138,661 of record NZ_KL585388.1, read on the forward strand.
TGACAGCTGCTGGCTGCGGCTCAGCCGCACCGGCGACGCGTTCGCCTTCCACACCTCGGCCGACGGCGAGAAGTGGACCTTCGTCCGCGTCTTCACCCTCGGTACGGCGCGGGAGCGGGCGGCGGCCTGGGCCGGCTTCCTCGTCCAGTCGCCGACGGGGGAGGGCTGCGACGTCTCGTTCGACCACATCTCCTACCGGCCCGGCGGCCCGGCCGACCTCCGCGACGGCAGCTGACGGCGGACCCCGGTCCACCTCTTACGAGATCTCGCGGACCGGGCTCCTCCAGCACCCCGCCGTACGCGCACACGGCGGAGCCCGCCTGGCCCGTCGTCGCCTCGGTGACCTCGGGAGCGGGCCCGGGCAGGCTCCGGCCCGTCCGGAACGAGGGGTGTGCGGCCCGGACACGGCCCGCACACCCCGCCGCCCGCCACGCGCGGCCGACGCGCCGGTCAGGGGGCCTGCCGCCAGGCCGGGAAGGGTGCCCGGCCCGGGAATCAGCCGCCCCGGCCGGACGTTGAGAGGGCGGCGGAGGGTGCCTCCGCCGCCCGTACGGCAGAGCTGGAGAGTAGAAGAGTCATGCGCGTCGAGATCTGGAGCGACATCGCCTGCCCGTGGACCAACAGAGCCACAGCTTAGCGCACCCCGTCTGACCTGCATAGATGCGTGAAACCCGCCCCCACCGCCCCGCGCCGACGCGGTCACGGGAGGGACGGGAACCTAGCGGGCCGTCCCGAGGGCGTACCCGAGCAACGCCCACAGCGAGAGACCAGCGAGACGCCAGGCATACCGGCTCACCATTGGATGCGCTCCGCATCTCCGCCGACGCACGTAGGGCAGGGGCGCTTGTACGTCCAGTTGCACCGCACGCACCCGGCGAATCCACAGCACCCGTCACACCAAATGGCGCGGTGTCCGGCGCACGTTCCGCAGTAGGACTTGGGCCGGTCGTCTCGGGGCGGTGCCGGTATTTCCTTGCGTCTCCGCTGTCGCCGGACCGGTGCTTTGGTGCGCGGCCTCTCCGGGGCGGTCGTCACCTAATGCCCCTCGGGGTGCCGACGCATGTAGATGTTGCAGTCCGAAACCGTCGTCCAGTCGCCACCCGTTCGGGCACGATCGCGGACGTTCGCCAGTTCCACGCAACCGGCGCATCCCTCTACAGGCGTCGGCTCCAACAGGTCGCCGGTTAGCGGTAGTTCGACTGACGCTGTGCTGTACCTCGTGGGCTCCGTCATCCCCACATCGTCCCGACTGGCAACGATCACGCGGTAGTTGACCGGGGTTGACTACTCTGGAAGCAATACCGGTCAACCCCCCGAGGTTCGCTATGCGTGACGACTTCCCCGATCTTGCCCGCCGGGCACTGCACGACGCCGGATATTCGATGAAAGCCGCAGCGCGGGAAATGCACTATGACCCGTCGTACCTCTCGCGCGTGCTGAACGGCAAACAGCGCCCGTCGGAAAACCTCGCTCATGCGCTGGATTCCCTCGTTGGGGCCGGTGGCGCGCTGGCCGGAACACTGCTCAGCGAGGACGACTCGGCACGCGTTGCCCGCACCGCCGACAACCCCTCTCGACTGGACGCCGGAACCGTTGACGCTCTCGCTGGCGTTCTCGCCGCCTATCGCCGCCTAGACGACACAGCGCCACCCCGCAGCGTGATTCCGGCGACTATGGCGCAAATGCGGGAGGTTACGCGGATGCTCAAGGAAGCACGCGGGCCGCATAGAGACCGTCTATCTGACGTAGCGTCAGAATGGGTCCAGTTCGCCGGTTGGCTATTCGCACAAACGAGCGAATACCCTGAGGGGGTACGGCTATTGAACGACGCCGTGGAACTCGCCGACGAAACCGAGAACGGGACCCTTGCCGCGCAAGCGCTGAATTTCAAGGGCTACATTGCCCGACAGCAAGGACGGCCCCAAGGTATTGCCCGCTGGTTCGGTGCAGCGGCGAGTACACCCGGCGCTCACCCCGCACAGCGGATCGGGGACTACCTACAAGCGGCGGCCGGACTTGCCGAGTTGGGCGACACAGACGGCGCGCTGCACACGGTGGAGCAAGCGGAAAGGCTCATGGACAAAGCCGCAGCACTCCCGCCCCCGGCAACCGCATATTGGCTCACCCCGAGTTTCAACCGGCTAAATATGGGACTGGCAACGCTGGCACTCGGCAGATACAGCGAAGCGGCCGACCACTTGAGAACCGGTCTCGCTGGCCTGCCCGAGGAACTGCGCGACGCCCCTTGGTCGTGGGAACACAAGGACGCGCTACAGCGAGCGGTCGAAGCGGCCTAAGAATCGAAGGTGTCGAAATCCCTTGGTATTGCTGGGAAGTCGGCCCGTGAGCACCCCCGGCCGGCGAGGATACCCGCCTTTCTTTCTAAGGCAACGAAAAACGCCCCTGACAGCGGGAAGCCATCAGGGGCGTTACACCACCCCGTAACGTTCCGGGGCGCTCACTCGAAGAACATTCGGCCGTCGCGCTTTGGAACCTCCAGCTTTCCAGCCTCGGCCAGACGCGTGCGGGCGAGATCAGCGAGCAACAGTGCGGCGTAAGCATCCACCTTCTTGCGGGAGTTGGGATTCTCCTTGGTGAAGCTAACGCCGTATCGGTTGATCCGGCGCTTAGCGTTCATCACGTGACGCCGTAGCGTCTGGTTTCCGGTGTGCCGCACGTGGCCGTTCTCGATTGCTGCCACAAGGCGCGCATTGGCGTCTGTGAGTTCGCGTAGCTGTCCGCCTGAGCCATCCATCCGGCGGGCCACTGCGGAGCCGGTAGAGGCCCGTACAGCGAATCGGTCCCGGTACTCCTCGGACCAGCGGGCAATGTGCCCTTCCCATAGCACGGGGTCGGCGAAGAATGCCGCTACGTCGAACCGCTCGAACGCGTGATGGACGGCGTCTTCCACCTGATCGCGGGGAACTTCCCAGCCCTCACCCGAGGGGCCGTCCGGACGCTCCCAGATTCCGAGAGGTTCAATCAGCCGGTCGCTAACTCGCATAGCCATAAGCGCTGTTGCGTCGTCGGTCTTTCCGCCATCGAACCCGAGCGTGATTCGGTCGCCCTCTTGGATGGTGTCCGAGACGGCGAGGGCATCCCAAGCAACCGGCGAAATGAGGGAATCCTCATCCGTCACAAGTTGGTTCAGGAACATTCGGCGTGACTGATACGCGGGATAAGTACCGCTGTAGATCGTGGAAATGATCCAATCTACGTCTAGCCAATCGGCGTCACCTCGGGCGGCGATGATGCCAGCGCGGAGAGATTCCCGATTCCCTAGCTCCACCGATGCCGGAGCCTCTACAGAGTCGTAATAGGTACCAGCCTGACGGGGGATATCCGGTCCCTTATCACTCAGCTTGGACCACGCGTGAAACGTACGCTCTGCCACGCTGTCCTCACCGGGCAACGGAGCATTCGTGATCTCCAGAGTGCGAGCACCACCACCACGGGACTTGGCCACGTTTCCCGCGATAGTCATTGCCATGTCATGCCCGCCGTTGGACTTGACCCAATGCTGAGTTTCGTTCATCAGGGTAAAAGTCGCGCGGCGTCCTTCCAGTGCACGGGCCGACGCGGTGACGGCTTCAATGCGCCCGGCCATTCCGCTGTAAATGATCTCCTTGCCGAGATCGATTCCATAGGCGACCAGGGCCGACTTAGAGAACATGCCGGGGAAAAGCGCCATTGTGTTCTGCGCCTGATCCTTGGAGGTAGCGGCGACCTGAACCCATGCCGCAGGGTGAGGAATTCCCCTCGGGGAACCGTCCTCATTCCACCCGCCGAAACGGCACGGGCCGACGAATTCGAAAGCACACAGCGCGGCAGCGAACGGGTCCTTACCGGCACCCTTGATTCGCCGCACGGTTCCTTGCCGGTAGATGAATGCGCCGCCGTCGTCAATCTCGTACCAGCGCATAACTGTTCGTGCTTGCTCTCGCGTGAACTTCCAGCGGCCACCCGCGTTCGGGCCGTCCGGCTGTCGTAGGTATTGCGTGCACCAGCGGATAGCGAGATCCCCGAGGGTGCGGTTAGCGGGCGGAACAACATCAGGAATTGTGCGTACTGGTTCCATCAATCGTCCCGGTACGCGCTTAGTAGGTCGTCTAGGCCCGAGTCGATATCGGCCGATGCCGACTTGGTTAGCTCCACCCCGAGGCGACGGCGGGCACCCTCGGTCGTGAGCAGTTCCGAGGCGGCGGAGATAACCGAAGCAAACAGTTGCCCGCTTACGCGCTGTCCCTGGTTCAGGTTCCGGCTCATCACCTCGGCCACGTATCGGGCTTGCGCGATATCGGAGCGCTCATAGAAGAACGACTGTCCCGACTCAAATAGCGACTCGAACCACTCGATAGCGATTGAGTGCCAATTCGGGTCGGCCTCGGGCGTGCCTGTTCGCTGGCCAGCGGGAGCACGGGTAATCGGCGTACTCGGTTCGTTAGCGCGACGGCGCATGTCGGAACGCTTAGGAATAGGGCCGTGTGTGCCCATGATGAACCCCCAGGGGAAATGACAGAGAAAGGAGAATGGGCACACTGAGTAGCCAACGGCCGGCCGGGATATCGGGCCTTTCCGTGGAATCCAAGGGAACGGGCTAACCTGAGCGACCCCTGAACCCGTAAAGAGTCACCGCCTACACGTTTACGGTGCGGGTGATGGCCCAAGAGGAGACCTCCCCCAGGGGGCGCATTGGATTCCACGGAAGCGCGATTGACTAGCGGTTACGCTGCGTTGTCTTCGCTGCGCTGCTCTCGCTGCTCGTTGAATGCGCGGACGAACACGCGCCGCTGCTCCTCTCCTGACCCTGGGGTGTTATTCCAGAGCCGGAGGTATTCAGTTCGCTTGCGCTCATCCTCGGGCGGAAGGGAAACGCCACGGAACAGCGGGAGCGTCTGACAGTGGCAATCAGGGTGGTACTGATCCGGGCTGTCGTCACCCTTGAATGACCGAGTGGACCGGGACGAATTCCGACCCTCGGTATAGGCAGCGCCACGACTGGCCAGCATCGCGCAGAATCCGCAAGGGTCGGCGTCCGTCTTGCGGTAATAGCCGATTACCTCGGGGTCGTTCTCGCGTGCGTCTGCGAGAGCATCCCGCCCGCCATCCTCGGTCAGTCGGCCAGCGTCACGGGAAAGGTTCGTGCCAGCGCGAGACATAACGTCGTCTAGCTCTGCCAGGAATTCCGGGTCATCCAACCGACCCCGCTTGATCTCCCGAGCAACCGGCGCAGCGTGAACAAAGAATGACGCCGCCGCTTGCCGGTTTTCCGACTCCGTATCCCGCTGACCACCCCGGAACGTTCCGGGGAGGTCTGCTAGCTCACGCACCCGGTTGTGATAGTCGAGTCCGGCCGAGTGGGACCGGCCCCGAGCATCGTTCACCATGTCGCGGTATTCCTGCCACAGTGCGTCAGAGTCGGATTCCACAACGCGCCAACTGAGCGTTGCCCACCATTCCATGACGCGCTGCATAAGCGTGCCGGAAATGGCTAGCTGTTCGTTGTAGTAGGCCCGAGACGCACGGTCGATATCCGCTTGCGTCATGCGGCCACCGGCTCAATCACGGACTTTGCCAGCGCGTTAGCCATCTTGGTTGCCGGGTCCAACTGATCGGCCAGCGTGCGCCATTCGCCAAGCTGAGCCGGAGTCATGCCGGGCACCATCTGCCATGCAGCCTCGGGCGGAACACCCATTGCGGAAACCATCTTGCCGAGAGCGTCAACGGTTGCCGGGAAGCTGCGCGGAGCAGTATCACGCCAGACGATCTCAGCATCAATGGGCAGGTTCTCGCCCATTAGCTCAGCTACCGTCTGAAATACGCGCTGCCATGCACCACCAAAGGCACGCTTACGGTCATCAACCTTGCGCTGTAGCGATTCCTGAGCAGCCGCCAGAGCCTCGGCGGAAAGGTTGATCATGTCGCCGGAAAGGTAATGCGGCGGGAGGGCACCAATAGCGGCTAGATGCTTCACCGTGTTGTTGTAGGCGTCGAGATACGGGCCGATATCCGTTGCGTCGTACTGGCCAGTCTTTGTGTCCTTATCTGGGAAGACGATCAGACGCGACGCGGAGAACTGAATAGCGCGCTTACGGAAAGCGCCCTTCACCCAATCCCATACACCTTCGTTTTCCTTGGGTGGTTCCACACCGGCCACCCACTTCTGACGGTGAGCGCCGTACTGAATGGCAATTGCCGTGGATAGCTCAATGTCGTTGAGCCGGTCCTGAATTGGAATCAGCGGCTCAACCTCCCCGAGCGAGGGGACGTTAGGCGACGTAGAAGCCATGTTGCGGAAACGAATGATCGGGCAGTGAGAAAGGCCGTGCTGTAGCTGTTCTGCAAGGACGAAATCGGAGGCGTCGGGAGTGTCGCTCTCTTCCTTGCTGACGAGACGGAACACGAATTCGTCGTCGTACAGATCAACGGATGCCCGACGCTCACCACCGACAAACGTTGTCCCATGGACAGCAGCGGCTACGGGGAAAGGATCGTTCGGCCGCTGGAATAGCGCCGTGACGGACAGCGGGGAAAGGGGTTCGACCTCGGGGCCGTTCGCACCGGGGAGGACGCGCACGTAAGCCTCACCGAATGCCAGCGCATCGCGGTGTACGGCCGTCTGAGCCTCTACTAGGCCGTTCCGGTCCCAGGACTCCCACGCGGGGAAGTTGTCGCCTCCACCGGCCGCACGGAGCCCGTCAACATAGAGATTCGACGCGACGGCATCCACAGCCAGCGGGAGAAAGTTCTTAATGCTCCGCTCCCGGAACATGCGGAACTCATCGGCTGTCGCCTCGGGCATGTACGCCGGTGCGTGCTGGCCGTTTAGGTACTGCTCCACCCGTACTAGGCGGGGGTAAGCCGCTCGGTACTTCCCGAGGATTGTGTCTAGGACCGGGCCCATTGTGGGCGAGTCGGTACCCTCGGGGCCGTCTGGCCGCGATAGCCGGGCGTCAGGGGATAGCCAGACATCCATCAGTAACGCCCCGTTCGCGTCTGCTCATACAGGCGCTCGGCAAGCGCTCCGCCATGTCCACCGGCCCCCGCGCCCTTACGGTTGCGAGAGTTAGCGCGGTCGGAAAGCCATGCGTCAACCTCCTGGGTAACTTCCTTCATCACGTCACGGCCCATTACCCCGTTGAACGTGTATCCGGTGCCCGCGAATTGCTCATGCTGGGAAGCCTGCGGAAGCTTGTTTTCCTTGGCAAGCTCTCGGTACTTGCGCTGCCAACCCTTGGCGTGGGAATCAAGAATTCGCTTGATTCCGGCCGGCATAGGGTCGTCCTCATCATCAAATAGGTGCAGAGAATCCATTAGCTCTGTGCGAATCTGAGCGCGGGACGGCCCTGCCTCGGTGCGACGCTTGGAGATATCGGCGCGCTTACCGTCGATCTCTTCAAGCTGTGTGCGTAGCTGTTCGGCCAGGCTGACTAGCTCGGTGTCCTCGGCGTCGAAAGAGGCCGGGTCAATGTCGGCATCAGCCTCGGGCGCGGAATGCGGGTCTAGGAAACTCATGGATTAACCCCAATAGGTACGGTGGCGGAAAGCGGGAACGATCTGCGCTCGCTCGCATAGGTCGAAATCAGCGCCAGCGGCGACCGAGGTGATGCCGCCACGTCCTAGGTACCGGGCGATCTGCTGCTTTTCCTCGCGGGTGAGCGCTGGCTTGCCGAGAGTTGCGGCCCCGCCGTACTGGTACTGATACTCACCGGCCATTTCGGAGCGGTAGCCCTCGGGGTTGCGGAACCAGCGGATTACGGCCGTCGCGCAAATCATGCGGAACAGATAGGGCAGCGGGTCGGGACGAATACCGTCGATCCACGCTGCCTCAAGGTCGATCAGCTCGGAGGTATCGAGAATTCCCGTGCTGATCATGCTCCGCTCAGCGTCGGCATAGGTCGTGCCCATGCGCGTCTCTACGTCGTCAACGGTGCACATGGGTACCGGCTCAATTGGTGTCGTCACGCGTGAGCCTCCGGAGATCAGCGAGCAATTCAGCTAGGGGAGTAGGGCGACCGGCTAGCACGTCGGCTGCCTGCCCTCGGATAAAGGCCGTGGCGATTGCCCAAGCGGCGGGGTCGTCGGCAAGTAGCGACATAGCAACGTCGCGGTCAATGCGGATCGTGATTACGTGCATGTTGAACCCCCCGCGCGGAACCGGCGCTGTCGGATGCGAGTGGAAACCCGCTTGCACTCCTGGGAGCAGTGTTCGGAGGGAATGCCGCCGTGCCGGATATCCAGGAACCGTGAGCCACAGATGCGGCAGCGGGAACGAGAGACGGAAATGGCAGTCACTTAGTGACCCCCTTTCTGGTCTGTGACTCAAGGGGAAATAAAAGGGCCCTCTCGGAGGGAGGCGGACCGAAACCAACCGAGAGGGCCCCGCCACACGTGCGCACGCTCAACCGGCGGAGAGAGGACCGGGAGCGATGTTGCGCACGGGCGAGATATCGAGAGAGGCACCCCGTAACGTTCCGGGGTGGTTAGCGCGAAACCCTGGGACGCCAGGACAACGAATCGCGCGTGTGCGCTCTACCCATAGAGAGAGTGTTGGTAAAGCACACACGGGGGCGGAACGGACATAGGCGACAACGCTGTTACCGTTTCGTTATGTGAAGAGAAAGGCGGCGGATATCAGCGGGAGGGGATCGGCACCACCGACGAGAATCGACACACCCTGAAACCCTCTCTGACCTGGGGTTACTGTTACTGGAGTGTGTTGAGTGTTGATTCTGATAGAGAAAGTAGGTCCCCTATGGAGTTTCCACGGAGCAACCAAAAACAGTTCTCAGGAACAGCACTCGACACACTCGCCCCCTCTTCGCTGTGTTACGGCGCTTTTCCTTCCCGCTGCACCCAAAGGCTCTGTACGCCTCTCTGGCGGCCTCTCGGGGGCGTGCTGGTGCTCGGCCCCACCTGTGGTCTGTAAGCCGCTCAGACGGCCGCCTGTGGCTTCCTGAGGGCAAAGTGAAGGGCCCCGTTCGGATCACTCCGAACGGGGCCCCTGGTTGTGTGCTGCCTGTGGCTAGGCGGTCGTGTGCTGGCGTGTGCGCTCCACGAACTCAACTCCCGCATCTATCGCAGCAAGTGCGGCCGGGTCGCTCTCGTCCCGCCAGTGGACCGTTAGCCGGTCAAGGATTGGTGTTCGGTCGCCCCGGTACCTCGGCGCTGCCAGAACGATTCCCTTTTCCGTCAGTGCGGCTTTCAGTAGCGCGCGCTGTCCGCCGATGCCCGCACCGTTCCAGAGCGCCGTCACGGCCTCGGGGTCCATGAGCGGGGAGAGGTCCGCCTCTATGGACAGCGTGGCTAGCTCCGCCTTATGCGCGTCGATCTGTGCGTTCAACTCCCGCCACAGATACTCGTAATCTGCCTCGGACATGCGGCCGAGTAGGAACCGCTCCTTGCGGAGTTCGATCTCTCGGCCTACCGCTGATTCAAGGGCGGCGGTTACCTGGATCTTTCGAGCCTCTTTTTCGGGGTCCTTGTACGACAGCCACTCTTTCGCGATGGCGTGCAAGGTGTCCGACTCGGGGGAGAGGCTGAGTACGTGGTTAATCCACAGCATCTCTACCGCTGAATCAATGCGGGTGCGTTCGGTCGCCACGCCCTTGCACGACGATTCCCCCTCGGTCTGCCGTGCGTAACAGCGGTAGTTGACCCCGCCGTTTGCCATCTGTCCGGCACACAATCCGCAGCGCAGCGAGGCAGAAAGGAGGGCGACGATTTCCCGCTTTCCTCGGGTGCGGTCACCGATGCTGGTTCCCTTCTGAGACCGGCTGGCAAGAATGGACTTGATCTTGACGTGTTCCGCGAACGTGATCACGCCCTCTCCGCAAGAGATGGGGTGGCCGTTTTTGTCCATGAGTGGCGTACCGCCCCGGTGGTACTTGCCGTTCCACTTGCCCTTAGCGTCAAGCTGCCTTTCCCGCTGTGCGACGAAACCGGCCCAAGTGACAGCGTGGGCAAGACTGATGATTCCGGGGCCGCTCCACTTCTTGCCGTGGCGGGTCGACAGGCTTTCGCCATTCAGTGTGTTGGCAATCCAATTTGGCGTCTTTCGGTCAAGCAGGTATTCGGCAATGCGCCGAGCGAGCGGGTATTCCTTGGGGTCGTGCTCCAGCTTTCCGCCAGCGGAGCGCAGACCGAACGGTGTTACGCCACCGGTCCACTTGCCCTCGGCCTTACCGGCGTCCATTCCCAGCTTCACAAAGTCGGCCAAGTCTGAGACTTGTTCGCGCGCTTGCTCGCTAAGAATCGCAAGGATCATTCGCTGTCGCTGGGAGTCGATCGATTCGGCCACGACGTAGATTCGGGCCCCTTGTTCCTCGAACGTGTCCAGCAACAGGCCGACTTGACCCATGCCCCGCCGGGAGAGCCGAGAGGTTTTGTACACGTACAGCGTCGCGGAAAGGCCAGCGTCTGTGATGGCGGCGCAAGCTTGCTCGAACTCCTCGCGCCGTACGTAGGACTTGGACGCGGAACGCTGTTCAAACCACACGTGCCGAATGGTCTTACCTTCGCGTGCGGCGTGCTCACACATGCGGCGGACCTGTAGACGGAGAGCGCTTAGCGAATCCTTCTTCTTGCTGCGGCGGATATACATTTCCGCCAAGTCAGCGGGTGCGCCTACCGCCGGAATCCAGAGCCCAAGTTCTTTCAGGTCGTTGTCCTCGAACCCGAGGGCACGCAGCGCGGGGAGGTCTTCCCGTTCCATGGTCATCCGTTCGCCGAAGTTGAACCGCTCCGGCGTAGGGGCCGCGCGCTACCGGCGTTCAGAGAGGCGGCCGGTAAAGCGAAAACCGAGAGAATCGGTATAACCCCAGGTCAGAGCGGTGTTGCTCCGTTGGTCCATGGGTGCCCCTGGTGCTACATCGGGAAGGCCCGCTTCGAGAAGGGCCTGGCCGCCTTCGCCCACCGCGACGAGGTCGAGGTGGTCCACCGCTCCTTCGAGCTCGACCCCGGACGCGCCAAGGGCGACACCGAGCAGGTGGTCGGCATGCTGGCGCAGAAGTACGGCCGCACCCCCGAGGAGGCCCGGGGCATGGAGGCCAACGTCGCGGCGAACGCCCGGGCCGAGGGGCTCGGCTACCGCACCGAGGGGCGTGACCACGGCAACACCTTCGACATGCACCGGCTGCTGCACCTGGCCAAGGCACGCGGACGCCAGGACGAGCTGCTGACCCTCCTCTACCGGGCGAACTTCGCCGAGGAGCGCTCCGTCTTCGACGACGCCGTACTGGCCGAGGTCGCCGTGGAGGCGGGGCTGGACGCCGACGAGGCGCGCGCGGTGCTGGCCGACCCGTCGGCGTACGCCGACGACGTGCGGGCGGACGAGCGCGAGGCGTCCGAACTGGGTGCCGACGCCGTGCCGTTCTTCGTGTTCGACCGGCGTTACGGCATCTCCGGCGGCCAGCCCTCCGAGGTGTTCGGCCAGGCCCTGGAGCAGGCGTGGAAGGACCGCCAGGTCACCGGGCTCGTCCCGGTGGGAGGCGGCGGCGCCGCGGCCTGTGACGCGGACGGTTCCTGCGAGGTGCCCGGGGCGGACGGCTCCGGCCGGACCGCCTAGCCGGGCGCCCCGCGCGGGGAGGCCGAGGGGAGAGAAGTCCAAGCGCGGGGGCGGTTCCTCCATGGGGACCGCCCGGCGGTCCCGGGCAGTGTGGGGTCCGCCGCCGGGCCGGTGACGGCTTACGCGGCGGCCTCGGAACCCTGTGGTTCCGCCCCCGGCCGACCGGACGGCGTAGGCGCCGGGTAGCACCCCAGGGTGTCGTCCCGGCGGCCGTGGCCCGGCCGGCTCCGCTCCTGGACGAGAGGACAACCCTTGTCGATCAGCACATCGCTCCCGGGCCGGATCGCCGGCTTACTCGCGCTGGCCGCGATGACGTCAGGCGCCGGTCTGCTCGGCGCCTCCCCCGCCACCGCCGCCACCGGTGCCCACTACGTGGACTGTTCGGCAGCCGCCGACGGCGACGGTTCGGCCGCCTCCCCGTGGAACGCCCTCGCCTCCGCGAACGCCCACACGTTCGGCGCCGGAGACACGCTCCTGCTCAAGCGCGGCACCCGGTGCACCGGGCAGCAACTCGCCCCGAAGGGCAGCGGCAGCGCCTCGGCGCCCGTCACCGTCGACGCCTACGGGCAGGGCGCGAAGCCCCTGCTCGCGGGGGAGGGCAAGGTGACCGACGTCGTCCTCCTGCACAACCAGCAGTACTGGCAGATCAAGAACCTGGAGATCACCAACACGGGCGCCACGGCCGCGAAGCGGCGCGGAGTCCACATCGTGCTGGAGGACTTCGGCACCGGGCACTCCTACCTCCTGGAGGGGCTGGACGTCCACGACGTCAACGGCGACCGCGGCAGGAAGGACGACGACGCCAGCGCGGGTATCTTCTTCGAGGTGCTCGGCAACACCACCCCGACGCACTTCGACGACGTACGGATCACGAACAACACGATCCGCTCGGTCGACCGGTACGGCATCGAGTTCTGGACCCGGTGGATGACCCGGCCGGAACTCGCCAACCAGAACTGCGGCAG
>NZ_KL585388.1:151383-153094 GCF_000721935.1 Streptomyces sp. NRRL WC-3549
CTGTCTCTTATACACATCGCGCCTGCGGCGCCTGGACCCCGCAGACCGGAGTGCGGGTCACCGGCAACCGGCTCTCCGACATCGGCGGCGACGGCATCGCCGTGCACCACACCTCCGGCGCCCTGGTCGAGCACAACACCCTGGCCGGCTTCCAGCGCCGCGCCCCGCAGTGCAGCGCCGGTGTGTGGGGCTGGAACACCCTGGACAACACCTTCCAGTACAACGAGATGTCCGGCGGGCACGGCACCTGCGACGCCCAGGGGATGGACCTCGACGAGGGCAACATCGGCACCGTGTACCAGTACAACTACAGCCACGACAACGACGGCGGCTTCGTGCTGCTGTGCAACGGCGCCGGCTCCACGACCACCCGCAACGTCTTCCGGTACAACATCAGCCGCAACGACGGCGGCCAGATCTTCGACTTCGTGTGCGGGAAGATCACGGACACGGAGGTCTACGGCAACTACGTCTACGTGAGCAGGCCGAGCCAGATCGTCTACAACGGCAACGGCTCCACCGGCGAGAACGTCGGCTTCCGCGACAACGTCTTCTACGTCGCGGACGCCGGCGCGAGCTACGAGGCCGGATCGCTCTCCTTCACCCACAACACCTTCTACGGCCTCCGCGCGGCCGGTGAGCCCGCGGACCCCCAGAAGGTGACGGCCGGTGACAGCGCCGGCGTCAGGCTGCCCGCGGGCCGCTCCCTCGACGTCCCCGCGAACTCGACCACGGCGGGCACCGCCCTGCAGCTCTGGGACTGGCACGGGCGGCCCAACCAGCGCTGGACCGTGCTCGACCAGGGCGAACGGGGCAGCCTGATCGTGAACGCCGGGTCCGGGCTCTGCCTGGACGTCGACGGGAACTCGACCGCGTCCGGCGCCGCGATCATCCAGTGGACCTGCCAGGGGGACGACAACCAGCGCTGGACGGCCGGCACCGGCCCGGCGGGTGCGACCCTCACCTCCGACCGCAGCGGTCTCCTGCTCACCGCCGACGCCGACACCGGCGGAGCCGCCGTCACCCAGCGCCCCGCGGGCCCCACGGCCCGCCAGACGTGGACGGTGGGATAGACGAGTCCGGCCGGCGGCGCGGGCACCACCGGCCCGCGCCGCGCGCGGTCCGTACGCCTCCGCCCTGGCCCACACCTCTGACCAGCGGGAACAAGCCGATCCCGGGAAATTCGCCCACATCCCCGTGATTGACGCCGGTACCGGACCACGGCCAGGCTGGAGCCCATGGAGACCACCTCTTCGCTCGACCGCGTCAGGGCCACCGAGTTCGCTCCGGACACCACCTACCTCGACACCTCCACCTGTGGTCTGCTGCCCCGCAGGACCGTGGAGGCCGTCAAGGCACTGGCCGAGGACAACGCCCTGGGCCGCCGCCCCGGCGGCGGCAGTCAGGAGGCGGTCGACGGGGCCCGGACCGCGTTCGCCCGGCTCGCCGGGGTCGACCCCGGCCGGGTCGCCACCGGCGGTTCCGTCGCCGCCCATGTGGGGCTCGTCGCGGCGTCGCTGCCACCGGGAGCCGAAGTGCTGGCACCCGAGGGCGAGTTCAGCTCGGTCGTCAGCCCGTTCGCCGTACGCGGCGACCTGAAGACGCGGTACGTGCCGCTGTCCGGCCTGGCCGAGGCCGTACGCCCCGGGACCGCGCTCGTCGCCCTCTCGGCCGTCCAGTCCGCCGACGGCAGGATCGCCGACCTGGACGT
>NZ_KL585388.1:153271-153912 GCF_000721935.1 Streptomyces sp. NRRL WC-3549
GACCTGGACGCGGTCCGGGCGGCGGCCGCCGCACACGGGGCCCGGACGCTCCTGGACGCGAGCCAGTCGGCGGGCTGGCTGCCGCTGGACGCGGGGGCGTACGACTACACGGTCACCGGTGCGTTCAAGTACCTGATGTGCCCCCGGGGCACGTCCTTCCTGACCGTCACCGAGGAGGCCCAGGAGTCCCTGCCGGTCCTGTACGCGGGCCGGCTGTCCGCCGAGGACCCGTGGGACAGCAGCTACGGGCCGGTGCGCCGGCTCGCCATCTCCGCACGGCGGTTCGACGAGGCGGTGTCGTTTCTCGCGTACCACGGGGCGGAGGCCTCCCTCGCCCTGGTGGCCGAGGCCGGCGTGGACGCGCTGCACGGCCACGCCACCGGCCTCGCCGCCCGCTTCCGGGACGGCCTGGCCGCGCTCGGCCACCCGGCGGTTCCCGGCACGTCCGCGGTCGTCGCCGTGCCCCGACTCGGCGACAGGGTGCCGGAGCTGGCCCGGGCCGGGGTGGTGGTCTCGAACCGGGCCGGGAACCTGCGGGCGGCCTTCCACCTGTACAACACCGAGGCGGACGTCGACCGCGTCCTGGACGTGCTCGCGCGCTGACGTACGCGCCGCGCGGGGCGGGCGGCCGGGGCGGTCAC
>NZ_KL585388.1:154104-154749 GCF_000721935.1 Streptomyces sp. NRRL WC-3549
ACGGCCGGGGCGGTCACGGCCGGCAGCGGCTCCGCTCAGGGGGCCGAAGGCGCCCCGTGCCACCTCCACGAGGTGACCCGCTCGCGGCCCGGAAGATCCGCGCGGCCGGTGGACCACAGCAGGACGGTCCACCGGTCGGCGTCGTCCGGGGCGTCCGGGAAGAGCCGGGCCAGCACCCGGTCGCACAGGTCGGCGGGCGGGGCCCAGGAGAGCGACAGCCCGGCGGCGACGTCGTGGGTGTGCACGAGGGTCTCCACCACACCCATCGCGGCGAAGCCCTCCGGGTCGGAGGCACCGTACGAGTGGAAGGAACGCAGAGCGGGAGAGGCCGTCCGCACCATCGCGGCCAGGAGCGCACCGCTCGCCTCCAGGGTCTGGAGCAGCCC
This sequence comes from Streptomyces sp. NRRL WC-3549, assembly GCF_000721935.1. Taxonomy (GTDB): domain Bacteria; phylum Actinomycetota; class Actinomycetes; order Streptomycetales; family Streptomycetaceae; genus Streptomyces. The sequence goes on from NZ_KL585388.1 coordinate 154,491, forward strand.
CGCGGTCCCCGCCTCCGGGTCCGCGAAGACCGCGTTCCAGGGGCCGCCCTCGCGCTCCGGGGCCCAGCGGTAGGGAACACCGGCCCGCGTCGAGGGCGTGCGCGGGCCGAGCTGGACGGCGTACGAGAAGAGGTCGTCGCTCAGGTGCTCCACGGTCTCCCAGCAGTCCCACAGCAACGACCCTGCCGGGACACGCCAGTCGGCCGCCGGGGACGCCGCGAGCGTGTCGGCCGCGAGCCGCACCGCCAGCGTCACGTCG
>NZ_KL585388.1:154953-163213 GCF_000721935.1 Streptomyces sp. NRRL WC-3549
GCGTCACGTCGTCGGCGGTGACCGGCAGCCGCGTACCGGCCAGCGCCGCGCGTTCCGCGGCACCGGCCTCCACGCAGAACTCGTTGCCCTCGGGGTCGGCCAGGGTCGCCCAGCCCCGCCCGTTCGGCTTGCGGTGGTCGGCGACCAGGGTGGCGCCCAGACCGAGCAGCCGCTCGATCTCCTCGTCGCGGGTGCGGTCCTCGGGGCGTACGTCCAGGTGCACACGGTTCTTGGCCCGCTTGGGCTCGGGCACCGTGACGAAGAGCAGCGCCGCCCTCCCGGTCTCCACGAGCGCCTCGGGGTCGCCGGGCACGTCGTCGTCCGACACGGACGTGCCGAGCACCTCCGCCCAGAAGAGGGCCAGTTCATAGGCGTCGGCGCAGTCGATGGTGATGTGCTGTACGAGGGAGGTCATGGCGACACTCTCCCCGCCGGGCCGGTGCGCGGTCCAGCGAGTTGTCGCCGTACCGCCGGCCCGGAGCCTCAGACGGGCAGCCGCGGTACGGCGTCCAGGAGGCGGCGGGTGTACGGGTGCGCGGGGGCGCCCAGCACCTGGGCCGTGTCCCCCTGTTCGACGAGGCGGCCGCCTTCCAGGACGGCGGTGTGTTCGCACAGGGACGCCACGACCGACAGGTCGTGGGAGACCATGACGACGGTCAACCCCCGCTCCTGCTTGAGCTCGGCGATCAGGTCGACCACGGCCACACGGGTCGTGACGTCCAGCGCACTGACGGGTTCGTCGGCCAGGAGCACCCGCGGATGGCACACCGTCGCACGGGCGATGGCGACGCGCTGGCGCTGGCCCCCGGAGAACTCGTGCGGGTAGCGGTGTACCGCGTCCGCCGGGAGGCCCACCCGCTCCAGTGCCTCGGCGACCTTGGGGGCCGCGGTGGCCTTCGAGTCGAGGCCCAGGGAGCGCAACGGCTCGGCGACGATGTCACCGACGCGCCTGCGGGGGTCGAGCGAGGAGTACGGGTCCTGGAAGACGCACTGCACACCGCGCCGGAAGCGCCGCATCTGCCGGCGGTCGCGCACGTCGAGTCCGGTGCCCTCGAAGGCGACGGTCCCCCGGGTCGGCCTGCCGAGGCCCAGCAGGAGCCGCAGCAGGGTCGTCTTGCCCGCCCCGGACTCGCCGACGAGGGCGAGACTGCGGCCGGACTCGACGGTGAGGGAGACGTCCTGGACGGCGGGGGTGGCGCTGCCCCGGTGGTGCAGCGACACGTTCCTCAGCTCCAGGACCGGTGCGGGCGTCATCGGGTCTCTCCCAGGTTCAGGGCGGACTCCAGCCGCCGGGCACTGCCCACCAGCGCCTTGGTGTAGGCGTGGACCGGTGAGCGGACGAGGTCGAGGACGGCACCCTCCTCCACGGCCCGGCCCTTGCGCATGACCAGGGCGCGGTCGGCGATCCTGGCGACGACCGCCAGGTCGTGGCTGACGAAGAGGACGGCCATGTCGCGTTCCCGGACGAGCGTGTCGATCAGGTCGAGCATCTCCGCCTGCACGGACACGTCGAGCGCCGTGGTCGGCTCGTCCGCGATGAGCAGCTTCGGTTCGCACGCCAGCGCCATGGCGAGCGCGACCCGCTGGCGCTGCCCGCCGGAGATCTCGTGCGGGAAGGACCGGGCGATGCGGTCGGGTTCCGCCAGCCGTACCCGTTCCAGTGCGTCGACGACCGCGCGTTTCAGCGCCGAGCCCCTGAGCCCGTGCCGTCTGGCGAGGGGTTCGGCGAGCTGGCGGCCGGCCCGCATCAGCGGGTCCAGGGCGGTGAGCGGTTCCTGGAAGACGACGGCGGCGTCCCGTCCGCGTACCCGGGTGAGCTGCTCCTCACGCGCGCCGACGATCTGCGTCCCGGCCAGTTCGATGCTTCCGGTGGCGGTGATGCCCTCCGGCAGGAGGCCGAGGACCGCCAGCGCCGTCAGCGACTTGCCGGAGCCCGACTCGCCGATGAGCCCGAGCCGTTCGCCGCGCGCGAGCGACAGCGACAGGTCGTCCACCAGCGTGGTTCCGTCCGTGGTGCTCAGGGTGAGGCCGCTCAGGTCGAGGAGGGTCATGTGCGCCGCCGCCGGGTCGTCGGGTCGAGGGTGTCGCGCAGGCCGTCCGCGACGAGGTTGACGCCCACGACCAGCATGACGAGCAGGATGCCGGGGGCGAGCGCCCCGGCCGGCGCGGTGGTGAACGTGGCCTGCGCCTCCTGGAGCATGCCGCCCCACGAGGCGTTCGGCGGCGGTACGCCCAGGCCGAGGTAGGACAGGCCGGCCTCCGCGAGGACGGCGAGACCGAACTGGAGGGCCAGGTTGACCACGAGGGTCGGCCAGATGTTGGGAAGGACGTGCTGGACCACCGTGCGCGGCCAGGACGTGCCGGAGGTGCGGGCGGCGGTGATGTAGGCCTCGGTGAGGACCCGTTTGACGAGGATGCGGGTCAGCCGGGCCACGACCGCGCTCTGGGCGAGCCCGATGGCCAGCACGGCGGAGCCGAGCGTGGCCGAGTGCGCCGCGACGATGAGCATCGCCAGCAGCAGCGTCGGGAAGGCGATCAGGATGTCGAGGAACGCGGAGAGGGTGTCGTCGAGCCAGCCCTGCGCGAAGGCGGTGAGCAACCCCAGCAGGACACCGAGGACCGCGGCGATCAGCACCGAGCCCAGACCCGCAGTGACGGCGATCCGCGCCCCGGTCATCACCTGGGTGAACAGGTCGCGGCCGAGCTTGTCGGTGCCCAGCAGGTGGCCGGCGCCCGGGCCGGTGAGCCGTCCGCCGGAGGTGTCGTCGGCCGCGTACGGGGACCACACCAGCGAGACGAGGGCGAGCAGCACGACGAGACCGGTGAGCACGCACCCGGCGAGCAGGGTGTACGAACGCGCGGGGCGGCGGCGTCCGGTGGTCGGCCCGGTTGGACGTCCGGTGGTTCGTTCGGTGGCACGTGCGGTCATCGGGAGCCCCCCGAGAGACGGTCGCGCAGCCGGGGGTCGATGATCCGCTGCACGAGGTCGGCGGCGAAGCCGATGAGCAGGACGGCCAGGGTGGAGACGAACAGCACGCCCTGGACGACCGGGTAGTCGTGCTGGGCGATCCCGGTGACGAGCATCGAGCCGAGGCCCGGCAGCGCGAACACCGACTCCACCACCACCGCGCCGAGCAGGGTGGAGGCCAGCTCGATGCCGAGGACGGAGACCACCGGGACCGAGGCGTTGCGCAGCCCGTGACGCCACATGGCCCGCCCGAACGAGGACCCCAGCGCGCGTGCCGTTCGCAGGTAGTCACTGCCCAGGACGTCCAGGGTCGCCGAGCGGACGTACCGGATCAGCGAGGCGCTCATCACCAGGGCGATGGTCGCCACGGGCAGGACGAGCGAGCGGACCGCCTCACCGGGTACCGCCCAGCCGTCCGGGGGGAAGCCGCCGGCCGGCAGCCAGCCCGCGTTCAGCGCGAAGACGGCGACGAGGATCATGCCGAGCCAGAACACCGGTACGGCGATGCCCAGTTGGGAGACGCCGCTGAGCAGCGCGCCGTACCAGGTGTGCCGCTTGTACGCGGCCACGAATCCGGCCGGCACCGCGATCAGGACCGAGAGGACGAACGCGGCCAGGGTCAGCGGGACCGTCAGGTCCAGCCGGGAGGCCACCTCGGGGCCGACCGGCAGCGTACTGACGAACGAGGTGCCGAGGTCCCCGCCCGCCAGCTGCCCGAGCCAGTGGGTGAACTGCTCGGGCAGCGGCTTGTCGGAACCGATGGAGTGCCGGGCCGCCGCGATCTGCTCGGGGCTCGCACCCACCGAGGTGAGCGCGTTGGCCGGGTCGCCGGGCAGCAGGCGCAGCAGGGCGAAGAGCACCACGCTCGCGAGCGCCAGCGACACCAGGAGGAAGACGAAGCGGCGCAGGAGGTACCGCGCCATCAGCTCTTCTTCTTGATGTCGTACGCGAAGAACTGGGAGTTGAGGCCGTTGACCGGGTAGCCGGACAGCTTGGTGTTCGCCACGACGATCTGCGGGTAGAGGTAGAGCCAGTCGCTCGCCGCGTCCTCGGCGGTCTTGCGGTTGACCTTCTTCAGCAGCTCGGTCTGCCCGGCCTCCGTGGTGGCCGCCTCCGCCTGCTCGACCCAGCGGGTGACCTGCGGCTCGTCGTAGCCCCAGTAGAAGTCGGGGTTGCCGTACCAGACCAGGTCGCGGTCGTTGACGTGCTCCTGGAGCGTGGCCGTGAAGTCGTGGTTCTTGTAGACCTTCGTGTACCACTCGTCGGGCGTGATCGTGTTGATCTTCACGGTGACGCCGACCTTGGCCAGCTCCGACTTGATGAAGGTGGCGGCGGTCGGGTGCGGGTCGTAGTTGGGGGTGTCGAGGGTGAAGCTGAAGCCGTCGGCGTAGCCGGCCTCCTTCAGCAGCTCCTTGGCCCGCGCGGGGTCGTGGGTGTCGGTCTCGGTGAGGTCCTCGTACCACGGGTCGGTGGGCGGGACCATCGACCCGATCTCCTTGCCGTAGCCGTCCCAGACGGACTCCAGCAGCTTCTTGTCGTCGATCGCGGCGGAGACGGCCCGGCGCACCTTGACGTCGGTGAAGGGCTTGGCCTTGTCGTTGAAGGCGAGCAGCAGCTTCGTGGTCGAGTCGCCGTCGTTGACCTTGTACTTCGGGTTCGACGTGAACTGGCCGAGTGCGTCGGGGGACTGCTCGCTCGTGACGACGTCGACGGCGTCGGTGAGGAGCGCGTTGTTCAGCGCGGTCGCGTCCTTGTAGTAGTGGAAGACGACCTGGCGGCTGGCCGCCGCCTCACCCCAGTAGCCGGTGAACCGGTCGAGGCTGAGCGCCGAGCCGCGCGTCCACTTCTTCAACGTGAACGGCCCGGTGCCGTCCTCGCTCGTCTTCAGGTTCTCCGCCTCGGAGTTGACGACCCAGACGTAGGAGAGGTTGTAGACGAAGGAGATCGACCTCTTCGAGAGCGTGACCTTCAGAGTCCGCGCGTCGGGCGTGGCGATGTCCTCGACCACGTCGAGGCTGCTCTTGCGGGCGGACTGCGAGTCGTCCGCGAGGACCTTCTCCAGGCTGTACTCGACGTCCTGGCTGGTGAGCTTCTTGCCGCTGTGGAACGTCACCCCGTCCTTCAGCGTGAAGGTGTAGGTGAGCCCGTCCTCGCTGACCGTGTGGTCCTCGGCGAGCAGCGGCTCCACGCCGCCGTCGTCGGTGAGCTTGAACAGCCCTTCGTAGACGTTGCCGTTGAGGGCCTCGGTGACTCCCTGGCCGCCGCCCGCGGTGTTGTCCAGGTTCTGCGGCTCGTAGAGGGAGCCGATGTTCACCGTGGCGTCCTTGTCGTACGTGCCGCCCGCGGCGGAGCCGCCGCCCGGTCCGCCGCACGCGGAGAGGGCCAGGGCGCAGGTGACCGCGGTGGCGGAGTACAGGGAGGTCTTCTTGATGCTCATGAGGGAGGTGCGCCTTCGTGCTGCTGGGAGGGGAGGGGCGGCGATCAGTGCTGCGCGGGGAAGCCGTCGCGGAAGAGGGGAAGCTTCTCGCCCGCCTCGACGGGCAGGTGGAAACGGTTCTGCCGCGGCGGCATCGGACAGTTGTACTGATCGGAGAACCCGCAGGGCGGGACGAAGGCGCGGTTGAAGTCGAGGACGACCCGGCGGTCGTCGCCCGCCGCACGCCGTACGAACAGGAACCGTCCGGCGCCGTAGGTGGTGGCGCTGTTGGTCGGGTCGCCGAAGACGAGCAGCAGGGTGCCGTCGTCGTCGAAGGCGCTGAGCGCGTACGTGTGCCCGTCCAGCGTGAGTTCGATGTCCTCCGGGACCACCAGGTCGCGGGTGCCGCCGTTGTCGCGGAGGTGCTCGAAGGGGACGCGCCGGGCGGCCGGTGCCGGTGTGCAGGAGGCTTCCAGGACCCACTTCGGGTCGTAGGGGAAGGCGCTCGTGTCCTCGAAGTGGCGGAGGGCCGGCGACGCGGAGTCCCAGAACCGCAGTCCGTGCTCGGCCTCGCCGGTGACGAGGTCGGTCCGCTCCAGCGTGGTCACGGTCACGGTGTCCGGCTGTCCCGTACGGGCCGCCTCGATGTCCGGACGCTCGCCGGCGGGCAGCCAGCGGGTCTCGACGAGGGCCAGGTTCCCGGTCGGCGCGGTGAGGGCGTGACGGCGTTCGGCCCGCCAGGCGTCCCACTCCGCGGCGGGGTCGGAGTCGCTGGTGGGCGGGAGGGGTACGGCCGGGTGGGTCACGGTCTGGCTCATTCACCTAGGGGGACGGAAGCGATCGCGCCGCGTGCTCACGCCGCGTGATTCCATGCTCAAAGCATGCCCTATAGGACCTATAAAGCTATCTAATGTCAAATGGCGTCTCGCCCTCTGAGAGCTCATGCGCGGAGGAGGGTGCCGGCGGACCCGTGCGACGGGCGCCGACGGACCGGGGCGCGGGCCGCAGGGGCCCCGGTCGGGTCTCCCCGCTCACGGCAGAGGGGAGGGGCGGGACGCCTGACGCGTCCCGCCCCTCCCCTCAGGGCCTGCCGGATGCCCTACTTCACCGGAGTGAAGTCGCGCGCCCCGATGAACTCCGGGCGGCGGATCGGAGCCGCGAAGGGCTCCTGGGCCGTGTTCTCCACGCTGTTGAACACGATGAACACGTTGCTGCGGGCGTACGGGGTGATGTTGTCCCCCGAGCCGTGCATGGCGTTGCAGTCGAACCAGGTCGCCGAACCGGGCCTGCCCGTGAAGAGCTTGATGCCGTGCCGGTCGGCCATCTTCGTCAGCGCCTCGTCGGACGGGGTGCCGGCGTCCTGCATCTGCAGGGACTTCTTGTAGTTGTCCTTCGGCGTCTCGCCCGCACAGCCCAGGAACGACTTGTGCGAACCGGGCATGATCATCAGCCCGCCGTTGGTGTCGTAGTTCTCCGTCAGGGCGATGGAGACCGACACGGTCCGCATGTTCGGCAGACCGTCCTCGGCGTGCCAGGTCTCGAAGTCCGAGTGCCAGTAGAAGCCCGAGGCGCCGAAGCCCGGCTTCACGTTGATCCGGGACTGGTGGACGTACACGTCCGAGCCCAGGATCTGGCGGGCCCGGCCCACCACGCGCTCGTCGCTGACCAGCCGCGCGAAGACCTCACTGATCTTGTGGACCTCGAAGACGGACCGCACGCTCTGCGACTTCGGCTCGATGATCGAACGCTCGTCGGCGCGGACCGCCGGGTCGGCGATCAGGCGCTCCAGCTCGGTGTGGTAGCCGGCCACCTCGTCCGGGGTGATGAGCTGGTCGATGGCGAGGAAGCCGTCGTGCTCGAAGGACTGGAGGTCCTTCGCGGCGATCGGTCCGGGCGCGCCCGGCGCGGACCAGATGACCGGGTCCTGGCGGGGAGTGGTCATCTCGGCGGCGCCGCGCGTGGGGTAGAGGTCGGTTCGTACCTCGGTGGTCATGGTTCTCAGCCCTCCTCTGTCAGCAGCGGGTAGACACCGTTCTCGTCGTGCTCCTCCCGCCCGGTGACGGGGGGGTTGAAGACGCAGATGCAGCGGAAGTCGGTCTTGGGCCGCATGGTGTGGCGCTCGTGCCCGTCCAGCAGGTACATCGTTCCCGGCGTGATCCAGTGCTTCTCGCCGGTCTCTTCGTTGGTGAGTTCGGCCTCACCCTCGGTGCAGAGCACCGCCTCGATGTGGTTCGCGTACCACATCGAGGTCTCCGTGCCCGCGTACATCACGGTCTCGTGGAGCGAGAAGCCGACCTTCTCCTTGGCGAGCACGATGCGCTTGCTCTCCCAGGTGCCTGAGGCCGCCTTGATGTGCTGCTCGGTGTTCTCGATGTCACTGAACGATCGGACGATCACGTGGGATGGTGCCTTTCTCTTCTGTCCTGCTCAAGCGGTGCCTGTTCCGGGGCCGGCCCCGGGTCAGGCGGTCTCACGGACGGAGCGGGCCAGCGTGCGCAGGCCCTCGTCCAGCTCTTCGGGGGTGATCGTCAGCGGCGGGAGCAGCTTGACGACCTCGCTCTGCGGGCCCGAGGTCTCCAGCAGCAGGCCCAGCTCGAAGGCGCGCGCGCAGACGGCGGAGGCGCGCGCCGGGTCGGTGAACTCCAGGCCCCAGACGAGGCCGCGGCCGCGGAACTGCGCGGTGGCCTCCTCGGCGCAGATCGCCAGCAGCGTCTGCTCGACCTGCTCGCCGCGGGCCAGGGTCTGCTTCTCCATCTGGCCGTCCGCCCAGTAGGCGTCGAGCGTGGCGGCGGCGGTGACGAACGCCGGGTTGTTGCCGCGGAAGGTGCCGTTGTGCTCGCCAGGCTCCCAGATGTCCCTGTCTCTTATACACATCT
>NZ_KL585388.1:163383-165579 GCF_000721935.1 Streptomyces sp. NRRL WC-3549
GAGATGTGTATAAGAGACAGGAGCGACATCGGCAGGCCGTAACCGCTGATGGACTTGGACAGCGTGACGATGTCCGGGACGATGCCGGCCTCCTCGAAGGAGAAGAAGCCGCCGGTGCGGCCGCACCCCATCTGGATGTCGTCGACGATCAGCAGCATGTCCTGGCGGTGGCACAGGTCCTGGAGCGCGCGCAGCCACTCGGCGCGGGCCACGTTGATGCCGCCCTCGCCCTGCACGGTCTCCACGATCACCGCGGCGGGCTTGTTGAGGCCGGAGCCCTGGTCCTCCAGGAGCCGCTCGAACCAGAGGAAGTCGGGGACCGTGCCGTCGAAGTAGTTGTCGAACGGCATCGGGGTGCCGTGCACGAGCGGGATGCCGGCACCGGCCCGCTTGAAGGCGTTGCCGGTCACCGCGAGCGATCCCAGCGACATGCCGTGGAAGGCGTTGGTGAAGGAGACGACGGACTCGCGGCCCTTGACCTTGCGGGCGAGCTTCAGCGCCGACTCGACCGCGTTGGTGCCGGTCGGGCCGGGGAACATCACCTTGTACGGCAGGTCACGGGGGCGCAGGATCACGTTCTCGAACGTCTCCAGGAACGCGCGTTTGGCCGTCGTGGCCATGTCGAGGCCGTGGGTGATCCCGTCGCGTTCGATGTAGTCGATGAGCGCGCGTTTCAACACCGGGTTGTTGTGGCCGTAGTTGAGTGAGCCGGCACCGGCGAAGAAGTCGAGGTACGAGTGGCCGTCCTCGTCGGTGAGGCGGGCGCCCTGCGCGCGGTCGAACACGGCGGGCCAGCCGCGGCAGTAGCTGCGCACCTCCGACTCGAGGCTCTCGAAGACACTCAGGGCGGGCGGGGTGATGGTCACAGCGAATCTCCTGCTCGAGGGGGGTGTGACAGAGAGGCGGGTGAGGCGTACGCGCCCCGGGCGGGGCGGGGACCGGGCCGTGCGTGCCCCGGGCGGGGGCGGGTCCGGTGTCGGTACGTGCCGCTCCCGAGGGGGCGGCGACGGCCCTACGCGTGGAACGGGCCGATGCGGTACAGCACCTCCGGCAGGTGTGTTCCCTCGGGGAACAGCCCGCCGTCGAAGAGCACCTCGCGCTCCAGGGCCACGTCGTGGCGCTGTGCGTAGGAGGTGAACAGCCGGTCGGAGGCGGTGTTGTCCGGGGTGACCGTGGTCTCCACGGACGCCAGGCCCTGCTCGGCCGCGACGCGCGCGGTCAGGGCGTCCAGCAGCTCGGCGGCCAGTCCCTTCCCGCGGTGGGCGGCGTCCACGGCCACCTGCCAGACGACGAGCGTCTCGGGGCGGTCGGGCCGGATGTACCCCGTCACGAAGGCGATGGGCTCGCCCTTCTCGTCGCGGGCGACCACGGAGGTCGCCGCGAAGTCACGGCACCACAGCAGGTAGCTGTACGAGGAGTTGAGGTCCAGGACCTCGGAGTCGCGGGCGATGCGCCAGATCGCGGCTCCGTCCTCCACTCGCGGGGCGTCGATTGTAAGGAATTCACTTCGGGCACGTGCAAAATCTGCTGGTGCGGCGGTCATGCGAATTGAATTTACCCAGCAAAAATCGAAATTGCATCGCCGGAAAGGGTTGGGTGGCGCGCGTGTCTGTGCTATCACGCGGGCGCGAGCCGGGCGGAAGCGGGTGGATTTTTCTCGCGATTTGACCGGAATTTACCGGGCATAACAGGCTCCCTGTGGAGTCGGTCACAGGGTTGTAACTCTCCTGGCGCGTGTCCGGATTACGTAGATCGGGTGTCCCTCGAAAGTGGGGTGTTTAGCTTGGAGGATTGCGGGCAAAAGAATGCGGGGAGCTACTCTCGATAAAGTAGCTCCCCGCCATTCTTTTCATATGTATGCCGGTGTCGTCCGGCATATTCGAATCAGTCGTTCGGCCAGGTTTCCGAAACGGCCCTGCGGGCGGCGTCCAGGTCGGCGGGCCGTCCGGCGTCCGCGAGCGCGGAGCCCAGCGCGGCCAGCGACGAGAGCACGGCGCCCCGCGTCGCGTCCGCGCCGTAGTGGTTGACCCGGACCATCTCCCGGGCGAGCGCGCCGCCACCCGCCACCAGCGGCAGCGACGGGTCGGCCGCGAGCGCGCTCCGCACGAGCGCGGCGGCGTCGGTTCCGGCCGGCACCCGCAGCGTCGTGGCGACCGGCGCGGCGTCCCGGGCCTCGTGGACGTACGGCTCCAGGCC
>NZ_KL585388.1:165770-165990 GCF_000721935.1 Streptomyces sp. NRRL WC-3549
GGACGTACGGCTCCAGGCCGCCGCCGAGGGCCACCGCACCCGCCCGGGTGGCCGCCGCAGCCGAGGCGTGCCGGGCCGTCAGGGTGTCCAGGCCCTCCGCCTCGATCCGCTCCACGCAGGCCTCCAGCGCCAGCATCTCCAACTGCGCCGGGGCGTGCGGAAGAGCCGTGCGGCCCGCGTCGATCCACCGCTCCTTCCAGTCCCTGTCTCTTATACACAT
>NZ_KL585388.1:166211-167986 GCF_000721935.1 Streptomyces sp. NRRL WC-3549
GCCCGCGGGTTGTCCGCCAGCCGCTCCCAGGCCCGCGCGCTCACCGACACCGCCGAGACGCCGGCCGGGCCGCCCATCGCCTTCTGTGCGCCGATCACGCACAGATCCACGCCCCAGGCGTCCGGCAGCAGCGGTTCGGCGCCCACCGACGCCACGGCGTCCAGCATGAACAGTGCCCCGTGCGCCCGGACCACCTCGCCGATCTCCGCGACCGGGTTGGTGTTGCCGGTCGCCGCCTCCGCGTGCACCAGCGACACGAAGTCGATCTCCGGGTGCGCGGCCAGCGCCTGTCCGACCTGCTCCGCGGTGACCGCCGCGTGGAAGGGCACCACCAGGTCGACGACCTCGGCGCCGCAGTCCCGCAGCCAGTTGCCGAAGGTCTGGCCGTACGGGCCGGTCACGACGTTCAGCGCGGTCGAGCCGGGCCGGGCACCGCCCCGGATGCAGCCTTCGAGGGGCAGCAGCGCCTCGCCCTGGGGGATGACGACGTCCTGCTCGGTGGCGAGGAGGCCGGCCACCCGCCGCTCGATGGCCGCGAAGTGGTCGGCGGTCAGCGGCGGGAGGTCGAGGAAGGGGTGCGTCACGGGGTGCTCTCTTCAGGTGTGTCGTTCGCGGTCGGCGCCTCGGGGGCGCGTGCGTCCGAGGGTACCGAGCAGGCCCCGCGGCCCCGGGTGCGGCGCCTCGTACAGTGCTGTGCATGAGCGATCACGAGGCGGCACGGATACTGCGGATCAAGGGGCGGGTGCTGCTCGGCCCGGACGACGTCAGGGACGAGGTCTGGGCGGTGGACGGACGCGTCACCCACGAGCGGCCGCCGGGCGCCGACGGGGCGGTGACCCTCGACGGCTGGGCGCTGCCCGGCCTCGTCGACGCGCACTGCCACGTCGGCCTCGACCGGCACGGACCGGTCGACGCGGCGACCGCCGAGAAGCAGGCCCTCACCGACCGGGACGCCGGCACGCTGCTCATCCGGGACGCGGGATCGCCCTCCGACACCCGGTGGACCGACGAGCGGGAGGACCTGCCGAAGATCATCCGGGCCGGCCGGCACATCGCCCGGACCCGCAGGTACATCCGCAACTACGCCCACGAGATCGAGCCCGGCGACCTGGTCGCCCACGTCGCCCGGGAGGCCCGGCGCGGGGACGGCTGGGTGAAGCTGGTCGGCGACTGGATCGACCGGGACGCCGGGGACCTCACCGCCTGCTGGCCGCGCGGTGAGGTCGAGGCCGCCATCACCGAGGCGCACCGCCTCGGTGCCCGGGTCACCGCTCACTGCTTCGCCGAGGACTCCCTGCGCGACCTGGTGGAGGCCGGGATCGACTGCATCGAGCACGCGACGGGGCTCACCGAGGACACGATCCCGCTCTTCGCCGAGCGCGGGGTGGCGATCGTCCCGACGCTGGTCAACATCGCCACCTTCCCGGACCTCGCCGCGGGCGGCGAGGCCAAGTTCCCCCGCTGGTCGGCCCATATGCGGCGGTTGTACGAGCGCCGCTACGACACCGTGCGGTCGGCGTACGACGCGGGCGTCCCGGTCTTCGTGGGGACGGACGCGGGCGGCTCGCTGGCCCACGGCCTGGTGGCCGCCGAGGTCGCCGAACTCGTGAAGGCGGGCATCCCGCCCCTGGAGGCGCTCTCCGCGACGGCCTGGGGCGCACGGCGCTGGCTGGGCCGGCCGGTGCTGGAGGAGGGGGCCCCGGCGGACCTGGTCGTGTACGACGAGGATCCGCGCGCCGACGTACGCGTGCTGGCGGGGCCCCGGCGGGTGGTGC
>NZ_KL585388.1:168190-169681 GCF_000721935.1 Streptomyces sp. NRRL WC-3549
GGGCCGGAGCCGGGGCGAGGGCGCGGTGTTGACCGCGGGTGACCCCGGGCCACCCCGGCTCGTTGGGCACTCTCGTGCCTCGGTGGGCCAGGGTGGCCGGTGCGCCGTCCACGCTCGGTGAAACGGGTGACTCCGGGGAACTCTCGTGCCGAAAGATTCGAATACGTACGCGGAAACCTCCCTTTGGAGTGAACTGACTCCAGGTGTCTGTCAGTTCACCCTCCGTGCGTAAAGATTCACGGAGTCGAGGCCACCGGCGCCCGCGATGTCCCCCATTGGGCGGTGCCGGTGGCTCCATGTCTCTTGTGGGGGTTCCACCATCTTGAACAGCAACACCTTCCGCCTGGCCGCCCTGGCGGTCGCCGCCGCGCCCGTCGCCCTGCTGGTCGCCGTCCCCGCGCAGGCAGCCACCGCGACCGTTCCGGCCGCCCCGGCCGACGGCCACGGAAAGGCGAGCGCCGTCGTGCTGCGCACCGGGCTCGACGTCTCGCTCCTCAGCAAGTCGGTCCAACTGCCGCTCAGGGCCACGCTCAACGAGGTGCAGGCCCCGGCCAGCGCGGAGAAGACGGCGCTCAGCGTGGAGCTCGACGGGGCCGAACAGGGGCGCCCGGTGCGGGTGCTGAGGGCCGACGTCGCCACGGCCGACGCCACCGTGGACGAGCGGAAGGCCGAGGGACACACCAACCTCGCCAACGCCCGGGTGCACGTGCCCGGTCTGCCGAAACTGTCCCTGATCGAGCTGGAGAAGGTCACCTCCAAGGCCCTGTGCGAGACGGGGAAGAAGCCGGTCGCCGAGTCGAACGTGCTGGGTCACGTCTCGGTGCTCGGCAAGCGGGTCACCCTCTCCTCGGGCGGCACGACGGACGTCGACGTCCCGGGCGTCGGTTCGGTCACCCTCGACCTGTCGAAGACCGCCACCACCACGAGCACGGCCGCCGCGACGGCTCTCCAGCTCCGGGTGTCGGTGAACCCGCTCGCCCTCAACGTCGCCGAGGTGGAGGGGGAGGTCACGCTGGCCGAGGCGACCTGCGAGACGCCGAAGGGCGGTGGCTCGGACGACGGCGGGTCCGGGAACGCCGGGTCGGGGAACGGCGGCTCCGAGAACGGCGGTTCCGACAACGGGGGCTCGGGCAACGGCGGTTCTGACAACGGCGGGTCGGAGAGCGGTGGTTCCGGGGACGAGGGCGGCACCGGTGGCGACAGCGCCGGCAAGGGTGACGAGATCGGCGACGTGAAGACCCAGACCGGCACCGGCAAGGCCCAGGCGTCCGGCACCGGCGACCTCGCCGAGACGGGCTCCAGCTCCTCCACCCCGTACATCGCGGGCGGCGCGGCCCTGCTGCTGGCCGCCGGCGCCGGAGCGACGGTCCTCGCCCGCAGGCGCTCGCAGAACTGACCCACGTAAGGCCGGGGCCCGGGGGGCGGGCTACGGGGGACGGGGGACAGGGAGCGGGGGACGGGGAGATTCGGCGGGGGCGGGGCGGGGGCCGG
>NZ_KL585389.1:0-5258 GCF_000721935.1 Streptomyces sp. NRRL WC-3549
CGCGCGGCTGCCGGTGCGGCCGGGATCTCGGCGCGGTCGCGCCGCACGCGGAAGGCCGGCCGCCCTCGGGGGTGCCCTCCTCTACCGCCGAACGGCGACGAGGACGTAGCTGTTGCCCACCTGCCAGACCGGGTTGGCGGGCCCGAAGCCCGCCTCGGCCAGCAACTCGATGTGCCGGCCGAGCGTGACGGGGCGACCGGCGTGCGCGGAACGCCGTTTACGGCGTTCCGCGCACAGCCCCGTCAGTTCCGGTTCCTTCTCCACGGCCGACCACCACGTCTCCCAGTCCTCGTGGTCGAAGGCGTGCTGGCGCTCGGCCCGGCGCGTCCCGACGTACTCGGCGATCTCGACGAAACCCTCGCCCTCCAGCGGCAGGTGGTCCGCGTTGATCAGCACCCCGCCGGGCCGCAGCAGCCCGGTCAGTTCGGCATAGGTGCGCCTCAGCACGCCTTCGGGGAGGTAGTGGAGCGCGGTCGTGGAAACGACGGCGTCGACCGGCCGCCGCAGCCCCAGGGCGCCCGTCCAGCCGTCCTCGCCGATCACGGCCTCGACGTACCGGGCGGCGCGGGAGTGGCGGGTGCGGGCGAGTGCCAGGAGCAGCGGATCCATGTCGACGGCGACGATCTCGGCCGTGGGCAGGCGCTTGATCAACCGTGCGGGCAGTGACCCGGGGCCGCACCCCAGGTCCAGGACGCGGGGGCTGTCATGACCCATGGTCACGTGCTCCACGACGTCCGCGACCACGGTGAAGCGTTCTTCCCGGTCGAAGGCGTACCGCTGCTGCTGCCGTTCCCAGCGCTCCACCCACAGCTCGGCCGTCGGCATGCTCACGCTCATCTTCCTGTACCACCTCTACCGTCTCGGTTCCGCTTGGTAGCCCCCGAATCTACAGGTGAAAACGAATGTCATCTGCGCTAGCTGAGGTCGGCGAGTACCTCCAGCAACCGGTCTACCTCTTCGCGGCTGTTGTAGACGTGCAGACTGACCCGCACGGAACTGCGGGATTCACCTGCCCGGCCCTGGCAGAGACCGTCCGCCCGGACCATGAATCCATGGCTGAAGAGGATGAACCCGAGGTCGACTGCGTCGATGCCCCGGTGCCTGAACGTCACGATGCCGTGCCGCTGCTGCACCGGGGAGTCCTGCGCCAGGCTCAGCTGGCATCCGACCACTTCGTACGCCGGCAGCGTGCTCAAGCCGTCGGTCAGCCGGGCGGCCAGGCCGACGGTCCACCGTTCGATCTGTTGCGGGCCGGCCCGTTCGAGCCAGTCCAGAGCGGCCCCGAGGCTGACGATGCCCACGGTGTTCGGTGTGCCGCTCCAGCCGCTCGGAACGAACGGCGCGCCCCTCGCACCGCGGGACCAGACGGCTCCTGACCCGGGCAGCGCCATGGCCTTGTGTCCCGAGAAGACGGCGAAGTCGACGTCCAGCGCCCGCATGGAGACCGGCAGGTGGCCGACGCTCTGGGCCGCGTCCAGGCAGATCACCACGTCCGGCCCCACCGCCTGGCGGACCCGGTGCACGTTCATGTCCCCGCCGTAGACGTGATGTACGTGCGTGACCGCCACGAACCGGGTACGGGGGGTGACGAGTCCGGCGAGCCGTGCCACGTCGTAGTCGCCGGAAGCGCTCTGGTAGGGCATCTCCCGGACGGTGACGCGGGTGCCCTGCCGGGCCAGGACCGCGACCGCCTCCTGCCACGGCGTGACGTTGGCCTCGTGGTCGGCGAAGGGCACGATGATCTCGTCCCCGTCGTCCAGCTCGTGCGTGAGCCAGTCCAGGGCGACCCGGCGCAGCCCCTCCGTGGTGCCGCTGACGAAATGCACTTCGGAGGTGTCCGGGTCCGGGTCGGCCAGGAACGCCTTCACCCGCTTCCCGACCTCCTCGACCAGCGCCGTCGTCCTGTTGGCCCAGGGGTAGGTCCCGCGCCCCGCGTTCGCGTTGGAGGTGGTGAGGTACTCCTGGACCGCGTCCAGGACCGCCCGCGGCTTCTGCGCGGTCGCCGCACTGTCCAGGTAGGCCAGCCCGGGGTGGGAGGTGACGATGGGGAACTGCGCGCGCAGGGTGGCGTGCCAGGGAGCCAGAGCCTCTGCCGTCATGCCGGTGGACGCGTGCTCCACGGGAATCACTCCCTCACCAGCGGTGCGCCCGCGTCGCGCCAGGCGATGATCCCGCCGGCGAGGCTGCGCACGTCCGGGTGGCCCATGCGCCTCAGCAGTGCCGCGTAGGTCAGGGACTTCTCGCCGACGGGACACGCGAGCAGTACCGGCTGCGCCTTGCTGAACGGCAGCCCGCCCCGTACGAGATCCTCGAACAGCTCGTCGACGATGTTGATCGAGCCCTCGATGTGCAGAGCCGCGTAGGCGTACGGGCTGCGCATGTCCACGATGACGGGTCTCTCCTCGGCGATCCACCGTCGGGCGTCCGCGACTCCGAGGGAGGGGGCCTCGCCGATCTCCTCGGGGGTCAGTCCTGTCGGCGAGTTGCTCGGAGCCCGCTGTCCGAGGAGTTCGGGGCGGCGCTTCCTTATGTAACTCAGGTAACTCTCGACGCGGTCGCACACGATGAAGACGGCCGTCGCCGGCTGGGTGAGTTGCGGGCCTATCTCCCGGAGGTGCCGTATCGCTCCGAAAAAGGCCGCTCCACCCGTCGGGCCGGCCAGTATGCCGCACTGCCGGATGAGCTTCAGCATTCCGTCGATGGCCTCGTCGGAATTCACCTTCTCGATGGTGTCGTATGTGGTGGGGTCGAAAATCCCCACCTCCTGCACCTCGTCGATGTTCCTGATCCCGGGAATGAAGTCGGATTTCTCCGCGACGAGGCCCACCACCGAGACCTTGGGGTTGTGTTCGCGTAACGCCCGCGCGACGCCGGTGGAGGAGCCGGCGGTTCCGACACCGGAGATGAACCAGTCCGGTGCGTGGCCGTCGAGGTCGGCCACGATCTCCGGGCCGGTGCCGGATTCGTGGGCCTCCGCGTTGCGGGCGTTGTAGTACTGGTCGGTGTGCAGGTAGGTGCTTCCGGGCTCGTTGAGACTGCGGTGGAAGAGGGTCAGCGGGTCTTCCGCGTTCGTCGGGTCAAGGCATTCGGTCTGCCCCGGCAGCTCCTCGATCTCGGCGCCCAGCAGGAGGAGGAGTTCCTTTATCTCCGGGATCTTCATCCGGTTGGTGACGCTCTTGAAGCCGAGTCCGTGCATACCGGCGATGGCGGCGAGGGCCTTCGCCGTGTTCCCGCTGGACAGTTCGATGATCTGGCTTCCCTCTTCGACCGCCGACTGCAGGCCGGGCCGGACCATGTTCCAGGCCGCGCGGTCCTTCAGCGAGCCGAAGGGATTGCAGAACTCGAGTTTTGCGTAGAGTTCGATGTTCTGCAGGCCGTGGACATGAGGGGATATACGGACCAAAGGCGTGTTGCCGACGGTGTCGATGATGCTGTCATACCTCATGCGCAGTCCCCGCAGAATGTATCGGCCAGTACTGGTCGTCGAGACGCCACTGCCAGCCGTCGGTGTCCTGGAAAGCTGCCACCTTGCGGGCCATGGGTCGTCGCTGGGCGTGATGGGCGTTGAAATCCATGCAGTATCCGGCGGTGTTGGGAAAGGCCAGAAGGTCGCCCGGGGCCGGAAGGCCGGGAAGGAAGACCAGCCGGCGTGTGATGAGATCGGATTCGAGGCACAGGTTTCCGTGGAGGTAGACGCCGACCGGGCCCGAGGGGGCGACGGTCCCCTCCTGCCGCCGGTCGCGGCGGAGGAGTACCGGATCCAGGAGGATGCCGTGCTCCTCCAGGGCGCAGTCGTCGGCGTTCATCGCCAGCCGGACCACATGGGTGCCGTCCGGCTCGCCGCGCACCTCCAGGACCCGGGCCAAGGTCACCCCGCACTGGTCCACCAGGGCCCGTCCCGGTTCGACGCACAGGTCGTAGAGGTTCTCGAGGAGCAGAGTGGCCAGGGGGCGCCCGAGGGTGGGGGCGGGGCTGCGCAGGAGTTCGTCCAGGTATCCGGCGCCGGCGACCGGGCGGTGGGAGGGGTAGAGCTCCAACGCCCCGCGGACGGTGCCCTTCTCGCTGCTGAGCCCGTAGGTGTGGTCGCGCCAGGCCAGCGACTCGCGCCGGCCCATGGCCGCCAGGGTGAGCTGTGTCGTGTAGCGCTCCCACTGGGCGCCGTCCGCGAGGTAGCCGACCCCGAAGCCGCCACCGATGTCGATGACGCGGGGGCGCATCCCCCGGGCCCGGCACTCGTCCATGGCCCGGACGCAGCCCTCCAGCGCGAGGGCCTTCTCCTCAAGGCTGGTGGTGTCGAGGTGGTAGGACACACCGGTGACCTCCAGCGCGTCGAGATGGCGGGCGGAGGCGTCCAGCAGGCCGGTCAGCTCCGACGCCGGCGAACCGAAGCGGCTGCGTCGGCTTTGTACCTTCACCCCCGAACCGGTGAAGTCCGAGAGCCGCAGCAGCACTTGCGCCCGGGGCAGGCCGTACCTGCGTACCAGGCCCGCGAGTTCTTCCAGTTCGCCGCGTCCGTCGACGTTCACCGTCGCCCCGACGCGGGCCGCCAGCCAGAGGAACTCCGGTTCCTTGGGTCCGGTCGCACCGATGCGGTCCGGGGTGAATCCGCAGGCCAGCGCGTGTTGCAGCTCGTCGAGCGAGGCGACGTCCACGGCCGCGTCGGTGGTGGCCAGCCGGCGTACCAGCGCACTCGATCTGTTCGCCTTGTGAGCGAAGCAGATCTCACCCTCGAGATGGTGGCGGCGGTACACGGACCGGAAGCGTGAGACGTTCTCGGCGACCCGGTCCGGAAGCACCACGTTGAGCGGTGACCCGAGCCCGTCCACGAGGCCGTGCAGGAACGGGGGTGAGTCCAGGAGGGATGTCAGAGGTGGCTCGACCTTGGGATCCAGGTACAAGGGGGCAGCCAACAGCGGCACTTACCTTTCAGCTGGGTGAGCGGCAGCTCTCTACTGCTGGTGGCGCCGGTCGGTGCTGCCGCGGGGAGGGGCGGACTGATTGGATGTGATTGTGATTGTCGTATCCATGCTGTCCAGGCCGAGCGGCCTCTATGCCTCCTCCGCCGAGGCGTGCGCGGACGGAGGGGCGCCGACGCGGACACCGCGTCGGCGCCCCTCCTGATCCGCCCTGCCCCCGCTCGTCCGTTCCCGGGCGGCGGGCCCGGTGCGGACGCGGTGCCGGGTGCCGCCGGAACGGAGGTCAGCGGCTGGTACCGGAGTACGGCAGGAGGGCCATCTCCCGTGCGTTCTTGATGGCGG
>NZ_KL585389.1:5467-7968 GCF_000721935.1 Streptomyces sp. NRRL WC-3549
GCGCCCTGCCGCTGCTGCTGGGCGCTGATGCGGGTGACCCTGCGGCTGCGGATCTTGCCCCGGTCGGAGATGAACTTCCGCAGCAGGTCGGTGTCCTTGTAGTCGATGTACGTGATCTTGGCCGCGTCGAGCGGATTGGGCCGGCTCCTGACGGGCTTACGGGGGTCCTGGCGACGAGTCATCGGTCTTCCTCAGAGGTCGGCGGTGGGGCGGTCAGTGGACCGGGTCGAGGAGCGAGTCGAAAGCGGCCGGAAGGTCCCTCCAGGCCGCGCGTCCCGCGTCGTGTTCGTCGTCGGTCAGCAGGCAGGAGTCGAGCAGGGCGACGAGGCCGTCCCGGTCGAGGCCGGGTGAGACGAAGACCAGGTGCTGGCAGCAGTCACCGTGCTCGGGGTGCCAGTCCAGCGCGGCTGCCGCCCGCCGGAACGGTGGGACCATGTCCCAGGCCGCGTCCGGCAGGGAGGCCAGCCAGGGGCCGGTGTTCTCGACGCAGAGGGCACCCCCCGCGGCGTCCCAGGACAGCAGGGTGTCGGGCCGGTCGGCGAGCCAGAAGCGTCCCCGGCTGCGGGCGGCGGCACAGCTCAGGTCCTCCAGCGCGTCGTACAGGCGCTCCGGGTGGAACGGGCGGTACCTGCGCCACACCAGGGTGCTGACGCCCGCCTCCTCGGCTTCCTGCGGGAGGAGGGCGCAGGCCGGATGAGTACCGGCTCCCGCCGCCTCCACATCGAATCCCGCGAGGGCCAGTACCGGCAACTCCTCGGAGTCTGCGGCGATCCGCCGTGCCGTCGGATGCAACTGGCGGATCAGCGCCCGGTCCGCGTCGTCCGCGTCGTCGCTCCGGACGAGGGCGACGACGGAGGAGTACTCCAACTGGCGGGCCCACGTGTCTCCGACGGTCCGCTGATCGCTCGGCGCCGCGGCGAGGCCGGCCTCGGCGAGGTCGTCACCGTTGACCAGGCAGGGCAGCACGAGGGCCGGATCGACGGCCGCGACGACGCCGGTCACCTCCGCCTGCGCCGCGCCGTGGGCGGCGATGACCTCGGCCATGGCCTTCGGCTCGACGGAATCCCAGAGATCGAGGACGGCCAGCCGGGTCACCCCGTCGGCCGCCAGACGTGCCAGCTCGGGCAGCAGGTCCTCCCGCAGCGCGCAGCAGGCGCAGTCGTTGACCAGGCGGGCCTCCCCGTGGGAGAGCTCGCCGGTGACGTCGCGAACCGTGCGGTGGACCGTGCCGTTCATCGCCGTCGACAGGTCGTGGTGGAGGGCGACGCTGTGGGGCACCTGCCTGAGCAGCCTGTCCACCACCTCGTTGCGGGCATCGGCGTGCAGCCCGCTGACGATGACGACGGGCAGTTTCCGTTCCGTCTCCATCACCGGGCCTCACGGCGCCCGTAACGACGCTCGAAGCGCTCGACGCGTCCCGCGGTGTCCAGGACCCGTGCGGTGCCGGTGTAGAAGGGGTGGCTCGCGGAGGAGATCTCCACGTCGACCACGGGGTAGGTGTTGCCGTCCTCCCATGCGACGGTGCGGTCGCTGGTCAGGGTGGAGCGGGTCAGGAAGGCGAAGTCGGCGGCCTTGTCGCGGAAGACGACAGGACCGTAAGGGGGGTGGATTCCGGGCTGCATGGCGGTGTTCCTCGTGTCCTCGGGGTGGATGTCGACGGGGGAGGGGGTGGTCAGCGCTCTTCGCGGAAGTCGACGTGGCGGCGGACGAGCGGGTCGAACTTCCGCAGCACCAGCCGGTCGGGATCGTTCCGCCGGTTCTTACGCGTGACGTAGGTGTAGCCCGTCCCCGCGGTGGACCGGAGCTTGATGATCGGGCGTACTTCGTTGCGAGCCATGGGGCTACTATATGGCAATGGTTTCCATTTTCAAGAATGGACCGTCTCGACGAGAGGTAGGTATCCGCGTGTCCGCCCATTGCCAACTGACCGGCGCCCGACCGGGCTTCGGGAACAAGATCTCCCACTCGCACCGGCGTACGTCACGCCGCTTCGACCCCAACGTCCAGCGCAAGCGGTACTGGCTGCCCGGTGAGGGCCGCTACGTGCGGCTCACCCTCAGCGCCAAGGCGATCAAGACCATCGACGGCATCGGCGTCGAGGCCGCCGTCGCCCGCATCCGGGCCCGGGGGGAGAGGGTCTGATGGCGAAGAAGAGCAAGATCGTCCGGAACGAGAAGCGCAAGGTGACCGTCGAGCGGTACGCGGCGCGGCGGGCCGAGCTGAAGGAGGCCATCCGCCGGCCGGGCACGCCGGAGGCCGAGCGGGCGGCCGCGGTCGAGGAGCTGCGCCGTCAGCCGCGTGACGCCAGTGCGACCCGGGTCCGCAACCGGGACGGCGTGGACGGCCGCCCGCGGGGTCATCTGCGGAAGTTCGGACTGTCGCGGATCCGGATGCGCGAGCAGGCGCACGCCGGCCTCCTTCCCGGGGTCACCAAGTCCTCCTGGTGACCCCGCGAGGCCTGTGACGGGTGGCGGTGCGGTCGGCGGGCCGCACCGCCACCC
>NZ_KL585389.1:8162-27934 GCF_000721935.1 Streptomyces sp. NRRL WC-3549
TTCGCGGGCCCGGGCTCACGGGGGACCGGTGCCGTTGCCGTGCGCCGGACCGGCCCCTGCTTGCCAGTTGAAAATGATTACCATAATATTTAGGCCTGGCGGGGTCGTCGGCGGCGGCCGCACGGAGCGCTGTCGCGAAGCGATGTGACGCTCCGTCAGCAGTTGGCGCGGTGTGCCGGACCGGGCGACGGCCGCGGTACCCCTTCTCCCGGTGCACGACCGTTCTCTTCTCTCCGTGGCGAATCGACGACGGGGCGGCCTTTGGCCGGTCCGCTCGAAAAGGAGTACGTACCTCATGGCAGTACCCAGGAAGACGCGGTGGGCCGCGGTCGGGGTGGTGGGATCGGTCGCCCTGGCCGGTCTCGCGCCGGCGGCGTTCGCCGAAGCGCCCGGCGGCACCGCACAGCACCCGCCCGCGCCCTCCAGCCGCGTGCTCTTCTCGTTGGAGGACGACGGCCTCACCCTGGAACTCGACCGGGGCGGGGCCGGGGACGGAGGAATACCGTCCGCCGCCGCGGACCCGGAGTCGGGGCCGGAAGCCAGGAGCGTCGTCCCCGACGACGACGTGTATGCCGGGCTCGGCCGCCCGTGTGAGGACCTATGGATCCTGCCCGGCGAATCCACCGGGCCGGCGGCGTCCGGGCACACGACGGCGCCCCGCTGGGACACCACCCGCGTCCCGGTGGACCGGCTGGCGGGTGACGGACTTCGATGGGCGCTCACCGGTGTCGAGGGACCGGGGGACGTACGGGTCGTCGCGCCGGGGGGAGCCGGTGCCGCGCTCGCCGGTGACGCCGGGCGGAAGCCGGCGGTCCTGTTCGACAGCACCGATGGTCTTCCCGACACACAGGTTCTCCCGGCGGCGGCGGAAGGCGACCTGGTCTGGGCCTTCAGCGCACCGGGGGAGTACCGGATCGCCTCCCGGGCCACGGCTGAACTGACCGGCGGCCGGCAGGCCCAGGCCGATACGGTCTGGACGGTCCGGGTCGCCGACGGGACCGGTCCCGAACCCTCGGCAAGCGCCGCGCCCCCCACCGGCCCTGACGGTGAAGAGGCCGACGCCGAACCCGCCGCCCAGTCCCGGGCCGCCGCCGCGGGGCGGACCGCCGCCGACACGAAGACGGCCGCCGATCCCGTCGCCGACGAGAAGACCGTCATCGACGACGGCCATGTCGACGCGATCGCCGGCAAGATGGTCGACGGCAGGCTGCGCACTCTCCTCAGGGACAGCCGTGACCCCGGTGACGTCGTGTGGCGTGAACCGTCCTCGGTCGTCCTGCACGTCGACGCGGACGCCAGGGAGCAGGTCCCGGCCGGCGACACGTACTCCTTCCTGGGCAGGCCCGGCAGCGACTTCTGGCTCATCCCCCAGGTGCAGAAGCGGGGCGTGGTCTGGGCCGGATGGAACACCGAGGCGCTCGGCGGCTTTGACCTGAAGGGGCCGCTGGAGATGAGGCTGACGAAGGTCGACGGCCCCGGAACGCTCGCCGTCTGGGAGACCGCGGGGCTCGGGGGTGCCCAGGTGCTCTACAACAGCGAGGACGGTCTGCCGGACTCCCAGACGGTCAGCCTGGGTGTCCACGCCCACGCCAACTGGGGGTTCAGCGAGCAGGGCACGTACCACGTGACCTTCCGGCTGAGCGGGACGCTTCCGGACGGAGGGGCGACCACCGACACGAGGACCTACACCTTCGCCGTCGGTGACGTCGACCCGAACGCCGTCACCCCGGGGGGCGGCTCCGACGACGGCGGCTCCACCGGAGGCACCGGCGACGGGGCCGGATCGACCGGCGGCCGTTCGCCCGGCGGCGGTTCGACCGGTGCGGACGGTCCTGCCGGCGGATCCGAGACCGGCGCCGGCGGATCCGAGACCGGCGCCGGGGACAAGGGCAGCCTCGCCCACACCGGTGCCGGCCCGGCCCTGCCGCTCGGTCTGGGCGCCGGCGCCCTCCTCCTCGGCGGTGGCGCCGCCGTCGCGGCGGCCGGCCGGGCGAACCGGCGTCGGACCGGCGTCGCCGAAGGCCCCGCCGCCCGGTCCTGAACGGGTGCCCGCGTTCCGTCCCGGGAACGCGGGCACTTCCCACGGGCCGGTGCCGGGTCCCTCCTCCCCGGCACCGGCCCCCTTCCTGCGGAGTTCCCTCATGCGTGTCCCCCGACCCCTTGTCCGGTCCCTCGTCACCGCCACCGCCCTCGGCGTCACCCTGTCCGGTTGCAAGGGGCACGCCCGTACCGGCGTCGACGACCCGGACGCCGCGCTGCGCGTCGTCACCACCACCGAGATACTCGCCGACCTGGTCCGCCAAGTCGGCGGGGACCGCGTCCAGGTGGACTCGATCGTGCCGCCCGGCGGCGACCCCCACGCCTACGAGCCGACGCCCGCCGACGCCGACGCCGTCTCCAGGGCCGACATCACCTTCACCAACCACCTCCTGCTCGAAGAGCACGCGCTGATCAAGACGGTCGACTCCAACGCGCGCAAGGGGACCCCCAACGTCTCCCTGGCCGAGGCGTCCGAGACCTACGGGGCGCACGTCATCCCCCTGGTCGAGGACGTGGGGCTCGACGTGCTCTGGCTCGGGCTCCGGGTTCGCGGCGACGGCGGGTCACGCGGGGCCACGCGCGCCTCCGACGTGCTGCTGTCGGCCACGGACGTCCAGGGGCCGGGCGAACTCGTGGCGTACCTGACCGAGTCGCTCGGGCAGCCGAACGTCTACTTCAACTCCGCGGACGGCTTCTCGGAGAAGGACACCACCAGCCTTCCGCCCGCCGCCCACACCCACCTGAACTGGGCGTTCACCGAGCCCGGCGTCTACAGACTGACCTTGGCGGCGCACCTGAGGAACCCGGACGGCGTCAAGCGGCCGGTCGGCACCGGCACCTTCACCTTCGCCGTCGGCGTCGACCCCCACACCGTGGCGCAGCCCGGTGACACCGTCCTCGACGAGGGACACACCGATCTGACCGTCGACATCGACACCGGGACGATGTCCGCCTTCACCGATCTGCGGACCGCGGGCAGGACCCAGGAGGAGATCGCTCCGGGCGACGTCGTCATCGACGTACCGAACAGGGCGTCGGAGAAGGTACCGGACGGGAAGCGGTTCGCGTTCCTCGGGAGACCGGGTGCGGAGATCTACCAGCTCCCGCAGGCCGTCCTCGGCAAGCACGTCCACGGGGAGATCGACCCGCACCTGTGGCAGGACGTGGCGAACGCCAGGTCCTACGTCCAGCTGATCCGCGACACCCTCAAGAAGGAGGACCCGGACGGGGCCGGTACCTACACGGCCAACAGCAGGCGCTACGAGGCGGAACTGGACGAGCTCGACGCCTACGTACGCGAGCAGACCGCCGCGATCCCGCCGGACAGGCGGCAGTTGATCACCACGCACGACGCGTTCGGCTACCTGGCCGACGCCTACGGCATGACCGTCGCCGGTTTCGTCGTACCGAATCCCGCCCAGGAGCCCAGCGCGGACGACGTCAAGAAGCTGACCAGGACCATCAGGAACCTCAAGGTCCCCGCCGTGTTCATGGAACCGAACCTCGTGCAGCGCGCCACCGTGCTCACCCAGGTCGCCGAGGACCAGGACGTCGACGTCTGCATGCTCTACGGCGACGCCTTCGACGAGGAGGTCCGCCACTACGCCGACATGATGCGGCACAACGCGGACGAGCTCCGCACCTGCCTCGGAGGAACCAGGAAGTGACCGCCGTACGCATCCGCCGCACGGCCGCGTCCGCCGCCGCGGCCCTCGCCCTGACGGTCCTGCCCGCCGTGGCCGCCCACGCGGACGGCCCCCCGTCCGAGGGCACCGCTGAGGGGAGGACGGTCGTCCCGGAGGGCCACGTCGACATGGGGCCGCGTTTCGACGAGGGCACCTGGACCGTGCAGATCCGCGACGACACCGCCCGCCCCGCCACCTGGCGCGACCCCTCCGACGTGGTGCTGCAGGTGAAGGACACCGCGCGGACCGAGGTGCCGGAAAGCGAGGAGTTCGGCTTCCTCGGCGACCCCGGCGCCCAGGTGTGGCTGCTGCCGCAGGTCCAGCGGGACGGAGTGCTGTGGCCGGGCTGGAACAGCCAGGATCCGCGGGTCGCCGCGGACGTCGAGAGGGAGGTCACCTGGCAGTTGACCGACGTCCAGGGCCCCGGACGCTTCGTCCTGTTCCTCAACGGCAGCTTCGGCACGCCGAAGGTCGTCTTCGACAGTACGAAGAGGCTCCCGCAGGAGACGGGGATCGAGGTCAACAGCCACGTACACGGGAACTGGGCCTTCACCGCCCCCGGTACCTACCTGCTCGGCGTCCGGATGAGCGCCACCACCAAGGACGGGAAGCGCCACGACGGCCGGAGCACCCTCCGGTTCTCGGTCGGGCCCCAGTCCCCGCAGAAGGCGTTCACGGCGCCGTCCCCGTCGAGCGGCCGCGCGGCCTCCCCGGAGGCCGGACCCGCGGCCGGGGCGCCACAGGGACGGGAACCGGAACGGGAGGACTCCGCCACGCCCCTGTGGCTGTCTCTTATACACATCTTCGTTCTCGTACGGCGCAGGAGCACACACCCGGCCGCGTCCGCGGCGGCGACCCAGGAAGGAGACCAGCTGTGACGGACACCGGCAAGCCGCCGTCCTCGGACCGCGCCACGTCCTCGACGGCACAGGACGGGCCGGACACAGGGGCGGTGGCACGGCCCGCCGCCCTGGAGGTGCGGGCCGTCGGCGTGGAACTCGGCGGGCGGCTCGCCCTCGACCACGTCGACCTGACCGTCCGGACCGGGGAACTCGTCGGTCTGGTCGGACCGAACGGAGCCGGCAAGACGACACTGCTGCGCGCGGTCCTCGGCCTGCTCCCCTCGCACTCCGGCAGTGTCCACGTCGCCGGCCGGCCGGCCTCCCGGAGCCGCGGCACCATCGGGTACGTCCCCCAGCGCCACGAGTTCGCCTGGGACTTCCCCCTCTCGGTGGAGAAGGCGGTGCTGACCGGCCGGACCCACCACATCGGTTGGCTGCGACGCCCCGGAGCCGCCGACCGCGACGCGGTGGACGAGGCTCTGCGGCGCGTCGCCATGACCGACCTGCGCCACCGGCCCATCGGCGAACTCTCCGGCGGGCAGCGCCAGCGCGTGCTGGTGGCGCGGGCGCTCGCACTGCGCCCCACACTGATGCTGCTCGACGAGCCGTTCACC
The DNA here is from genome assembly GCF_000721935.1 of Streptomyces sp. NRRL WC-3549. Lineage (GTDB taxonomy): Bacteria > Actinomycetota > Actinomycetes > Streptomycetales > Streptomycetaceae > Streptomyces. Next base: position 13,344 of record NZ_KL585389.1, read on the forward strand.
GGCCTGGACGTTCCGACCCAGGAACTGCTCACAGCCCTGTTCGTTCAGCTGCGCCACGAGGACAAGGCACTCCTGATGACCACGCACGACCTGCCCGCGGCGGCCGACACGGCGACACGGCTGTGCCTGCTCAACCGGACCGTGATCGCGGACGGACCACCGAAGACGCTCCGCGATCCCTCCGTATGGCTGCGTGCCTTCGGCGTCACCCGGTCCGATCAGCTGCTGACCTCGCTGGGGGTGGCCCGGTGAACGCGGTGACCGACTTCCTGACCGGCCCGTGGGAGCACCTGTTCATGCAGCGCGCCTTCGCCGTCGCCGTGATGTGCGGTGTCGTGTCCGGCGTCGTCGGCAGCCATGTGGTGCTGCGCGGCATGGCCTTCATCGGCGACGCGGTGTCCCATTCGGTCTTCCCCGGTGTGGCGATCGCCTTCGTCTTCCAGTTCGACCTGGTCATCGGGGGCGCCGTCGCCGGCCTGCTGACCGCGCTCGCCGTGGCGGTGTTCTCCCAGAACCGGCGTCTGAAGGAGGACTCCGTCATCGGTGTCTTCTTCGCCGCCGCCTTCGGTCTCGGCATCGTCGTTCTCAGCACCGCCCCCGGCTACAGCGGTTCGCTGGAGTCGTTCCTGTTCGGCCAGATCCTCGGCATCAGCGACGGGGACGTGGTCACGGTCGCCGTGACGGGTCTGGTACTGCTCGTCGTGGCCGCGGCCGTGCACAAGGAGCTCGTCACGGTCAGCCTCGACCGCGAGACGGCGCGCGCCGCGGGCCTTCCGGTGTTCGCCCTGGACATCGTCCTGTACGCGCTCGTCACGGTGACCGTCGTCATCTCGCTCCAGGCGGTCGGCAACATCCTCGTCCTGGCGCTCCTGATCACGCCGGCCGCCTGCGCCCGTCTGCTGACGGACCGCATCGGGACGATGATGCTCCTGGCCCCGGTCTTCGGAGCCGGGTCGGCGGTCGTCGGTCTCTACCTGTCGTACGCCTGCAACCTGGCCGCCGGCGGCCTGATCGTCCTGGTCGTCACGGCCGCGTTCGTTCTCTGCTGGCTCCTGGCACCCCGTCACGGCCTGCTCGCGGCCGGACGGCGCCGCAGACAGCGAGGCAGGGCGGGGTCGCCGGGAGCGACCGGGCGGGACCTCGTCGCCGGAACGGGCGGGCGTCCCTGACGGACCCCGGCAGGCACACCTCCGCCGGGGCGGCGGCCTCACGCTCCGCACGTGGACAGAGCCGAGGGACGCATTGTCCGGATTAACGAAAACGATTATCAGATCAACTTGTATGGATCGTGGTGTGCCCGTCCGGGCGCGTCCACACTTCGGAAGGAACCCATGGCACCGTCATCGGGGCACGTCATGCGACGCGCCCGTCACATCCTCTCCCTGCTGTCGTTGGGAGGCGTCCTGGCCGTGGGGATCGCCGTACCCGCGCACGCCGCGTCCGGCCCGGCGGACGGGCGCCGCGTCCTGGGCGCCGGCCGGCACGTCGACGCCCTCTACCCCGTCGTCGAGGACGGCGGCCTGGAGGTCCGCTCGCTGACCGCGGACGGGGAGGCCGATCCCGAGCAGTTGGTCCTGCACATACCTGACACCGCGTCATCGCGTATCGCGCTGCCGGAGGAGTACGGCTTCCTCGGCGAGCCGGGATCGGACGCGTGGCTGTCCTCCCAGACCCAGGACCCGTCCGTCGTCTGGCCCGGCTGGTCCTTCGAGGGCATCTCCGGCGGGGTGCTCAAGGGCACCGTCGCGATCGACCTCGAAGGCTTCTCGTACGCCGGTGAGGCGAGTTCACCCACCTTCGCGGTCACCCGGCCCGGTGGGTTCGGCAGCAAGAAGGTCAGTCAGCTGATCGTCCCCGGATCCGCCTTCACCGGTGTGTCCGGCGAAGTCGGGGCCCACACGCACGCCAACTGGGTCTTCACGGACCAGGGCACCTACGACATCGACTTCCGGGTGCACGCCACGCTCGCCGACGGCAAGGCCGTCGAGGACAGCGCCACCGTCCGCTTCGTCGTCGGCCCGGTCCCCGACGCGCAGAAGGCGCCGGCCCCCCGGAAGATCCGGCACTACAGCGAGTCGGCGGACGGTCTGGTCCTCACACCCGACAAGGTGGACGCGGAGTACTTCGTCGGCCAGACCGTCAACGTCACGGCCGCGTGGAAGGCGGCCGGCGAGGACGCCGGATACCGCTGGTTCCTGAAGAAGAAGGGGGAGCCCCGCTTCACCGAGGTCCCCGAGCAGGACTCGTCGACCTACACGGCCAAACCGGACCGCGTACTCGACGGCGCTCAGCTGTACGCCGAGCTCGTCCAGGACGGTGAGACCGTCAAGACGTCCGAGCCGACCACGCTGCACGTACAGGCGCACGAGCCCACGACCCGGCTCACGGTGAGCGCCGACCACCCGGAGTACCGGGTGGGGGACACGGCGCGCTTCACCTCGAAGCAGGCTCCGCGGACCGACGACGAGCACTACCACTGGTACCTCAAGCGGCAGGGCGAGACCGCGTACGCGTGGATCGAGGAGTCCAGGCTCGCGGACCAGGAACTGCCCGTGACGGCCGGCCTCCACGGCGCCCAGATCGTGGCACGCCTCTTCGACGCCGACCACGCCGTCCTCGCCGAGTCCGCGCCCCTCACGTTGTCCGTCAAGGGCAGGAGCGGCGACGCCCCCGCCGTCACCGCGACGGTCGAACAGGACGCGGAGGAGCATGCGGCGGGCCGGCGGGCCGTGTTCACCGCACAGGTGGACGGCGCGGACGGGGACCACTCCGTCTCCTGGTACGTCCGGAAGAGCGCGGAGAACCCGTTCACCAGGATCGAGGGCGCCCAGGGCAGGACGATGGAACGCGCTGTCCCCGCCGACTGGGACGGAGCGCAGATCATGGCCTCGGTGACCGGCGGCGACGGACAGGTGCTGGCCGAGGGCACGGTACCCGTGGTGAAGGTGACGCCGGCCGGGAAGCCGTCCGCCGCGGCCGAGGACGAGGCCGCGTCGTCCGGCGCGACGGTGTGGTGGATCGCGGGGAGCGCCGCGGCGCTCCTGGCCGTCCTCGCGGCGGCGGTCCTGGTGCGCCGCCGGGGGCGGAGTGACGGTGTTCCGGCCACCGGTGACGAACAAGGCTGACACGAGCGTCTCCTGACGCGACAGCCGGCGGTCGCTGCCCGGTCCACGGCGGCCACCCCGCTGACGAGGCCGAGCGGTGGCCGCCGGGCGCGCCGCACCCGGCGGCGGCGACGTGTTCCCCGGTCGCCGCCGCGGTGCGGTGGGCGTGGCCCGGGGCAGAGGGCACAGGCGTACGACGGTGCCGGCGTGGTCGCCATCGAGGCCGAGGCGCAGACCGTGCGGGGCGAGGGCCGGTCCGTGGTGGACGGGGCCGGTTTCCGGTGGGCGGGACCTGATCGTTCTTCGGGGCACCGCCGTCGCCCCATGGCGTGGCGCCAACGCGAGGTCCTGACCGCATCGCCGGAGCTCGCGGACGGCCCGGCCCCGGCCGCCCGCGCCTCGGCCCCGAGGCGGCCGGTCCGGCCCGGCGGCGAGGGTGTTGACCAGGGGTGGTGCGGCCCTCAGCCCGAGGCTGCGGCGGATCCGAGGGGCCGGGAGGCGGGAGGGGGAGGCGGACGTCCGGGCGGGTTTCCCATATGTGGTCCATACCAAGCTCTTGACACGGATATCGTTCACTTCTTAAATCGCGTAGTGAACTAAGTGCGCAGGGTGAGTCGCCACTCGCCCGTCCCGCACGGCGAGATCTTCGCGCAGCCCCGCACCGCCCCCGCGCCCGTCATGCGTCAGCCATGCCGGGCTTCAAGTTGTCATGTCTATGAAGGGCAACCATGGACTCCCCACGTCTGTCCGGACGCCTGCTCCTCTCGCTCGCCTCGGTGCTCGCTCTCGCCACACTGGCCACCGGGCCGGCGCAGGGCGCACCCGTCCCCGCCGAGGCCCCCGCGCGCACCGCCGCCGCGGCGGCGCCGGCCGCCGTCACCTTCGCCGACGAGTTCGACGGCCCCGCCGGCTCCGCCGTCGACGGCGGCAGATGGCAGATCGAGACCGGCGACAACGTCAACAACCACGAGCGGCAGTACTACACCGCCGGAAACAACAACGCCGCCCTCGACGGCCAGGGCCATCTGGTCATCACCGCGCGCAAGGAGAACCCGGGTAACTACCAGTGCTGGTACGGGCGGTGCGAGTACACCTCGGCGCGGCTGAACACGGCCGGGAAGTTCACCACCACCTACGGCCGCGTCGAGGCACGGATGAAGATCCCGCGCGGGCAGGGCATCTGGCCCGCGTTCTGGATGCTCGGCAACGACATCGGCCAGGTCGGATGGCCCAACTCCGGCGAGATCGACATCATGGAGAACGTCGGCTTCGAGCCCGGGACCGTCCACGGCACCCTGCACGGCCCCGGCTACTCCGGCAGCGACGGCATAGGCGCCGGGTACAGCCTGCCCGGCGGGCAGGCGTTCGCCGACGCGTTCCACACCTTCGCCGTGGACTGGAGCCCCAACGCGATCACCTGGTCCGTCGACGGAACCGTCTACCAGCGGCGCACCCCCGCCGACCTGGGCGGGCGGCAGTGGGTCTTCGACAAGCCGTTCTTCGTGATCCTCAACCTCGCGGTCGGCGGCTACTGGCCGGGCGACCCGGACGGCAGCACGCCGCTGCCCCAGCAACTCGTCGTCGACTACGTCCGCGTCAGCTCCGACACCGGGCAGCCGGGCGGTGGCGGGGGACCCATCACGGGCCTGGGCGGCAAGTGCGTGGACGTGGCGGCGGCCGGTACGGCCAACGGTACGGCGGTGCAGCTGTACGACTGCAACGGGACGGCGGCGCAGCAGTGGTCGGTCGGCGGTGACGGGACGATCCGGGCACTGGGCAAGTGCCTTGACGTGGCGTCGGGTGGTACGGCGAACGGTACGCAGGTGCAGTTGTGGGAGTGCAACGGTTCGGCGGCGCAGCAGTGGGCGACGCCGGCCGCCCGGGACATCGTGAACCCGCAGGCGGACAAGTGCCTGGACGCGACGGGCAACAGCTCGGCCAACGGCACCCGCCTCCAGATCTGGACCTGCACCGGCGCCGCCAACCAGAAGTGGACCGCGCCGGGCGGCGGCGGCACCACACCCCCCGCACCGGGCGCCATGGCCGTGGCCCCGTACCTCTACAACGGCTGGGGCAGCCCGCCCAGCCCCACCACCGTCATGAACGCGACGGGCGTCAAGTGGTTCACGCTCGCCTTCGTCCTCAGCAACGGATACTGCAACCCGCAGTGGGACGGCGGGCGGCCCCTGACCGGAGGCGTCGACCAGCAGACGATCAACACCGTACGGTCGGCCGGCGGCGACGTCATCCCGTCCTTCGGCGGCTGGAGCGGCAACAAGCTGGAGAGTTCCTGTTCCAGCGCGGGTGAGCTGGCCGCCGCGTACCAGAAGGTCATCGACGCCTACGGCCTCAAGGCCATCGACATCGACATCGAGGCCGCGGCGTACGACAGTCCCGTGGTCCAGCAGCGCACGGTCGACGCGCTGAAGACGGTCAAGGCGGCCAACCCCGGGATCAAGGTGTACGTCACCTTCGGCACCGGCCAGAACGGCCCGGACTCCAGCCTGATCGGCAAGGCGGCGGCCTCCGGGCTCACCGTGGACAGCTGGACGATCATGCCGTTCAACTTCGGTGGCGTCGGCCAGGACATGGGGCAGCTCACCGTCCGGGCCGCGGAGGGCCTCAAGACCGCGGTCAAGAACGCCTACGGCTACTCGGACGACCAGGCCTACCGGCACACCGGGATCTCCTCGATGAACGGCGTCACCGACAACAACGAGACGGTGACCGTGGCCGACTTCCGCACCATCCTCGGCTATGCGCAGCAGCGCCACCTCGCCCGGCTGACCTTCTGGTCCGTCAACCGCGACCGCCCCTGCACCGGCGGTGGAGCCGACACCTGCTCGGGGGTCTCCCAGCAGCCGTGGGACTTCACCCGGGTCCTCGCCCAGTACAACGGCTGAACCGCCCCGCCCTCGGGGCGGGTACGGCGGAGGCGCCGGCCGTGTGACGACGGCCGGCGCCTCCTGGGTTCGTGCGGCCAAGGCCCCGGACACCGGGTCAGGCCTCCTCGGCCGCGGTGACCGGGGCGGCGCCGGTCCGGGCCCGTCCGGGCTGCCGGCGCCGGAAGCCGTGGGACATCCAGGCGGCGACCAGGGCGCCCGAGATGTTGTGCCAGACGGAGAACACGGCCGCGGGCAGGGCCGCGAGCGGGCTGAAGTGCGCAGTCGCCAGCGAGGCGGCGAGCCCGGAGTTCTGCATACCGACCTCGAACGCCATGGCCCGGCTCGCCGGCCGCCCGAGCCCGGTGACCTTGCCCGCTCCGTAACCGAGGGCGAGGCCGAGCCCGTTGTGCAGCACGACGGCGACCAGCACGCTGAAGGCGGCCGACTTGATGGTGTCGGCGCTGCCCGCCACCACGGCGCAGACGATGGCGGCCACGGCCAGCGAGGACAGCCACGGCATCACCCCCAGCACCCGGTCGATCACCTTGCCCGCGACCAGCCGCACGACCAGGCCGCCGATCACCGGGAGCAGGACGGTCTTGAGGATGTCGGCCATCATGGAACCGGCGTCCACCGGCAGGTAGGCACCGGCCAGCAGCAGGGTCAGCGGCGGCGTCACCAGGGGCGCGAGCACCGTCGATACGGTGGCGACCGAGACGGACAACGCCACGTCACCCCGCGCCAGGAAGGTCACCACGTTCGACGCCGTACCGCTCGGGGCGCAGCCGACCAGGATCACGCCGGCGGCCAACTGGGGCGGCAGTCCGAGCGCGTGGGCGATGATCCAGCCGAGACCCGGCATGATCACGTAGTGCGCGACCAGCCCGATCGCGACGGCCCAGGGGCGCTTCGCGACCCCCTTGAAATCGAGCGGGGTCATCGTCAGCCCCATGCAGAACATGACGACGCCCAGCAGGTACGGCACCGACCCCGTCCAGCCCGCGAACGTCGCGGGCGTGAGGAGTCCGGCCACGCCCGCGACGAGGACGAGGACGGGGAACACGGTCACGGCGAGCCGTGCCGCCTTGTCGTCGGACCCCGGTTGGTCAGGGGTTGTCTGTTCGGTTCGCACAGCCGCGATGAGACGCCGCACAGCCCGGCCCCCGCAAACCCGTCTCGTTATGTGGTCACTACACCCATCCGCTGTCGTACCGGGACACGGCCCCGGTGCCCGCCCGCCCCCTGCCCGAGGCCGTCAGGGCCGGTGGCGGAGGGGGTGGCCGGCGGGAACCTCGGTCAGCACGATGCGGTGGCCGTCAGGATCGGCGATCCACATCTCGATGAGGCCCCAGGGTTCCCGCACCGGCGGTCGCAGCACCCGCGTACCACGTGCCGACAGCTCGGCATGGGCCGCCGCGCAGTCGGCGACCTGCATCCACAGCCGCAGCGTCGGTGTCGGGGCCTCGTCGGACCGCCCCGACACCTCCAGGAAGCCGCCGCCGAGGAAGTAGACCGTCCCCCGCTCCGGACCGGTGCCGAACTCGCGGTACACCGCCAGCCCGAGGGCCTCGCCGTAGAAGGCCCGAGAGGCCTCCGGATCGCGGGGACGCAGGAGTACGCGGCTGCTCAGTACGTGCACCATGCCGCGACCCTACGCCGGTACCTCCTTTCCGGAGTGCCGCCGCACCCGGGGAGCGGGTCCGCCCGCCCGGGAGCTCCCCGCGGTCCCGGCCGGCTCAGGGACGCGGCCCGATCAGCTCGTCCCCCTCACGCACCAGGATCGCCGCCGCCGGGCACGAGTCCGCGGCGTCCAGCGCGCGCTCGTCCGGGGGGATCCGGTGGCGCAGGGGCTTCGCCCGGTCCTCGTCGTCCAGGCCGTAGAGCTCGGGCGCGATCCCGGCGCACATGCCCGAGCCCATGCACAGGCCCCGGTCCACCTCGGTCGTCCAGGACACCGTGCTCACCACCCCACCGGCATCTCGCGCGGACCGCGGACGAGCATCTGGTTCTTCCACTCCACGTCGCCCGCCAGACGCAGGCCCGGGAAACGCAGGAGCAGTGCCTCCAGCGCCTCCTGGAGTTCCAGCCTGGCGAGCGGCGCGCCGAGGCAGTGGTGCACCCCGTGCCCGAAACCGAGGTGCTGGACGCCGGTCCGGGTGACGTCCAGCCGGCCCGGCGCGTCGAACTTCAGCGCGTCGCGATTGGCCGCACCGACCGCGACCAGCACCGGTTCACCGGCCCGGACCAGGGTCCCGCCGACCTCCACGTCCTGGGTGGCGTACCGGGGGAAGCCGGCACCACTGCCCAGCGGGACGAACCGCAGCAGCTCCTCGACCGCGCCGCGGATCAGTTCCGGGCGCTGCCTCAACAACGCCATCTGCTCCGGGTGGTCGAGCAGGGCGTGTACGAAGTTCGGGATCTGCGTGGCCGTCGTCTCGTGGCCCGCCACGAGGATCCCGACACACAGATCGACCAGTTCGGCCTCGCTGAGCCGGTCCTCGGTGTCCCGTGCCTCGATCAGCCCCGTCATCAGGTCGGGCCGCGGCCGGCTCCGGTGGTCCTCGATCAGCCCGCCCATGTAGGCGCGGAGTTCGTCACGGCTGCGCAGGAACTCCTCGGCCGTCAGGGAACTGGTGGACAGCGCGGCGTCGCTCCACACCCGGAACCTCGGCCGGTCCTCCTCCGGGACACCCAGCATGCGGCAGATGACGGCGACCGGGATCGGCAGCGCGTAGTGCTCCACCAGGTCGGCGGGTTGCCCCAGGGCCTCCAGCTCGTCCAGCAGGTCCCGCGTCAGTTCCCGTACCCAGGGGCGCAGCTTCTCCACCTGGTGCACGGTGAACGCCTTCGCCACCAGGGTGCGCAGCCGGGTGTGCCCCGGTGGGTCCATGCTCAGGATCCCGCTGTCGCGGCTTCCCTCCGAGTGACGCGGCTCGTCGTGCCGCAGCGCCTCCGCCCGGCTGAAGCGGCGGTCGCCCAGGACCAGACGCGCGTCGGCGTAACGGGTGGCCAGCCAGGCCGGCTCGCCGTAGGCCAGCCGGACCCGTAACAGGCCCGGCTGCTCAAGTGCCTCGTGGTACGCCTTCGCCAGCCCGAGCCCCGCCGGTTCGTTGAACGGATAGGGGAGGGGCGCCTGCTCGGCCGTGGTCGTCATCGTGTGACCTCCAGTTGCTCAGCGGACCCACCGAGCATCACCAGGGGCCGTGGAACCGGTCAACAGCGCCTTGTCGGCCATCGGGGCGCCCCCGAGGCGTGCGCCTCACCCCTTGCGCGCCACCGCCACGTAGCCCGCGCTGACGACGTCGTCCTGCCCGGGAACCGGGTCGCCCAGCTCGGGATGCCAGGCCTCGGCGGCCACGATGCCGGGCGCGACGATGTCGAGGCCCTCGAAGAAGGCGGCGAACCGGTCCCGGGTGCGCGGGGCCAGCGTCAGGGTGTTCGCCCGGTACATCTCGTCGACCTTGCGGGCCTCCTCCGGGTGGAAGTCGGCGGTGAGGTGGGAGATCGCCACGTAACTGCCGGGCGCCAGTACGGAGACCAGCCGTTCCACCAGCTCGTAGGCGCCGTCCTCGTCGCTCACGAAGTGCAGCAGCGCGATCATCGACAGCGCGACCGGCCGGCCGAAGTCCAGCGTCTTCCCCGCCTGTTCGAGAAGCGTGTCCACATCCCGCGCGTCGGCCTGGACGTAGTCGACGGCGCCCTCGGGGGTGCCCCGCAGCAGGGCCCCGGCGTGGGCCAGCACGATGGGGTCGTGGTCGCAGTAGACGACCTTGGTGGTGGGCGCCGTCCGCTGGGCCACCTGGTGGAGGTTGGGCTCGGTGGGTATCCCGGTGCCGATGTCGAGGAACTGACGGACCCCCTGGCCTGCCAGCCAACTGGTGGCACGGTGCATGAAGGCCCGGTTCACCTTCGCCATCACCGGTACGCCCGGCTCCACGGCCAGCATCTGGCGGCCCATGGCCTCGTCCACCGGGTAGTTGTCCTTGCCGCCGAGGAACCAGTCGTACATCCGTGCGGGGTGCGGCCGGCTCGTGTCGATGCGGGGGCTGAGGCTCTCGTTCTCCGGTGCGGTCATCGCCAACTCCAGTGTGTGTCGAGGCAGTGAATGATCAACTGGCCCCAGAGTAGGCGTGATTCCGCGCCACGGGGACCGGGGGTGGTGAGATCCCGGCCCCCCGTCGCGTCCCCTCAGGCGGTCTGCAGATTGTCCCCCCGCCGCGGCCCGGCCGGGCGGGGACCCGGCCGCACCGTGCTGTGCCGGGCGAGTACCGAGTCGGCGATGGCGATGGCCCGCGCCACGTCCTGCGTCCCGGTGAGCCGGCACAGGGTGCGGGTGGCGTCCTCCACCGCCCGCGCCGTGGCGGCGGTGGGCCGGCGGTCGGCCTCGATACGTGCGTCGGCGTAGCGGGCCAGCGCCACGCGAAGGTCCTGCGGACCAGGGGTCAGCACAGCGGATTCTCCTCCGGTTCGGTCCGGTTCCGTGCCCTGCCCGGTGGTCGCCGTCCGTGCGCGTGCGCCGGACAGGCCGGCGTGGGCCGCGCGACGGTGCGTGAGCAGGCTCTGAACGCCTACCCGCTCACGCCCGGTGTACGCCCGGCGCGTTCCGGGAGACCGACGCGCCCGTACCGCACCGCAGGCCCGTTGGGCGCGGGCGCCCGGCGCCCTGTCGTACGGCCCGCACGCCGGGCTCATGGGTCGGGGCCCGTACGAGGGGCGCGCGGAGGTCCACCGCGCGCCCCTCGTACGGGCCCCGAACGGGCCAGTGCCCGCTCAGTGCTTGAAGACGTCCTTAGTCTTCTCCTTGGCCTGACGGGCGTCACCCTTGGTCTGGTCGGCGCGGCCCTCGGCGGTGAGGCGCTCGTTGCCCACGGCCCGCCCGGCGGCTTCCTTGATCTTGCCCTTGGCCTGCTCCGTCTTGGCCTGGCTCTTCTCATCGGCAGCCATGATCACTCACACCTCGCTGTGGTCGACGTCGGGACACTCCGTCGTGTGACCGGTGCGACGCCTCGCAAACCACCTGCGTCCCGGCCGCGCGTGGCGCGACCGCACCGGCGTACGCGGGTGAGCCGTGTCTCACCGGCCTGCGGACTCTTGCTATGCAACAAGTTGCATAGAACGATCGGGGCATGGCCCTCGACCACGCGATCCTCGTCTCCCTGCTGGAGCGGCCCGGCTCCGGCTACGAACTGGCCCGCCGGTTCGAGCGGTCCATCGGGTACTTCTGGACGGCCACCCACCAGCAGATCTACCGCGTCCTCAAACGCATGGAGGGCGACGGCCTCCTCGACGTCCGAGAGGTCCCGCAGCAGGGGCGGCCGGACAAGAAGGAGTACTCCGTCGCCGGGCCCGGCCGGGCCGCGCTCGCGGTCTGGCTGCACGAACCGATCGAGCCCGAAAGCCTCCGCCACGACCTGGCCGTGAAGATCCGGGGCGCGGCCTTCGACGACCCGGCGGCACTGATCCGTGAGGTCGAACGCCACCACCGGGTCCACGGCGACCGGCTGGCGCACTACCTCGCCGGGGAGGAGCGGGACTTCACCGGCCCCGGCGCCCCCGCCCCGCTCGACGCCGGACAGGAGCTCCAGCACGTCGTGCTGCGGGGCGGCATCGCCTACGAGCGGATGACGGTCGCCTGGCTCGACGACGTCCTCGCCACCCTCCGCCGGATCGGCCGGACCACTCCGCGCCCCTGAGGCGCCCCGCCGGGAAACCGGCACCACCCGAACGACCCGAATCACCCCCCGACACCCGGAAGGCGGTCCGCCATGGCCGACCCGCTGCTGTTCAACCCGCGCACCTACGACCCCGCGCACTTCGACCCCGAGACCCGCAGGCTGCTGCGCGCGACCGTCGACTGGTTCGAGGACCGCGGCAAGCGCCGGCTCGTCGAGGACTACCGCTCCCGCGCCTGGCTGGGCGACTTCCTGGAGTTCGCCGCCCGGGAGCGGCTGTTCGCCACCTTCCTGACGCCGTCCGCCGTCGCGGAGGACGGGAACCAGCGCTGGGACACCGCCCGCATCGCGGCGCTCAACGAGATCCTCGGGTTCTACGGACTCGACTACTGGTACGCCTGGCAGGTGACCATCCTCGGTCTCGGTCCGGTCTGGCAGAGCGGCAACGCCGCCGCACGCGCCCGCGCCGCCGGACTCCTGGCCGACGGCCAGGTGTTCGCCTTCGGCCTCTCCGAGCGCGCGCACGGCGCGGACATCTACTCGACCGACATGCTGCTGGAGCCGGACGGCGACGGCGGCTTCGTGGCCTCCGGCTCCAAGTACTACATCGGCAACGGCAACGCCGCCGGCCTGGTCTCCGTCTTCGGCCGCCGTACCGACGTCGAGGGCCCCGACGGATACGTCTTCTTCGCCGCCGACAGCCGTCACCCGGCCTACCGCCTGGTCAAGAACGTCGTCGACTCCTCCAAGTACGTCAGCGAGTTCCGCCTGGCCGACTACCCCGTCGGGCCCGACGACGTCCTGCACACGGGCCGCGCGGCGTTCGACGCCGCCCTCAACACCGTCAACGTCGGCAAGTTCAACCTCTGCACCGCCTCGATCGGCATCTGCGAGCACGCCATGTACGAGGCCGTCACCCACGCGCAGAACCGCGTCCTGTACGGCCGGCCGGTGACCGCGTTCCCGCACGTACGCCGGGAACTGGCCGACGCCTACGTCCGGCTGGTCGGCATGAAGCTCTTCAGCGACCGCGCGGTCGACTACTTCCGCTCCGCCGGGCCGGAGGACCGCAGGTACCTGCTGTTCAACCCGATGACGAAGATGAAGGTGACCACGGAGGGCGAGAAGGTCATCGACCTGATGTGGGACGTCATCGCCGCCAAGGGCTTCGAGAAGGACACCTACTTCGCCCAGGCGGCCGTCGAGATCCGGAGCCTGCCCAAGCTGGAGGGCACGGTCCACGTCAACCTGGCCCTCATCCTGAAGTTCCTGCGCAACCACCTGCTCGCACCGGAAGGATTCGAGCCCGTCCCGACCCGCCTGGACGCGGCCGACGACACCTTCCTCTTCCGGCAGGGCCCCGCCCGCGGGCTGGGGTCCATCCGCTTCCACGACTGGCGCCCCGCCTTCGACGCCTACGCGGACGTCCCCAACGTCGCCCGCTTCCGGGAACAGGCGGACGCCCTGTGCGACCTCGTCCGCACGGCGGCGCCCGACGAGGAGCAGAGCCGCGACCTCGACCTGCTGCTGTCCGTCGGCCAGCTCTTCGCCCTGGTGGTGCACGGGCAGCTGATCCTGGAGCAGGCCCGCGCGACGGACCTGGACCGGGACGTGCTCGACGAACTGTTCGCCGTCCTCGTCCGCGACTTCTCGGCACACGCCGTCGAACTCCACGGCAAGGAGTCCGCCACCCGGGAGCAGCAGGACCGGGCCCTCGCCGCCGTGCGGCGCCCGGTCACGGACGCGGCCCGCTCGGCCCGGGTCTGGGAACGGGTGGCGGCGCTCTCCGGGACGTACGAGATGGCGCCGTGAACCCCTGACGCCCGCGCGCGGGCGTCAGGGCCGGACCGGATCGGCGGGAGGCCCGGCCGTTGCCCGCGTGTGCCGCGCCCGCCACGGTCCCGGACGTCCTACCGTGTGCCGATGCGTTCCGTCCCCTGGTGGATCCTGCTCTCGTCGGCCTGCGCCCCGGTCGTCCTGGTCGTCGGCTGGACGGTCTCCGCGGTCCTCCAGGGCCCCGGCTACGACCCCGCCTCCGCCACGATCAGCATCCTGGCGTCCGACGGCGCCCACGGGTACTGGGTGATGACCTCGGCCCTGCTCGCCCTGGGAGCCTGCCATGTGGCCACCGCGTGCGGACTGCGTCCGGCGGCCCCCGCCGGGCGTCTGGCGCTCGCGGGCGGGGGAGTGTCGGCCATGCTGCTGGCGCTGTTCCCCGCGCCCAGCAGCGGGGGGTCGCTGGACCACGGGGCCGTTGTGGCGGTCGGCTTCTGCCTCCTCGCCCTGTGGCCCGTGCTGGCCGTGCGAGGCGGGGCCCTCCCGCGTCCCGCGGCGGCCCCGGCGCAGGACACGACGGCCGCGCCCTGGGGGCTGCGCCCCAGGCCGTCGCTCATGGCCGCCGGGCTGATGTGGCTCGGCGGCGGCTGGTTCCTGCTCGCCCTGTTCGTCCACGACACGGCGGGGGCCGCCGAGCGCGTCGTCACGTTCGCACAGTCGTTCTGGCCCCTGGTGGTCGTGGTCTCCTGCGTGCGGCGGACCGGCGGTGACGAGCGGCCCGCATGAGGCATTCGTGGAGGCCCGGCAAAGCCCCGGGGACAAGCCTCTTCCGGTGGGCGGCGGCGGTCAGGTACTCTCCGCGAGTTGCCGCATGCCTATGGTCACATGACCATAGAGATCTCATCCGGAGGTCGTCTCATCCGGCCGTGCCCGGCCGGGGACGGAAGGGGCGCCGCGTATGGCCAGGTACTTCGAGAACAGCACCGACGATCTGGTCCCCGATGCGCTGTCCGGCTTCGCCCGCGCACACGCGGACCTCGTGGAGTACGACCCCGTGGACGGGTACGTCACCGCTCGGCACACCGCGCCGGCGCGGCGCGTGGGCCTCCTCTCGGGCGGAGGTTCGGGGCACGAGCCGATGCACGCCGGCTATG
>NZ_KL585389.1:28128-35543 GCF_000721935.1 Streptomyces sp. NRRL WC-3549
GGGAGCCGATGCACGCCGGCTATGTCGGCGCGGGGATGCTCGACGCCGCTTGTCCCGGGCGGGTCTTCGCCTCCCCGCACAACCGGCAGATCTACCGGGCCTCCCTGGCGGCGGCCCGGCCGGACGGCGTACTGCACATCGTGAAGAACTACACCGGCGACCGGATCAACTTCGGCATCGCCGCCGAGCGCCTGGCCGACCACGGCATCACCTGCACACGGGTCCTCGTCGACGACGACCTGGCCTCCGACTCCGAGGAGATCGCCGCCGGGCGCCGGGGGACCGGCGGCACGGTGCTGGTGGAGAAGATCCTGGGCGGCGCCGCGGACGCGGGGCTGGGCATCGAGGAGCTCACGGAACTCGGTACCGCGGTGGTGGGCCGCTGCCGGACGCTCGCGGCCGCCTCCGCCGCGCACCACGCTCCGAGCACCGGCGAGAAGGCGTTCATCCTGTCGGCGGGGGAACTGGAGTACGGCGTCGGGATCCACGGAGAACGCGCCGACCGCACCCGGACCCAGGAGAGCGTGCGCGCGCTGGTGGACGACATGGCCGGGGCCCTGTTGGACGAACTGCGCCCGGGCGCCGACGAACCGGTCGTGGCGCTCGTCAACGGTCTGGGGTCGGTCACCGCTCTGGAGCTGTACGGGATCTTCGGCGAACTCGGCCGGGTGCTCGACGCGCGAGGAGTCCGGCTGGCCCGCCACCTCGTCGGCGACTACGTCACGGCGCTCGACATGCGGGGCTTCTCCCTGACGCTGCTGGTGGCCGGACCCGCCGTACTGGACTTCTACGACGCGCCGGTACACACCCCGGCGCTGCGCTGGTGAGGGGTACAGCGGCCGGGTCCCCGGCGGCCGGTGACTGGAGCAGGAGGACGACGCCATGACGACGCCCGCTTTCGACGGAACGCTGACGCGTGACTGGATGCGCCGCTTCGCCGACTCGGTGTACGCCACCGAGGCGGAACTCACCGCGCTCGACCAGCGGGTGGGGGACGGTGACTTCGGGACCAACCTCAGCGCCGGTGTCACCGCCGCCGGACGCCTGCTGGACGCCGCGGGGGACGGGACGGGCCCCTCGGAGACGCTGGGGTGCATGGCCACGGCCTTCCTCGACGAGATCGGTGGGACGAGCGGCCCGCTGTTCGGCCTGCTCTTCCAGGCGTTGAGCAGGGCCGCGCAGGGGAACGGCCTCACCACGGACGGGCTCGCGGAGGGGGTCGACCAGGGACTCGCCGCGATCCGCCGGGTGGGTGACGCGTCCCCCGGGGACAAGACACTGGTCGACGCGTTGACCCCGGCCGCGGCCGCGCTGCGGGGGGCGTCCAGGGGGACGCCCCCCGACCGGGCGCTGGGCCTGGCGGCGGACGCCGCCTGGCAGGGGGTGCACGACACCGCGGGCCTGTCCGCGCGCATGGGGCGGGCGAGCTACCTCGGCGAACGGGTGACCGGCATCCCCGACCCCGGTGCGGTCGGCGTGGCCCTCCTGTTCGCCTCGGCGGCCGGTCCCGTGCGCGCCCTCGCCCCCCATCTGCCCGGCGGCGGATGACACCCGGGACACCGGCGGGGCCTTCGCGAGGAGCGCCGGCACGGGTCCCGGTCGCGACGGCCGCCCGCCCCGAGGGGTGGGTACCCGTCCCGGCGGCCACCCGCCCCTACACGCCGATGTGGGTGCGTGCCCAGGCCGTGAGATCCGGATCGGCGAGGCTGGAGACCCAGAGGTCCGCGACCTCCCCGTCGGGCCCGGGCGGGCACGGGCCGGTACCGAGGACACGGAGTCCGGCCCGGCGGGCCGACTCCATGCCCGTGAGGGAGTCCTCCACGGCGAGGGCCTCCTCCGGAGGGACACCGCAGAGGCGGGCGGCGACGCTGTAGACGTCCGGCTGGGGTTTGGGACGGATGTCCTCGTCGGCGACCACCACATGGCCGAAGCAGCCCAGCAGCCCGGCCCGGTCGAGGCAGGACTCCACCATCTCCCGTGGGCAGTTGCTCGCCACCGCGAGCGGGCGGTGCCGGGCGGCCAGCCGGACCAGCGCGGAGGCCCCCGGCATGGTGACGGGGTCCTCGTCGACCAGCGCGGTGAAGTGGCGCAGGAGCGTCTCGGTCAGGTCGTCGACGAGATCCGGTTTCCCGGTCTCCTCGGCCATCAGGGCTCCGCACTCCACGTAGTGCACGCCCTTGGCCCGTTCGCCGAACCCGGCCGGGGGCTTCAGGCCGAACGAGCGGAAAGTGGTGTTCCGTGCTTCTTGCCAGTGGCGTTCCGTGTCCATCAGGGTGCCGTCGCAGTCGAAGACGATGGCGGACGGTGACCAGGAAAGGATGCGATGTGCTGTCATTTCTCTGCCGTTCTCGGAAGGGGCGCCGACCCGTTCGGTTCGCGGGTCCGGGCTGGTGCCGGGCGGTGGGGTGGTCCGCTCGGCTTCTGGAATGGGCGATGTCGCACGGCCGTCTGCGGCCACACACCGACGTGGCTCGATGCGCCGGGGCATGCCGCGACAGACGGCGTCCGTCGTTTCCGGCAGAGCCCGAAAACATCGTGGCCGTTACGTTAATTTGGCGCCCTCGCCTGCCGCAATCACCAATTCGGGTGCATAGGGGAAGCGCGGCGTCCGGAGGCCGGCCGGCGCGCGGGGTCGCGGGGCGGGTGCGGGGAGGCCCGGCGACCCCTCGATCGCCGCGCTGAGCAGGCATTTCATGGAGAGCGGCGACCGGGTGCGGGGGCCTCCGGAACGGCCCCCCGCGTCGGCGCGTCAGATTGCGCGAAGTCGCCCGCACGCACGCACAGTCGAAGAATAATAAAATCTTCGCGCGCCGCGATTACGCCCTCCCGGGGGGAGGGTGTAATCCATTCGTGTCGCGACGGCAGAACAAAAGAGCGAAGGTGGAACAAAGGTGCAGGACAGGGCGCGTGCGACCCGCAGAGTGCTACTGGAATCCGCAGCACATCTATTTGTCGAACGCGGATACGTGGGCACGAGTGTCAATGACATAAGTGATCACTCGGGGCGAACGAGCGGCGCGATTTATTTCCATTACTCCAGCAAGGAGAAACTGGCACTCGCCGTGGTCCGCGAGCAGTTCGCCAGCTGGCCGCAGCTCGCGGCTCCTTACGCCGCCCCCGAGATCCCCCCGCTGGAAAAGCTGGTGGTGCTCAGCTTCGACATCGCGCGGGCGCTCAGTGAGGACGTCGTGGCCCGGGCCGGTGCGCGGCTGTGGGCGGAGCGCCGCAGCATCGACGCCGCGGTGCCCACGCCGTTCGACGCCTGGGCGCTGGCCGCCACCCGGCTCCTCGCGGAAGCGCGGTCGCGGGGCGAACTCGCCGATGACATCGAGCCGTCGGACACCGCCGTGACGCTCGTGTGCGCCTTCTTCGGGCTGTGCACCCTGACCGACGAGGTGCGGGGCGGACAGGACTGGGGCACGCGGCTGGACCACTGGTGGCTGCTGGTGCTCAAGTCCCTGCAGGCGGACCCGGATCCCCCGGCCCTGCTCGCACGGGCCCGGACGCGCATCCCCGCCCGGAACGAGGAGCGGGTCCCCACCGGAAGCCGGTGAGGACCCGCTCTGTCCGGTCTGTCCGGGGAGCTCCGGTACGCCGCCGGCTTCCGGGAGGGGCCTGCCGCCGAAGGAACCGCCGCATCGCCGCGGCGGAGCGGACCGCCGCGTCGGCACAGCAGTTGTTGAACAGGACGTGGAGCTCCTCGGTGCGGTCGGCCATGCTCTTGAGCCGCGGCACCCACTCCGAGAGTTCCGCCTCGGAGTAGAGGTGCCGGAAGCGTTCCTCCTTCGTCCCGGTGCCCCACGCGCTGTTGCGGCCGTGGAAACGCGCCACCGCCAGGTTCCGCGTCGTCACCGGTGTGGCCGGGGGGATGGACGCGGGCAGCGTCTGCACCATGTCCACCGCCACGGCGGCGAAGCCCAGGTCCGCCAGCAGCGCCGCGGTCGCGGCCCGCCGCGTACGCCGCCACCAGTCCGGATGCCGGAACTCGACGGCGACGGGCCACCCCCCGGTCCGTTCCCGGCACCGGAGGAGGAAGGCATGGGACCGCGGTCCCGGAGCGAACCAGGGCGGGAACTGGAACAGCAGGGTGCCGAGCCGGTCCGCCCGCCGCAGTGGTTCGAGGGCCCCGCCGAACCGGAGCCACACCTCGTCCAGCAGCCCGGGGTCGGCCGAGCCCCGCCCCGGCCGCCGGTGATGCCGCGTCAGGTGCGACCGCAGATCTGCGGGGAGGGCGTTCGGCGGTGTCGGGTGCCCGGTGAGCAGGGAGAACGCCTTCACGTCGAAACGGAAGCCGGCGGGGGTGCGTTCGGTCCACAGGAGGCTGTTACGGGTGCTGGGGAGCGCGTAGTAGGTGGCATCGACCTCCACCACGGGGAACCGGTCCGCGTAGTGGCGCAGCCTTCCCTCCGGGTCGTTCCTCTCCGGCGGGTACCAACCGCTGGAGAGGAGCGCCCTGTCCGTCCATGAACACGTGCCGACCAGAACCTTGCCCATGCGGACCCGCCTACCCCGTACCGGGCCGGCCGCACGTGTCCGCTCGTCACCGGCACGGTCCTGCCCGGCTCCGGCGCCGGTCCGCACGGACAGCCGCTCCACCGGGACGCCCCCGCCCCCGCCCCGGCCGCCCGGTCAGCCGGCGGGTTCGCCGTGGCGCACCGGGGGAGAGCCGGGCGGGACGAAGCAGGCGATGACGGTCTTCCCCGATTCCTGAGGGTGGGTGGTCCAGCTGTCGGCCAGCGCCTCCACGATGGCCAGACCCCGCCCGCCGGTCCGGGCGCCGTCGGCCTCCTGCGGGGCCGGCGGCGCCGGGTCGCCGTCGTGGACGCTGACGTGCAGACAACGGCTGTCCCAGGTCAGCACCAGCTGCGCCTCGCTGTGCGCGTGCACGTGCGCGTTGGTGATGAGCTCCGACACGCTGAGCAGGATCGCGTCCACGGTCTCGGGCGCGTCCCTCGTCCAGTCCAGGCTCTCCAGGTGTTCACGCGTCCAGTGGCGTCCGGCCCGTACGCCCCGCGACACCGGGAAGGACCGGGCCCAGCCCATCGCGCGCATCGACGTGTCATGTGCTCCTGTCACAGCGTCTCCCTCACTCGGCTCCCGGGAAGCGTCTCCCACGAGGCGCCTACCCTCGCGGTCCCCGGTTACGGCGCGCCCGACCGGTGCCCGTCCGGGCGGGTCCCGGCGGGGTTCGCGAGGCGGATCCGGGGCACCCCCATGGAAAGCCCGCACCCCCGGACCCGTCCGGGACCGGCACACCTGGAGGCCCCGTGACCACGTACGTCATCACCGTCCCCGGTACGTTCCTCCACGACGTCACGGAGGAGCAGCGCTCCGGAGTGGAGCGCAGGCTGCGCCCGCAGGACCCGCACCACACCGGTCTGGGCGAGGCCGAGGAGCTGGACCTGCTGACGGTGCAGGAAGGCAACACGTTCTCCATCCGCCTGCACATCGAGGCCCACGACCGGGCGGACGCCGAGGCCCAGGCCGTGCACCTGGCCGAGTCCGCCCTGCGCGAGGGCGGACTCACGGCCGAGGACGCCCCGCTGGGCCCGGCCGCGGTCACCGGGATCGGCAGCGCGTACTGACGCCGTACGGCACCGGCGCCCGGTCGTCCGCCGGGGTCCGGTGGCACCTGGTACGAACGGGTGACACGCTGGGCCGGTGGACCGTGATCATGTGAGCGAGCAACTGCTGGACGGCCTGACCGTCGACACGAGCAGGCCGGAGCAGCCGATCCTGCTCGACGAGGCGGGCAGGCCGATCAAGACCTGGCGGGAGAACCACCCGTACGACCACAAGGTCGGGCGCAAGGAGTACGAGCACGTCAAGCGCGTCCTGCAGATAGAACTGCTCAAGCTCCAGCGGTGGACCAAGGAGACCGGAGCCCGGGTCGTCGTGGTGTGCGAGGGGCGCGACGCGGCGGGCAAGGGCGGCACGATCCAGCGCTTCACCGAACGCCTCAACCCGCGTGGCGCACGCATCGTCGCCCTCGACAAACCGACGGACCGCGAGCGCGGCCAGTGGTACTTCCAGCGCTACGTGTCGCACCTGCCCGCGCCGGGCGAGCTCGTCTTCTTCGACCGCTCCTGGTACAACCGGGCCGGTGTCGAGCGCGTCATGGGCTTCTGCTCGCCCCGGGAGTACGAACTCTTCCTCAAGCAGTGCCCGGTCTTCGAGGAGATGCTGGTCGACGACGGCATCGTCCTGGTGAAGTTCTGGTTCTCCGTCTCCCGCGCCGAGCAGCGCACCCGCTTCGCGATCCGCCAGGTCGACCCGGTGCGCCAGTGGAAGCTCTCGCCCACGGACGTCGACTCCCTGGACCGCTGGGACGACTACACCACGGCGAAGATCGACATGTTCCGTGCCACCGACACCGAGCACGCGCCGTGGACGGTGGTGAAGAGCAACGACAAGCGCCGGGCCCGTCTCGAAGCGATGCGCGGCCTGCTGGCCCGCATCGACTACGCCGCGAAGGACCCCGCCGCCGTCGGCAAGCCGGACCCGCTCATCGTGGGCCCGGCCGCCGAACCGGGTGAGGAGGACACCGCGCTCTCGCCCACCCGCCTCGCGTCCCATACCGAGGGGCCGGGCGAACACCCGTAGAGCGGGCGCCCCCGTGGGACCGGCGGCGGAAAACCGGTGGTGCGGGGACACGGCTATGCGGCAGTCTTCAGCGGTATGGAACCTGACGTGTGGGACGAACAGGTGGCACGGGGCTACGACGCGTCGTCCGCGCACATGTACGCACCCGGCGTGCTGCGCCCCACGGTCGATTTCCTGGAACGCCGTGCCGGCCGTGGCCGGGCCCTCGAGTTCGCGGTGGGTACGGGACGCGTGGCGCTCCCGCTGAGCGCACGGGGTGTGCCCGTCGCCGGGATCGAGAAGTCGCCGCCCATGGCCCGGGAGCTCGCCGGGAAGGCCGGCGGCGGCGACGTGGCCGTGACCCTGGGCGACATGTCGGCGGTGCGGGCGCCGGGCACGTTCAGCCTGGTCTACCTCGTCTACAACGGCCTCACCTGCCTGCTCTCCCAGGCGGAGCAGGTCGCCTGCTTCCGTAATGCCGCGAGGCACCTCGAACCGGGCGGCCGCTTCGTGGTGGAGGTCTTCGTCCCCGAACTGCAGCGTCTGCCGCCGGGCGAGACGGCGCGCCCCTTCCACATCGGCGAGCACCACATCGGCTTCGACACGTACGACCTGGTCGAACAGCGGCTGGTCTCGCACCACCACACGATCATCGACGGACGGGGCAGCACATTCCGCTCGCCCCACCGCTACGTGTGGCCCTCCGAGCTGGACCTCATGGCCCAACTCGCCGGGCTGGAGCGGTCCGAGCGGTGGGCCGACTGGCACGAGGGGCCCTTCACCGCGTCCAGCAGGACGCATGTGTCCGTATGGCGGAAGCCGCTTCCGGCCTC
>NZ_KL585389.1:35761-38300 GCF_000721935.1 Streptomyces sp. NRRL WC-3549
CTTCCGGCCTCCCCTCCGCCGCCGGACTGACCCGGCGGCGGGGGAGCCCCTTCAGACCGCGCCGAGGTCGGAGCTCAGCCAGTGCTCGGGCCGCAGGTGGATCACCACCTGCTCGCCGTGCTCCTTCCAGGCGAGGCCGACATAGGCGTCGACCTTCTCCGCCGGGAGGTAGCGCGAGGCCATCTCCACGAGCTGCTCACGGGTGGCCGGACGCGTGGCGACGGCGGGCCCTTCGACCGAGACGTACCGCACGGTGGGCGTCACCCGCTCGACCATCAGGCTGAACCGCCCGGCCGCGGCGATCGCCAGCCCCTTGCGGGAGTGACGGCCGGTCATGATCCAGAGGTCGCCCCCGGGTTCGTACCCGTACCAGATCGGCACGGTGAGGGGGGCGCGGCCCTCTCGCCCCGATTCCACGGCCAGGGCGCCGATGTGCGGCTCTGCGAGGAACTGCTCACGTTCTTCACGGGTCAGTGCCATGGACGGACTCCTTCGTGACTCGCCGGTCGTGGTCGCGTATCGCATCATGCCCCGCAGAAGGGATGCATCGGCCATCTTCGGCGGGGCAGGCGGGGGACATGCAGCGAAGCGACGCACGGACGGCCCCCCACACATCCGGTGGCGTGCACGCCCGCACCACCGGCGGACGGACTCGCGGCGGGCAGCACGGCCGCCACCGGCTGAGCGGGCACCGCAGAGGCGCCTGGCGCCGGCGGCTCCTCGCCTACCGCGAGGTCGAACTCGTGCAGTCGCCGTCCCCCGAGGGCGGCGACGCCCGGAGCCTGCTCATGGTGCATGTCCGCAAGGTGGTCGGGCAGGTGGACTACCGCCTCTGCTCCTCGTGCGCGGAAGGCGTCATCACCGGCGTGTTCCTCGAGGAGAGGTTCCGGCGCAGCGGTCTGGGGACCAGGGCGCTCTCGCACCTGCGGGCCCGGCACCCCGGCCTGGTGTGGCGCACCACCGTCGACCGGCGGCTGACCCGTGACCTGCTGCGCCGGATGCGTGTCGCGGAACGGCCCGGTGGCAGCGGCTGCCCGCACGCGCCGGCGGACGCGGGGCAGGGCCGCCCTGCGCAGGGGCGGCGGGACACCGGCCGGCAATCCCGCTCCCCGGCGGATTCCCGGGGGGCGGGGACCGGCGTGGCCGACGACAAGGAAAGTGGACAGCGATGACGGACAGGAACGTACCCACCCCGGACGAGCTCCGCGCGCGGGTGGAGGAGACGCGGGACGAGCTGGGCCGCACGGTCGAGGCGCTCGCGGGCAAGGCCGACGTCAAGGGCCGGGCGCGGGAGAGGACGGCCGAAGTGACGGAGCGGGCCCAGGAGACGACGGCCGAGGTGAGGGACCGTGCCCAGGAGGCGGCCGGGCAGGCCCGGGTCCGGGTG
This sequence comes from Streptomyces sp. NRRL WC-3549, assembly GCF_000721935.1. Lineage (GTDB taxonomy): Bacteria > Actinomycetota > Actinomycetes > Streptomycetales > Streptomycetaceae > Streptomyces. The sequence goes on from NZ_KL585389.1 coordinate 37,149, forward strand.
GCCACCGCGGCTCACACGCTGGGCGGGAAGGCGCGGGACCACACACCCGAACCGGTCCGTGACGGCACCGGGCGCGCCCTGGAGGCCGTACGGAACAGGCCGGGCGTGCTCCTCGCCGCCGGTGCGGCGGTCTGCGCCGCCGTGCTCGTCGTCCGGCGCCGGGGGAGGCGCTGATGAAGGCCGTGGAGATCATGTACAAGCCCGTCGGGCTCGCGCTGGGACTGACCGGCGGTCTGCTGGCCGGCGCGGTCTTCAAGCAGGTGTGGAAGGCGGTCGGCGGCCAGGGGGAGGCTCCCGAACCCACCGACCGGGACCGTGGCTGGACGGAGGTCCTCGCCGCCGCCGCTCTCCAGGGGGCCGTCTTCTCCACCGTCAAGGCGGCGGTCGGGCGGGGCGGTGCCGCCACGGTCCACCGGCTGACCGGGACCTGGCCGGACTGACCGCTCCGGCAGCCCGCCGCGCCGTACGCCCGGCCCGGCACCTCCGTTCGCGCGGGTGCCGGGCCGGGCGCAGCCCTGTCCGGCCCGGGCCTCGGCGACCCGTGCCCCCGGACGGGGCCGCCATCGGGGTATCCTGAGTCACAGTTGTCTGGCGGCAACTGTTTGGCCGGTATGGGGGATGCCGGAGGGGGGCGGCCCGTCGTGCGGGCCGTCGGGGCATGCCGTCTTCCGGCGGCTGCCGGGGAGCCTACTGAGGATTGGCCATGGCGGAGACGACAGCTGAGAACCCGCGTCCCGGGCAACGCACGCGCGGTACGGGCAAGGTGGGGGAGCCGGAGCTACGGCAGTTGCTGGCAGGGCTCACAGCGGTACGCGACGGGGACTTCGGTACGCGCCTGCCGGACGAGGCCGAGGGACTGCTCGGTGAGATCGCCACCGTGTTCAACGGCATGGTCGACCAGCTCTCCCTGTTCACCTCCGAGGTGACCCGAGTCGCCCGCGAGGTCGGCACCGAAGGCACCCTGGGCGGCCAGGCCGAGGTACCGGGCGTCTCCGGGACGTGGGCCGACCTGACGGACTCGGTCAACGCGATGGCGGGCAACCTGACCACACAGGTCCGTGACATCGCGCACGTGGCCACCGCGGTGGCCAGGGGCGACCTCTCGCAGAAGATCGACGTCGACGCCCGGGGCGAGATCCTGGAGCTGAAGAA
>NZ_KL585389.1:38577-38808 GCF_000721935.1 Streptomyces sp. NRRL WC-3549
GGTGACCCGGGTCGCCCGGGAGGTCGGCACCGAGGGCAACCTGGGCGGTCAGGCGGACGTGAAGGGCGTGTCGGGTACGTGGCGCGACCTGACCGACTCCGTCAACTTCATGGCCGGCAACCTCACCGACCAGGTCCGCAACATCGCCCAGGTGACCACCGCGGTGGCCCAGGGCGACCTCTCGCAGAAGATCACGGTCACGGCCCGGGGCGAGATCCTGGAGCTGAAGGA
>NZ_KL585389.1:39022-39329 GCF_000721935.1 Streptomyces sp. NRRL WC-3549
GGTGACCCGGGTCGCCCGGGAGGTCGGCACCGAGGGCAAGCTCGGCGGTCAGGCCACCGTCCGGGGCGCCTCCGGTACGTGGAAGGACCTCACCGACAACGTCAACGTGATGGCGTCCAACCTGACCGGACAGGTGCGCTCCATCGCGCAGGTGGCCACGGCCGTGGCGCGCGGCGACCTGTCGCGGAAGATCACCGTGGACGCCGAGGGTGAGATCGCTGCCCTGGCCGAGGTCATCAACACCATGGTGGACACGCTGTCCGCGTTCGCGGACGAGGTGACCCGGGTCGCCCGGGAGGTCGGCACC
>NZ_KL585389.1:39531-40354 GCF_000721935.1 Streptomyces sp. NRRL WC-3549
AGGTCGGCACCGAAGGCCGTCTCGGCGGCCAGGCCCGCGTACCGAACGTCGCGGGGACCTGGAAGGACCTCACCGACAACGTCAACTCGATGGCGAACAACCTGACCGGCCAGGTCCGCAACATCGCCCTCGTCACCACCGCCGTCGCCAACGGCGACCTCTCCAAGAAGATCGACGTCGACGCGCGCGGCGAGATCCTGGAGCTCAAGACCACCATCAACACGATGGTCGACCAGCTGTCCTCCTTCGCCGCCGAGGTGACCCGGGTCGCCCGCGAGGTCGGCAGCGAGGGCCGCCTCGGCGGACAGGCCGAGGTCGAGGGTGTGTCGGGCACCTGGAAGCGCCTCACCGAGAACGTCAACGAACTCGCCGGGAACCTCACCCGTCAGGTACGGGCCATCGCCGAGGTCGCCAGCGCCGTGGCCGAGGGCGACCTGACCCGGTCCATCACCGTCGACGCCTCCGGTGAGGTCGCGGAGCTGAAGGACAACATCAACTCCATGGTCGGCTCCCTGCGCGAGACGACCCGGGCCAACCAGGAACAGGACTGGCTGAAGTCCAACCTCGCGCGCGTCTCCGGGCTGATGCAGGGCCACCGCGACCTGGAGGTCGTCGGCGCCCTGGTCATGGAGGAGCTCACCCCGCTGGTCGCCGCCCAGTACGGCGCGTTCTACCTCGCCGAGGAGACCCCCGAGGGCACCGAGCTGCGCATCGTCGGCTCCTACGGCCGCCCGGCCGGCAACGGCCACGACCGCTTCAAGATGGGGGAGTCGCTCGTCGGCCAGGCCGCCCGCAGCCGCCGTACCATCGCGGCGGGCGGGGG
>NZ_KL585389.1:40548-41596 GCF_000721935.1 Streptomyces sp. NRRL WC-3549
CCCGCCGTACCATCGCGGCGGACGGCGTCCCCGGCGACTACATCAGCATCTCCTCGGGCCTCGGACCGATGCCCCCGGGCAGCCTGATCGTGCTCCCGGTCGTCGTCGACGACCAGGTGCTCGGGGTCATCGAACTCGCCTCGTTCACCGCCTTCACGCCCATCCACCGGGACTTCCTCGAACAGCTCATGGAGATGGTGGGCGTCAACGTCAACACCATCGTCGCCAACGCCCGGACCGACGAACTCCTCGGCGAGTCGCAGCGCCTCACCGGTGAACTCCAGTCCCGCTCGGAGGAACTGCAGGTCCAGCAGGACGAGTTGCAGCGGTCCAACGCGGAACTGGAGGAGAAGGCGGCCCTGCTGGCGGCGCAGAACAGCGACATCGAGGCGAAGAACCTGGAGATCGAGCAGGCACGCCAGGAACTGGAGGAGCGCGCCCAGCAGCTCTCGCTGGCCTCCACCTACAAGTCGGAGTTCCTGGCCAACATGAGCCACGAACTGCGCACCCCGCTCAACAGCCTCCTCATCCTGGCCCAGTTGCTCGCCCAGAACCCGACCCGCAACCTCACCGTCAAGCAGGTCGAGTACGCCGGCATCATCCACTCCGCGGGCAGCGACCTGCTCCAGCTGATCAACGACATCCTCGACCTGTCGAAGGTCGAGGCCGGGAAGATGGACCTCAACCCGGAGCGCTTCACACTGCGCCAGCTCCTGGACTACGTCGAGGCCACGTTCCGGCCGATGACCACGCAGAAGAGCCTCACGTTCACCATCAGCACCGCCGCCGGCGTGCCGGTCGACCTGCTCACCGACGACTCGCGGCTGCGGCAGGTCCTGCGGAACCTGATCTCCAACGCGGTCAAGTTCACCGAGCGCGGCAGTGTCGAGCTGCGCATCGAACCGGCGGCCGACCACGAGCTCCCGGACTCCGTGCACCGCGGTGGCGGCGTCGTGGCCTTCCGGGTGAAGGACACCGGGATCGGTATCGCCGAACAGCAGCTGGAGACGATCTTCGGGGCGTTCCAGCAGGCGGACGGCACGACCAG
>NZ_KL585389.1:41822-44285 GCF_000721935.1 Streptomyces sp. NRRL WC-3549
TCAGAGATGTGTATAAGAGACAGGACTGGGCCTGTCCATCAGCCGGGAGATCGCGCACCTCCTCGGAGGGGCCCTCACCGCCCGGAGCGTCCCCGGCCGGGGCAGCACGTTCACCCTGTACCTGCCCGTGGCTCGCGCGGACTTCCAGGAACAGGCCGCTCCGTCCGCCGAGGTCTCCACGGGGAACTCCCCGGCCGTCGCCGACGAACCGTCCGACGGCCGCCGGCAGGCCGACCCGGAGCCGCGCAAACCGCGCCGGCTGCTGGTGATCGAGGAGCGTCCGCGCGGACTGCTGTCCCTCGTCGCCGAGAGCGCGGTCGCCGAACTCACCGGCAGCCACGACCGCGAGGAGATCGAGGTGATCACCGCGGCCGGCCCGCAGGACGCCGCGAGCGCGCTGGCCGCCACACCGTTCCACTGCGTGGTCCTGGAACTCGACATGGCCGACGACGGGGCGGCGCGCTTCCTGGACGCGATGGACGGCGACCCCGCGCTGAAGACCGTCCCCGTACTCGCCCACAACAACCGCCGCATGGACGCGGCGCACGAACGGGCGCTCCAGTCCCGGGGCCGGCTCCGTCCCCTGGAGCTCCTGTCCAGCCTGGACGAGCTGCGTGAGCGCATCGCGCTGCACCTGTCGGCCGAACAGCCCGGGGCGGTCGTGCCCCTGGTACGCGGGGAGGAGATCCCGCCGCCGGCCCCGCGGGACATCGACGACAGCCTGCACGGCCGCACCGTGCTCGTCGTCGACGACGACGCCCGCAACCTCTACGCGCTCAGCGGCATCCTGGAGCTGCACGGCATCGACGTCCTGCACGCGGAGAACGGCGTCGAGGGCATCGAGGCGCTCAGGGAGCACCCCGGCATCGACCTCATCCTGATGGACGTGATGATGCCGGAGATGGACGGCTACACCGCGACGACGAAGATCCGGCAGAACCCGGCCCACGCCACCCTGCCCATCGTCAGCGTCACCGCCAAGGCGATGCCCGGGGACCGTGAGAAGAGCCTCGCGGCCGGAGCCAGCGACTACGTCACCAAGCCGCTGGACGCCGACGACCTCATCGCCTGCGTACGCCGGTGGCTCGGCCACCGGTCCGACGAAGCCCCGGTGGTGTCGTGACCCGCGAAGCCGTCGGCGGGGGCGGTGCCACCGGGCTGCCCCGCCCCGGAGACCCCGCCGTCCCCGCCCCCAGGGAGGGGAGCACCTCCGCCGCGTCCACCGTCGGCCGGGAGCCCCCCCGCCGCGTCCACCGCCGGCCGCTGGCCGCCACGGTGAAACGGCTGCGGGCCGAGGTCAGGGCCGCGCAGGCCGAGGCCGACGGGCGCGCCCTGATCGAGCTGGCCAAGGGCGTCATGATCGAGCGGCTGCGCTGCGGACCGGCCCAGGCCGCCCGCCAGCTCACCGAACTCGCCGCCCAGGCCGGGATGTCCCCGCTCGAACTCGCGGCGGACATCGTCAACCAGGCCGCCCGCGACCAGGTCGCCCAGGTGGCGGACGACTTCGTCCGCCAGGCGAACGCCGCCCCGGGCGACGAGGGCACGTCCGGCGACAGCTCCGTCGCCGTACGCCTGCGTACCGCCGAGTGTGCCGCGCTCGCCGCGAGCGACACCCAGGCGGTCGCCGAATCCCTCCTGGAACACGCGCTCGCACCTCTCGGTGCCACGGCCGTCGCCGTCTGGGCCGCCGGCTCCGACGCTTCCCTCACCCTGTGCGGCCACGCCGGGTTCAGCGCCGACGAGGCCGACCGCTGGCGCTACGTACCGCCCGGTGTGGCGACCGTGGCCCGCCACGCGCTCGCCGACCTGGGCATGGTCCGGATCTCCGCCCTCGCCGAGGCAGGGGTCCCCTCCGTCGGGCACCGGCAGGCGCCGGACGGCGGCAGGATCGCGCTTCCCGCCGGCACCGGCGGGCGGATGTACGGCGTCCTGGAGATCTGCTGGCCGCACCGGCTGCCCGAGCAGCCGCCGGCCGTCCTCCGCCAGATCGAGGCGCTGGCCGAGCTGTGCGCCCACACCCTCGAAAGCCTCCCCGCCGCCGGCGCGCGGCACCCGGGCGACGGCGGGGAGGACGTCTCGGAGCTGGTGGACCTGGCCGAAGGGCTGTACGACCCGGCCCTCGTGCTCACCCCGCACCTCGACGCCGAGGGCACCCTGGTCGACTTCCGGATCCGGCACGTCAACAGCCACTTCCTGGACCCGGCCGGACGGCCGCGGGGGGCCGTCAGCGGCGCCTTCCTGCTGGAGGCCTACCCCATGGTCGCCGGCGACAGCGAACTCTTCGAGAAGACCGAACGCGTCTACGCCACCGGGGAGCCCTTCCGTGCCCGGCGGATGACCCTGACGGCTCTCGTCGACGAGGTGCCCCTGTCCTCCGTCGCCGACCTCAGCATCACCCGACACCACGGCAGCGTCCTGCTGATCTGGCGCATCGAGGACGAGATCTGTCTCTTATACACATCT
>NZ_KL585389.1:44501-45025 GCF_000721935.1 Streptomyces sp. NRRL WC-3549
CGCCAGCCTGCTCCAGCACGCGCAGCGCCTCGGCCGCATCGGAGGGTTCGAGGAGAACCTCGTCACCGGCGGGATCACCTGGAACGGGCCGCTCTTCTCCCTGTACGGGCGGGCCGCCACCGAGCCGCCGGTCTCCCTCCAGGACCTCACCGACCACGCCCACCCGGACGACGCCGTGTCCATCGGCCGCTTCCTGCGGGCCGTGCTCCACCACCGCCAGCCGGCCTCGACCGCCTTCCGCCTGATGCGTCCCGACGGAGTGACCCGCCACATCCGGGTCATCGCCGAACCCGTGCTCGACGCGGACGACCGTCTCCTCGCGGTCCGCGGCGCCTACCAGGACATCTCCTCGCAGCACTGGACCGAGGTCGCGCTGGCCGCCACCCGCGACCAGCTCGCGCACTCGGAGCAGGAGTCCGCCGAACGCAACCGGCTGACGCTCCAGCTCCAGCACGCGATCATGCCGCCGGCCCAGGCACCGCTCGACGCGCCCGGACTCGACGTCGCCGTCCGCTACCGGCCGG
>NZ_KL585389.1:45236-46240 GCF_000721935.1 Streptomyces sp. NRRL WC-3549
GGAGTCGGAGTCCCAGGTCGGCGGCGACTGGTACGACGCCGTCGTGCTGCCCTCCAAGCAGATCCTGCTGTGCGTCGGCGACATCGCTGGCCACGGCATCAAGGCCGCCACGGGCATGGTCGTGCTGCGCAACGCCATGCGCGGGCTCGCCATCACCGGCGCGGGTCCCGGCCAGCTCCTGTCCTGGCTGAACATCGTCGCCCACCACCTCACCGAACAGGTCACCGCGACGGCGGTCTGCGGCCTCTTCGACCCGGAGACCCGGGTCCTGCGCTGGGCCAGGGCCGGGCACCTGCCGCCCGTCCTCGTGCGGGGCGAGGAGGCCACCACGCTGCCGCTGCTCCAGGGGATGCTGCTCGGCGCCCTCGCCGAGGCCGACTACCAGGAGGAGGAGATCCAGCTCAAGGCGTCCGACACCCTGCTGATGTACACCGACGGACTCATCGAGCGCCGGGACACCAGCGTCCAGGACTCCCTCACCCAGCTCCTCGCCACCGCGGGGGCTCCGGCCCCCACCCTCGAACGGCGCCTGGACCGGCTGCTGACCCACAGCGAGTCGGACACGGACGACGACACCTGCATCATCGGCGTCAGGGTCGGCTGAACCTCCCTTGATGTGCATCGAATTTGCCTAAAGGCTTTAGGTAAATGCACACTGGAGCCCGTCGAGCGAGGGAGACGCCGTGGTACGGGCAGGGCTGACCACCGAACGTGTGGTGCGGGCGGGCGCGGAGCTGGCCGACGAGGCCGGCTTCGCGCAGGTGACCGTCTCCGCGGTGGCCCGGCACTTCGGCGTGAAGGTGGCGAGTCTGTACTCGCACGTCCGGAGTTCCCAGGACCTCAGGACGGGCATCGCCCTGCTGGCGCTGGAGGAGCTCGCCGACCGGGGGGACGCCGCGCTGGCCGGGCGGGCGGGCAAGGACGCCCTGGCCGCCCTCGGCAACGTCTACCGCGACTACGCCCGCGAGCACCCCGGCCGCTACGCGGCGGCCCAACTGCGGCTG
>NZ_KL585389.1:46488-46609 GCF_000721935.1 Streptomyces sp. NRRL WC-3549
GCCCGCCGCCAGCGCCGGTGTCCGGCACGCCCGGATGACCCGGGCCGTCCTGCGGGGGTACGACCTGACCGAGCCGGACCGGACGCACGCCGTCCGCCTGCTGGGCAGCGTCTTCCACGGC
>NZ_KL585389.1:46844-49279 GCF_000721935.1 Streptomyces sp. NRRL WC-3549
TCCGCCTGCTGGGCAGCGTCTTCCACGGCTACGTCACCCTGGAGCTCGGCGGCGGTTTCGACCACAGCGCCCCCGACACGCAGGAGACGTGGGAGCGGATCCTCGACTCCCTCGACGCGTTGCTGCGGAACTGGCCCGCGAACTGAGCGCGGCCCGCATCCGGCCCCGGCCCCGTGCGGAGCCGGAGCACGTACCCACTCCGATCAGATGGAGACCATGCGTACCGAACACAGCTGGATCACCACACCCGTCACGGCGTCCCTCCTGCGCGGCGCCGTCGACGTGGAATACACCGAGCAGGGCGTGCTGCCCCACCGGCTGCCGGCCTGGGCGCGCGCCCAGTGCGCCGACCCGCAGCTGGCCATGGCCGAGTCCCAGCCCGCGGGCGTCCGGCTGGCCTTCCGCACCCGGGCCACCGCGCTCGAGCTGGACACCCTGCCCACCAAGCGGGCGTACGTGGGTGCGCCGCCCCGGCCGGACGGTCTGTACGAACTGCTCGTCGACGGGCGCCCGGCGGGCCGGGCCACCGTGACCGGGGGTAACACCCTGACCGTCGACATGACCGCGGGGACCAGCGAGTGGACGCCCGGCCCGTCGGGCACCCTCCGTTTCACCGGGCTGCCCGACCGCCCCAAGGACGTCGAGATCTGGCTGCCGCACAACGAGACCACCGAACTCGTGGCCCTGCGCACCGACGCTCCCGTCGAGCCCGCCGTGGACCGGGGCCGCAGGGTGTGGCTGCACCACGGCAGTTCGATCAGCCACGGCTCCGAGGCGGCGGGTCCCACCAGCACCTGGCCGGCCGTGGCCGCGTCCCTGGGCGGTGTGGAACTGGTCAATCTGGGTCTGGGCGGCGGTGCCCTGCTCGACCCGTTCACCGCCCGCACCCTGCGCGACACCCCGGCGGACCTGATCAGCGTGAAGCTGGGCATCAACGTGGTCAACGCCGACCTGATGCGGCTGCGGGCCTTCGGCCCCGCGGTCCACGGCTTCCTCGACACCATCCGGGAGGGGCACCCCACCGCACCGCTGCTGGTCGTCTCGCCCCTGCTCTGCCCCATCCACGAGGACACCCCCGGTCCGAGCGGCCCGGACTTCAGCGACATCACCGAGGGGCGGCTCCGGTTCCGGGCCATGGGCGACCCCGCGGAGCGGGCGGCCGGAAAGCTGACGCTCACCGTGATCCGGGACGAACTGGCCGCCCTGGTCCGGCGGCGGGCCGTCGACGACCCGAACCTGTACCACCTCGACGGCCGCGAGCTCTACGGCGAGGCGGACTACGCCGAACTGCCGCTGCCCGACGAACTCCACCCGGACGCGGCCACCCACCGCCGCATCGGTGAACGTTTCGCCGGTCTGGCCTTCGCCCGCGGCGCCTTCGCCGAGGCCCGCGCCACGGTCTGACACCGTTCGGCCGGGGCGCGGGCGCGTGGCACCGGCCCCCGCCCGACGTGGCCGGCCAGGGGGGGTGCGGAGGAGCGGGGCCGGTGACGCGTACGCGGCGTTTGTGCCATATGCGGCCGGGTACAGGTGTCTTCTGCGTGACGAGCAGCACCGTCGAGGAGTGATCCATGGCCGCCCACCGCCACCGACCCGTGCCGACCCTTGCCGAAGGCGCCCTGTGAAGCTGTGGCCCGACAGCCTGGCATGGGTGGCGCGCAGGCCCGACCGCTATCTGGTGGTGCAGTCGCTGAAGGCCGCGGCCGCCGCGGCCGTGGCCTGGGCGGTGACCGGGTGGTGGCTGGCGGCGCCCATGGCCCTGATGGCGCCGTGGGCGGCGGTCGCGCTGGTGCAGGGGACCGTGTACCGGTCGATGCGGACCGGCGTGGAACTGCTGTCGATGATCGCGTCCGGGACCCTGCTGGCCGCCGGGGCCGCGGCCCTCACCGGCGACACCATGACGGCGATGCTCGTCGCGCTGCCGGTCGCCGTGCTCCTCGGGAACTGGGCGCCCGTCGGTGACCAGGGCCTGTACGCGCCGACCACCGCGCTCTTCGTGCTGGCCTACGGCTCGTACTCTCCCGTCGCCGTCGGGCACCGCCTCCTGGAGACCCTCGTCGGTGCCGCGGTGGGCGTCGCGGTGAACGCGCTCGTGCTGCCGCCGGTGCACTCGCTCCAGGTCAGCCGGCTGGCGTGCTCCCTGCCCGGCGACTGCGCCCGGCTGCTGCGGCGCATGGGCGAGGGCGTCAAGGACGACTACTCGGAAGCGCGGGCGGCGGAGTGGTACCAGGAGGCCGGCGGGCTGTACAGAACCCTGTCCGAGCTGCGCACCGCGCGCGCCTGGTCCGTCGAGAGCGCCCGGTTCAACCCCGGGTACCGCCTCCGCCGCCGGGTCCGGCCCGCCCCGTCCGAGGTGTGGGACTCCGTGTGGGCCCAGGTCGGCGACCGGCTCCTGACGCTCTCGCTCGCCCTGAGCGAGGCGGCGTCCGAATGGC
>NZ_KL585389.1:49497-52125 GCF_000721935.1 Streptomyces sp. NRRL WC-3549
TGCGGCCGCCCGGCGAGGCGCTCACCGAGCTGGGCGTCCTGCTCGTCGCGGCCGCGGAGGTGTGTCTTGTGGACCAGCAGGCCATGGAGCACGGATACGACGACGACCTGACGGCCCGCCGCCACGAAAACCTGGGACGCGCCCGCGAGGCGCACACCCGGATGAAGGGCCGCCAGCCGGACGCGGACCCGGACGCCCGGGCCTCGGTGGGCGGTCTCGTGGCCGTCTCCCAGGCCCTCCTCGACGACCTCACCCCGGCCGACGCGCGGGCCGGGCCGGACCCCAGGCGGGACTGACCGCGCTCGCGCGCGCACGACTCCTGCCGCGTAATGGTGCTGTCCGGCCGCCGTGGACACCCGTTCACCGCTCGGCGGCGACAGAGTCGGCACAGAGAGGGAGGAACGATGACCGAGGAGAACCGGCCGGTGGCGCCCGTCGCGCTGGTCACCGGCGCCGATTCCGGTATCGGCCGTGCCGTGGCCGTCGCGCTGGCCCGGCAGGGCATGGACGTCGGCATCACCTGGCACCGCGACCGCGAGGGCGCCGAGGGCACCGCCCGGGAGATCCGGGACGCCGGGCGCCGTACCGCGTCGGCGCGACTGGACCTCACCGGTCTGCCCGGTGCGGCCGGCGTGGTGGACGACCTGGCGGAGGAACTGGGCCGGGTGGACGTCCTGGTCAACTGCGCGGGTACGGGCACGGCGACCCCGTTCCTCGACCTGGACCACGCGACGGTCCAGCGGGTGCTCGACGTCGATCTGGTCGGCCCGTTCCTCTGCTCGCAGCGCGCGGCGCGCCGCATGATCGCCCAGGGAGGCGGAGGGCGCATCGTCAACGTCACCTCGGTGCACGAACACCAGCCGAGGGTCGGGGCCGCGCCTTACTGCGCCGCGAAGGGCGGTCTCGGCCTGCTGACCCAGGTCATGGCCCTGGAGCTGTCCGAGTACGGCATCACGGTGAACTCCGTGGCGCCGGGAGAGATCGCCACCCCGATGACGGGGCAGGAGGACGCAGACGTGTACAGCACCGAACGGCCCGGCATCCCGCTGGGGCGGCCCGGTGACGCCCGCGAAGTGGCCGCCGTCGTGGCCTTCCTGGCGGGACCCGAGTCCTCGTACACGACCGGGGCGTCCTGGGTGGTGGACGGCGGGATGCTCCGCATGGGCCCACAGGCCGGATCACACCTCAACTCCCACGACTGGCGCCGCCCCTGAGCCGCGGCCGCCCACGACGACACGGCAGGAGCGACGGCATCACGAGAGGACACCGAGGAAGCCGCGGTCGGACGGCGACCGGGCCGGGGCCCGGCCGCCGTCCGTACGGGTGGGGTCACGGGTGGTCCGGCGCCTGCTCCGGCGGACGCCCGCCGCCCTTGTCCCCGCGGTCAGTGCCGTGCGCCCGGCCGCCCTTCCCCTGCCAGGACTTCGGCTCCGACGCCTTGCGGGCTCCGCTCTCCTGGGGCGTCGCGCCGCCCCTTCCGCTGCGTCGTAGCTCGGGCTGCTGCGGATTGGACATATCAGCTCCTTTCGGAGTATTGACTGACAAACCCTCGCACTTCTTACGTACCCTGCCGCGGGGCCGCGACACCTGTGCGTGCGGCCTTCGGCGCGACCCACCGTGGAAAGAAGGACCGCATGCCCCTCGCGACCTACAGCCTCGTCGCCCTCGACTGCCCCGACCCCCGGGCCCTGGCCGGGTTCTACCGGGCGGTGCTGGGCGGTGAGGTCAGCAACACCGCGAACCGCTGGTACGAACTCCAGGTGCCGGGCGGGGCCCGCATCGCCTTCCAGGAGGCACCGGACCACCGGCCGCCCGCGTGGCCGCGCGGCGACCACGACTCCCAGCAGGCCCACCTGGACTTCGAGGTGGCCGACATCGACCGGGCCCAGGAAGAGGTGCTCGCTCTCGGCGCGAGGCCGCTCGACCTCGACGACCGGGGCGGCGAGCGGGGCTTTTGGGTGTACGCGGACCCGGCGGGCCATCCCTTCTGCCTCTGCCGGCAGTAGCGCCTCCGCCCGCTTCCCCGCCGCTCAGCGGCCGAGGAAGCGGGCGGCCACGCGCAGATCGGACACCAGCCCGTCGAAGGCCTCGTCCCGGTCCCTGGCCCGGAGCACCGCCGAAGGGTGCACCGTGGCCAGGAACCGGCGCTGACCACCGGCGCCGCCCTCCGCCGACGCGACGGGAAGATCGTCCCCCGGCGGCAGCGAGAGCAGCGCCCCACGGGACTCGGACACCTTGAACGCGCTGCCCAGCAGCGACTTGCCGGCGGTCGCCCCGAGGGCGACGACCAGTTCCGGGTCCACCCTGCGCAGCTCCGCGGCGAGCCAGGGGCGGCAGGCCGCCAGCTCACGCAGGTCAGGCGCCTTGTGGATCCGGCGCTTACGGCCCTCGGTGACGGGCGCGAACTTGAAGTGCTTGACCGCGTTGGTCAGGTAGACGTCCCCGTCGTCGACGCCGGCCGCGGCGAGCGCCTTGCGCAGCAGCCCGCCGGCCGGCCCCACGAACGGCTCACCCGACCGGTCCTCCCGGTCGCCGGGCTGCTCCCCGACCAGCAGCGCGCGGGCGGGGACCGGCCCGGCGCCGAACACGGTCCGTGTGGCGTCCGCGTACAGCGGGCAGCCGCGGCAG
>NZ_KL585389.1:52352-52560 GCF_000721935.1 Streptomyces sp. NRRL WC-3549
CCACCCCGCCACGGGCCGGCAGGTACGCCTGGGCACCCTCGTAGGCCCGCGCCGCGCTCATCCCCGCCTCCCCGGAACGCTCCGGCCCCTTCTCATCCCAGCCGCTTTCCGGCCAGCGGTTCGGTGTCCTCGCCCCCACCCCGGCGTACGCCCCGCAGGAACGCGGTGAGCGCCTCCGCCGCCGTGTCTGTCTCTTATACACATCTCT
>NZ_KL585389.1:52820-54909 GCF_000721935.1 Streptomyces sp. NRRL WC-3549
GCCCGCCAGCCGCAGGACGGCGTCGAACAGGTGGGGCGAGGCCGGGACGGCGTGGGCGCGCCAGGCGGCGGCCAGGGCCGTACGCACCAGGGCCCGGGGCATCCGGACGACGCGGGCGTCGAGGAGGGCGGCCAGTTCCCGCGCGTCGGTCACCGTGTCCGTCGCCAGGTTGAACGGGCCCCGGACGTCGCCGAGCACCGCGAGCCGGTACGCCTCGGCCGCGTCGTCGGTGTGCAGCACCTGGAACCGGAGCCCCGCCAGATCCGGTACGAAGGGCAGCAGGTCGGGTCTGAGCAGGGTGCCCGGCACGTACCGGCCGGCGAAGATCCGGCGCTGCTCGGCCGCGGCGGTCTTCTTGAACAGGAAGCCGGGCCGCATCCGCACCACCCGGACCCCCGGATGCCGCAGTTCGAAGGTGTCGAGCACCCGCTCCAGATACGCCTTCTCACGGCAGTACGCCGCGTCCGGCCAGCCATGGGTCGGCCACCCCTCGTCGACCCCCGGTTCCGTCTTCGGTCCCGGGGAGTAGGCGCCGACCGACGAGGCGTGGACGAGTGCCGGGACCCCCGCGGCGGCCACCGCCTCGAACAGCCGCAGCGACCCGAGCACGTTGCTCTGCCAGGTGACCACCGGGTCGTGGGTGGGCTGGAACCGCCACGCGAGGTGCACGACCGCGTCGGCGCCGGACAGCAGCGTCGCGAGCCGGTCCGCACCGTCCGGCCGGGACAGGTCCACGGTGTCCCATTCCACCCCCTCGATCCGCAGTCCGGGGCGCCTTCGCGCCAGCCCCAGGACCGAGCCGACGCCGGGGTCCCGGGCCAGCGCGCGGACGACGCTCGTCCCCACGTTGCCGGTCGCCCCCGTGACCACGACGCGTTTGCCGGGAGTCGGGTGCACAGTCATGTGTCCTCGCTCGCTTCCTTCGCTGAGGTTCCGGGCCGTCTCTCCACTATCGCCCGGTCAGAGCGGGCCCGCCCGGCCGTCCCGCACCGGCGGCCCGCAGAGCCGCGGGGTGAGGGCGAGCGTGGCCATGTCGTCGTCACGGACCCTGTCTCTTATACACATGGGGTGCGGGCCTCGGTGACGCCGTCGGTGACGAAGAGCACGACGTCGCCGGGGGAGAGGGGGACGACGTCCGGCCGCGCGCGTACGTCGCTGAGCTGCCCCATGCTCAGCGGCAGATCGGGTGTGCCCGGGGGGAGCGCGGTGATGCGGCCGTCGCGGATCAGGTAGGGCTCGGGGTGGCCCCGGTTGATGACCCGCAGGCTGCGGCAGTCGTGGTCGATCTCGGCGATGAGCGCCGTGGTGAACTCCTCGGTGCGCCGGTCGTCGTCGTGCTGGAGGCTGTCGCGTTCGAGGGAGTCCTCCAGCCGGACCGCGAGCTCCCTGAGGTCTGGGACGTAGTGGGCCGCCTCACGGAACGCGCCGATCAGGGTGGACGTGGTGGAGACGGCCCCGACCCCCTTCCCCCGGACGTCGCCGATCAGGACCCGTACGCCGTACGGCGTGTCCTGGATGGCGTAGGCGTCGCCCCCGACCCTCGCCTCCGCGTCGGCGGCCTTGTAGCGGGCCGCCACCCGGAGGGGGCCGATCTCCCTGGGCGGGGTCGGGAGCACCGCGCGCTGCATGGCCGCGGCCACCGACCGCGCAGTCGCGATACGCCGGTCGCGGCGGTCCAGCATCCTGTTCACGTCGAGGCCGAGTGCGACGGCGAGGACGACGTTGCAGACCTCCGTCCAGCCGACGGCGTCGGCGAGCCGTCCCGAGTGCCACTCCAGCAGGACGGTCAGGACCAGGGCGAGCGCCCCGGTGCCCACGGCGCCCCGGAGATCCAGCATCGCGCCGGCGAGTACGCACGCCGCCGCGATCAGCGGCGCGGCGGTGTAGAGGGCCGGGGTCGTGACGTCGATGCACGCCGCGACGCCGACCAGAGCGGGCGGGGCCCACCGCCAGGCCGGCCAGCGAGCGGTCAGTCGGTCCATCCCTCAGCCCCCACACAGCTTCTGCGGCCCGGTCACTTCCGCTCACCGGTAACCGACCGGCAGCGGCCCCAAACCATCGCTCCGGCGGACGGCGGACGGCGGACGGC
>NZ_KL585389.1:55147-57563 GCF_000721935.1 Streptomyces sp. NRRL WC-3549
GACCGGGGCGGTGGACCACCGCCCCGGTCCGCGTCCGGCGGCCGGGGGTCAGCGCTCCACCACGTGCCGCTTGTCGGGGACGCAGTGGGTCATGGTGAGCCCGGTGACGTCCCGGGGCGGGTTGCTGCCGAGCCGCGTGAGCCGCTCCCTCTCCTCGTCGTTGAGGTTCTGCGTGGGCAGCGGCGGGAGGTGGGCGACGTCGGAGGCGCTGATACCGATGCCCTCGCCGACCCGCAGCCCCAGGTCGTTGTCCGCCATCAGGCAGTGCCAGACCATCCGCTCCTGGACCGGCCGCGTGCACTGGGAGAACAGGTCGGTGAAGTTCTTGACCAGGTCGTCCTGCTCCCACTCCTCCATCAGCTGGTAGCGCTGGCCCGCCTGCAGGTAGTCGTTGGTGCGGGGGAGACGGGCGCGGGTGAGCCGGCCCTCGATCAACGGGCCCTGGTCGTCGTGCGTGGGGTAGGTGGACTCGCGCAGTCCGCCCATGATCGACGGCTCGTAGTTGACCTCGGGGTTCTCACCGCCGTGACTGTTGTCGTAGGCCATCTGGCCGTCGCGCTGGTTGGTGGCGACGTGGGCGTGCCTGGCCTGGTTGACGGGCAGTTGCAGGTAGTTCGGGCCGACCCGGTAGCGCTGGGTGTCGCTGTAGGAGAAGGTCCGGCCGACCAGCATCTTGTCGTCCGAGAAGTCCAGCCCGTCCACGAGGACACCGGTGCCGAAGGACGCCTGCTCGTTCTCGGCGAAGTAGTTGTCCGGGACCCGGTTGAGGACCATGCGTCCCACCGGCTTCGGCGGGAAGTCCTGCTCGGGCCACGTCTTGGTGTCGTCCAGCGGGTCGAAGTCCAGCTCGGGGTGTTCGTCGTCGGACATCATCTGCACGACGAGCTCCCACTCCGGGTGGTCACCGCGTCCGATGGCCTCGTACAGGTCCTTGGTGGCGTGCCCCAGGTCGCCGGCCTGGACGTTGGCCGCGTCCTCCTCCGTCATGCTGCTGACGCCCTGCTTGGGCAGCCAGTGGTACTTGACCAGGACGGTGCCGCCCTCGGGGTTGACCCACTTGTAGGTGTTGACGCCGAAGCCCTGCATGTGGCGGTAGTCGGCCGGGATGCCCCGGGGGCTGAAGAGGTTCACCAGCATGTGCATGCTCTCCGGGGTCTGTGACATGAAGTCGAAGATCCGGGCCGGCTTCTGCTCGTGGCTCACCGGGTCGGGCTTGAGCGCGTGGATCACGTCGGGGAACTTGATGGCGTCGCGGATGAAGAAGACGCCCAGGTTGTTGCCGACCAGGTCCCAGTTGCCGTCCTCGGTGTAGAACTTCACGGCGAACCCCCGGGGGTCCCGGGCGGCCTCGGAGGAGTCACGCCCGCCGATCACGGTGGAGAAGCGCACCGCGACGTCCGTCCGCTTGCCCGCCTCCTGGAACAGCTTGGCCCGGGTGTACCGGCCGATCGGCTCGTCGCCCCACTTCCCGTAGGCCTCGAAATAGCCGTACGTGGTCACCCCGCGGGCGTGGACGACCCGCTCCGGGATCCGCTCCCGGTCGAAGTGGCTGATCTTCTCCAGGAACTGGTAGTTCTCCAGAGTGGCGGGCCCCCGGGCGCCGACCGTGCGCTGGTTCTGGTTGTCGTAGACGGGGTGGCCCTGCCGGTTGGTGAGGTGCGGCTGGTCGTCGGGCCCCTCGGCCCCCTTGTTCACGGTCTCGGTCACGGGTGGCGCTCCTTCGCTGCACGGAATTGGCCACCCGACCGTCCCCCGCGAGGGCGCACCGGTTGCACGGGCCGGCGGGATTTCCGCCGTCCGCCGCGCCGCAACGACTCTTGTGGCCCCTGGGGGCCCACGCGCGGTGCCCGGAGCGGACGCGCCGGGCACCGCGGCGTCATGACGGGACACGGGCGTCCGCCCAGGTGTTCGATACCCGCGTCGAAGCGCTTGAGGTGGCCGGCGAAGGCGGCGATGTCCGCCTCGGGCCGGTCGGCCATCACCCGGTCGAGGGATTCGACGGTGCGTCCGCGCTCCTCGTCGAGCACCCGCGCGCCCGTGCCCGTGGTGCGGAACTCGCGGGCCGTGCCGCCGGCCGGACGCGATCCGTCCGCCGGCGTCCGGCTCCCGTCCGGCCGGGCCCCGGCCGGGCCGTCACACCGTCGCGGACGGGCCGACCAGCTCACCGAGCACGTCCTCCATCGTGACGAAGCCGATCACCGTGCCCCGGTCACCCGCGACCGCGGCCAGATGCGTGCCCGCGGACCGCATGGCGGTCATGGTGTCGTCGAGCGGGGTGTCGATCTCCACCCGGATGACCGGATGGAGGGCGCCGGACGGGAACGGCTCGGTGCGCTCCGCCACGCCGAGCGCGTCCTTGATGTGCAGGTATCCCAGGATCTCGTCCCCGGGACCGGTCACCGGCAGCCGGGAGAAC
>NZ_KL585389.1:57715-60251 GCF_000721935.1 Streptomyces sp. NRRL WC-3549
GGAGAACCCGCTGGCCGCGGCGGCCCGTTCGAGCCGCTGCGGCGTGATGTCGTGGCCCACGGTGACCGTCCTGGCCAGGGGCACCATCACCTCGCCGACCGGCCGCGTACCCAGTTCGAGCGCGTCCCGCAGCCGCTCGCCGTCGGCGGGGTCCAGCAGGCCCGCCTCGCTGGAGTCCTTCACCAGCCGGACGAGTTCGTCGTCCGTGTAGACGGAGGAGACCTCGCCCTTCGGTTCCACCTTCAGCAGCCGCAGGATCGCGTTGGCGAAGGCGTTGATCCCGAAGACGAACGGGCGCAGGGCGCGGGTCAGGGCGACCAGCGGCGGACCCAGCAGCAGCGCCGTCGGCGCCGGGGCGGCGAGCGCCATGTTCTTCGGCACCATCTCCCCGACGAGCATGTGCAGGTACGTCGCCGCCGTCAGGGCGATCACGAACGCGATCGGGTGGATCAGCCCCTGGGGCACCCCGACGGCCTCGAACGGCGGCTCCAGCAGATGGGCGATGGCCGGTTCCGCGACCGCGCCGAGCACCAGCGAGGAGACGGTGATGCCGAGCTGGGCGGTGGCCATCACGGCGGAGAGGTGTTGGAGCCCCCAGAGGGTGGACGCGGCACGGGCGTTGCCCTTCAGCGCGGCCGGTTCGATCTGGCTGCGCCGTACGGAGATGAGGGCGAACTCCGCGCCGACGAAGAAGGCGTTGGTGAGCAGCGTCAGCGCGCCGATCAGCAGCTGGACGGCGGTCATCGGGCTTCCTGGACGGTCTCGGGGACGGGGGCCGTGATCCGGACGCGGTCGGCCCGGTGGTGTACCACGTGCAGGACGGCGAACTGCCAGCCGTCCGCCTCGACGCGGTCGGTGACTCGCGGGATGCGCTCCAGGCGGGCCGCGAGCAGCCCGGCCAGCGTCTCGTACGGCCCGTCGGGCGCGGTCAGCCCGATCTCCTCCAGCTGGTCGAGCCGGACGGCGCCGTCGGCCTCCCACACCGGGCGGCCGTCCGGCGACCCGTCCAGCGGCACCAGGCCGGGCCGCTCGTGCGGGTCGTGCTCGTCCCGCACCTCGCCGACGACCTCCTCCACGATGTCCTCCATCGTGGCGACGCCCGCCGTTCCGCCGTACTCGTCGATCACCACGGCCATGGTCCGGCTCCGCCGCAGCCGTTGCAGCAGACGGTCCACGGGCAGCGAATCGGGCACCAGCAGCGGGGCGGTGGCCAGATCGGTCACCGGGGTGCGGGAACGCGCGTGCTCGTCGAGCGCGAGGACGTCCCGTACGTGGACCGTGCCGATGACCTCGTCCAGGCTGTCGCGGTAGACGGGGAAACGGGACAGCCCGGTGGCGAGGGTGAGGTTGGCGGCGTCCTGGGCGGTGGCGCGGGCCTGAAGGGCCCGGACGTCCACCCGGGGCGTCATCACGTTCTCCGCGGTGAGCTCGCCCAGGTGCAGCGTACGGACGAACAGCTCGGCCGAGTCCTGCTCCATGGCGCCTTCCAGCGCGGAGTGCCGGGCGAGCGCGACCAGCTCCTGAGGACTCCGGGCCGAGGCCAGTTCCTCCTGCGGTTCCAGCCCGAAGCGGCGCACGAGCCGGTTGGCGGTGTCGTTCAGATGCCGGATCAGCGGGGCGAAGACCGCGGTGAAGGCGCGCTGCGGTCCGGCCACGACCTTGGCCACGGCCAGCGGGCTGGAGATCGCCCAGTTCTTGGGGACCAGCTCACCGACGACCATCAGCACCACCGTGGCGACGACGACGCCGAGCAGCGTGGCCACGGTGGGGACGGCCCCCTCAGGGAGTCCGGCGGCCTCCAGCGGCCCGCGCAGCAGGACGGCCAGCGACGGCTCGGCGAGCATGCCGATGACCAGCGACGTGACCGTGATGCCCAGCTGGGCTCCGGAGAGCTGGAAGGTCAGGCGCCTGGCCGCCTGCAAGGCGCCGTCCGCGCCCCGCTCGCCCGCTTCGGCGGCGCGCTCCAGCTCACCGCGCTCGACGGTGGTCAGCGAGAACTCGGCGGCGACGAACACGGCGCACGCCAGGACGAGGACGAGCGCGACGAGCAGCAGAAGCACTTCCGTCACCGTGTCACCTCCGTCCCGCGGGCTGTGTGCGGGTGGGCCGTGACACGGCTGGTACTGACAGGTTCACCCATTGCGGGTGCTGCTCCTTCGCGGTTCGTGGACAAGGCGGACCGGAGAGGTCCGGGATGAAAGTGTCCCGGCTCAAGGGTAAAGGGTCCGTAAAGTGCCCACGTCGGAGCCGAGCCGGGGCGGGTCGGGTCAGAGAGGTGTGGCGGCCTTCAGCGCGAAGAAGAGGGTGACCGCCGCGTTCGCCGAGGACAGTGCGGAGACCGTCGCCCCGGCCGCCGCCCCCCAGACGGCCAGACCGACGGCAGTGAAGGCGGGCGGCCACGCCCGTGCGACCGGGGCCGGCCCCAGCAGGGCCGCGACCCGCCGCGGCACCGGCCCGGGGGCGGCGAAGTGCGCGAGCGTCGCGGTGGGCGAGCCACGGGAGAGCAGCGCCGTCTTGCCGATCTGTCTCTTATACA
>NZ_KL585389.1:60410-61403 GCF_000721935.1 Streptomyces sp. NRRL WC-3549
CGGGAGAGCAGCGCCGTCTTGCCGATGGCCCGGGCCACCACCCGTCGGCTGCCGACCGACGAGGCAGCCTCCTCGTCCGCCCACCGCTCGGCGGTGTAGGCCACCGCCGTCCGCAACGGCCGCAGGAAGGGGTTGGCCCGCGCCGCCAGCTGCACGGTGAGCAGGAAGCGGTGGTGGACGCCCGCCAGGTGGGCCCGCTCATGGGCGAACAGCGCCCTCCGCTCCGCCGGCTCCAGGCAGGCCAGCAACGACGTGGAGACGACGACGCGTCCCCGTCCGCCGGGCAGCGCGTAGGCGTACGGGACGTCGTCGGGCAGCACCGCGACCGGCGTGGGGCGCAACCCCGCCAGTGCACGCCCGGCGTCCCGCCGCACCCGGTGGTGGTGCCACCCCGCCCGGGCGCACGCGGTGACCACCGCGACCAGCAGGGGAATGGCCGCGGTGCCCGCCACCTCGTCGTACGGCACCGCCTCGCGCACCACCGGGTCCGACCACCCGTCGGGCAGGGGGTTGCCCGGCAGCTGGGCCGTACCGACCACCATCAGCAGGGCCAGGCACAGCGTGCTGCACAGCGCCAGTACCGCCGCGACCCCCGACAGCAGCCAGGTCGCGGTGCGCGGGTGCAGACGGTGCTCCGCGAGCCGGGCGACGGGCCAGGCGCTCAGCGGGAGGACCAGGGGCAGGAAGACGAAGACGCCCATGGCCCTACGCTTCCCGTTCGCCGCTCTGGCTCAGCAGGTCTCTCAGCAGCCGTTCGTCACCGGGTGTCAGCGCCGTCAGGAAACTGGCGAGGACGGCCTCGCGGTCGTTCTCGCCGTCCAGGACCCGGCGCATCCGCATCGCCGCCAGCCCCGCCTCGTCCGACCTCGGGGTCCACAGGAACGAGCGGCCCTGCCTCCGCCGCTCCACCGCCCCCTTGGCCTGCAGACGCGTCAGGATCGTCATCACGGTGGTGTAGGCGACGCCGCCCTCCAGCCGCTCCTGTACCCAGGC
>NZ_KL585389.1:61597-67955 GCF_000721935.1 Streptomyces sp. NRRL WC-3549
CTCCTGTACCCAGGCGGCCGTCGCCGGCTCCCCGGCGCCGCAGAGCGTGGACAGGACCTGCGCCTCCAGCTCGCCCTGGGCGCGCCGCCGCTGCCCGCCGCCGGTGTGCGCTGCCGCCACGTGTGTTCCTCCCCGCCTGCCGTGCCCCCGCGGGTCGCCGCGGGGCGGTTCATCGTACTGGCCGGCCGCCCGCACGGCTCGCGGGGGAGCCCGGTCTCACCAGGTGACGGGGAGCTCCTGCAGGCCGGAGACGACGGTGTCCTCCATGAAGGACCACCTGGAGTCCGAGCCGGGCCGGCGGCCGGCCGGCGCAGTGGCGGGTGCCCGCGCCGAACGCCTGGGTGGCGGCGGGCGCTGCGCGAGTTCGCCGAGCAGGATCACGCCCGCACCGGCTGCGATGGTCTGCCCGCCGGTCCCGGTGGCCTCCAGAGGGTGCGTCGGCGCCCGAGGTGCACGACGGACGGACAGCGCGGGAGCTCCCCGACGGCGCCGACGACGACCTGCGGGTCCTCGGCGGCGCGGACGGCGGCGAGCTGGTCCGGGCGGTGGGGCGCACTCGGAAGCGGGAGGCCCGCGCACGCGCCGTCGGCGACGGCCGGTGTGCTGGACCCGGTGGCCGACCCGCCGCTCCTGCTCGCCGCCCGCAGCGGCGATCTGGCCGCCGTCGCCGTCAGCCGTCTCGCCCCCACCTGATCACCCGGCGGCGAGACCTTCACTCCGCTCGGAGAGGCCGGCGCCGTCGAGCACCCGTGCCGGCCGCCCGGCCTCCGGCGGCGCGGCGGGTCACCGGACCGCCCGGCCGTGACCGCGCCCCGGGTTACTCGGCCCGGGGGAGCGGACGGACGGCGGGACCCTGGAGCACCTCGCCGTCGACGCCGAACCGCGAGCCGTGGCACGGGCACTCCCAGGAGGTCTCCGCCGGGTTGAACGCGACCAGACACCCCAGGTGCGTGCACCGTGCCGACAGGCTGTGCGTCCGCCCCTCCTCGTCACGGTAGACGGCACGGTGGCGCCCTCCGACGCGGACGACCGCACCCGTACCCGGGGCGACCTCCTCGGCGGACTCCACCCGTGTGCCCTTGAGGCGGTCCCCCACGAAGTGCCGGGCGACCTCCGCCTGCTGCGCCAGCAGCTTCGTGCCCTCGCGGACCGTGCTCCGCAGCCGGCGGGGATCGTAGAGTCCCGCCCAGGCCGGGGTGTCGCCGGTGAGCACGGCCGTCAGGAGCTGACCCGCCATCGCGCCCCCGCTCATGCCCCAGCCCCCGAATCCCGTCGCCACGTACACATGGCGCGAGCCCGGGTGGAACGGGCCGATCAGCGGGACCCCGTCACTGACGTCGTTGTCCTGGGCCGCCCAGCGGTACGCCGTCGGGCCGGCCGGGAAATGCTCGTGCATCCACGCGTCCAGCCGGCCGAACCGCTCGCGGGCGTCCCCCGTACCGGGCGTGAAGTCCTCACCGGTGACGATGAGGAGCCGCCGGTCCGCGTCGAGCGGCGCCGTGCGCACCGAGCGCTTCCCGCCCTCGTCGGTGATGTACATGTGCTCCGGCGCGGCCTCCGCCGGCAGCGGCGCGGCCACCACGAGCTCCCGGCGCGGTGACATCCGGGCGAAAAGCAGGGCCCGGTCGAAGACGGGGACGTGCGTGGCGACGACGACGTCCCGGGCCGACACCGTCAGCCCCGACTCCGTGGTCACCCGGCAGGGGCTGCCCTCGCTCAGACCCGTGACCCGGGTCCGTTCGTGGACGACCCCGCCCCGGGCCAGGAGGTCGGACACCAGCCCCAGCAGGTAGCGGCGCGGATGGAACTGCGCCTGCCGCCCCACCCGCACGGCGGCGGCCACGGGGAAGGGCAGCTCCGTCTCCTGCACGTACGAGGCGTCGAGCCCGGCCTCCACGGCCGCCTCGGCCTCCGCCTCGAACTCGGCGCGGCGCCCCGGGTCGGTGGTGAAGGTGAACGCCGAAGCGCGTTCCAGGTCGCAGTCGACGCCGAGTTCGGCCGCCACCGCACCGACCCGGTCCACCGCCGCCTGCTGCGACAGCGCGTACTGCGCGGCGCCCTCCGGTCCCCGGGTGCGCCGGAGGCGGTCGTACACCAGTGAATGCGCGGCGGTGAGCTTGGCCGTCGTGTAGCCGGTCACCCCGGCGGCGATACGGTCCGCCTCCAGCACGACGACGCTGCGCCCCGCCCTGGTCAGCTCCCACGCGGTGCTCAGGCCCGCCACGCCGCCGCCGACGACCACGACGTCGGCCGTCCGGTGGGCGTCCAGGGCGGGGAAGGAGGGGTGGTCGGACGTCGCCATCCAGTAGGACTCGTCCGTGCCGGGAAGTTCGGATGCGGGTGTCATGCCACTCGTCTCTCAGGACGGCGGTGCGGGCACCGGGTGTTCGGTGAGCGCACGCGCCGTGTGGAAGAGGTTGGAGGCCATCGCGCGGGCGGTGGAGGCCGCCCAGTCGTGGCCGCGGTCGTCGTCGAGGTAGTCGGGGCCCGGCCCGGGACCGAGGTGCCAGTACGTCCATGCCTGGCCCGGCACGGTGTAGCCGATGTCCCCGAGGGCCCCGCAGATCTCGCTGATGACGTGGTGGGCGCCGTCCTCGTTGCCGGTGACGACCACCCCCGCCACCCGGTTGTAGGCGACGGGACGGTTCTCGTCGTCCGTCTCGCTGATCATCGCGTCCATGCGCTCCAGGACGCGCTGGGCCACGGAGGAGGGGCGGCCGACCCAGGTCGGTGACGCCACCACGAGGATGTCGGCCGACGCCAGCTTCTCGCGCACCGACGGCCATTGGTCGCCGTCGCCCATGTCGTTCTCGACCCCCGGCCGGATGTCCAGGTCGACGGCGCGCACGACGTCCACCGTCGCGCCGTGTCCCTGGAGGGCCGTGATGACCTGCCGGGCCAGGGCCTCCGTGTTGGAGGGCCGGGGGGACGGTTTGAGGGTGCAGTTGATCACCAGAGCGCGCATGACTCCCACTCTTGCGTCGGAGGGACGGGAACCGCGCCGACCCGCGCGGCCGTTCACCCGCTTGTACGGGTACGGGGGCCGGACGGTCGACCGTGCCGGCTCCCCGGACGGATCAGCGGCCGACGGCCTTGCGCAACTGGTCCTTGTTCATGGTCGAGCGGCCGTCGACGTTCTTCTTCTTCGCCTCTTCGTACAGCTGGTCCCGGGTCGGGCCCTTCGCCCCGGTGTGGGAGCGCTGCCCTCCGCGCTCGGAGGCGGACTTGGGGTCACGGGTGGACGTCTTGCTCGCCGTCTTCGACTCGCCGGCCCGCGCACGCTCCTTGTTGACGGTGCGGGCGGCGATCTCCTTGGCCCGGCCCTCGGGGGCGCCGCGCTCCTCGGAGCTCTCCTTGATGTGCTCGTACTGGCGCTCCCGCTTGCGGTTGGATCCTGCCGGCATGACGCTCTCCTTGCTCTCGTCGGGCCTTGCGGCGGCGGCACGGCTGTCCCTTGCGTGCGTGCCGTTGTGTACCCGGTTACCCCTACTTCACGCCCGAAACCCGGGGCCCGCGACACGGGGCGCCGAAGAGGGTGAGAGCCGGGGGACGATCCCCGCCGGGGCGGTGCCGGTGCCCGGCTCGCCGTGCGCCGTGGCGCACACTGAAGGAACCCCGTCGCGCGAGGCCGTCCGGTCCGAGGTGAGCGAAAGATGAGACATGTCGTCCAGCAGGCGGCCGCCTGGCAGGGGGTCCGCGTTCGCCATGGCGACCGTGACGCGTACCTGGGGATCGGCGCCGCACGGCCCCGGCGCGTCCATGCTGGTGTCCGCCGAGGGGCGTGTCGCCGGGAGCGTGTCCGGGGGATGTGTGGAGGCCGCGGTCTGCGCGATGGCCGAGGAGGTGCTCGCGGACCGCACGCCGGCGGTCGGGCGCTGGGGCGTCGGCGACGGTGACGCCCTGGAGGCCGGACTGACCTGCGGCGGGACGATCGAGGTGCTGGTCCGCGAGATCACCCCCGGGGTGCCGCTCGGCCGGGTCGCGGCCGACGTGGACGCCGGTGTCCCGGTCGCGCTGGTCACCTCCGTGTCGCGGGGCGGCGGCCTGGCGGCCGGGGGCGGCACGGTCACCGGCACGCTCGGGGACCCGCGGGTGGACCGGGCGGCGGCCCTGGCGGCCGAGGGCATGCTGGGCCGGGGCGTCAGCGGGCTCGTACATGGCAGTGCCGGAGAACCGGACTGCGCGCCACGGGGCGAGTTGCTGGTGCAGTCCTTCGCGGCCCGGCCGCGCCTGCTCGTCTTCGGCGCGACCGAGTTCGCCCGGCCGCTGGCCGGCATCGGCGCCTCCCTCGGCCACCGGGTCACGGTCTGCGACGCCAGGCCCGCCTTCGCGCTGCCCGAACGCTTCCCGGGCGCGGACGAGGTCGTCGCGGACCGGCCCGACCGCTGGTTCCGCGCGCACGCGGACGGGGTGGACGCGGCGACGGCGGTCTGCGTCCTGACCCACGACGCCCGGTTCGACGTGCCCGTCCTCGCGCTCGCCCTGGGCAGCCGGGCCGGTTACGTGGGGGCCATGGGCAGTCGGCGCACCCATGAGGACCGGCTCGCGCGCCTCCGTGAGGCGGGACTGACCGATGGCGAGCTCGCCCGGCTGAAATCGCCGATCGGCCTGGACCTCGGCGGCCGGGGACCCGAGGAGACGGCCCTGTCGATCATGGCCGAGATCATCGCCGAACGCCGGGGCGGCAGCGGGATGCCCCTGACCGCCGGGAGCGGGCCCGTCCACGGGGCGTGACCGTGCGTCGCCGGCGCGCTCCCGCGGACGTCCGGCTCCCGGAGTCCTTCGTGGCGCCCCGCTCCCGGCCGTACGCGTCGGCTTTCACACGGGGCCGGGGCTCAGCTCCCGCTCAGGAGGTCGAGCACCTTCCTGACCGCCTCGACCACCGGCCCCCCGACCGTCGAGACCGAGGCGGCGATGCCGGCCACCGCCATCAGGGCGCGGTGCCGTTCCTCCGGCGCCCCGGACCCGTCGGTGAGGGCGGGGAGGCTGTCGTCCAGCATCCGGGCGTCGGCCGGCGGGAGCTGTTCCCGCAGCTCGCCCAGGAGCCGCAGCAGCTCTTGTACCGCCTCATGGAGTGCGGGAGAGGCGGCCTCGCCGCCGGAGGACCCGAAGGTGTTGTGCACGACGCCCTGGTTGCCCGTCCCGCCGTACATGCTGACGCTGTCGCCGAAATGGTAGTTGTCACCGCTCATGAATGCGCTGTCCCCACGTTTCCCGAGCCGCCGTACATGTTGATGTTGTCCCCGAAGTGGTAGATGTGCGGACTCGCGCTGATCCCCTCCACCCGGACCGTGAACTCGGCCTCCGGATGGTCGATCGCGTGCGAGATCTGACTGACGAGCCGCAGCAGGTGGTTCGGGTCGCTGCTGGTCACCATCGCGGTGGACGGACCGGAGGTCTCCACGGCCAGCACGAAATGGGGCCGGGCCGCCAGGACCGGGGTCAGCTCCGTCACGAAGTAGGCCACCACCGCGAGCGTGACCATCCACACGAAGGTGACGAGCCCGCCGCCACCGCCGTCGCCCGGCCGCCCGATGGACGCGATGGACGTCGACAGCCAGATGACCACCGTGAGCCCCGTCGCCACCGAGATCGCCAGCACCACCCGCTTGCAGAAGAGCGCGATCGCCTCCTTGCGCCGGGGGCGCAGGACGAAGGTGAAGACGCGGGCGATGTTCTGCAGCGGGTACGCGGCGCCTCCCACCCACAACAGCCGCTTACTGACCCGCAGATCCACCGCGTGCATCATCGGGGGCGGCGGGGCACCAGCAGGTCTCGGCGGTACGGACGGCGTCCCCATAACTGTCCCCCTGTGCCACACGCTTCCCGCCGGCACCGCAAGTGAGTGGTGCCGGCCCCGTCACGGGGGACCATTAAGCACGCCGCTCCCCTCCAGGGCAAGCGCCGATTGACCAATGCACCTTTCGTCCGGGCACGTTGGCGGAATATGGTCGCCGGCCGCGCTGCGGGGCCACGGGGCGCGGTACGGCCGTCGCCCCGTGGCCGCGGGTCAGCGGACGAGTCCCCGGCATGTGTATAAGAGACAGGCCCCTCCCGGCGCCCCAGGGCCCGTTCGGCCCGGTCGATCTCCGCGAGCCCCCGGGCGTCGACGAGAAGGCGGTTACGGCGCCGCGCCAGGCGACGGAAGGCCTTCGCCCCGTGCTCCGGTGCGGCGAGCCTGCCCGCGACGGCGTCGTCCAGCAGTGCGGTGACGGTCTCCTGGGCGCACGTCCGGTTCGCCCCGATGCCGCCGGACGGCCCGCGCTTGATCCAGCCCACGACGTACGTGCCTCGCTCGCCCGTCACCCGGCCGCCCTCGTGCGGCACCGTCCCGGTCGCCTCGTCGAACGGCAGCCCG
>NZ_KL585389.1:68229-73191 GCF_000721935.1 Streptomyces sp. NRRL WC-3549
CCGGTCCTCACCGAGGGCCTCCACGGGCTCGGAGTGGAAGCGGAACACGATGCGCCGGCCGGCGGGCGGTGCGGCGGACCAGTCCACCGCTTCCCGGCGCACGCCCCGCAGCACCGCCGCCTTGTCCCCGGTCGCCGCGGCGTCGACGGCTTCGCCGGAACGCGGATCGTGGTCGTCGAGCACCAGTTCCACGCCCGGAAGGTGCCGGAGCGCGAGCAGTTCGGACCGGGTGTACGCCGCCTCGCCGGGCCCGCGCCGCCCCAGGACCACCACCTCGCGCACCGGAGAGGCCCGCAGCGCCTCCAGCGCGTGGCCGGCGATGTCGCTGCCGGCCAGGGCGTCGGGGGCCGACACCAGGATGCGGGCCGCGTCGAGGGCGACGTTGCCGTTGCCGACGAGCACGACCCGTTCCGAGGAGAGGTCCACGGCGTCCGGCGCGACCTCCGGGTGGGCGTTGTACCAGGCGACGAACGTCCGGGCGGAGAGGCTGCCCGCCAGGTCCTCGCCGGGGACCGAGAGCCTGCGGTCGGCGCCCGCCCCCACGGCGTAGACGACGGCGTGGTGATGCGCCGCCAGCTCCCCGTGCGAGACGTCCCGGCCCACCTCCAGGCCGAGGTGCATCCGCACCCGGGGGTGCGCGTGGAACCGCGCGAAGGCGTCCTGGGCCTTCTTCGTCGACGGATGGTCCGGCGCCACGCCGTACCGCACGAGCCCGCCCGCCACCGGAAGCCGGTCGATCAGCGTCACCTCGGCGGAGGTGTGCAGCAGCAGGTCCTCGACGGTGTACATCCCGGCCGGGCCGGTACCGACGACGGCGACCCGGACCGGTGCGAAGTCCGACGGCAGGGTGCGTTCGAAGACCGGCTCGCCCCACGGGTGGAAGTTCGGCCCGGCCGTGTCCGGTGGGGGCTCCCGGTCCTCGTAGTAGGCCGCGTTGATCGGCCCGTACTCCCGCTGCGCGCCCATCAGGCTCTCCACCGGGAAGATCGCGTCCACCGGGCAGGCGTCCGCGCAGGCACCGCAGTCGATGCAGGACCCCGGGTCGATGTGCAGCATCTCGGTGCTGCCGAAGTCCCGTTCCTCGGGCGTGGGGTGGATGCAGTTGACGGGACACACCGCGATGCAGGTGGCGTCGGTGCAGCACGTCTGGGTGATGGCGTAGGTCATCTCGTCCGCTCAGATCAGATGGGCGCGCTTGTAGAACACCAGCGCGGGCCGGGTGAGCAGGCGGGCGGAGGCCAGGAAGTCCATCAGGCCCGAACAGCTCGACCGCATCATCGACTTGTGGTGCTCGTTGGCCTTCGCCTCGCCGATGGCGCGCTCGGCGTCGAGCCCGGCGTTGGCGTACACGTCCTTGTTGACCATGCTGGTCACGATCACGTAGGACGCCACCGCGATCACGAAGGCGTGGATGTGGCGCCGCAGCCGGCCGGCGCCGGCGAGGTGCTTGCGCGTCTCGGCGCGGGCGAACTTCATGTGCCGCGACTCCTCGACGACGTGGATGTTGTTGATGGTCCGGACGAACGGGACGACCCGCTCGTCGCGCATCCAGTCGCGCTGCATCACGTCGAGGACCTCCTCGGCGACCAGGATCGCCGCGTACGCCGCCTCGCCGAAGGCGACCGTCTTGAAGGCCCTGCCGAGCTCCACCGCGAGCCGGTGCGGGCGGTAGGCCGGGGCGCCGAGCTTCTGCGCGCCGCGGGCGAACATGATCGAGTGCCTGCACTCGTCGGCTATCTCGGTGAGCGCCCACTGGACGTCCGCGCTCGTCGGGTCCTTGGCGTACACGTCCCTCAGCACCATCTGCTGGAGGATCATCTCGAACCAGATCCCGGTGCTGGCCACCGAGGCGGCCTCCTGCCGTGTCAGCTCCTTGCGCTGGGCGTCGGTCATCTCGTGCCAGTACGCCGTGCCGTACAGGGTGCTCCACTCCGGGCTCGCGCCGTGGAAGTCCTTGTCCAGCGGGGTCTCCCAGTCGACCTCCGTCGCGGGGTCGTACGCCAGCATCGCGGCCGAATCGAGCAGCCGGCGGGCGACGTCGTGCTCCTGGGGCCGGCCCTCGGGCCCGGGTCGAACGGTGCTGCTTGCCATGGTGCGGCTCCTCGGTTCGCGCGTACGGATCCTTCGTTCTGGTTCAGCCCCGACGGGACGTCAACTGCCCTGAGTCCGGAGGCACATGGGGACCACCGGGGGGAGCGGTCGGGGAAGGGCGGAGGCGGCGCGGGGGCAGCGGCGCTCCGTGCCGCCTGTTAGACGGACGGTATAACAAGGGCCCTCGATCGGCCTACCCCCGAGTAAGGAATCGATGCCCTCCCTCGCGGTGTCTCCCCTTCGCGACCGTGCGGAACAGGCCATTTCGACCCGGGTCCGCAGCACGTGACGGTCGCCCGGGGAAGGGCGCGGAAGTCCCACCGGTTCGTCACCCCGGACATCGTTCGCGACTGCGGCACCTTTCTCTCCGCCGACGGCAGGCACCTCGCGCTCGACGACGCCAAGGCGCCGCCGGCCCGGGCCGCGTGGCGCGCACAGCCGGACAGTCTCCGCGTGGGGGAACAGGTCGCCGAACCCGACGCACCCGACCACTTCCTGACCGCCCGCCGGGCGTGCACGGCACCTTCTCGGCCGGCCGGTGCACCTCCCCGGCGCCCACCCCCGCCGGCCCCCGCACCGCACCCGGCCCGGGGAGTGCGACGAGGGCCCGGTGACGGCGGCCGGCCCGCCGCGCCTGGCCGGGGACCCGGTGATGGCCGGGGACCCGGTGAGCGTCCTGCACTCGCCGGGCGGTCCCCGTACGCTTCGGCCGCCCGGCGCGGCCCGCGGGTCTCCCGGCCCCCTCGGCGGGTGGCCGGGCCGCATCACACCCGGCACGGTCCGGACCGCCGCGCACCGCTCGCCCGGTGTAGGACGAGGGTGTACAAAAGGGGGCATGGCCGCACGCTCCGGCCGCCCGCGGTCGTTTCTCCGGATGAGAACGCTCGCCGGTCAGGTCTTCCTCCTGCAGGTGGCGATCGTGGTGCTGCTCGTCACCGCAGCCGTGGCCGCGCTCGTACTCCAGTCCCGGGCCGACAGCGAGCGGGAGGCACGCAACCGGTCGGTCGCCGTGGCCGAGACCTTCGCCGACGCCCCGGGCATGGAAGCCGCCCTGAAGGGGGCCGACCCCAGTGCGGTGCTCCAGCCGAAGGCCGAGGCGGCACGGAAGGGCTCCGGCGTCGACTTCGTCGTCGTACTCAGCCGCGACGGGATCCGGTACACCCACCCGCTGCCCGACCGCGTCGGCAAGAGGTTCGTCGGTGAGATCGGCCCCGCCCTCCAGGGCAAGGTCGTCACCGAGCAGGTCAACGGCACCATCGGCCCGCTCGTCCAGGCCGTGGTGCCCGTCCGCGGCTCGGACGGCAAGGTCATCGGGCTGGTCTCCGCGGGCATCACCATCGCCCGGGTCAGCGGGGTCGTCGAGGAGCAGTACGTCGTCCTGTTCGGCGCCGCCGCGGGCGTCCTCCTCCTCACCACCGCCGGGACGGCCCTCGTCAGCAGGCGGCTGCGCCGCCAGACCCACGGCCTCGGCCCCGCCGAGATGACCCGGATGTACGAACATCACGACGCCGTCCTGCACTCCGTGCGCGAGGGCGTGCTCATCGTGAGCGGCGACGGCCGGATCGTCCTGGCCAACGACGAGGCGCGGCGGCTCCTCGGCCTCCCGGCGGACGTCGAGGGCCGCCCCGTCACCGAACTCGGCCTCGACCACGCCACCACCCGGCTGCTCGCCTCCGGCCGTGTGGCGACCGACGAGGTCCACCCGGCGGGGGACCGGCTGCTGACGGTCAGCCAGCGGACCACGGACCGCGACGGCGGGCCGCCCGGCAGCGTCACCACGCTGCGCGACACCACCGAGCTCCAGGCACTCTCGGGCAAGGCCGACGTGGCGCGGCAACGGCTCAAGCTGCTCTACGACGCGGGTCTGGAGATCGGCACGGTGCTCGACGTCGTACGGACGTGCGAGGAGCTGGCGGATTTCGCGACGGACCGGTTCGCCGACTACTCGACCGTCGACGTCTCCGAGAACGTCCTGCGCGGTGAGGAGCCCACCCGGGCCGGGGCCATCACCGACATGCGGCGGACCGCCCTCAGCGGCCGCCGGCGAAACCCGGAGTTCTTCCCGACCGGATCGGTGATGCGCTTCAGGACGGAGACCGTCCTGGGAGCCGCCCTGATCCGGGGCGAGGCGGTGCTCGACGCCGATCTGGCGGCACTGAACGGCTGGCAGGAGGCGAGCCCGGCCCGGGCCGCCGGCCTGCTGGAACACGGGTTCCACTCGATGATCGCCGTACCCCTGCGGGCCCGCGGCCTCATTCTGGGTGTCGCCATGTTCTGGCGCGCGGAGGACCCCCAGTCCTTCGAGGAGGAGGACCTGTCCGTCGCCGAGGAACTCGTCGCCAGGGCCGCCGTCAGCATCGACAACGCCCGGCGCTACTCCCGCGAGCACGCCGTCGCGGTCACCCTCCAGCGCAGCCTCCTGCCCCGCGGCCTGCCCGAGCAGAGCGCCATCGACGCCGCGTACCGCTATCTGCCCGCCCAGGCGGGGCAGGGGGGGCTCGGCGGGGTCGGCGGTGACTGGTTCGACATCATCCCGCTGCCCGGGGCCCGGGTCGCACTCGTCGTCGGCGACGTGGTGGGGCACGGCCTGCACGCGGCGGCGACCATGGGGCGCCTGCGCACGGCGGTCCACAACTTCTCCAGCCTCGACCTCCCGCCGGACGAACTGCTGTGGCACCTGGACGAGCTGGTGGCGCGCATCGACCAGGACGAGTCCACCGACGAAGCGGAGAACGCGGTCACCGGAGCCACCTGCCTCTACGCGATCTACGACCCGGCGTCCGGGCACTGCACCATGGCCCGGGCGGGCCACCTCCAGCCCGTGATCGTCGGCCCGGACGGCACGGCCGCGTTCGCCGCCGTGCCCGGCGG
>NZ_KL585389.1:73415-74865 GCF_000721935.1 Streptomyces sp. NRRL WC-3549
GCCCGCCGCTGGGACTCGGCGGCATGCCCTTCGAGACCTTGGACGTGTACCTGCCCGAGGACAGCCGCCTGGTCCTCTACACCGACGGGCTCGTCGAGAACCGGCAGCGGGACATCGACGAAGGACTGGAACTGCTGCGCGCCACCCTCGACGGGCACCCCGACCGCACCCCCGAGGAGACCTGCGAAGCGGTCATCAGGGCCCTGGTACCGGGACGGGCCCAGGACGACGTGGCCCTGCTGATCGGCCGCACCCGCAGGCTCACCGCCGAGAACATCGCCCAATGGGACGTCCCCTCCGACCCGGTCGCCGTCTCGGAGGTGCGGGCGGAGGTCTCCGGCACCCTCGCCGGGTGGAACCTCGTCGAGGAGTCGTTCACGACCGAGCTGATCCTCAGCGAACTGGTCACCAACTCGATCCGGTACGCCGCCGGGCCCATCCGGGTGCGCCTGGTCCGTGACCGCGCCCTCATCTGCGAGGTGTCCGACCGCAGCAGCACCTCGCCCCACCTGCGCCAGGCGGCCACCACCGACGAGGGCGGCCGGGGGCTCTTCCTCGTCGCCCAGCTCGCCGAGCGCTGGGGCACCCGCTACACCGACGACGGCGGCAAGGTCATCTGGACCGAGCAGCCCCTGCCCGGCGACGACCGTCTGTGAGCCGCCTCAGCCCCGTGTGCAGTGCAGGAACAGCTGGGGCTCGGGCGCCGCACCGGGACGGTCGGGCGTGAACACGGTGTGCCGCTCCCACTCGACCGTGAGCCCGGCCCCCGCCACGAGCGCCACGAGCGCCTCCGGTCCGAAGCTGGTCACCCGGACCCTCTGGCCCATGAACTCGGCGTCCACCTCCTCCACGTCCAGCGGTACCGTCGCCAGCACCAGCCGGCCCCCTGGCCGCAGGGCTCCGGCGAGCCGGTGCACCAGCCGGGTCTGCTCCCCCCGCGACATCTGAAGCAGTGCGAAGTAGACGCAGACCGCGTCGAGAGCCCCCGGCTCCAGCGGCAGCGCACGGATGTCCGCGCAGCGGAAGGAGGCCCCGGGCACCCGGCGGGACGCCAGCTCCACCATCACCGGCGACACGTCCACCCCCAGCACGTCGTGCCCCGCGTCGGCCAGGGCCGCGGCGGTCGGGCGCCCCGTGCCGCTCCCGACGTCGAGGACCCTGCTGCGCGGGTCCAGCCGCTCCAGCAGGCGGGTGAGCGACTCGCGGTGCGCGGCGGAGCCGGCGAAGGCCTGTTCGTACGCGGCGCCGATGGCGTCGAACGCGGCGGCGGCGGGGGGCCGGGTGCCCTCGGTCATCTTGCTGTCTCCTGTCGTCTCCGTTCCCCGGCGAAGGGGACCGTCGGGCGGTGGCGGGAGCGGCCGGCGGCGGTACCGGACCGGGCATGCGGTGGGCGCCGGACGAGCGGACCGGGGAGCCAGTGGGCCCCGCCCGGTCCGCGCGTGACGGCTGG
>NZ_KL585389.1:75049-76739 GCF_000721935.1 Streptomyces sp. NRRL WC-3549
AGATGTGTATAAGAGACAGTCCCCGGGGAGACCGGCCGGTTCCGTGCGGGGACGGAGGGGCGAAACCCTGGGTGGCCGAGTGCGCCGTGCCCACGAAGCCGGTGCGCTCCGGGTATGCAGGCTGGTATGAGTTCCCAACCCGCGCCGCTGCTCGCCCTGGATCTGACCGGCACCTTCGCCTTCGGGCTGAACGGCGCCCTGACGGCGGTACGTGCCGCGCGGCTGGACGTGGTCGGTGTGGTCGTCCTCGGCATGATCACCGCCCTGGGCGGCGGCTTCATCCGGGATGTTCTCATCGACTCGCTGCCCCCCGCCACCCTCCGCGACTGGCGCTACTACACGCTCGCCTTCGCCGGCGGTCTGATCGCCTTCGCGCTCAGCAGGCACCTGCGCCGCATCGAGACGGCGATCGTCGTGCTCGACGCCATCGGGCTGAGCACCTTCGCCGTGATCGGCGCGACCAAGGCGCTGGACTCCGGGCTGGGCGTCGCCCCCGCGGTCCTGCTGGGCGTGGTCACGGCGGTGGGAGGGGGCACGATCCGCGACACGCTCGTCGGCCGGATCCCCTCGGTGCTGCGCAGCGGCCTGTACGCCATCCCCGCCCTGGTGGGCGCCGTGATGACCGTGGCGGCGGTCGGGTGGGACGTCTACGGTCTGCCCGCCGCACTGGGAGCCGCGACGGCCTGCTTCCTGATCCGGATGCTGGGTATCCACTTCGGCCTCAACGCGCCCGAACCACCGGAGACGAGAAGGGACCGGGGTGCCCGCGGGACCGAGGCGTAGGCCGGACGGGCCGGTTCACCCGGTCGGCCCACCCGGCGCGGCCCGCCGGGGAGGGGGAGCCGATCCCCGTGGGGCCGGACCGACCGACTCCCCCGCTCGCCGCGTCGCCCCGACGCCCCGGGTGCGGGGTGCCGGTCCCGGGTAGTCTCGGCTCAGCCCCTGCTACGGCGGGGGCGTGGCCGAGGGGGAAGGCGGGGGGCCGCACCCACGCGAGGAGCCACCATGAGCGATCCCGCCCGGACCGTCCTGGCCGGTCTCGACGCCGTCCGCCCCGGCCTGGAGGACCTCTACAGGGACCTCCACCGGCACCCCGAGCTCGGGCTGCGGGAACACCGCACGGCCAAGAAGGCGGCGGACGCCCTGCGCGCCTCGGGCTACGAGGTCACCGAAGGCGTCGGGGGCACCGGCGTGATCGGTGTCCTGAACAACGGGGACGGGCCGGTCGTCCTGGTCCGGGCGGACATGGACGCCCTCCCGGTGCGGGAGGAGACCGGACTCCCGTACGCCTCCACCGCCACGGTGAGCGACGGCGACGGCGGTGAGCAGCCGGTCATGCACGCCTGCGGCCACGACGTACACGTGACCTGCCTGATCGGCTGCGCACAGCTGATGGCCCGGGAGCGGGGCGCCTGGAGCGGTACCTTCGTCGCACTCTTCCAGCCCTCGGAGGAGAACGGCGACGGCGCCGACGCCATGATCGGCGACGGCCTCACCGACAAGGTGCCCCGGCCCGACGTGGTGCTCGCCCAGCACGTCCTGCCCTATCCGGCCGGGTACGTCGGCACACGGCCGGGCGCCTTCCTGTCGGCCGCCGACAGCCTCCGTGTCACCGTCCACGGACGAGGGGCGCATGGCTCCGCGCCCCAGGCCGCGGTCGACCCCGTGGTGCTGCTGTCTCTTATACACA
>NZ_KL585389.1:76906-83042 GCF_000721935.1 Streptomyces sp. NRRL WC-3549
AGATGTGTATAAGAGACAGGCTGCAGACCGTCGTCGCGCGTGAACTGGCCGCCACCACCCCGGCCGTGGTGACGGTGGGCAGCATCCACGCGGGCAGCGGTCCCAACGTCATCCCCGACCGGGCCGTCATCGAACTCAACGTCCGCACCTACGACGACGCCACGCGCACCCAGGTCCTGGACGCGATCGAGCGGATCGTCGGAGCCGAGTGCGAGGCGTCCCGCGCACCGCGGAAGCCCGAGTTCGAGCGGACGGCCTCCTTCCCGCCCACCGTCAACGACGAGGAGCCGACCCGGCGCGTCGCGGAGGCCTTCGGCGCGTACTTCGGCGACGACGCCCACACCGTCGAACTGCAGACCGCCAGCGAGGACCTGAGCGAGATCCCCCAGGCGTTCGGGGTGCCGTTCACGTACTGGGCGATCGGCGGCATCGACCCCGAGCGCTACGCCGAGGCGGCCCGGAAGGGCACCGTGGCCCAGGACGTCCCGGTCAACCACAGCGCCGCGTTCGCGCCCGTCGTCCAGCCGACCCTGGACACCGGCGTCAGCGCGGTGGTGGTGGCCGCCCTCGCCTGGCTCGGCGGCTGAACCCGCCCCGGAGCCCCGGACCGCCCGGCGGCGAAGCGCCGAGCCCGTGAAGCCGCTCGGGCACCGACGCGCGCGTGCCCTGGCGGCCTGCCCACGAGGGGCGAACACCGGCCACCCCTCCGCGCCCGGACCGGGCGGGCCCCGCGACCGCGAAACGGGCGTGAAACGGGCGGGGTGACGGCCCGAACGGACGGTGCGCCGGACGCCCGGCGGCCGAAAAGCGCTCCGACCAGTGCGGGGCCTCCCCGGGAAACGGGCACGAACGGGCAGAGT
Source organism: Streptomyces sp. NRRL WC-3549 (assembly GCF_000721935.1). Taxonomy (GTDB): domain Bacteria; phylum Actinomycetota; class Actinomycetes; order Streptomycetales; family Streptomycetaceae; genus Streptomyces. The sequence goes on from NZ_KL585389.1 coordinate 77,767, forward strand.
CCGTGATGCGAAGGAGCTGGTCGAACACCCGCTCCTGCTTGTACAAACTATGCGAGGGCCCGAACGGTCACCGGGCTCTGGCGAATTCGCACCTAGCACAAGGATGGTGTCGTGGGCACCGAGGAACGTCGGCGGGGCATTCTCGAGACGGCCCGACAGGACGGTTCGGTCGACGTGAACCGGCTGGCCGAGGAGTTCCAGGTGGCCAAGGAGACCATCCGGCGCGATCTGCACACCCTTGAGGAGCACGGCCTCGTGCGGCGTACCCACGGCGGTGCGTACCCCGTGGAGAGCGCGGGCTTCGAGACCACCCTCGCGATGCGCACCACACGCCACGTGCCGCAGAAGTCGCGGATCGCGGCGGTCGCCGCCGACCTGCTCCAGGGTCTTCGTCGACGAGGGCTACACCCCGCAGCTCATCGCCGAGGCGCTGCCCCGCGACCGGCCGCTGACCGTGGTCACCGCGTCCCTGGCCGTCGCGACGGTCCTCGCGGACGCGGAGAAGACCTCCGTGCTCCTGCTCGGCGGACGCGTCCGCAGCGGCACGATGGCGACCGTCGACCACTGGACCACCCGCATGCTCGCCGACTTCGTCATCGACCTGGCGTACGTCGGTGCGAACGGCATCTCCCGCCAGTACGGGCTCACCACCCCCGACCCGGCCGTCAGCGAGGTCAAGGCGCAGGCCGTGCGCAGCTCCCGCCGCCGGATCTTCGCCGGAGTCCACACGAAGTTCGGAGCGGTGAGTTTCTGCCGCTTCGCCGGGGTCGGCGACTTGGAGGCCGTCGTCACCGACACCGGGCTGCCCGCGGCCGAGGCGCAGCGCTACTCCCTCCTCGGCCCCCACGTCATCCGCGTCTGAACCCGTTGAGCAAGTGCCCCCGGTCTCCCGCGAGGAGCCCGGAGGGCAGCCCCGCCGTGTCCGAACGGGCACGGCACCGACGTACGAACCGCTACGACCGATCAGGAGAATCCATGCCCCACCAGCAACGACGCCGCGGGACCCGCGTGCGTGCGGTCGCGGGCACCGCAGCGATGGCGCTTGTGGCCGTCGGGTGTGCCGGAGCCGGCGGCACCTCCTTCGGAGGAGGTGACGCGCTGAACGTACTGATGGTGAACAACCCGCAGATGCTCCAGTTGCAGAAGCTCACCGCGGAGCACTTCACCCGGGAGACCGGTATCAAGGTCAACTTCACCGTGCTTCCGGAGAACGACGTCCGCGACAAGATCAGCCAGGACTTCTCCAACCAGGCCGGACAGTACGACGTGGGCACCATCAGCAACTTCGAGGTGCCGTTCTTCGCGAAGAACGACTGGCTGCACGCCCTCGACGACTACGCCGAGCAGGACACCGCCTTCGACCAGGAGGACATCCTCAAGCCCCTGCGGGACGCGCTCACCGCCGAGGGCAAGCTCTACGCCGAACCCTTCTACGGCGAGTCGTCCTTCCTCATGTACCGCAAGGACGTCTTCGAGGCCGAGGGCCTCACCATGCCCGAGCACCCCACCTGGCAGCAGGTGGCGGACCTGGCGGCCCGGGCGGACGGAGCCGAGTCCGGCATGAAGGGCATCTGCCTGCGCGGACTGCCGGGCTGGGGTGAGCTCATGGCACCGCTCACCACCGTCGTCAACACCATGGGCGGCACCTGGTTCACCGAGGACTGGGAAGCCCGGCTGACCGCACCGGAGTTCAAGGAGGCCACCCGGTTCTACGTCGACCTCGTGCGCAAGCACGGCGAGCGCGGCGCCTCCCAGTCCGGCTACGCGGAATGCCTCAACAACATGACGCAGGGCAAGACGGCCATGTGGTACGACGCCACGGCCGGCGCCGGATCGCTGGAGGCGGCCGGCTCCCCGGTGAAGGGGAAGATCGGCTACGTCCCCGCGCCGGTCGAGAAGACCAAGAGCTCCGGCTGGCTCTACACCTGGGCCTGGGGCATCCAGAAGGCATCCAGGAAGGCCGACGACGCCTGGAAGTTCGTCTCCTGGGCGTCCGGCAAGGAGTACGAGGAACTCGTCGGTGAGACCAGCGGCTGGTCCGACGTGCCCGCCGGGAAGCGCGCCTCCACCTATGACATCCCCGCCTACCGCGAGGAGGCCGGCGCCTTCGCCGACGTCACGAAGGAGGCCATCGCCGGCGCCGACTCGCTGAACCCCGGCACCCAGCCGCGCCCCGTCGCCGGCATCCAGTTCGTCGGCATACCCGAGTTCACCGATCTCGGCACCAAGGTCGCGCAGGAGATCAGCGCCGCCATCGCCGGCCGCCAGTCCGTCGACAAGGCGCTCGCCACCTCCCAGAAGCTGGCCGAGCAGGTCGCCAAGGAGTACCGATGACCACAGCAGCCGGCACCACACCACCCGTCTCCCCGCCCCGGGCGCCCGCGCCCGCACCCGCCCCCCGCAAGGGCGGACCCAGGGCATGGGCCACCCGGGCACCGCTCCTGCCCGCCCTGGTCTTCCTGATCGTCGTCACCCAGCTGCCGTTCGTGGCGACCCTGGTCATCTCCCTCTTCGACTGGAACTCCCTCAACCCCGACAAACGCAGCTTCAACGGACTCGGCAACTACGCGTCCGTCTTCACCGACGCCGCGCTGCGGGACTCGGTCGTCACCACGGTGCTGCTCACCGCCGGTGTCGTCATCGCCACGGTGGTCCTCGGGCTCGCCCTGGCCCTGCTCCTGGACCGGACGTTCTTCGGCCGCGGCATGGTCCGTACGCTCCTCATCACGCCGTTCCTGCTCGTGCCCGTCTCCGCCGCCCTGTTGTGGAAGCACGCCCTCTACAACCCGGAGTACGGGCTCTTCAACGGCGCCCTGCACTGGGTCGGCGACCTCTTCGGGGACACCTCCCCGAGCCAGCCCGACTGGATCGCCGACATGCCGCTGCTCGCCGTCATCGCCGCGCTGGTCTGGCAGTGGACGCCGTTCATGATGCTGATCCTGCTCGCCGGACTCCAGAGCCGGCCCGCCGAGGTGATCGAGGCCGCACGCCTCGACGGCGCGAGCGCCTGGCAGACCTTCCGCTACCTGACCCTGCCGCACCTGCGCCGGTACCTGGAACTCGGCGTCCTGCTCGGGGCCGTCTACATCGTGCAGAACTTCGACGCGGTGTTCACCCTCACCGCGGGCGGACTCGGCACCGCCAACCTCCCCTACACGATCTACCAGACCTTCTACCAAGCCCACGAATACGGACTGGCGTCCGCCGCGGGGGTCGTCGTCGTGATCGGCACGATCATCATCGCCACCTTCGCGCTCCGGGTCGTCTCGTCCCTCTTCAGTGAGGAGGCGAACCGCGCATGACCGCCACCACCGTCCCCGCGTCCCCGTCCGTGCCCCGCACGGCACGCAGGGCCAAGCGGCGCTCCACCGCCCTCGGCCTGCTGGCCTGGGCCGCCGGTCTCGCCTTCTGCCTGCCCGCGCTGTGGATGGTCCTCACCTCGCTGCACGCCGAGTCCGACGCGGCGACCAACCCGCCCTCCCTCTTCGCCCCGCTCACCCTCGACGGCTACCGGGCCTTCTTCGGCGCCGACACCGGTGTGACCCCCTGGCCGCCGCTGCTCAACTCCCTGGGGGCGTCCTTCTTCTCCACGCTCCTGGTCCTCCTGCTGGCGCTCCCGGCGGCGTACGCGCTCTCCATCCGGCGCGTACGCAAGTGGACCGACGTGCTGTTCTTCTTCCTCTCCACGAAGATGCTGCCCGTCGTCGCGGGACTGCTGCCCGTCTACCTGTTCGCCAAGAACGTGGGAATGCTGGACAACATCTGGCTCCTGGTCCTCCTCTACACCTCGATGAACCTGCCGATCGCGGTCTGGATGCTCCAGTCCTTCCTCGCGGACGTGCCCGTCTCCGTCATCGAGGCCGCCCAGGTCGACGGGGCCCGGCTGCCGACCGTCCTGGCCCGGGTGGTCGCGCCGATGGCCGCCCCGGGCATCGCCGCCACCGCGCTGATCTGCTTCATCTTCAGCTGGAACGAACTCCTCTTCGCACGGGTGCTCACCGGCGTCGTCGCCCAGACCGCGCCCGTCTTCCTCACCGGATTCGTCACCAGCCAGGGCCTGTTCCTGGCCCAGCTGTGTGCCGCGTCCGTCGTCGTGTCCCTGCCGGTGCTCGCCGCCGGCTACGCCGCCCAGGACAAACTCGTCCAGGGCCTCTCTCTGGGAGCAGTGAAATAATGCGGGCAGCGATCGTCGAAGCCCCCGGCAAGGTCTCCGTCACCACCGTCCCCGACCCCACCCCGGGCCCCCGTGACGTCGTGGTCTCCGTCGCCTCCTGCGGGCTGTGCGGAACCGATCTGCACATTCTGCAGGGCGAGTTCGCCCCCACCCTGCCCATCGTCCCGGGGCACGAGTTCGCCGGCGAGATCGTGGGCGTCGGCCGTGACGTCACGGAGCTCGCCGTCGGTGACCGGGTCGCCGTCGACCCGTCCCTGCACTGCCACGAGTGCCGCTACTGCCGCATCGGACGCGGCAACCTCTGCGAGCGCTGGGCCGCCATCGGCGTCACCGTCCCCGGGGGTGCGGCCGAGTTCGCCGTGGCCCCCGTCGCCAACTGCGTCAAGCTGCCCGAGCACATCGACGTCCGGGACGCCGCGCTCATCGAGCCGCTGTCCTGCGCGGTCCGCGGCTACGACGTACTGAACGGCAACCTCGGCGCCGAGGTGCTGATCTACGGCTCCGGCACGATGGGCCTCATGATGCTGGAGCTCGCCAAGCGCACCGGCGCGGCCTCCGTCGACGTGCTGGACGTCAACCCCGACCGCCTCGGCACCGCGGGCCTCCTCGGCTGCTCCCGTGCCGCGGCCGGTGCCGAGGAGCTGGAGCAGCCCCGCGGCTGGGACGTCGTCATCGACGCGACCGGCAACGCCGGCGCCATCCAGGACGGCCTGGGGCGCGTCGCGAAGGGCGGCACCTTCCTCCAGTTCGGCGTCGCCGACTACGCGACCACCGCCGTCATCGAGCCGTACCGCATCTACAACCAGGAGATCACCATCACCGGCTCGATGGCGGTCCTGCACAGCTACGAACGGGCCGCCGCGCTCTTCGCCACCGGGGTCCTCGACCCCTCGGTGTTCATCAGCGACCGGCTGCCGCTGGAGCAGTACCCCGAGGCCATCGACCGCTTCAAGGCGGGCATCGGGCGCAAGATCGTGGTCGAGCCGTGACGGGCGGCCCCGGCGCGGTCCTCGTACTCGGCGAGGCCCTCATCGACCTCGTCCCCAGGGACGGGGACGGTGACGTACGGGCCGCCCAGTTCGGCGGCGCGCCCGCCAACGTC
>NZ_KL585389.1:83205-85292 GCF_000721935.1 Streptomyces sp. NRRL WC-3549
CGCCAACGTCGCCGTCGCGCTGGCCCGGCTCGGCACGCCGGTCGAGTTCGCGGGCGGCATCGGCGGCGACGGCTTCGCCCGCACCGTGGAAGCACGGCTGCGGGCGGCCGGGGCCGGTCTCGACCTCTGCGCGCGCTCGGGCCTGCCCACCGCGCTTGCCGTCGCGGAACCCGGCGCCGACGGCACCGGCTATCACTTCCACCTCCAGGACACGGCGACGTTCCGGCTGCCGGACCTCTCCGCGCACGCCGCCGGTTTCGGCGCGGTGTACGCCGGCGGGCTCGCCGCCGTGGTGGACCCCGCGGCGGAGGCGGTACGGGCGACGGCGCTCGCCGCCGCCGAGCACTCCTGCCTCGTGGTGGACCCCAACGTCCGCCTGGACCGCACCCTGGACCCGGAGCGCGGCCGGACGGCGCTGCGCGGGCTGTGCGGCCTCGCGCACGTCGTCAAGGCGAGCGACGAGGACCTGGAGCGGCTGTGGCCGGGGGCCCGCCCAGAGGACACCTGCCGGGCGCTGGCGGAGGAAGGACGGCTGGTGGTCCTGACCAGGGGCGGCCGGGGGAGCACCGCGTGGACCGCGGGCGCGCCACCGGTGTCCGTCCCGGCCGTACCGGTGGAGGTCGTCAACACGATCGGCGCGGGCGACGCCTTCGTCGCGGGCCTGCTGAGCGCCATGGCGGCCCGGGGCTCCTTGACCGGGCGGCCGGCCCCGGAGGAGGTGCGGGCCATGCTGGCCTTCGCCTCCGAGGTCGCCGCGTCGGTGTGCGCCCACGCGGGCACCGAGCCCTCGGTACCCGTCCGGGGCTGACCCGCCGGGCCACCGGGCCGGCACGGGGGTGTGCGCGCGGGCCGGGGCACGGCCGCGCAGGGCTCGCGCCGTGGTGAGCGCGGGGGAGGCCGCCGGCGGCTACGCAGGCGGCCTCCACCTGCGCTCCGGGAACCCAGGGCGGCTGCTGACGGCGGTGCCGGCCGGGCTGCCGGGTGTACTTCCTCGCCCGTCGAGGCCCCGCCGAGTAGCTGTCCGTGGCGATGTTCCCGGGCCCCGAAGGGGTCACCGTGACCGTCCCGACGTGCCGACCTCCCGATGTCCCGATGGACACCGGCACCGGCACCGGGCCCGGGTCTTCCTGCCGCTGATCCCCTCCGGGCGCCCCGTCGGCTCGTGCGTCCTCGGCTTCGACCGGTCCCGGGGCCTCAGCGTGGAGGAGGCGGACCGTGCTCACAGCGCTGGCCGGACTCATCGCCCGGGCGCTCCGGCGCGTCCGGCGCCACGACTCCGACGCCGTCTCGCCCGTGGACTCCAGGGGGAGGGTGGGCCGGGTGCCGCTCGCCGAGGCGGCGGCACCGGACCGTCGCGCAGGCGGGCCAGGACGAGAACCGCCCCGCCGCCATCGTGCTCCTGCCGGCCGCCCGCCTCGCCTCGCCCCGCCACGCTGACGCGCGCGTTCCGGCATACGGACGCACGGTGTCCGGCACCGGCTGCGTCCGGGACCCGCTCATGAGGCATTCTCTGCTGGTCGGGCAGCGGGCCCGCCGCCGGTGCGCGTATATCGTCGTGCCTGCCTGTGACGGAGAAGGGTTCGGAACCAGATGGCAGAAAACTCGGACCTGCTGGCTTTCGTACGCGCACGCCTCGCCGACGAGGAGCGGATCGCGCAGGAGGCCGGAGGGGACGGTTGGCGGTGCCCCGCGGAGGTACCCGGCGAGGTTCACGACCGGACGGGAGGCATCGCCTTCGTCGTCCGGTCCCGCGGCTACGACCGTCACATCGCCTTCCAGGACCCGGCACGCACGCTGCAGCGCATCGAGACCAACCGGGTCCTGCTGGACGAGTACGAGGAGATCGCGGCCCTGGACACGGACCGCCCGCACCAGGACTTCTCCTCGGGCCGGGCCGTGGGCCTGGGTTTCGTCGTCCGGCAGATGGCCGCGGAGCACGCGGGACACCCCGACTACCGGGTGAAGTGGCTTCCGCGGTTCTCGCACTGGGGCCCGTCCGGCGGCCCGGAGGACTGAGGGCCGGGTACCCGGCCGCACGCCGGATGAGTACCCGGCCGACCGGCTGGGTGCGCCGCCCGATCCCGTAC
>NZ_KL585389.1:85447-86522 GCF_000721935.1 Streptomyces sp. NRRL WC-3549
GATGGGTGCGCCGCCCGATCCCGTACGGTCCCGCCACTGGTCCCACCAGGCGCGTGGTCCGCGAAACGGAGCGGCACCCCCGCACCCACCTCCGCCACCTCACCACGGCGGGCACCGCGCTCGCCGTGACCCTGCTCGCCAGGACGGTGCAGGTGGACCCGCCGACACCGGCGAACGCGCCGCCCACCGGCGGGGCCGGTGCGTCCGGATCGCGCCCCCGCGCCGGGACCTCCGGGCGGCACGCGTGAACTGCCCGCCCACGGCACGAGGCGGGTACACGGGGGCGGCCGCCCCCGCGAGGGGTGCCGAACGCCAGCCGGCCGGCCACCCGGACGGCGCGGGGCACCGTGGAAGGGCTCCGCGGCGCGCCGCACGCGGCACATGCGCGACCGCGCGCCACGCGGTCGTTCCGGGCGGGGTCCGTGCACGGGGCGGCGGCCGGTGATGTCAGGATGGACCCATGACCATCAAGGCGTATTTCGACATCACCATCGGCGACGAGCCCGCCGGGCGGATCGTGTTCAACCTGTTCGACGACGTAGCACCCAAGACCGCGGAGAACTTCCGCGCACTGGCCACCGGCGAGAAGGGCTTCGGCTACGCCGGATCCCCCTTCCACCGTGTCATCCCGAAATTCATGCTCCAGGGCGGCGACTTCACCCGCGGCAACGGCACCGGTGGCAAGAGCATCTACGGCGAGAAGTTCGCCGACGAGAACTTCACGCTGAAGCACACCAAGCCCGGCCTGCTGTCGATGGCCAACGCGGGCCCGAACACCAACGGTTCGCAGTTCTTCATCACCACCGTCGCCACCCCGTGGCTGGACGGCAAGCACGTCGTCTTCGGCGAGGTCGCCGACGAGCCCAGCATGGAGCTCGTCCGCAAGATCGAGAGCTACGGTTCCCAGTCGGGCCAGACCAAGGCGCCGATCGCCGTCTCCGCGTCCGGCGTTCTCTGAGCGTTCCGCGACGCCCGCCGCGGGGCCCGGACGGGTTCCGCGGCGCCGGTGTGCGCCCGTGCCCCGAGCGTGCCTCCGCACGGTTCGGGGCACGAGCGGCTTCGACGGCGCGCCGCG
>NZ_KL585389.1:86687-87622 GCF_000721935.1 Streptomyces sp. NRRL WC-3549
GCGCGCCGCGGCGGCCCGTCGAGCCCCGGACCGCGGATGAGCGTGTGCCGCGGTGCGCGGGGGACGGCGGCCCCACCGGCTCGATCGTGGCCCCAGCCGCCGGACTGGCATGATCGGGGCATGGAAGACCGCATCATCGCCGCGTGTGACGGCGCATCCAAGGGAAATCCGGGTCCGGCCGCCTGGGCGTGGGTCGTGGCCGACGCGCAGGGGCGCCCGCAGCGCTGGGAGGCGGGGCCGCTCGGCAGCGCCACCAACAACATCGCCGAACTCACCGCGCTGCGCGAGCTGTTGACGTCGACCGATCCGTCGGTGCCGATCGAGGTGCGCATGGACTCGCAGTACGCGATGAACGCCGTCACCAAGTGGCTGCCCGGGTGGAAGCGCAACGGGTGGAAGACCTCGGGCGGCAAGCCGGTGGCCAACCAGGAACTCGTCGTGGAGATCGACGGCCTGCTCGACGGCCGCGGTGTCAGCTTCCGTCACGTACCCGCCCACCAGGTGGACGGCGATCCGCTCAACGCGCTCGCCGACCAGGCCGCGAGCGAGGCGGCCGTCTCCCAGCAGGCGGCCGGGACGGCGTACGGCTCGCCGGAACCGGTTCCGGCGCCCGCGCGGGCGACGAAGGGCCGCGCGGTGAAGAGCCGGGCGGTGACCGGTACGGGGGCCGCCGGCGCGGGCAGGGCCACGCGCGCCGGGGCGACGATCCGCGCCAAGTTCGCGGGCCGGTGCCACTGCGGCAAGCCCTACGCGGCCAAGGACATGATCGCGAAGAACGCCGTCGGCTGGGGCCACCCGGAGTGCCGGACGGTATCCGTCTGATCCGACGGGGCCGGCGCGCTTCGGGCGGCATCGGGCCGGTCCACTGGGGCGGCGGCGCTCACAGGTCGGCCCAGACCAGCCGTCCGGACAGGCTGGTGCGCGTCCCCCAGCGG
>NZ_KL585389.1:87818-97727 GCF_000721935.1 Streptomyces sp. NRRL WC-3549
GGCTGGTGCGCGTCCCCCAGCGGGCCGCCAGCACCTCCACCAGCAGCAGCCCCCGGCCGCCCTCGGAGAGCGACGCCAGGTCGAAGCCGTCCATGTCCTCGGGGGCGTGCGTACCCCCGGCAGCTCCGCCCCGGGCGACGCGGCCGGAGTGCGGCCCGGGCCGGCGGGGGAGCGGGGCCCGGGGCCCGGGAGGGGCGGAGCCGGCGTCCAGGGGCCGCGACGGCGAGGGCACACGCGCCCGTCCGCGGTTCCAGACGCAGACGCGCACCCCGCCGGCGGACCGCAGGAGACGGCACCTGATCCGCCGCCCGGCCGTGTGCTGCACCGCGTTCGTGACGAGCTCGGTCACGACCAGGGCGGCCGTCTCGACGCGCTCATCGGGTTCGCCCCAGCCCCGCATCGCCTCCTGCGCGCGGTGCCTGGCCTCGGGGACGCCCTCGGGGAGGCGGGGGACCCACCATGTCTGTGCGCTCCGGCCGCCGGCGTCCTCCGGGGCGCGCCGAGCACACGTGGCTATTTCCGACATGTATGTACTCTCGGCGCAAAGCGCATACTTTGCAAGCGACAGAATGCTTGAGTCCCTCCGATCCGGAACCCACCGGGAAGGCAACCGTCATGAGGCCCCGCTCCGGTCCCACGGTCGAGCACCGAGTCCTGGCCGCACGCCTGCGCATGCTGCGCGAACGCGCGGGCGTGAGCCTGGAGGCCGCCGCCCGCGCCCTGGACGCGCACCCCGCGACCGTACGGCGCATCGAACGCGCCGAGACCGGACTCGACGCCCGCCAGGTGCGCGCACTCCTGGACCGCTACGAGGTCCCCGACGCCGAGGCCGAGGCGATCATGACGGGGCTGGGCGCCGCGAACCTGCCCGGCTGGTGGCACGAGTGGCGGGACGCGATGGAGCCGTGGCAGCAGGAGGTCATCGGCATCGAGTCGTCCGCGAGCCTCGTGCGGACCTGGCACCCGGCACTCGTACCCGAACTGCTGCGCACCCCGGCCTACGCGGCGGCCCTCCACCGCACCCGGTACCCCGCCGACACCCCCGCGCGGCGCGAGCGGAGGGTGGAACTGCTCGGACAGCGGCAGCGACGGCTGGCCGAACGCGGTGCCACCCTGTGGGCCCTGCTGCCGGCCGCCGCGCTGCACACCCGGGTCGGGGACGCAGGGGTGATGGCCGAGCAGCGGGCCGTGCTGGCCGGGGCCGCGGACCGGCCGCACCTCACCGTCCAGATCGTCCCCCTCGACGCCCCGCCGCACCCCTTGACCGCCGTGCCGCCGCTGTACCTGCTGCGCGTGCCCGTCCCCGAGATCGGCGACCGGGCCGTCCTGGAGGCCCCCGGAGCCCGGGCGGACGTCGTCGACGACCCCGACGCCGTCACGGACTACCGCGTCCGCCTCGACGGCGCGTGCGCCGCCGCCCCGCACCCCGGCGCGCCCCTTCCCTACGACCCGTCCGCACCGTGAGTCCCGGCCCCGCGGTGGTTTCGACGGCCCGATGACGGTCACCCGCACGGTGTACACGTCCGGCACGACCCCGGCACACAGGGAGTGAGAGACCATGGACAACTGGCGCATGCACGCGGCCTGCCGCGACGAGGACCCCGACCTCTTCTTCCCCATCGGCACCACCGGGCCGGCCCTCGTCCAGGCCGAGGAGGCCAAGGCCGTCTGCCGTACCTGCCCCGTCAGGGAACAATGCCTGGAGTGGGCCCTGGAGAACGGCCAGGACTCGGGCGTCTGGGGCGGCCTCGGGGAGACGGAGCGCAGGGCCCTGAAGCGCCGCTCGCGCCGACAGGCCAGGAGCCACGGATGAGATCAGCGGGCCACAGAGCCCGGACGGGAGGACGATGAGCCATGGACGACACCACGGTCTGGCTTCTCCTCGGCGCGCTCGTCGCCCTGCTTCTGGCGGGCACCGCCGCCGTCCTCCTGATCCGGGTCCTCAGGGCCAGGAAGCTGCTCGTCGACGCGGGGATCCCGCTCCGTGACAAGGCTCTGGTCTGGGCGGCGGTGATCTACACGGTCTCCCCGGTGGACCTGCTGCCGGACCCCGTCTACCTCGACGACATCGGCTTCCTGCTGCTCGCCCTGCGTTCGCTGCACGCCGCGGCGCGTGCGGCCGGAGTCGGTACGCGCGCCACGGCCGGCGAAGAGCGGAAGGCGGCGGCAACCCTCCGGCGCCCGGGAGCAACTGACGGGGCATGACCCGCCCCCGCGCGGAAGGTGTCTCGCGTGGAGCCTCGCTTCCCCACCCCGAACCGCCCACGCGCCGCCGCGCATTGATCGGCGACCCACCGCGGAGCGCTCGCCGCTGCCCGAACCGCCCTTTGACCCACCGCGCAGGCCGCCACCGCCCGGCAGGCCGAGGCGCTGGACCGCGGTGTCGTGGGCGTCCAGACCGGCAGCGGGAACCTCGTCGGCCGGCGCCGGCTGGGTTACCGACCCGAGAACGTGACGTTCGACGTCCACCGGGTCGGCACCAAGGCCGACTCCTCGCCCGTCACCGCCTCGACCAGCTACTTCCACGCGGACGCCCCCGCCACTGCCGACCACCCGTGCGCGCGGTCGTGAACGGAGCGGAGCAGACCGACTCCGTGCACGCGGTCAGGTCCGCGGCGGTTACAGCCCACCGCGCCCCGGCCGGCCGTCACCACGCCTGGCGCGGATATCGCGACACCGCACCGCCCCGGAGACCGGCTCCCCTACTCGCCGGTCTCCGGGTCACGCCGGGTGAGGCAGTGGACGCCCCCCGCGGGGTCCCGCATCACCAGCCAGGCGGGGCCCCGGCGGACGAACACGGCGCCGTGCCCTTCGTGCCACCTCCGGCCGGCGTCGAGGTCCGAGCAGGCCACGTCCAGGTGGGCCGAGGCGGGCCGCGGCGCGGTCAGGCGCTGCACGATCAGATGGACCGGCAGATCGAGGGACGGCCGCAGTACGTGGAACTCCTCGCGTTCTCCGGGGGCCGACTCCCAGCCGGTCAGCTCCGTCCAGAAGGCGACCTCGGCGTCGAAGGCGTCCGGTGCCACGTCGGCTGAGCTGGTCCACCCGGCTGCGTACCCCGCCGGGCCCGGCGACCACCGGCGGCCTGGACCGCTGCCCGCGCCAGGGCACCAGGCAGAACGGCATGCCGCCCGGCGAGCGGAGCACCGTCAGCTCCGGCCGCCGAGACTCGACGACGGCGCCCAGTCCGGTTGCGCGCACGGTCACGGCGGCCATGTCGTCCACCGCGAGGTCCGGGTGCGCGCCGCCCGCCCCGCCGACGGCCTGCGTGGCCAGACACGCGTCGGCCCCCTCGGCGAGCAGGGTGCTGAACTCGCCCCGCTCGCCCCACGGGGCGGAGGCACGTGTCGCCGTGACGGCGGCCCAGAAGGCCGTCGCCCGGTCGGCGGCCGCGGCGGGCCGGTCGATGAAGGCGTACGTCCAGCGAATCATGGCGCTCTCCACGGTCCGGGGCGGTCCTGGCCCCCCATGGTGTCAGGCGGCGCGCTCCGCGGCCCGGCTCACCGCTCGTTCACCGGGCGCCTCCGTCCCCGGCATTCCCCCGCACGCCCTGGAGACCTGCGCTCGGCCGCACCACGGCAAGGAAGGGCGGGGACGGCCCCCTCTGCTCCGACAGCGTTCTCAAGCAGGTGCCGGACGGGCCCTGGTCGAACCCAGGAGGCCGTGCGGGAGACCGTGGACACGGTGTACGGCACCGGCCCGCGCGGTCCGCCCGGCGACGACGACCTCGGCACCCTGTCCACCTGGTACGTCTTCTCCGCGCTCGGTCCACACATTCGTACATCGACGCCGTCCGGGGCGGCGGGCGCCCGAGCGGCCGGTCCTGGACGGGCGCCCGCTTGGTCGCCCGGGGCGGCCCGCTGAGCTACCGGCCCACCGACCGGCCCAACCGCGAACAGGCCACCGGAGCTGCGGATCTGCCACGGCAGCCGTCCCGTGGAGCCCGTACCGCACCCCGGTGCGCCCATGCCGTCCACACACCGGGGTTCGATGGGCCGGGGCGTGGGGTCGGACGGCCGCCGTTTTTCTATCGTTGAAAAATCTCCGTGCACGACCGTTGTCAGGTGTTTGGGGCTGTGGCTCAATGTTCGACTATGTGCAGTGCCTCGCGGTCAGAGGCACTACGGCTTCTTCGATGAGGACGACGCCTTGATGCGACAACCAGCCCGTCACCGCACCCTGTTGAGAACGCTTGTCTGTACGGCAGCGCTGCTGCTGCCCGTCGGGGCCACCCTGGTCCCGGCCGCCGCCGCCCCCGCCCCGGCGTCCGCGAGCGCCACCGGAGCGGCCTTCGGGGCGAAGAACCCCGTCACGGAGGTGCACGGCCTGAAGGGCGAGTACTTCGCCATGTCGGCGCCCGGCGCCCGGGACTTCGCCGAACTCGGCGGTGTGGCGCTCGACCCCGACATCAACTTCCCCGGCCTGACCGGTGAGTTCCAGTCGACCACGGGGAAGACCGAGCACACCACCGCCCGTTGGACCGGGCAGATCGAGGCCCCGGAGACCGGGGACTACACCTTCTACGCCATCGGTGACAACGGCTTCCGGCTCTTCATCGACGGCAAGGCCGTCATCGACCACTGGGAGCCGGACTGGGACAAGGAGCAGACCAGCAAGCCGCTCACGCTGAAGGCCGGCGAACGCCACGACTTCAGGCTGGAGATGTTCCAGGACACCGGCGGGGCGAACATGTTCCTCCGCTGGTCGAGCCCGAAGCTCGCCAAGCAGATCGTGCCCGAGTCGGCGTTCACCCCGCCGGCCGACTTCGAGGTCTACCCGGTCGCCCTGCGCCTGGCCGAGGACGGGCGCAAGCTGCGCGCCACCTTTGACGGCCCCGTCCGTGACGTCCGGGCCGTCAAGGACCACCTCACCGTCGAGGCGGACACCACCCCCATGCCCGTGAAGTCGGTGGCCCAGGCCCCCGGCGACTCCAGGAGCCTGGTCGTCACCCTGGCCGAGGCCGTCCAGAAGGACCAGCGGGTCCGCTTCGCCTACGACGGAGAAGGCGGTCTGAAGGCGGGAGGCGAGAAGGTCCCCGCAATCACCCGCCGGGCCGAGAACCGCTCCACCCAGCGCCTGCTCACCCCCTGGGGCGAGAAGGTGAACGCGAAGAAGCCGCTGCCCGAGTACCCCCGCCCGCAGCAGGTGCGCGACCGCTGGCAGAACCTCAACGGGCCCTGGGAGTTCGCCGGGGCGAAGGCGGGCGAGAAGCCGGCCTTCGGCAAGAAGCTCGGCGAGCGCATCACCGTGCCCTACCCGGTCGAGTCGCAGCTCTCCGGGATCGAGCGCCACGAAGACCACATGTTCTACCGCAAGCTCGTCACCGTCCCCAAGAACTGGAAGGTCGGCAAGCGCGACGGCGACCGGCTGAAGCTCAACTTCGGCGCCGTCGACTACCAGGCGACGGTCTGGGTCAACGGCGAGCGGGTCGCCGAGCACACCGGCGGCTACACCGCCTTCAGCGCCGACATCACCGACGCGCTCCGGGGCAGCGGCACCCAGGAGATCGTGGTCGCGGTCACCGACACCACCGGAGCCGACCAGCCCACGGGCAAGCAGTCCGCGAACCCCAGCGGCATCTTCTACACCGCATCGTCCGGTATCTGGCAGACCGTCTGGATGGAGCCCGTCGCCCCGGCCGCCGTCGACTCCCTGACGACCACGCCCGACATCGACAAGGGTCGGCTCGCCCTGACCGTCCACTCGCAGGACGCCTCGAAGTCGGCCCGGATCACCGCCGTCGCCCGTGACAAGAAGGGCAAGGTCGTCGGCAAGGTCACCGGTGCGGCCAACCGCGAGCTGAGCCTCCCGGTGGCGAAGCAGCACCTGTGGACGCCGGACGACCCCTACCTGTACGACCTTGAGGTCACCCTCCAGGACGGCCGCTCCAAGGACAGCGTCGACAGCTACTTCGGGATGCGCTCCTTCGGCGTCGCCGAGGTCGGCGGCTACCAGAAGCTGGTGCTCAACGGGAAGCCGTTCTTCTCCCTCGCCCAGCTCGACCAGGGCTTCTACCCCGACGGCCTGAACACGGCCCCCAGCGACGCGGCCCTGGTCTTCGACCTGAAGGCGCAGAAGGACCTCGGCTTCAACTCCGTACGCAAGCACATCAAGGTCGAGCCCGCCCGCTGGTACTACCACGCGGACAAGCTCGGACTGCTGGTCTGGCAGGACTTCGTCTCCGGGGACATCACCGGCGAGAAGGGCCAGAAGGCCTTCCTCGACCAGGGCGCCGAGATGATGGAGCAGCTGCACAACTACCCCTCGATCGGAGCCTGGATCGTCTTCAACGAGGGCTGGGGCGAGTGGGACCGCACCGAGACCGGGAAGATCACCGAGCGGGTCCAGGCCGCCGACCCCTCCCGGGTGGTCAACGCCCACAGCGGTGTCAACTGCTGCAACTCCAAGGGTGACTCCGGCAAGGGCGACATCATCGACCACCACGACTACAACAACACCGACCCGGCCTTCCCGGACGACAAGCGTGCCGCGATGGACGGGGAGCACGGCGGCTTCACCCTGCGGATGCCCGGACACATGTGGCCCGGCGCGCCCACCGCGATCTACAGCGGTGTCGCGGACAAGGACGCCCTGACCGCCAAGTACGTCGAGAACACCCGCACGTACTACCTGGAGGCGGCCGGCGCCGAACTCTCCGGTTCCATCTACACCCAGGTGACCGACCTGGAGAACGAGCTCAACGGCCTGTGGACGTACGACCGCCGCGAGATCAAGGTCGACCCCGCCAAGGTGCGGAAGATCAACCGCGAGGTGATCGCCGCCGGCGCCGCGGCCGGGCAGCGCGACACCCTCAAGGGCGGCGGCGCCTGGTCCCTCGACGAGAACAAGGGCACCAAGGCCGCCGACAGCGGCCCCAACCACAAGGACCTCACCCTCTCCGCGGGCACGACCTGGACGCCCGGGGTGCACGGCTCGGCGCTGAAGTTCGACGGTGACGGCCGGTACGCCCAGACCGACGGCCCGGTCGTCGACACCACCGGCGACTACACCGTGTCGGCCTGGGCCTCGCTCGACGCCCTCCCGGGCAACTACGCCACCGTCGTCAGCCAGGACGGCCGGCGCCAGGAGAACCCCTTCTACCTCCAGTACGGGCAGGGTGCCTTCGCCTTCTCCACCCCGGGGGCCCACCGGGCCCGGTTCGAGGTGAAGCCCGAACTCGGCCACTGGTACCACCTCGTCGGTGTCCGCAGCGGAGACCGGATCAAGCTGTACGTCGACGGCGAGCTCGCCGCGACGGAGACCGCCGGGTCCGCCGACGTCAGCTCCGGACCCCTCTCGGTGGGCCGCGCGAAGTGGGGCGGTGCGAACACCGATTTCTGGAACGGCTCCGTCGACCAGGTGCGGGTCTACGACAAGGCGCTCACCGACCAGGAGGTGACCGCGCTGCACGACGGCGAGAAGCCGTAACGGCCCCGGCCGGCGGCCGTAACGGCCCCGGCCGGCGGGACCGCTCCCGGTGGCGCGCGCACGCGGCGCGCCGCCGGGGGTTCCGGCTGCCCGGACAGGGCGGCTCACACGGGGGTGGCCGGGCCCCCGGTGCTCTCCCGCACCAGCAGACGGTGCGGGACGGTGATCCGGCGGCCGGGCAGCGCGTCCAGCCGGCCGAGGACCCGCTCCGTCAGGCACTGCACCGCGCGCTCGGCGATCTGCGCGCGGTCCGGGGCGATCGTCGTGAGGGACGGGGCGCAGAACCTGCCGTCCTCGATGTCGTCGAAGCCCATCAGCACCAGGTCGTCGGGGACTCGAACACCGCGCTCGGCGGCCACCCGCAGGGCGCCGAGGGCGAGTTCGTCGCTGAAGCAGAAGACGGCGTCGGGGGCGGCCGGCAGCAGCTCGCGCATGGCTCTCGCCCCCTCCGTGCGGTGCAGGTCGGCCACCTCCACCTCGGCCACCGGACCGAGCCCGGCCTCCCTGAGCCCCTGGCGGAAGCCCTCGGCACGCAGCTCCGCGGTGCCGTGACCGAGTGCGGGCTGCAGGCCGACGGCGGCGACACGGCGACGGCCCAGCCCGGCCAGGTGGTGTGCGGCGGCACGCGCCGCCGCCACGTTGTCCAGGGCGACATGGTCGATCGAGCCGTGCGGCTCCAGCTCGCCGAGGACGACCAGCGGCAAGCCGCCCGCCAGCGAGGCCAGTTCGGCCGGAGAGGTCGACCACGGGCTGACGATCAACCCGTCGACCTGATGGCCCTCCGAGCCCTCCAGCAGCCGCCGCTCCAGCTCCGGCCGGCCCCCTGTCCGCTCCAGCAGAACCGTCCAGCCGCGCTGTCGGGCCGCGTCGATCAGATGACCGGCCAGCGCACCGAAGTACGGGGAGTGGATCTCGGGCACGACGACGCCGATTAGACCGGTACGGCCCTGGCGGAGGTTGCGGGCGGCGAGATTGGGGCGGTAGCCCAGCTCCTCCACCGCCGCCATGACACGGTCCCGGGTCGCCGGAGCGACGGTCGCGGAGTTGCTCACGACGTTGGAGACGGTCCGCACGGAGACGCCCGCCAGCGCGGCGACGTCCTTGAGTCTCGCTGCCATGGTGGATGTGCTCCCGTCCTTCTCGGGGTGCACCGTAACAGCCGCCGTGCGGAAAGAACCGCACACGCCCTTGCCACGTTGATTGCAACGTTGCAATATGGCGGTACGGGCACCGCTGCGAGGCGAACACCCCTCGCCTGCCGCCCGTTCGCCCCGTCGTCCGCCCTGGAAGGACTGCCAGCATGCACGACTCCGTGACCGCTTCCGTCTCCGCCGCGCACCTCGAAGCGGCCGTGCGCGACCTCCACACGGCCGGTATCACCGCGTGCCGCGGCGCGTTCGCCCCCGAGTGGGCCGACCTGATGCGGGAGGACATCGAGGCGGCCTTCGCCGAGGCCCGCGGACGGGAGGGCGGCGCGGTCGGCCGCGGACCCCACCGGTACTACGTGGAGATCCACCCCGAGCAGCTGCGCGGATTCGTGGAACTCGTCGACCACCCGTGGGTGCGGGCGGTCAGCGAGGCGGTCCTGGGCCCCGACTACCGCATCGTCGAGCTGGGCTTCGACGTCCCGCTGGCCGGAGCCGTGAACCAGCCCTGGCACCGGGACTTCCCGATGCCGGAGGAGACCCGCCGGGAGCGCCGGCTGACCTCGCTCGCCTTCAACCTCACCGCCGTCGACACCCGGGAGGACATGGGGCCGTTCGAGATCGCGCCCGGCACCCAGTGGGACGACGACGCGCGCTTCGGCCACGCGATGTTCCCGCCCCGCGCGGACTACCCGCGCTACGCCGCGCTCGCCGAGCGGAAGTACCCGCGCCGGGGTGACATCTCGGCGCGGTCGGCGCTGACGGTCCACCGGGGGACGGCCAACCTCTCCCAGGACTCCCGGCCGGTGCTGGTGCTCGGCGTCGACGCCCCGGGCGCGGGCAACGACGGCCACCACGACATGGCGGTCACCCGCACGTTCTGGTCGTCCCTGCCCGCCCGGGTCCGGGCGCACCTGCACTGCCCGGTCGTGGACCGACTGGTCCCCATCGTGCAGAAGCACACCATCGAGGGCCTGGTCATGGGGGACGCCTGAGGGACGCGGAGGACGGGCCGGAGCCCGGGGGCGGCCGGAGCTCAGGGCGGCGCCGAACCGTCGTCCGCGTCACGGCGGACCCGGACGCCCTGGTGGCGCAGGTACTCTCCGGGGTAGCTGCGCGACGCGAAGGAGTACGGGGCGGCGGCACCGGCGTCCACCGGAGCGGCGGCGACGAGGGCCGGCCCCGGTGGAGCCGTCAGCCGTCTCCACCGGGGCCGGAGGCCGGGAGCGTGCGCGGCATGTATCGGACGTACTCCTTTGTCCGGTGGCGGGCGGTCACAGCAGCTTCCAGAGGTGGTCGTCGGTGCCGTTGTCGGTGAATTGCACGGCGTGGGCGC
>NZ_KL585389.1:98045-98153 GCF_000721935.1 Streptomyces sp. NRRL WC-3549
CGCCGAGGACCTTGTCGGAGTGGCGGTTGAGGATGCGGTACCAGCCGTCGGCGTCGGGGACGAGGCGCCAGAGGTGGTCGTCGGTGCCGTTGTCGGTGAACTGGACGA
>NZ_KL585389.1:98422-106549 GCF_000721935.1 Streptomyces sp. NRRL WC-3549
TCCCCAGGACCTTGCCCGAGCGCCGGTTGCCGATCCGGTACCAGCGGTCCGCGAGCCACGCCGTGCCCCGCGGGTCCGCCAGGGGGAAGGAGGAGATCCGCAGCCGCGCCGCCCCCATCGGGACGAGCGTGACGTCCTCCACCGGCTCGGTGCTGCGCGCCGGGGACGGCTGGAGCGGCGCGACCACGTGCTCGTCGTCCGCCGTCCACTCCGGGATGCGCCGTGCCCTGGCCGTGATGCTCAGGGGCGAGCCGCCGAGCGTGAACGGGTTGGCTCCCACCGCGCGTTCGGTGCGGGGGCGGAGGGAGGCGGCCGGGTCCCGGGGGTCGAGCAGGAGGCCGTAGTTCCACGGGCCGGTGGCGTGCACCTCGTACGCCGGGAACCGGTCGGTGCCGCCGATGCGCCGGTACTCCTCGCCGATCCGCAGGGAGTACGTCAGCGGTCCCCGGTCGACGCTCACCGAGCCGTGGTTGTCCGCCCAGGTGCGTACGGTGGTGCGCTGCGGGAAGCGCAGGGTGACCCGGTCGCCGTCCGCCCAGGCCCGCTCGATCCGGGTGAAGGCGGGGCCGGCCGGTGCGGCCACCCGGCGGCCGTTGACCTCGACCACCGGGTCGGCGCACCAGGCGGGGACCCGCAGCACGAGCGGGAAGCGGAGCGCTCCCGGCGCCTTCAGGGTCAGGGTGACCGTGTCCGCGAAGGGGTAGTCCGTCTCCTCGGTGAAGGTCACCTCCGTGCCGTCCGCGACCTTCGCGGTGACCTCGCAGGCCGCGTACATCGAGGCGGCGAGCCCGCCGTCCGGGGTGGCCAGCCACAGCTCCCCGGTGAAGTAGGGCCAGCCCATGCCGTAGTTGTGCGGGCAGCAGCGGTACTGGTCGACGCCGGGGAGGTACGCCTGCATGGCGAAGCCGTTCTGGAACTGGCGCCGCCCCTTGGGCACGTCGTCCAGGTCCACGCTGTTGGCGCTGGTGATGTAGTGGACCGCTCTGCCCGAGGGGTCCAGGGAGGCCGGCAGGGAGTTGAAGGCCAGCTCCTCGCAGCGGTCCGCCCACAGCGGGTCGCCGGTGATCCGGGTGAGCAACTGGTGGCTCGCCATGAACTCGACGATGCCGCAGGTCTCGAAGCCCTGCCGGGGGTCGCCGTGCCCCTCGCGGACGTTCTCGTCCCCGGCGAACCCGCCGCCCGGGAACTGCCCGTAGCCGTCCATCGCCTTGGCGTACGTGCCGTAGGTGTCGCGGGTGTCCTGGGCCGAGCCGCTGCGCAGGGCGTACTGGGCGGGTTCGCGGAATCCCTGGGCGATGTTCACGTTGTGCGGGTTCACCAGGTTGTCGCCCCAGTCCGCGCCGTACCGGTGGATCGTGTCGGCGAGGTCCAGCAGGAAGGTGTCGCCGGTGCGGTTGAACAGCCAGAAGACGCTGTCCAGCCCGTCGCCCCAGCGCAGGGCGATCCAGCTGGTGTCGAAGGCCCCGCGCCCCTGCGCGCTCATGAAGCGGAAGAACCGGCTGAGGAACGGGATGATCCGCGTGTCGCCCGTGTACTCCTGCCAGGAGCGCAACGCCTGGATCAGCGGCAGGAACGGCCAGAAGTCGGGGCCGCCGTTCAGCGAGGTGCGCAGGGGCTCAGGGCCGAAGAAACCGTCGGAGCGCTGGGTGGCCAGGATCGCGTCCATCCAGCGGTGGGTGGCGGCCAGCGCCGTCGCGTCGCCGGTGACGATCGCCAGGTGGGTGTAACCGCGCAGCCAGTAGGGGAGTTCCTCCCAGCCGTCACGGTCGGGGTGCGCCCAGCCGGAGGTGGTGAAGTCGAGGAAGTGCGAGAACTCCTCGTACCGGCCGCAGAGTCCGTCGAGCTGGAGCCGGAGCTGGCCGGCCAGCCAGCCGCGTGCGGTGACCCGCCCGGGCGGCAGTCTCAGGAACGCCGTCGGGTGCAGGGGCGCGGCGTTGGGGGAGTAGTGGCCCCCGCGCGCGGCCGGGGCGGTGCTTCCGGCGGCGGTCGCCGTGGTGGCCCAGCGGCCGCCGGCGGTGGTGGCCGCGGCGGTGAGCAGGGCGCCGGTGAGGAGTTGTCGTCGGTTCAGGGGCATCGTGGGGGCTCCGCTTCTGCCTGGCAGGAGGGGGTGCGGCCGGCCGGAGTGCTCCGGTGCGTGACGAGGGCTGCCGTCGTGCGGGTGCGGGGGAACGGCGGCAGGGCTTTCAACGTTGGAAAGTTGGGCGTCGGCCGTATGACAGCACGCCGCCAAGCCTGTGTCCATAGGGGGCGCGCGAGTTGATGCGAGGCGCTCCCGGTGAGGCGCCGGTGGGGCCGGCGGCTCGGTACGACACATTTTGGAAACGCGGTGGCAACGCTCTTGCCGCCTGCGCCGACCCGCCTATATAACGTTGTAAACCGAGCCGCCGAGAGGCCGCACAGGCCCTCATGAACGCCGTACGCCCAGCTCGCGACGGGGTCGCGAGGGGTGCAGAGTCATCTGCCGCCGAGCGGCCGATGCACCAATCAGCCATGCCCGACCGCGCGCCGAACGGCGTGCCGTCATCCCGCCAAGGAGCGTCCCGCGCATGATGACCCAGCGTCGATCCCGTACCCTCGCAGCGGCCTGCCTGCTCGCCGCCACCGCCACGCTGGCCGCCTCCGGCTGCTCCAAGTCGGAGACCTCGGACAACGCCGGCAGCGACAGCAGCCAGGGGGCCCAGGCGGCCGAGACCCCCGAGTCGAGCTCCGGCGCCGGCTGCTCGCTGACCACCTACGGCGCCCCGAAGCTGGACCTGAAGGACGCGATCGTCGGCTTCTCCCAGTCGGAGAAGGAGGCCAACCCGTTCCGTATCGCCGAGACGCAGTCCATCAAGGACGAGGCGGCCAAGGTCGGGGTCAAGAAGCTGCTCACCACCAACGCCCAGTCGCAGCTGTCGAAGCAGATCAGCGACATCCAGGACATGCTGTCCCAGGGCGCCCAGTTCCTGATCGTCGCGCCGCTCAACTCCGACGGCCTGGAGCCGGCGCTGAAGGCCGCCGCAGCGAAGAAGGTCCCCGTCCTGACCATCGACCGCAAGGTCAACTCCACGGCGTGCAAGGACTACGTGGCCTTCCTCGGCTCCGACTTCGTCGAGCAGGGCAAGCGGGCCGCCGACGCGATGATCAAGGCGACGGGCGGCAAGGCCAAGGTCGCCATCCTCCTCGGCGCCTCCGGCAACAACGTCACCACCGACCGCACCAAGGGCTTCGTCGACCAGATCAAGGCCGAGGCCCCCGGCATCGAGATCGTCGCCCAGCAGACCGGTGAGTTCGCCCGTGACAAGGGCCAGCAGGTCATGGAGCAGCTCCTCCAGTCGAAGCCCGGGATCGACGCCGTCTACGCGGAGAACGACGAGATGGGCCTCGGCGCCGTCACCGCGATCAAGGCCGCCGGCAAGAAGCCAGGCAAGGACGTCAAGGTCGTCTCGGTCGACGGCACCCGCAACGCCGTCCAGGCCCTGGTCAACGGCGAGTACAACGCGGTGATCGAGTCCAACCCGCGCTTCGGCCCACTGGCCTTCGCCACCGCGCAGAAGTTCTACGCCGGTGAGGAGATCCCCGAGAACGTCATCATCACCGACCGCGCCTACGACGACACCAACGCCGAGGAATCGCTCGGCGGGGCGTTCTGACCCCTCCCGACCCGGCGACGGCCCCGGCCGCCGTGGTGCCCGCACCGGCCCACGGCGGCCCCCGGGCCGCCCGACCCTTCGAACAGTGGAACAGCGGAAGGCCGAGACCCCTCATGGCACCACCCGAAGCAGAACCTCAGGCCCCGGAGGCGGCCGTCGGGCCCGAGCGCTCCGCCGTGCTCGAAGCCCGTTCGGTGAGCAAGCGTTTCCCCGGTGTCGTCGCCCTCGACGACGTCTCCTTCTCCCTGCGCCCGGGTGAGACCCACGCGCTGGTCGGCGAGAACGGTGCGGGCAAGTCCACCCTCATCAAGGTGCTGACCGGCGTGTACCGGCCCGACGGGGGAGAGCTGCGGATGTCCGGCGAACCGGTCCGGTTCGCCCGGCCGTTCGAGGCCCAGCAGGCGGGGATCTCCACCATCTACCAGGAGGTCAACCTCGTCCCGCTGATGAGCGCGGCGCGGAACATCTTCCTGGGCCGCGAGCCCAGGAACCGCCTCGGCCTCATCGACTTCACCCGGATGCACCGGGAGGCCACCGAACTGCTCGACGGATTCGGCGTACGCGTCGACCCGCGGCGCCCGCTGCACACCCTGGGGATCGGCACCCAGCAGATGGTCGCCCTGGCCCGGGCCGTCTCGGTCAACGCCCAGGTCGTCATCATGGACGAACCCACCTCCTCGCTGGAACCGCGCGAGGTGGAGACCCTGTTCCGGGTCATCGACGGTCTGCGCGACCAGGGCATCGCCGTGCTCTACGTCAGCCACCGCATGGACGAGCTCTACCGCGTCTGCGAACGCGTCACCGTGCTCCGCGACGGCCGACACATCCACACCGGTGACCTCGCCGGACTCGACCGGATGCAGCTCGTGTCGATGATGCTCGGCCGCGACCTGGCCGAGGTACGCAGGGAGGGAGTCACCAGCTTCGCGGCCGAGGGGCACGAGGCGGCCCGCACCCCCGTGCTCACCGCGAAGGGGCTCTCCAGCCGCCACCAGCTCCACGACGTGTCCCTGTCGCTGTACGCGGGCGAGGTGCTCGGTCTCGGCGGACTCCTCGGGTCGGGACGCAGCGAGACGGCGAAGGCGCTGTCCGGGGCGCTGCCGCTCGACTCGGGCGAGATCGCCGTCGACGGCGCCGCGTTGAAGCGCCTCACACCGGCCGCCGCGATCCGGGCCGGGATCAGCCTGCTGCCCGAGGACCGCAAGGCCGAGGGGATCGTCCCCGGGCTCTCCGTACGCGAGAACATCGTGCTGGCCGCCATGCCCCGGCTCTCTCGCGGCGGCGTCGTCTCACGCGCCAGGCAGGACCGGATCGTCGACATCTTCATGAAACGCCTGCGCATCAAGGCGTCCAGCCCCGAGCAGAAGGTCGGCGAACTCTCCGGCGGCAACCAGCAGAAGGTCCTGCTCGCCCGCTGGCTCTGCCTCGAACCCAAGGTGCTGCTGCTGGACGAGCCCACCCGCGGCATCGACGTCGGCGCCAAGGCCGAGGTCCAGAGCCTCATCGACGACCTCGCCCGGGAGGGCCTGGCCGTCCTCCTCATCTCCTCCGACATCGAGGAGCTCATCGAGGGCGCCGACCGGCTCGTCGTCCTGCGCGGCGGAGCCGTCGCGGGCGAACTGGAGGGCGACGAGGTGGACGAGAGCCGACTGCTCGAAGTGCTC
Source organism: Streptomyces sp. NRRL WC-3549 (assembly GCF_000721935.1). Lineage (GTDB taxonomy): Bacteria > Actinomycetota > Actinomycetes > Streptomycetales > Streptomycetaceae > Streptomyces. The sequence goes on from NZ_KL585389.1 coordinate 103,719, forward strand.
GCCGACCACGCACCCGCCCCGGACGCCGCCCCCGCGTCCGGCCCGCACGACGAACCCGTACCACCGGGCGCCGAACCCGCGCCCGCGCGGCAGGCCGCGGCCCCGGCCGCTGAGGAGGACCCCCGATGACCCAGGCCGCCGTCACCCCCTCCCCGGGCCCCGCGCACCCGGAGGACCCCGTACCGCGCGACCGGCCCGCCTCCCCGCTCGCCCGGTTGCGTGACCCCGCCTGGTACCAGGAGTACGGCGTCTACGTGGCCGTCGCGGTGGTGCTGCTCTTCAACGCCGTGTTCACCGATCACTTCATGACCGCCGACAACTTCCGCACCCAGCTCGTCCAGGTCGCGCCCATCGTCATCGTCGCGCTCGGCATGGCCCTGGTCATCGGCACCGAGGGCGTGGACCTGTCCGTCGGCTCGACCATGGCGCTCGCCGCCGCCTTCCTCCCCCTCTACCTCGGATACGGGCTCGTGCCCGCCCTGGTCGTGGCGCTCCTGGCGGGCGCGGTCGTCGGAGCCGTCAACGGCGCCCTGGTCTCGCTCGTCGGGCTGCAACCCATCGTCGCCACCCTCGCCCTCTTCGTCGGCGGCCGGGGACTGGCCCTGGTCATGGCCGACGGCCAGCTCAAGCAGATCGTCAACCCCGACCTGCTGTCGCTGGGCACCGGATCCTTCCTCGGCGTGCCGCTGGTCGTCTGGATCGCCGGGCTGCTCGCCGGCGCCGTCGCCTTCCTGGTCCAGCGCACCACGTTCGGCCGGCAGATCGTCGCCGTCGGCGGCAACCGCTCCGCCGCCGCCCTCGCCGGACTGCCCGTGAGGCGGGTACTGATCGGGGTGTACGTCCTGTGCGGCGTCCTCGCCGCGCTCGCCGGGATCCTCGCCACCGCACGGCTCACCGCCAGCGACCCGTCCTCACTGGGCACCCTCATGGAACTGTCCGCCATCACCGCCGTCGTCGTGGGCGGCACCCCGCTCAACGGCGGCTCCGTCCGGGTGCTGGGCACCGTGGCCGGGGCCCTGCTCATGCAGCTGCTGCGCGCCACCCTCGTCAAGCACGACCTGCCCGACTCCACCGCACAGATCGCCCAGGCGGCCATCATCGTCGCCGCCGTCTACGTCGCCCGGGAGCGTCGGTCCCGATGAACGAAACCACACCCGTCCCCGTCGTCCAGGCCCCGGTCCGGCGCACACCGGCCGCACAGCCGGGCGGACCGAAGACCGGCCCCGCCGACCCCTCCCGTCCCACCGGCGGCCGACGCGTCGCCGAACTCCTGCAGCGCCAGGGCGTGCTGGCGGTCCTGCTGACCGTCGTCATCGCCGCCTCCTTCATCTACCCGACCTTCGCCTCCCTGGACAACGCCCGCGGCGTGACCATCCAGGCCTCCTTCCTCGCCGTCGTCGCCCTCGGCATGACCCTGGTCATCATCACCGGCGGCATCGACCTGTCGGTGGGCTCCGTCTTCGCCCTCGGCGGGGTGCTCGCCGCCTGGGCCTCGCAGTACGGCTTCCTGGCGGCGCTGCTGGTCCCCCTCGCGGTGTGCGGCGCGATCGGCCTGGTCAACGGGGTGCTGATCGCCCGGGGCAACATGGCGCCCTTCATCATCACGCTCGCCACCCTGCTGGGCGCCCGCGGGCTGCTCCTCGCCCTCACCGACGAGGGCGCCACCACCTACCTCGTCCCGAAGGGCTCCGCCTTCGGCGAGCTGGGGCAGGGCAGCGTCTGGGGATTCGGCTACCCGATCATCATCGCCCTGGTGCTGTTCGGGGCCGGCGGACTCGTCCTGCAGCGCACCTCGTTCGGGCAGACGCTCTTCGCCGTGGGCGGCAGCAGCGACGCCGCCACCCTGATGGGCCTGCCCGTCGCCCGTACGAAGATCCTCGTCTACACCCTCAGCGGCCTGCTGGCCGGACTCGCCGGCGCCCTCAACGCGGCCCGGCTCTCCTCCGGCGTCACCATCATCGGCGTCGGCATGGAACTCGACGCGATCTCGGCCGTGGTCATCGGCGGCACCCTCCTCATCGGCGGCGCCGGCTCGGTCAGCGGCACCCTCTGGGGCGTCCTGCTGCTGGCCGTCATCCAGAACCTGATCAACCAGATCGGCTCGCTCAACTCCTCGTACCAGTCGGTCGTCAGCGGAGGTTTCCTTATCGTTGTCGTGGTGGCCCAGCGCTACCTGGCCCGCAGTCGCAGAACCACCTGACGACGCCACCGCGCGCCGAGCCGAACCACCGAGTCGAGCCGAACCAAGGAGTGCCGTGGGCGTCAGCCTCAAGGACGTTGCGCAACGGGCCGGCGTGTCCATCAAGACCGTGTCCAACGTGGTCAACAAGTACCAGCACGTGACACCGGCCATGCGGGCCAAGGTGCAGCAGGCCATCGACGAGCTCGGCTACCGGCCGAACCTCACCGCACGCCATCTGCGCAAGGGCCGAACCGGCATCATCGCCCTGGCGGTACCCGAGTTCGGCAACCCGTACTTCGCCGAACTCGCCGGTGAGGTCGTCGACGCGGCCGCCCGGCACGACTACACCGTCCTGGTCGACCACACCGCCGGCCTGCGGGAGAAGGAACTCCTCGTCAGCCAGGGCTTCCGGTCCCATGTGATCGACGGCCTCATCCTCAGCCCCATCCACCTGGAGACCGAGGACCTGATGGCCCGCACCGAGACGGCGCCCCTGGTGCTGCTCGGCGAGCGCGAGTACGAGGCCCCCTACGACCACATCGCCATCGACAACGTGGCGGCCGCCCGCGACGCCGTACGCCACCTCCTGGGCCTCGGCCACCGGCGCGTCGCCTTCCTCGGCTCGCGCACCGGCCGCGAACGCCAGCCC
>NZ_KL585389.1:106743-117147 GCF_000721935.1 Streptomyces sp. NRRL WC-3549
GCTGCGGGGCTGGCGCGAGGAGCTGACCGCCGCCGGGATCGAACCCGACGAGTCCCTGGTCGTCGTCACCGACGGCTACGGCCGCGAGGACGGTGCCACCGGCATGGCGGCCCTCCTGGACCGGGGGGAGCGGCCCGACGCCGTGTTCGCGTACAACGACCTCATCGCCATCGGCGCGATGCGCGCCCTCACCGAACGCGGACTGCGGATCCCCGAGGACGTCGCCGTCGTCGGCTTCGACGACATCGAGGAGAGCCGCTACACCACCACCACACTCACCACCATCGCCCCGGACAAAGAGGCCATCGCCCGCCTCGCCGTCGACAGCCTCGTCGAACGGCTCTCCGGCGAGGCCGCCGCCGAACCCCGCCGGCCGCGCCCCGGCTACCGCCTCGTCGTCCGCGAATCCACCGAAGCCCGGCCCGAACCCGGCCACACCGAGGACCACTGATGCCGCGCCCCACCGTGCACCGCACCCCCTTCGGCTCCGCCCACGGAACCGAGACCCACCTGTGGACCCTCGACAGCGGGACGGGGGTACGAGCCGGGATACTCACCTACGGCGCCACCCTGCACCGGCTCACCGTCCCCGACACCTCCGGCACCGCCGGCCCCGTCGTACGCTCACTCGCCGGCATCGACGACTACACGGCCGAGCACCCCTACTTCGGCGCCGTCGTCGGACGCTACGCCAACCGCATCGCGCACGGCCGCTTCACCCTGGACGGCACCGAGCACCACATCCCCGCCAACGACCGGGGCCACGCCCTGCACGGCGGACCGGACGGCTTCCACACCAAGGTGTGGGAGGCGACCGGGGACCACACCGACCACAGCGCCTCCGTCCGGCTCACCCTGCACAGCCCCGACGGCGACATGGGCTTCCCCGGGGCGCTGGACACCACCGTCACCTACACCCTGGACGCGGACGGCACCCTCGCCGTCGACTACCGGTCCGTCACCGACCGCCCCACCGTCGTCAGCCTCACCAACCACGCCTACTTCGACCTGGCCGGCCACGGCGACGTCCTCGGCCACCGCCTCCAGGTCGACGCCGACGCCTACCTCCCGGTGGACGGCGACGGCATCCCCCTGGGAGCGGCGGCCCGGGTCCGGGACACGCCCTTCGACCTCACCGAGCCCCGGCTGCTGGGGGAGCGCCTCGGCCACCAGGACGCTCAACTGCGGTCGGCGGGCGGCTTCGACCACTGCTGGGTGCTGCGCGAGGCGCCGGCGCCCGACGCCCCGCGCCGTGCCGCCCGGCTCTCCGCTCCGGACGGGAGCCGGGTCCTGGAGGTGTGGACGACCCAGCCGGGCATCCAGGTCTACACTGTCTCTTATACACATTCCCGTGCACCGTCCTGCGCCCCGGCGAGACGGCCCGCAGCCGGACGGAACTGCGTTTCCCGCACCTGCCGGGGCGCGGCTGACGGCGCGTCCGCCGGCGGGGCGGGCCGGCCGGACGGCGGGCCCGTACCGCGTTCGTCACCCCTCTGGACGCCGCCCTCACCGGATGGGGCGTGGCTCCCCGTCCTCCCGGTGAGGGCGGCGTCCAGAGGGTGCGTCACGTCGGCAGGGTGGCGCGGGGGCGGCCGTCTCGGCGCGGCGGCGGGGCCGTGCTCGACCGGACCACCAGCCGGGTCGGTACCAGCGTGGTGCCGCGCTCCGCCGTCTCGTTGCGGATCTGCCGCAGCACCCCGTCCACGCAGAGCCGGCCGATCTCGGCGAAGTCCTGGTGGACCGTGGTCAGCGGCGGGTGGAACGAGGCCGAGTCGGCGATGTCGTCGAACCCCACGACGCTGACGTCCTGGGGGACCCGCCTGCCGCGCTCGTGCAGGGCACGCAGGATACCCAGCGCCATCTGGTCGTTGGCCGCGAAGACCGCGGTGACGGAGGGGTCCGCCGCCAGGGTGAGACCGGCTTCGTACCCGGAGGCCGCCGACCAGTCGCCGCCCACCGGCGGCGGAACGGGGCGCCCCGCCTCCTCCAGGGTCCGCCGCCAGGCGGCGGCACGCCGTTGCGCGGCGAAGGACTCGGTGGGCCCGGCCACGTGCGCCACGGTGTGGTGCCCGAGGTCGAGCAGGTGCTGTACGGCTGCCCGGGCACCGCCGGACTGATCGGTGTCCACGACGCTGTAGCGGTCACCCGCGTCCGAATCGGCCACCACGACATGGGTGTTCGGGGGCAGGGACATGGCGGCGTCCAGAAGGTGGACTTCCATGATCACGATCATACCGTCCACCACCTGCTCGCCGAGCACGGTGACGGCGCCCCTGACCCCCGTGCTGGTGGGCGTGGCCACCGGCAGCAGGGTGATGGCGTACCCTTCGTCCGCCGCGGAGGCCGAAATGGCCTCCAGCGTACGGACGTTGCCCGTCGTGGCCAGCGTGAACAGGACCACGCCCAGGGTGCGGAACTTCCCGCTCTTGAGCGCGCGCGCCGCACTGTTGGGCCGGTAGTTCAGCTCCTTCATGGCGGACAGGACACGTAGGCGGGTTCCCTCGGAGACCACGGAATGCCCGTTGGACACACGGGAGACGGTCTGTGAGGAGACGCCGGCCAGGCGGGCGACGTCGGCCATGGAGGCTTCCCTGCGGGGTGGCCGTTCCATGGCCGGTTCCTGTCCGTGCACTTCGTCTTCCTCCGGGATGGTGTGGTGAGCCTCTCGCCGTACGGGCAGGGCGCCGCCCCGGCCGCGGGCCGTCTTGCACCGCGGTCGTCCGGGAGTGTGCCGATCGGTTCCCGCCCCGTCCCCCGCACCGCGTGTGGCTCGTACCGGATGTCGACGAAGGCTCGGACCATCGGCATTTCTACCACTTTCGGTCGCTCCGTGCTGACGGGCACGGGGACCCGCGCGAAGGCTGCTCGCCGGAAGAGGGCAGGATGGGGCGGCCGGCGGCGCAACTCGTCGGCGGGCGCGCGGAATCCTCGCCTTGACGGTGCGCGGAGCAGGCGTGTAAACATCACTTCACCCATTGCTGTTTACGTAAACATCGGTTCTCGAGTACAGCGCCTCCACGATGTCCGGTGTCTCCCTCCGGCCGGGGCCATGCTCAACGCCGGACCAGTAGGAGTACCCATGACGGCCGTTACGCCGCTCACGACCGGACGCCGCCCACCAGCCGGACGTTCCCGTTCCCGGCGCGGGCGGATCGGATGGCTCTTCGTCGGGCCCTTCATGGCCGTGTTCGCCCTGGTCTTCCTCGCCCCGATCGCCTACTCGCTGTATCTCAGCTTCTTCCGGGACCAGTTGGTCGGCGGCACCTCGTTCGTCGGCCTCGACAACTTCCGGCGCGCCTTCGAGGACGACCAGTTCTGGGCCGCCGTGGGCCGGGTGGCGCTCTTCCTCGCGGTGCAGGTGCCCGTCATGCTCGGGCTCGCGCTGCTCGTGGCCCTGGCGCTCGACAGCGGCAGGCTCTACGGGAAGAGCTTCTTCCGGATCTCCGTCTTCCTGCCGTACGCCGTGCCCGCCGTCGTCGCCACGCTGATGTGGGGCTTCATCTACGGCACCCGCTTCGGGCTGGTCGGCAACATCAACGACGCCTTCAACGTGTCACTGCCCGACCCGCTCTCGCCCTCCCTGGTGCTGGCCAGCATCGGCAACATCGTCACCTGGGAGTTCATCGGCTACAACATGCTGATCTTCTACTCGGCGCTGCGTGTCGTGCCCAAGTCCCTCTACGAGGCCGCCGAGATCGACGGCGCGGGCCAGTGGCGGATCATCGCCGCGGTGAAGATCCCCGCGATCCGCGGGGCGCTGGTGATCGCGACCATCTTCTCGGTGATCGGAAGCTTCCAGCTCTTCAACGAGCCCAGCATCCTGCAGAGCCTGGCCCCCAACGCGATCACGACCTACTTCACGCCCAACCTCTACACCTTCACGCTGTCCTTCTCCGGCCGGCAGCAGAACTACGCGGCCACCGTCTCCCTCGTCATGGGCGTCGTTACGATGATCATCGCCTACGCGGTCCAGCTGCGCGGCATGCGAAAGGAGGCGTGAGCGATGAGCGCGCCCACGTACACCGCCGAGCCGACCCGGCGTACCACCCACCGTGCCCCGGTGTCACGGCGCGGTCCCCGCCGGCGCCACTCGGCCGACCGCCCGCGCCGCAGCGTCCTGCTCACCGTGCTCATGGGCCTGACCGCGCTCTACGCGCTCATGCCCCTGGCCTGGCTCGTCATCAACGCCACCAAGACGCAGAAGAGCCTCCTCGACTCCTTCGGCCTCTGGTTCAGCGGGGACTTCGCCCTCTGGGACAACATCTCCCAGACGCTCACCTACGACGACGGCATCTTCGTCCGCTGGTTCCTCAACACCCTGCTCTACGTGGTGGTGGGCGCCGGCGGGGCCACCTTCCTCGCGGTCCTCGGCGGCTACGGCCTGGCCAAGTTCGACTTCGCGGGCAAGCGCGCGGTCTTCGCCACCGTCATCGGCGCGGTGGCCGTGCCCGCGACCGCGCTGGCGGTCCCCACCTTCCTCATGTTCAGCAAGATGGGCCTCACCAACACCCCGTGGTCCGTCATCATCCCGTCGCTCATATCCCCCTTCGGGCTCTACCTCATGTGGGTGTTCGCCGCCGAGGCCGTCCCCACCGAGCTCCTGGAAGCGGCCCGGGTGGACGGCTCCGGCGAACTGCGGACCTTCTTCCGCGTCGCGCTCCCGCTGCTGACGCCCGGCATCGTCACGGTCCTGCTGTTCACCATGGTGCAGACCTGGAACAACTACTTCCTGCCCCTCATCATGATCAAGGACCCGGGCTGGTACCCGCTGACGCTGGGACTGAACGCCTGGAACGCGCAGGCCGCGACCGCCGGCGGCCAGCCGGTCTTCAACCTGGTCATCACGGGCTCCCTGCTGACGATCGTGCCGCTCGTCATCGCCTTCCTGCTGCTCCAGCGCTACTGGCAGTCCGGACTGGCGGCGGGCAGCGTCAAGGGATGACCCGCCCCCCGGCCCGGAGGGCCACCCGATCTCCGCACCGTGGCACCGGCTTACCCCGGCTCCCGACCGGTGCGGTGTTCCACCCTCTCCACCTTCCGCGCCCCATGGCGCGGACGTTCGACGGTTCGTGCACCACCCTCACCACAACGGAGTGAAGCGATATGAGAACCATGACCAGACGCGCGATGCGTGGCGTCGGCCTGCTGTGTGCGGCCGCGCTGAGCCTCACCGCGTGCGGGTCCTCCGACGAGTCCGGTTCGGACAAGGCCGTGACGGGCGGTGATCTGCGGGCGGCCCTCAAGGAGGGCGGCTCGATCACGGTGTGGGCTTGGGAACCGACGCTGAAGCAGGTGGTCAGCGACTTCCAGAAGGAGTACCCGAAGGTCAAGGTGAAGCTGGTCAACGCCGGTACCGGCAACGACCAGTACACCGCCCTGCAGAACGCCGTGCAGGCCGGCTCCGGGGTCCCGGACGTCGCGCAGGTCGAGTACTACGCCCTCGGACAGTTCGCCCTCGGCAAGTCCCTCGAGGACCTGAGCCGCTACGGCGCGGACAAGTTCAAGAACGACTACTCGCCGGGCCCGTGGAACGCGGTCACCGTCGACGACGCCGTCTTCGCCCTGCCCATGGACTCCGGGCCGATGGCGCTCTTCTACAACAAGAAGGTGCTGGACAAGCACCAGATCGCCACGCCCACCACCTGGGACGAGTACCTGGAGGCCGCGCGCGCCCTGCACGCCGCCGACCCGAAGGCGTACATCACCAACGACACCGGTGACGCCGGGTTCACGACCAGCATGATCTGGCAGGCCGGCGGAACCCCCTTCCAGACCCGCGACACCAACGTGACGGTCGACCTCACCAACGACAAGGGTGTCGTCGCCTTCACCAAGGTCTGGCAGAAGCTCATCGACGAGAAGCTGCTGGCGCCCGTCAGCTCCTGGAGCGACGAGTGGTACAAGGGCCTGGCGGACGGCACCATCGCCACCCTCGCCACCGGCGCGTGGATGCCCGCCAACTTCGTCTCGGGCGTCGAGGGCGCCAAGGGTGACTGGCGCGCGGCCGCGCTCCCGCAGTGGAAGAAGGGCGAGGAGGTCAGCTCCGAGAACGGCGGCAGCTCCCTCGCGGTGATGAAGGCGAGCAAGAGCAAGGAGCTGGCGTACGCGTTCAACGAGTACGCCAACCACGCGGAGGGCGTCCAGGCCCGCCTCGAAGGCGGTGCCTTCCCGGCGACCACGGCCGACCTGGCCTCCCCGACGTTCCTGGACACCCCCTTCCCGTACTTCGGCGGCCAGAAGGCGAACGAGATCTTCGCCCGCTCGGCCAGCCAGGTGCCCGAGGACTGGTCCTACCTGCCGTACCAGGTGTACGCGAACTCCATATTCAACGACTCCGTCGGCAAGGCGTACGTCTCCGACACCACCCTGGCCGACGGGCTGAAGGCCTGGCAGAAGGCCGCCGTCGACTACGGCACGGAACAGGGCTTCGACGTCAACAAGTGACGCCGGCCCGCTGAACCGGCACAGGGCGGTCGCCCGTTCGTCCGACGGGCGACCGCCCTGTGCCGTACTCGCACCCCCCGTATCCGAAAGGATCATCATGACCCCCGCCTCCGAGCGCCGCTGGCTGCGCACGCCCTCCGACGACCGCCCCGCGCGCTTCGCCTACGGGGCCGACTACAACCCGGAGCAGTGGCCGCGCGAGGTGTGGAAGGAGGACGTCCGGCTGATGCGCGAGGCCGGGGTCACCGTCGTCTCCGTCGCGATCTTCTCCTGGGCCCGTCTCCAGCCGGCCGAGGACCGCTGGGACTTCGGCTGGCTGGACGAGGTGCTCGACCTGCTCCACAGCAACGGCATCGCGGTGGACCTCGCCACCGCCACCGCCTCACCGCCGCCGTGGCTCACCACCCTGCACCCGGAGATCCTGCCGGTCACCCGCACCGGTGAGACCCTCTCCCAGGGCGCACGGCAGCACTGGCGGCCCACCTCCCCGGTCTTCCGCGAGTACGCCCTGCGGCTGGTCGAGGCCATGGCCTCCCGGTACGCGGACCATCCGGCCCTGGTCGCCTGGCACATCTCCAACGAGCTCGGCTGCCACAACATCTACGACTACTCCGACGACGCCGCCCGGGCGTTCCGCGACTGGCTGCGCACCCGCTACGGCACGCTCGACGAGCTCAACCGCGCCTGGGCCACCTCCTTCTGGTCGCAGTACTACGGGGAGTGGGAGCAGATCCAGCCGCCGCGCCTCGCCGCGAGCCACGCCAACCCGACCCAGCAGCTGGACTTCAAGCGGTTCTCGTCCGACGCGCTGAAGGACTACCTCCGGGCCGAACGCGACGTGCTGCGCCGCATCACCCCCGACGTCCCCGTCACCACCAACTTCATGGTGATGGGCGAGACGAAGGGCATGAACTACCCCGACTGGGCGGACGAGATCGACTTCGTCTCCAACGACCACTACACGCACCCCGGGCCCCAGCGCCTGGACGAGCTCTCCTTCTCCGCCGCGCTCACCCACTCCATCGCCCACGGCAACCCGTGGTTCCTGATGGAGCACTCCACCAGCGCGGTCAACTGGCAGACCGTCAACGTCGCCAAGACGCCGGGCGAACTCGCCCGCGACTCCCTGCTCCACGTCGCCCACGGGGCCGACGCCGTCTGCTTCTTCCAGTGGCGCCAGTCCGCCGCCGGTGCCGAGAAGTACCACTCAGCGATGGTGCCCCACGCGGGGGCGGACAGCGAGGTCTTCCGCGGGGTGGCGGCCCTCGGCCGGACCCTGCACGAGCTCACCCCGGTCACCGGTTCCGTACGGCAGCCCGCCCGCGCGGCCCTGGTGTACGACTGGGACTCCTGGTGGGCCGTCGAACGCGACTCCCAGCCGACCTCCCTGCTGCGCTACCGGCAGGAGGCGCTCGACTGGTACTCCGCCTTCCTGGCCCTGGGCGTCCGGGTGGACGTCGTCACCACGGCGGCCGACCTCACCGGCTACGACTTTGTCGCCGCCCCCGTCCTGCACGTCGTCCCGAAGGACCTCGCCGGCCGGCTCGACGCCTATGTGCGCGGCGGTGGCCACCTCGTCACCACCTACTACTCGGGTGTCGTCGACGAGAACGACCACGTCCACCTCGGCGGTTACCCCGGGGCCCTGCGCGAGCTGCTGGGCATCCGCATCGAGGAGTTCGGCCCGCTGCTGGAGGACGCGGAGGTGCGGCTGGACAACGGTCTGACCGGCACCCTGTGGACCGACCGGATCGATCTGACCGACCCCGAGGTCACGGTCCTCGCCCGCTACGGGACGGGGGACCAGGCGGGCCGCCCCGCCCTCACGCGGCGCGTCCTGGCGGACGGCGGTTCCGCGTCCTACGTGTCGACCCGGCTCGGCACCCAGCTGTCCGGCGTGCTGGCGACCCTGCTGGACGGCGCCGGGGTGGTCAGCGAACTGCCCGCCGGCGCACGGGGGCGGGTCGAGGCGACCGTACGGACCGACGGCTCCCACGCGTACTGGTTCCTCGTCAACCGCACGGACGAGTCCGTCGCGTTCGACGCGGTGGACGGCGAGGCCCTGACCGGCCCCGCCCCGGACGCCCGCGGCGGCCTGGTCCTTCCGGCGCGGGAGGTCGCGGTCCTGCGCGTCGAGGCCGGGGCGACGCCCTTCGGCCGGGACGCGTAGGGGAGGTCCTCGGCGCGCGCTCCGGGGGACCGGCTGTTCCCCGGAGCGCCTGGCGAGGGGCGTGTGCCGTGGGCCGAATGCGCGCGCGGGGTGCCGATCGTTGAGCTGTCCGGATGACGCGGCTCAAGGCCCTCCCCGGATGTGGACGAAACGTCAGGTGTCCGCACCGCACGGACCCGCAGGTCCGTGCACGGTCCCTCCACACCAAGGGAGAACGCATGCGCCTGCGCGCCCACTGGGCACCAGCCGCTCTACTGCTGATCGCCCCCCTGATCGGCACCACCCCGGCCACGGCCGACACCGGCGAGGCGCTGGTGCCGGTGCAGCGGTCGTCCCGGGCGGTCCCCGGTCAGTACATCGTCACGCTGGCCAAGGACCAGACGCCGGGCGGGACGGCCGAACGGCTCGGCGTGACCCCGCTGTTCACGTACAGCAAGGTCCTTCACGGCTTCGCGGCCGAACTCACCGCGGACCAGCTGAAGAAGGTACGCGGCGCCACGGGCGTCCAGACCGTCGAGGAGAACAGCGAGGCCTCGGTCTCCCCGCCGGCCGTACAGCCCGAGGCCAACGCCCGAGTGGCAGCGGCCAGTTGGGGGCTGGACCGGATCGACCAGCGGACGCTGCCGCTGGACGGCGCCTACGAGGCCCCCCGCACCGGGCAGGGGGTGACCGCGTACATCCTGGACACCGGCATCGAAGCGGGCCACAGCGAGTTCGGCGGCCGCGTGGGGGCCGGCTACGACGCCATCGGCGACGGCCGCGACGGCGCGGACTGCAACGGGCACGGCACCCACGTCGCGGCGACGGTGGCCGGGGCCACGTACGGCGTCGCACGATCCGCCTCGCTCGTCCCGGTCCGGGTGCTCGACTGCGAGGGCTCGGGCAGCTGGTCAACGCCTCCCTCGGCGGGCCGGCGTCCTCGGCCGTCGACGACGCGTTCGACGCGCTGGCGGAGCAGGGCACCCTGCCCGTCGTCGCGGCGGGCAACGAGAGCCAGGACGCCTGCGACGTCTCCCCGGCGGGCGCCGACGGCACGGTCGCCGTCGGAGCCAGTGACAACCAGGACCGGCAGGCGTCGTTCAGCAACTGGGGCTCCTGTGTGGCGCTGTACGCGCCCGGGACGGAGATCGTCTCCGCCAAGCTCGGCGGTGGCTCCACGGCACTCAACGGGACGTCCATGGCCGCCCCGCACGTCACCGGAGCCGCCGTCCTCTACAAGGAGGCCGACCCCGCCGCGACACCCCAGGAGATCGAGGACCGGCTCGTCGACGGTGCGACCCCGGACGTGCTGACCGGCCTGGGCACGGGATCGCCCGACCGCCTGCTGTACACCGGCACTCTCTGAGCAGAGCCCCGGCACCTCCGGAGCGGGGTCCGCGCGGTGCGGACCCCGCTCCGTGCCGTGTGCCCCGAACAGCGGCTTTCCGGAACCTTTCATTTCTGCGCAAGTGGCTTGCGTAGGACTGTCATCTCTTTCGTTGGCCGATCGGACGGCGACAAGATGCCCAAGTCGCCTTAATTCACCGCTCCTTGTGCCCAGCGTCCCGCTGTCCGAACAGTCGGTCTTTCTGTCGCACCGGTAGACCTCCTCGACCTTCTCTGCAATTCTCTGACCGCACTACGCAAAAGACAGCTCATTCAGCCGCAGAAATCGATGGCGCAGAGCTGTCCGGACAGAGCCGCACCCTCGGTGCCTTCCGTGCCGAGGCCGAAGATCGGGGAACTATGAGAGCCCAACGCTGGAGACGGCAGGCCGTTTCGGCGGCCGTGGCCACCAGTCTTCTGATGGT
>NZ_KL585389.1:117346-119654 GCF_000721935.1 Streptomyces sp. NRRL WC-3549
CGCCGCGGCGGCCGACGGTCCAGGCGCCGTCGCGGGCCGGGCCGCGACGGCGAGCAGCGCCGACAGCGCGTACGGCGCGCGGAACGTGACGGACGGCGATCGGTCGACGTACTGGGAGGGGGCCGGAAGATCGCTGCCCCAGTGGGTGCAGACCGACCTCGGTGAGGCCGCCCGGGTCGACGGGGTGACGCTGAAGCTGCCCGCCGGATGGAAGAGCAGGAAGCAGACCCTCTCCGTCCAGGGCAGCGCCGACGGCACCAGCTTCTCCACGCTGAAGACCTCGGCGACGTACACCTTCGGTCCCGGATCGTCGAACACGGTGACGATCCCCTTCCCCGCCACGAAGACCCGCTTCGTGCGGGTGGACGTCACGGCGAACACGGCGGCGCGCAACGCGCAGCTCTCCGAACTGGAGGTCCACGAGGCACGGGAGTCCTCGGTGAACCTCGCCGCGGGCAAGACCCTCACGGCGAGCAGCCACACCGAGACGTACGTCCCCGCCCAGGCCAACGACGGGAACCAGGCCAGCTACTGGGAGAGCCGGAACAACGCGCTCCCGCAGTGGATCCAGGCGGACCTCGGCTCCTCGGTCCGGGTCGACCGGGTCGTCCTGCGGCTGCCCGACGGCTGGCCCCGGCGGACCCAGACCCTGAAGGTCCAGGGCAGCGCCGACGGTGCGGACTTCACCGACCTGACCGCGTCCCAGGCGTACACCTTCGACGCCGCGAACGGGCAGTCCGCCACGATCTCCTTCGACGCCGCCACCACCCGCCACGTCCGGGTCCTCGTCACCGCCAACTCGGTCCAGCCCGCCGCCCAGGTCTCCGAACTGGAGATCTACGGCCCCGGGACCGGGGACACGCAGGCGCCGAGCGCCCCGACCGGTCTGGCGTTCACCGAGCCGGCCACCGGGCAGATCGAGCTGACCTGGAAGGCGTCCTCGGACGACACCGGCGTCACCGGGTACGACGTCTACGCCGACGGCACGCTGCTGGCCGGTGTGGCGGGCGACGTCACCACGTACACCGACACGCGGCGGGCCGACGAGACCGTCACCTACCACGTCCGGGCCCGGGACGCGGCGGGCAACGAGTCCGCCGACAGCGACACCGTCACCCGCAAGGGCTCCTCCGGCGACACCCAGGCACCCACGGCCCCGTCCGGCCTGGCGTTCACCGAGCCGGCCACCGGGCGGATCAGGCTCACCTGGCAGGCGTCCTCGGACGACAGGGGCGTCACCGGGTACGACGTCTACGCGAACAACGTGCTCCGCGAGAGCGTGGCCGGGGACGTCACCACCTACACCGACACCCAGCCCGCGGGCACCACGGTCAGCTACGTCGTGCGGGCCACGGACGCGGCGGGCAACATATCCGCGCCCAGCAACACCGTGACCCGCAACGGCTCGACGGGCACCGCCTCCAACCTCGCCGTGTCGAAGCCGATCACCGCCTCGTCGGTGGTCCACACCTTCGTCGCGGCCAACGCCAACGACAACTCGCTCACCACCTACTGGGAGGGGGCGGGCGGCAGTTACCCCAACACCCTCACCGTGAAGCTGGGGGCCGACGCCGACACCCGGAGCGTCGTCGTCAAGCTGAACCCCGACAGCAGCTGGGGGACGCGCACCCAGAACATCGAGGTGCTCGGGCGTGAGCAGGACGCCACGGCCTTCACCGGCCTGGCCGCCGCCAAGGACTACCGGTTCGACCCGGCGAGCGGGAACACGGTGACCATCCCGGTCACCGCCCGGGTCGCCGACGTCCAGCTGAAATTCACCTCCAACACCGGGTCGGGCGCCGGACAGGTCGCCGAGTTCCAGGTGCTCGGCACCCCCGCGCCCAACCCGAACCTCCAGGTCTCGGCGGTCAGCGCCGCGCCCGCCGCGCCGGTGGAGTCGGACGACATCACCCTGACGGCGACCGTACGCAACACGGGCGCGGTCGCCGCGCCCGCGAGCAGGCTCGACTTCGAGCTGGGCGGCTCCGAGGTGGCCACCGCCTCCGTGGGCACCCTCGCCCCCGGCGCCTCCACCGAGGTCACCGCCGGCATCGGAACGCGCGACGCGGGCAGCTACACGCTCGGCGCGGTCGCCGACCCGGACGACGCCGTCATCGAGGAGAACGAGACCGACAACCGCTTCACCGCCGCCGCCCCGCTGGTCGTGAAGCCGGTCTCCAGCTCCGACCTCGTCGCGAGCGCGGTCACCACCTCCCCGTCCGGCCCGGCCGCCGGGGACACCGTGGCCTTCTCGGTCGCGGTGAAGAACCAGGGCACCGTGGCCTCCGCGAGCGGCAGCCACGGCATC
>NZ_KL585389.1:119853-122180 GCF_000721935.1 Streptomyces sp. NRRL WC-3549
GCATCACCCTGAGCCTCCTCGACGCCAAGGGCGCCACGGTGAAGACCCTCACCGGCGCGCACACCGGCGCCATCGCGGCCGGCGCCACGACCGCCCCGGTCCAGCTCGGCAGCTGGACCGCGGTCAACGGCTCGTACACGGTGAAGGTCCAGCTCGCCGCCGACGCCAACGAGCTGCCGGTCAAGCGGGAGAACAACACCAGCACCCAGACGCTGTTCGTCGGACGCGGCGCCAACATGCCGTACGACATGTACGAGGCCGAGGACGGGGTCACCGGCGGTGGCGCCAAGGTCGTCGGCCCGAACAGGACCGTGGGCGACGTCGCGGGCGAGGCGTCCGGCCGCAAGGCCGTCACCCTGGACGGTGTCGGCCAGTACGTCGAGTTCACCACCCGGGCCTCGACGAACACCTTGGTCACCCGCTTCTCCATCCCCGACGCACCGGGCGGCGGCGGCATCGACTCGACGCTGAACGTCTACGTGGACGGCACCTTCCTCAAGGCCGTCGACCTCACCTCCAAGTACGCCTGGCTCTACGGCAACGAGACCGCGCCCGGCAACTCCCCGGGCGCCGGAGCGCCCCGCCACATCTACGACGAGGCCAACCTCATGCTGGGACGCACCGTCCCGGCGGGCAGCAGGATCCGGCTGCAGAAGGACGCGGCCAACACCAGCACCTACGCGATCGACTTCGTCAGCCTGGAGCAGGTCACCCAGGTGCCGAACCCCGACCCGGCCTCCTACACGGTGCCGGCCGGCTTCACCCACCAGGACGTCCAGAACGCCTTGGACAAGGTCCGCATGGACACCACGGGAACCCTCAAGGGCGTCTACCTGCCGGCCGGCGACTACCGGACGGCGAGCAAGTTCCAGGTCTACGGCAAGGCCGTGCAGGTCGTCGGCGCGGGGCCCTGGTTCACCCGGTTCCACGCCCCGTCCACCCAGGACAACACCGACATCGGCTTCCGCGCCGAGGCCAGTGCGAAGGGCTCCTCCTTCGCGAACTTCGCGTACTTCGGCAACTACACGTCCCGTATCGACGGGCCCGGCAAGGTGTTCGACTTCGCCAACGTGTCGGACATCGTGATCGACAACATCTGGAACGAGCACATGGTGTGCCTCTACTGGGGCGCCAACACCGACAACATCACCATCAAGAACTCCCGGATCCGCGACATGTTCGCCGACGGCGTCAACATGACGAACGGGTCCACCGACAACCACGTCACCAACAACGAGGCACGCGCCACCGGCGACGACAGCTTCGCCCTCTTCTCGGCGATCGACGCCGGCGGCGCGGACATGAAGAACAACGTCTACGAGAACCTGACCTCGATCCTCACCTGGCGCGCGGCGGGCCTGGCCGTGTACGGCGGCTACGACAACACCTTCCGCAACATCCACATCGCCGACACCCTGGTGTACTCCGGGATCACCGTCAGCTCGTTGGACTTCGGCTACCCGATGAACGGCTTCGGGACCGGCCCGACATCCGTCGAGAACGTGTCGGTGGTGCGCTCCGGCGGCCACTTCTGGGGTTCGCAGACCTTCCCCGGCATCTGGCTGTTCTCCGCCTCCAAGGTGTTCCAGGGCATCCGCATCTCGCACGTGGACATCGTGGACCCGACGTACAGCGGGATCATGTTCCAGACCAACTACGTGGGCGGACAGCCGCAGTTCCCGATCAAGGACACCGTGCTCACCGACATCTCGATCACCGGGGCGCGCAAGAGCGGCGACGCGTTCGACGCGAAGTCCGGGTTCGGGCTCTGGGCCAACGAGATGCCCGAGGCGGGACAGGGGCCGGCGGTCGGTGAGGTCACGTTCAACGGTCTGAAGTTCAAGGACAACGCGCAGGACGTCAGGAACACCACCTCCACCTTCACGATCGACGTCAAACCGTAGGGAGAGTCCGGCAGCGCGGAAACAGGGTGCCCCACGCGCGACCGTGGGGCACCCTGGTGCGTACAGACTTTGCATCCTTACGTCGGCTGATTGCAAGAATTGCGCTAGCGTTGCCGCCATGACGCGACGACTTGCCCAGGTGGCGCAGAAGGTGGGAGTCAGCGAGGCCACGGTGAGCCGGGTGCTCAACGGCAGACCAGGGGTCTCGCGCACCACCCGCGAGTCGGTGCTGACCGCGCTCGACGTCCTCGGCTACGAGCGGCCCACCCAGCTGCGGGGCGAGCGCGCCCGGCTCGTCGGTCTGGTCCTGCCCGAACTGCAGAACCCGATCTTCCCGGCGTTCGCCGAGGTGATCGGCGGCTCCCTCGCCCAGCAGGGCCTGACCCCGGTGCTGTGCACCCAGACCAAGGGCGGGGTCTCCGA
>NZ_KL585389.1:122470-128465 GCF_000721935.1 Streptomyces sp. NRRL WC-3549
CATCCCGGTCGTGCTGATCAACGCGTCCATCGAGGGCCTCGACCTGCCCTGCGTCTCGTGCGACGACGCCGTCGCCGTCGAGCAGGCGTGGCGCCACCTGGAGTCGCTGGGCCACGAGCGCGTCGGGCTGGTCCTCGGACCCTCCGACCATGTCCCGTCCCGGCGCAAGCTCGCCGCCGCGCGGGCCGTCGCGAAAGCGCTCCCGCCGGAGCACGTCGAGCGCTCGCTGTTCTCGCTGGAGGGCGGGCAGGCCGCCGCCTCGCGCCTGCTGGAGCGCGGGGTCACCGGGATCGTCTGCGCGAGTGACCCGCTGGCGCTCGGCGCCGTACGGGCCGCACGCCGGCGCGGACTCGCCGTCCCCGCGGACGTCTCGGTCGTCGGCTTCGACGACTCCGCCTTCATGAACTGCACCGCCCCGCCGCTCACCACCGTCCGCCAGCCCATCGAGGCGATGGGCCGGGCGGCGGTCGAACTGCTCTCCGCGCTCATCCAGAGCGGTGCCGTGCCGCCCGGCGAACTCCTCTTCGAGCCGGAGCTCGTGGTCCGGGGCTCGACCGCGCAGGCGCGCCGCTGAGGGCTTCCCCCCGGGCGCGCGCCGGCCTCGGGGCGGGCCCACGTCACGCGCCGGATACGGAAGGATGTCAAGCATTTACGAAAACTGCGCGAGATATTGCGCTCACATGTCGGCGGTGGTTGAGTAAGCCGCGCCCCGGCGGAGAGTTCGCCGAGGGCCTTCCACGCTCATGCCCGAAGGGGACCACCGATGAGAAGTGCTGGGTTCCGCCGTTCTCGCACCCGCAGAGCCTCCGCGGCCGCGCTCGTCACCGCACTCGCCCTGACTGCCCTTGCCTCCTGCGGCACGAGCAGCAGCGGCAGCGGGGACGACGGCGGCAATTCCGACAGCGGATCGTCCGATCCCACGGCGCCACTGGACCCGAAGGCCAGGGTGACGCTGTCGATCGACTGCATGCCGCCGGCCGCGAAGGCCGCGGAGCTGCGGGAGTGGAACGAGGACATCAAGACGTTCAACGCGAAGTACCCGAACGTCAGGATCAACGGGAAGTCCACCCCGGGCCAGTGCCTGGAGCCCCCGCGCTTCACGGCCATGCTCAAGGGCAAGTCGCAGCCCGACGTCTTCTACGCCTACTTCACCGACCTCCAGCAGGTGCTGGACAACGACGGCGCCCAGGACATCTCCGCGTACGTCACCGAGAAGACCGTCCCCGCCCTGAAGGACATCCAGCCCCAGGTGCTCGACGTGGCCCGCAAGGACGGCAAGCTCTACGCCCTGCCGACCAGCAACTACACCATGGGCCTGATGATCAACCGCAAGCTGTTCACCGAGGCCGGTCTGAACCCCGACACCCCGCCAGCCACCTGGGAGGAGGTGCGCGCCGCGAGCAAGAAGATCGCGGCGCTCGGCAAGGGCGTGGCGGGCTTCGGCGAGTACAGCGCGGGCAACAACGGCGGCTGGCACTTCGCCGCGACCCAGTACGCCCTCGGCGGCGACGTGGTCGACGCGAGCGGCAAGAAGGCCGCCTTCAACGACGAGAAGGGCAGGCAGGTCCTCCGGCAGCTGCACGACATGCGCTGGGAGGACGACAGCATGGGCAAGACCCAGCTGCTGAAGTGGGGCGACCTCCAGAAGCAGATCGCCAGCGACAAGCTCGGCATGTTCCTCGCCGCACCCGACGACATCGCCTACATGGTGCAGCAACTCGGCGCGAAGTACGAGAACTTCGGCCTAGGACCGATCCCCGGCGCCCAGGGGACCCTCTTCGGCGGCAACAACTACATGATCAAGAAGGGCAGTTCGCCCGACAAGATCAAGGCCGCCGTGGCCTGGCTGAACTTCAAGAACCTCACCCCCGGCAAGGGACAGTTCGACTGGGCCCGCACCAAGGCCGACAAACTGCCCGTCGGGCTGCCGCAACCCAACTTCTTCACCGGTGAGAGCAAGACCCAGGACGACGCCGCACGCGCCGCGAACGCGACGATGCCGGTCGAGAACTTCAAGGCCTTCATGGACAACCCGGTCCCGGGCAAGGCCGAGCCACCGAAGGCACAGGAGATCTACAAGATCCTCGACGTGGCGATGTCCGCCGTCCTGACCAACAAGGAGGCCGACATCGACAAGCTGCTCGCCACCGCCGAGCAGCAGGTCAACCAGGTACTCGCGAACCAGTGACGGATCCGCGGGGCCGGGCCGCCCGGACCCCGCCCCGCGATCTCGACCGTCCGCCCCGCGAGTGATCGCACCGGCACCGAGGAGACACCATGTCGGCCCCCACCCTGTCCACGGCAGCCAAGGCGAGCCCGCCGCCGCGTGGTCACCACCGCCCGGCCGGGCCGGACTCCCCCCGACAGGAGTTCGTGCGCGCCCTGCGCCGCAACATCTCCGCGCACGGCTTCCTGATCGGCGCGGTCCTCTGCTTCTCGTTCTTCTCCTGGTATCCGATGGTCAGGGAGTTCGTCCTGGCCTTCCAGAAGACCGAGGACGGACGTACCACCTGGGCCGGCTGGTCCAACCTGAGCTACGTCTTCAACGACCCGGCCTTCTGGCAGGCCTGGCGCAACACCCTGCTCTTCACCGTCCTGGCGCTCCTGCTCGGCTTCGCGGTCCCGTTCGTCGTCGCCGTCGTGCTCAACGAGTTCCGGCACGCCCAGGGATATCTGCGGCTGCTCGTCTACCTGCCGGTCATGCTGCCGCCGGTCGCCTCCGTGCTGCTCTTCAAGTACTTCTACGACCCCGGCTACGGACTCTTCAACCGCATCCTGGAACTCCTCCACCTGCCCGCCCAGCAGTGGCTCCAGGACCCCGACCTCTCGATGCTCTCCGTGGTCATCGCGTCCACCTGGATGAACATGGGCGGGGCCACCCTGATCTACCTCGCCGCCCTCCAGGGCATCCCGGGCGAGCTGTACGAGGCGGCGGAGCTCGACGGTGCCGGACTGCTGCGCAAGATCTGGCACGTCACCATCCCGCAGACCCGGCTCATCCTGTCGCTGCTGCTGCTCATGCAGGTCATCGCGACGATGCAGGTCTTCACCGAACCCTTCCTGCTGACCAACGGGGCGGGCCCCGAGGGCTCCACCACCACGGTCGTCTACCTCATCTACCAGTACGCCTTCAACTTCAACAACTACGGCAGCGCGGCGGCCCTCGGACTCGTCCTGCTCGTCGTGCTCGCGGCGTTCTCCGCGGTGTACGTGCGCCTCAGCCGCAGCAGCGAAGACTAGGACGGGAGCACGACGATGGCATCGAACACGCTTGTCTCCCGGCGGGGGACCGGAAAGGCGCGCGCCGGCCGGCGCATCAGCGGCCGAGGGCCCGACCTCGGCCGCCAGCGCACCCTGATCTCCCCGGCCCAGCTGGGCCGCCGCCGCGGCAGGACGGTCTACTGGATCGTCTTCGCCCTGGTCGTCGCCGCCTTCACCATCGCCTTCCTCGGCCCCCTGTACTGGATGGTCACCGGCGGCCTCAAGACCACCCAGGAAGTCGTCCAGAGCCCGCCCACGGCCTTCCCCACGTCCGTCCACACGGAGAACTACTCCCAGGCGTGGAACGTGATGGACCTGTCCAAGCTGCTCCTCAACACCCTCTACTACGCCTTCGGCGCGCTGGCCTTCCAGCTGGTCCTCGACGTGGCCGCCGCCTACTCGCTCTCCAGGCTGCGGCCGGTCTTCGGCAAGGTCATCCTCGGCATGATGCTCGCCACCCTGATGATCCCGGCGACCGTCCTCGTCGTACCGCAGTACCTCACCGTGCTCGACGTGCCGATCTTCGAGCGCAACCTGCTCAACTCGCCCTGGGCGATCTGGCTCCCCTCGGTCACCAACGCCTTCAACATCTTCCTGCTGAAGCGGTTCTTCGACTCGATCCCGCGCGAACTCCTGGACGCCGCGGCCATCGACGGGGCCTCCCCGCTGCGCACCCTGCGCTCGGTGGTGCTGCCGATCTCCCGGCCGATCCTCGGCGTCGTCTCCATCTTCGCGGTCGTCGGGGTCTGGAAGGACTTCCTCTGGCCGATGCTCACCCTGCCCGACCCCGGCAAGCAGACGCTCAACGTGGGCATCTACTCGCTGGCCAGCGGGGTACCCGAGAACGTCCTCATCGCCGCGCTCACCATCGCGTCCGTCCCGACCCTGCTGATCTTCCTGATCTTCCAGCGCAACATCATGAGCGGCCTCACCGCGGGCGGCCTCAAGGGCTGAGGCCCGGCCGCCCCGCGCAACCGTCTCGTCCTCAGCACTCCGCCGCCCGCCCCACCACCACACGCCCCGCGTCGGGCCCGGCGGCGGAGTACCACCTGCCCGAAAGGAACGCACACGTGGCAGCCAACCGTCCGACCGAGACCACCGCACCCTGGTGGCGCGACGCCGTCATCTACCAGATCTACGTACGCAGCTTCGCCGACGGCGACGGGGACGGCACCGGGGACCTCGCGGGAGTCCGGGCCCGACTGCCCTACCTCGTCGAACTGGGCGTGGACGCCCTGTGGTTCACCCCCTGGTACCTCTCGCCGCTCGCCGACGGAGGCTACGACGTCGCCGACTACCGCAGCATCGACCCCGCGTTCGGCACCCTCGCCGAGGCCGAGAAACTGATCGCCGAGGCCCGGGAACTGGGCATCCGCACCATCATCGACGTCGTCCCCAACCATGTCTCCGACCGGCACGCCTGGTTCCGCGCCGCCCTCGCCGCAGCACCCGGCAGCCCCGAACGCGACCTCTTCCACTTCCGGCCCGGACGCGGCGAGCACGGCGAGATCCCGCCCAACGACTGGGTCTCCGAATTCGGCGGCACCCCCTGGACGCGGCTCGACGACGGCCAGTGGTACCTCCACCTGTTCGCCCCCGAACAGCCGGACCTCAACTGGGCCCACCCGGCGGTCCGCCAGGAACACGAGGACGTCCTGCGCTTCTGGTTCGAGCGGGGCGTCGCGGGCGTACGGATCGACTCGGCGGCCCTGCTCGCCAAGGACCCCGCCCTGCCCGACTTCACCGAGGGCGAGGGCCCCCACCCGTACGTCGACCGCGACGAGCTCCACGACATCTACCGCTCCTGGCGGGCCGTCGCCGACGCGTACGACGGCATCTTCGTCGGCGAGGTCTGGCTCCCGGACTCCGAACGCTTCGCCCGCTACCTGCGCCCCGACGAACTGCACACCGCCTTCAACTTCAACTTCCTGGCCTGCCCGTGGGACGCCGGCCTGCTGCGCTCCGCGATCGACGACACCCTCGCCGAACACGCCCCCGTCGGCGCCCCGGCCACCTGGGTGCTCTGCAACCACGACGTGACCCGGACGGTCACCCGGTACGGGCGCGAGGACACCGGCTTCGACTTCGCGGCCAAGGTGTTCGGCACCCCCACCGACCTGGAGCTCGGCACCCGCAGGGCCCGGGCCGCCGCCCTGCTCTCGTTGGCGCTGCCCGGTGCCGTCTACGTCTACCAGGGCGAGGAGCTGGGCCTGCCGGAGGCCGACATCCCCCGGGACCGCATCCAGGACCCGATGCACTCGCGCTCGGGCGGCGTCGACCCGGGGCGCGACGGCTGCCGGGTGCCGCTGCCGTGGTCCGCCGCGGAACCGTACGCCGGATTCGGCTCCGCCACCGAACCGTGGCTGCCCCAGCCCGCGTCCTGGCCGGCGTACGCGGCGGATGCCCAGAGCGGCGACCCCTCGTCCATGCTCACCCTGTACCGCGAGGCGCTGAGGCTGCGCCGCGACGAACCGGGGTTCGCCGCCACCGCCGCCGAGACGTCCGGCGGCCGGGCCCCCGGCGTGCTGGCCTTCGCCCGGGCCGGCGGCCTGGTCTGCGTCGTCAACCTGTCACAGGAGGCGGTGGAACTCCCGGACCACACCCAGGTGCTGCTGACCAGCGGACCGCTGGACGGCTCAGGCCTGCTGCCGGGTGACACGGCGGCCTGGCTGCGGAACTGACACGACCACGGGTCCCGGCCTCACCGGCCGGGCCCCGGTACACGGTACGGAGG
>NZ_KL585389.1:128691-133183 GCF_000721935.1 Streptomyces sp. NRRL WC-3549
CGGTACGGAGGACCGGCCGCCACGGGGGGGCCGGTCCTCCGTGTCGTCGACGAGCGACCACCCGGGACCTCCTGCCACCGGGGCGTGTCGAGGGCAGCCACGCTCTCCTCACATGCACGGCTCGCAAAAGTCGCCGATGCTCCGAAACTTTCGGAACTTTGTTCCGGCGTATGGGGCGCCCATCGGAGGTTCCCCACCGTCAGATGTGAGCCTGGGCGGCGGACATGCTCACCTGCCTGCTGAAACGTCTGGTTCACCCCTTCCATGGCAGGCGAAGTTTTCGCTGGCGTAACCGAAACTATTGACACTTGTCGGGGGCAGGTCAATGCTGTCGCCGTCGACAGGCCCCATCGCTGCCGACGGGAGACGCCACGGCGTCCCCGGGCCGCGATCCGGCCTCGCCGTGGCCTGCCTCGCCACTCGTCCGCCGTCCCTCCTCGAAGGAGAAAGGCACGCACATGAACCCACTCGTGCACACCCGGCGCCACAGACCCGGACGGTTCAGGTCGCTCCTCGGCAGTCTCTGCGCCCTGGTCCTGGCCGCCGCCGCCGCGCTGCTGCTCCCGGGAACAGCCAGTGCCGACACGGTCGTCACGACGAACCAGACCGGCAACAACAACGGCTACTACTACTCGTTCTGGACGGACGGCGGCGGCCAGGTCTCCATGAACCTGGCCTCCGGCGGCGGCTACAGCACCTCATGGACGAACGCCGGCAACTTCGTCGCCGGCAAGGGCTGGAGCACCGGCGGCCGGAAGAGCGTCACCTACTCGGGCACCTTCAACCCGTCGGGCAACGCGTACCTGGCGCTCTACGGGTGGTCGACCAATCCGCTCGTCGAGTACTACATCGTGGACAACTGGGGCACCTACCGGCCCACGGGCACGTTCAAGGGCACCGTCACCAGCGACGGCGGTACGTACGACATCTACGAGACCACGCGCACCAACGCGCCCTCCATCGAGGGCACGAAGACCTTCAAGCAGTTCTGGAGCGTCCGCCAGTCGAAGCGGACCGGCGGCACCATCACCACCGGCAACCACTTCGACGCCTGGGCCCGCAACGGCATGAACCTCGGCACCATGAACTACATGATCCTCGCCACCGAGGGCTACCAGAGCAGCGGCAGCTCCAACATCACGGTGGGCGAAGGCGGATCCAACGGTGGTGGTGGCGGTAACGGCGGGGGTGGTCAGGGGTGTACGGCGACGTTGTCGGCCGGTGAGAAGTGGGGTGACCGGTACAACCTGAACGTGGCGGTGAGTGGTTCCGGCAGCTGGACGGTGACGATGAACGTGCCGTCTCCGGCGAAGGTCATGTCGACCTGGAACATCAGTGCCTCGTATCCCAGTGCCCAGGTGCTGACGGCGAGGCCCAACGGGAGTGGGAACAGTTGGGGCGCGACGATCCAGGCCAACGGCAACTGGACCTGGCCGACCGTCTCCTGCACCACGAGCTGACCCCCGGAACCGGCGAACCGCTCCGTGCCGGCCGAGGCCCGGCCGGCACGGAGCGGCACGAGGAGGAGTCACCCGCATGAGCATCACACCCCGCCCCCGTCTGCGCGCCACGGTCACCGGCCTCGCCGTCGCCGCCTCGGCCCTGGCGGGCGGCACCGTCACCGCCGCCCCGTCCCAGGCCGCCGCGTGCAACGGCTACGTCGGACTCACCTTCGACGACGGACCGTCGGCAGGCCAGACCCCGGCCCTGCTCAACGCGCTCAAGCAGAACGGCCTGCGGGCCACCATGTTCAACCAGGGCAACAACGCCGCCGCCAACCCCGCCCAGGTCAAGGCGCAGGCCGACGCCGGCATGTGGGTCGGCAACCACAGTTACAGCCACCCGCACCTGACCCAGCAGAGCCAGGCGCAGATGGACTCCGAGATCTCCCGGACCCAGCAGGCCATCGCCGCCGCGGGGGGCGGCACGCCGAGACTGTTCCGGCCGCCGTACGGCGAGACCGACGCGACCCTGCGGTCCGTCGAGGCGAAGTACGGCCTCACCGAGGTCATCTGGGACGTGGACTCGCAGGACTGGAACGGTGCGAGCACCGACGCGATCGTGCAGGCCGTCTCCCGGCTCACCGGCGGCCAGGTCATCCTCATGCACGAATGGCCCGCCAACACCCTCGCCGCGATCCCCCGGATCGCGCAGGCCCTGTCCGCCAAGGGGCTGTGCTCCGGCATGATCTCCCCGCAGACCGGCCGCGCCGTCGCCCCCGACGGTGGCGGTAACGGCGGGGGTGGTCAGGGGTGTACGGCGACGTTGTCGGCCGGTGAGAAGTGGGGTGACCGGTACAACCTGAACGTGGCGGTGAGTGGTTCCGGCAGCTGGACGGTGACGATGAACGTGCCGTCTCCGGCGAAGGTCATGTCGACCTGGAACATCAGTGCCTCGTATCCCAGTGCCCAGGTGCTGACGGCGAGGCCCAACGGGAGTGGGAACAGTTGGGGCGCGACGATCCAGGCCAACGGCAACTGGACCTGGCCGACCGTCTCCTGCACCACGAGCTGACCCCGGCCGGACGGGAGACACCACCGCACGTGCGGCGCGGCGGCCACGGGCCGCCGCGCCTCGCTGCGTCCGGTCGGAGGCTGCGGCACAGTGGGTGCATGGATGATCTCAACGCCCTCGCCGACGAACACCTGACCCTGGCCCGTGCCAACCCGCACGGCCGCAGCGCGCATCTGCTGCTGCGCCAGGAGCCACTGCGCCAGACGGTGATCGCGCTCACCTCGGGGTCCGCGCTCGACGAGCACAACGCGCCTCCGGCCGCCTCGCTGCTCGTACTCCGCGGCACGGTCAGGCTCACCGCCGGGTCCGGGGACGTGGAGCTGGCCACGGGGACCCTGCACCCCATCCCGCAGGAGCGGCACGGGCTGCTCGCCCTGGAGGACGCGGCGGTGCTGCTGACGGCGGTCAACGACTAGTGTTGCCGCGGCACTAGAAAGGCCCGGGTGTCCGCCCGCGGCCGTACGGGGACACCGGCAGGGCGGCCCTCGCCCTGCCGCCAGGGCCCGGTCGAACGCCCAGGGCCCTGGGGCGGGCCCGGGCGGCCACCTGGGCGCCGCCCGTCCCGCGCCTGCGGAAATCGATTGTGGGAGCGCTCCCAGACCGGGCAGTATGTGCCGATGACCCAGACCGCGCATGTGCGTCCCTACCGCCCGGACGATCGTGAGGCCCTCGCGGACATCTGTGTCCGCACGGCCGACAACGGCCAGGACTCCAGCCGTCTGTACCCCGACCCCGGGCTGATGCCCGCCCTGTTCGCCGCTCCCTACGCCCACCTCGAACCCGAGTCGGTGTTCGTCCTGGACGACGGGGCGGGGCGGGCGGTCGGATACGTGCTGGGCACCGCGGACACGCGGCGGTTCGTGGACGGCTTCCGTACGGTCTGGATCCCGCTGGTCGCGGAGCGCTTCCCCGAACCGCAGGGTCCGCCCGGCACGCTCACCGAGGAGATGACCGCGCTCCTGTACCGCCCCGAGCGCATGATCCTGCCCGAACTGGACGCGTACCCGGCCCACTTGCACATCGACCTGTTACCGGCGTGGCAACGCAGGGGGTTCGGGCGGGAGTTGATGGACACGTTCCTGGGCGCGCTGCGGGACAAGGGGGTCGAGGCCGTCCATCTGTCCATGCTGACGGCCAACACCGCGGCCAGGGCCTTCTACGACCGGCTCGGCTTCCACGAGATCGCGGTCCCGGACCCCGGGCCGCTCACCTGTCTGGGGCGCTCGACGCAGGGGTGTGGCGGGGGAGAGGTGGGCAGGTACTGAGTGCCGATCCCGGGCGAGGGCCGGGACGGCCCACGTGGAGGGATGAATGACAGTGACGGAACAGGGCGTATGGAGGTTCACGGACGACCGGGGGCAGTTGACGACGGCGCCGCGGCGGCCGGCGCGGGTGCTGGCCTACGTGCAGGCCGGGGCGACCCTCTGGGACTACGGGATATGCCCGGAGGGGATATTCGGCTCAGGGCACGACGGCGCCTCCCCCGACCGTGCCAAAACCGGGGCGCTGCCGCTGGACACCGTGGACTACCGCGGCGCGGGTGACGACCTGGACGTGGACACGCTGCTGAGGGGGGACCCGGACCTCGTGGTCGCCGTCAGCTACGGCCACGGCCAGATCTACGGGCTGGACCCGGACACCGCCAAGCACCTGGAGGAACGGGTTCCGGTCGTCGTCGTCGACGTCGGCCAGGCGCGCACCCTGGACCACGTCGCCGAGCGGTTCGCGGAGCTGGCACTCGCACTGGGCGGTACCCGGGACCCGGACGCGGTGGCGGCGCTGACGGCCGCCCGGGAGCGGCTGCGCCGCGTCGCGGGCGCCGGGCCCGACCGGCCGGGCGTGGTGGCGCTGTCCCCGGCCGGGCCCGGACAGGTGCACATCGCCCGCCCCGTGATGTGGCCGGAACTGCGGGTCCTCGCCGAGCTCGGGGTCGGCCTGGTCGCCCCGGAGGAGGGGCCCGGGGTCAACTGGTCCACCG
>NZ_KL585389.1:133344-136714 GCF_000721935.1 Streptomyces sp. NRRL WC-3549
GGGTCGGCCTGGTCGCCCCGGAGGAGGGGCCCGGGGTCAACTGGTCCACCGGCGGCTGGGACCGGGCGGCGGCCCTGGGGCCCGGCATCGTCCTGACGGACATCCGTTCGAACGCGGTCCCGCTCGACGGGATCGAGGACCCGGACTGGGCGGCGGCCCGTGAAGGGGCGCTCACCGTGCCGTGGAACCCGGAGCCCCTGTGCAGTCCGCAGGCGCTGGCGCGCTTCCTGGTGCTGGTGGCGGACGCGGTGGAGGCGGCCCGGGCGGCCTGACGGCCCTCCCGAACCGTCTTCGCGAAGGGACGTCCGGGAAGTGGGTGACCGGCTCCGGTCTCCGTGCCCGCTGCTCCGTACGGACGGAGCGATCCTGGGTACCCCCGGCAAGCGACCGTCCACACCTCCAGCAGCAGGAGCAGGCATGCAGCAGGACAAGCACCCGGCCTACCGTCCGGTGGTCTTCCGCGACCGTTCCGCCGGCTACGCCTTTCTGACCCGGTCCACCGCGTCCAGCGAGCAGACCATCGACTGGGACGACGGCAACAGCTACCCCGTCATCGACGTCGAGATCTCCGCCGAGAGCCATCCCTTCTTCACCGGCAGGGCGCGGGTGGTCGACACCGAGGGGCAGGTCGCCAAGTTCGAGCGCCGCTACGGCGAGGAGAAGCCCGGGGGCGACGCCTCCTGACCCCGCACGACCGTCCCGTGGGCGGGGGCGGGGGCGGCGTCCCCCGCGCACAGGGCACAATCGGCGGCGGAGCGTCCGGCGGCCACGGCCGGCCCGGGCGCCCTGCCGCCGGCGCATTTTCCCAGGAGAGCCGCCCGTATGCCCGAGAGACCCGACCTGCTGATCATCGGTGAATGCGTCGCCGACATTGTCCGGCGGCCGGACGAGGCGGACCGGGTCCACCCCGGAGGCAGCCCCGCCAACGTCGCCTACGGACTGGCCCGGCTGGGGCACGGCACCACTCTGCTCACCCAGCTCGGCCCCGACGCCCACGCCCGGCTGATCAGGGATCACCTGGTCTCGGCCGGGGTCCGGGTGCTCACCGACGGCGGTGGCTCACCCACCCCGGCCGCCGTCGTGAGCCTGGACGACGCCGGGCGTGCCACGTACACCTTCGACGTCACCTGGACCCTCGCCGCCCCCGAGGCCCACCGGCCGCCGCCCCGGCACGTGCACACCGGGTCGATCGCCGCCGTCATGGAACCCGGCGCCGGCACCGTCCTGGACGCCGTCGAAGCGCTCGGCGCGACCGCGACCGTCAGCTACGACCCCAACATCCGGCCCGAGCTGATGGGCACTCACGCCGACGCGGTCCGCAAGGCCGAGCGGTGTGTCGCCCTCAGCGACGTCGTCAAGGCCAGCGACGAGGACCTGGAATGGCTCTACCCGGGCGAGCCGCCCGAGGAGGCCGCCGCGCGCTGGCTCCGTTCCGGACCGGCACTCGTCCTCGTCACACGCGGTGCCGACGGGGCCCTGGCCGTCCTGCCCGGCGGAGAGACGCGCGTCGGCGCCCCACGCGTGCGGGTCGCCGACACCGTGGGCGCCGGCGACGCGTTCATGTCCGGCACCCTGCACGCGCTCGCCGCCCACGGACTCCTCGGCCCGGAGGGCAGGGCGCGGCTGCGCACCCTGGGCCCGGACACGCTCGGCGACGTGCTGCGCCACGCGGTGGCGTCGGCCGCGGTGACCGTCTCCCGGGCCGGCGCCCTGCCGCCCGACACGCGGGAGCTCGCGGCGGCGCTGACCGGCGTTCCCGCACCCGGGCCCTGACGGTGTCCTCGCCCCTACCCCGATCGTTCATCACTGCATGACCGTGACCCTTACCCCGACCGCTCCACCGTCCACCGTCGAACTGCTGACCGGGGCCCTCCTCGGCAGCGGATACCGTCACGAACACGGTTTCTGGCAGCGGCTGATCAGCACAGAACCGTTCCGCCGCCCGGCCGGCGGGACCCCCGAAGAGCGACTGGCCCTGGCCTACGAGCGCCTGCGCGTCCTGAACCGCTCCCTCGACAGCGGGGCACGCCTCGCGGCCGACCCGCGCGCACTGGCGGCCCTGCACGAATGGGTGGCCCCGGTGGACCCCGCGCTCGCCACCGTGGCGGGCATCCACTACAACCTCTTCCTCGGCAGCCTCCTCGACCACGACCCCGTGGGCCGCCGGGACCTGTCCGAGTACCTGGCGATGCGGCGCATCGGTACCTTCCTCTGCACGGAGGTGGCACACGGCAACGACGCCGCCGCCATGGAGACCACCGCCACCTACGACCGCGCACGCGACGGCTTCGTCCTGCACACCCCGCACGCCGGAGCGCAGAAGTTCATGCCGAACACCGGCCCGGTCGGCGGCCCGAAGAGCGGGCTGGTCGCCGCCCGCCTGCTGGACGAGGGGACGGACCACGGCATCCGCCTCTTCCTGGTGCCGCTGACCGACGGTGAGAAGCCCCTGCCCGGCGTCCGGGTACGCCCGCTGCCGGCCAGGATGGGCAGCCCCGTCGATCACTGCCTGACCTCGTTCGACGGGCTGTTCGCCGGCCGGGACGCGCTGCTCGGCGCGTACGACGGTCACGGCTCGCAGGACCCCGGCACCCTGCGCGCCGAGCGCCGCCGGCGCTTCCTGGCCTCCATCGGGCGGGTCGTCCCCGGCCGGATCTCGATGAGCGCCTGCGCCGCGGGCTCCGCGCGGGCGGCGCTCGCCGTCGCCGTCCGCTACGGGGGACACCGGACGATCTCCGCGGCACGCGGCACCCGGCAGGTGCCGGTCAACGCCTACCGGACCCACCACGGCCCGCTCGCCTCGGCACTGGCGACCGTCTTCGCGATGAGCCTGCTCCACCGCCGCGCGCTGGACCGCTGGGAGCTCTGCACCGAGGACGGCCGGGAGGAGGCGGAACGGCTGGTCGCGGTCGCCAAGGCGTGGATCACCTGGCAGGCCCGCGCCGTCATCGTCCAGAGCCGCGAACGCTGCGGTGCCCAGGCACTGCTGGAGAACAACGGCATGACCGAACTGGTCACCGGGATCGAAGGCGCCGTCACCGCCGAGGGCGACAACATCGCGCTGTACGCCAAGGCCGCGGGCGAACTGCTCGTCGCCGCCCGGCCCGCTCCGGACGCCGTGTCCCACGACCCCGCGACGGGCGACCTCACCGACCCCGGTTTCCTGCACCGGCTCCTGGCGGCGGTCGAGGACATCTGGTTCACCCGGGCCGGTGAACGGGCCCTGCGGCTGCCCGACGGCGACCGGCTCGCCCGCTGGAACGCGGCGTCCGGTCCCGCCCTCCGGGGCGTCGAGGCCCACGCCTACCGGCAGGCCGCCGAAGCGTACGCGGAGGCCCGCGCCGCACTGCCGCACGGAGCGGCCCGGGAC
>NZ_KL585389.1:136901-138226 GCF_000721935.1 Streptomyces sp. NRRL WC-3549
GCTGGAGCGGCTGTTCGCCGTCGAGTGGCTGGCCCGCAACAGCGGCGACCTGCTGGCCGCGGGGCTGCTGGACGCCGATCAGGTGGCGGCGCTGCCCGAGGTCACCGAGGGGCTGATCGCGGCCGTGGCGGTGCACGCGCCGCAACTGGTGGAGGCGTTCGCCCTGCCGCGTGAGCTGCTCGCCGACTGGCCGATCGCGGGCCCCGGTTACGCCGACGCGTACGACGACCCGGGCGCGCCCTGGCACACGGCACCGGCCGCACCCGACCGGGAGGACGCCGTATGAGCGGGGCCCACGGACCCGGCAGACCGGGCATGCGCGAGACCCTGGAGATCATGGGCCTGCGGGCCGTCCTGCTGGCGTACTGGGGCACGACGTCCGTGCTCGCCCGCAGGTGCCGCCCCGGCCCGCACCGAGGCGAATCGGTTCACCAGAGGCGCCGTACGCTCTGAGGCCGTGGCCGGGGCGGACCGCCCGACGCCCGTCCCGGCCACGGCGCACAGGCGGCCCGAGCGGCTCGCGGGGGCCGTCCGAAGGCCCCCGCACCGGTCCCGCAAGCCGTTCACCTGCTGCGTGATAGCTTGCAGAGGCCAGTCACACTCCACCTGGAGTCAGGGAATCCGGTGCGAATCCGGAGCTGACGCGCAGCGGTGAGGGGGACGGGCGGGGCCACGGCCACTGGGACGCCTCCGGGCGCCCGGGAAGGCGTCCCGCCCGGACGAACCCGAGTCCGAAGACCTGCTGGCACCCGCTTCCGCCCCGGAAGCGGCACACCGCAGCGGGCTTCGCGGAAGAGCCCCGAGACGCCGAGGAATCCTGTGCGTTCCCTACCCCGTGCCCTACGTCTGGCCACCCTGCTCACCGCCGGAGCCGTCCTGCTGACCGCCTGCGGCGGCGGAGACGGGAACACCGCGGACACCGGCGCGCCGGACGGCGCCGCCGACGGCTACCCGGTCACCCTCGAGAACTGCGGGCGCACGGTGACCGTCGAGTCGGCCCCGAACCAGGCGGTCTCCCTGGACCAGGGATCGACCGAGATCCTGCTCTCCCTGGGCCTCGCCGACCGGCTCGCCGCCACCGCGACCTGGACCGACCCCGTGATGAAGGGACTGGAGAAGGCCAACGCCTCGGTGCCCCGCATCGCGGAGAACCGGCCCTCCTCCGAGAAGGTCCTCGACCTGGAACCCGACTTCGTCAGCGCCTCCTTCGAGTCCACCCTCGGCAAGGGCGGTGTCGCGCCCCGCGAACAGTTCGAGGAACTGGGCGTCCCGACGTACGTCGCACCGGCCGACTGCACCGCCAAGGACCTGTCTCTTATACACAT
>NZ_KL585389.1:138400-140244 GCF_000721935.1 Streptomyces sp. NRRL WC-3549
GAGATGTGTATAAGAGACAGACCATGGACAGCGTGTACCAGGAAGTGACGGACCTGGCCAAGGTGTTCGGCGTCCCGCAGCGGGGCGAGAAGCTGGTCGCCGAACTGAAGGACCGCGTCGACAAGGCCGCCGCCGACATCGACGCCTCCGACACCACACTGATGTACTGGTTCGCCAACGCCGAGTCCCCCTACCTCGCGGGCTGCTGCGGCGCTCCCGGCATCATCACCGGCGAACTGGGCGCCGAGAACGTCTTCGGCGACACCCACGAGGAGTGGCCCCAGATCAACTGGGAGACCGTCGCCGACCGCAACCCCGACGTCCTGGTCATCGGCGACCTGACACGCAAGTCGCAGACCGCCGAAGGCGCCGAGAAGAAGATCGAGTTCCTGGAGTCCAACCCCGCCACCAAGAACATGGACGCCGTCCGCGAGAAGCGGTACGTCCTGCTCAGCGGCCAGGCGATGAACCCGTCGATCCGGACCGTGGAAGGCGTCGAGCGCGTCGCCGCCGGGCTGCGTTCGTTCGGGCTCACCCGGTGACGGACACCAGGACCGCCCCCGCGCCGCGCGGGACGCCGGTGGCGCGTGCCCCCGGCGTCCGGGTGCTCAGGGACGGGCTGCTGTGGGCTGCCGGGGCCGCCCTGCTGGTCCTGTCCGTCGCGGTCGCCGTGACGATCGGGCCCGCCCGCATCTCCGTCCCGGACGTCTGGTCCACGGTCGCCGCGCACCTCGGTCTCGGCGAGTCCCGGCTCACCCCGATCCGTGACGGCATCATCTGGAACCTGCGCATGCCCCGCACCCTGCTCGCCGCGGTCTGCGGGGCCGGGCTCGCGGTGTGCGGGACCGTGATGCAGTCCCTGCTGCGCAACCCGCTCGCCGACCCGTTCGTCCTCGGCGTCTCGTCCGGGGCCTCCACCGGCGCGGTCGCGGTCGTCGTCCTCGGGGCCGGCGGGGGAGCGGTGTCGGTCTCGGCGGGCGCCTTCCTCGGCGCGCTCTGCTCGTTCGCCATGGTCCTGCTGCTCAGCCACACCCTCGGCGGCACCACCGACCGCGTCGTGCTCTCCGGGGTCGCGGCCATGCAGCTCTTCTCCGCGCTCACCTCCTTCGTCGTGATGACCGCGGCCGACGCCGAGCAGACCCGGGGCGTGCTGTTCTGGCTGCTGGGCTCGCTGAGCGGCGTCGGCTGGACCGATGTGTGGGTCTGCGCCGCCGTGCTCGCGGTGACCCTGCTGATCTGCCTCGGCCACGCCCGGACGCTCGACGCGTTCGCGTTCGGCCAGGAGGCCGCCGCCTCGCTCGGCGTCCACGTCGGCCGGACCCGCGTCGTGCTGCTGTGCACCACCGCACTGCTGACCGCCGCGCTGGTCAGTTCCGCCGGAGCCATCGGCTTCGTGGGGCTGGTCCTGCCGCACGCCGCCCGCGCCCTGACCGGCTCGGGCCACCGCCGGCTGCTCCCGGTCACCGCGCTCGCCGGAGCGGTCTTCCTGGTCTGGGTCGACACCCTGGCCAGGACCGTGCTCGACCCGCAGGAGGTCCCGGTCGGAGTGGTCACCGCCCTCATCGGGGTGCCCGCCTTCGTCCTGGTCCTGTACCGCACCCGGAGGAACCCGTGAAAGCCGCAGACGACGAGGGCCTGCGCGCCGCACGGGTGAAGCGGGAGGCGGGCGGCCGGCTCGTCCTCGACGGCGTGGACATGGCACCGCCGCCCGGCGCCACCGTCGGACTGATCGGCCCCAACGGCTCCGGCAAGTCCACCCTGCTGCGGATCCTGGCCGGAGTCCTCACCCCGCACTCCGGCGTCGTCACCCTCGACGGCCGTACGCTCGCGGAGACCGGCCGCCG
>NZ_KL585389.1:140437-145001 GCF_000721935.1 Streptomyces sp. NRRL WC-3549
CCGTACGCTCGCGGAGACCGGCCGCCGCACGGTCGCCCGGCGGGTCGCCGTGGTCGACCAGCACGCCGTCACCCAGGTGGAGCTGAACGTGCTGGACGTCGTACGCCTCGGCCGTATCCCGCACCGCCGCGCCTGGTCGGCCGCCGGACCCGAGGACGAGGCCGCCGTACGGGAGGCACTGGAGCGCACCGGACTCGCCGACCGCGCCGGGCAGTCCTGGCACACGCTGTCCGGCGGGGAGCGCCAGCGGGTGCAGATCGCCCGCGCCCTCGCCCAGCAGCCCCGCGAACTCCTCCTGGACGAGCCGACGAACCACCTGGACATCCAGCACCAGCTGGAACTGCTGGCCCTGGTCGCCGCCCTGCCGGTCACCGCGGTCATCGCGCTGCACGACCTCAACCTGGCCGCGATGTTCTGCGACCGGATCACCGTCATGGCCCACGGCGAGGTGGTCGCCGCCGGAACCCCCCGCGAGGTACTCACCGAGGAACTCATCGCGGACGTCTACCGGGTGCGGGCGGTGGTCACCCAGGACGGGCCCGACGGCCGTCCCTCGGTCCGTTTCCTGCCCGGAGACGCCCGGCAGGGCGGAGTCCGGCCCGGGCACGGGGGCGCGCGGTGCGCCCCGGTGGCGGGGAGCTCCTGACGGCCGCCGCGACCGGCACGGCGAAGGGGCGGGCCCGGAGAGTCCGGGTCCGCCCCTCGCATGTTGCCCGCGCGGCCTGCCGCCGCTGTGTGAGGGGTCAGCGACGACGTCCCCGGCCGAACTCGCCGCCCGTGTCCTTGCCGCTGCCCTTCTCCTTGCCGTCCGCGTAGTCGATCTTCTCCTTGCGGAGCTCGGCGGAGACTTCCTTCTGCTCGGTGACCTTGTTGGTTTCGAGGCGGACCCGTTCCACCGGGACGGCCTCCTTGCGGACGGTGGCGCGCTCGGCGTGCAGGGTGACTTCGACATCCTGGTCGCCGAGGTCGGTGGTGCCCGCGGACCTCTCACCCGGCTTCAGCGGCTCGCGCACCACGCGTACCTCCTCGTGGGACACGGGCACCGTCCGCGTGACCTCTTCGGTCACGACGTACTTGTGCAGCCGGGCCCTGCCGCTCTCGTACTCCTCCGTCCCGACGGTGAGCTGCTCCTCGGAGCGGGTCATCTCGTCCGGTCCGGCCGCGGACCGCTCGGCCCCGGCCCCGGCCAGCGGCCGCGACGTGGTGGCCTCCGTGTCCCGGTGCCTGCCCGTGCCGGCACCCGTGGTGCCCGGCCGGCCGGTCTGTCCGGCGCGTGCGGTTCCCGCCGCTCCGGCGGCCCCGGCCGCGGCACCGGTGCCGGCGGCACCCATGGTCCCGGTCCCGGAGGTGGTGCGTGCGTCACCGCCGGTTCGGCCGGTGGTCTTCCTGGTCAGGCCGTAGTGCCGGTAGAGCTCCTCCTCCTCGGCGACGGACAGATGCGCGTCGGCGTCCACCCGGGGGGCTTCCTTGACGCTGTCCTTCGGATGTGAGACGTGCAGGTCGGAACCCACGCGGCGGGCGCCGGCAAGCGGCACGAAGCTCTCCTTCATGCCGAACATGCCGGTCTTGACCGTGATCCAGTCAGGCTTTCCGGTGTCGTCGTCGACGTACACCCGCCCGACGGTGCCGACCTTCTCGCCGTCACTGTCGTAGACGGTCAGACCGTCGAGTTCTCCGGAATCCGTGAAACCGTCAGCGGCTGCCATGGCCGATACCTCCTCGCCTGGGCGCGTCCTGTGGCTGGCTCCAACAGGGGCGGCGCGTCCGGATTCCATCGCGCCTCACCCGGTTGGACGCTGCAACTTCCCAGCTCCCGCGCAGAGCGGCCCGAACGACGCGGGAGGGGCGGGTGGCCCCGTGGGACGCGGTTGTCGGCTGTCTCGCCACGTTAGGCCGAACGGGTGAGAGGGGGGTCGGGCGTCCCGGCAGGAAGGGGCGGGTGGAAGAAGGGGAACCGGGGCGGGTCCCGGGCCGGAACCGGACGCGGCGCGCCACGTATGATCGACGCGCCGTTGCCGACCGTCGGAGCGGTCCGCCGACGGGGGTGCACCATCGAGTCCGTACGCGTCCACCTGCCCGGACAGCGCGGGCAGCTCCTGGCCCGGCGGGAGGACGGGCAGGACCTCCACCACCTGGTCTGGCGGCTCGGGCCGGGCTGGCGGGTGTGCAGCAGCGCCGTACTCGGCGGCGGCCTCGCACCCCGCGCCTGGATCCTCAACGCGCAGGTCCCGGGTGGCTACCCCCGGCTGGACCCCGACCGGCACCTCGCGGAGATCGCCGCGGCCGAAGGGCTGACCGGGCCGGGAGCCGGACTGATGACGGCCGCCGACGTCAGGGCGTACACCACCGGGCACGACGGCGGAGTGACGGCCACCGTCACCAGCGGGCTCGGGGTACGGGGCTGGGCCGCCGCCCCCGCAGAGGGAGCCGACGGCCCGCCGCCGCCCGGCACCGTCAACATCGTCGTCACCCTGCCCGTGGCCCTCTCCGACGCCGCGCTGGTCAACGCGGTGGCCACCGCCACCGAGGCGAAGGTCCAGGCGCTCCTGGACGCCGGACTCGACTGTTCCGGCACGCCCACGGACGCGGTGTGCGTCGCCGCACCCGACCCGGGCCCGGACGCCGGCGAGCCGTTCGCCGGCCCCCGCTCGCGCTGGGGGGCACGCCTGGCCAGAGCCGTGCATCACGCCGTCCTCACCGGGGCGACCGGGCACGCCCGAGACCCGGGCACGCCGAGGGACCACGTCGGAGACCCGGGCACGCCGAGGGTCCCGGGGCAGCTCCCGGAGCGCCCCGCACGGCACCTCGGGCAGCGCTGACGCACGCTGGAACGAGACCGCCCGGCAGTACGCCGGCGCCCCGGCGCGCCGCGCACCCGTGGCCGGGCGCACCGACGAAGGGAACGAGCCCATGACCACCGCATCCCCGGCCGACGCCGTCCCCGGGAAGCCGGCCGTCGCGGTCCTCGGTACCGGGATCATGGGATCCGGGATGGCCCACAGCCTCCTCAGGGCCCAGCTGCCCGTCCGGGCCTGGAACCGGACCCGCGCCAAGGCCGAACCCCTGGCCTCGGCCGGGGCCACCGTGACGGACACCGCCGAGGAGGCCGTACGCGGCGCCGACGTCGTCCTCACCTCGCTCAACGACCGACGGGCCGTCGCCGAGACCCTCGACGCCGCCTCCCGGGGCCTGCGTCCCGGACAGATCTGGCTGCAGAGCTCCACCGTCGGCATCGACGACACCACCGATCTGGCCCACCGTGCCGCCGGTGTGGGCCTGGTGTACCTGGACGCCCCGGTCTCCGGCACGAAGCACCCCGCCGAGCAGGGCGCCCTGACGGTGTTCGTCTCCGGCCCCTCAGCGGCCCGCCCGACGGTCCGGCCCGTCCTGGAGGCGATCGGGCAGCGGACCGTATGGGTCGGGGAGGACCCGGGGGCGGCCACGCGGCTCAAGCTCGTCGCCAACACCTGGATGATCAACCTCGTCAACAGCGTCGCGGAGGGCCTGAACCTCTGCGAGGGACTCGGCCTGGACCCGCGGCTGTTCCTGGACGCGATGAAGGGCGGCCCCCTGGACACGCCGTACCTCCAGAGCAAGTCAGCGGCGGTGCTCTCCGGCGACCTCGCCCCGAGCTTCGCGCTCTCCACGGCGCTCAAGGACTCCCGGCTGATCCTGGCGGCCGCCGACGCGGCCGGGGTGACGCTGGACCTGATGGCCGCCTCCGCCGCGCGCTTCACCCGCGCCGAGGAGTCCGGGCACGGCGACCAGGACCTGATCGCCACCTACTACGCGGGACGCGGTGGCTGACGCTCCGGCGGTACACCGGCCTTTTCGGCGGGCGCCCGCGCACCCGGCCGTCCCGTGTGCGGCTCCCGCCGCCGACCGTCGAACAGGTCGGGCCTCGCCTCAGTCCTCGGTGAACATCCCGGTGCGCAGCCTGCGCAGCGTGCGGCTGAGCAGCCGGGACACATGCATCTGGGAGATGCCCAGCTCGTCCCCGATCTGAGCCTGGGTCAGCTCCTGGCCGAACCGCATCTCTATGATGCGGCGCTCGCGTGCGTCGAGCTGCTCCAGCAGCGGCGCCAGGGTGTGGAGGTTCTCGACGGTCTCCATCGCCGGGTCCGGCGCGCCCAGCACGTCGGCGAAGGTGCGCCCGCCCGTCGCGCGCCCCGCGGCGTCCGGCGCGTCCGCCGGCATGTCGAGCGAGCCCGCCGTGTAACCGTTGGCGGCCACGATCCCCTCCGTGACCTCCTCCTCGTCGAGCCCGAGGTGCGCGGCGAGCTCCGGGACCGTGGGGTCGCGGTCCAGGCCGACGGCGAGCGCCTCCTTGGCCCGGGCGAGGTCCACCCGCAGCTCCTGGAGCCGGCGCGGCACATGGACGGACCAGGTGGTGTCGCGGAAGAACCGCTTGATCTCGCCGACGACGTACGGCACGGCGAACGAGGTGAACTCGACCTCGCGGGCCAGGTCGAACCGGTCGATGGCCTTGATCAGGCCGACGGTGCCGACCTGGACGATGTCCTCCATGTCGCCGCTGCCCCGGTTCTGTCTCTTATACACATCT
>NZ_KL585389.1:145189-149394 GCF_000721935.1 Streptomyces sp. NRRL WC-3549
GGTTGCGGAAGCGGCCCGCCGCGAACCGCACCAGGGAGAGGTTCATCTCGATGAGCGTGTTCCTGGCGTACTGGTGCTCCGGTGTGCCCTCCTCGAGCAGTTGGAGCCGGTCGAAGAAGAGCTTCGACAACTGCCGTGCGTCCCGCGGGGCGACCTGCCCCGCGTCTTCGATCCACGGCAGGTCCCCTGCGGCGTCCGCCCGTTCCCCAGCGGCGGTCTGTGCAGTGTGCGCCGTCATCTCGTCACGCTCCCGGATCGTAGGCGTCGCGGTGGCATGCGCCTGCCCGGGGTGGGAGCAACTCATGTGCAGCAAAGAGGAATTGAGCGTTCAGGGTCCGGTATCGACCGGTATCCGCCCCTGTCCGGGCCCGGAGGCCACGGCTTCCCGGACGGGGCACGGGACGCCACACGGACGACCGCCCCACCGGTACGGGGGAGCCCGGTGGGGCGGCCACCTCCAGGGTGCCACAGCGAGCCGTGCGGTGGGGCGGGATCGGAGCAGTGGCCGGTACACGGCGGGCCGGAAGCGCGTCGGCGTACGGGCGTGGCGGACAGCGAACTCCCGCGAGGTCCTGCTGCCCGACGGGCGCGTCGCGTGTACGTGTGTACGGGCGCGCGGCGGACGAGGTGCGCCGCGCGCCCGGGTGCCCGTGGACCGTTGCCTTCCGCGCGGGCCCCCGACTGCGGCCCGGTGATTCCAGGACCCGGAGCGAGGGGCGGGTAGGTTGGAACAACTGGGTCAACGGCGACACATAGTGCGGAGGCGTGCCGTGGTCAAGGGACTCCGGCGCCCGGCGGCGCGCAGGCCGGCGCTCCCGGGGACCGATCCGGGCGAGGCGGCGGCGGGAGCCGCCCGCATCGGGAACTGGGCGCTCGCGCTGTGGCTGGTACTGCTGACCGCGGCGGTCGTCGCCCTCGACGCCCTCACGGGCACCGACCTGCCGCTGATCCCCCTGCTGGTCGTCCTGCCGGCGCTGGCCTCGGTCTTCTGCACCGTGCGGCAGACGACCGGGGTCGCCTGCTGGGTCACGCTGGTGGTCGTCGGCTCACGTATCGCGGCGGCCGGTGCCTTCTGGGACGTCTTCTTCCTCATCGGCTTCACCGTCCTCGCCTGCGCCCTGGGCGTCGTCGTCTGTGCCGCGCGGATCAGGCACGCCACGCAGGTGGCCCGGCTGCGCTCGGCCGCCGTCGCGCTCCAGCGGCAGATCCTCCGGCCGCTGCCGGTCGTCACCCGGCAGCTCCGGGCCCAGGGGCTGTACGAGCCGATCGAGGAGGACCGCTTCGTCGGCGGCGACATCTACGAAGTCGTGCAGTCCCCGCACGGCACCCGGGTGATCATCGGCGATGTGCAGGGCAAGGGACTGCCGGCGATCGGCGCGGGTTTCGCCGCGCTCGGCGCCTTCCGGGAGGCGGCCTACCGCGAGGAGGACCTCGCAGCGGTGGCGGACGCCCTGGAGGACGCCGTCGTCCGGCACAACGCCTTCTCCGCCGAGACGGGCGAGGCCGAACGCTTCGTCACCGCCCTGCTGCTGGGGTTCGACGGCGGGGACGAGGCGGCGGTCGTGAACTGCGGTCATCTGCCGCCCCGGATGCTGTACGACGGGACGGCGTCCAGGGTGGCCCTGCGGCTGACCTCCGTACCGCTCGGCATGGCGGAACTGAGCGGGGAGGCGCGGGCCGTGGAGAGGTTCGCCTTCCCGCTCGGGGCCACGCTGATGGTGTTCACCGACGGGGTGACCGAGGCACGCGAGCTCCTGCGGGTGCTCCAGGCCGACCTGCAGGAGTTCTCCGGCGGGGTGCGGCGCGACGACGTCGCCGTACTCCTCCTGAGCCGGCGGCCGGAGGGGTGCGGAGGCCCCGCGACCGACCCCGCCGGCCCCGCGGACGGCGGGTCCGTCTGACGGAGCGGTCCGCCCCCCGGGGGCGGGAGGGCCGCCGCCCGGTGACGCGGGGGCGCGGTGGTGTCGCGGCGGCGGCGCCCAGGCCTCTCAGCTGCCGAGGAAGCCGAGGAGGTCCTGGTTGAACTTCTCCTTGTCGCCGGGGACGAGGGCGATCCCGTGGGAACCGCCCTCGTACACCTTGAGGATGGCGCCCGGCACGATCCGGGCCGTCTTGCGGCCGGTCGCGTCGATGGGGACGATCTGGTCGTCGTCGCCGTGGACCACGAGCGTGGGGACGTCGAACTTCTTGAGGTCCTCGTGGAAGTCCGTGGCGGCGAAGACGTCCACGCAGTCCACGGCGGCCTCGATGGTCTGGGCCATGGCCATGTGCCAGAAGAGGTCCCTGTTGCCCTGTGTCACCTTGTTGCCGTCCCGGTTCGCCCCGAAGAAGCCGACCGTGGTGTCCTGCCAGAACTGGGACCGCTCGGCCATGATGCCGTCCTTGATCCCGTCGAAGACGGACTGCGGGACGCCCTCGGGGTTGTCCGGCCCCTGGAGCATCAGCGGGGTGATCGCCGACAGCAGGACGACGGAGCGGACGCGGCCGGTGCCGTGCCGACCGATGTACCGGGCCAGTTCGCCACCGCCCATCGAGTGGGCGACGAGGGTGACGTCGCGCAGGTCGAGGCGGGTGATGAGGTTGTCGAGGTCGTCGGCGAAGGTGTCGAAGTCGTAGCCGTCGTACACCGGGGTGGAACGGCCGTGGCCGCGGCGGTCGTGCGCGATGCCGCGGAAGCCGGCGTCGGCGACGGCCTTGAGCTGGTCCTGCCAGGCGTCGCCGTTGAGCGGCCAGCCGTGGATGAAGAGGACCGGGCGGCCCTGACCCCAGTCCTTGTAGAAGATCTCGACACCGTCACGGGTCGTACACACAGGCATGTCGGATTCCTTTCGGCCGGTGGCCGCCCGTCTCGGACGGCCGCACCAGGCGGGGACGGACGTGTGGCGCCGCGCCGGACGCGGACGGCGGCGGTGCGGCGCCCCGGCTTCTCGCGGCTGTCCCCTCACGACCTGATCCCCCCGCCATCGTCCACCAGGCCGCCGTTCCGTCGTGCGCACCCGCGCGCCCCGCGCAGGCCGTGGCCGAGGCGTCGGCCCGGTGACGGTGGCGGCGCGTGCCGGCAGGCGCCGAGACCCCGCGTTGAGCCGGACGGGTGACACCGCCGCCCGGAGGGCAGCGAACGGCCCGGCGTGAACCTGCCCGTACTCCGGTCGGCCGTGGCTACACTGGCCCGCATGGCCAGGCACCACTACTTCCTCTGAGCGTCGGCCGGGACCCAGCCGCCGTGTGACGCTCGCCGTCACCGCGTGACCCCGTGAGCCACCGGGTCACCCCGCGCGCCGCAGTCCTTCCCGCCGTCCGACGCCCCCGCCCGACGCGCACGCCCGCGTGCCACCGCGGCACGCACCGCCGAGGGCCCGTCACCTCAGGGAAAGCCCGCCCATGTCCTCTCCGCGCGCTCGCGCCCAGCTGTCCATGAACGACGTCTCCAAGACCTACGGCACCCGCACCCTCCTCGACCAGGTGTCCTTCACCCTCCGTCCCGGCGAGAAGGCCGGGGTCATCGGTGAGAACGGCTCGGGGAAATCCACCGTGCTGCGCCTGCTGTCGGGGGCCGAGACGCCGGACGGCGGCGACGTCACCGTCCGCTTCGCGGGCGGCACCGGCTACCTCGCCCAGACCCTCGCCCTCGCCCCCGACCTCACCGTCCAGGCCGCCGTCGACGCGGCCCTGAGCGAACTCCGCGCCCTGGAGAGGCTGATCCTGGAGGCGGAGGAACAGATGTCCCGTGCCGACCCCACCGACGCACGGCTCGCCGCCTACGGTGACCTGCTCACGGCCTACGAGCAGCGCGGCGGCTACCAGGCGGACGCCAGGGCCGACGCGGCGATGCACGGCCTCGGGCTCGCCCACCTGACCCGCGACCGGGTGCTCGGGACTCTGTCCGGCGGCGAGCAGTCACGACTGGCCCTCGCCTGCGTCCTGGCCGCGGCCCCCGAACTCCTGTTGCTCGACGAGCCCACCAACCACCTCGACGCCTCCGCCGTCGGCTGGCTGGAGGACCACCTCCGGGCCCACCGCGGCACGCTCGTCGCCGTCACCCACGACCGGGCGTTCCTGGAGCGGACCACGACCGTCGTCCTGGAGGTCGACCGCGACCTGCGCCGTGTGACGCGGTACGGCGACGGCTGGGAGGGGTACCGCACCGCCAAAGCCGCAGCCCGCCGCCGCCGGGTGCAGGAGCACCAGGAATGGCTGGCCGATCT
>NZ_KL585389.1:149601-151706 GCF_000721935.1 Streptomyces sp. NRRL WC-3549
GGCTGGCCGATCTGGCCCGGACCGAGGAACTCGCCGAGGCGGCCGGGCGACGGCTCGCCGGCAGCGGCAAGGACCCCGGCCAGGGCTTCGGCAAGCACCGCAGGTCCCACGAGGCCAAACTCTCCGGCCAGGTGAGGGCGGCCAGGGCCCGGCTGGAGTCGCTGCGCCGTACGCCCGTGCCCGCACCGCCCCGGCCCCTGCGCTTCACCGCCGATCTCGCCGTGGCACGCGAGGACGCGTCCGGCCCGGCCACCCCCGGGCCGCCGGTCGAGCTCGACTCCGTCGTCGTCAGGGGCCGGCTGGACGTGCCCGCCCTGCGCGTCGGACCGGCACAGCGGCTCCTGGTCACCGGAGCCAACGGCGCGGGCAAGACCACCCTGCTGCGGGTCGTCGCCGGTGACCTCGCCCCGGACTCCGGCAGCGTGCGGCGGCGCGCCAGGATCGGCTACCTCCCGCAGGAGCTGCCCGCCCGGCCCACCCGCCGCTCACTGCTCGCCACGTTCGCCGCGGGCCGTCCGGGCCACCCCGACGAACACGCCGACGCGTTGCTGGGACTCGGCCTGTTCCGCCCGGACGACCTGGGCGTCGCGGTGGACGCGCTCTCGATCGGTCAGCAGCGCAGGCTCGCCCTGGCCCGGCTGGTGACCCGGCCGGCCGACCTGCTGGTCCTGGACGAGCCGACGAACCACATCGCCCCGGACCTCGTCGAGGAGCTGGAGGCGGCCCTCGACCGGTACCGGGGCGCCGTGGTCGTCGTCTCCCACGACCGGAGCTTCCGAGGCCGCTTCAGGGGCGACCGGCTGGAACTGCGGGACGGCCGGCCGGCCGCCTAGACCTGGCCAGGTGTACTGCCCTGTGAGGTCAGGGACGCGGGGAGGGGCCGGACGTCCCGGGCCGGGGACCGGTGGCCGCGCGCCCCTCCCGTACGTGGGCGCGCAGCCGTTCGACGAAGACGCGCTGGCCCACGATCAGACGCCGGGCCGCCTCGTCCGGTGTGCACCAGGCGAACCGGTCCATCTCCGGGAACTCCCGCTGCACACCGGACCCCCGGGGCCACTCCATGGTGAAGACGCCCGGAGTGACCCGGGCGGGGTCGAGTCCGCCCTCGACGGCCCAGGCGACCACGGTCTTCCCGCTGCGCTGCCGGGCCTCGCCGAGCGG
Source organism: Streptomyces sp. NRRL WC-3549 (assembly GCF_000721935.1). Lineage (GTDB taxonomy): Bacteria > Actinomycetota > Actinomycetes > Streptomycetales > Streptomycetaceae > Streptomyces. The sequence continues at coordinate 150,763 of NZ_KL585389.1, forward strand.
CACCCACCCGCCGTCCGGTACCGGGAGACCCAGCTCCTCCTCGAACTCCCGGCGGGCGGCGGCGGCCGGCTCCTCGTCGGGCCCGTACTCGCCCTTCGGGAGTGACCAGGCGGCGTCCTCGCGGCCCGTCCAGAAGGGGCCGCCCATGTGCCCGATCAGCACCTCGACGTCCTGCTCCCCGGCCTCGGTCCGGACGACCCGGAAGAGCAGGAGCCCGGCACTGCGTTTGGCTGCAGACATGCGGCCAGTCTGCGGGTGCGGACCCGGCACGGCCACGGGGTCCGCAGCCGGGAACCGGCCCGGCCGGTCCTCCGGCCCGTCACCCGCACCGCGTGCGGGCGGCGGGCCGGGTCCCGGTCACATCTTGTGGTACCCGTACGCGTCCGTCGCCGCCGCCGCCACGGTGTCCAGGTCGCCGCCCGCCGACGCGGACACCAGCGCCGCGACCGCACCCTCGACGAACGGGGCGTCCACCAGCCGCGCGCCCTCGGGCAGTTCGCCGCCCTCCGCGAGCATGGCCTTCACCGTCAGCACCGCGCTCCCGAGGTCCGCCAGGAGAGCCACCCCCGCGCCCCGGTCGACCTCCGCGGCCGCCGCCGAGATCAGATCCGTGCTCGTGCCGAGGCCCCCGGCGGAGGTGCCCCCGGCAGCCGCGACGGGCGCCGTCGCACCACCGGCCGCCAGGCCCCGGGCCAGGTCGGCCACCGCCCCGGCCACCGGCCCGCTGTGCGACACCAGCACGATCCCGACCTGCGCCTCCCCGCTCACGCCCGGCCTCCGTCGTCCGCATCCGCGGCCTCGGCGAGCGCCTCCATCAGCAGGGCGGCCGACGCCGCGCCGGGATCCTGATGCCCGACGCCGCGCCCGCCCAGAACGGCGGCCCGGCCTTTGCACGCCGCCAGCGGCACGGTCGCCAGCGCACCGGCCGCCGCGGCCTCCCGGGT
>NZ_KL585389.1:151864-155863 GCF_000721935.1 Streptomyces sp. NRRL WC-3549
GCCTCCCGGGCGGCCCCGGCCGAGCTGCCGAGCGCGTCGACGGCCGGAAGCAGCGCGTCGAGCATCGTCTTGTCCCCGGCCTTCGCCCCGCCCAGCTCGGCCACGGCCGCGACACCGGCCCCGAACGCGTCCGCCAGCTGCTGCCGGCTCACCTCGGCCGCGTCGCCGAGCGCCTTTCCGGTACGCCGCAGCAGTGTTCCGTACAGCGGCCCGGACGCACCGCCCACCGTCGAGATGAGCTGACGGCCCGCCAGGACCAGCACGTCCCCCGGCGTACCGGCGGGCTCCTTCTCCAGTGCGTCGGTCACCGCGGCGAAGCCGCGCCGCATGTTGTCCCCGTGGTCGCCGTCCCCGGTCGCGGAGTCGAGGCCGGTCAGACGGTCCGCCTCACGGTCGACGGCGCGGGCCGCGGCGGTCATCCAGCGACGGAAGAACGCGGTGTCGAGCACCTGGGCTCCTGTTCCTCGATCCGGTCGGGCGGTACTTCACCGGCCCCGGCGCCACGCCCGGGGCGGCGGGGCCCGTGGCGTCCGGGGGAGCAGCGCCTCCTCGCCGGCCTGACGGGGTGCCACCGGGCAGCCGTCCCCGCCGAGGGGCGTCACACGGACACGGCCAGGGTACGAGCCCGGCGGGGCGCCCGCCCGGACAGCGGCCCGCCGCACCACTGCATCGGACCCGTACGGCTCCGGCGGTTCGCGGGGACTACGGACGGAGCGGACCCGGGGCGGGAGAGGCGTCCCCGGCGCGGCGGACCTGGGCGGGCGGGCCGCCCGGCGGTGTCCAGGTGTAGGCGTCCGGGGCGAAGGAGTGCAGACGCCTCAGGAGCCGGGCGGTCGACCAGGGCCAGCTGAAGGTGTTGACGCCCGGCAGGCCGAAGTAGTACCCGGAGGCGTCCGTGCTGTAGACGGTGGTCCGGAGGGCCTCGCGCAGGGCCTCGTGGTGGGATTCCTCGACCTCGGGCCTGACGTCCAGTGCGGCGTGTCCGCCGGTGCGCAGGTGGGTGAGGGCGGCGGTGATGTAGCGCAGCTGTGCTTCCAGGACGGTCGGGACCGCCGTGGTGCCGCTGAGCACGTTCGGGCCGATGAGGAGGAAGAGGTTGGGGTATCCGCTGACGCTGGTGCCCAGGTAGGCGCGTCGGTCGTCGGACCACTTCCGGGCCAGGGGGACGCCGCCGGTCCCGTGCAGCCGGCGGGCCAGGGGCATGTCGCCGACGTGGTAGCCGGTGGCCAGGACGATGACGTCGGCGCGGGTGCGGGTGCCGTCGGCCCCGATGACGTGGGAGCCCTCCACGGCCGCCGCCCGGGTGGGACGCAGGCGCACGTTGGGCCGGGTGAGGGCGGGGTAGTAGGTGTCGGAGGTGATCAGGCGGCGGGCCCCGAGGCGGTAACCGGGACTGAGCGCGCGGCGCAGCTCACGGTCCGCGACGGAGGCGCGCAGATGGAGGCGTGCCACGGCCTCCAGGGGCCGCAGCAGCCGGGGCCGGCGCAGCGGTACGGAGATGGCCTCCTGGGTCCGGTGGTGCAGGCCGCGCAGCGCACGGCGTGCCGCGGGGTGGCGTCCGAGGAAGCGGTGGAGGCCGGGGGACAGCGGGAAGTCCGGCTTGGGGAGCACCCACTGCGGTGTGCTCTGGAAGACGTCGACATGGGCCGCCACCGGCTGGATCTCGGGCAGGAACTGGACGGTGGACGCCCCCGTGCCCACCACCGAGACGCGGCGCCCGGTCAGGTCGACGTCGTGGTCCCAGCGGGCCGAGTGGAAGGAGGGGCCGGGAAAGGCGTCCAGGCCGGGGATGTCGGGGACGCGGGGCCGGTGCCAGGATCCGGTGGCGACGACCAGGGCCCGCGCGGTGTACGTACCCGTCGTGGTCTCCAGGATCCAGCGGTGGGCGTCCGGCTCCCAGTCGGCCCTCGTCACCTCGGTGTCGTAGCGGATCGCCTCGTCCACGCCGTACCGGGCCGCGGTGGTCTCCAGGTAGCCGAGGATCTCGGACCGGCCGGCGAAGCACCGGCTCCAGGGGTGGGGGGCGAAGGAGTACTCGTACAGCATCGACGGCACGTCGCATCCGCACCCCGGATACGTGTTGTCGCGCCAGGTCCCGCCGAGGCGGCCGGACCTCTCCAGTACGACGACACCGTGGACGCCGGCCCGCCGCAGCGCCACCACGGCGGCCACCCCGCAGAGGCCGGCGCCGACGACGGCGACCTCGGCATCCTGACGGCTTCCACTCCCCGCCCCGTCCATGTGCGCCCCCTCCCCGCCTCGCGGGCCCCGGCCGCGACGTCGGAGCCGCTCACCACCGGTGACCCGTGGCGACCGAGAGTAGTGCCCTTTGTGGCCGGGAGGGGAGTTCGGCTGTACGGATCCCCCTTATGGGTGTTCTTGCCGGACAGGCGGAACAGGTGGAACAGACGGAACGTGCGGAACAGGCGGACCCACCCTTCTCGTTCGGTGAGGGGCGCCCCTGAGCCGTGCCTGCCACTGCCCCTGGTCCGCGAGCGGCGCCGGGAGCTGTCCGGCCCCGGGTGCCTCGTGGCGGACCGGCCGGGTGGCGCCCCGCCGTCGGCGGACCGGACGCCAGGTCGCGACGAGGGCCGCGGCCAGCAGGAGTTCGGCGATGTCCCCGCCGTAGTACATGATCTCCGCCCCGCCCCGGACCTGGGCCACGGGAGCGTGTACGTCGATGAGGAAGCCGCCGTACATCAGCTGGGAGACCGTGGCGTGCGCGGCGACCGCGACACCCAGGACCACCAGACGGGCCGGCACACCGGGCCTCGCCGGTGCCGGGTCGGGGCCGGCGACGGCCCAGGCGAACAGGCACCCGCTGATCAGGAAGTGGGCGTGCACGGCCCAGTGGAGCACCGGCTGCCCCATGGTCGCGTTGAACAGCGGGGTGAAGTACAGCACCGGCAGCGTCCCGGTACTCAGGACCAGAGCCGTGACCGGGTGGCCGATCACCCGCACGGGCCCGCTGTGCAGCAGGGCGGTCAGTCGCCGGGCCCGGGCGGCGGGCAGCGTCCGCAGCAGCAGGGTGACGGGGGCGCCGAGTGCCAGGGCGAGGGGTGCGTACATGCCGATGAGCAGGTGCTGAACCATGTGCCCCCGGAAGTCCCCGTGCGCGAACGGCGCGACCGGCGGGAGCAGCGCCACGGCCGACAACGCGCATCCGCCCAGGAAGCTCGCCGTCCGCCACGGTGTCCATCCGAGCGCCGGACGGTGGGCGCGTGCCCTGCCGGCGAGCAGCAGGTATCCGGCCGCGACCAGGGCCACGGCCACCGCGGGCAGCAGTACCTCCCAGGCGCCGCCGGCTCCCTGGCCGCCGCCCTCGTGCGTGTGGTGCGTGCCGCCGTCCATCAGGCCCGCTCCCCGCGCGGTGCCGCGGCGTCGGGGGTGCCCGGGTCCAAGGGGCGGCCGCCACGCTGGAGGAGGTGGCCGCCGATCAGGAAGAGGAGTCCCAGGAGCAGGAAGCCCATGTCCCACCAGATCTGCTGGTCACCGGCGTAGACGTGGTGGATCCCGAGGATCTGGTGGTCCAGCAGCCCCTCGACGAGGTTGAACAGGCCCCAGCCCGCGAGGATCCAGCCCCACAGCACACGAGAAGTCCACACGCGCCGCCGGTCGTGCGTCACCCGGGCGTACAGGATTCCCAGCCCCAGCAGCACCGCCACCCAGCACACCGTGTGGAAGACGCCGTCCCAGACGGTGTTCATCTCCAGACCGGAGACGGTGTTCGGCGGGTAGTACTTCACCCCGATCCGGTCGTCGTTCGTGCTCGACAGCATGTGGTGCCACTGGAGCAGCTGGTGCAGCAGGATGCCGTCCACGAAACCGCCCAGCCCCACCCCCAGCACGATCCCCGGCAACCGGATGCTTCTGGGTGCGGCGTCGCCGCTCAGCTCGTTCGTGCCGGTGGCCATGGTGTGTCCTCTCCGTCGCAACGCGAATACCGGGCCGGAGCAGCAACATGTGCCCGCTCGCCGCACCACCTGCCACAGGATCGGC
>NZ_KL585389.1:156112-156360 GCF_000721935.1 Streptomyces sp. NRRL WC-3549
CAGCCGGCACCCGGGGGCGGCCGGGGCGGACTCCTGCGCAGGACGCGGCCGGCCGGTCACGCGGAGGGGGCGGCCCGTACGTCCTTCTCAGGGGCCCGGTGGGCGGCGGCCTTGATCCGGTTCCCGCAGGGCTCCATGCCGCACCACTGCCGGCGGGCCCCGCGAGCGGTCGACGCAGACGCGGGTGCACTCGGGCTCCCGCACTCCTTCAGCAGCGGTACGTCCGGCCCGCTCAGCAGCTCGGCGGT
>NZ_KL585389.1:156566-158688 GCF_000721935.1 Streptomyces sp. NRRL WC-3549
GGCCCGCTCAGCAGCTCGGCGGCCGGCCGCGCCACCGTCGACAGCGCCTCCTCCGGGGGCGCCTCCGTCCGCCGCCCGGACGGGGCGCGCCGCGGCACCGCGGACGGAACGCTGCGCGTCCTGGCCGGCGAACAGGTGACCGCCCTGCGCGAGGGCGACTTCCCGGCGGTGCGCGATGCCGGGCCCAGGGCCGGCGTGGCGCGGGCCCGGCGATCCGTTGGTGGATTGCCGGGCCCGGGAGTGCCGTTCCGCCGCGCGGGCGGGCCGGCGGGTGCTACTTGCTGATGGCGAAACGCATCAGGGCCTGCTCGCTGCCCTGCTTGATCTTGCCCGTCACGTTGATGACCTCGAGCTTCCAGCCGTTGCCGACGCGGTACGCCTTCGCCACGGCGCATCCGTTGTCGGACGTGAGCAGGCTGGGCCAGATGTCGGCGACCTGCTGCGAGCTGCCCCCGGTGGCGTCGTACACCTTGAAACTGATGTTGCGCGCCTTCTGGAAGGAACTGCCCTTCTTGTAGGCGGCGGCGACGAACACGATCGACGTGATGTTCGACGGCACCTGCGCGAAGTCGACCGTCACGGTCTCGTCGTCCCCGTCACCGCGGCCGGTCTGGTTGTCGCCGCTGTGGACGACGGAGCCGTTGCCCATCGGGTCGAGCGAGTCCAGGCCCGCCAGGCGCACCGGGTCCTCGCCCTGCATGGCGATGGCGATCAGGTCGAGGTCGGTGCCGGTCTTGCGGCGCAGTGCGCCTATGACCCCACCACTGCTGCCGGCGGTGGGGTCCCAGGACGCACCGATGGACAGGTGGGTCACTCCGTCGAGGTCCGCCGGGCCGTCTTCCTTCTTAAGCGTGATCATGCGCAAATCTTCCTTCAAACGATGATGCGACACACAGAGTGTGCCTGGAACCGGTGCCCTTGTGTGCACCCGGTGTGCCCGGATGCCGTTCCTGGGCCCGCCGTCGAACGCCGGGCCACCTCGACTCCCTTGCGGGCGGGGGCCGTTTCGGGTGACCGAGGCGCAGCTATGCCCCTGATGCTCCGTGAAAAGGCCGTTCTTCCCGATGTCATGGAGTAGTTCCGTATTCTGTCTCACCTCCCGTCCTGCGGTCGCGGACGGTGGCGGTTCCGGGGGTGGTGACCCCGGACGCCGTGGGGCCGGCCCCCGGTGCTCCTCGGCGCCGCCGACCTGCTGGGAGGGGTGTTTCGGCTCCGATGCTCCAACTCCCCCTTAATGAAAGACAAAAGAAAAGCGCGGTCAGACTTCTTGACCGCGTGGCCGACGCGCGGCAGGGTTCCGGAGAGCGCTCTCCAGCGCACACTTCCGGACTCTTTCCTAGGAGCCCCCCATGCCCGCAGTCGGCATAGCCCCCACCACTTCACCCCCACCGAGACCGGTCCGCAGGGGCCTCGTCGGCGTGATGGTCACCGCACTGGCCGCAGCCCTCCTCGCCCTGACCCCCGCCACGCACGCCGAGGCCGCGCCCACCCTGCTGTCCCAGGGCAAGCAGGCGACGGCGTCCAGTCAGGAGAACGGAGGAACCCCGGCCTCCGCCGCCGTCGACGGCGACCCCGGCACGCGCTGGTCGAGTGCCGCCGCCGACCCCCAGTGGATCCGGGTCGACCTCGGCGCCCCGGCCGCCCTCGACCGGGTGGAACTGAGCTGGGAGACCGCCTACGCGACGGCATACCGCATCGAGCTGTCGTCCAACGGCGACGACTGGTCGACCGCCTACTCGACGACGACCGGAGCGGGCGGCACCGTGACGCACGCCGTCTCCGGCACGGCGCGCTACGTCCGTGTGCTCGGCACCACCCGCGCCACCGGATACGGCTACTCCCTCTGGGAGTTCAAGGTCTTCGGCACCACGGGCGGCGGCTCCACCGGCCCGATCCAGGGCGGCGGCGACCTCGGCCCCAACGTGCACGTCTTCGACCCGTCCACACCCGGAATCCAGAACAAGCTGGACCAGGTGTTCAGGGAGCAGGAGTCGGCGCAGTTCGGCAACGGCCGGCACGCCTTCTTCTTCAAGCCGGGGACGTACAACAACCTCAACGCCCAGATCGGCTTCTACACCCAGATCGCCGGTCTCGGCCTCAGGCCCGACGACACCACCATCAA
>NZ_KL585389.1:158891-159095 GCF_000721935.1 Streptomyces sp. NRRL WC-3549
CTGGCGCGCCGCCGAGAACCTGGCGCTCAACCCGGTCAGCGGCACCAACCGCTGGGCGGTCTCGCAGGCCGCCTCCTTCCGCCGGATGCACGTCAAGGGCGGCCTCAACCTCGCCCCCGACGGGTACGGCTGGGCCAGCGGCGGCTACATCGCCGACAGCAAGATCGACGGCCAGGTGGGCCCCTACTCGCAGCAGCAGTGGTA
>NZ_KL585389.1:159350-159969 GCF_000721935.1 Streptomyces sp. NRRL WC-3549
CTGGACCAACGGCGTCTGGAACATGACGTTCTCCGGAGTCGAGGGCGCCCCGGCGACCTCCTTCCCCAACCCCCCGTACACCACGCTCGACACCACCCCCGTCTCGCGTGAGAAGCCGTTCCTCTACCTGGACGGCAACGACTACAAGGTCTTCGTGCCCGCCAAGCGGACCAACGCCCGCGGCACCACCTGGGCCAACGGCACCCCGCAGGGCCAGTCGATCCCGCTGAGCCGGTTCTACGTGGTCAAGCCCGGCGCCACCGCCGCCACCATCAACGCCGCCCTGGAACAGGGCCTGCACCTGCTCTTCACGCCCGGCGTCTACCACGTGGACCGCACCATCGACGTGAACCGGGCCGACACGGTCGTCCTGGGCCTCGGTCTCGCCACGATCATCCCCGACAACGGGGTGACGGCCATGAAGGTCGCCGACGTCGACGGTGTGAAGCTCGCCGGCTTCCTCATCGACGCCGGACCGGTCAACTCCCCGACCCTGCTGGAGGTCGGCGGCCAGGGCGCGTCCGCGGACCACGCGGCCAACCCCACCACCGTCCAGGACGTCTACGTCCGCGTCGGCGGCGCGGGCCCCGGCAAGGCGACCGCCGGCATCGTCGTCAAC
>NZ_KL585390.1:0-3805 GCF_000721935.1 Streptomyces sp. NRRL WC-3549
GGCTCGCCGACGACCGCCCGTTCTCGCCGCCCGGGTCGGCTGCCCCGGCACCGGGGGCGTCCGGGACCACGACGCCCGGGAGGTGCACATGACCGAACCCCTGGAGCCGGCCGAGCCGCCGCGGCCCGCAGAGCCCGCCGGGCCCGCCGGGACGTGCTCTCCGGAATACCACCTGAACAGCGCCCGCGCCGAGCTGGACATGTGTATAAGAGACAGCCCCGGCCCCGAGCCCGGCCCTGGGCCGAGCAGGAACCCGAACGCTCGTCGACGCTGACGGCCGGGCCGGTACCGGCGATGAGCGTCGTCGTCGGACAGCTGTGGGCGCTGACGAAGGTAGGTCGTCAGCGTGTGGACGGAAGGCCATACCGGCACGGCCTGGCGGGGAGCGGGGGTCCGGAGCCTGTCGTTCCTCGTCGTCCTGGGGCGGTGGCTGCTCGATCCGAAGGACCGCTGAGCGCCGCCGTACCCTGGAGGTATGAGTACCGCCCCCGCCCCCGGACCGCGTGATCCGGAGCCACCGCAGTCGCCGCAGTCGCCGCAGTCACAGGAGCGTCCGCCGGAGGGCTCCAGGCCCCGGCCGGCTCTGGTCTTCGACGACCCGCTGGACCGGCAGGCCGCGGACGACACGGACCAGGCGTGGGGCGAGCGGGCTCCGGCCGGCGGCAGCGCCGGTGATCTGGCCCGCTTCCTCGACGAGAAGCCGCCCCACCACGTCTGATCCCGCCAGGCCCCCGGGATGGCGCGCTCAATGGCCACGGGACACCGCCACGACCAGCCGCCCGGATGTGCCGGCGCCCGCCAGGGCAGTGGCTGTACCGCGCTCCACGGCGAGGACCACGAGCGCCCCGTCCCCGCCCCGGCCGGGTCCGCCGTCCAGCTCCTCCAGTGCCGCGAAGTCCGGGCCGGAGCCGCCCGAACGACGGCCCGGCACCTCGGCCACCCGCACGTCCTGGGCCACCACGCGGGCTTCGGCGGCCCCCTCCCGCGCGGCGATCACATCGACGTGATCGCCAGGCCGCAGTAGCGAGACCGTCGCCGCGTCCGCGATCCGGACCGGCGCGGAGACCAGCCCACCCGGTCGCCCCTCCCGCTCCCGCTCGGCCACGGGCCGGGCACCGGCCGCTGCGGTGACCCTCCCGTCCGGCGGGGCCGGTGGACCGGCGCCGGCGGGGCCGGAACCACCGAGCCCCGACACCGCGAACACGACGCAGGACAGGGCGAACCCCGCAGCCGTCGCGCGGCGCTGTCTCCGCAGCGCGCGCCGCAGCCGTCCTCCACCGCCGCCGCGCACCCGCAAGGGCTCGAACGAGGGCATCCCGCAGGGCGCGGGGGGAGCGGGACGGGTCTCCGGCACCGACGGGAACATGGGCCACCACCTGCCGTGTGGGCGTACGCAACGGACTCGGACCCCCACACCATCCCCCGACGCCGGGAATCCCGCTGGGCCCTGTGGACGATCCCCACGATGTGGACATCTCGGCCACCCGTACGAGGGGCCGTGGACGTGATGCCCATAGGGAGCGCCTGTGGGGAGCACCTGTCGGGACGGCCCTCAGCTGCGGAGACCGACATCGCGCAGGCCCACGGCATCGCGCAGGGGCACGACATCGCGCAGGCGTACGACGTCGCGCAGAACGGCGTGGCCCCGGCAGCTCCGGCAGCCCCGGCAGGCAGCCCTGGATGCCCGGGCAGGCCGGGCAGGCCGCCAGGCCCCTCCGGCCGCACAGAGCCGCCGGACCACACGGGAACAGGCCCCGGTACCCACCGGGGCGGCAGGTCAGGGGAGTTCCACCCCGGTGTCGATCCCGTCCAGCGCGTGGGCGCAGACGCAGTCGCGGTCCTCGTCCGCCGGCAACGCGGCCACCGCGTCGAAGAGCACCGAGCGGAGCCGGTCCACATTGGCGGCGAACACCTTCAGCACCTCGTCGTGGCTGACGCCCTCGCCCGCCTCGGCACCCGCGTCCAGGTCGGTCACCAGCGTCACCGACGTGTAGCAGAGGCCCAGTTCCCGGGCGAGTACCGCCTCCGGATGCCCCGTCATCCCGACGACCGACCAGCCCATCGCGGCGTGCCAGCGCGATTCCGCCCGCGTCGAGAAGCGCGGGCCCTCGACCACGACGAGCGTGCCGCCGTCCACCGGTTCCCAGTCGCGTCCGCGCGCCGCCCCGAGGGCAGCCCTTCGCCCCTCGGGGCAGTACGGGTCGGCGAAACCGAGGTGCACCACGGAGGGGGTCGCCCCGTCCGGCCGGGTCTCGCCGTCGTAGTACGTCTGTACGCGGGTCTTGGTGCGGTCCACCAGTTGGTCCGGCACCAGCAGGGTGCCCGGGCCGTACTCCGGGCGCAGGCCGCCGACCGCGCACGGGCCCAGCACCTGGCGTACGCCCACCGCGCGCAGGGCCCAGAGGTTGGCGCGGTAGTTGATGCGGTGCGGCGGTACGTGGTGGCCGCGGCCGTGACGCGGGAGGAACGCCACCCGGCGCCCCGCGAGTTCACCCAGGAAGAGCGAGTCGCTCGGCGTCCCGTACGGGGTGTCCATCCGGACCTCGGTCACGTCCTCCAGGAAGGAGTAGAAGCCCGATCCGCCGATGACACCGATGTCCGCCGTATCCGTCTGCGCGTTCGCCATGCGCAGACCCTATCGGGCACGCACGTACGACCAGGACCCCGCTGACTCCGATCATCTGATCGGGCGGGGTCCCGGTGCTACAGGCGTGGTGGGCCTCAGGCGGCGGACGTGCCGCTGCCGGAGGAGCCCGACGACGAGGACGACGAAGACGTCGACGAGGCGGACGAAGCGGCGGGCTTCGAGTCCGACCCCGACGAGGACGACGCGGTGGTGGACGGGGAACCGGACGTCTTCGAGGACGACGCGGCCGGTGCGCTGCTCGACGAGGAGCCACGGCTGTCGTTCCGGTAGAAACCGGAACCCTTGAAGACGATGCCGACCGCAGAGAACACCTTCTTGAGGCGTCCGTCGCAGCTCGGGCACACGGTCAGGGCATCATCGGTGAACTTCTGCACCGCCTCGAGGCCCTCGCCGCACTCGGTGCACTGGTACTGATAGGTCGGCACTTGCTCCTCCTGGCACTCTCACTCAGTGAGTGCTAACGACGCTCCATACTGACGTATTCCGCGCCGTCAGTCCACCGTGACCTGCTCGCGGTGACCGATCCCACGTGCCACCGTCAGCCCCTCGGGCCGCGGTACCAGCCGCGAACGCAGGGCCAGCAGGGTCACCAGGGCCAGCAGGGCCCCGCCGAACGGCACCAGGAAACCGGTGCTCGCCCCATGCGCGATGTGTATAAGAGACAGTCCCAGCGCCACGGCGCCCGTCAGCCAGGTGAAGGCCTCCGTCCGGGCCGATGCCGGCACCAGGGCGTCGACCAGGGTGTACCCGCTGATCAGGGCCGGTGCGATACAGAGACCGACCAGCAGTCCCAGCCCGGCCAGCAGTACCGCGGAGTGCACGGCCCAGAGGCCCGAGGCGGTCACGGTCAGGGCCAGGAAACCGATGATCAGCCGACGGCGCGGGCCGCTCTTCCAGGCGATGGCCCCACAGGCGATCCCGGCGAGCATGTTGCCCGCCGCGAAGACGCCGTACAGCAGGCCGTTCACCCCGGGGCGGCCGATCTCCTCGGAGAACGCCGTGAGGGAGACCTGCATGCCGCCGAAGACGGAACCGATGCCCAGGAAGGTGACCGCCAGGACCCGCACCCCCGGCACGGCCAGCGCCGAGCGGTGGGGGGCGGCGGCGGTCGCCGCGTCCTGCGGGTCGGGCTGCGTCCCGCGCTGCGCGGCGAAGACG
>NZ_KL585390.1:3962-9886 GCF_000721935.1 Streptomyces sp. NRRL WC-3549
CCGGCCAGTGTCAGGATCCCTTCGGCGATCAGCCCCGCCGCGGGGTGCACGCCGGTGCACAGCGCCGTCGCGATCACCGGGCCGATGACGAACGTGAACTCGTCCGTCACGGACTCGAACGCGGCGGCCGTGGTCATCAGAGGGGACGCCGGGCGCCCCGGGGCGGCGCCGAGCCGCGCCGCCCAGCGGGCCCGGACCATCGGCCCCACCTGCGGGATCGACGCCCCGGTGGGCACGGCCGCCAGGAACAGGACCCACAGCGGCGCGTGCGCCAGCGCGAGCGCCGTCAGCACCCCGACGGACGCGGCGTGCACCAGCACGCCGGGCACCAGCACCGCGCGCTGGCCGAACCGGTCCGCGAGCCGGCCGGTCTGCGGCGCGAACAGGGCCATCGAGACGCCCGATACGGCGGCGACGGCGCCCGCACTGCCGTAGGAGCCGGTGGTGTGCTGGACCAGCAGCACGATGCTGATGGTCAGCATCGCGAAGGGCTGCCGGGCCGCGAAGCCCGGGATCAGGAAGGTCCACGCACCCGGGGTGCGCAGCAACTGCCCGTAACCGGGGCGGTCGGAGACCGTGGTCGCCACGGTCCATGCCTTTCTGCCGCCTGGTGGCCGTGCTCCCCGGGTGCGTCCGGCACCAGTGCCGGGGCCGTGCGGGGAGCTGCCGAGAGCTGTCCTCTTCGCGCGGGACTGCGGTAGATGCCGGGCGCTCGCTCCAGAGGCGAAAGGACGCCACGACCGCCATACGGTCGCGCCAGCTCTGCATCAGGCAGAGTTGGTCGATCTCGATCAGATCGAGTAGATCATGTAGCAATCCTTCATGTTACAGGTGCCGGGGGCCGGGGGCCTGTGATCGGGCACGAGGGGGCTGACGCCGCCTCCGATCAGCAGCCGTCCCCAGGCCCGGAGTCTCGCCTCGATCAGCAGCCGCCCCCACGGACCGGGGGCCGGGGACCGGGGAACGGCCTCCGATCAGTGACGAGTCCTCGTGGCGCCAGGGCGCTCCTCGCCGCCCCTGCCCAGCTTCTTCGCCAGCTTCACCACCTGCGGTACGTCCACGAGCGGCGCGATGTCCTGCCCGCTCTGCTTGCCGGTACCCAGCCAGCCGGCCAGCTTGCCCCCCTCGGCGACGGCCCGCAGCCGGGCCTCGGCCGCGTCCCGCACCGGGTCGGTGGCCACGACCAGCAGTTCGTCGCCGCGCCGGAGCACGGTGGAGGGGGCGGGTACGAAGCTCGTGCCGTCGCGTACGACGAGGGTGACGGCCGAACCGGAGGGCAGGCGCAGTTCCCCGACCTCCACGCCGTGCATCTTCGACTTCCCCGGGACCGCGACCGACAGCAGGTGCCCGCGCAGCCGCTCCAGGGGCGCCGACTCGATGCCCAGGTCCGACGCCTCGGACGGGTCGTCGCCGATCCGGAGCGCCCGGGCGAGCCAGGGCAGGGTCGGCCCCTGGATCAGCGTGTAGACGATGACGAGCACGAAGACGATGTTGAAGACCCGGGTGCTGCCCTCGATCCCGGACACCATGGGGATGGTCGCCAGGATGATGGGCACGGCTCCGCGCAGCCCCGCCCAGGACATGAGGGCCTTCTCGCGCCGTGGCAGGCGGAACGGGGCGAGGCTGATGAAGACCGACAACGGCCGTGCGACGGCGGTGAGCACCAGCCCCACGATCACGGCGGGCCAGAAGTCGTCGACCAGGTCGTGCGGGGTGACCAGCAGCCCGAGCAGGACGAACATGCCGATCTGCGCCAGCCAGCCGAGCCCGTCGGCGAAGCCCCGGGTGGCCGGCCAGTGCGGGAGCTTGGAGTTGCCGAGGATCATCGCGGCGAGGTACACGGCGAGGAACCCGCTGCCGTGGGCCATGGCGCCCGCCGCGTACGCGGAGACCGCGATGGCCATCACGGCGATCGGGTAGAGCCCGGAGGCGGGCAGCGCGACGTGGCGCAGCCCGTACGAGCCGAGCCAGCCCACCGCGAGCCCGATGGCCGCGCCGATGGCCAGCTCCAGTGCTATCTCGCCGATCAGGACGTACCAGTGCTCCACCGGGCCGACGGCGGAGAAGGCGACGACCAGGATGACCACCGGGGCGTCGTTGAAGCCGGACTCGGCCTCCAGGACGCCCGTGATCCGGGACGGGAGCGGCACTTTGCGCAGCACGGAGAAGACGGCGGCGGCGTCGGTGGAGGAGACGACGGCGCCGATGATCAGCGCCTGCCGCCAGTCCAGCCCTACGAGGTAGTGCGCCGCGCTCGCCGTGACGCCCACACTGACGCCCACGCCGACGGTCGACAGCAGGGCTGCCGCCGGAAGTGCCGGGCGGACCTCTTTCCACTTCGTCCCCAGACCGCCCTCGGCCAGGATGACGACCAGGGCGGCGTACCCGATGACCTGGGTCAGTTCGGCGTTGTCGAACTTGACGTCGAAGAGGCCGTCCTGTCCCAGGACGATGCCGATGCCGAGGTACAGGAGGAGGCTGGGAAGGCCGCTGCGCGACGAGATGCGGACCGCCGCGACCGCGACCAGCAGCACGAGCGAGCAGGCGAGCAGAAGTTCGTTGAGCGTGTGGACAGTCAGGGTCCGTTCCTTCCCTGCGTGCGCCTTCCGGATCGGCCTCCGGGGGACCAGTACTTCGTTACCTTACCTAATCTTTAACGCTTTCTTGACGGCTTCGAGTGTTCGTACGAGCGCGGCGCAGATGGGTGCATCCCCATACCGCGTCCGAGTGGCTTCGGCGGGGCGCCTATGGTTGCTCCTGCACTTCCAGGACCGCCCTGCCCCGCGAAGGACAGCGATGCCCGCCAACACAACCGCCCCTTCCGGCTCTTCGGATGCGAGGAAACCCGGCAGGAAGAAGGGGCGACGCGGTCGCCTGATCGTGATCGTCCTGGTGCTGGCGCTCGTCGCGGGTGTCGGGTACGGGGCCTACTGGTCCGTCGCCACGGTCCGGGCCTCCTATCCGCAGACGACCGGCACGCTCGAACTCAAGGGCCTCACCGGTGACGTCGACGTCAAACGCGACGGCTACGGGATCCCGCAGATCTACGCGGACTCCGACGCCGACCTGTTCCGCGCCCAGGGCTTCGTCCAGGCCCAGGACCGGTTCTGGGAGATGGACGTCCGCCGTCACATGACGTCCGGACGGCTCTCCGAGATGTTCGGCTCGGGGCAGGTCGACACCGACGCCTTCCTGCGCACCCTGGGCTGGCGCAAGGTCGCCCAGGAGGAGTACGACAAGGTCCTGGACGAGGAGACCAAGAAGAACCTCCAGGCGTACGCGGAGGGCGTGAACGCGTACCTCGCCGGCAAGGACGGCAAGGACATCTCCGTCGAGTACGCGGCGCTCGGCCTCACCAACGACTACAAGCCCACCGAGTGGACCCCGGTGGACTCGGTCGCCTGGCTGAAGGCGATGGCCTGGGACCTGCGCGGCAACATGCAGGACGAGATCGACCGCTCGCTGCTGACCAGCAGGCTCAGCGAGGAGCAGATCGAGGACCTGTACCCGGAGTACCCGTTCAAGAAGAACAAGCCGATCGTGGAGAACGGCGCCGTCTCTTCGGTCACCGGTGAGTTCGCCCCGGAGGCCGAGCCGTCGGACGGCATCGGCGGGGACACCGTGGCCGGGGCGACCGAGGGCCTGAACACCCAGCTCTCCGCGCTCTCCGACACCCTGGACGAGATTCCGGCGCTGCTCGGCCCGAACGGCAACGGCATCGGGTCGAACTCCTGGGTGGTCGACGGCAAGCACACGACCACCGGCAAGCCGCTGCTGGCCAACGACCCGCACCTGGCGCCGATGCTGCCCTCGCTCTGGTACCAGATGGGGCTGCACTGCCGTGAGGTCTCCAAGACCTGCCAGTACGACACGGCCGGATACACCTTCTCCGGGATGCCCGGAGTGATCATCGGCCACAACCAGGACATCGCCTGGGGCTTCACCAACCTCGGCGCCGACGTCACGGACCTCTTCCTGGAGAAGGTCTCGGCCGACGGCTACCAGTACGACGGGAAGACCGAGCCCTTCGTCACCCGTGAGGAGACCATCAAGGTCGCGGGCGGCAAGAGCCGGAAGATCACCGTCCGGGAGACCAACAACGGCCCGCTGGTCTCCGACCGCAGCAGCGAGATGGAGAAGGTCGGAAAGAGGGCCCCGGTCACCAACGCGGCCCCCGACCGCGGCGACGGCTACGCGATCGCCCTGAAGTGGACCGCGCTGGATCCCGGCAAGTCCATGGACGCCGTCTTCGAGCTCAACCGCGCCAAGGACTTCAAGACCTTCCGGGCGGCGGCCGAGCACTTCGAGGTGCCCTCGCAGAACCTCATCTACGCGGACACCGAGGGCAACATCGGCTACCAGGCCCCCGGCAAGATCCCGGTCCGCCTGAAGGGCGACGGCACCATGCCGAGCCCGGGCTGGTCCAAGCAGTACGGCTGGGAGAAGGACCCGATCCCCTTCGACGAGCTGCCGTACGAGTACAACCCGGAGCGCGGCTACATCGTCACCGCCAACCAGGCGGTCATCGACGACAGCTACGAGCACATGCTCACCAAGGACTGGGGCTACGGCACCCGCAGCCAGCGGATCAACGACCTGATCCAGAAGAAGATCGACGGCGGCGGCAAGGTCTCCACCGACGACATGCAGTCGATGCAGATGGACAACCAGAGCGCCATCGCCGCGAAGCTGGTGCCCAAGCTCGTCAAGATCGGCATCTCCGACAAGAGCGTCCGCGAGGCCCAGAAGCTGCTGGAGGGCTGGGACTACACCCAGGATTCGGACTCCGCCGCGGCGGCGTACTTCAACGGTGTCTGGCGCAACATCCTGAAGCTGGCCTTCGGCAACAAGCTCCCCAAGGAGCTCCGCCCCAAGGGTGAGTGCATCTACGTGCGGCCCGCCGCCGGCACCGGACCGGTGGACGAGCAGAACAAGCTCGTACGCGAGTGCGGCCAGCGCGACCCCGACACGGCGCAGCCGGACGGCGGCGACCGCTGGTACGAGGTCGTGGAGTCGATCCTCGACGACCCGGACAACGAGTGGTGGAAGGCGCCCGCGCAAGGCCGGGAAGAAGCCATCGACAACCGGGACCAGCTCTTCGCCCGCGCCATGGAGGACGCCCGCTGGGAGCTGACCGCCAAGCTCGGCAAGGACATCAGCACCTGGAACTGGGGCCGGCTGCACCAGCTGACCCTGCGCAACCAGACGCTCGGCACCGAGGGCCCCGACCTGCTCCAGCGGGCGCTCAACCGCGGCCCCTGGAACCTCGGCGGCGGCGAGGCCGCGGTCGACGCCACCGGCTGGAACGCCGCAGGCGGCTACGGGGTCATCTGGGTGCCGTCCATGCGGATGGTCGTCAACGTGGGGGACTGGGACAAGTCCCGCTGGATCAACCTCACCGGCGCCTCCGGGCACGCGTTCAGCGCGCACTACACCGACCAGACGGACAAGTGGGCCGACGGCGAGCTGCTCGACTGGTCCTACGGGAAGGGCGCCGTGGACAAGTCCACGGTGGACACGCTGACGCTCAAGAAGCCCTGAGGCCGCGACAAGCCCCGGAGCAGCCCGGAGCAGCCCGTGTACGGCCCCGGGGCGTCCCGGGGCCGTTCAGGCGCCCCGGGGCAGGAAGCGCCGCACTGCGGTCGGCGTGATCACGGCGTCCACGGGGTGGTCGTGCGGTTCCTCCGGGACCCGCGTGACCACCTCGTCGTCGTACAGCAGGACGACGAGGGCGGGGTCGGCCCCGGCCGCCGCCAGCCGGGCCAGCACCCGGTCGTAGCTGCCTCCGCCGCGCCCCAGGCGCATCCCGCGCCGGTCGACCGCGAGTCCGGGCAGCAGGACCACGTCGGCCGCGAGGACCGCTTCGGGGCCCAAGGGGGTACTGTGCGGCTCCAGGAGGCCGCGTCCGGCGGGCAGCAGGTGCT
>NZ_KL585390.1:10058-12063 GCF_000721935.1 Streptomyces sp. NRRL WC-3549
GGGGGTACTGTGCGGCTCCAGGAGGCCGCGTCCGGCGGGCAGCAGGTGCTCCTTGCCCTCGTAGACGGCCCAGTCCAGGTCGTTGTCCGCCATGAGGACCGGCAGCAGCACGCGTACGCCCCGGGCGTGCAGCCCGTCCAGCAAGGCGTGCGTGCCCGGCTCGCGGCCCACGGACACGTAGGCGGCCACGGTCCGGGCGTCCGACAG
The DNA here is from genome assembly GCF_000721935.1 of Streptomyces sp. NRRL WC-3549. GTDB lineage: Bacteria > Actinomycetota > Actinomycetes > Streptomycetales > Streptomycetaceae > Streptomyces. The sequence continues at coordinate 10,266 of NZ_KL585390.1, forward strand.
CTCGGGGAGGGCCGCGGCGGCCGCGGCCAGGAGTTCGGCGGCGTCCCTGACCTCACGTGAGGTCAGCAGCCTCCTGGCGGCGAGCAGTTCGCGTCGCAGGAGTGCCTTTCGGGACATGTCGTCGTTCAACGGGTGCTCGCAAACCTCGTGTATCGGGTTGTATGAGTGCGGAGTTAACCGGATGCTCACCTTCCGCCCATAGTCACCCGTTACAGTGCTGCGCATGACTCAGTCGCGCCCCAGGATCAGCAAAGCTGTCATCCCAGCTGCAGGTCTCGGCACCCGGTTCCTGCCGGCCACCAAGGCCACTCCCAAGGAGATGCTGCCTGTCGTCGACAAGCCCGCCATCCAGTATGTCGTCGAGGAGGCGGTCGCGGCAGGCCTCTCGGACGTGCTGATGATCACCGGTCGCAACAAGCGTCCCCTGGAGGACCACTTCGACCGGAACTACGAGCTGGAGTCGGCGCTGGACCGCAAGGGCGACGCCGAACGGCTCTCCAAGGTGCAGGAGTCCAGCGACCTGGCCACCATGCACTACGTACGCCAGGGCGACCCGCGCGGCCTCGGCCACGCCGTCCTGTGCGCCGCACCGCACGTGGGGGACCAGCCCTTCGCCGTCCTCCTCGGCGACGACCTGATGGACCCCCGGGACCCGCTGCTCGCCCGGATGATCGAGGTCCAGGAGCGTGAGGGCGGCAGCGTGGTCGCCCTCATGGAGGTCGACCCGGCGCAGATCCACATGTACGGATGCGCGGCCACCGAGACCACCGCGGACGGCGACGTCGTGCGGGTCACGGGGCTGGTGGAGAAGCCCGACCCCGCCGACGCGCCCAGCAATCTCGCCGTCATCGGCCGCTATGTCCTGGACCCCGCGGTCTTCGGCATACTGCGGCGGACCGAGCCCGGCCGCGGCGGCGAGATCCAGCTCACCGACGCACTCCAGCTGCTCGCCGAGGACGAGAAGATCGGCGGGCCCGTGCACGGGGTCGTCTTCAAGGGCCGCCGCTACGACACCGGCGACCGCGGCGACTATCTGCGTGCCATTGTCAGACTGGCGTGCGAACGTGAGGACCTGGGGCCGGACTTCCGGACCTGGCTGAAGCGGTACGTCACCGAGGAGTTGTAGGAGCGTGAGCAGCAAGACCTGGTCGGTCGACGAGCACCTGGACGACGTCCTCGCCGCGGTCCGGCCCCTGGAGCCCATCGAGCTCCAGCTGCCGGACGCCCAGGGCTGTGTCCTGGTCGAGGACGTCGTGGTGGAGGTCGCGCTGCCACCGTTCGACAACAGCTCGATGGACGGTTACGCGGTCCGGGTCTCCGACGTCGAGGGCGCGGGCGAGGAGTTCCCGGCCGTCCTCACCGTCGTCGGCGACGTCGCCGCGGGCGACGGCGGGCTGGCCGGTGGCCGGTCCCTCGCCCCCGGGGAGGCCGCCCGCATCATGACCGGCGCCCCGCTCCCGGAGGGCGCCGAGGCGGTCGTCCCGGTCGAGTGGACGGACGGGGGCACGGGCGGCGGCCCCGCCACCGCCATGCGTGCGCACAGCGAGGCTCCGGAAGGGGCGGGCGGCGAGGTCCGCGTGTACCGGCCGGTGAAGGCCGGGGCACACGTCAGGACCCGGGGCAGCGACGTGCGCCCGGGGGACCTGGCACTGCGGGCGGGCTCGGTCGTCGGGCCCGCGCAAATCGGGCTGCTCGCCGCGATCGGCCGTGCGTCGGTGAAGGTGCGGCCCCGCCCGCGTGTCGTCGTGCTGTCCACGGGCAGCGAGCTGGCGCAGCCGGGCGAGGAGCTGACCGGCGG
>NZ_KL585390.1:12232-15563 GCF_000721935.1 Streptomyces sp. NRRL WC-3549
GAGATGTGTATAAGAGACAGATCTACGACTCCAACAGCTTCGCGCTGACGGCCGCGGCCCGGGACGCCGGGGCGATCGCCTACCGGGTCCCCGCCGTGGCCGACGACGCCGAGACCCTGCGCGCCACCATCGAGGACCAGCTGATCCGGGCCGACATCGTGGTCACCACGGGCGGTGTCAGCGTCGGCGCGTACGACGTGGTCAAGGAGGCCCTGTCCTCGGTCGGGCACACGACGGCCGAGGTGGCGGGGGACGCCGAGGACGCCCCGGGGTCCGGTGCGGACGAGCCGGCCGGCGGCGTCGACTTCCGCAAGCTCGCGATGCAGCCGGGCAGGCCCCAGGGCTTCGGCTCGATCGGCCCGGACCACACACCGCTGTTGGCCCTCCCGGGCAACCCGGTCTCCTCGTACGTCTCCTTCGAACTCTTCGTGCGGCCGGCGATCCGGACCCTGATGGGGCTCGACGACGTCCACCGCCCGAAGGTCCGGGCCACACTGGCCATGGACGGCACGCTCTCCTCGCCGTCCGGCAAGCGCCAGTTCCTGCGCGGGAGATACGACGCCGAGGCCGGCACCGTGGCGCCGGTGGGCGGTTCCGGGTCGCATCTGATCGGCGCGCTGGCCCAGGCCGACGCGCTGATCGTGCTGCCGGAGGACACGACCTCGGCGGAGCCCGGCACGGAGACCGACGTGATCCTCCTCCGCTGACACGCGCGCGGTGGCGGTACGGTATCTGGCGCTGTGCCTTCCCGGGGAAGCCCCCGGACCCCCGGTCCGCACACCCGTGCGGGCCGGTGTGGGCAGACAGCGCCCTACCGCTAGGCGGAGTGAGTTGAGTACGCAGAACAGGCTGACGCACATCGACGAGGCGGGCGCGGCGCGCATGGTCGATGTGTCGCAGAAGGACGTCACGGCGCGGGTGGCCCGGGCGAGCGGCCGGGTTCTCGTGTCGCCGCGCGTCGTCGAACTCCTGCGGGGGGAAGGCGTACCCAAGGGCGACGCGCTGGCCACCGCGCGGATCGCCGGGATCATGGGGGCCAAGCGCACCCCGGAACTGATCCCGCTCTGCCACCCGCTGGCCGTCTCGGGCGTGAAGGTCGAGCTGAGCGTCGCCGACGACGCGGTGGAGATCCTGGCCACCGTGAAGACCACCGACCGTACGGGCGTCGAGATGGAGGCCCTGACCGCCGTCTCGGTCGCCGCCCTCACGGTGGTCGACATGGTCAAGGCGGTCGACAAGGGCGCGGTGATCACGGACGTACGGGTGGAGGCGAAGTCGGGCGGCGCGTCCGGCGACTACCGTCGCCCGGCACCTGAAGGGGCCGGGGCATGAGCGCCGCCGTCGGCCACCGCGCCCTGGTCGTGACCGCCTCCAACCGCGCGTCGGCCGGCGTCTATCCCGACAAGGGCGGGCCCCTCGTCGCCGAAGGCCTCTCGGCCCTGGGCTTCGCCGTCGACGGCCCCCAGGTCGTCCCGGACGGCGACCCGGTCGAGGCGGCCCTGCGGGCGGGTGTGGAGGCCGGCTACGACGTGATCGTCACCACCGGCGGCACGGGCGTCTCGCCCACCGACCGGACCCCCGAGGCCACCCGCCGCGTCGTCGACCGGGAGATCCCTGGCATCGCCGAGGCGATCCGGGCGGAGGGCCGGGACCAGGTGCCGACCGCCGCCCTGTCCCGCGGCCTGGCGGGCATCGCGGACCGCACCCTCGTCGTGAACCTGCCCGGCTCGACCGGCGGCGTACGGGACGGGCTCGCGGTCCTGGGGCGGCTGCTGGCGCACACCGTCGACCAGATCCACGGCGGCGACCACCCCCGACCGGGGAGCCCGAGCTGAACGTCCCGACCTGGCCGGTGATCCTCACCGACGGTGAGATCACCCTCCGGCCGATCAAGCTGCGGGACCAGCGCGTGTGGCGCGAGGTCAACCGGCGCAACCGCGACTGGCTGAGGCCGTGGGAGGCCACCGTGCCGCCGCCCGCCCCGGGCGGTCCGTTGATCCGGCGTCCCACCTACCGGCAGATGATCCGGCACCTGCGCTCCGAGGCCAACGCGGGCCGGATGCTGCCCTTCGCCATCGAGTACCAGGGCCGCCTCGTCGGGCAGTTGACGGTGGCCGGCATCACCTGGGGCTCGATGTGTTCGGGCCACGTCGGCTACTGGGTCGACCAGGGCGTCGCGGGACGCGGCGTCGTGCCGACCGCGGTGGCCCTGGCCGTCGACCACTGCTTCCGGACGGTCGGCCTGCACCGGATCGAGGTGTGCATTCGGCCGGAGAACAGGCCCAGCCGCAGGGTCGTGGAGAAACTCGGATTTCGCGAGGAAGGGCTCCGCCCCCGTTATCTCCACATCGATGGCGCGTGGCGGGACCACCTGGTCTTCGCGCTGACGGCCGAGGAAGTGCCCGACGGGCTGCTGCGGCGTTGGCGCAGGGTAGGGGCGGGTACTCCGCAGACGCCGCAGAACCCCGGGGAAATGAAATAAGTGTTCGAATTTGATCGCTCAATGACCGCAAGTGGGCCGACTTGCGCCGCGTGCTGATCCGAAGAATCACAAAAAAAGTCCCGGATATCAGCCGGAACGTGCGACACACCGGGCCAATTGGCGGATGCCGCCGTGCAAACACCTCTACGGTGTGAGCGTGAGCAGCAGCGGCCTCATCTACGCAGTCATCGTCGGTGCCTGGGCCGCCTACCTGGTGCCGATGTGGCTCCGCAGGCAGGACGAGCTCAATGAAGCCCGTCCGACGGAACGCTTCAGCACCGCCATCCGGCTGCTGTCCGGACGGGCGGCCATGGAGCGCCGGTACGCCAAGGAGCTGCAGGGGCGGGACACCGGGGAGGCGCCTGGTGACGTGGACCCGGATGCCGTCACGGACCGACTCGAGTCCGTCGACGTCCGGGCCTTTTCCGCGCCCCCGGCACATACGGAAGTCCGGTTGCACGATCCGGCGTACGACGGCGCGCCGGAGCCTGCGGACGACGGGCGCCCGCGCGAGGAGGCGCGGTCGGCGTCCCCCCGGCGCCCGCGTACGCCCGGCGGGGAGGCGGAGCGTGAGCGGCGGGCCCGGCGCTCGCAGGTCCTCGCACGCCGCCGGCGTACGACCACCGTCCTGTTCCTGGCGTTCACGCTGGGCGCGGTCGTGGCGGCGGTCGGCGGGCTCCGGTTCCTCTGGGCGCCTGCCGTCCCGGCGGTGCTGCTGAGCGCGTACATCGTGCATCTGCGCGGGCAGGAACGCCGGCGGTTCGTCTTCACCATGGACCGGCGCCGGGCCGAGGTGGCCGCCCAGCGGCTCCGGGAGAACCGCCCGCGCAGGCACCAGCCGGCCTCGGC
>NZ_KL585390.1:15742-24885 GCF_000721935.1 Streptomyces sp. NRRL WC-3549
CCAGCCGGCCTCGGCGGCCTCAGCCGACCCCGACGAGGAGCCCGAGGCGGGCCACCCGATCCCCGCCCCCACGGTCTCCCCCCAGGAGGCCGGCCGCCGGGCGCTCGTCGAGCAGACGGACCACGCGGAGTGGGTGGACCAGCAGCGCGAACGCGGCCCGGCCCAGGGCGACAGCTGGGAGCCGGTGCCCGTACCGCTGCCGACCTACGTCACCGCCCCGGTCGCCCCGCGCGCCACGGGCGGGGTGGAGGTCGGCGACCCGGAGACCTGGAGCGCGGCCCGCTCCAGCACGGCCGAGCCCTCCCCGACGGGCACCTCGCACCCCGTCGACCCCGAGGCAGCCCCGGCTGCTCCCCAACGGCGCGGCAACCAGCCCAGGCGCACCCGGGAGCGCGGCCGGACCCCTCTCTTCGACCAGTACGACGACGAGGACCGGCCCCGCGCGGCCAACGAGTGAGACCGGCGACGGACCCGACTCGGTGACCTGCCGGGATACGGATTTCCGAGCACCCCGTGGAGGGTGCTAGAGTTTCACTCGTTGCAAGGGCCTGTGGCGCAGTCTGGTAGCGCACCTCGTTCGCATCGAGGGGGTCTGGGGTTCAAATCCCCACAGGTCCACCGCGGGCCGTTCACGAGTTAGCTTGTGAAGGGTTCACGAGATCCCGTCCAGTTACTTCAACTGGGCGGGATTTCGTCGTTTTCAGGCTTGGTGCGAGGCGGATGCCGTTCGGGAAGCCTGGTTCGGTGCCGTGGGCATGGTGAGCGGAGCTGGCTGTGGTGGTGCGGGCATGGCGAAGCGGCCGCAGGGCTCGGGTGGCCCTGCGGCGCGCTGGAGGCTGTGTGGTTGTGCCTGTTTCGCAGACGCCGCTTTTACGGTTCGGGCGGCGGGGCGGAGTCGTGTTCCTCTGTCTCGTCGACGGGGTCCTCGTACGGGTCCGGGGTCTCGGGGATGTGGCCGAGGGTGTAGTTCTCTTCCTTCCACAGGCGCTGGTCGCGCAGGAAGGACTCGATGGTCCTCAGGTTCTCGACCATGAGCTGGATGGCGCTGAGCAGTGTCTGGGCGACACGGCCCCGGCTCTGGCGTTTTTCGCGGGAGTGCAGAAAGGTGTCGACGTTCTTGGCGCGGCCGTTGAGTCCTTCGACGTGGCTGCGCAGGCTGCGGTAGGCGCGCTGCCAGGCATCTCGGCCCCAGGGCAGGTCCTGGCGGAGCTTGGGCATGCTGTCGACCGGCACGGTGATCGTGGACTGCTGGCAGATGGCCGGACGCTGATGGGCGGGTCGTTCCGGTGGGCGCACGGCCGGTTTCGCGTCCGGGTGGGCGTGCCTGGCGCGGTGGTTGGTCAGATCGATCGTGTGGGGCCGACCTCGGAGGGGGCGCCGTGCTGTGTGGCCTCGGCGCCGGTGGGCGCCGGAGGCGTCGCGTTCCTGGGCCCAGGGACAGGTGACGCGGGGGCTGGTGCCGGCGGCTGGGCACTGGCGGCGTTCCAGGCCGCGATGGTCGGCGGATTGCTTGAGCGGGAGGACGTAGGAGTCTGCCTCCTGCATTTCGGGCAGCAGTTCTTCGCGTGTCTTGCTCTGCTTGGCGGCGGCCATGCGGTGGTAGGTGTCGATGATCCGCTGGGGAGTGTGGGGGCAGAGCAGGTCACCCGCGATGGCGAGGGTGCCTTCGACGGCGTTCTTGTCCTCGCCTGCGCTCACTTCGAGCGAGGCGCGGCGTTTTGTGCTGTGGCGGGCCCAGGTGGGGATGGCGGTGGCGTCCACCGACAGGTCGCCGGCCCAGTCGTCCATCAGGCCGCGGGCAACCGCCGTGCGGACGGGTGTGAGCACCAGCTTGTTGGCGATCCGCGACAGGACCGGCGTCGAGTCGTGATGCGCGTGCTGCAGCCAGGCACGCCGGTAGGTGACGGCCTGGTCGCGTGGCATACGGGTACGGCGGTCGTGTCGGGCCGGGTCAAGCACCGTCGTGATGCGCGACCAGGCATCGTAGAAGCGTTTGGCCGACGCACGCGTCGCCTCGACGTCCGTGCGGTCGACTTCCGGCAGTCCGAAGTACCTGAGCCAGGGTTTGCGCAGGCGGAACTGCACGCACTCCCAGGCGTCGTCCACGTTGGTGCTGCGCAGCTCTCGTGCCGCCAGCACCATGCCGACCAGCACGGTCTCCGACCGGAGGCCGCGAGGGCCGGGGCGGCGGGCCTCAAGTACTGCGAGTTCGTCCAGGGCCCCGCTGGCCCGGACGAGATCGACGACCTGCCGCACGAGGCGGTCGTTCAGCTGGGAGGGGTGCGGTGAGGGGGCGGGCCGGTGCTGCCCGTTGCGCCGCTTCATGCCCAGCCGCGCAGCATGCGCACGGCGGCGTCCCGCGAGATCGCCGGCACCCAGGCCATGTAGGGGGCGAGTGCGGCGGTCGTCTTCATGCCTGCAGCCCGGGCCACCAGGTCGGCCGGCACATGGTCGCGCAGGAGGGACACGATCCAGGTGGCTCGCAGGCGCAGGGTGTCCAGAGCAGGGATCTTCGGGTCGCCGGGCTTGGTGCGCTTTACCCAGTTGCTGATGGCGTTCTTCGGGTAGGTGGCCTGCCGGTCGGGTGCGTACAAGTAGTTGTCCCCGGCGGTCCGGGCAAGGGCGGCGAGCGTCTCCTCCCACAGGGAACGACACACGATGAGCCGGTCGGTGCGCGGGACGTGGACGACGACGGCGTCGCTGGGCAGTACGTGGATGTCGGTGCCGCGCACGGCGAGGATCTCCTTGGCCGGCAGACCGCACCCGGCTCCGAGTGCCAGCAGCGCCTTGGCGTTGCCCCGGCCGGTGGGGACCGGCGGAAGGTTGTCGGACCAGGCGTCCAGACGTGTCAGGTCGCTGGTGCCGTAGGGCTCGGCGCGGGATCGGTCACCACTCAGGTGAGGGCGAGGTGCTTCACCGCGCTCGACCCAGATGAGGGTCTCCCGCACGCGGGCCAGGATCGAGGCGTAGGTCTGTGTGCTGTTGGGGGCGATGCTGTCGTTCAGGAGCAGCGAGCGGGTGATGGTGGCTTGTTCCAGCCAGACAGCCGGATCACGCGTCAGCCCCGCGCGCTCGGCCGTGATGGCGAGAGTCGCCATCACGCCCAGCACGGTGGTGAGCCGGTAGGGAACGTGGTCGGCCACGGTGGCGGCGACCATCCGCACCCCGTCGGCCACCGCCTCCCACTCGGGAGGGGCGTCCTTGGGGCGGTACCGCAGGATTGCCTGACTCATCTCGGTCTCCAGCGCGATGCACCACGAATATCGGCTGAACAAATAGCCGCATTGCTCGACATAGTGCACATCAACCTGGAGGAGTGCATCTCGATGCCCGGTGGCACCCAGCGCAGTACGACGCCGAGGGACCTTGCCGAGGACCCGGACGCGTGGCCCCACGCGATCATGACCGGTCACCCTCAAGCTCGGGTCGTCCAGGCGCTCGCGCGCGCCCTCGGGGAGAGGCTGAAGGAGCGAGGGCTGAGCCTGCGGCAGGCCGCCACCCTTACCGGGGTCAACCGGCAGGCGATCGTCAATCTGCTCAACGGGATCAGCTGGCCCGACGTGGTCACCGTGAGCCTGCTGGAGGACGGTCTCGACGTCGCATTGTGGCCGGGGGCTGCGAGCCCTGCCTCGGAGAAATGCGGATGAGTTCGGTGGATAAACCGGCACGAAAGCCTACTTTCCATGCCATCGATGAGCGGAATGGCATACAGAACTAGGCCACGCGCCTCCCAGCGGACGTGCCGTCGACTAGGCTGGGATGCACGTGAACCATGATCAGGGGCACGTATCGGTGCCGCCGGATTGCCCTCCGGCGGCACCACCCCTCTCACACAACTGATCAGAGGCGCATATCTAGGTCAGGCAGCCTCAGCTTTCTGCGCTGTCGGTAGGTCCCGGGCCACGGCGTAGGTGGCGGCGGCGACCTTCTCCACACGCCCCTTGCCGACCAGCCGGTTGAGCGCGGTGCGCACGTCTTCGCTGGGGCGTTTGGAGTTCCCGAGCTTCTCCGTGCGCCCCCTGGCCCGCAGAATGACGATGGCTTCGACCACCTCATCGACATGCATGGCGCGATCGGAGGTGGCGAGAATCGTCATGACGAAGTCCTGCAGGCTGTTGGACTCGTCGTCCTGGAGCTCGTCCAGAGAAGCCGTGGCAGAACTCTGCAGCGGCATGGGCGGCTCTTCCTCTGAGCTCTCCGGCGCGTCCGCCCCGGGCGCAGGAATGCGGTCCTCGACGAACTGGTACATCGTCTCCGCCTGCTCCAAGCCTTGTTCCTCGCCCGCGAGCCGGTCCTGAAGTTCGCTGACGCGGTTGAGGGCCTGGGAGAGCTCGTCGCGCAGTGCCGCACAGTCAGCACGCCGTTCGTCCCGGTCCTGGCGGATCAGAGCCAGTGCGTCAAGGAGCAGGTCGGAGCGCCTACTCGCTCCGTGCGCCATGTGGCCTCCCGTGTCTGACGTTGCCTACAGGCACACCCTACGGGTCTGACAAGCAGAGCGTAATGTGGTCTTCCAATCTTGTGGGCTATGAGGGTCCGTTGGCGGGGGTGTGCTCTCGTGCGGCTTGCAGACCAAGACAGCTGAACCTACTTCGGTGCAGCAGGCGCATCATCAGGCTCTGTCCATGTATCGCCAGTTGGCGTACGGGCGCTGCTTGAATTCATCGATGCGGCATGGCCCACCGGGACTGCTGGCGCGGACTGCGTACTGGCTACGGTGCAGACGCCCGTCGAGGCGCTGCGCGAGCGCTATGAAAGAGCCCAGCAATCGCTTTCCGGCAGGAGGAGTCACGACGCAGCGAGTTCACCGACGACCTGCTGTACGGACGTGGCGACTTGGGACTCTGGTGGAGCGGGCAGAGCAGTTCGGGCTGAAGCTTTCCCACACAGTCGCCGTCGCCGAAGGCCCGCCCCCTACACCGAGGGCGAAGTCGTGCCCCGCCTCGTGGAGCGGGCCGTGAACGTGCGCTTCGGCGATCGCAACACCATGCTCACCATCAAGGAGCCTTCCCCAACCTCACGCTGATGCGTGGTGAAGGGCGAGGACTGCCTTCACCAGGTCGGTGATGCGCTCGGTGCTGCAGTGGAGCTTCTGCAGGAGCCGCCAACCTTTGAAGGTGGCCATGGCCTGCTCGCCGAGGCAGGAGATCTGGGCGTGGGTGCTGTTGTGCCTGCGCGGCCACCGCTTGAGGCGACGGCCTCAGGAGGGCACCTGGATGGAACCGCTGGCGCTCTGATAAGCCTTGCCGGCCCAGCACTTCAGTCCGGCCTCGGCGAGTGCGGCGACGATGTCGTGGGTACGGGCGGCGGTCAGGTCGCGAGTGGGGCCGGGGAGCGCGGGTGAAGCCCACAGCAGCCGTCCACATAGGTCGGTGAGGACTTGGACGTTCATGCCGTGCGCTTGTGCTTGCCGGGAGTGGTACGGGGTGTCGGCGGCGATTCGGTCGAGGATGACGAAGGCCAGCTGGCGTGCGGTCCGCATCGCCTAGGCCAGGCTTGGAGCGAGTGCGGCCAGGGCCTTTATCGCTTCGCTGACGTAACGGTAGACGGTCCCGATCCCGATGCCGAACGCAGCGGCTGGCTGAGCGTGGGGGTCGCCGCGGCGCAGGTGAGCCAGGACCACAAGCGCCTGCCTGTTCGGCGTGATGCGGCGCGGGTGCCGATCATGCGGCGATGAGCGGCCAGGCACCGGGCAAGGTGACGAAGGTGCGCGCTGGACAGATCGATCGCCGATGGGTAAACAAGCACGCGAAGCTCCCCGCGACATGGGTGATCTTGGTCGTGAACCCTGCTAGGAGCTTCGTCATTCACCTCACGCAGCGTGCCCCAACCTGCCAGCCACGACCGAAGGTTGGAAAAGGCTCAGTGTCCTGCCCGCCCCCCACCAGGCCCATGACCTACGAGCTTCATGATGTACAGGTCTCAATCGACCGACCGTCAACGAGCGTTTCAGAGAGGGGGATTTGTGGTGCGTAAGTGGTGGGTTACAGTCTGGCATCCAGGGCCGACGCTCCGTCGGAAGACGCGAAGACCCGCCTGCCCTGTGCTTGTGAGCACAGGGCAGGCGGGTTCGGGTGGGAGTCGGATCAGAGGTGGCAGACCGCGCAAGCCGCCGAGTCGTCATCCTCGTCGAGCGCATCGGAGAGGATCTCCAACAGCGGCCGGTTCGGCTTCACACGCTTGGCTGCGCGCTCAAGGGCAGCCTCGTGCTTGGCCTCGATCTCGTCGCGGCGTTCTATCAGTTCACCCAAGGACTCGCCCTGAGACCAGGTGTACTTGCGACCCTGCATGGCCGTGTCCTGGTGCTTGAGCTTGTCTTCGTAGGCGACGGCCTTCTCGTATAGCTCTGGGTGTCGGTCCTTGAGGCCCACCCACTCGTGCTTCCGCTGGAAGAAGCAGAAGTAGCAGCCGGAGCGGGTACGCCACTCGTAGTAGCCAGGCAGGCCAATGCCAGCCTCTTCGAGGATGCGGTCGACGCCCGCGCGGTCGATCCCGTCTTCACGGAAGGGGAAGACCGCCGTGATGTTTGGCTTGGTGCTGACGTAGCCCAGCCGATTCTCGTCGGCACGGATTGCGACGTATGAGATGGCTTCGTCGTCGCCGATCCACTCTTCGAGCGGCCGGATCTTCAGGTTCTTCGTGCACCAGCGCATCTGAGGGCTGGGCAGCGTCCCCTGGTAGACCTCCAGCCAGTGATCGAAGTCGCGGGAGGAGTTGAGCCGCTCAATGGGCTTGCCGAGCGCGCCTTCGAGGCGATTCAGGTACTCGTAGGTCTCGGGCAGCTCGGCCCCGGTGTCGCAGAAGAAGTACTCCATCTCCGGCACCCGGTCGCGCATGTAGATCGCGAGGGATGAGGAGTCCTTACCCCCTGAGATCCCGAGTACGTGGCGCTTCTTGCTGCTCGTGCCGTCGGCGTCTGTCACGGCTGCTCCTTCCTTTCGGATGTGGCGCTGTCCTGCTGAGACAGGCGCTCGGCCAGCGCGGCGAGGAGGATGCGTGCGCCGTCCGGGCCCAGTGCTTCCTCAGCTTGCCTGATGACACTGACAACGAGCTTGTCCGCGGCATTCCGCGACTTCTTGGGTACGTGGATGAGCGTGCGCTCTTCAGCACCCTGGGGGGTGGTGAGCGTCAGGAGGTGAGTGTCGATCTGCCGCGGCTTCGGCTTGGCCCGCTTTGTGGCTGCGGAGCGAACCGTGACAGGTGAATCCTTGGCCTCGGCCTCCTCTAGGTCCTCGACTTCCTCGGCCTCCGTGACACTGTAGAGGTGGCTGACCCGGTCGAGGGCGCGAGCCCTGTCCTGTACGACACGAGGGAAACGATCCATATCGCGGTCGGTCCAGTCCCCGAGGGCCTGGTTGACCAGCTGGACCACGACCGTGCCGAGCCAGTCGTCATCGGGGAGCATCTCGTTCGTTACGCGGGACACGAAGCCGTGAAGGCTGACCTCAAGAGACGCGTCCGCGAAGCCCTGGAGCCGCTCGGCGAGACCTGCACGGAGTTCCGTGATGCTGGTGGCAGGAAGCCTGAACTCCTTGGCCAGAGTGTCCACCACGTACCGCCGGAGGCTCTCACTCGCGCCGGTGAGCTCGTTGAGCGCGGAGGTGAGCCGCTCGATGAACGACTCGGCCGCTTCCGCGTCCTTCTTAGTTCCAGGAGTGATCTCCTCGAAACCAAGCGCTTCCGGCAGCTCCTCGAAGACAAGATTGTCCGGGTCGGTGGCCCTGGACAGAACGTCGCGGACTGCGAGGGTGTCCTCACTGAGCCGCTGAGTCTTGCGGGAGTACTGATCCAGGACCAGGATGCGGTCCAGCATCCCGCGGGTGACGGCCAGCAGCGCCGGGTTGCGGTTTGCACGACTGCGAGGAATGTCGACGTCGAGCGACTTCACCAGGCCATCGAGCACGAGCCTGCGCTGTCCCCGGTCCACGGGGGTCGACTTCACGGTAAAGCGTTCCGGGTAGGGAACGTTGAGGCGCTCCACGATGGCGGCGGTGAGGCGAGGGCAGTAGTTGCCCTCCTCGAACAGCGCTACGTCGTTGCCCCGCAGGATGAGCCCTGCGACCACCAGGATCGGGACCACACCGGCCTTCACGCCGTACGGCGCAGCCATGAGACGCTCGTAGATGTCGACGATGGGGGTCGGCTCGGTGGCCTCGCTCAGGGCCTCCTCGAGGGCTTCCCAGGCGGGCATGACGCTGGAGTTCTTCTCAGCGTTGGGGCGAGCCATGCCATGGGTGTGGAGGGTGCCGCCCGAGCTCGCGCCGCCGCTGACCTCGCCGGTGGCGCGGTGCAGACCGAGGTGCTCGACGACTCCGTCGTAAAGGGCACGCTCCGCGGGGAACTTGTCCTCGGGCCAGCCGAGCCGTGCCAGGCCGGTCTTCTCGATCATCGCCGTGAGGACCTCACGCCGCGTGCGAGCCGCGTTGCTGGTGAGCTGGTGGCGGCCCACCATTTCGTTCCTGACATGCGGGGTCTGGTGGTAGACCACGTTGCACGCCTCAGAGACGAGCCCTGCGTAACTGCGGGCACTGAGCTCCTGGGCGGGATCCCCGTCGGTGTCCTCACCGCTGGCCCAGAGGTACCAGCTCGACTCGTCGCTGCCAGGGCGGAACGCCTCCGCGAGCAACGCCGTGATCTTCTGGGAGAACTCCCCGGCTCGTTCTTTGATCTCTCGCCGGGCGACATGGTCGAGTTCCTCGTCGCCCATGAGGTCCTGAAGAGCTACGAGAGTGGTACCCGCGGCCAGCACCGCCTGCGGATTCCGGGTGAGCCCAACCACGACAGGAAGGGGAGAGTCCACTCGCGGGCTGTTCTTCAGTTCACCGAGGTGGAAGACCAACATGCCGTCTGCTGCGTCCTGCACGATCTTCGGGCCGCGCAGCTTCTCGGTCTTGTGGCTAACAGCGGTCACGAAGTGGCGCTGCATGCCGGTGAGCTGGCTGTGGGCGCCGGCAGCGACCGCGTTCGGGAGAACGTTGGTGCCGAGGTGCTTGTTGAAATAGCGGACGACGTCATCAGGCTGGAGCTGCGAGGCGATCTCGCTGACCCGGGCGTCGATATCGACATCGGTGCCCTGCCAGATCCGGTACTCGTCGCTGTACTCGCGGTGGACGACGAGCCCGTCCTTCACCAGCTTGTCCAGCCGC
>NZ_KL585390.1:25042-44678 GCF_000721935.1 Streptomyces sp. NRRL WC-3549
CCCCAGCCGCTTCTTCAGCTGCTCGAAGCGGTTGACGTCGGTAGCGTCGATCGGGTCGTTCAGCGCGAACTGAATCATCGCTGGCGTCGCCCGCAGCATGCCGTCCGCGTCGATGAGGTTCAGGACGCCGATGGCCTTGAGGAGCGACTGGTCTTCTTCCGGGAGGCCGTTAGCCTCTTCGAGCCGGGTGTTGATCTCCAGCCAGCGGCTCGCCTTGGAAGAGGCGAGAATCGTGGTCCGCCCGGCAGAGAAGAAGAAGTCGTACAGCTGCGGAATGCGCAGCGTTGAGGCTCGTTCCGGAGAGCTGGCCGCGAACGTGTCCAAGCTGCGCCGCACGGTGAACGGTTCGTCGTTGACGAGGAAACCGCTGAGGCTGCGGTCGTTCTGGCCGATCTGAGATGCCATGAGCGGCGCGGCAACTGCAGTGAGCGGGTGCAGCGGGTACAGGTTGGCGAATGACTCTACGGAGACATCGACCACCGAGTGCAGCGACTGGTGACGCCAGATTCCGTGGGCGGCCTGAGCCTGCGCCTTGATCAACTTGTGGCTCTGCTCCGGCAAGGCGGAGTGGTCCAACTTCCGCTGAAGAAGGTAGAGCGCGTCACCGAGGTTCGGGGCGAAGGTGACGTCCTCGAAACGGCCCTGGATCTTGGCCCATTCCTGGGTCTGGACCGAGTTCGACCGAGAGGTGTAGTCACTGAACGCCAGGTGCTGCAGGGTGAAGATGTAGAGCGGGAGGCCCTTTGCTCCGGCACCCTTCTCCGCGAGGAGTTGGAGCAGGAAGACGTCGCTGTCGGCGTTCTTCCTGTTCGCCTCGACGGACACCAGGTGTTCCAGCGTCTTGCCGAACTCATCGATGATCAGTAGAAGCGGTGCCCTGCCGCACAGCGTGGTGACGGCATTCAGCAGGCTGTCCGTAGTCGGGACGTCCGTCTCAGCGCAGGCAGCCATGACGGACGCGATGTCCTTCGGAACACGCTTCTTCCACTTACGTTCCACCGCAGTCTGGAGTGCCCGGTGGACGGTAACCGCCAGCGGCTCACGACGAGCCGTGGTGACTGCGCCCAGGAAGCCGTCGCCAGGGTGGGTATCCCGGTTCTCGGCGATCTCCTGCGCAAGTGCTGGGTGCATTGCCGAAACGGCCTCGTGAGCAGCGGCTCTGCGGTTCGTGTCGTGACCGAGCAGAGCGTCGATCAAGTTGGAGAGCGTCGACTTGCCGGACCCGTACGGTCCGGTGAAGGACCATGCGCGGGAGCGCTTGAGGTCGCCCAGAGCGTTGCCCACGCGGTCGAGAACGTCGAACGCGCGTACACCGACGTACGGGGAATGCAGGTCCGCGTCGTATACGTCGCGTTCGAGGTTGGTGGAGCGGAACTCCGTGCCAACGAAGCTGATCCCGGCGGGGATCTGGGCACCAGTGTGCTTCGCCCTGGTGCGAGCAGAAGGCTGGGTGGCCGTGGTCACGCGAGCTCCTCGTTCTTGTCAGCCTGCAGGGGGAACAGCTCCTGGGCGGTCTCAGCGTCATCCGTGGCCTTCTTCAGGCCCGGCTTCTCCCGCATCCACTCCTCAGGGGTCGGGAAGCCGTCGCGGTCACGTACGCGGCCGTACTGCTCGTCGAGAATGTCCCAGGCGAGAGTCTCGGGATTGTCCGCGAAACGCAGACTCCGCTGTCCGAGAGACTCGACGATCTCCAGCTGCGGGTGCTTCTCGACGAGCGCTTCGATCGACCGCGCGAGCTCAGGTTCACGCATTCGGAAGGCGAGCCCGGGTGCTCCAGGCTCGTTGGCGAGCCGGGCCAATGAGATGGAAGCCGGCCTGCGCGAGAAGCGCGCGGCATAGTCAAGGCAGGCGTACAAGAGGACGCGAGGCGGGAGGCTGGGGCGGATGCCGCTGGTGAAGCGGTAGGTGCGCTCCTTACCGCGCCCTCCCTGGTACTCCAGCAGGCCGAGCTCGCGGAAGGGGCAGAGGAGCGAGTCCTCGAAGCTGCCCGGGGACAGGGGGTTCGCGTCGGGGTCGGGTGCGTACATCTTGATGAAGCACTCGGCATCGCGGGTGACGGACTCAGCCGCCGGCCACTGCTCACGCTCGAAGCTTTCGTGCACCTCGCGCGTAATGAGTGCGGTCATCTCATCGATCGTGACGCGGGCCAGCGGAGCGAGGTGGAACATCGTGTACCAGCTCGGGGCAAGGCAGGGAGCTTCCTCGCTGCCCGAGACGAGCCACCAGTGCAGCAGCCACAGGCTGCCGGTGTCCTCAAGGTAGGGATCGGCCCCGTCCTCGTCCAGGAGCCACCGGGCACGCCAGGTCGGTGCGGCTGCGAGGGAACGTGACTGGTTCTCGGCACTGCGGTATTCATGGGTCAGCTTGAAAGCCTGCGACCAGTAACGCATCGAATAGACCATGTTCTTACCCACACCGAGACGCACAAGAGCGTCTGGAGCATGGAAGAGCATCTCGTCCTGCTTGACCTGAAGGTATGCCTTGTGCAGCCAGCCGAAGCGCGGGGGGAAGCTTTCGTGGCGGTTGAATTTGAGTCCGACGACGTCGGAGAGGCGGCCTTCTGGCATTACAGTCGAGCCCTTCATTGCGAAGTGTGGATAAGAAGTTTTGGAAAGTCCGGTCAAGGGCCGGCGGTGGCACTCATGAGCGCTTGGACATGTGTGACGGCCTGCGCTGTGGAGGCCACGGCCCGACGGACCTCTTGTTCCGTTGTGGAATAGCCCAGCGAAAAACGGATCGTGGCATCGGCGTCTTCGCGGCTGAGGCCCATGGCGACAAGAACATGACTTGGGCTTGGAGCGCCCGCAGCGCAGGCGCTGCCGTCGGAGGCGGCCACATCCGGCATGGAAGAAAGTACCGCGTCGGCGGGAGCGCCGGGGAAAGTGATGCTTGTTACGCCGGGTAGCCGGGGCGCTCCGGCGCCGTTGACATAGCTACCAGGAAGACGGGCAAGTAGCTCGCCTTCCAGGAGGTCTCGCAGCTTGGTGCTGCGGGAGGCGTCCTCAAGGAGATCTCGGTTGGCGGCCTCGGCGGCAGCCCCCAGGCCGGTGATGCCGGGAACGTTGAGAGTGCCGGCACGCCAGCCACGCTCGTGACCGCCGCCGAAGGTCAGGGGGCGCTGTGGCAGCCGGATACCACGCCGGATGAACAGTGCACCGACGCCTTGCGGGCCCCCGAATTTGTGCGCGGAGAGCGACATCAGGTCGACGTTGAGCACCCCCAGGTCAAGGGGGAGCTTGCCGACGTACTGTGTCGCGTCCGTGTGAATCAGGGCTCCAGCCGAATGGGCGGCCTCGATCATCGGACTGAGGTCGGTGATCACGCCGGTCTCGTTGTTCGCGAGCATCAGCGAGACGAGGGATACGTCTCGCCCCAGGAACGAGGCTTTGAACGCCTCTGTGTCGAGTTGGCCTTGTCGGTCTACAGGCAAGATGGTGAGGGAGTCTGAGGCGCCGCAAGTGAGAGCTCGTGCGGTCTCCAGCACGGCCGGGTGCTCGACGGCGGAGGTGACGATTACCTGCTGCCCGGTGTGAGCGGCGTGCAAGGCAAGGTTGTTGGCCTCGGTGGCGCCAGAGGTGAAGATGATCTCGCCAGGGGAGCAACCCAGTAGATCTGCGAGGCTTCGGCGTGCTCGGTCGACCCTGCCTGCGGCACTGCGGCCGTGATGGTGGACGCTGGAGGCATTGCCTACGGCGCTGAGCGCTTCGTTCATCGCTGCGAGTGCTGCCGGGCGCATGGGAGCTGTGGCGTTGTAGTCGAGGTACGCCGACCGCGACTCGATCGCATCAGGTTCCATGAAATGCCCCCACTCGTCGTGATTCGCTCCTTATGCCGCTCGTCCTGGTGGGCGTTCTCGACCGGTAGCTCAGGTTCCACCAGGAGCGTCCTGCGATCCTAACGAACCTTCGGGGCTAGTGGGACCGGCACGCCGCAGGTAGTGCAGGCACTAGCGCTGCGTGAGCATCTCGCATCGAAGAGTGTTCTCTTTTGTTCGTGAGCTTCTGATCAGGGCGGATGTGCGCCCGGTGAAGCCTGAATCGGCGATCTTCGGCCCGTTGTCAGTGGTGGCCTCTACTGTGGATCGCACGTTGTGACCCGAGTCACGGCGGCAACAAGGATCGGACAGCACGGCGTGGTGGAGAGTCGGCAAGTGCAAGGTGGGGACGCGAGAGGCGCGGAAGCGCCTCGGCTGAGGCGCGAGGGAGCTGAAGCGGGATGAGTTCACCCGGCATCGCATTCGCGCGCGTCCTAGATGCGGCCTCCCTTGATTACGTACGCGGCCTTCTCGGTGAGGAGGCGTGCACGCTCCTTGACCTTCTGAGTGGTGGGGATGCCGACGAGGCAATGCTTCGGTCGGTAGCGGCGGCGGCTGTATCCCCTGAGCAGATTTTGTCCGATGTCGATAAGCGGCAAGAGTTTCTGGATATTTTGCCGGGTGGCAAAACGGATGAGCTTGCAGGAAGGCTGGGGTGGAAGGGGTCTGGTCGAGCTGCGACGTTCCTGCGGAAGTGCGATTGGACGGCGGAACAGCGCAGGACCCTTTTGGGTTTTCTGGGCTTGATTGTCGAACGAGCGCCGAAGGCTCCTCCTGCAGTGCGGGGTACGGCAGAGGCGGGCTACGCGCTCTTCTCGCATCAGCGTCGCGCGGCGGCACGAGCTAGCGAGCGGTTGTACGCGGATGAGCGGCGGGTCGTCCTCCACCTACCGACTGGGGTAGGGAAGACCCGGACGGCGATGAACATGATCAGTGATCATTTGCGATCACGCGAACCGACACTCGTTGTGTGGCTGGCGCGCGGGAACGAGCTTCTAGAGCAAGCCGCTTCGGAATTCGAGCGAGCGTGGGCAACCCTCGGGAACAGGGATGTGCACGTGGCCCGGATGTGGGGGGACGCAGCAGCTGATCTGACAGGGGTCACCGACGGGATCGTGGTCCTGGGGCTCGACAAGGCGGTCGCCGCGATCAAGAAGGACCGAGACTTTCTCGACCGCTTGGCACTGAAGACGACCCTGACTGTTTTCGATGAGGCGCATCAGGCCATCGCGCCGACATACAGCAGGGTCACGGATGCACTGACGCTTCGCCGGGACTCAAGCCTGCTGGGACTGACCGCGACTCCTGGTCGGACCTGGGCAAACGTCGAGGAGGACAAGCGGCTGTCTGAGTTCTTCGCTCGACACAAGGTCATGCTGGAACTCGAGGGGCACGACAACCCGGTCAGCGCCTTGATCGAGGACGGTTACCTGGCTCGTCCTACCTTCCGGACCGTCGCTGCCGACTCCGGCATGAAGTTGAGCAGAAGCGACTGGCACGCGTTGGTGGATGCGTTCGACATCCCCGAGAAGCTGATGGCTCAACTGTCGACGAGCGCGCAGTGGAACCTGCAAGTCGTACGGACGGTGCTTGAGCTGTCGAAGGAGCACTCGAGGATCTTGCTATTCGCGGCCTCGGTGGAGCACAGCCGACTGTTGGTGTCCACGCTGTCTGCTCTCGGTATCGATGCGGAGCAGGTGACCGCCGACTCTTCTAAGCAGCACAGAGCGAAGGTGATCGCTCGGTTCAAGGGGAAGTCGAACCGCCCCATGGTGCTGTCGAACTTTGGAGTGCTGACGACCGGGTTTGATGCTCCGGCTGCCAGCGCTGCTGTTATCGCACGTCCTACAACCTCTCTGGTGTTGTATAGCCAGATGGTGGGGAGGGTGATCCGCGGGCCGAAGGCCGGCGGTACCTCGACGTGCGAAGTTGTGACCGTAATTGACCCTGATCTTCCGGGGTTTGGCGATGTGGCAGATGCGTTTACCAACTGGGAGGACGTGTGGAGCAGCAGATGATCGATGTCGACAGCTACCCGATTGTCAGCGCGGACATGACGGTCAAGGCGATGCGAGACAGTGGGTACAAATCCACCGCGCACGCCATCGCCGAGCTGATCGACAACGGCATCGAAGCGAAGGCGGACGTCGTTGAACTCTTCACCGTAGAGGCGACTGAGAAGCCCACGGAACGATCGCGCTACCCGATCGCGAAGATCGCGGTGATGGACAACGGCACCGGTATGGATCGGGAGACGCTTCGGAGGTCGCTCCGGTTCGGCGTGGGAAGCCGCCAGGAGCGCAAGGGCATAGGGCGTTTCGGCGTGGGCCTCCCCAACTCCAGCATGTCCCAGTGCACTCGCGTGGACGTGTGGTCGTGGCAGAACGGTCCTGAGAACGCACTCCACACGTACCTCGATCTGCACAGGATCGACGGCACCGACGCGCAGGTTCCGGAGCCGGCGCTGAAAGCAGTTCCGCAGGAGTGGCAGAAGTTGAGCCAAGGGCTCGGGACGTCCGGAACCTTGGTCCTCTGGACCGATCTCGACCGCGTTCAGTGGATCGGCACGGCCACAACGCTGAAGCACACCGAATGGCTCATTGGCCGGATCTATCGCAGGTACATCACGGATGGGCGGTGCCGGATCCGTCTGGTCCCGGTCCGTGGAGGGGAAGAGCTCCCTGGGGCTGCCGACGCTCTGCCTAACGATCCGCTGTACTTGACGCCGAAGTCATCCACCCCTGCACCGTTCGATACAAAGCCGATGTTCAGGCCGATCGGCGCAGGGTCCGTGGGAGAGATCGGCGTCGAAGAGTTCATGGTCAAGGGAGTTGACGGTAAGTCGTATCCGGTCACAGTCCGAGCCTCGATCGCTACGGACGCTGCTCGCCGCTCGGATATCGAGGATGAGCCCTGGCCGGAGGACGTCACTCCGACGCTGGATCCTGGTCGAACTCTCTGGGGCAAGCACGCAGCCCGGAATCTCGGTATCTCGCTCATGCGGGCGGACCGTGAGCTGGACCTGGACAACGGCTGGACCAGCACGTCCGATCCGGTGGAGCGGTGGTGGGGAATCGAGATCGACTTTCCGCCTCAGCTCGACGAAGTCTTCGGCGTGACGAACAACAAGCAGTCAGCCACGAAGTTCACGGCCCTCTCGCACTTCAACTGGGAGGAGGAAGGAGAAGGGCTCACCCAGCTGGAGTTCAAGGAGCTGCTGAAGGAGGAGGGGGACGGCCGTGTACCGCTGATGGAGATCGTCTTCCACGTGCGGGACAAGCTTCTCAAGCTGCTGAGGGACGAGCTGAAGCAGCAGACTCGAGGTACGCGGAAGGCGCGTAGCCGCCATGAGTCGGCTGAGAAGCAGGCCGAGCAGGCTGTAAGGCGCAGGCGTGAGGAAGCCAGCCCCAGCGAGACGGACTTGCTGGAGGATCAGAAGACGGCCGAAGAGAGTCGGCAGGAACAGATCGACGACTTGGTCAAGGAGCATGAGTACACGCCTCTTGACGCAGAACGGATGGTCGCCGAGACCATGGCGCAGAACCGCCATGTCCGGCTGATCACCAGCCGTTCCCCTGATTCACCTGCGTTCTTCAACATCAAGTACTACGGCGGCGTGCTTCAGGTTTCGTTGAACATGGACCACCCGGTCTACGACGACCTGGTGGCAGTTCTGGACGATGAGTATCAGGACTCCAGCCCGAGCGAGCTCAAGGACAGACTGGAGCGGGCTTCGAGCGCCTTCAAGTTGCTGCTGTTCTCCTGGGCGCGCTTCGAGGATGAGACGACGCAGCCGCGCACGAAGGAGCGCATCAAGAGCTTCCGGCAGGACTGGGGTCGCATGGCCAGGGAGTTCTTTACGGTCGACGAAGAGGACGATGAGTGAGACCGGGTTACGTCTGGGGGCAGCTTCACGAGCTGTTGAGCTCGGCGAGCGAACGTGTCGTGCTGGTGGCGCCCTTCATCAAGAAGGAAGTGTTCGTTGCGGCTGTTGCTGCCCTCGGTGATCGAGATGTCGAACTGCTCTGCGTGACCCGCTGGGCAGTCATGGAGATTGCGGCCGGTGTCTCCGATCCGGAGATCGCGGAGGTCGCAGAGCGGGACCCTCGTGTCTCCATCGTGCTCTGCCACGACCTCCATGCGAAGGTGTACGTGGCGGATGATCGCTGCCTCGTGGGGTCGGCCAACCTGACGGGGCGGGCGACCGGGCGGAGGATTCCGAAGAACCTCGAAGTGCTCGTCGAGGTACCCGCCGATCATCCGGAGGTGAGGTTGGTCCTTGACCAGGTTCAGCGGACAGCCGTGCCGGCAGATGCAGAGATGGGGCGGCGCCTTCGAGAGCAGGCGAACCTCCTCGCTAACGATGAGGACCGGCCGGATCTTGTGGTCCTCGTGGACGAGGTGGATTCGACCCCCACACGGTGGCGTCCGGAAACGCGCATGCCGGCTCGCCTCTCCAGGGTCTATCGCGGGCTGAAGTGCGATTTCCCGCATGAGATTCTTGCTGGCGTTGTACGGGACCTGGCGCATCTGGACATCTCGCCCGGCTTGGACGAGACAGCCTTTTCCTCGGCTGTACGGACCCGCCTCTACGAGCTCGCCGAAGTCGCCGCGCTCGCGAGGACGGGGAGCCTCAACCAGGTGGACCTTCAGCGGTCGATCATGGAGGCGGATGGCTGCGAGGAGGAGGTCGCGCAGCGCGCGGCTGAGAACATTGCTGAGTGGCTCAAGTACTTCGACGAGGTCAGGATCGTCCAGACCGGGCCCTGGGAGCTGATGCAGGGGCGGGAGATTCGATGATCTTGAAAGGGTGTTCCTGATGAGGGCGGGCGGGAAGCTCGTACGGGACCGGATCCCGGAGATCATCCGCAGGAACGGCGAAGAGCCGGTTTCGTACGTCGCCGATGCGTCGGAGTATCGGCAACGGCTGCGTGACAAGCTGAGCGAGGAGACTGACGAGTTCCTTCAGGCAGACGGCGAGATTGCCAAGGAAGAGCTCGCCGATGTACTTGAAGTAGTTCAAGCGCTTGCGCGCAATCTAGGCATGACTCTGGACGATCTGGAACGCCTTCGCGCGAGCAAGGCCGCCGAGCGGGGTGGTTTCGAGAACCGCATCATCTGGATGAACAAGGTGGGCGGTGAGGGTCGCGAGTAGCTGAGCTTGGCCTCTCTACCAAGGGTTGGGGGTGCCTGTGAGGCGGATGAGCCACCGACGGGAAGCGCGGCGACCACGCAAGTAGACGATCTCCGCCTCTGGGGCGAGGCGTGAGATCGCCGCTTCGTGGCGTGCCGCGGCCGAGTCGTGGCGGAGGCGCCGGATGAGTGCACGGTGCGGATGAAGGGCGCGGTGCGGCTTCAGGATGACGACTATGTCGCAGGCTGACAGGTGACTGTCGGTAGGTGGCGGTGATCGGTTTCGCGTACCTAGGGTGCCACGGGCGGGACCTGGCTGGTGCGCTCGGTGCGGCGGCGGAGGCGGTGCTGACCGAGCAGATCCGCAGTATTTACATCGAGACCAAGGGCGCCTACGGCGTTCCTCGGATCACGCGTGAGCTGCGGGAATCCAGTCCGGTGGTGAACCACAAGCGGTTGGCGAGGCTGATGCGGGCCGCCGGGATCACCGCCCGCCACCTGCGGAAAGGCAAGCGCACCACCGTCCAGTACGCACGGGCGCCGAAGGCCCCGGGCCTGGTGGGCCGGGACTTCACCGAGCCGAGGACGGATGTCCGCTGGTTCGGAAACATCACGTACTAGCCGGTCAGGAACGACTGGTTGTACCTGGCCACGGTCATCGAAATGCATTCAAGGCGCGTGGTCGGCTGGTCGATGGCCGAGCACATGCGGGGCAAGTCACTGTCACCTGAAGGTGCAGCAGACCCGATGACATGTTAGTCCAAAGTGATCGGTCCGTCTGGAAGCCAGCCGTCAAGGTAGCCGTCGGTGAGGACCTTCACGGTCTCGACCTCGGGGTGGTCCAGCCAGAGGTCGAGGGCGGCTCGGGGAGTCCAGAAGATGTTCCTGCCCGAGATTTCATCAGCTGACCCCGCAGCGACTCGGACGATGTGAAAGCGCTCCTCCCTCCGCAAGGTGGCGCGTTCGGGGGCGGAAGCCCAGCGGTGGCCAGTGACTGTGCCGATTCTCATCGGACGCACGGGGAAGAGGTCGCGACAGAGTCGGTATGCGGTGTCTGTGTAGTTGTCGCCCAGCAGGGCCGGGCGCTGAGGGAGAGTCCACTTCGGGTGACCGGCCTCTGGGGGCAGCAGGGCGATGCGGTGAGTGAGGTCGATCGCGATGACCTTCGCGATGCGGTGCAATCGTGGAGCTGGCAGGTATCCCATGTTCGAAGGCTTTCTTGTGGCTAATCAAATAGCCAACTTGGTGCGGCGTGCGGGTGATGTGTTTGTTGTGGACATGGCGATTCGGGAAGTGGTCATGCGGTTCGCGGGAAAGAGGGTGTGAAGACCTGGCATCGCCGCAGGTCAGACCTACTCGTGAACGCCCCACCGCACACACGAGATCCCGTCCGATCGAAAGATCGGGCGGGATCCCGTCGTTTCAGGGGCGCTCGATGATTACTGCTGGGAGTCCGGCGTCAGCGATCGGCCTGCGCCGGACATCGTGTGCCACCAGTGACCGCATCCGCCTGGACAGTAGCGCTCGCGGTGCCGTGCGTCGGCGATCGTGAGCACTGCGATCAGGAGTCGGAACGCCTTGTGGCGTTCGCCGAGGGGCACGAGGCCGGCGATCTTCCACCGCCGGCGTGTGTGTCGGGCGCAGTCGCTGCGCAAGTTCGTTGAGCAGGACATTGCGATGATTCATGACCGCCTGCCGTGCGGCAGGCGGCGCCTGGAGGTGATCGCGACGTGATCTCGCACACCGGTACCGTCTTCAACGACGGGCCGGTCCGACGCGTGGTCGAGACGGCGCTGCGCGCCCAGCAGTCGCAGGGCGCCCTAAACCTGGTCGATGAGCTCAGGCGCTTCGTCCGCACCACGTGTGCTGCCGACACGACGCGTTGGCTGCTTCCCGTCGTGTCCGTCGCGGCCCTGCTGGACCACACGGCCGACCTGTTGCGGTCGGAGGGCCCGGCACTCTTCCCACGTACGTTCACCGGACGGTTGGACGAGGCGCGAGACGGTGTTCCGGGAGACGAGTACCTGCGCACGCTGGCCGGCCTGATCCGGGTGGTCGATCAGGAACCGGAGGCCGGATTCGCCGATCTGCCCCTGGCGGGCTGGGAGGCGGCGGCGCGCTTTCCAGAGCTTCTCCGTCTCGGCGCCAACTGGATCCATGACGGCGAGTACCCCTCGCTGTCCGATGCGGTCACGGCTTTCGTCGAAGCGGAGCATCCGTTCTGCAGCGAGACGTTCCCCCGACCGGCAGCCGAGGCCCAGTCGGTACTCGTGACCTTTCCGCAGCCTGCGGCGCTGTCCGCCAATGTGACGCGTTGGATTCCCTGGGTTTCGCACGACGCACTCCGCGAGATCATCCGGAGAATCGACGACCATATGCGCAACGAGCACTCCGGTTCCTGAACGGTGCACCGCCCAAAGGGAGTTCTTCGCGTGGCCGTAAGGGCTCGCTCGGCCGCCACGGTGGGGACGTCGTCCCCGGAGACGGTCACCCGCTCCTGCCCGTCTATCCGGACCCGGATGGCACCGAACAGGGTGTCGTGAGTGCCGGAGGAGGCAGGGGAGAGGTCATTCACGACGAGCTTCCTCGGGTGGTCGGAACTTCCCCGGGCAGGGGCTGACTTCACGCTTCACGAAGCCTTTCAGCGTACGCCGACGAGCAGTTGGGTCACGCTGTCCGGCGGTGGAAGGCGCTACGGAGGAGACGGTCTTGGTGGGGCGCTCGCACCGGTCGGCCGGGCGCTGTTCCTCCGCCACGACGTATGAGGGGCCTCCGGGTGACGGGCTCCCGGGCCCGCACGGGGACGGGCGGAACGCTGAACGCCCCCGGGGCCGGCACTCCTCCTCGCCGGACAGACCTTAGGCTGTCCCTGCTCACCCGCCTTGCCGGTGACCGCTGTTGGGGGTGCCGGGCAGGTCAGGTGCGGCGTTCACTGCCCGTGGTTCCGTACGGAGGAGCGTCCTGTGACGGCCGGTACCGGTATACCCAGCTCCCGCATCGACACCAGCAAGCCGCATCCGGCACGCGTCTACGACTGGTTGCTCGGTGGCAAGGACAACTACCCGGTCGACCAGGAGGTCGCCGAGAGGCTGCCGGCCGAGGCGCGGGCCAACGCGGCCCGGAACCGGGCGTTCATGCACCGGGCGTCCGCCTGGCTGGCGGGGCAGGGGATCGACCAGTTCCTGGACATCGGCACCGGCATCCCGACCTCGCCCAACCTCCACCAGGTCGTCCAGGCCGTCGCACCGCACGCCCGGGTCGTCTACGCGGACAACGACCCCATCGTCCTGCGGCACGCGGAGGCGCTGCTGATCAGCAGCGCGGAGGGGATGACCGACTACATCCACGCCGACGTGCGGGAGCCCGACGCGATTGTTGAACAGGCCGCCAGGACCCTGGACTTCACCCGGCCCGTGGCCCTGTCCATGATCGCCCTGATGCACTTCCTGCCCGACGACCAGGACCCCTACGGCATCACCCGTACCCTGGTCGGCGCCCTGCCGTCCGGCAGTCACCTGGTCCTCTCGCACGGGACGGCCGACCAGCACCCGGAGCTGAAGCAGGAGACCGAGTCCGCGTACAAGAAGGGGGCCATCGCGCTCCGTATGCGTACCCGCGCCGAGGTCGAGCCGTTCTTCGAGGGGCTGGAGCTGGTGGATCCGGGGCTGGTGACGGCGCCCGAGTGGTACCGGGAGGGGCAGACCGCGCCGGTGTACGAGCGCAGCGGGTTCTACGTGGGTGTGGCCCGGGTTCCCTGAAGACGGCCGGGAGGCCGCCGGCCGCCCCCTGCCGCGCCCCGGGAAACGTTGGCGCCGCCACGGGGTCACGGAGCGGGTACGAGCCGCTCGTACACGATCACCCGTCGGCCGCGGGCCTGTTCGTCGGACAACGGAGTGAAGTACTTTTCCAGCACTTCGATCTTCGTTCGGTCCCGCTCTCCCCGTGCCGGCTTCGCCACCCCCGTGGCGTCCGTGATCAGGATGATCCGGTGTTGGGCGAGCATCGCCGTCCGGACCTGCGAAGGGATCGCCTCCTCGCCCTTCAGCGTCCCGGAATCCTTGGGGCTCGTTGCCAGAGCGATATCGTGCAGGCCGGTGAACGCCTCGGGGGAGACGAGCCTGGTGTCCCGTCGCGCGGAGGGTATGAAGAGCACCCCGTCTCCGTCTCGCTTCAGCTGCCGGGTCTGCGCGGCAGCCGCTAGGACATCGTCCACTCTGCTCGCCGGTGATCTCTTGGCCAGTGACTGCGGCAGCAGCGCGATCATGGCAACAGCGAGTATCACCGGGAGAGTCCACAACGATGCTTTCGGTGACCACTGCGCGACCACTCGCACCGCGGCGCCGAGGGCTCCTCCGATCAGTATCGCCAGACCGAGCAGGCTGAACAGGATGTACCGGTCCACGAACAGCGGCTGGAACAGGGAGAGTCCGATCAGACCCATCTGCGGAACTGCCAGGAGGGGCAGCCCGACGGACGCCACCGAAAGTCGTCCCGCCCCGGGTCCGGCCAGCAGGCATCCGAGCCCACCGACCGCCAGCAGGACGGCGGGGCCTATCAGCATGTGCCAGGTCAACGGCGGTATCCAAGACACCTGGGCGGACTGTCTCATGCTGAAGAGGATCAGGGGCAGGGTCCCCGAGATGGCGACCGCCGAAGCGGTGGCCCAGCGTGCCCAGACCCCGCGCGCGGCTCGCGTCCACACGAGCGTCACCAGGTGCGCCGGCAGAATCAGCAGCGCCAGCCAGTTCAACCAGCCGCACATGAGCACGGCGCAGCAGTAGGCAGCCCAACCCCGCTTCTGGTGTCGCCCTTGCAGCATGGTCACGAGCAGTGAGGTCGCGACTCCGGCTCCGGCTGCGACCAGGGCGTAGGGCCGACCCTCCTGGAGGTAGAACTGCACGGCCGGGAGGACTCCGAACACCAACCCACCCCCCAGCCCTGCCCAGGGCCCGGCCAGTCGCAGGCCGATGACAGCCACACACAGGGCTCCCACTGCTATGGCCAGTACGGACGGCAGCCGCAGGACTGCGGTGGAAGGTCCGAAGCACTCGAAGAGTCCGTGCATGAACAAGTAGTAGAGGCCGTGCACGACGTCGACATGCTCCAGCAGGCGCACGATGTCGCTGGTGGACCGCTGGGCCACTTGCCAGGTCGCGGCCTCGTCCCGCCAGACACTGTTCTGCCGGGACAGGCCCCACAGGCCGAGGGCGACGGTCCATATCACCGGAATCAGCCATATATGAAGTGGAGTGCTACATGTGGCGGTCGTGGACTTCACGCCCGCCGGCTTCCGGCTCGACGAGCGGCGCTGTGACGA
The DNA here is from genome assembly GCF_000721935.1 of Streptomyces sp. NRRL WC-3549. Taxonomy (GTDB): domain Bacteria; phylum Actinomycetota; class Actinomycetes; order Streptomycetales; family Streptomycetaceae; genus Streptomyces. The sequence goes on from NZ_KL585390.1 coordinate 39,307, forward strand.
ATCCGGCGAGACTGGAATGGTGCAGACCCGGGGAACTTCCGTAAGGGAATGACTACCACTTTTCAAGTCAATCGCCAGCCTGTTCAGGCCATGAGGGGTGGCTATGGGTGCCCGCCATGGAGCCGTGTCATTCGGTAACCCGGGTTGCGGATCTGAGACCCTACCCGGCGGCCCGCCCGGGCGGATTGAATGTGAGGCGAGTCACTCCAGGAATGAGGCATTCCGTATCGGGGTGACTGTGGCTTGTCGTCGCGTGAGGTACTGACGGGGCCTGAAGCGGGTGCCCGGAAGTGCGCATGGCTGGGTTCCATACGGGCCGGGTATGCGTTTTGCCTGCTCCGTGATGCCATGGCGGGCGCGAAGGGGGCGGGCTCATGGGAGTGCACTCTTCATCGGAGTGCCTGAGCCCCACGCCACGTGCCTGCACCTGCCGCTTTCGCCGGTGCGGCCGAGGCGTAAGGGTTTTGCTTTTCCAGACCGTTGCTCTGGAAATTGCTGCCGATGAGGAGGAGCGTTGTCGTTGATCCATGGCGAAAACCTGTCAAAGGATTCCGGTGCCCGAACTTTGTGGCGCGATGAGGAAATGGCGATCGTGCGTGGTGAAGGGGTGCCCGTCGTCAGTTCGAGCGGGCCCCCTGGGAAGTCCGTTTTCTGATCCGCTTCAGTCTGCCCGACAGGCAGAATGCAGGCACTGTTGACCCGTTGCGGGGAGGGGTGTCATTCGGTTCGGTAGGTGTGAAGCCCGGCTGTTCGACGTGACATCACCGGCTGCCTCTTCAGGCCCTACGCCCTGATTGAGAATGTGACCGTGGAAGAGCGCCTGAATGCGGCGGCAATGCCTCGTCTCGTAAAGGTCGAGCGGGGAGGCGGGCCCGTCCATCGCCGAAGCGCTCGATCGGGTGGGGCTCGGGGAACGGAGGGGATGGGCGGGTCCACTGCCTGTGCCGCCATGGTGACGGGCATGCTCCGGGGGCGGACCGGGTCGGATGCGCTGTCGTCATCGCTACCCCACGACGGCGTCGTCCGCGATGCGAGTGATGCCGTGATCGCCGTGCGTGATTCCGTTGAACGGGCCCTCCTGGAAGGCGCCGTTCAACAAGAACGCCGGCCCAGCGGCTTGGCCATGCAGATGCTGCTGTCGTATGCGCGGTAGTACCCGAACTTCGTGCAGACCTCGTAGCCGCAGGAGGTGTACAGGGCGACCGCCTCCGGCTGCTGGTCGCCGGTCTCCAGGACCATGTGTATAAGAGACAGGGGCGAGGCCCCGGCCCCGGCCCTCGGGGATCACGAACATGCGCTTGATCTCGGCGTCGCCGTCGGCATAGCCCTCGGCGTTCGCGTCCTGGCTGCGCCAGCCGCCGGTGGCCACCGGGCGGTCCTGCTCGTCGTAGGCGAGGAGGTACAGCCCGCGCGGCGGGTCGAACATGGTGGGGTCGAGCGGTGTGAGATCGCCCTCGTCGCCGTAGCGCTCCGCGTACTCGAGCTGCACCTGGTCGTTGAGTTTGACGGCGTCGGGATGGTCAAAAGGGCGAGGGTGGATAATCATGCGAATCATCGTACGTCTATGCGTGGGGTGATGTAGGTACTGTTTCCAGATGCTGACTGTTACTTCAGTAAATGTAAACGGGCTCCGCGCCGCCGCCAAGAAGGGTTTCGTGGAGTGGCTGGCGCAGACCGAGGCCGATGTCGTCTGCCTCCAGGAAGTCCGTGCCGAGCCGCAGCAGCTGCCCGAAGAGGTGCGTGAGCCCGACGGCTGGCACACCGTGCACGCCCCGGCGGCAGCCAAGGGGCGCGCGGGGGTGTCCCTCTATACGCGGCATGCGCCGGAGCGCGTGCAGATCGGATTCGGCGGGTTCGACGTTCCCGGGAGTGAGGAATTCGACACCAGCGGGCGCTATGTGGAGGTGGACCTCCCCGGAGTGACCGTCGCCAGCCTGTACCTGCCCTCCGGCGAGGTCGGCACGGAGCGCCAGGACGAGAAGGAGCGCTTCATGGCGGCCTTCCTGCCGTACCTGGAAGGGCTCAAGGCGCGTGCCGCCGCCGAGGGGCGCGAGGTGCTCGTGTGCGGCGACTGGAACATCGCCCACCAGGAGGCCGACCTCAAGAACTGGAAGGCCAACAGGAAGAACTCCGGTTTCCTCCCCGAGGAGCGCGCCTGGCTCACCCGGGTCTTCGGGGAGGCGGCGTACGTGGACGTGGTCCGTGCGCTGCACCCGGACCAGGAAGGGCCGTACTCGTGGTGGTCCTACCGTGGCCGGGCGTTCGACAACGACGCGGGCTGGCGGATCGACTACCAGGTCGCGACGGAGGGGCTGGCCGACCGCGCCGTGAAGGCGTGGGTGGAGCGGGCCGCCACGCACGGCGAGCGGTGGAGCGACCACGCGCCGGTCACCGTCACGTACGAGCGTTAGGCGCCGTACCCCGGCGAGTGCTCCCAGGGTGCTCTTTCGGCCGCCGGGGTGTGGCCCCGGGGGTCGTCCCCGGCCGCCGGGGTGTGGTCCCGGGGTTCGCCCCCGGCCGCCGGAGTGCGCTCCCCCGGTTCACTTCCGGCCGCCGGGGTGCGCTCCGGGCCGTCCTCGTCCGCTCCCGCATCCGTCCGGCGCGCCCCGTCCGCCGGGCCGCCCTCGTCGCGCAGTCGGCGGTCCAGGGCCATGGACAGTTCCGCGTCCACCACCGCGTGTGCCAGGACGCGCAGTTGGTCCTGGCCGGCGTCCGCGGTGTGGGTGTGCAGGACGCGGACGCAGAGCTCGGCGAGTGCGTCGGCGTGCTCGCGGACCTGGCGGCCCGCCGAGAGGACCGAGGCGAGCGGCACCCCGGCCCGCACCAGCTCGGACGACGCCTCCAGCAGGCGGCGGCTGATGTGCACGATCTCGTCGCCGTCCGTGCCGAGGTAGCCCAGTTCCATGGCGGCGGCGAGGTTCTCCGCGGTGGCCTCGTCGGCGAAGTAGTCCGCGAGCCGCTCCGGGGTCAGGCGGACCGGGGTCTCCTCGGTCGGTTCGCCCAGGCCCAGCACCTCCGCCACGTCGCGCCCGCTGTCGAAGGTGGCGGCGAGGTCGGCGATGCCGTTGAGGGTGTGGCCGCGTTCCAGCAGGCCGGTGATGGTGCGCAGCCGGGCCAGGTGGTGGTCGTCGTACCAGGCGATGCGGCCCTCGCGGCGAGGCGGCTGGATGAGTCCCCGCTCCCGGTAGAAGCGCAGGGTGCGCACGGTGATCCCGGCCTCCTCGGCCAGCTCCCCCATGCGGTACTCGCGGTGCTCGCGTCTTTCGGCCACACCTGAACCCTATGTTGTACCGCCGGTAACTTTCCTTGGTACGCCCCCTACCCATCGGTACGGAGCTGTTCTACCCTCCCAACCATGCCAGTGATTGCTGGCAGAGTCGTGTGACGTACCGCGGGGAGGCGGCAGCATGGCCCAGCACGAGCACGTACGGGTGGCGGTGATCGGATCCGGATTCGGGGGCCTCGGCGCCGCGGTCCGGCTCCGCCGCGAAGGCGTCACCGACTTCCTGGTCCTGGAGCGAGCCGGCTCCGTCGGTGGCACCTGGCGCGACAACAGCTACCCCGGCTGCGCCTGCGACGTACCGTCCCACCTCTACTCGTTCTCCTTCGCGCCGAACCCGGACTGGCCGCGCACCTTCTCCGGGCAGGAGCACATCCGCGCCTACCTGGAGCGGGTGGCCGACACCTTCGGGCTGCGTCCGCACATCCGGCTCAATCACGAGGTCACCCTCATGAGCTGGGACAACGACGCGCTGCACTGGGTGATCGAGACGGCGAACGGCACCACGCTCACCGCGGACGTCGTCGTCTCCGCGACCGGCCCGCTCTCCGACCCCAAGCTGCCCGACATACCGGGGCTCGCCGACTTCCCCGGCAAGGTCTTCCACTCCGCCCGGTGGGACCACGGCCACGACCTCGCGGGCCAACGCGTCGCGGTGATCGGCACCGGCGCCTCCGCCATCCAGATCGTGCCGGAGATCCAGCCGCGGGCGCGCCGGCTCACCCTCTTCCAGCGGACCCCGCCCTGGGTGATGCCGCGCATGGACCGCGCGATCACCGGGGCCGAGAAGTGGCTGCACCGCACGCTCCCCTTCACCGGTACCGCACGCCGCGGACTGCTGTGGGGCATCCGGGAGTTGCAGGTGGGCGCCTTCACCAAGCACCCGGACCAGCTCGGCCTCGTGGAGCGCATGGCCAAGGCCAACATGGCGCGGGCGATCAAGGACCCGGGGCTACGGGCCAAGCTGACCCCCTCGTACCGCATCGGCTGCAAGCGCATCCTGCTGTCCAACGTCTACTACCCGGCGCTCGCCGAGCCCAACGTGGACGTGATCGCCTCCGGGCTCGCCGAGGTGCGCGGCTCCACCCTCGTCGCCTCGGACGGTACGGAGACCGAGGCGGACGTCATCGTCCTCGGCACCGGCTTCCAAGTGACGGACATGCCGATCGCGGACCGGGTCGTCGGCGCCGAGGGCATCACGCTCGCCGAGTCCTGGAAGGACGGCATGGAGTCGCTGCGCGGGGCGAGCGCCGCCGGCTTCCCCAACTGGATGACGATCATCGGCCCCAACACCGGGCTCGGGAACTCCTCGATGATCCTCATGATCGAGTCGCAGCTGAACTACATGGCCGACTACCTGCGGCAGCTGGACGTCCTCGGCGGCCGTGTCGCGCTCGGCGCCCGGCCCTCCGCCGTGGGCGCCTGGAACCGGCGGGTGCAGGACCGGATGCGGCGGACCGTGTGGAACACCGGGGGCTGCACCAGCTGGTACCTGGACTCCATGGGCCGCAACACGACCGTCTGGCCCGGCACCACCGCCGAGTTCCGGCGGGCCACCCGCTCGGTCGACCTCGCGGAGTACGAGGTGATCCGGCCCCCCGTGCCGGACGGCACGCGGAAGGCGGCCCTGGCCGAGGAGGCCGCGCGATGAACCGGCTGCTGCGCCGCACGGACGCCCCGCCCGTGCCCGTACGGGAACTGGCCGCCACCTCCGCCGACGGCTCGCGCATACACGTCGAGCTGTACGGCCCCGACGACGCCCCCGCCGTCGTCCTGGCCCACGGCTGGACCTGCAACACCCATTTCTGGGCCGCGCAGATACGCGACCTGGCGGCCGACCACCGGGTCGTCGTCTACGACCAGCGGGGCCACGGGCGTTCGCCGGAGGCGGGTCCGGGCGGGTGCAGCACCCGGGCGCTCGCCGACGACCTGGAGGCGGTGCTGCGGGCCACCCTCGCGCCCGGCCGGAAGGCGGTGCTCGCCGGGCATTCCATGGGGGCGATGGCCCTCATGGCGGCGGCGCGCCGGGACGCCGTCCGCGATCACGGCGCCGCCGTCCTGCTGTGCAGCACCGGCAGCGCGCGGCTGACCG
>NZ_KL585390.1:44859-48882 GCF_000721935.1 Streptomyces sp. NRRL WC-3549
GCTGCCGATGCGGGCCGGTGCGCTGCGGACCCGGATGACCGCGGCGGTGCTCGGCGCCCGGGCGCCACTCGGACCGGTGAACGCGGTTTCCCGGTCGGTGCTCAAGTACGCCACGATGGGGCGGGGCTCGGCCCCGGACCGGGTCGACACCTGCGCCAGGATCGTGCACGCCTGCCCGCGCGGGGCGCGCGTCGCCTGGGGCCAGGTGCTGGCGGAGCTCGACCTCGACGCGGACGTACGGGAACTCGGGCTGCCGACCGCGGTCATCGCCGGCGTCGAGGACCGGCTGACACCGCCCGTGCACGCGCGGGCCATAGAGGCGGCGCTGCCGCACAGCCTCGGTCTCACCGAGCTGACGGGCGCGGGTCACATGACGCCGGTCGAGGCGCCCGAAGTGGTCACCGCGAAGCTTCGCGAGCTGGTGGCCCTGTACGTCACTGTGGACGGTGCGGCCGAGGCCGTGAGCGAGGAGGAGGTCGCATGAGCGGCAGGCGGAGTCTCGAAGGGCAGGTCGTCGTCGTCACGGGTGCGGCGCGCGGAGTGGGCGAACTGCTCGCCCGCAAGCTGTCGGCGCGCGGCGCGAAGCTGGCGCTGGTCGGGCTGGAACCCGACGCGTTGAAGAAGGTGTCCGAGCGGCTGCACTCGGACAGCGACCACTGGTTCGCGGACGTCACCGACCACGAGGCGATGGCCCGGGTCGCCCGCGAGGTGAAGGAGCGCTTCGGGAAGATCGACGTCGTCGTGGCCAACGCCGGTGTCGCCACGGGCGGCCCGCTCGTGGACTCCGACCCGGTCGCCTGGCGGCGGGTCATCGAGGTGAACCTGATCGGTGGCGCGGTCACGGCGAGGGCGTTCCTGCCCATCGTCATGGAGAGCCGCGGCTACTTCCTCCAGATAGCGTCGCTGGCCGCGCTCACCCCGGCGCCGATGATGAGCGCGTACTGCGCTTCCAAGTCGGGGGTGGAGGCCTTCGCGCACAGCCTGCGGGCGGAGGTCGGCTACCGGGGGGTGAGGGTCGGGGTCGGCTATCTCTCCTGGACCGACACGGACATGGTGCGCGGCGCCGACGAGGACGACGTCATGCGGGAGCTGAGGCAGCGGCTGCCCTGGCCCGCCAACCGCACCTATCCGCTGGGCCCGGCCGTGGACCGGATCGTCGTCGGCATCGAGCGGCGCTCGGCCCATGTGTACGGCCAGTGGTGGCTGCGCGGGATGCAGTCGGTCCGAGGGGCGCTGCCGTCGGTGATCGGGGTCGTCGGACAGCGGGAGATGCAGCGGTTCGGGTCGCGGCTGGACGGGGTCACCAAGGGGCTCGTGGGGGCCGGCGGTGCGGCGGACCAGGACGCGCGGGCACAGCGTCACTGATCGAAATGCGGCCTGTGTCCGGGTGTGTAAGCCTGAGCGAGGCCCTTACGGGGCCGCCCCACGCACCCGCATAGGAGTGAACGGCATGGGTATCGCAGACCAGTTCAAGGACAAGGCGAAGGAACTCGCCGACCAGGCCGAGCAGAAGAAGAAGGACGGCAAGCAGGATGGTTCCCGTGAGCGGTCCGACCGCTCCGGCGACCGGCCGTCCGACCCGCGTGAGCGTGCGCGGGACGCGGCCGAGCAGGCGCGGGAGCGGTTCGACCGCTGACGTCCGCGGCTACGTCTGCGCTTGGAGGGGCGCGTCCCGGGATCCGGTTCCGGGGCGCGCCCCTCACCCGTGTGCGGGGGCGGCCGCCGCCCGGGACTCTGCCCCGGGCTCTCGGACGCCGGGAGGGCCGGGGCGGGCGGCGCGGGCCGGGGTGCGCGGCCCACCCGTCACCGCGGCGGCAGCGGGGGGCGGCGCAGGTCCGGGACCGTGGCGTACGTCGGGGGCGTGGCGGCCGGGTGGGAGGCCAGGAGGTCCAGGGCCACCCTGACCGCGTCGTCCAGGACCGCGTGCCGGCCCTCCGCCCAGTCCAGGGGGGTGCGCAGGGCCTCCAGGTCCGGTTCGACGCCGTGGTTCTCGACGGACCAGCCGTACGTGTCGAACCAGGCCGCGTTCATCGGCACCGTGATCACCGTGCCGTCGCCGAGCCGGTGGCGTCCGGTCATGCCGACCACACCGCCCCAGGTGCGCTGCCCCACCACCGGTCCGAGCTTCAGCAGCCGGAAGGCCGCCGTGATCATGTCGCCGTCGGAGGAGGTCGCCTCGTCGGCGAGGGCGACCACCGGGCCCCGGGGGGCGTTGGACGCGTACGAGACGGGCTGGGCGTTGCGGGTGAGGTCCCAGCCGAGGATCGCGCGGGTGAGCTTCTCGACGACCAGCTCGCTGATGTGCCCGCCCGCGTTGCCGCGTACGTCCACGATCAGGGCCGGGCGGGAGACCTCCAGGCGCAGGTCGCGGTTGAACTGGGCCCAGCCCGAGCCGCCCATGTCCGGGATGTGCAGGTACCCGCACCTGCCGCCGCTCAGTTCGCGTACGACCTCACGGCGCTTGGCGACCCAGTCCTGCTCCACCGTCGTCCCGCCCGCCGCCGTGAGCAGCGGGTACGGGCCCGCCACCGGGTCCACCGGACGGCCGTCGACATGGGTGAGGACGGAACCCTCGCGGATGCCCGCACCGGCGAGCGGGGAGCGCGCCTTGGAGTCCGAGGAGTCACCGGGCAGGATCCGCAGGACCGTCCAGTCGCCGTCCCGGCAGGCGAGGTTGGCACCGAGCAGGCCGATCGCCCGCTGGTAGTGGGGCGGGCCCTCGTTGCGGCGGGCGGGGGAGACGTAGGCGTGGGAGGTGCCCAGCTCGCCCAGGAGTTCGCGCAGCAGGTCCGCGAACTCGTCCGGGGAGGCGACCCGTTCGACCAGGGGGCGGTACTGGTCCAGGACGCCCTCCCAGTCGATGCCGCACATGTCCGGTTCCCAGAAGTAGGCCCGGATGATGCGGCCCGCCTCGTCGTAGGCCTGCCGCCATTCCGCGGCCGGGTCGACCTCGTGGAGGATGCGGCGCAGGTCGAGGTAGACGGTGGAGTCGTTGTCGCCGGGTTCGCTGGACGGGACGGCGCGCAGTTCGCCGTCGTCCATGACGACCAGCCGGCTCCGGTCCCCGCTGACCGCGAACCAGTCGAGGTGGGCGACCAGTTCGGTCCTGCGGGCCCTGGCGATGCTGAAGTGCTCCAGGGTGGGGCGCCCCGACATGTCCGCGGGGTTGGCGAACGTCTCGCCCAGGGCCCCGGAGATGGGCCAGCGCAGCCAGACCAGTCCGCCCCCGCTGACCGGTTGGAGCGCCGAGTACTTCGACGCGGAGACGGGGAACGGGGTGACCCTGCTCTCCAGCCCCTCGAACTCCACGGTGACGGTGGTCCCCTCGACGGTGCCTTCGGGGATGTCCACCGGGTCCAGTCCGCCGGCCGCGGGCCGCCCGTCGGGGAGCAGCGCGAAGGGGGAGGGGGTCGCCGAGGAGAGCGGTACGAGGTAGGGGCGGCAGCCCAGCGGGAAGGAGAGGTCGCCGGTGTGGACGTCGTACACCGGGTCGAAGCCGCGCCAGGAGAGGAAGGCGAGGTAGCGGCCGTCGCCGGTGAAGACCGGGTTCTCGTCCTCGAAGCGGCCGTTGGTGACGTCGACGATCACCGGTGCGTCCGGGCCGCTGATCCGGGCCAGCTTGATCTTCCGCAGCGACCGGCCGATGCCCGGGTGCGACCAGGTCAGCCAGGCGCCGTCCGGGGAGAACGCCAGGTCGCGGACCGGGCCGTTGACGGAGCGGATGAGCTCGGTGACCCGGGCCTCGGCGGGCGGCGGGGGAGGCGGGGCGGAGCCCTGCTCCTCGACCGCGTCCAGCAGGGCGGCCCGCGCGTCGGCGCTGTCCAGGACGGCGACCCCGTCCAGGGCGGCGACCTCGTGTTCCGTCTCGTCCCCGGCGGTGTCCAGCAGCAGCAGACGTCCGTCGTTCGAGGCGAGGGCGAGGCGGGTGCCGTCCGGGTCCGCGACCATCTCGTGGACCCGGCCCAGCTGCCCGGAGGCCAGCCTGCGTGGCCGCCGGCCGCCGCTGGCCCGCGGCAGGGAGGG
>NZ_KL585390.1:49071-53233 GCF_000721935.1 Streptomyces sp. NRRL WC-3549
CTGGCCCGCGGCAGGTAGGCGATCTCGACCGCGTCCGCGCCGTCGGCGTCGGTGACGTAGGCGACCTGGCCGCTGCTGCCCAGCATCTCCGGGAGCCGGACCCGCACCCCGGGCTCGTCGGCGATGGTGCGGGCGGGCCCGTCGCGGTGGGTGAGCCAGTACAGGCTGCCCCGTACCGAGACGGCGCTGGCCCGGCCCGTCTCGTCCACGGACAGGGCGTCGACGTGGCTGGAGGCGGGCACCTGGTAGGTACGCCGCCCGGTCCTGGGGCCGCCGAGGTGTACCTCCAGCCTGCGCGGTACGGCGTGGGGCGTCTCCAGGTCGTCGACCAGCCAGAGGTCGCCCGCGCACTGGTAGACGACCCGGGTGCCGTCGCTGGACGCGTGCCGGGCGTAGAAGGCGTCGTGGTCGGTGTGGCGGCGCAGGTCGGTGCCGTCCGGCCGGCACGAGTAGAGGTTGCCGACGCCCTCGTGGTCGGAGAGGAAGGCGATGCGGCGCCCGACGAACATCGGCGCCTCCAGGTGGCCGCCGATGTCCGGCAGCAGCCGTTCGCCGTGCAGCCACAGCCGCCCCGTCGCCCCGCCGCGGTACCGCTTCCAGGCCGCCGGCTCGTGCGGCGGCTTTCCGGTGAGGAGCAGGGTGCGGCGCTCGCCGTCGAGGTCGGCGACCGCGACGTCGGAGACCGGGCCCCAGGGGAGCTTGCCGCCGGGGCTGCCGTCGGTGGGGACGCTGTAGGCCCACGAGAAGTACGAGAACGGCTGGTTGTGCGAGGACACGGCGAGGATCTGGGAGCTGTCGCCGGGGCCCGGGCTCCAGCCGCAGACCCGGGCGTCGGTCGAGCCCCAGTAGGTGAGTCTGCGGGCGGGCCCTCCCTCGACCGGGGCCAGGTGGATCTCCGGATCGAGCGTGCGCCAGGTGGTGTAGGCGATGCGCCCGCCGTCGGGCGAGAAGCGCGGATGGCTGACCCGGGTGCGGTCGACGGTCACCCGCCACGCGCGGCCGGGCCGCTGCCCCGCGGGGGCGAGGGGAGCGACCCACAGGTCGTCCTCGGCCGCGAAGCAGAGCAAGTCCTCGTGGAGGTGCGGGAAACGGAGATACGCGACGTCGTCACTCACCCCTCAATGCTTTCCGCGCACGGGGTCCGGGGCAACTTGTGTTCCAGAACACAAGCGAAACGATTTCGTTTCGCGGGCGGAGGGGAGTAGCTTCGAGGTGTACGAAACAGTTTCGTTCGGCTCGTGATCTTGGGGCCGGGCGTGACTGGCGTACGATCCGGCGGGCACCAGGGTGGAGGAGGTCGACAGGTGGCGCGGACACGGCTCACGCCGGAGCGTGAGAACGAGCTGTACACCGCCGTGCTCGACCTGCTCGGTGAGGTCGGGTACGAAGCCCTGACCATGGACGCCGTCGCCGCCCGTACCCGCTCCAGCAAGGCCACCCTCTACCGCCAGTGGGGGAGCAAGGCCGAGCTGGTCGTCAGGGCGCTCCGGAACGACAAGCCGGTGCACCTCGCCGAGGTCGACACCGGTTCGCTGCGGGGCGACTTCCAGGCCGTCCTCGCGCGCAGCGACGACTGTCGGATGGAGAAGAACTCCGCGCTGATGCGGGGTCTGAGCCATGCCGTCCACACGAACCCCGATCTGTTCCAGGCGCTGCGTGACCTGCTGATCGAGCCGGAGATGACCGGACTCGCCAAGCTGCTCCAGCGTGCGGTGGACCGGGGCGAGGTGAGCCCGGGGAATTCGGCGCTCGCCTATGTACCGCACATGATGATCGGTGCCTTCGCGGCCCGGGAGTTCATCGACGAACGCCCGGTCGACCGTGAGTTCCTGATCGACTACGCAGAATCCGTGGTGTTCCCCGCCCTCGGCGTCTGACGTCCCCCGTTCCCTCCGCACGACCTGCTCCCCGACGCTCCACCTGACACGCCGCTCTCGTCGTCGGGCTGGTTCCTCACGCCCTTTTCCACTCCACGACCTGACCGGGAGTTCCTCTCCGTGGCCACATTCCTTTACAAAGTCGGACGGTTCGCCTTCCGGCGCCGCTGGTACGTCGCCCTGGTCTGGGTGGCGCTGCTGGGGGTCGCCGGACTCGGGGCCGCCTCGGCGTCCACCGCCGCCTCCAGCTCCTTCTCGATCCCCGGCACGGAGGCCCAGAAGGCCTTCGACCTGCTGGAAGAACGCTTCCCCGGTGCCAGCGCCGACGGTGCCACCGCGCGGGTCGTCTTCAAGGCCCCCGAGGGCCAGAAGATGACCGACCCGGAGAACAAGGCGGACGTCCAGAAGATCGTCGGCACGCTGGAGTCCGGTTCGGACCAGATCGCCTCGGTCACCGACCCCTACACGGCGAACGCCGTCAGCGAGGACGGTTCGACGGCGTACATCTCCGTCTCCTACAAGGTGAACTCGATGGAGCTCACCGACGGGACGCGGGATTCGCTGGAGCACGTGGGCGAGGCCGCCCAGAGCGACGGGCTGACCGTGGAGATCGGCGGTGACGCGCTCCAGGTGATGCCGGAGACCGGGGCCACCGAGGTCATCGGGGTCGCCATCGCCGCGGTGGTGCTGGTCATCACCTTCGGCTCGCTGATCGCCGCGGGGCTGCCGCTGCTGACCGCGCTCATCGGCGTCGGCATCGGGGTGTCGCTGATCACCGCCCTGGCCACCGTGCTGGACCTGGGCTCCACCACCTCGATCCTCGCCATGATGATCGGCCTCGCGGTCGGCATCGACTACGCCCTGTTCATCGTCTCCCGCTACCGCGCCGAACTGGCCGAGGGCCGGGAGCGCGAGGAGGCGGCCGGCCGGGCCGTCGGCACGGCCGGGTCCGCGGTCGTCTTCGCCGGTCTGACCGTCGTCATCGCCCTGGTGGGCCTCGCCGTCGTCAACATCCCGATGCTGTCGAAGATGGGCTTCGCCGCCGCCGGTACCGTCGCGATCGCGGTCCTCGTCGCGCTCACCCTGGTGCCCGCCCTGCTCGGTGTCGCCGGCAAGTGGATCATGGGGCGCAAGGCGCGCGAGGCCGCCGAGGCGGAGGACAAGCCCGAGGCCAAGCCCAACATGGGCACCCGCTGGGCGCGGTTCGTGCTGCGCAAGCCGGTGTGGGTCCTGCTGGCCGGTGTGGTGGGGCTCGGCGTCATAGCCGTCCCGGCCGCCTCGCTGGAGATGGGCCTGCCGGACGACGGCTCGCAGCCCAAGAGCACCACGCAGCGCCAGGCCTACGACCTGCTCTCCGACGGTTTCGGCCCGGGCTTCAACGGTCCGCTGCTGGTCGTCGTGGACACCAGGAACAGCGAGGACGGCAAGGCCGCGGTCGAGCAGGTCTCCCAGGGCATCGAGGCGAGCGGTCACGTCGCCGCCGTCACCCCGGCCACGTTCAACAAGGCCGGCGACGCCGCGACCATCACGGTCATCCCGAAGGACCGGCCGAGCTCCACCGACACGGAGAACGTCGTCCACGCCATCCGCGACGCGGGTGCGGACATCAAGAGCGAGACCGGTGCCGAGGTGCTGGTCACCGGCGCCACCGCGATGAACATCGACTTCTCCGAGAAGATGAACGACGCGCTGCTGCCCTATCTGGCGCTCGTCGTCGGACTCGCCTTCCTGCTGCTGATGGTCGTCTTCCGCTCGCTGCTGGTGCCGCTCAAGGCGGCCCTCGGCTTCCTGCTCTCGGTCGTCGCGGCCCTGGGCGCGGTCGTCGCGGTCTTCCAGTGGGGCTGGCTCGGCTCGCTCTTCGGAGTCGAGCAGACCGGTCCGATCATGAGCATGATGCCGATCTTCATGGTCGGTGTGGTCTTCGGCCTCGCGATGGACTACGAGGTCTTCCTGGTCACCCGGATGCGGGAGGCGTACGTCCACGGGGAGACGCCCGGCCAGGCGATCGTCACCGGTTTCCGGCACGGGGCCCGGGTGGTCACGGCCGCCGCGGTGATCATGATGGCCGTCTTCGCCGGCTTCATCGGCTCCAGCGAGTCGATGATCAAGATGATCGGCTTCTCGCTGGCCATCGCCGTCTTCTTCGACGCCTTCGTGGTCCGTATGGCCGTCGTGCCCGCGGTGCTGGCCCTGCTGGGCAGGCGTGCCTGGTGGCTGCCGCGCTGGCTGGACCGCGCGCTGCCCAGCGTGGACGTGGAGGGCGAGGGCCTGCGCGAGAAGCCGGC
>NZ_KL585390.1:53466-55768 GCF_000721935.1 Streptomyces sp. NRRL WC-3549
GGCGGCCGACGGCCCGTCCGACGGCCCGTCGGGAGGGGGGCGCGAGCTGAGCCGCGTCTGATCCCGGAGAACCCCGGGGGCCGCGCCTGAGCGGGACGCGGACCCCGGAGCACCGGTCGCCTGTGGGGACGGGGGACCGGAGTGGCCGATGGCCCCGTGCCGTGTGCACGGGGCCATCGGTGTGCCCGGGCGCGGGCAGGGGTGCTCAGGGCAGAGGGGTGGCCGCTCCGGCCGTGGGGCGGGCCGGGGCCGGCGCGTATGTGCGGCGCAGGAAGCGGAGTACCGGGGCGTTGTCGAGCTGGAACACGGCGACGCCGTCGGGGGCGTGCAGTTCCACCACGAGCTGGGCACGGCCGCACGGCCAGAGCCGGAGCTCGCCGTCGGCGACGGGGGAGCGCAGGCCGTCCTCCAGCACCTCCCGGCCGATCGTCAGCTCGGCGGTGCCCGGGACGCGGAGCCGCACGGTCTGCGGGGCCGCCGTGTCGCAGCTCAGCCGGACGGGGACGAGCCGGGGTTCGGGGCCGTCGGTGACGAGCCGGGCCCGGAGGTGTTCCTGGATCACGAGAGACATTCCGGCTCCTCCTGTGTGCACGTATCTTCCACCCCAATGTCCCATATGTCGCGTTCGACGCATGTGGGGAAGGGTTGTTAGTTGTCTGTTCCCCGCTCTTGCGAACTCTTTGCAACAGGGCCCTATCATTGAGCGGCTGTCGACCCGACCCGGCCCGACGACCGACCCGACCCCGGCCCGACGACCGGCCCGCCCCACCGACCCGTCCCCCGACCCGGCGCCCTCGCCCGAAGCGGAGCCCTTCCATGCATGTACCCGACGGATTCATCAACGCACCTGTCTCCGCGGTGGCGGGCGTGGTCGCCGCCGGGGCGGTCGCGGTCAGCCTGCGCGGAGCGCGGCGGGAGCTCGGGGGAGAGCGCACGGCGCCGCTCGCCGGGCTCGTCGCGGCCTTCATCTTCGCCGTGCAGATGCTGAACTTCCCGGTCGCCGCCGGCACCAGCGGCCATCTCCTGGGCGGGGCGCTCGCCGCGATCCTGGTCGGGCCGTACACCGGGGTGCTCTGCATAGCGGTCGTCCTGCTGATGCAGGGCATCCTCTTCGCCGACGGGGGCCTCACCGCGCTCGGCGTCAACATCACCGTCATGGGCGTCGTCACCGTCGTCGTCGCCTACGCCCTCTTCCGCGGCCTCACCGGGGTGCTGCCGCGCACCCGCCGCTCGACGACCGCGGCGGCGTTCGTGGCCGCGCTGGTCTCCGTACCGGCCGCCGCCGCCGTCTTCACCCTGATCTACGCGATCGGCGGCACCACCGACGTACCCATCGGCAAGGTCCTCACCGCGATGGTCGGCGTGCACGTCCTCATCGGCATCGGCGAGGCCGTGATCACCGCGCTGACCGTCGGTGCCGTGCTCGCGGTGCGCCCCGACCTCGTCCACGGGGCCCGTGGGCTCGCCGCCCCGCTGAAGCTGCGCGTCGACGGTGAACTCGTCGACGCCCCGGCCGCCCCCGCCCCCGCCGCCCGCACCCACTCCACCCGCAAGGTCTGGGCGACCGGTCTGGTCGCCGCCCTCCTCCTCGCCGGGTTCGTCTCCTACTACGCCTCCGCCAGCCCGGACGGCCTGGAGAAGGTCGCCGCCGACAAGGGCATCGACGAGAAGGTCAAGGAGCACGGCGCCGCGAACTCGCCGCTCGCCGACTACGGCGTCAAGGACATCGCCGACGCCCGGATCTCCGGCGGCCTCGCCGGGGTGATCGGGGTAGGCGTCACCGTCGTCGTCGGCAGCGGGGTCTTCTGGGCCGTGCACCGGCGCCGCGTCCGGCAGGAGCCCGCCACCGCCTCCCACGGGTCCGACTGACATGGGCGCGGGCCACGCCCACACGCTCTACCGGCACGGCCACTCGCCGGTCCACCGGCTGCCCCCGCACTGCAAGCTCGTCGCCGTCCTCGGCTTCGTCGTGGTCGTCGTCTCCACACCCCGAGAGGCCCTCTGGGCGTTCGCGCTGTACGCCGTGCTGCTCGCCGCCGTCGCCGCCGTGGCCCGCGTCCCGGCCGGTTTCCTGCTGAAACGGCTGGTCATCGAGGTGCCGTTCGTGGCGTTCGCGCTGCTCATGCCGTTCGTCGTCCCCGGCGAGCAGACCGAGCTGCTCGGCCTCACCGTCAGCGTCCCCGGCCTCTGGGGCGCCTGGAACGTCCTCGCCAAGGGCACGCTCGGCGTCGCCGCCTCCGTGCTGCTGGCCTCCACCACCGAGCTGCGCTCCCTGCTGCTCGGCCTCCAGCGGCTGAGGCTG
>NZ_KL585390.1:55986-60351 GCF_000721935.1 Streptomyces sp. NRRL WC-3549
AGGCTGCCGCCGCTGCTCGTCCAGATCGCGTCCTTCATGCTCCGCTACGGCGACGTGATCACCGACGAACTGCGCCGGATGTCGATCGCCCGCCGCTCCCGGGGCTTCGAGGCGCGCGGCGTACGGCACTGGGGGGTCCTGGCCAAGACGGCGGGCGCCCTGTTCATCCGCTCCTACGAACGCGGTGAGCGCGTCCACCTCGCGATGGTCAGCCGGGGCTACACCGGGACCCTGCCGGTGATCGACGAGGTGACCGCCTCCCGGACCCAGTGGGCGTACGCCTCGGTTCTCCCCGTGCTCGCCCTGGGCGTCTGTCTGCTGGGATGGACCCTATGAGCCCGATCCAGCCGGCCACCGCCGAGCACCCGTCCCTCGAAGTCCGTGGCCTCGCCTACGCCTACCCCGACGGCCACCAGGCCCTCTTCGGGGTCGACCTCACCGTGGGGCGCGGCGAGCGGGTCGCCCTGCTCGGCCCCAACGGCGCGGGCAAGACCACCCTCGTCCTGCACCTCAACGGCATCCTCGACGCCGGCGCGGGCACCGTCCGGATCGCCGGGCTGCCCGTGGAGAAACGGAACCTGGCCCAGATCCGGCGCCGGGTCGGGATCGTCTTCCAGGACCCGGACGACCAGCTGTTCATGCCGACCGTCCGCGAGGACGTCGCCTTCGGACCCGCCTCGGCCGGGCTGCGCGGCGCGGAGCTGGAGGAGCGGGTGACGGCCGCCCTCAGGCAGGTCGGCATGGAGGAGTTCGCGGCCCGCCCCCCGCACCACCTCTCCTTCGGGCAGCGCCGCCGGGTCGCCGTCGCCACCGTCCTCGCGATGGAACCGGAGATCCTCGTCCTGGACGAGCCCTCCTCCAACCTGGACCCCGCCTCCCGCCGAGAACTCGCCGACATCCTGCGGGACCTGGACGTCACCGTGCTGATGGTCACCCACGACCTGCCGTACGCCCTCGAACTCTGCCCGCGCGCCGTCATCCTCAGCGACGGGGTCATCGCCGCCGACGACCACACCCGGCAACTGCTGTGCGACCAGGAGCTGATGCGCCGGCACCGGCTGGAGCTGCCCTTCGGCTTCGACCCGCGTTCCGTCGCCGCCCCGCGTACGTGAACAGTCGGTGACCCGGCAGCCGCTCGGTCCACGCCGCGATGCACCATGGGGGGATGAGCGGGAGTGCGGGAGCAGGCGTGGACGTACGGGGCACGGTGGCACCAGGGTTCGAGGCGGTACGGGACGCGTTCGTCCGTAACTTCGAACGGCGCGGGGAACGGGGCGCGGCCGTGGCCGTCTACCGGCACGGGCGCAAGGTGGTGGACCTGTGGGCCGGTACGAGAGACGTCGACGGCACCGAACCATGGGCCGTGGACACCGTGCAGATCGTCCGCTCCGCCGGGAAGGGCGTCGCCGCCGCCGTACCGCTGCTGCTGCACCAGCGCGGGCAGGTGGACCTGGACGCGCCCGTCGGGACGTACTGGCCGGAGTTCAAGGCCAACGGCAAGGACCGCCTCCTCGTACGCCACCTCCTGGCCCACCGGGCCGGACTGGCCGCCCTGGACACGCCGTTGACGCCCGAGGAGGCCGCCGACGGGGTCAGCGGGGCGCGGGCCGTCGCCGCCCAGGGGCCCCAGTGGGAGCCCGGCACCGATCACGGCTACCACGCCCAGACCTACAGCTGGCTCATCGGCGAACTGGTCCGCCGGGTCACCGGACGCACCATCGGGCGCTGGATCGCCGAGGAGATCGCCCGGCCGCTCGGCCTGGACTTCTGGTTCGGGCTCCCGGCCGACGAGGCGCACCGCATCGGCCGGATCGGCCCCGTCGAGCCCCCGGCCGCGGAGGGCGGCGGCGGCACCCTGCGGTTGCGTCCCAAGCGGGCCGTCGTCGATGCCTACCGCGACCCCGACTCGCTGACCCGGCGGGCCTTCGGGGCGATCGACCCCTTCCCCGACGAGAACGACCCCGCCTACCGGGCGGCCGAACTCCCCGCCTCCAACGGCGTGGCCACCGCGCGCGGCCTGGCCCGCTGCTACGCCGCGATGATCGGCGAGGTCGACGGCCACCGGCTGTTCGCCCCGGCCACCCTCACCCTGGCCCGCACCGAGGAGTCCGCCGGGCCGGACCGGGTCCTGGTCGTCTCCACCCGCTTCGGCCTCGGCTACATGCTGCACGGCCCGGCCGCCCCGCTCCTGGCCCCCGGTTCCTTCGGCCACCCCGGCCGGGGCGGATCGCTGGGCTTCGCCGACCCGGAATCGGGCATCGCGCTGGGCTACGTGACGAACGGACTGCAGAAGGGAGTCACCGCGGATCCCCGTTCCCAGGCCCTGATCAGGGCGGTACGGTCGGCGTTGTGACCGACACCATCAGCGCACGTCTCGACGGATACACCGCCCTCGTCACCGGAGCCGGCCGGGGCATCGGCGCCGCCACGGCCCGCCGCCTGGCCGCCGAGGGCGCGGCCGTCCTCGTCACCGACCTCGACCCCTGTCTCTTATACACATCGTCGGGGACCGGGCCGCCGTCGAGGCGGCGGTGGCCCACGCCGTCGCCGTCTTCGGCGGCCTCGACGTCCTCGTCAACAACGCCTACGCCAACCACGAGGACGCCGGGCTCTTCGAGGACGAGGCCGACGAGTCCTGGGCCCACACCCTCGACATCACCCTGACCGGCCCCTACCGCTGCTCCCGCGCCGCGCTGCCGCACCTGGCGGCCTCGGGGCGCGGCGCCATCGTCAACATCGGCTCCGTCAACGGCGAACAGGACTTCGGCGGGCACGCCTACAGCGCCGCGAAGGCGGGCCTGGGCAGCCTGACCCGTACGCTGGCCGGCCACGCGGGCCCGCGCGGCGTCCGGGTCAACCTCGTCGCCCCCGGTACCGTCCGCACCGAGGGATGGGCCGGACGCGACGACGACCTGGCGCGGGCGAGCGCCCTCTACCCGCTCGGCCGGATCGGCGAACCGGACGACATCGCCGCCGCCGTGGCCTTCCTGGCGTCCCGGGACGCGTCCTGGGTCACCGGGACGACGCTGCGGGTGGACGGCGGCCTGATGGGCGTCAACACCGGCTTCCGCAAGGCGATGCGGGGCGAGTAGGGGCGCGGGCCACGGCGGAGGGCGGCGGCACCGCCCCCGCCCGGCCGGGCGCCCCCTCAACTCGTGTGCAGCATCAGCCCGATGCCCACGACCATCAGCCCGGCCGCCGCGATCCTCGGCGCGCCGAACCGTTCCTTGAAGAACAGCGTCCCGATCGCGGCCCCCACGATGATCGAGGACTCCCGCAGCGCCGCGACCGGGGCCAGCGGGGCCCTGGTCTGGGCCCACAGGACGAGGGCGTACGCGGTGACCGACAGGGCCGCGCCGGCCAGTCCGCGCCTCAGGTACGGGGACAACTCGGCGGCCAGTGCGCCGCGTCGGCGCCAGAAGGCGTACGCGGGGATGACCAGGCCCTGGGCGACCATCAGCCAGCCGATGTAGCCGAGCGGGGTGCCCGAGGCGCGCACGCCGGCGCCGTCGACCGTGGTGTACCCGGCGATCGCCAGCCCCGTCGCCAGGGCCGCCAGGACCGCCGGGCCGTGCGGGCGGGTGGCGGAGCCCCGGATGCCCCACAACGCCAGGCCGACGAGCCCGGCCGAGGCCACCGCGACACCGGCCGTCGCCCAGCCGTCGGGGCGCTCTCCGACGAAGACGGCGGCGAGGACCGTCACCACGAGCGGGGCGGTGCCCCGGGCGATCGGATACATCTGGCCGAAGTCGCCCAGCGTGAACGAGCGCATCAGCAGTGCCATGTAGGCCACGTGCAGGACCGCGGAGAGCAGCAGGTACGGCCACGCGCCGGCCGCCGGGAGCGGCGCGGCCGAGGCCAGGACGGCACCGATCAGCGCCCCGCCCCCGGAGATGAGGGTGAAGGACAGCAACTGGTCGCGTATCGCGTGGGCGAGGGCGTTCCAGCCGGCGTGGGTGATCGCGGCGGCCAGGACCGCGACCGCCACCAGGGGGGTCACGCGGTCTGCTCGCGCACGTCCACCAGGGTGCCGCCGGCCTGTGCGATCAGGCTCTTCGGGTCGAGGGGGAAGACGGTGTGCGGGGTGCCGGCGGCCGCCCACACGACCGGGTGGTCGAGCAGCCCACGCCCTGGCACCCGGGTCCTCGTGCGGTGGCCGAAGGGCGGGACGCCGCCGATCGCGTACCCCGTGGTCTCCCGCACCAGGTCGGCGCCGGCCCGCTTGACCTTGCCCGCGCCGAGCTCGGCCCGTACGCGCTCCACGTCCACCCGGGACGAGCCGTCCATCAGGACCAGCACGGGGGCGCCGTCCGCCTCGAAGATCAGCGACTTGACGATCTGGCTGAGCTCGCAGCCGATCGCGGC
>NZ_KL585390.1:60552-66099 GCF_000721935.1 Streptomyces sp. NRRL WC-3549
CCGATCGCGGCGGCGGCCTCGACGGCGGTGCGGGTGGCGTCCGGGAAGCGGCGCACCTCGACGTCGAGGCCCAGCTCCCGCAGTGCCTCGGCGAACCGGGGGTGGGCGTCGGAAGGGGGTGCGGCGGGAGTCGTGTCCGATGTGCTCATGGCCGCACGCTACTGAACGTCCCGCCGCCGGCACCAGGGAGTTCGGAGGCGGTCGGCGTGAAACCAGGCGTGTCCGGCGAACCGCGCCCCGGGGGCGCCCCGGCCGACAGACCGGGACCGGCCCGCGGCCTCGCTCACGGACTGGATCACGCCCCGCTCACGTCCCGCTCACGGACCGGCTCACACCTCGACGTACGCCCCCGCTCACGGACCGGCGCGCAGCACCGTCGCGACCACCGGGCCGGCCGCGTCGCCGCCGTGGCCGCCGGACTGGACGACCGCCGCCGCCGCGAGGTCGTTGCTGAAGCCGACGAACCAGCTGTTGGACGTGCCTTGGCCGTCCACCTCGGCGGAGCCGGTCTTGGCGCCCTTGTCGCCGCCGACCGAGGCCATCGCCTTCGTGCCGCTGCCGGTCGGGCTGGTCGCGGTGAAGCGCATCATGTCCCGCAACTGCTGTCCCACGTCGCCCGGGAGCGGGCGGGCGGTGGCGAACGGCCGGTCGTCCAGGTCGCGGGCGACGACGTAGGGCTGCTTGAAGGAGCCGCTCTTCGCGGTCGCGGCGACCGACGCCATGTTCAGCGGGCTCATCAGGATCTTGCCCTGGCCGATGTAGGAGGCCGCGGTCTCGGCCCCCGAGGACTCAGGGACGCTGCCGTCGAAGGACTCCACCCCGGTCTTCCAGTTGTCCTGGCCCAGGCCGAAGTAGTCGCGGGCCTCCTGGCCGAGCGCCGTGCCCGCCCGGTCGCCGAGCGGCTTGACCGGCTTGATGAAGGCGGTGTTGCAGGACTGGCCGAAGGCGTCGCGCAGGGTGCCGTTGGCGATGGAGAAGTCCTTGAGGTTGTGGAAGGTCACGCCCTCCCACGACACGGTGGACGGGCACTCCACCGGGGAGTTGATGTTCCCCAGCCCGTTCTGGATGATCATCGCCGCCGTCACGATCTTCATCGTGGAGCCGGGGGCCAGTGTGCCCCGCATCGCCGCGTCGTAGCCGTCCGCCCGGTTGTTGGCTATCGCCTGTATCGCGCCGGTCGAGGGCTGGATCGCCACCACGGACGACTCGCCGTACTGCTTGACCGCGGCCTCGGCCGCCGCCTGGACCTCCGCGTCGAGCGTCGTGTGCAGCTTGCCGGGCTTGCCCTTGGCGAGTGTCAGCAGCGTCGTGTTCGGAAGCTGCTCGTCCGCCGGCTCGATCCAGGTCTCCATGCCCGGGGAACCGCCGGTGGTGTCCCCGTACTTCTCGCGCAGGGTGTCCAGGATCGGCCCCAGCGACGGGTACGTCTCCTTGTCCAGCACCTTGCCGTTGTGGTCGACGGTCTCGATCGCCGCCGTGGACGACTCGCCGGTCTTCAGCACCGCGCCCTCGGTCAGCTGCGGGTGGACCACCGTGGGCTGCCAGTCGACGAGCGCCTTGCCGGTGGTCCGACCGCGCACCACGGTCAGCTCCGAGGAGTACGACCAGGGCTTGGTCTTCCCCTCGAAGGACACCGTCGCCTTCACGGTGTACGGCACCTTCGCGCCGGTGGCCGCGCCCGGGGTGATCACCGCGTCGGTGACGTGGGCGTCCTCGGCGTACCCCGTCAGCAGCGGTTCGGCCGCCGTGGCGTTGTTGGTGAGCTGTGCGGCGGTCGCGGCGTCGCCGGACGCCCACGCCGTCAGGAAGTCCTTCGAGGTCCGCTCGATCTCGGTCTCGCTCGGCGGGCCGGTCTTCACCTCGGTGGACTCGGCGACGGTGCCCGTGCCGCCCCCGGTGTCGTCCGAGAGCACGCTGTACGCGCCGTAGCCGACCCCCCCGGCCACCAGCACGAACACCCCGCCGACCACGGCGACCTTCGCTCCACTGCGCATCGGTGCAGTCCCCCTCCCCGAGAAGCCCCCTCGCACGTGTGTGTCAGAAAGCAGGGCGATTCCCGGGACTCTACGGGACGGCAGTGACATCCGAAGGGGTCGTTACCGGACCGCGACGCGCACCGAGAGAGCGCTTTCCGGCCGTTCCGCGCGCCGACGCTACACCCAGCTGTCCAGCCACATGCGGTCCCGCCAGGAGTTCTCCGGGATCGACGTGCCCGTGTACAGCGGCCAGAAATAGACGAAGTTCCACACGATCAGCAACACCAGCACGCCCGCCGCGATCGCCCCCAGCGTCCGTCTCCGCTCACCGGCCGGATCGCCCGCGGGCGAGGGCCTCGTCGCCGGGCCCAGCAGCGCCCCGACCAGCATCGTCACCGCCAGACAGAGGAACGGCACGAACACGACCGCGTAGAAGAGGAAGATCGTCCGCTCCTGGTAGAAGAACCAGGGCACCCAGCCCGCCGCCACCCCGCAGGCGATCGCTCCGGCCCGCCAGTCGCGCCGGAAGAACCAGCGCCACAGCACGTACAGCAGCGCCACGCACGCGGCCCACCACAGCAGCGGGGTGCCGATCGCCAGGACCTCGCGGGCGCACTTGCCGGTCTCCGAGGCGGCGCAGCCCGGCTCCTCCTCGTAGAAGTAGGAGACCGGGCGGCCCAGCACGATCCAGCTCCACGGATTGGACTGGTAGGTGTGGCCGGAGGTCAGGCCGACGTGGAAGTCGTACACCTGGTTCTCGTAGTGCCACAGGCTGCGCAGCCAGTCCGGCAGCCAGGACCAGGCGCCGCCCTTGCCCTCGGTGGCCGCCCAGTCGCGGTAGTAGCCCTTGCCGGTGACGATCCAGCCGGTCCACGAGACCAGGTACGTGCCGATCGCGACCAGCACCGTGGAGACGAACGCGGGCAGCAGGTCCCGCAGCACCACCGCGCGGTACGGCCGCATCGCACCGGCCGTACGCCGCGCGCCGACGTCCCAGAGCACCGCCATGATCCCGAACGCGGCCAGGATGTACAGCCCGTTCCACTTCGTGGCGAAGGCCAGGCCGAGCATCAGACCGGCGGCGATGCGCCAGGGCCGCCATCCCAGCAGCACCCCGTCCTCGTCGACCGGCAGCGCGGCGGCCAGTCTGCGGCGCGACCGGTCGCGGTCGACGAGCAGGCAGCCGAAGGCCGCGAGCACGAAGAACATCAGGACGAGGTCGAGCAGCGCGGTCCGGCTCATCACGAAGTGCAGGCCGTCCACCGCCAGCAGCGTGCCCGCCAGGCAGCCGAGGAACGTGGAGCGGAACAGCCGCCGGCCGATCCGGCACAGCATCAGCACCGAAAGGGTGCCCAGCAGCGCCACCATGAAGCGCCAGCCGAACGGGGTGAACCCGAAGAGCTGCTCACCGAAGCCGATGATCCACTTGCCGACCGGGGGATGGACGACGTAGCCCGGGTCGGACGGGATCTCCACCGCCGAGGGGTCGCTGAGGATCAGCTTGTCGACGTCCTTGGGCCACGCGCCCTCGTACCCCTGGTTGACCAGCGCCCAGGCGTCCTTGGCGTAGTACGTCTCGTCGAATATCACCGCCCTCGGGCTGCCCAGGTTCCAGAACCGCAGCACCCCGGCGACCAGTGCCACCAGGAGCGGCCCGCCCCACGCCGACCAGCGCACCAGACGGTCCGCCACGGCCGGCGGCACGGCGAGCACGTCCCAGAACTGGCGTCCGGGCCGGGTGTACGGCGGTACCAGGCGCTCGCGCAGCCCCGTCTCCGGCCGTGCGGAATGGCCGAAGCGGCGCAGCCGCTGCTGCCAGTAAGGCGGCTGGTCGCGGGCGGGGGCCCCGGCGTCGTTGCCCTGCCGGGCCTCGGGCGCAGTACTCGTCACCGCGCCATCGTAGGGAACGCGTCCGTGCGAGGGGCGCCGCCCGTGCTGGGAGGATGGCCGATGTGACTGGAACGACTGGAACGCTCGTACTCCTGTCTCTTATACACATCCGAGGACACCCGCCGGCTGCGCCGGCTCACCCAGGCGCTGGGCGTCCACACGACGGGGCGCGTCGTCTCCTACTTCGAGGGCAACGAGTCCGCCCGGACGCCCGAGCTGGTCGAGGCACTGGTCGGCGGGGCACGGGTCCTGCTGGTCACGGACGCCGGGATGCCGTCCGTCTCCGACCCGGGGTACCGGCTCGTCGCGGCGGCCGTCGAACGGGACATCAAGGTCACCGCCGTGCCCGGACCGTCGGCCGTCCTGACCGCGCTGGCGCTGTCGGCGCTGCCCGTGGACCGCTTCTGCTTCGAGGGGTTCCTGCCGCGCAAGGCGGGCGAGCGGCTCGGGAAGCTGCGCGAGGTCGCCGAGGAGCGGCGCACGATGGTCTTCTTCGAGGCACCGCACCGGCTGGACGACACGCTGGCCGCGATGGCCGAGGTGTTCGGCGCGGACCGCCGGGCCGCCGTGTGCCGGGAGCTGACCAAGACGTACGAGGAGGTCAGGCGCGGGCCGCTGGGCGAGCTGGCCGTCTGGGCCGCCGAAGGAGTGCGGGGCGAGATCACCGTCGTCGTCGAGGGCGCCGCGGACACCCCCGGCGAGAAACCGGACGCCGCCGAGCTGGTGCGCAGGGTGCAGGTGCGCGAGGAGGCCGGCGAGCGGCGCAAGGAGGCCATCGCGGCGGTCGCCACCGAGGCCCACCTGCCCAAACGTGAGGTCTTCGATGCGGTGGTCGCGGCAAAGAACGCGGCGAGGACCGGCCCGGGCGAGGGCAAGGAGCAGCCCGGAAAGTAAAGGCCGGACCGGGTACGGGAGCCGCTTCGGGGCCTTGGGTCACAGAAGGACCAAGACCGTTCCAACACTCGGCAGGCCTGGTGCACCGCCGCCCGCGCAGGCGTCTACTGGAAAGTGGGACGCACGCCCCGGGCTCCCGTGCCGGAGGGCCTGCCGGCGTGCTTGTCCACGGACAAGAGGAGCAGGCATGAGTGAGACCGCAGCCACCACCGTCCACGAGGCCTACGCGTTCGCCTGCATGAGGTGCGGACACGGCTGGGAACAGGCCTACGAGATACACCACCACGTCGACGGATCGGGGCACGCCCACGTGGTCTACACGGCGGGCGGGGAGCGGGTGCCCTCCCCGCTGTCCACGCCCACCTGCGCGAACTGCGGAGGACACGTCGTCCGGATCATGCGGTCCGGCCGGGTCTCCACCGTGCAGGGGGTGCTCCGGCCCGCCAGGGACGCGCGCCCGCAGGAGGCCGTGGAGGACGGGGCCGTGCCGGCACCGGCGCCGGCGGGGCACCACTGGCAGCTGTCGTCCCTGCTCCGCCCCTTCCACCGCGGGTGACCCGCCCACCGCGGGTGCCCTGTGGCCGGCGGTCCTTTCGTAGAGTCGGGGCATGAGCCGTACCGAAGCCCCGCCACTGCCCGAACCCCTGCGTGTCCCGGTCGCCGATTCGCACACCCACCTGGACATGCAGGACGCCACCGTCGAGGAGGGCCTGGCCCGCGCCACGGCGGTCAACGTGACCACCGTCGTCCAGGTCGGCTGCGACGTGGCGGGCTCGCGGGGGGGCGC
>NZ_KL585390.1:66280-72818 GCF_000721935.1 Streptomyces sp. NRRL WC-3549
GGCTCGCGGTGGGCCGCCGAGACGGCCGCCGCCCACCCGTCCGTGCACGCCGCCGTCGCCCTGCACCCCAACGAGGCGCCGCGGATCGTGCACGGGGACCCGGAGGGCAGCGCGCGGCAGGGGGCGCGCGAGCCGGGCGGCAAGGCCGCCCTGGACGAGGCGCTCGCCGAGATCGACGCCCTGGCCGCCCTCGACCACGTACGCGCCGTCGGCGAGACCGGCCTGGACCACTTCCGTACCGGCCCCGAGGGCGTCGCCGCCCAGGAGGAGTCCTTCCGGGCCCACATCGAGATCGCCAAGCGGCACGGCAAGGCCCTGGTCATCCACGACCGGGAGGCCCACGCCGACGTGCTGCGCATCCTCGCCGAGGAGGGCGCGCCGGAGCGCACCGTCTTCCACTGCTACTCCGGGGACGCCGAGATGGCCCGCGTCTGCGCCGCCGCCGGGTACTTCATGTCCTTCGCCGGCAACGTCACCTTCAAGAACGCCCAGCCGCTCCGCGACGCGCTGGCCGTGGCCCCGGCGGAGCTGGTGCTCGTCGAGACCGACGCCCCCTTCCTCACCCCGGCCCCCTACCGGGGGCGGCCCAACGCGCCGTACCTCATCCCGGTGACGCTCCGCGCGATGGCCCAGGTGCGGGGCACCGACGAGGACACCCTGGCCGCCGCGATCTACGACAACACCGCCCGCGCGTTCGACTTCTGACCGGCACGCGCCGCGGGGCCCACGGGACGGGCGGCCTCCGGGCCCCCCGACGGCCGTAGGCTTACCGGGTGAGCACCACAGAGCCCGACGCCCTCCTGGGCCCCGCAGACATCCGCGAGCTGGCCGCAGCGCTGGGCGTACGCCCCACCAAGCAGCGCGGACAGAACTTCGTCATCGACGCCAACACGGTCCGCCGGATCGTCCGGACCGCCGAGGTGCGGCCCGACGACGTCGTGGTCGAGATCGGCCCCGGACTGGGCTCGCTGACCCTGGCCCTGCTGGAGGCGGCCGACCGGGTCGTCGCCGTCGAGATCGACGACGTACTCGCGGGCGCCCTGCCGGCCACCGTGGCGGCCCGGCTCCCGGGGCGCGCCGACCGCTTCTCCCTGGTGCACTCGGACGCGATGCTGGTGACCGAGCTGCCCGGCCCGGCGCCGACCGCGCTGGTGGCGAACCTCCCGTACAACGTGGCCGTACCGGTGCTGCTCACCATGCTGGAGCGCTTCCCGTCCATCGAGCGGACGCTCGTGATGGTGCAGGCCGAGGTCGCCGACCGGCTCGCCGCCAAGCCCGGCAGCAAGGTCTACGGCGTGCCGTCCGTGAAGGCCGCCTGGTACGCCGACGTCAAGCGCGCCGGTTCGATCGGGCGCACCGTCTTCTGGCCCGCGCCGAACGTCGACTCCGGGCTGGTGTCCCTGGTCCGGCGCACCGAACCGATCCGGACCACGGCGAGCCGGGCCGAGGTCTTCGCCGTCGTCGACGCGGCCTTCGCCCAGCGCCGCAAGACGCTGCGCGCCGCGCTGGCCGGCTGGGCCGGCTCCGAGGCGGCCCTCGTCGCGGCGGGGATCTCGCCGCAGGCGCGGGGCGAGGCCCTCACCGTCGAGGAGTTCGCCGCCGTCGCCGAGAACAAGCCCGGGCAGCCGGAGCGGCCCGGGCAGGCCGAGACGTCCGGGAGCAGCGCATGAGCGTCACCGTCCGTGTCCCCGACGGCTTCCACGACCTGGCCAACGTCTTCCTCGCCGTCGGGCTGTACGACGAGGTCACCGTCGCCCCGGCCGACACCCTGCGCGTCACCTGCTCCGGCCCCGACGCCGCGCAGGTCCCGCTGGACGCCGGCAACCTGGCGGCCCGCGCCGCTGTCGCGCTGGCCGGGCGGTACGGCATCAGCCCCGACGTCCACATCCACATCGCCAAGGACATCCCCGTCGCCGGTGGCATGGCCGGCGGCAGCGCCGACGGCGCTGCCGCCCTGGTGGCCTGCGACGCCCTGTGGTCCACCGGGGCGTCCCAGGACGAACTGCTCGCCATCTGCGCCGAGTTGGGCAGCGATGTGCCGTTCAGTCTGATCGGCGGGGCGGCGCTCGGTGTGGGCCGGGGTGAGCAACTGACCCCCATCGAGGTCGGCGGCACCTTCCACTGGGTCTTCGCCGTCGCCGACGGCGGGCTCTCCACCCCCGCGGTGTACGCCGAGTTCGACCGGCTCACCGCCGGCACCCGGGTACCCGAACCCACCGCCTCCCCCGCGCTCCTGACCGCCCTGCGCAAGGGCGACACCGCCGCGCTCGCGGGCGCCCTCGGCAACGACCTCCAGGCCGCTGCCCTCTCCCTGCGTCCCTCGCTCGCCGACACCCTCGCCGTGGGCACCGCCGCGGGCGCCCTGGCCGCGCTGGTCTCGGGGTCGGGGCCGACCACGGCCTTCCTGGCCGCCGACGCGGACACGGCCCGGGAGATCGGTGACGCGCTGCTGGCCTCGGG
This sequence comes from Streptomyces sp. NRRL WC-3549, assembly GCF_000721935.1. GTDB lineage: Bacteria > Actinomycetota > Actinomycetes > Streptomycetales > Streptomycetaceae > Streptomyces. The sequence goes on from NZ_KL585390.1 coordinate 68,741, forward strand.
CACGTGCCGCGGCGTGCGCGTGGCGGTGTCCCCGGCGCCGGGGGCGACCGTGCGGGAGCCGCGGGGGTAGCGGCCGGCGGCGTACGGACCTCGGGGCGGGGGTCAGTCCCGGAGCGGAAGCATCCGAGGCACGGCCCGTACGCAGACCACCATGCCGACCACCTCGACCAGGGTCTGGGTGACCACGACGACCGCCGCGACGGCCAGGGCGTCGGGCAGCGCCAGGGCCAGGGGCAGGACGACCAGGGAGTTGCGCGTCGCCCCGGTGAACACGATCGCCCGCCCGTCGCGCGGGCCGAGGCGGAACACGCGGGCGACGCCGAGCCCGGCGAAGGCCATCACGACCAGGAAGAGCACGTAGAACGGCACGACGTGGGCCACGTCCGTCAGGCTGCCGGCCTCGCTGAGCCCGGGCACCTGGGAGGCGACCACGGTGAGCAGGGTGGCGGCCATCAGCGGCACCATCGCGGTGCCCACCGCGTCGGCCGCCTTCCGCCCGGCCGGGCGCCGCGCGGCCCAGGCCTGGGTGAGCCAGGCCAGGGCCAGCGGGACGACGATCAGCACCGCGAACGCCTCGACGAACGGCCCGGCCTCCACCACGCCGGCCAGGTCGCGGCCCATGAACAGGAACAGGTAGCCGGGCAGCAGGACCATCTGCCCGAGCAGCAGCAGCGGGGTCGCGGCGAGCAGCCGCCGGCTGCTGCCTCCGGCGAGCCCGCTGAAGACGATCACGTAGTCGACGCAGGGGGCCAGCAGCACCAGCAGTACGCCCAGGCGGACCGCCCGGTCGTCCGGGAGGAAGGCGAACATCGCGGCGACCACCAGCGGCACCACGACGAAGTTCACCACCAGCGCGGCGGCCAGGAAGCGGCCCGCCCGCAGGGAGCGGACCAGCTCCGCCGCGGGCACCTGCAGGAACGTCACGTACAGCAGGGCGGCCAGCACCGGGTTGACGGCGTGCTCCAGGACGGGGCCCGCGCCGGGCGCGGCCCGGCCCACCAGCCCTCCGGCGGCCAGGGCGCCGAGGTAGACGGCGACCTGGTGGCGTTCCATGCCGGCGACCAGGCCGGGTGACGACGACAACGTGCGTACTCCTTGCGCGGGGTGCGGGAGAAGGACGGCGGGTGCGGTCCCGTCAGCCCAGTTTCAGGCTCTCCCGGGCCAGCTCGTACGCGGGCAGCATCTGCCGGTGCTCCTCCGCGTCCATCCCGCCCAGGTGCACCACGAGGGGGCCCTCGGGGGTGGCGACCGCGAAGGCGCGCTCCGGCTTCGGCCCGTCCGACGGGTCGCCGTCCACCGTGTAGCCGACCTCGACGGCGGCCACGGATCCGGCCTCGGCCTCCGTGTACACGGCCTTCGCCGCGTGCGGTTCGTCCGCCACGAACGCCTCCAGCGCCGACCGCGCGTCGCCGGCGGACTTCCCGCCCGCCCACACCCGGAGGTAACCGATGTTCCCGGCCGGCTTCGCGTCGATCTCGCAGACCAGCGTCACCGTGCCCTGCTCGCCCAGCTCCGCCAGGTCGGACCCGGGCTCCACCTCGACGGCCTGCGGCTTCCAGTCCTTCGCCAGGTCGAAGGTGACCGGCAGGACACAGGCCGAGCCGGCGCCGCCGAGCGTGATCCCCTTCGCGGCCGGCCGGCCGGTGCCGCGGTCGCCGTTCTTCGCCGTGCCGTCCCTCGCCGTGCCGTCTTTCGCCGTGCCGTCCGAGGGCGACGGGGTGCCGCCGCCCTTCCCGTCGGCGGCTGACGACGAACAGCCGGCCAGCACCAGCCCCGCCAGCACCGCCCCGGCCAGGGCCCGTCCAGCACCACGTCTCATGAAGTCCCCACCCCGAAGAATGTCCCGAACCCGCGCGACCAGGGGTTCTCCCCCCTCGCCGGTCGCCGCACGCTACCGCACCCGTGGCGGCGACTACCCTGGGACATCGAGCGGTCCCTGCCCGGGGGGACCCCCGGGGCAGGAGTGAAATGGCCGTCAATCTGGTCAATGTCGAGCAGGTCAGCAAGGTGTACGGCACCCGTGCCCTGCTCGACGGTGTATCCCTCGGGGTGTCCGAGGGCGACCGGATCGGCGTCGTCGGCCGCAACGGCGACGGCAAGACGACGCTCATCCGGATGCTCGCCAAGCTGGAGGAGGCCGACACCGGCCGCGTCACCCACAGCGGCGGCCTGCGTCTGGGCGTCCTGACCCAGCACGACTCCCTCGACCCGCAGGCCACCATCCGGCACGAGGTCATCGGCGACCTCGCCGACCACGAGTGGGCCGGCAGCGCCAAGATCCGCGACGTGCTCACCGGCCTCTTCGGCGGGCTGGCCCTGCCCGGGTTCGAACACGGCCTGGACACCGTCATCGCCCCGCTCTCCGGCGGCGAGCGGCGCCGGATCGCGCTGGCGAAGCTGCTCATCGCCGAACAGGACCTGATCGTCCTCGACGAGCCCACCAACCACCTCGACGTCGAGGGCATCGCCTGGCTGGCCGGGCACCTGCGGGCGCGGCGCTCCGCGCTCGTCTGCGTCACCCACGACCGCTGGTTCCTCGACCAGGTCTGCACCCGCATGTGGGATGTCCAGCGGGGCACGGTCCACGAGTACGAGGGCGGCTACAGCGACTACGTCTTCGCCCGGGCCGAGCGCGAGCGGATCGCCGCGACCGAGGAGGCCAAGCGGCAGAACCTGATGCGCAAGGAGCTGGCCTGGCTGCGGCGCGGCGCCCCCGCCCGTACGTCCAAGCCCCGCTACCGCATCGAGGCGGCCAACGAGCTGATCGCCGACGTTCCGCCCCCGCGCGACACCAGCGAGCTGATGAAGTTCGCCAACGCCCGGCTCGGCAAGACCGTCTTCGACCTGGAGGACGTGACCGTCCAGGCCGGTGCCAAGACGCTGCTCACCCATCTCACCTGGCAGCTCGGCCCCGGCGACCGCATCGGTCTGGTCGGGGTCAACGGCGCGGGCAAGACCTCGCTGCTGCGGGCGCTCGCCGAGGCGGCGCGCAGCCACGGTGACGTACAGCCCGCGGCCGGGAAGATCGTCGTCGGTAAGACCGTCAAGCTGGCCTACCTCTCCCAGGAGGTGGCGGAACTCGACCCGAAGCTGCGTGTCCTCGAAGCCGTCCAGCAGGTGCGCGACCGGGTCGACCTCGGCAAGGGGCGCGAGATGACCGCCGGTCAGCTCTGTGAGCAGTTCGGCTTCTCCAACGAGAAGCAGTGGACACCGGTCGGGGACCTGTCCGGTGGCGAGCGGCGGCGGCTGCAGATCCTGCGTCTGCTGATGGACGAGCCCAACGTCCTCTTCCTCGACGAGCCCACCAACGACCTGGACATCGAGACGCTGACCCAGCTGGAGGATCTCCTCGACGGCTGGCCCGGGTCGATGATCGTCATCTCCCACGACCGCTTCTTCATCGAGCGGACCACCGACCGGGTGATGGCGCTGCTCGGCGACCGGGCGCTGCGGATGCTGCCGCGCGGCGTCGACGAGTACCTGGAGCGCAGGAAGCGCATGGAGGAGGAGGCCACCCCGGCCTCGGCCTCCGGCGCGCCGAAGGCCGCACCGGCCAACACCGTGTCGCCGCAGGCGGCGCGGGCGGCGAAGAAGGAACTGCAGAAGGTGGAGCGGCAGCTCGACAAGATGTCGACCCGGGAGACGGAGCTGCACGCGCAGATCGCCGCACACGCCACCGACTTCGAGAAGGTGGCGGCACTCGACGCCGAGCTGCGTGAACTGGTCGCCGAGCGCGACGTGTTGGAGATGCGCTGGCTGGAGCTTGCCGAGGACGCGTGAGCCCCACGGTGCGCCCCGGGCGGTGTGCGGCCCCGGTGGACGCGTAACGGAGGCATCACGGCCCGGTTCTCCCTTGGGTACAGGGGGCGGACCGGCCCGGTGCCCGCGGTGGTGCGGTGGTACAAAGAAGCCCCGCTCGACTGTCGTAACGCCGCGGAACCCGTGCCCGATTCGCTCCTTTCCGAGGGGTGCCCAGCCCAGCGGAATCGCGGGGGAGACCGAACCGGGCAACGGACCGCACGAAGGGGGACGTGCTGATGACCCAGCCGCCCAGCCAGCAACCGCCGCAGGGGGGATT
>NZ_KL585391.1:0-840 GCF_000721935.1 Streptomyces sp. NRRL WC-3549
CATACCTTCAGCTCCGCGCGTTCGGTGCCGGCCAGTTCGGCGAAACGTCGGGGGCCGGCCGGCGTGCGGGACCAGGCGAGCAACGCGTCGGCATCCACGGCAGGCCCTGCGGACGTGGGCGACAGGTCAGGATGTCCGAGGCCGAGCCGCTCGGTCACCAGGACCCGCAGGGCGGCGTCCCGGGTCAGGACGCCTGCGGTGCGCGGCCACCCCTGGCCGGTGGGTTCGGCATCGACCAGCGCCTGCAGCAACCAGTCCTCGCGGTACATGCGCATATCGAGGCCGGCGGCCCCGAAGCGCTGCATGACGATTCCCGCCTTCTCGACGGTGAGAGTCCGGCGGTGCACCGCATGTCCTCTCACGTCCCAGCCGAGGTCGTCGTCGTCCACTCCTGTGGTGACGACCAGCAGGTCGCCGGGTGCGGCCTCCTCGCGATGGGTGTGCCATGCGTCGAGGACACCGAGGACGGAGGATTCGTCACGTACGGTGACGCGCCGGGTCCGCTCCCCCACCTCGGCGGTGAACGTGGCGGCGGAACCGGCCGCGTACCGCCCGTGGACCAGCAGCAGGCTGTGCTCGGCCAGTTTCTTGGCGTGCCGGTCGAGCATCGCCTCGATCGTGCGCCGTCCCACCTGCGGCAGTTGTGCCATCAGTCGTCGGTCCCCGTCTCGTCCTTGTGGCCCGCACCGGTCTCGTCCGAGGCCCCGTCCACAGGCTGCCAGGTGACCCGGGCACGGGTGCCGGGGTGCGCGGCCAGGTAGGTGCGGATCTCGCTGCTGAGGCCGTCGACGGTGGCGGCGAGGGTCGCCTCCAGACGGGTCGGCTCGACCACGTAGGCGG
>NZ_KL585391.1:998-16230 GCF_000721935.1 Streptomyces sp. NRRL WC-3549
CCTCCAGACGGGTCGGCTCGACCACGTAGGCGGCTGCCGTGCCGGGCGCCTCCGCCTGGGGCACCGACGGGGCCGAAAACAGCAGGCGCGGATCCTGCACGGCTTCGGGGGCAGGTGCCTGGACCGGGCCCGTGGCGCCGGCCGTGGTGGGCATCGGGGGCACGCCGTGCTCGGTGAGCCGCACGTCCTCGGCGGTCGGGCCGGCAGGAACGCCCGGAGGGGTGGAGGGCTCGACGGGCCTGGCCGCCTGGGCGAGCCGAGTGGCCTCGCGCATGAGGGCCATGACGGTGTCCGGCAGTGTCGCCAGCACCGGGACGAGTGAGTCGTCCTTCTCATGGGCGTTCGCCGCCCGCTGCACGGCGTCGAGCAGCCCCTGCGCGCGATCCCCGACGCTGTCGTCCCTGCCCGCGAGATCGCGGACCGTGTCGAGGAGCGACCAGTCGGTGTCCCGCATCACTTCCAGCACGTCGGGTGCCCCCTTGAGGGCCGCACCGATCTCACTGTCCGTCACTTCATAAGCAGCTTGTGCCAGTTCGACGGTGAAAAGGGTCGCATCAGTGGTGCGCAGCAGCCTCGCGATCAGGTCTGAGGCGGCCTTGGTGGACTGCAGGCGCGAGGATTCCGCTCCGGCAGGCCCGTCGAGGCCCAACTGGACGGCGTAGGTCTGAAGGAGCGACCGGGTCTCCCCCACCGCGCTGCGGTGTTCGTCGGCGACGGCACGCACCTGCGCGGCGAGTCGCGAGACGTTCCTGGCGAAGAGCACGGGTGAGACGCTCTGCCCGAAGACGGCTCCCGCACGCCGCAGGGCGGTGGCGAAGACGTCCTCGTCGGGGAGCGCAACGGCACGCAGGCCGTAACCGGGGACGATCCGGTCCAGGTCGGGAGCCTTCGGCACCACCTGGGTCTGGTAGATCCAGGTGCGGTCGTCGAGCAGGGCGTAGGTCGCGATGATCAGGTTGCCGACGGTGCGGTCGAGGCCCTCGTAACCGAGCTGGGTGATCCAGTCACGGATGATCTCGACGGCCAGGTCCCCGTCCGTGTCGGGTGTCTCCGCAGCCTTCTTGTTGATGCGCAGCCGCCAGTCGTTGCTCACGTTGAGGGGGCCGTCGTGAACCTCGCCCAGGCCCAGCGCGTGCACGATCTTCCGGACGACGGGAAGGTGGCGACTTTCGACGACGACCCGCCGCGAGCCGTCCTCCATAGCCCTGGTGATCCACTCCATCGTGGTCTTGAGCTCGCCCGGCGTGATGGCCTTGCGGGTCAGCCGCGGGTCGAAGTCCGGGTGCTTGGGGTAGCGGGCGGCGAACATGCCGTCAGCGAGCAGGAGCAGGTTCTGCTCGAAGCCGACGGCGGGTTCGGGCCGGGTCCGGGTGAAGCCCGGCTGCAGGGACACCAGATGCTGCCCGTCGGGCACCCTCGCCCCGACGGTGTCCGGCTCGGCGCGGTTGATCCCGTACAGCTGGAGGAGCACTTCGGTGAGGTGGCCGCTGATGTTGTCCCGGGAGACCTTGAGCTGGTTACGGATCTGTGCGCGCTCTTCGACGGGGCGGGTGGCCGTGTGCTCGTCGAGCCGGTCCCGCTCCAGCAGGTAGGTGATCTTCAGCAACTTGCCGAGCTGCCGTGACGTCTGGTCGGAGAAGAAGTCGGGCAGCCACACCAGGGTGGGCTCGCTCCTGCCCGCCCGCCGCAGCTTGTCGACGCGCTGGAGATCCTCCACCGGACCGTGATCGCCCTCGTCGAAGGGGTAGTCGAAGACGATACGAAGGTTGGCGGGCTGCTGCGGCGCGAATTCGTCGTCGGGCAGATGCGTGTCCCGCACATTGCCGAAGACGAATTCGACGGTGCGCCTCGTACCGCGCCAGACGACCTCCCGTTCGCAGACGAACGGCTGGGTGTCCTGGATACCCAGCTCACGCCAGAGCTGGTCCTTGATCCACTGGCGTCGGTAGCCGAGCTGGTCGGCGACACCTTGGACCTCTTCCAGGAGCGGTTCGACATCGACGTCGGAGAGATGGAGGTGGAAGACCGGGTCCGTGCGCTCGCCCTCGCTGCGCAGCTCGCTGTCGAAGGAGACCTGCAGCTCCCGCAGCCGCTTGGCCGCGACGGAACCGGCATCACCGACCCGGGTCCTGATCGATCCGTGGTTCAGCGCGGCGAGCCGGGTGCCGTTGAGCCGGGACAGAGCTGGGACGTTGGGCGCGAGCGAGGCCAGCAGCAGCGTCTTGACCAGCCGCTCGTCGGCCTGGAACCGCTTGTCCTCGGGCTTCTCGTACTTGCGCAGCAGCTCGTCGCGGACCCGCCCGTGGAAGCGGTCGGCGATCTCCGACTCCTTACGCAGCCGGGGCGTGAACGCCGCACCGGAGCGGTCCACGATGACGTCCCACAGATCACCGAGCGGGATCAGCTCGCCCAGCCTCAGGTCCTCACGGCGACGGCGCAGCAGCTCCTGGACCAGCTTCAGGCCCGTCCGCTCCCGCTGCAGTGCGCCCGACAGGTCGACGAGCACGTTGAGCAGCGCGGGCGAGAGCGGATACAGCTCGCGGAAGTCGTTCCACGACGCCTCGGTACGCCCCTGGGCATCGAGGAGCACTTGGCGCACCTCGTCGTTGGAGGACTCGACGAGCTTGAAGGCGTCGTCGCGCACGGATTCCATGCCCGGCTTGGGCGAGAGCACCCGGTGCTTGATGATCTCGATGAGGTTGCTGTCCTCGAGGTCGACTACGTCGAACCGCTCGGCGAGGTACTCGATCTGCTGCTCGAGGTTGGTCACGTCGGCGCCGGCGACGTCGGAGCCGATGAGCTGGGACAGGTCGCGCTGCCGGGAGATGAACGAGACGATCGGCACGGGCCTGCCGCTGTCCGCGGATTCGATCAGCTTGACCAGCCGCTGCACCTGATCGCGGACAAAGTCCTGATTGCCCATTTTCGCCTGCAGCCACAGGACCAGTTCGTCGAGGAAGAGGACGACTCCGGTGTAGCCGAGGGACTGGGCGTGCCGCGAGATGACCTTCAGCCCGTTCTCCAACGGCACGAAGGCACTGGCCTCGCCGCGCACCCCCTGCGCGTAGGAGGCCATGGGCCCGCTGAGCAGGGCGGAGACCAGCTTCTCCCGATACGGGTCCTCCGGCGAGTTCGCCGAGAACGCCCGGTCGAAGTCCGCGCCGGTCCAGGCACCGGAGGGGAGCGCGGCCGTGCCCTCTGTGTCGAGCATCGGCATGTCGTCGGGGTCGGCCTCAGCGGGCGAGGCTCCGCTCGGCGCGAGGGCGGCGGCTCCCTTGCCGAGCCACTCAAGGAACTTGTCGTCGTCACCGAGGAAGTCGCGCTGGTTGCGCGCGTCGGCGAGCAGCGCGTCCGCCCGGTAGACGGCGGGCAGCGGCTGGTCGGGGTGCAGCTCGCGCACCGTGTGCACATAGCCGCCCAGCAGCGCCGAGTCGAGGTCGGCGGAGCCGACGAGGTGGTAGGGCACCATCAGGAAGCGGCTGCGGCGCAGCCAGTCGTCGTGCTGCGCGACGACTTCCATGAGGCGCGGCTTGGTGCGCACGGCCTGGTGGCTGTTGAGCACGGCGTGCAGCACGGACAGGAAGTGGCTCTTGCCGGAGCCGAAGGAGCCGTGCAGATACGCGGCGTGCGAATTGCCGGATCTGACGGCGGCCGACACGATGCTCAGCGCATGGCGGAACGCTTCCTGGAGCTGCTCGGTGACCACGTACTCGGCGACCCGTGCGTCGGTCTCGCTGAATCCCTGGGAGAGCTCGATCTTGAAGTCGCCGGCATGGACGTCCTCCTTGATGTCGATGACATCTTTCAGGAAGAGCTCGCTCGTGGGCATCAGGCGTTCGGTCCCTCTCTCGGCTGCACGGCTCGCGCGACGATCCGCGCTCCCCAATCCTGCCAGGTGACACCGACAGCGGTAGCGGGCTCCTGGCATCCCGGAAGAACCAGGACATCCGGCTGGGCACGGGCAGGCGGTGAGAGCCGGGCAGCGGCGCTACAGATGCAGCCCCACGTGGTTGATGATCAACCGCTTCGCGTCCGGGTCGAAAGCAAAGTGGATACGCCCGACCTCGTTCGGCGACACCGCGTCCCGGACCTTGATGTGAGGCAGCCCGTCCCGCCTGCCGTCGAAGTCGAAGTAGCGCACCGCCTTGTTCTTGCTGAGCTTCTCATCGCTGCCGGCGAACCTCAGCCCGTGGCGGTCGTAGAACCACTCACTCATTCTCGGCTTCTTCCCCGGATCGCTGTACAGATCGATCGCGGCCTGCGCCAAGGTGATCAGCTGGTCGGTCATCTCCTGCTGATGCGGGTATCGAGATGCCTTCCAGCTGCGTACCGCGTTCGGTGTGAAAACGATCCGCTCTTCCGACACACGGGTCAGCTCGTCGAAGGTCGGCACCGCGTCGCCCGACAGGGTTGGAATCCGGCTCCAGGGATCGGTGACCGCCTCCGTGCCTCCGCCCGCTGACAGTTCCAGGTACAGCTCCTTCCACGTATCCCGCTCCTGCCGCAGATTCCCGGCGGCAGCGGCCTCGGTCTGAGCCTTGTCACGTTCGTCCATGTAGCCCTGAGCCGCGTTCTCCCAGAACCTGGCGTCCTCGTCGAGCTGCTGTACGCGATTCCTGAGTACGTCGAGCTCAGCGGTCTTGTTCCCAGAGGCCTGAGCACGATCCAGCTGTTCCGCCGCCCTGCGCGCCGCGGACCGCTGCGAGGCTTGCCGCGCCGTCTCCCAGGCCGTGTCACCGCCCCGAGCGATCACGGAGAGCTGGGCAAGCGACGGCATGAGCGTCGTATCGACAAAGGACTGCTCGCACACCTCCGCCCGGGCATAGGCGGGATGCCCGAGCGAGAGATTGGGCCAGACCAGCCGGGCACCTCCGTTGGGAACAGCCACGTGCGTGTACACACGCTGGATGGCCTGTGCGGTCAGGTAGTTCAAGGTGACCACCTGGGCAAGTCCTGCCAACTGCTCCGAGGCACGGGCTGCCGTGGCCCAGCCCGCGTCGTCTCTGGGGTGAACCAGAAGGATAGGCAGACGTGTGCTGGTCGCGAGCGACTCGGTGAGTATCGCTGCGTGGTCCCCGTCCCGGATCCTCTCGTACCGTCCGGTCGCTCGCTGGCCGAGTACCCGCATGTCGAGTTCACCATCGGCCAGCGCTGCCCGGACAAGATGGGGGCGCCTGAGCGTCGGATCCTGTACGGGCGCGATCCAGCCGTTGGGGATCTCCCTGCCCATCACAACGCGAAGTCCGCCGCTACCGCCGTCCGAGGCGGAGACGGTCACGCGGGTGACGAAGTGCGCTTCCCCGTCGGGCAGCGGTTGGTGGATGGTCACGCGCAGAGCCTGGGTGCGCCCGTCGCCTGCAACGGTCCAGACAAGAGTACGGACGCCGTGACCTGGAGGCTTTTCCGGAAGCACGGCCCTGCCATCCTGCTCCAGATCCGCCTTTGTAGGCGCTTGGGCACCCCCGCTGAAGCCGAGCCAACGGACGAGGTGGTCTCGGAGGCGGCCGTAGGTCTGCGCCGGGTCACGCGTGGACTGGACCTCGAAACTGACGGCATACAGTGCCTGCATAAGTGGCTCTCCTCACCCCCGATGCCCTGGGTGGCAACCCCGCTCCCCCGGAACGCGGTCAGAGCATCGTCCGAATGGAACACCGTACTGCGGCAGTTCGTCCCGGCGCAGTGTCTCGACGAGCATCGAGCAAGGTGGGCGCACTGCAGTTGCGGCGAGGGGACAGGAACGCCAGAGCTCAGCCACGGTCGAGAGCGCCTGTTTCAGGCATCGGCGGCCGCCAGGCACTCGGCCCATACGGTCTTGCCCGGCCCGACACGTGCGCGGACACCCCAGCGGACGGCGAGCGCGCCGACGAGGACCAGGCCGCGGCCGCGGTCCTCGTCGGGAGCGGGTGTGAGACGCACCGGCCGGGCCGGGTGTGTGTCGGACACCTCGATCCGGATCAGTCCTCGATCGTCCTCGCGCCACAGCGCAAGACCGAAGTCACGTCCGGGCACCAAGCCGTGCAGCACGGCGTTGGCCGACGACCAGGGTCACGGTGTCGTGCACACAGGTGCCGTGCGGATGTCCCCACACGGCCATTTGATGGCCGGCGAGCAGCCGGGCCAGGCGGGCTCCACGCCGGGTGGCGGAAAACTGCTGGGCGAAGACGTCGGCGGGGGAATTACTCACGGGGGTGGTCGGCATGCGAGCAGGTTCCGATACCGCCCTTCCGCTCGACAGGTCCTGCGCCGATACAGACGCTGTTGTATCGCTGACCGGGTTCGGCCGCCCCATCCGCCTCGGTGGGCCAACTCTCAACCACACTCGGCACATCCGCGCGAGGGAAGAACACACGCCTCTATGATCGTGTGACCATGATCGAATCGGGGGACGAAACATGACAGGGCACCGTGACGGCTACACGGTCAGTGGCGCATCCATCAACGGCAACTCCCACTTGCTGGTGGAACTCGCAGGACTCCTCTATGAAGGTCGCCCTGACGGCGAGATGACCGTGGCAGCCCGCGTTCCTCGCACACACCACGAGGTCTCCGAGGCGCTCGACTCCTTCGCGCGATTCAGCAAGGACCAGTACCTCGACACCGTGTCGCTTCTGGCAGCTCTGTCCACGAAGCTCAGGACCGCCGGAGGCAACTACGCCGAAGCCGATCACGCGACGGACGAACAGTTTCGCAGACTTCTCGCGTCGGGACGCTTCGTGCCGTCCGAGGACAGGTGATCGCGGTGACCTATCGCATCGACGTCGAGTTCCTCGAACTGTGCAATCCGGCCCTGATAGAGCGGAACGCGCAGGAATACCGTCGGCTCCACCAGTTGCTGGAGTCGACCGACGGTGCGTTCCTCAAGGCCTCACGTACCGAGTGGGTGAGCGAGGCCAACGACCTGTACGAGAAGCGGCTGCGTGAGGCGGAGAGCCTGGCCACCGCCCTCTCGGCTGCCTTCCGTAAATCATGGGCCGCTCTCGTCGACTACGCGGAAGCCGTCGGCCGGGCGAAGACGCGCTTCGAAAGCGGACGGTCGAGCGAGGCCAGTCTGTCCCAGGTCATGTCGCGGGTGGCCGAACCCGTCACGGAGACGGCACAGCGAGCGGAACCGATGCGGCAGTGGGAGGACCTGCGCAAGAGAACCAGCGTCCTCGACTGGCTGGCCGAGATCACTGTGGACGTCGACGAGATCCGGGAGGAGGCGGAGCGCCACTACAACGCGGCCGAGAACGCTTTCGGTGACGCCCAGCGTATCGAACGCGAGGCGCGGTCGACGTGCGTGGCGGAGCTGAACAAAGCCCGCCGTTCCCTTCCCGACTTCCGCGGTGATCTCCCCGATCCGTCAGTCCTGCTCGCGGGCATGCCGGCGTTCCGCAATGAGGTCACCGAGGCGCAGCGCGATCCCAACGTCGCGTTGGCGGGAGCTGGCCCCAGGGTCGACGGGATACCCGCGAACGTCGGCAGCGACCGGGTCTCACCGAAATTGCAGGACATCCGGACGCGGCTCGACGGTCTGCCGACCGCCATGGACCAGAACCAGTGGCTGCCCTCCAACTCCGATGCGGAGCGTCGGGAGTGGATACGGGCCAATCGCGAACACATCAAGGACGCTGCCGCCTATACGGGCCTGCCGGCGGACATGGTCGCCGGAATCGCCTGGCAGGAGGTGCAGGGCGATCCGAAGTGGGTCGACGACGTGAGCGACAACTACCGGCAGAACCAACACGAGGTGTGGCCGGAGTTCCAGTGGGTGGCGGACAAGGTCGGCCTCACCGGTGAAGCCGACCAGACCTCCATGGGCCCCATCGCCATCCAGATTCGCAGGTCGGCGGAAGTGCTCGGGTACGACCCGGAGAACATGACGCAGGCCCAGCGCGACGAGGTGGAGAAGGCCACCCAGGACCCTGCGACCAATGTGTACATCGCCTCGGAATACCTCGCCCAGCTGAAAGCGGAGAGCTCCTTCGCCGGCGTGCCTGCCGACCAGATGACTCCCGCGCACTATCAGGAGCTGGCCGCCCGGTACAACGGTGGCCCGGGTTGGCAGACCGACGACGCACAGGCCTACGGTCGTGGCTTCGGTTACAACCTGGACCAGGCAAGGCAGGCACTGGATGACTGAGCAGGACACGAAGGAACGGACGCGAAGGCCGCCGGGGAAGGCGGTCGCAACAGCTCTGTGTGCCGCGTTCCTGCTGGTGCTGCACGCCATCGGCGGGTTCTTCCTGCTGAACGCCCTGCTCGTCGAGTCCGAGGGCCCGTGGGACAGGACGGTCACGGACACCGCACGGGCGATGGCTCTCTTCGCCCTGGTGACGGAGCTGCTGGCCGCCGCGGTCACGGGGGCCTTCGTCGCGCTGGTGCGTCTGCGGCGCTGGTGGTTCGTCATCCCGGCCGTGCTGATCCTGGCGGCGATCGGACGGATGGTGTTCGCGCCGGTTCCGTGACGGCCATGACGGGGCTAAGCGAGCGAACGAGCATTCGGTGGCGGGGATGTGCGGAGGTGCATCCTCACCGGGTGGGGTGACTGCGACGTAACCGCAGGTCCACAGGGTCCGCGCTGATACAGAATCCGTTGTACTGGTTGACCCCGTGGACTGGGTGGGTCACTGCCCGTGACCATAGGGAGCGTCAGCGTTGTACCCGGCAGCGCGCTCGGGTCCAGCACTGAGCGGGCACGGGCACGGAAAGGCGGGCGGTGGCTATGCGGGCGGACAACGGGGCCGGGGGCGCGACCAACAATGAACCGGAGCTGTCGGACAGCCTCAAGACGTTCGGGGCGGTGCTGAAGGCGCTACGGGACGAAGCCCGGCTCACGCAGGAACAGTTCGCGCCGCTGGTGCAGTACTCGGCGGCGTACATCGCCAAGATCGAGCAGGGGAAGCGGTTCCCGCCCAGGGACTTGCTGGACCGCTCGGAGGAGGTGCTGGGGGCGGCAGCTGCGCGGGTGCTGACGGCGGCGGCGCGGAGCCTTACGCGGAAGGTGGGGCTGGCGTCGTGGTTCTTGCAGTGGGCTGCCATCGAGGAGGACGCAGTCTCGCTCTTCTCGTACGAGTCCAGCGTGATTCCTGGGCTGTTGCAGCCTGAGTCGTACATTCGCGCGCTCTTCGACCGACGCCTGCCGCCCCTTGCCGAGGAGCAATTCGAGCATCAGGTCACCGCCCGACTGGAGCGTCAACGTCTCCTCGCGGAGCGGCCGAACACAACCTTCAGTTTCATCATCGAACAGGCTCTGCTGGAACGCCGCATGGCGGGCGTCGAGGTCACACGGACACTCATCGACCACCTACTCGGAGCAGGCCGCCTGCGGAACGTGGAAATCCAGGCCATGCCGCTGATCCAGGAGGACCACTCAGGCTTCGAAGGCCCGCTCTCCCTAGCCGAGACAACGGAGAACCGGTGGGTGGGATACGTCGAAGCCCACGACAGCAGCATGCTGATCACCGACCCAAAAGCGGCAAGCGCGATGCTTCAGCGCTATGGCAAGATGCGCTCGCAGGCTCTGAGCCATCAAGCCACCACGAGTCTGCTGGAGCAGATGCGAGGAGCGCTATGAGCACCACCGAACTTGCTTGGTTCAAGAGCAGCTACAGCGGTGGCGGTGGCGGCAACTGCGTTGAGGTCGCCGCGCTCGCCGAGGCTGTGCTCGTCCGGGACTCGAAAGATACGCAGAGGCGCCCCCTGGCCGTATCGCCCAGCGCTTGGTCCGCGTTCACCGTGCTTGCGGCCGCATCGCCGATCTGAGGCAGGGCGGTGGGGCAGCCTCCGAGAGCTGCCCCACCGTCACGTTGTAGCTACTCCTGCTCCGGCACGGCCTGCTTGGCGGGCTTACGACCCCGTGTCTTCTTCACCGGGCGCCATGCCTTCAGCTCATCCACACCTACCTGGTGCTTGCGAAGCTGGTTCTCGTACTCCGCCTCCAGCTCATCGGCCGGGACATCGCCCCACTCGTCGTCATACTCGCCGTGCCACTGCTTGACCCACGGCATGACCTCATGCAGGCCGGCGAGCAGCGGAACGATCCGCTCGGAGCTCCAGCCGTCGCGGGTTGTACGGGCTGCCAGCAGCTCGAAGAGCGCCTGTGCCTGATCCTTGTGGTCCCAGCCGGCCCACCCGAGCATCAGCGTCGAGTCACTGTCTGGTCCGGCTTCGGGGTACGAGATGAACCGCTCCTTGGGCACGTCAAGCTTGCCGCGGTTCGACCAGTAGGAAGCGCGCAGGAAGTCGGCTGTCGTGTACTTGGGCGGCACAGCGATGTCGAGCCGCTGCCCGGTACGGTCCTCCTCGCGCTGCTGTTCCCAAACGTCTTCCCACTGCGTGCGCTTACGCAGGCCGGAGTCCTTGTAGCGCATGGTCGCGAGGTAAGGCACGTGCTCGTCTGCGATCACTTCAGTCAAGACCTGAGCGAGAGGCAAGTCAGGACTGTCCAGGTACTCGGAAGCGTAGAGCGCTGCTACGGAGGTGAAGTCCTCGTCGACACCGAGCCGATCAGCGATGTGGTTGATAGTCATCGGACGCGGCCGTTTCAACCCCTCCCGGACTTCGTACCACACGTCCGACGCTTCGCAACGGTCTAGCAACCAGTTTCGTAGCGCGATTCGCTCTTGCTTCTTCCACGACTCGGTGGCCCAGCGGCGCTTACACACAGGATCCTCGATGAGTGCGATATCCCTGCGACTGTTGATGATGTCGATGCGGGCCTGAACGACATCTCGATACCAACTAGGCCATGCCGCCGGGAAGTCACTGATTGGCTCGGAACCGTGACGGCGGAACCACTGGTCAATGGCTTCGTCCTCATCGACCCTCGAACCGATAACGAATTCAAATGCGCGTTCGCCGAGGTTAACACCAGGGCAGGCAGCAATTTTCTCGGTGGGAACAGTGGTCCGTGCAACCTCAGATGCACTCAACAAACCGTACAGCCCGTATACCTGCCAGTCCAGTTCCTCTTGTAGGGCAATCATCCGCTCCCTAGCACGCCTGTAGCGGCCATGCGCATCATCAAGAAGGCTCCGCGTTGGAACATTCTTCGCACTAATTACAGAGGGTTCCCACGAAGTCAACTGAGCCGCTGTAAAGTCCAACTCCCGACTAAGGGAAAGCGGCATCTCCACAGGGAGAGGAAATTCCAGCAATTTGGTTCCCGTAAATTCATAGAAACTTTCCCATGCATATCTACCCGTCGACCGCTCACCCCCTCGATTCCCTTTATCCTGACTGACCTGCTTCAACCAGAAGCAGGAAGTTGAAGAGTTTAGCACCCCCAGCAACTCCAGGTGCCTATCCTCGCTTGCCGCCTCTGGGAGCTTAATGACCGGTGCAGTACGGATAAATACCTGCTTGCCCCGCCTCAGGGTGAAGTGATTATGGGTGGCAACGAATGAAAAGGAGATGAGCCACTTGGCATAGTTACGCCGAGGAGAGAAACTCGAGTATTCGAACCATTTCAGACCCTGCTCTTCCTGCGTACCAGAAAGAGCTCTACGCAGCTTGAGTAGGGTTCGATTCGGCCACAACACTTTTTCAGCGGCATGGTCGATCTCTGCCGCCGGCAAAGAGCTCGAGTACGGAAAAATCGCTTCCGTCCCCGCGCCGAGGCTCCACTCCCGAACATCCGAACCACCGAGGACTGAGCGGATGTGCTCTTCAAGAATTCCCTTGCGACGACCAAATCCCAAACCAACCAGGTATGCGTCGTCCTCCCGCGTAACCGCCGAGAACCCGATACTGTCCACCTCCCCACCTAGTCGACGGGGATTGGGAGTCACCAAGGACTGCATAAGCTGACCTGCGCCACCGCCACTCAGCGACCAGGGGAAGTCAGCTAGCCGCGCACGATTCAAGTCCTCTACCGTGACCCATTCAGATGAGGCACCTGAGCTGGCGACCAAATTGACGATCGATCGCCAAACCCGCCCTAGAGCGGGATCCTCCGGCAAATCTGGCTCGCCCCGGACCCCCAGAACGGCACGTACCGCATTCCTCTCACTAGGAACCCGATTGCGTCCAATAAGGATAACCGTGGGCGTCCCGTGTCCGGGGATGTGAGCGCCCGACGTGTCGATAACGTGGGACAACTCAGCATATTCCCAGAAGAACTTTTGAATTAGCTTCTTTCCGAACTCACGCTTCATAAATGAGTTTGCTGTAATTTGCCCCACGAACCCCCCACCGCCAGAAAATCCTCCCGCGCCTTTGATAGCTAGCTCGAAAAGGCGTTGAGCGAACGGGACCGACAGCGCGTACTGGCCTGAGCATGCGTCGTAGCCCTGCCTATAGTTCTCCTTCTCCTGCTTATCCTTCACCGTGATGTACGGCGGGTTCCCCACCACCACGTGGTACGACCCCCGCCCCAGCAGGTCCACCCGCTTCGCGTACTCCCACACGTCCTCCGTCGAGTAGGCGAACGCCGCTCCGTCCTCGCGCCCCACCTGCGCCTCGGCGAACAGCGTGTCCAGGTCCGTCTGGATGCCCGCCGCGTCCCGCCCGTGCAGGAGCGAGTCCCCCACCGCCACGTTGATCGGGAACGGCGGCGCGTCCTTCAGCCTCTCCGCGCCCGCTGCCCGCATCGCCGCGACCAGCAGCCGGAAGCGGGCGATGCTCACCGCGTACGGGTTCTTGTCACAGCCGTGGACCGACTCCAGTGACCGGCGTACCAGCGTCCACACGTCCGTACCGGGCTCGGCCACGCGCCACTTGTCCATCAGCCGGTGGAAGATGCCCAGCAGGAAGTGCCCCGATCCGCACGCCGGGTCGATCGTGCGCAGGCCCCGCCGCTCCTCGCCGTCCGGGCCCTCCCACACCGGGTCGTGCCCGAACGCGTCCGTCGAGACGGCCGGCTCCAGCGTCAGGTCGAGGATGAACTCCTCCACGAACTCCGGTGTCTGGAGCAGGGCGTACGTCTTGCGCGCGTGCTCGCTCAGGTCCTGGTACAGGTCACCCAGGAAGCGGGTGTCCCACTCGGGGTCGGTGAAGTCGTAGCGGATCTCCCCCTCCGCGCCCCACCGCCGCCAGAACGACAGCAGCTCCGCCGCTGTCTCGTAGCCGGGCGTGATGTCCCACAGCGGGTTGTGTGCCTCGTCGAAGAGGCCGGCCGCCGTGTCGTTGGCTGCGGCCAGGGCATTGAAGGCCTCGAAGAGCCAGTCGCGGTTGTTCTTCGTCGGGTTGTCGCGGAAGAACGCCTCGTGCCGGGCCTCGGCCTCCGCCAGCCGTTCCCCCGGGCCGGCGATGTAGGGCTCGTCGATCAGCCCGTTGTCCTCGCAGAAGCGGACGAAGACGCAGGCCAGCACCCAGGCGGCGGCCGACTGCGTGACCCGCTCGTCGCGCCAGGCCCCGTACGGGGCGGCGGTGCGCCGGGCGTCCCGGGCCTGCCGGTACTCCGCTTCCAGCCGGAGGCGGATCTCGTCCACCGATTCGGTACGGGCGCGCAGGTCGTCCTCCAGGGCTGCGACCTGCCGCTTCAGGTCCTTGAGCAGGGCCGCCCTGTCCACACCAGCCTTGACGTCCGTCACGTTCCGCTTCCTTCTTGATGCATTGCGTAGCTCTCGGTCACCACTGCGTCGCCTACGGGTCCGCTGCTCAATCCTGCCAGTTCCGGGATCCCGCCCAGAGCTCCCCTGTCATGGGGAAACGGCCACTGTTCCGCTGATCACGTCGATAAGGTGATCGTCGTGACGGCTCCCGCGGCTCAGCCGACTTCCGCTTCCCAGCCTCCGGCGTTCCTTACGGCGAGTGGGCACCACTATCGCTCGGCCCAGCTGGCCACCAAGGACCAGTTACGCATCTCGGCCGACCACCTCGCCGGTCTCGCCGCAGAATGTGCGATCAAGGCGATTCTCCTCGATTACCTCGGCTCTCGTCTCAACGAGAAGCAGCGGCCCTTCAGTCCGGATCTCATGATCCCGCAACAGCGGCCCGTCAACGGCGTGAAGCCGAAGAAGCAGGACCGCAAGGAGTACAGCCACGAGCACCTGCCCGAGCTCTGGGGGCAGCTCAGCACGATCGCCAGCCGTCGCCGGGGGCGCGAAACCGGGCCGCTGTTCATGCAGTTGATCCAACAGAACCCGTTTCACGACTGGGATGTCGGCGGGCGATACTGCGACGACACGAACATCAGCGACGCGGATCTCACGCGGCATCTCCAGGCCGCCCGCGACCTCCTCGCCGCTCACCAGCAGGCGATCACCCTAGGAACCGGCACCCTCGCATGACGACAGAGACCGCACGTTTCGACACCGCCTGGCAGGCGGCGCTCTCCCAGGCCGACCGGGCCGCAAGGACCGGGAGAGACGTCGTGCTGGCCCGAGACCTGCTGGGCCGGGCATCGCTGCTCATCGACGACGCCGAGAATCCGCTGCCGACGGACGGACCCGAAGTGGCTGACCGGCGTGCGGAGTTCGCTGCGGCCACTGCCCCGTTCACCGGCGTGGAGCCCGTACAGACGGCCAGATCGATGTTCGCGCCGGAGATCTTCTTCGAAGCGCCCGACCTGGTCGAGGTCAGCCCGCGCGGAGACGGTGTCGGCCGGGTCGCCGTGCTGGAGCGCACCGTCGTCGGCATGGACTGGCTCCGGGACACGACGCCCGACGCCGACGAACCGCCTGATCTCCGGCGGGAACGCCGCGTCGCGCTCTACGGCTTCAAGGGCGGAGTGGGCCGCTCCACCGCCACCGCCGTACTGGCCAGGTACCTGGCCGACCGGGGCCGGTGCGTGCTCGTCGTGGACCTGGACCTGGAGTCGCCCGGCGTCTCCAACCTCTGCTCCGACGAGGCGGGCAGGCCACGTCACGGGATCGTGGACCATCTGGTGGAAGCCGGGGTCGGCAACGCGGACGGTCTCGAACTGGTCGCACGGGCCTCGCTCCTGCCGCACAAGGGCAACGGAGAGGTGTGGATCGCCCCGGCCGGCGGACTGCCGCTGGAGGACGAGCCGTACGACTACCTCGGCAAGCTCAACCGCATCTACAGCGACCTGCCCGCGACCGAACCGGGCGGCACGCCCCGCCCGTTCGCCGTGCGCCTCGAAGACGCGATCACCGCGTGCGAGGACCAGGTGGCGGAGCTGTCCCGGCGGCCCGACGTGGTGCTGCTCGACAGCCGGGCCGGGATCCACGACATCGCGGCCGTCACACTCACGCGGCTCAGCGGACTCGTGCTGCTGTTCGCCGTGGACAACCCTTCCACCTGGGAGGGGTACAGGGCGAGTTCAACCGGTCGTTGCAACACCGGG
>NZ_KL585391.1:16418-17915 GCF_000721935.1 Streptomyces sp. NRRL WC-3549
GGGCGAGTTCAACCGGTCGTTGCAACACCGGGCTGTTGCAACGAGCGTAGCTGCTCTTCAAAGACTTCGGCCGGCGTCCGCCAACCCAGCACCTTGCGGGGCCGGTTGTTGATTGCCAGGGCCACGGCTTCGAGGTCCGCAGACGACCACCTGGAGAGGTCGGTGCCCTTCGGGAAGTACTGACGCAGCAAACCGTTCGTGTTCTCGTTGGTCGGCCGTTGCCAGGGCGAGTGCGGGTCAGCGAAGAACACCTTCGTCCCGGTCTCGAGAGCGAACTGGACGTGACCGGAGAGTTCCTTCCCGCGGTCCCAGGTGAGGGTCTTGCGCAGCTGCTCGGGCAGCTGCGTCATCGACTCGGTGAGCGCCGCGTTCATCGCGGTCGCGCCGTAGCCCCCGAGCGAGGTGCCGTTCTTCACCGGCGGGTTCTCACCCCAGCCTTCGAGGCGGGGCAGGTGCACGAGAAGCGTGGAGCGGCTGCTGCGCTCGACCAGCGTGCCGATCGCGGAGCGGCCCGTCCCGATGATCAAATCGCCTTCCCAGTGTCCGGGGACCGCGCGGTCGGTAGCCTCGGCGGGGCGTTCGCTTAGGACGACGTCTGCGGTGACATGCCCTTGCGGCTTGTTCTGCGACCGCGCACGGGGAGTCCGTAGCGCCCGGCCGGTACGCAGACACGTGACCAGCTCCCGCTTGAGCGCACCACGGCCCTCGATGAACAGCGCCTGGTAGATCGCCTCGTGGCTGATGCGCATGAACTCATCCTCGGGGAAGTCGACGTGCAGTCGGCGCGAGATCTGCTCCGGGCTCCATGCCGTCGCCCATCTTCTGTCCTGCCGGTGCGGCTTGTTCAGGCCCTTCCACGCGGGCGTCGTGGGCCCGGTGACGATCGTGCCGTCGGGACGACGGACGCTGCCGGCGAGCCGTTCCTGTACGTATTCACGCAACCTGTCGTTGCCTGCGAGCTTGGGTGCCTTCGGGCGCTTCGCGGCCTGCTGTGCCTTCCACTGCGCGACCGTGGCCCGGTACTCTTGCTTCCCGCTGCGGGTAGCGGCGTTACGGCGCAACTCGCGCGAGATCGTCCCTGGGTCCCGTCCGATCGCGCGGGAGATCTCTCGCACGCCCTTGTCCTGAGCGCACAGAATCGCGATCTCCTCTCGTTCCTCGAAGGTCAGGTAGCGGCCGGTGGGCTCGGCCAGAGAGATCGGCGGCATGCCGCCAGCGTGACGGAACCACCGAGAACCAACCGGCACCGACACCCCGACCGCCAGCGATGCCTCAGCCGTCGTGACGCCCGTGGCGATCAGCCGCCAGAACTGCCGCTGCACCACCCGCGACGGATCAGGCCGGCCAGGCGAGCGCATCGCCGGCCTCAGCGCCCGGTCAGCACGCCACTGCCGCCGAAGTTCCGCGGGCGCATCGCCGGTCTTCCTGCTCCAGTCCTCCGTAGCGATCTTGAACACCTCCGAAATCAAGGTGTTGCGACGACCGATTGAATCCGCC
>NZ_KL585391.1:18114-23501 GCF_000721935.1 Streptomyces sp. NRRL WC-3549
CCTTGGGCGCCGCGGTCGCTGTGATGAATGAGTTCCGAGCCCTTCCTGATACCTCGCCGCCACAAGGCCATCTCCAGTGCGTCGAGCGGGAGATCGGTGCGCATGTGGGTGGCGAGCTGCCATCCGACGATCATCCGGGAGTACACGTCCAGGACGAAGGCGACGTAGACCCATCCCGACCAGGTGCGGATGTAGGTCAGGTCCGCGACCCGGAGCTGATTCGGGCGGTTGGCCCTGAAGTGCCGGTTGACCAGGTCGGGTGGTCTCGGGGCGGACGGTTCGGGGATCGTGGTGCGGCGGCGTTGCCCGCGGATGACGCCTTCCAGGCCGTCCTCGCGCATCAGCCGCTCGACGGTGCAGCGGGCTGCCGCGATGCCTTCGCGCCGCAGCTGTCGGTGGATGCGTCGGGCTCCGTAGGTCTCGCCGGAGCCGTTGTGGATGCGGCGGATCTCCTCGACGAGGTGGTCGTCGCGCTGCCGGCGTGCGGACTTCGGACGCCGGCGGCGAGCGTTGTAGGCAGAGGCTGACAGGTTCAGTTCCCGGCAGACGGGCTCGACCCCGAAGTCATCGCGGAGGTGGTTGATCACCGCGTCGGCCTCGTGCGGGGCTGGTCGAGCTCCTTTGCGAAAAACACGCTGGCGGCCTTCAGGATCTCGTTCGCCCTTCGCAACTCTGCTGCTTCTTTGCGGAGTTGTACGAGCTCGGCTCGCTCGGCGGAGGTGAGCAGGTCGGGCCGGCTGCCGTGGTCGGCCTCGGCCTGGCGGACCCACAGGCGCAAGGCTTCCTTGTGGACCCCGAGATCTCGGGCCACGTGGGCGACCGGACGGCCAGAGTTCTGTACTTCACGGACGGCTCGCTCGCGGAGCTCGTCGGGATACTTCCGGGGTGCAGGCATCAGACCTGTGCTTCCCATCTGCCGGATCAATCATGCCCGGCTTCAGGGCCGCTACGAAACCCGGTTCAGCTCAGCTGATCGGTGGCTCGTCCGCAAGGAAGCGGAGATCCTCGACGGCCGGTGGAAGAACCCGGACGACAAGGTCCTATTCGGGGTCTACGCCGACGCCTGGTTCGGAGAGCGCGACTACGCGGCGACCACCCGCGAACGCAACGGCAGCGCGCTACGCCTCCACATCCTGCCTACCTTCGCGAACGTGGTCCTGAGCGAGATCACCACACCGCAGATCCGCCGCTGGCGCGCCGGCCTCCTGGAGTCCGGCGTCGGTGAGGCGACAGTCGCCAAGGCGTATCAAATCCTACGCGCCATCATGAACACCGCGGTCGACGACGAGGTGATCCAGCGCAACCCCTGCCGTATCAAGGGCGCTGGGGCGGCCAAGACAGCAGAGCGGCCTTTCCTCGATGTCACTGAGGTCTTCCAGCTCGCCGACGCCGTGCCGGCGCGCTTCCGGGTGTTCATCCTCCTGGCGGCCTTCACCGGCCTCCGCTTCGGGGAGCTCGCTGCGCTCCAGCGCCATGACGTCGACCTCGAACGGCGGACAGTCGCCGTACGGCGTGCCCTGGCCGAGACCCGCTCGGACGGCATCCTGGTCAAGGCGCCCAAGAGCGCGGCAGGCGTGCGGACCGTCGCCTTCCCCGCCTCGCTGACGGAGAGCCTGGCTGCGCACCTCGCGGCCTACGCCGAGCCGGGTCGAACCGGGCTGCTCTTCACGGGAGCGAGGGGCGGACAGCTTCGCCGGAACAACTTCCGCCGCCTGTGGCTGCGGGCCCTGGAGACGACCGGCCTGGAAGACGTCCACTTCCACGATCTGCGCCATACCGGGAACACCCTCGCCGCGACCGGCAGTGCGACCACGCGTGAGCTGATGCAGCGGATGGGCCACTCGTCGGTACGTGCCGCGCTGATCTACCAACACCTGGTGAACGGCCGTGACCACGCGATCGCCGCCCACGTCGACGAGCAGATCAGAAAGGCCCGGCCGGCAGAGCCCGACGACGCATCTCGCACGTGACTGGCACGACGCCTCTCCCCCGCCCTCGCGGCTGAGGAACGAACAAGGCCCAGGCTCCCGGTTCTGTACCGGTGACCTGGGCCTTTGTCGTGCTTACTGCTGGTGGGCGCGGACGGTTTCGAACCGCCGACATCTGCTTTGTAAGAGCAGCGCTCTACCCCTGAGCTACGCACCCGTGGATGAGCCAACAGGTTACATGGCCTGGGCCCCGCAGCGGCAATCGGTAGTCCCGGCGCTCCCGCCCCGCCCCACGCTCCCGTGCCGCCCCGCCGGACAGGGGGCGTGGGGCGCGTCGAGGCGGCGCGTGGCGTGGGGGCCGCGCCCCGGTCGGGGCGTACGCGCGGTGCCGCGCTCCCTGTGTGCGGGGGATATCCCCACCCCCGGGACGGTAGCCGTCCGGATCGTCGCGGGGTGGTGCGGCTGAATACCGTAGGGCCATACCGGCAGCGCTTCCCAGGGGGACTTGATCATCATGACCATCCGTACCGGCACCAAGACGGCACTCATGGCCACCGGCGGCACCGTGCTCCTCGTCGCCGCTCTCAGTGGCTGCGGCGGCGCGGACGTGGAGGACGCGCCTGTGGAGAACAAGTCGTTCGCGTACAGCGGCACGTCCCTCACCATCGACGCGGAGAACTCCGTCGTGGACGTCGTGCCCGCCGACGTGAAGGAGATCGAGGTGACCCGCCAGGTCGACGGGTGGGCCCTGCTCGGCAGCGGTCCGAAGCCGTCCTGGAAGCTGGAGGGCGACAAGCTGACGTTCCGGGTGAAGTGCCGGGCGCTGATCAGCAACTGCGAGTCCCGACACCAGGTGAAGGTGCCCCGGGGGCTCGAACTGACCGTGGACGCCGACAACGGTCAGATCACCGCGACGGGCTTCGACACCCGGCTCTCGGTCTCCTCCGACAACGGTGGCGTCACCGTACGGGACTGCAGCGGGCCGCTGGACCTGAAGAGCGACAACGGGGCCGTCCGGGCCGAGCGGTACACGGGGACGTCCGTGACCGCACGGGCGGACAACGGGTCGGTCAAGCTCGGGTTCACGAAGGTGCCGGATCTGGTGGACGTCGTCAGTGACAACGGGAGCATCACCGTCGACCTGCCGGCCGGGGGCCAGGAGTACGCCGTGTCCGCCTCGGCCGACAACGGGGACGTCTCCGTGGACGTCCCCCGCAGCGACAAGAGCCCCCACGTCGTGAAGGCGAGCAGCGACAACGGGCAAGTCACCGTGCGAAGGGCGAACTAACCGGCCCCCCTGTTCGTCCTTACTGGTGCGAGAATGAACCGGGCAGGGCGAATCGGCACGGGAGAGGGATGTGACGGCGACGCACGCGCGGCCGCAGGTGCGGGAGAGAGGCGGCAGGGCCGTCCGGGACGTCCTGGCGCTGATGCTGCTGCCGGTGCCCCTGGTCGCCGCCGCCCTGCCGGGCGCCTTCGCCGGCGGGGGGACCCGGCGTTGGTTCGGCGGGCGCGGGGAGAGCCAGCGCGCCGACGCCCAGGCGGCGAAGGACGCCGCCGCCGCGGCGTTCTACGAGCTGGACACGGCCCAGCGGGACCTGAGGATCTCCATCGAGACGATCACCGCGGTGGACAGTTCGCCCCGGGCCCGCAAGGCGGTGGACGACTTCGCCGCGCTGGGGCGCCGGATCGACGAGGCGAGCCATACCTACATCACCGCCGTCGACGAGCACGACCTCGACCGTGACGACCTGGAGCAGTCGGTCGCCGCCGCCGCGAAGACGCAGCTGACCCGGGCCAAGGACGACCTGGTGCGGGTCAAGGGCGAGCTGGACCGCTTCGCCCAGGGGCTCGGGCCGCTCCTGGGCAGCGCCGAGACGCAGCTGGCCCGGCTCGCCCCCGCGGTGGAGCGGGCCCGCCAGGCCCTGCTCGGGGCGAGCAACGCCCTGGACGCGGTCCGGGCCTCCGGGCTGCGCGCCGACGACCTCGCGGCGCGACTGGCCGCACTCGCCCCGGAGCTGACCAAGCTGAACCAGGGCGCCGGCCGGCACGGCGTGCCCGAGACCTGTCTCTTATACACATCGACCGCCGGCTGGTGTCCCTGCGGACCCGGGCGCAGGCGCTGACGACGCGCACCGGGCAGGTCGAGCCCGTCCTGAGCGAGCTGCGGCGACGTTACTCGGCGGCCTGCTGGCAGGACCTCCAGCCCGTCCCCGAGCAGGCGGCGGCCAACGTGCGGCAGGCCGAGGAGAAGCTCACGGAGGCCGCCCAGGCGCGGTCCGAGCAGCGCTGGGCCGACGCCACCGCCCGGCTCAGCACCGTCCGGGCCCTGCTGAACGCCACGGACGACGCCGTGTCCGCCGCCGGTGACCGTTTGCAGCGCCTGAACGCCGTGGCGAAGGACCCGCAGGCGGAGATCGAGCGCACCCGGTTCGCGATCCGGGACGCCCAGCGGCTCGCCATGACCGGGCGCCACACCCCGGACCCCCGTCACGCCCGTCCCCTGGACGACGCGGTGGCCCGGTTGGAGCGGGCGATCGGTGGTCTGGAGGGCCGCCACCCCGACTACTGGCACTTCCTGACCGAGACGGAGGCCGTGCGGCAGACGGCGACCCGGGTGGTCTCCGCGATCCGCGAGGAGCTGGGCGGCGGCACCCCCTGAGCCACCTCGGCCCGCGCCGACCCACCTCGGCCCGCGCCGACCGCCTCGGCCCGTCGATGCAAACGGAAGGCGGAAGACCGGGCCCGGCCTGGCCGGGTCGGGCCGGCCCGGGCCGGAACTTGTCCCTCGCCGTCCCCGGGTCGAAGCTGGGAGTACGTACACACGGCGCCACGTACACGCGTCGGCCGCACACGCACCGGGTCTCCGCCGGAAGGTGCAGGCCGCGGCCGTACGCGGTCGAAGGAGGCCGCCATGGCCACGCACCTCGCCCCGCGTCCCCACCGGCGACGCACCGGCTCCCAGAATCCCGGCCCCCAGAACCCCGGGCCCCACACCGCGGACGCAGCCGGCTCCCCCGCGCCGAGCCCCACAGGACGGTGGCGGCGCAGAGCGATCCGGTTCGACGAGCAGTTGCCGGTCGACCACCGGCTCGGCCAGGTCTACCGGATCGGGGCCGGGCTGATGGGGCTGGTGCTCGTCGCCTTCGGCATCCTGGGGCTGATCGACCGCATCGGCTTCTTCGACACCGGCGGCGACACCGTGGCCGGGCTGAACACCAACGGCACGCTCAGTGTGCTGTCGATCTGCATCGGGCTGCTGCTCTTCGGCGGCATGGTGATCGGCGGCAACGTCGCCTCGACCCTGAACATGGCGCTCGGCATCGCGTTCGTCGTCAGCGGCTTCGTGAATCTGGCGCTGCTCGGCACCGGCATGAACTTTCTCGCCTTCCACATGCAGAACGTGATCTTCAGCTTCGCCGTGGGACTGCTGCTCATGACGTTCGGCATGTACGGCAG
>NZ_KL585391.1:23736-30000 GCF_000721935.1 Streptomyces sp. NRRL WC-3549
GTGTATAAGAGACAGGGCGACCGCCGCACGCCGCACAGGAAGCCCTCCCCTCTGCCGGAGATCCCCCGGCGGAGGCCCTAATCTGGGGCCATGCCCCGTTACGAGTACCGCTGCCGCCCCTGCGACGACACCTTCGAGGTCAGCCGCCCCATGGCCCAATCGTCCGACCCGGCCACCTGCCCCGCCGGCCACGAGGCACCGGCCGCCCCAGCAGGCGGGGGCGGCGGCGGTGGATGCTGCGGAGGAGGCTGCTGCGGCTGACCCCGCCCGTCGGCCCACCCACCGGAACAGGGTTCCCCCTGCCCGGGCCCGGCCCCGGGCGCCCCGTCGGCCGCTACTTCTTGCGGGACAGCGTCAGACCGTCCGCCACGGTCAGCATGACGCTGTCCATGCGGGCGTCCGCGCGCACATGGTCGTTGAACTCCTTGACCGCCGCCGCCGATCCGGTCGCCTCCGGGTCGGTGACGCGTCCGTGGAAGAGGACGTTGTCGGTGACGACGAGGCCGCCGGCCCTCATGCGCGGCACCAGCTCCTCCCAGTACGGGATGTAGTTGCCCTTGTCGGCGTCCAGGTAGGCCAGGTCGATGTGCGGTTCGGCCGGCATGGCGCGCAGGGTCTCCAGCGCGGGCGCGATCCGCAGGTCCACGCGGTCGGCGACGCCTGCCTTCCGCCACGCCTCGCTGCCGTACGCGGTCCACTCCTCGGAGACGTCGCAGGCGATCAGCGTGCCCTCCGGGGGCAGCGCCTGGGCCATCGCCAGGGCGGAGAAGCCGGTGAACGTACCGATCTCGACGATGTGCCGGGCGCCCGTCAGCCGGACCAGGAAGGCCAGCAGCGGCCCCTGTTCCTCGGAGGACTGCATCCCGGCGTGGTCGGGGAACCGGGCGCGGGTGGTCTCCACGAGTTCGCGCTGCACCGCGTCCAGCGGCGGGTTGTTCGCCAGCATGTAGGCGTACAACCCGTCGGTGATCTTGGTTTCGTTGCCTCGGGTCACGGTGGCTCTCCCTGATGCGTGCACGCCGGGTGAGGCGTGCACGCGAAGACGGCAGGACGGCCCTCAGTCTGCCGAAACCGGCGGGCCGCGGCCCCCTTCACCACGCCTTCGGCGTTCCTCCGCCTGCCGCCGTCCCGGCGGTCCGCAGGAAGCGGCGCAGGATCTCCTCACCCGCCGCGACACCCCGTTCCTCCAGCGCCTCGGTGTTCGGCGCGTCCCAACCGCTGTCGGCGAGTTCGCCGTGGGCGGGGCGCCACGCGCGGTCGGCGGCGAGCAGCAGGTCGGAGTCCAGCAGCGAGTCTCCGGCGGCGAGGGTCGTGGTGGCGCCGCACCGGCGGGCCACCTCGCGCATCGCGGCGCTCTTGGTGAGCGGTTCGGGCACGGCGTAGATCTTGCGGCCCTGAAGGGAGACGGTCCAGCCCCGGGGCCCGGCCCAGGCGGCGAGTTCCCGCACCCATTCCCCGGGCAGGGCCGCACGGTCGACCACGAGGTAGGCGAAGACGTCCTCGGCGACCCGTTCCTTGAGCAGCCAGGCAGGGTCGGCGGTGGCGAGGAGGTGGGCGCGGACCTCGGCGAGGGAGGCGCACTCCGAGGCGAGCCGGGCGGCGACCTGCCGCTGCCAGTCCTCGTCGGAGACACCGTCGACCAGGAGGTGTCCGCCGTTGGCGCAGATCGCGTACCGGGGAGGGGGGCCGGGGAGGTGGATGCGCCGGTACTGCTCCCGGGTCCGGGTCGTGGTGGGGACGAAGACCGTGGTGCGGGCCAGGGTGTCGAGGAGGGCGGCGGCCTCCTCGGTCATGTACGACAGGGGGGCCCTGCCGTAGACCTCGACGCAGAGCAGGCGAGGGGCCTGCTCGTCGTCCATGGCCAGCTGCAGGGCCGCCGCCGAGTAGATCAGGGTGCGGTCGAGGTCGCTGGCGACCAGCGTCACGGGTGTCTCGGGGCCCGGTCCGGACGTGGCGGGCCCGGCGTTCTCGGCGGTCACTTCTCCGTCACCGCCGAGACCGCCGTGCCGGACGCGCCGGTGGCACCCCGGGTGTACTTCGGGTGGATCAGCCCCACGCAGGTGTACGGCAGCTCCTCGACCTCTTCGACGGGGACCCCGCGCTGTTCGGCGAGCAGCCGTATGTGGGCGAGGTCCGCACCCGCGCCCCGCTTGGCGAGGATCTTCCAGGGGACCCGGCGCAGCAGCACCCGGGTGGTCTCGCCGACGCCGGGCTTCACGAGGTTCACGTCGTGGATGCCGTACTCCTCGCTGATCCGTTCGACGGCGGCCCAGCCCTCCCAGGTCGGGGCGCGGTCGGCGGCGAGCATCTCCTTGACCTCGGCGTCGACGGCTTCGGTGACCTCGTCGAAGCGGGCCGCGACCGTGTCGAGGAAGAGCCCGGAGACATCGGCGCCCGCGAGTTCACGGTAGAACTTGGCACCGTGGTAGTCGTGCGGGCCGACCAGGTCGGAACGCAGGACCGTACGGGAGACCAGCCCGGAGACGGTGGAGTTGAGGCAGGCGGAGGGGATGAGGAAGTCCTCGCGCGTCCCGTAGGTGCGGACACAGCCGCCCGGGTCGGCGAGTACCGCGATCTCCGGGCGGAATCCTTCGAACTCTTCCAGGGCGGCGGCGAGTTCGCGGGTGATGGCGCCCTTGCCGGTCCAGCCGTCGACGAAGACGACGTCGGCCGGGTCGTGGTGGGCGGCCAGCCAGCGCAGGGCGTTGGCGTCGATGCCGCGTCCCCGGACGATGGAGACGGCGTAGTGCGCCAGGTCGGTGCCGTGCCGGTGCAGGGCCCAGCGGCGCATCAGCACGCCGACGGGGGTACCGGCCCGGGCGAGGGAGACCAGTACGGGCCGGGGGCCGCGTTCGGCGAGCACCGTCTCGGTGACGGTGCCGACCGCGCGGGCGATACGGGCCGCCGAGGTGTCCAGGGACCCCTTGAACAGCTCCTGGTACTGCGCGGTGGGCTGGTACTCGACGGGCAGCGACTCGGCGTAGTGCGCGCCGCCGCTCTGTATCGCCTCCTCGCGTTCCTCGGTGGGCGCCTCCAGCACGGTGTCCGAGAGGTCCTGGAGCAGCCAGCCGACCTCGTCCGCCGCGTAGGAGGAGAAGGCGGGGCCCCTCAGGGGTGCGGACAGCATGGCGGCTTCCTGCCTCTCGACGGGACCTTCGGCGGGACTCTCGACGGAACTTTCGACGGGACTGCCGACGGGTGGGGGCGACGGGACGTACGAGGGGACGACGGCGAGCAGGACGCGGTCGGTGTGCGCGGCGAGCCGGTCCAGCAGGCCGCCGCGGGCGTGCAGGGCCGGGGTGTCGGCGGTGGAGTCGACGACGGCGACGTCGAAGCCGGCGCCCGCCACGTTGTACGCGTACCGCTCGCCGGGACCGTCGGCCGGGTCGTCATGGGCGGGGAAGACCAGACGGCTGCGGATCGCGTAGCCGGGGTCGTCCACGGCGAGGACGGGTGAGCGGGTCGTGGTGGAGTACCGCACCTCGGCGGTGGTGGCGTCCTCCAGGGCGGTGGCGAGCCTGAGGGGCGCGTACATCAGCTCCTCGAAGCCGAGGACGAGCACCCGGCGGGCGCCGTCCAGCGCTTCGGCGAGCCGGGCCGCCATGTCCGGCAGGGCGGCTTCCAGAGCGGCGCGGTGGACCGGGGTGAAGCCGTGGCGCCCGCCGTCCGGGACACCGGCCGGCCAGCCCAGCTCCACCCGTCCCGGCAGCGGGCGGTCGCCCCGGGGGCCCGGCTCCGCGGGCGGGGGGTGCTCCTCATGGGCGGCGACCAGGGCGCGGCCCTTCTCCAGGACCCCGTCCGGCAGGCGTACGGTGCCGCGGGCGCGGGCCACCAGGTCGACGCGGGCGCCGATCTCCTCGGCGAACACGGCGAGCTTTCCGCGGTCGGCCTCGGACCGCATGTCGACCAGCGCGACGATGACGTACCGGTCGCGGGGGTAGCGCGCGTGGAGCGCGCGGATCGTGTTCAGCACGGTGTTGCCGGTCGAGAACTCGTCGTCGACCAGCACCAGCGGGGCCCCCCGGTCCGGTGTGCTCAGCAGGTCCGCTCGTTCGGGGAGCAGAAGGTGGGAGGTGGCGTGCGAGTGCGCCTCCTCGAAGCCGCCCGCCTGGACGACGCCCTCGACGGGGCGGCGCGTGGAGTGGAGGTAGGGGGCCACCCCGATCCCGTCCGCGACCGAGTGGCCGAGGCCCGTCGCCGTCTCCGCGTAGCCGACGACGACCGCGCGGCGCGCCTCGGCCTCGCCCAGCAGGTCGCGCACCCGCTCGCCGAGCTCGTACCCGGCGTCGTGGACGGCCGAGGGGCGTTGCGGCACGTGCTTGCCCAGGACGTTCGAGACCAGCAGGTGGGCGCGTTTCGGGTTGCGCCGCAGGGCCAGGCCCAGCAGCTCTCGGAGCTCCCCGTCCCCGACGAGTTCCACTCCCAGCCGTTCGGCGACCCAGTCGCCCGACCACTCCACGTCCACTGCCTCTTCTCTTCGAACCGTCCGTGCCGATGTCCGTCCGCCCACGGCGGCGCTCAGTCCGCCAGCCCCGCGGCCAGGAGTTCCACGAATCCGACGTCCTCCCGCGCCACACCGAACACCTCGGCCCGGCGCAGGGTGCGCTCGGCCCAGGCGCGGTGCGGCTTCACCTCGTTCATCTTGTTCGTGTACGCGGAGCGCAGCACCCCGCCGCCGTTCCGCTCGGGTCGCAGGATGTCCTGGGCGTCCGTGTACTCCTCGTGGCTGACGACCGACAGCGCGTGCACGGGCTGGACGTGCGAGGGGTGGATGCAGGTCTTGCCGAGGAGGCCGTTGGCGCGGTCCAGCTCGATCTCGCGCAGCAGCCCGTCCAGGTCGTGCTCGATGAGCGCGGTGCGCAGTTCGTCGGCCGCCCGCCCCATGAAGGGGCTGCGGCGCAACTGCGGCTTGAACATGCGTTCCTGGAGGCGGAAGTACTCCCAGACGGGGCCGGTGATGGTGAACCCGGTGCCGTCGGAGCGGCCCAGCACGTTGACGACGTCGCCGATGACGGAGCCGACGATCTGGACGTCGTACGCCGTCATGTCCGGGGACCGGCGCAGCCCGTACGCCGAGCAGAAGTCGGTGACGCCGAGACGCAGGGCGAGGACGCGGTCGCGGTAGGTGTCGACGGTGCGGGCGATGCCCCGGAGCGTCTCGGCCCGGCTCTCCAGGTGGAGCAGCTCGGGGGATTCCAGGACCGGCATCGCGAAGAGCCGGTGCCCGCTCGCCGATTCGGCCTCGGCGAGTGCCTCCAGGAACAGCTCTCCCCGGTGTTCGGTGAATTTAGGAAGTACGAATCCGGACAACCACCGCACCGAATCGCCGAGCCGCTTGACGAGGTCGGGGATCTGGCCGGGCTCGCGGACCCTGATGAAGAGCAGCGGCGTCTCGGCGGCCCGCTCCCCGAGCTCCGCGAACTGCCGTACGAGATTGGCCTCGGCGCCGGCCACTTCGGAGTCGTCGATGGAATCCTCCAGGCAGAGCACCATGGAGACCACTCCGCGCGCCGCCTGCTTGCTCACGTCGTCGGCGAGCCGCGGCCGGGTCGCGGGGCTGTAGAGGGTGGCGCCGAGGGCTGCCGAAAGCACCTCGGGCGGGGAGTCCGCACCGAATGCGCAGGGCTCCTTGAAGAACAGGCCCTCGCGGACGACGGGCGGGATGTGCCCGAAATGACGCATGTGAATCCCCCGTACTACCTGAAGACCTGAGAACGTATGGCCGGTAATAGTACGTTCGGACGGGTGTCGCTGGTTCCCCGACCGCGTGAACTTCGGGTGACCCGGACATTCCGGAGCCCCTCGCGGCGTGTTCGTCCGCGCCCTCCCGACGGGCTCCTGGCCTACTGGTCCGTACCCCCACGTTGTCCGCGAGGGCCACCAGCAGGCAGGATGAACGGCATGACGCACGCGATGCTGAAGGGCTCGAACGTCCCCCTCGACGCCATGGCCGTACGGGCCGTGCTGCGCTGGACCCCGGGGCCCGGGGTCCCGGACGTGGACGTCTCGGCCCTGCTCCTCGGTGCCTCGGGGCAGGTGCGTTCCGACGAGGACTTCGTCTTCTACAACCAGCCCCGGCATCCGTCCGGTCTGGTGCGGCGGCTGCCCAAGCGCAGCGTCCCCGAGGGGCTCACGGACACCATCGAGGCCGACCTCGCGGCGCTCGACCCCTCCGTGGACCAGGTGGTCATCGCGGCCTCCTGCGACGAGGCCGGCTTCGAGCACGTCAGCGACCTGCGGATATCGCTGTACGACGCGGCCTCG
>NZ_KL585391.1:30231-30572 GCF_000721935.1 Streptomyces sp. NRRL WC-3549
CGCTCGCCGTCTTCGATGTGCGCGCGGAGACCGGCGAGGAGACCGCCGTCATCTGCGGCGAGCTCTACCGGCGCGGCGAGGGCTGGAAGTTCCGGGCCGTGGGCCAGGGCTACCCCACGGGCCTGGTCGGCCTGGCCACCGCCTTCGGCATCTCGGTCGACGAGGCGGAGGCGGAGGCCGAGGCCGAGGCCCAGGCGGCCGACGGGCCGGACTCCGAGAACCCGGCCCCGGAGGCCGCGTCCGGGCCGGCCGTCCCGCCACCGCCGGCCGCCCCGCCCGTCGCGCCCCCGCCGGGGCCCGTCGCGCCGGACCCGGACGAGCAGGCCACGGTCGTCCACCAG
>NZ_KL585391.1:30758-42294 GCF_000721935.1 Streptomyces sp. NRRL WC-3549
GCCACGGTCGTCCACCAGCAGCCCGCCTACGGCTACCCACAGCCCGCGGTCGCTCCCCAGCCCGCCTACGGCTATCCACAGCCCGCCGCGGCCGCCGCGTACGCCCCGGACCCCGCCTTCGTGCTTCCCCCGCAGGGGCCGCAGTTCATCCGGCCCTGAGCGGGTGCCGTCGCCACCGCGCACGGCGGGGGTTCAGGCCCGCGACTTGTAACCGCGTCCCCACTGCATGCCGAAGCCGTACATCCGGTCCAGTTCCGACTGGAAGCCGTACACGAACTTCACCTCGCGCCGCACCATCAGCTCGCCCTTGACGTTCTCCACGGTGAAGACGGCGCAGGAACGGGCCTGCGGGGCCCGTTCGTCCAGGTCGATCTCGATCCTCGGGCCGTTGCCCGGGTAGAGCGTCACCTTGGCGTGCGTCCGGTCAAAGGCCGGCGTCTGGTCGTAGATGTACACGAAGAACAGCAGCCGCTTGATCGCGTCCCGGTGGTCGAGGTTCACGTAGACCGTCTCGCCGGACGGCGCACCGAAGCGGTCGTCGCCGCTGAGCCTGATGTAGGGCAGCGCGTTGAGGTCGCCCGTGAGGTTGCCCAGCGGCTGCACCACCCCCTTGGTGCCGTCCGTGAGCTCGTACATGCAGCCCAGGTCCAGGTCGACGTTGACCATCCCCTGGGTGTGGGCCTGCACGACGTCGGGCTGGAAGAACTTGAGCGGGTTCAGCAGCCCGCCGCCCTGCCGCGATCTGCCGCCGATGTCCGACGTACGCATCCGCCAGGACAGGTTGACGCGCAGATGGCCCGAGAGCGGGCCCTGTTTGTCCAGCGAGACCGTGGCGTTGCGCCGGGTGAGCGTGACCGAACTCGTCGCCGAGGTCCCGACGTCGAACTCCGCCGCCCGCCGTGGTCTCAGGCCGTCCCAGAAGCCCATCCCGTCCCCCCAACTCGTCTCGCCCGGCACCGGTCGGCCCGGTGGCCGCCCGCACACCGCTGCGGGACGGCCGCCGGGCCGGGTCCGGGGTGTCCCCGGAGTACCGCCGCACGGGCCGCCCCGCAGTAGAGCGTTCCTCAATCCCGGCCGGGTCACACCCCGGAGGAGACCTCCGCCTTGGAATCGGTGCTTCCCGGGCCTTCGCCGCCGGCCGCGGCCAGCGCCTTGTTGCGCCGCACCGACGACCAGAAGGCCCAGGCGATCAGCACGACGCCGACGAGGCCGGTGATGATCTCGTTGATCTCGTACCGGATGGTGACGAGCAGGATGACCGAGAGCGCCCCGATCGCGTAGTGCGCGCCGTGCTCCAGGTAGACGTAGTCGTCCAGGGTGCCCTGGCGGACCAGGTAGACGGTGAGCGAACGCACGTACATGGCGCCGATACCCAGGCCGAGGGCCATCAGCACGATCTCGTTGGTGATGGCGAAGGCGCCGATGACGCCGTCGAACGAGAAGGAGGCGTCGAGGACTTCGAGGTAGAGGAACATGAAGAACGCGGCCTTGCCCGCGAGAAGGACCGCCGAAGCCGGCTTGCCGGACTTCTTGGCCTCCTCCTCGGCCTCCTGTTCGCGCTCTTCCTCCTCCTCCAGCTTGCCCTCGAAGAACCCGGAGAGTCCGCCGACGATGAGGTAGGTGATCAGACCCGCGATACCGGAGAGCAGCACCGTCGACGCCTTGTCGGCGTGGCCGCCGCCGTGCTGGTGCGCGTGGGTGGCGACCGTCATGGAGGCGATGAGCAGCACGATCAACGCCACGCAGACCGACAGCATGTCGACCTTGCCGAGCTTGGCGAGCGGACGCTCGATCCAGCGCAGCCACTGGATGTCACGGTCCTCGAAGATGAAGTCCAGGAAGATCATCATGAGGAACATGCCACCGAAGGCGGCGATGGACGGATGGGCGTCCGTCACCAATTCCTTGTACCGGTCGGGGTCGTTGAACGAAAGGTCGATGGCCTCGATGGGACCGAGTTTGGCGCTGATGGCCACGATCACGACGGGGAAGACCAGCCGCATACCGAAGACCGCGATGAGCACGCCGACGGTGAGGAAGATCTTCTGCCAGAAGGCATTCATCTTCTTCAGGATTCCGGCGTTGATCACCGCGTTGTCGAAGGACAGCGAGATCTCCAGGATCGACAGGATCGCCACGATCCCGAACGCCTGCCACCCCCCGTAGAACACCGCTGCGACCAGGCCGAGCGCGGTCACCGCGAACGACCAGCCGAAGGTTTTCAGAAGCACTGGCTACCCCATCGTGTATGTAACGGGTCTCCCGTTGGGTACGGGGCTCCCCCGCGCCGTGCGCGGCTTTACGAAACGTTGACCCCGAAGTCTAGAGCGATCCCGCGGAGCCCGGACGCGTACCCCTGACCCACTGCGCGGAATTTCCACTCCCCGCCGTGCCGGTACAGCTCACCGAAGATCATCGCCGTCTCCGTCGAGGCGTCCTCGCTGAGGTCGTAACGCGCCAGTTCCTGTCCGTCGGCCTGGTTCACCACACGGATGAACGCATTGCTGACCTGGCCGAACGTCTGCCCCCGGTTGTCGGCCTCATGGATCGACACCGGAAAGACGATCTTGTCGCAGTGCTCCGGGACCTGGGCGAGGTTCACGAGGATCGACTCGTCGTCGCCCTCGCCCTCACCCGTGAGGTTGTCACCGGTGTGCTCGACCGAGCCGTCCGGGCTCGTGAGGTTGTTGTAGAACACGAACCATTCGTCGCCGATGACCCGGCCGGACCGGCACAGCAGCGCGCTGGCGTCCAGGTCGAAATCGGCTCCGGTGGTGGATCGTGCGTCCCAGCCGAGCCCCACCAGCACCTGGGTGAGATTGGGTGCGGCCTTGGAGAGGGAGACGTTGCCTCCCTTGGCGAGCGTGACGCCCATGCTGTGTCCTCCCCGAGTCGATGGACGGGCGCCCGGCGCCGCGGGCGCGGGTGCCCTGTCTAGCGCGTCCGGCGCCACACGTCGGTGCGGCGCCGGACACGGTGGAGCGTGTGGCTCAGACGTTGACGCCGAAGTCCTGCGCGATGCCGCGCAGACCCGAGGCGTACCCCTGGCCGATGGCGCGGAACTTCCACTCCGCCCCGTTGCGGTAGAGCTCGCCGAAGACCATGGCGGTCTCCGTCGAGGCGTCCTCGCTGAGGTCGTACCGCGCGAGCTCGCTGTTGTCCGCCTGGTTCACCACGCGGATGTAGGCGTTGCGCACCTGCCCGAAGCTCTGCTGGCGGGTCTCGGCCTCGTAGATCGAGACCGGGAAGACGATCTTGTCCACGTCGGCCGGGACGGCCGCCAGGTTGACGTTGATGACCTCGTCGTCGCCCTCGCCCTCACCGGTGAGGTTGTCACCGGTGTGCTCGACCGAGCCGTCGGGGCTCTTGAGGTTGTTGAAGAAGACGAAATTCCCGTCGCTGGCGACCTTGCCCTCGGCGTTCGTCAGCAGGGCGCTGGCGTCGAGGTCGAAGTCACCACCGGTGGTCGTCCGGGCGTCCCAGCCCAGACCGACGGTGACCGCCGTCAGGTTCGGCGCGGCTTTGGTCAGCGAGACGTTGCCGCCCTTGCTGAGGCTGACTCCCACGAGTCCTCCAAGATTGTTGAGAGGGCCGGCAGACACCAGCGCCCCCGTCGTGCGTTGGCATCGGATCAACGATTGGATCCTAGTGACCGGTTCCCGGCCAAAACAGGCTTTTGACCGGGCGGCCGGGTCAGATCGAGTCGAGCGCCTTGAGGTAGTCGTTCAGGTCACGCGCGTCCGGCAGGCCGTTGACGACCGTCCAGCGGACCACGCCCTCCTTGTCGATGACGAAGGTGCCGCGCACCGCGCAGCCCTTGTCCTCGTCGAAGACGCCGTACGCCCGCGAGGCCTCGCCGTGCGGCCAGAAGTCCGACAGCAGGGGGTACTCCAGGCCCTCCTGCTCGGCGAAGACGCGCAGGCTGTGGATGGAGTCGTTGGACACGGCGAGCAGCTGCGTGTCGTCGTTCTCGAACTTCGGCAGCTCGTCGCGGAGCGCGCAGAGCTCGCCGGTGCACACCCCGGTGAAGGCGAACGGGTAGAAGAGCAGCACCACGTTCTTCTCCCCGCGGAAGTCGGAGAGCCTCACCGTCCGCCCGTGGTTGTCCTTCAGCTCGAAATCCGGAGCCTTCGTGCCGACCTCGATCGCCATGGAGTGCGGTCCCTTCGCAAACGTCTTCGCTGTCCCGGCCTGAGCCGTCCGGGTCACTCCACCCTACGCACGGCCCCGGGCGGCCCGGGCGGGGCCGTACGGCCTGGTGTGCGGCGGCGGGCCGGCGGCGGACGTACGAAGGCCCCCGGCGGCGCGGTGCCGCACGGGGGCCTCGGTTGACGATGGAGCGGTTCAGCGCTTGGTCTTGGCGCCCTTCGGGGTGACCAGACGGCTGCCCGTCCAGTCCTTGCCCGCACTGATGCTCTTGGTCTGGGCGAGACCAGCTGTCTGGGAAGCCTCGTTGATGTCGCTCGGTTCGACGTAGCCGTCGCGGCCGGTCTTGGGCGTCATCAGCCAGACCGCCCCGCCGTCCTCGATCAGACCAATGGCATCCACCAGCGCGTCCGTAAGGTCGCCGTCCTCGTCACGGAACCAGAGCAGGACGACGTCGGCGACGTCGTCGTAGTCCTCGTCGACGAGTTCCTGGCCGATTGTGGCCTCAATGCCCTCACGGAGCTCCTGCTCGACGTCGTCGTCGTAGCCGATCTCCTGGACCACCTGTCCGGGCTCGAACCCCAGCCTTGCGGCCGTGTTGGTCCGTTCCTCCGCGTGGTCCGCGGTCGCGCTCACGGGTTGCCTCCTGATCATGTTTCGGAAAATGCTGCAGCCACGCGCGTGCGCGGGGCGTTGGCCGTAGTCCACACGGGCTCGGCGAATCGCGCAAGTACCCGGCGTACGAGACCGCCTGAACGGTGACGTTCCCTGCCACATCACCGTAACTTCCGGCATGTCCCTCGGGGACCCGGGAATGGTGTCCGGACCCTTTACGTCCTTCCTCAGCTTATGCCGTTTCGGTCCGTCATTCGGAGTCGAACAGCCTTTGGGAACGTGTGGCCGTCTTGGGCGTATGGTTGCGTTTTGGGCCGGAGCGCCCGCACGCTGCCGTTACACGTGCCCCGGCCCGCGCGGCGGGAACCCTGTGTTACCCCACAGTAGAGAATGACGTGGGGGGTCTGGCGGTGGACGATGGGGGCGGCGTACAGCGGCCTCCCGGGGGTACGTTCCCGGACACCAGGCCCCGAAGAGCACCACCGAACAGCGAAGGAACAGCGTGGCTTCCGGATCCGATCGCAACCCGATCATCATTGGCGGCCTTCCGAGCCAGGTCCCGGACTTCGATCCTGAAGAGACCCAGGAATGGCTGGACTCCCTCGACGCCGCCGTCGACGAGCGCGGCCGTGAGCGCGCCCGCTACCTGATGCTCCGGCTCATCGAGCGCGCGCGGGAGAAGCGTGTCGCCGTGCCGGAGATGCGCAGCACGGACTACGTGAACACGATCGCCACGAAGGACGAGCCGTTCTTCCCCGGCGACGAGGAGATCGAGCGCAAGGTCCTCAACGCGACCCGGTGGAACGCGGCGGTGATGGTCTCGCGCGCCCAGCGGCCCGGGATCGGCGTCGGGGGGCACATCGCCACCTTCGCCTCCTCCGCCTCGCTGTACGACGTGGGCTTCAACCACTTCTTCCGGGGCAAGGACGACGGTCTGGGCGGCGACCAGATCTTCTTCCAGGGACACGCCTCCCCCGGCATCTACGCCCGCGCGTTCCTGCTGGACCGGCTGAGCGAGGCGCAGCTGGACGGCTTCCGCCAGGAGAAGTCGAAGGCGCCGAACGGCCTGTCCAGCTATCCGCACCCCCGGCTGATGCCGGACTTCTGGGAGTTCCCGACCGTCTCGATGGGCCTCGGCCCGCTCGGCGCGATCTACCAGGCGCGGATGAACCGCTACATGGAGGCGCGCGGTATCGCCGACACCTCCGCGTCGCACGTCTGGGCCTATCTCGGCGACGGCGAGATGGACGAGCCCGAGTCGCTCGGCCAGCTCTCCATCGCCGCCCGCGAGGGTCTGGACAACCTCACCTTCGTGGTCAACTGCAACCTCCAGCGCCTCGACGGCCCGGTCCGGGGCAACGGCAAGATCATCCAGGAGCTGGAGTCGCAGTTCCGCGGCGCCGGCTGGAACGTGATCAAGCTGGTCTGGGACCGGACCTGGGACCCGCTGCTCGCCCAGGACCGCACGGGCATCCTGGTCAACAAGCTGAACACCACTCCGGACGGCCAGTTCCAGACGTACGCCACCGAGACCGGCGCGTACATCCGGGAGCACTTCTTCGGCGGCGACCCGCGGCTGCGCGAGATGGTCAAGGACATGTCCGACGCCCAGATCCTGCACCTGGGCCGCGGCGGGCACGACCACCGCAAGGTCTACGCGGCCTACGCGGCGGCCAAGGCCCACAAGGGCCAGCCGACGGTGATCCTGGCGCAGACGGTCAAGGGCTGGACGCTCGGCCCGAACTTCGAGGGCCGCAACGCGACCCACCAGATGAAGAAGCTGACCGTCGAGGACCTCAAGCGGTTCCGCGACCGGCTGCACCTCCCGATCGCGGACAAGGAGCTGGAGGACGGCAACCCGCCGTACTACCACCCGGGCCGCGACTCTGAGGAGATCCAGTACATGCACGACCGCCGCAAGGGCCTGGGCGGTTACGTCCCGACCCGCGTGGTGCGCGCGAAGCCGCTCCCGCTGCCGGACGACAAGGCGTACGCGGCTGCGAAGAAGGGGTCCGGGCAGCAGTCGATCGCCACGACCATGGCGTTCGTCCGCGTCCTCAAGGACCTCATGCGGGACAAGGAGATCGGCAAGCGTTTCGTGCTGATCGCACCCGACGAGTACCGCACCTTCGGTATGGACGCGTTCTTCCCGAGTGCGAAGATCTACAACCCGCTGGGTCAGCAGTACGAGTCGGTGGACCGTGAGCTGCTGCTCACGTACAAGGAGTCCCCGACCGGGCAGATGCTGCACGACGGCATCTCCGAGGCGGGCTGCACGGCCTCGCTGATCGCCGCCGGTTCGGCGTACGCCACGCACGGCGAGCCGCTGATCCCGGTGTACGTCTTCTACTCGATGTTCGGGTTCCAGCGCACCGGTGACCAGTTCTGGCAGATGGCCGACCAGCTCGCGCGCGGTTTCGTGCTGGGCGCGACCGCCGGCCGTACGACGCTGACCGGTGAGGGCCTCCAGCACGCGGACGGACACTCCCAGCTGCTCGCCTCGACCAACCCGGGCTGCGTCGCCTACGACCCGGCGTTCGGGTACGAGATCGCGCACATCGTCAAGGACGGCCTGCGCCGGATGTACGGCGGGGCCCCCGACGAGAACGAGGACGTCTTCTACTACCTCACCGTCTACAACGAGCCGATCCAGCACCCGGCCGAGCCGGCCGACGTGGACGTCGACGGCATCCTCAAGGGTGTGTACCGCTTCAAGGCCGGCGAGAAGGGCCGGGTACCGGCCCAGATCATGGCGTCGGGCGTGGCGGTCCCGTGGGCGGTCGAGGCGCAGCGGATCCTCGCGGACGAGTGGGACGTGAAGGCGGACGTCTGGTCGGCGACCTCCTGGAACGAGCTGCGCCGGGAGGCCGTGGACGTCGAGCGGTACAACCTGCTGCACCCCGAGGAGGAGCAGCGCGTCCCGTACGTCACGCGGAAGCTGTCCGGTGCCGAGGGGCCGTTCGTGGCCGTGTCGGACTGGATGCGTTCGGTGCCCGACCAGATCGCCCGCTGGGTGCCGGGGACGTACCAGTCGCTGGGCGCGGACGGCTTCGGCTTCGCGGACACCCGTGGGGCGGCCCGCCGCTTCTTCCACATCGACGCGCAGTCGATCGTGCTCGCGGTGCTGACCGAGCTGGCGAAGGAGGGGAAGATCGACCGTGCGGCGCTGAAGACGGCGGTCGACCGCTACGAGCTGCTGGACGTGGCCGCGGCGCACCCCGGCGCGGAGGGCGGCGACGCGTAACGCCCGAAAGGCTGACGGAGGGCGGCGGGGCTTCGGCTCCGCCGCCCTCCGGCGTTCGACCGACGTTCAGTTCTCCCAGATCTTGAAGGCCCGCACCGTGTACGGCGAGCGGGGCACCCAGGTCCCGCCGCCCGGATACGTCTCGAATTCGCCGGTCTCCGCGCAGGTGGCGGACTGGTAGGTGGTGACGGGGCGGCCGGTCCGGTTGACGAGGGCCTGGGCGGTCGTGCCGGAGGAGAGCGGGGTGCAGCTCTCGATGTCGACGGTGGACAGTTCGTGGGTCTGCCGGGCGCCCGTGAAGTCGGGTTTCGTCCACAGGCAGAGCTGCCCCGCCCCGCAGGGGGCGAGCCCCGCCGGCCCGGGCTGCGGGGTGGTGCGGGCCTGCCGGACGGTTTCGGGCCGGGCCTCGGACGCGGTGCCGGCCGGGGCGGTGGCCGGGACGAGCGCGGTGGCCGCCAGGGCGGCGGCGAGAACGGTCGTACGCATGGTGGAGCAACCCCCGTGGTCGAGCGAGTCGGGTGACTCGCGGTGACCGCACTCTGACCTGCCCGGACACGGGCCGGGAAGGGTCCCGGCGGCGGACCACCCTGATAGGCGACAGCCCCGCCGGAACCGTCCGGCGGGGCTGTCGTCTGCGCTGTGTTGACGCCGGCCACGCGAGATGCGCGGGGCTTCACGCCCGGCGTGCGCCCTCGGAGGCACGAGGGGTCAGATGTGGCCCGCGCCCATGCCGGCCTCGGCGTTCTCGCCGCGCTTGGTGAGCAGCGCGACCAGTGCGGCGACCACGGCGACACCGCCGGCGGTCAGGAAGGCGAAGCTCATGCCCGACACGAACGTGTCATGCGCGACCTCCGTGATCTTCGCCGCGATCTCCGGCGGGGAGTTCGGCGGCACGGGCGGCATGCCGACCTCGATGGCGGAGGAGGCCTGTTCCAGTTGCGCCTGGTCCACCGGCGGAAGCTCCGCCGCCTTCCAGTTGTCGCCGAGCTTCGTGTCCACCCTGGTGGCCATGACGGCGCCCAGGACGGCCGTACCGAGGCTGCCGCCGACCTGCATCGCGGCCTGCTGGAGTCCGCCCGCGACGCCGGAGAGCTCCATCGGGGCGTTGCCGACGATGACCTCCGTGGCACCGACCATGACCGGCGCGAGGCCGAAGCCGAGGAGGGCGAACCAGAGCGACATGGTCAGCGTGCCGGTGCCGACCGTCAGCCGGGACATGCCGAACATGGCGACGGCGACGCAGACCATGCCGCCGACCAGCGGCACGCGCGGACCGAACTTGGTGATCGCGGCCCCGGCCAGCGGCGACCCGACAATCATCATGGCGGTCAGCGGCAGGAGGTGCAGACCGCTGTCGACCGGGCTCATGCCGTGGACGTTCTGCAGGTAGAAGGTGACGAAGAAGAGGCCGCCCATGAAGGCGAAGGCCATCAGCACCATCAGGACCACACCGGCCGACAGGGCCACGGAGCGGAACATCGCCAGCGGGATCAGCGGCTCACGGACGTTCTTCTGGGAGAGCGCGAACACGAGGAACAGCACGATCGCGGCACCGAGGAACCCGAGCGTTTTGGCGTCGCCCCAGCCCCACTCCGAGCCCTTGATCAGTGACCAGATCAGACAGAACATGGCCTGGGACAGCAGCACGATGCCACCGATGTCGAAGGACCGCGGCGCGTTCTCGGCGCGGTGGTCCTTGAGGATCAGCAGACCGAAGACGAGGGCCAGCACACCGACCGGTACGTTGATGAAGAAGACGGACTGCCAGCTGACGTGCTCCACGAGCACACCGCCGAGGATGGGGCCGCCCGCGGTCGAGGCGCCGATCACCATCCCCCAGATGCCGATGGCCATGTTCAGCTTCTCGGCCGGGAAGGTGGCGCGCAGCAGGCCGAGCGCCGCCGGCATCAGCAGGGCGCCGAAGAGGCCCTGGAGCACACGGAAAAGGATCACCAGCGTGACGCTGCCGGAGAGGCCGATGGCCGCCGACGCCGCTGCGAACCCCGTGATGCCTATCAGGAAGGTCTGGCGGTGCCCGAAGCGGTCACCGAGCTTGCCCGCGGTGATCAGGGAGACCGCGAGGGCCAGCATGTAGCCGTTGGTGATCCACTGGACGTCGGCGAGGGACGCCTTGAGATCCTGCTGGATGGCGGGGTTGGCGATCGCGACGATCGTGCCGTCGAGGGCCACCATCATCACGCCGATGGCGACGGCGAAGAGGGTCAGCCAGGGGTGGCCGCGCAGCCCCTTCGCGGGTGCGGGAACGGCTGTGTCTTCAGGCTCCCGCGGCGCCTTCTCGACAGTGGTCTGACTAGTCATGGGCCGAGATTAGTGTCAGCTTCTGACACTTAACAAACCATTTCACATGACGGTAACTGTCATGTGGGTCACAGGTAGGCTGAGCCGGTCAAACTGGCAGAAAGAGGTCCGATAGGTGACGAGCAGGCAGACGACCGGGGCCCGGGTTCCGGGGCCTCCGGTGGGCTTGCGTGAACGCAAGAAGCAGCGCACCCGGGAAGCCCTGCTGCACACCGCTCTCGGGCTCTTCGCCGCTCAGGGGTACGAGCGGACCACGGTCGACGAGATCGTCGAGGCCGTCGACGTCTCGCAGCGGACCTTCTTCCGCTACTTCGCGAACAAGGAGGCGGCGGCCTTCGCCATACAGGACGCGGTGGACTCGCGCTTCCTCCTCGAACTGCGGCAACGCCCCTCGGCGGAAGCACCGTTCGAGGCGCTGCGCCGCGCCGCGTTCTCCACCTGGAGCAGCCTCGCCGATCCCACCAAGGACGACGCCACGGCCGAACTGTGGCTGCGGACGTACCGGATGATCGAGTCGACGCCCACGC
The DNA here is from genome assembly GCF_000721935.1 of Streptomyces sp. NRRL WC-3549. Lineage (GTDB taxonomy): Bacteria > Actinomycetota > Actinomycetes > Streptomycetales > Streptomycetaceae > Streptomyces. Next base: position 41,610 of record NZ_KL585391.1, read on the forward strand.
TGGTCGCCGCCCACATGCGGCGCGGCGTCGATCTTGAGCGGCAGACGACGCTGGTGATCGCGGAACGGGAGGGCCTGGACCCGGAGGCCGATCCACGCCCCGGGGTCGCGGTCGCGGCGTTCGCCGGGGTGCTGCGGCTGACCGGGCAGCTGTGGAACCGCCGCCAGGACGCGAGCATGAAGTCGCTGCGCGAACTGACCGAGCTGCACCTGGGCCTGCTGCACACGACACTCCTCGGCCCGTGGCACACCCCGTGAGCGTCGGCCTCCGGCCATCGGCTGACAGCCCCGCCACCTCTCCTCAATTCACCCGAAAAGGCAGCAAAGGCGGCGTTTCGCAGGACCGGTGACCCGCGCCACGACGTGGACGCCCTGCGCACGGAGCGTGAGAACCGGGCGCGTTGATCCCCGCACCCGGGTGATCCGGGTCACCCCTGCGCCGACCGCGCGGACCCGTCTCCTAGGGTGGGGCGCAGTGACTTCCTTCGACTCCTCCCCCACCCTCACCGCTTGGCGCGCCCTGCTCGCCGTCGCGGTCGTGTTCGTGATGCTGGCGACCACGGGCTGGACCGCCGTGCGGCACCAACGCACCGCCGCCCCGCGTGAGATCGCGCTCGCCGCCTGGGCGAGGGACCGGACAGGCGGCCGCGCCCTGCCGGACGCCGACGCCCCGGCGTACCGGCTGG
>NZ_KL585391.1:42495-46332 GCF_000721935.1 Streptomyces sp. NRRL WC-3549
ATGTGTATAAGAGACAGGCCGCCAGCAGACGGCGCTCGCGGACAAGTACCCCCTGGTGGTGGGCAACATGAACGGTGCCCCGGTCACGCTGCGCTATCGCGCCAACCGGCACGCGCTGATGCAGGCCGGGGCCGTGGAGCAGCAACGCACCCAGGACACCGCGCTCTCGCGTGACGGCCGCCACCAGGCCCTGCTCCGGCTGGAACGCTTCCGGTCGCTGCTCGCGAAGGACCGGCAGATCCTCGCCTTCGACCCGTCGGGAAGAGGACACGCGGCCGAGGTGCTCGGCGACCTCGACCGCGCGGAACGCGTCTCGGTCGTGGTGCCCGGTGTCGACACCAACCTGCTGACGCTGGAGCGCACGGGCCCCAAGGTGAACACCGCGCCGGTGGGCATGGCACGCTCCCTGTACGGCGCGGAGCGCGCGGCCCGTCCCGGTACCCGCACCGCCGTCATCGCGTGGGCGGACGAGATGTGTATAAGAGACAGCTCGGCGGCCTGGCGGCGAGCGGGGCGGTGCGGCTGAACTCGCTCCTCGCGGCGCTGCCCGGCACCTCGACCGTCTCGCTGTTCTGCCACAGCTACGGCTCCGTGCTGTGCGGTCTGGCCGCGCGCGGCCTGCCCGGCCGGGTCTCGGACATCGCGGTCGCGGGGAGCCCCGGCATGCGGGCGGACAGCGCCGCGGCCCTGGACACGCGCGCGCGGGTGTGGGCCATGCGGGACAGCGGCGACTGGATCGAGGACGTGCCGCACCTGGAGCTCGGCGGGCTCGGGCACGGTGCCGACCCGGTCGCCCCCGAGTTCGGCGCGCGGCTCGTGTCGGCGAGCGGGGCCGTGGGGCACAGCGGCTATTTCGAGCCGGGCACCGAGAGCCTCAGCAATTTCGCCGCCATCGGCGTGGGCGCCTACAGCTCGATCAGCTGTGCGAGCGCCGATCAGGCCTGTCAGCGTGAGATTTCCGGGGGGCTGCGTGCCTGACGCGCGTAGAGCGCGGTGAACAGTCCGTGAACGCTCCTACCGGGAATGCTCACACCGAGGGGGGACGTGAGAGCGCATGCCGCATACGATGAAGCACATGGGTGATGTGCTGGCCGGAAATCATGCCACCTGGGAGTTCGACACCGACTCCTTGCTCATCCGCTTCGAACGGGGGATCCGCACGCCGAGGCTCTTCCAGAGCCTGCGTGAACGCCGTGTTCCGTACGCGGCGTTGTCGTCGGTGGCGTTGTCCCCGGGCAAGCGGGGCACGGTGGTCCTGCACGCGGTGCCGAGACCGGGCGCCGACCCGCTGCTGGAGGCAGCCGCGGGACAGCTGAAGGAGGGCTGCGACCCGTACCGGCTGGCCCTGCCCGCCGACCGCGAGGCCCTCGCCGAGTACTACGCGGACGAGCTGCGGTCGGTCCTGGCACCGGACGCGTCCCGGCCCGCCGAGCGGTTCATGGTCGCGGCCCCGGAGGCGCCCATGCAGTTCAAGGCGTACGACGGCCGGGCCGGTTTCGACGGGTCGCGGGTCTCCTTCCGGTGGTCGTGGACCGGGGCGTCCAGCGCCAAGTGGAAGGCCGGCGACCAGACGTTCCCGGTGGCGGAGCTGAGCGGGGTCGAGTGGCGGTCCCCGGACGCGGTGGAGGGCTACCTGCGGCTGGTGCCGCGCGGCGCGTCCCCGGAGGCCGACGGCCCGGCGCCCGTTCCCGGGCAGGGCTGCCCGGACGCCGCCTCCCGGCGCGTCCAGGCCGACCAGGACCCGGCGGCCGTCCTGTTCGGGCTGGGCTACGGCCCGGTGCACGAGTCGCTGCCGTTCGCGGCGGCGGTCCTGGAGTCCGTACGCCGTACCCAGCCGGCCCCGCTCGTACCGGCACCCGCCCCGGTGGGCGCCCCGCTGCGCGACCCCGCGGCGGTGGCGGAGCGGATGCGGCACCTCGGGGAGCTGCACCGGGCGGGCCTGGTGACGGACGACGAGTACAGCGCCAAGAAGGCGGAGCTGCTGGCGGAGCTGTAGGACCCGCGCCCGGCCGCCCCGTACTCCGGTACGGGGCGGAAGCGGCACCCGGGTATGACGCCCCGCCGTCCGCGCCCGCCTAACCTGGCCGGGTCATGTCCTCCTCTTCCGCCTCCCCGGGACCGCTCCCGCCCTCCGACGGCCTGATCAGCGCCGCCCGCCGCCATCTGGGGGCGCTCGCCCGCAGTCTGACCCGCCCCTCCCACCCGCCGACCCCGCTGCTCGCCGGCGCCACCAGGCGGTGGCGCCGGCTGGCGCCGTATGTCGTCGTCGCCCTGCTCGCCGTCATCTTCCTGCCCGTCACCTTCACCCTTCTGACCTCGGACTACCACGTGGGCGGCGGGTCGGCCGCGCTTCTGGCACTCGCCCAGGCGGGGCCGCTGCTGATGCTGGCCCACCGTCCGCTGCAGGCGTGGTGGATCGTCTTCTGCGCGGACGTCGTCGGCGCGCTGGTGCTGCTGGCACCCGCCGCCTCCCCGTCGCCCACCTCCGTGCCGGTCCCGCCCCACCCCCAGGAGCTCCCCTGGCCGTGGCCGGCGCCCGTCATCCTCGGCTACCTCTTCGTGCTGATCGCCCTGGGCCTGCGTGAGACCCGGCGGACCCTGCTCGCCGTCTGGCTGACGACCGGCACGGCCGGGCTGGTGCTGCATCTGCTCGCGCCGGACCGCAGCAACGGCAGTTTCCTGATGCCGGTCCTGGGCGGCCTCGTCCTGCTGATCGTGGCGGCGCTGCGGGAGCGGCGCGAGGCACAGCACAGGCTCGCCGAGCAGGAGACCATCAGCGAGGCCGAGCGTGCGGGGCGGACCCTGCTGGAGGAACGGACCCGGATCGCCCGGGAACTGCACGACGTGGTCGCCCACCACATGTCCGTGATCACGGTGCAGGCGGACTCGGCACCGTACCGGATCAGCGGGCTCCCCCAGGAGGCACGCGCGGAGTTCGACTCGATCGCGGCGAGTGCGCGGGAGTCGCTGACGGAGATGAGACGGCTGCTCTCGGTGCTGCGCAGCGACGGCACGGAGGGCGAGCGGGCGCCTCAGCCGGGGCTCGGCCGGATCCAGCAGCTGGTGGAGGCCACCGTGCGGACGGGGCTGCCCGTGGAGCTCTCGATGGGCACGGAGGTGCCGGAGGCGACGGCGGACGGGCTGCCCCAGGCCGTCGACCTGTCCGCGTACCGCATCGTGCAGGAGGCCCTGGCCAACGTGGTGCGGCACGCGCCGGGCGCCCGCACCCGGGTGTCGGTCACGGCGCTCGGCCGCCATCTGACGGTCCTGGTCGTCAACGACCGGGCGGAGCGGCCCGGTTCGCCGCTGGAGGCGAGTGGTACGGGGCACGGGCTGGTCGGGATGCGGGAACGCGTACGGTTGACCGGCGGCACGCTGGACACGGGGCCGCTGCCCGACGGGGGCTTCCGGGTGGCCGCACGGCTTCCGCTCTCCGCCGCACCCGCGGTCCCGTCCGCATCCCAGGCCTCGGAGGACTCGTGAGCATCCGCGTGATCATCGTTGACGACCAGGCCATGGTCCGGGCGGGTTTCGCGGCGCTGCTGGCCGCCCAGAGCGACATCGAGGTGGTGGGGGAGGCGCCGGACGGGCGCCAGGGTGTCGAGGTGAGCCGGAGGACGTGTCCGGACGTGGTCCTGATGGACGTCCGGATGCCGGAGATGGACGGTCTGGCGGCGGCCCGCGAGCTGCTGTCCCCGGGCGAGGGGACGGACCACCGCCCGAAGGTGCTGATGCTCACCACGTTCGACGTGGACGACTACGTGTACGAGGCGCTGCGCGTCGGGGCGTCCGGCTTCCTGCTGAAGGACGCGCCGCCGGCCGATCTGATCGCGGCGG
>NZ_KL585391.1:46524-64738 GCF_000721935.1 Streptomyces sp. NRRL WC-3549
CGGCCGATCTGATCGCGGCGGTGCGCGTCGTGGCCGCGGGCGACGCCTTGCTCGCACCGTCCGTGACCCGCAGGCTGATCGCCGACTTCGCACGTCAACGGCCGTCCGGGGCGTTCCGGAGCGGCCCGGCCCGGCGGCTGAGGGGGCTCACCCCGCGCGAGACGGAGGTCCTGGAGCTGGTGGCCCGCGGGCTGTCCAACCAGGAGATAGCCGGGCGGCTGGTGGTGGCGGAGCAGACGGTGAAGACCCATGTCTCACGGATCCTCGCCAAGGCGGACCTGCGGGACCGGGCCCAGGCCGTGATCTTCGCGTACGAGTCGGGGCTGGTGGAACCGGGGAGCGCCGAGGAGTAGGGCTCCCCGGCGCCGGCCCTCCGCTCAGGGCTCCCTCCGCGTCACTCGCGTGCGGTGGACGTGTTGCTCATGTCCGGGTAGCGGTCGCCCGCCACCTGCCCGGCGATCGGCTCCAGCTGTTCCAGCTCCTGGGCGCTCAGGGTCAGCCGGGTCGCGGCCACGTTCTCCAGGAGCCGGCTGCGCTTGCGGGTCCCGGGGATCGGCACCACCGGCACCCCGTGCACCTGGGCCCGCTGCTGCACCCACGCGAGGGCGACCTGGGCGGCGGTCACCCCGTGCGCCTGCGCGATCGTGCGGACGGGCTCCAGCAGCGCGGCGTTCGTCTTCGCGTTCTCGCCGGTGAAGCGCGGCTGGTGCTTGCGGAAGTCGTCCGCCGGCAGGTCCTTCGCCGCGTCCGCGAACGCCCCGGTCAGGAACCCCCGGCCGAGCGGCGAGTACGGCACGACGGTCACCCCGAGCTCGACGGCCGCGGGCACGGCGCTGCGCTCGACGTCCCGGCTGAAGAGCGACCACTCCGACTGGAGCGCGGCGATCGGGTGCACGGCGTACGCCTCGCGCAGCTCCGCCCCGGTCACCTCGCTCAGCCCGAGCTGCTTGACCTTGCCCTGCTCCACCAGCTCGGCCATCGCGCCCACCGAGTCGGCGAGCGGGACGAGCGGGTCTCGCCGGTGCATGTAGTACAGGTCGATGACGTCGGTGCCCAGCCGGCGCAGGCTGCCCTCGACGGCCTGCCTGATGTACGCCGGGTCGTTGTTCACCCCCCGGAACTCCGGGTCGTCCGTCCGCTGGATGGCGAACTTCGTGGCCAGCGTGATCTCGTCGCGGTGTGCCCCGACGAACGGGGCGAGGAAGGTCTCGTTGGCACCGCGCCCGTAGATGTCGGCGGTGTCGAAGAGGGTGACCCCGGCCTCCAGGGCCGCCTCCAGGGTGTCCCTGGCGGCCGCCTCGTCGGTGCTCCCGTAGAACTCGCTGATCCCCATGCAGCCGAGCCCTTGGACGCCCACGCTCGGGCCGCCCCTCCCGAGCTCGGCCGTGGCGATCCTGCCGGTGCTCTCGCTCATGTCGTCAGACCCTTTCCGACGCCGCACGGGCGCCCGCATAGAAGTCGATCTTGTAGTCGAGCACGGCGAGGGTGTCCTGGAGCTCCGCGATCCGTGCCCTCACGTCGCTGCGGGTCGCCTCCAGCAGCCCCTGCCGCTCCTCGAACGTGTGCTCGCCCTCGCGCAGCAGCTCCGCGTACCGGACCATGTCGGCGACCGGCATCCCGGTCAGCCGGAGCTTGCCGACGAAGGCCAGCCAGTCCAGGTCGCGGTTGGTGAAGCGGCGCTGCCCGGTGTGGGAGCGGTCCACGTGCGGCATCAGTCCGATCCGCTCGTACCACCGCAGGGTGTGCGCGGTGAGGCCGGTGAGGGCGGCGACCTCGCTGATCGTGTAGCGGTCCCCACCCCCGGGGCGCGGGTGCGCCTTCGGCGGCGCGCAGGCGTCGGTCCGTGCGGGTGTGCTCTCCATCACCGTCATGCTCTCCACGCTAGAACCTTGGAGTGCACTCGAAGCAAGCGCAAACGGGTGACGCGTCCGGCCCGGTCGTAAGCTCGTCCCCATGCAGAGCCTGGCACTGATCGAGAACTGGCCCGTTCCCACCGCGGCGGCGGCCGTCGTCACCGCGGACGGCACCGTCACCGGTACGCACGGCCCGACCGCGCACCGCTTCCCCCTCGCCTCCGTCACGAAGCCGCTGGCGGCGTACGCGGCGCTGGTGGCGTACGAGGAGGGCGCCGTCGAGCTGGACGAGCCGGCCGGGCCGGAGGGCTCCACCGTCCGCCACCTGCTCGCGCACACCAGCGGCCTCGCCTTCGACGAGCACCGGGCGACCGCGCCCCCCGGCACCCGGCGGCTCTACTCCAACGCGGGCTTCGAGGCGCTGGGCGACCACATCGCGAAGGTCACGGAGATCCCGTTCCCGGAGTACGTACGCCAGGCCGTCCTGGAACCGCTGGGCATGACGGCGACCACGGTGGACGGCTCCCCCGCCAAGGACGGCGTCTCGACGGTGGACGACCTGGTCCGCTTCGCGGCGGAGGTACAGGCCCCGCGTCTGCTGGACCCGCGTACGGTGCTGGAGGCCCAGACCGTCGTCCACCCCGGCCTCAAGGGCGTCCTGCCGGGCTACGGCCATCAGAACCCGAACGACTGGGGGCTCGGCTTCGAGATCCGTGACTCCAAGTCACCGCACTGGACGGGCGCTTCCTCCTCCCCCGCGACCTTCGGCCACTTCGGCCAGTCGGGCACGTTCCTGTGGATCGACCCGGTGGCGGGCGCGGCCTGCGTCGCGCTGACGGACCGGGCGTTCGGGCCCTGGGCGACGGAGGTCTGGCCGGTGCTCACGGACGCGGTACTGGCGGAGCTGGCCTGACGCCCCTCGGGGCCGGCCAGGCACTCGAACCACCCCGTCTTGTCCGACTACAGGGCCTTCGGGCGCCCCAGGGCGAGGATTTCGTGGCCGGTCTCCTCGTCCGTCCGGCGTCCACGCTCCTCGAAGCCCATGCGCTCGTAGAAGCGGCGGGCGCGCCCGTTCTCCTCGAAGACGTCCAGGGTCACCTCGCCGTGCAGGGACACGGCGTGCTCCACCAGTGCCCGGCCCACCCCGGCCCCCTGGGACTCGGGGGCGACGAACAGTCCGCCGATCTCGGCCTCCAGCAGCCCGAGCAGACCCACGACGGTGCCGTCCGGCGCCTCGGCGACCCAGTTGTCGGCGTGCACGAGGTAGACCTCGCGCACCTTTCGCGCGCGCTCGCCCTCGCCTTCCCCCTCGACGAAGGGGTGCGCCTCCTTCGAGGCCCGCGACCAGAGATCGACCACGGCCTCCTCGTCGCCGGGCCGGTACGGGCGGATGATCGTTTCCGGGCTCATGCGGTCGAGGCTAAGGAGGAGGGTGAGCGGCGTGCAATCGGTTTAACGGCACGGCGAGCCCGAACTGCCGCCCCTCGGCCCGAAATTGGTTGGCCTAGACCAGCGCTCGTTGTGCACACTCCTGTTCGGCCGTGCCCCTCGGGGCCCCACCAGGTCCAGGAGAGGTGCACATGCCCGTCATCGAGGTGGCAGACCTCGTCAAGGAGTTCCGCAGAACCAAGCGCCAGGAGGGCGCATTCGCCGGCATACGCACGCTGCTGACCCGTGAGCAGACCGTCAAACGAGCCGTCGACGGCATCAGCTTCCAGGTCGGACAGGGCGAGATGGTCGGCTACCTCGGCCCCAACGGCGCCGGTAAGTCCACCACCATCAAGATGCTCACCGGCATCCTCGTGCCCACCTCCGGCACCGTCCGGGTCGCCGGGGCCGTCCCGTGGCGCGACCGGGCCCGCAACGCACGGCAGATAGGCGTGGTCTTCGGGCAGCGCAGCCAGCTCTGGTGGGACCTTCCGCTGCGCGATTCGCTGTGGCTGATCGGCCGGCTCTACGACGTGCCCACGGCCCGGTTCCAGGAGAAGCAGCGGCAGTTCACCGAGGTGCTCGACCTCGGCTCGTTCCTCGACACCCCGGTACGGCAGCTGTCGCTCGGCCAGCGGATGCGCGGGGACCTCGCCGCCGCGATGCTCTACGACCCGAGCATCCTCTACCTGGACGAGCCGACCGTGGGTCTCGACGTCGTCGCCAAGGAGCGCATCCGCGCCTTCGTCGGTGAACTCAACCGGGAGTCCGGGACCACCGTCGTCCTCACCACCCACGACCTGGACGACGTCGAGGAACTCTGCGACCGGATCGTCCTCATCGACCACGGCAAGGTCGCCTACGACGGTGCCGTGGCCGAGCTGAAGACCCGCTACGCCCCGCACCGCGAACTCGTCGTGCAGACCGACCGCCTGGAGAGCGTCGAGGGCGCCGAGGTCGTCCGCCGCGAGGAGGGCAAGGTGTGGCTGCGCTTCGACCCCGCGCGCACCCCGCCCGCCCGGCTGGTCGCCGCCGTACTGGCGCGGCACGAGGTGACCGACCTGTCGATCGTGGAACCCGAGCTGGAGAGCGTCATCCACCGCATCTACGCGGAGCGGCGGTGAACGCCCCCGCGGAGGCCCGGGCGGGGGCCCCCGCGTCCCCGCTCCCCGTGCCGCCGGGCCCCGGATACGCGCTGAAGGCCCATCTGGCCTGCGCCCGGATGGAGTTCCGAGCCGCCCTCACCTATCGCACGGCCTATCTGTCGTCGTTCGTGATGATGCTGATGCAGATCTATCTGCTGACGGTGGTCTGGAGGGCCTTCTACGCCGGCCACGACGAGGTGGACGGCTTCCCCCTCTCCACCATGACGGCGTACGCGACGCTGGCCACCCTCCAGTACCAGTTCGTCAGCCCGTGGCGCTCGTCGCCCATCGACCAACGGGTGCGGGAGGGCAAGGTCGCGGTGGACCTGCTGCGGCCGATCGGCTTCCCGGGGCAGATGCTCGCCGGCCAGCTCGGGTGGGCCTGCGCGGCGGTACCGGTCCTGGTGGTCGCGCTGCCGTTCGCACTGCTGGTCGGAGCGGGGCAGGCCCCCGCCTCGACGGCCGCGGCGTTCGCCTACCCCCTCGCGCTGGCGGGGGCCGTGCTCGTGAACCAGCTGCTCGGGCTGCTGCTCGGCATGGTCTCGTTCTGGACCTTGGAGGTGAGCGGCGCCCTCATGGCCTACCGCTTCGTCGCCCAGTTCTTCTCCGGGGCGCTGGTCCCTCTGTGGTTCATGCCGGGGCCGGTCAAGGCGGTCGCGGAATGGCTCCCCTTCCAGGCCACCGCGTACACCCCGGCCGCCGTCTACCTGGGCCGGACCGAGGGCGCCGGTATCGCCGCCGCCCTCGCCGTCCAGGGGGCGTGGATCGTCGTCCTCGGCGCCCTGACCGCGTTCGTCTGGTCGCGTGCCCGCGACCGCGTCATGTCGCAGGGCGGGTGAGCGCGATGCAAGGACCGCGCGCCTATCTGCTGCTGGCCGGTGCGGCGTTCCGCGCCGAGTTCCAGTACCGGGGCAACCTGTTCGTCAACATCATCGGCGGCCTGTTCTACCAAGGGGTCGGGCTGGCCTTCATCTGGGCCGTCCTCGACCGCTTCGGCGAGGTCGGCGGCTGGGGCCTCGGAGAGATCGCGTTCCTCTACGGGCTGCGGCTCACCGCCCACGGCCTGTGGCTGCTGCCGGGCCACCAACTGGTCCATGTGGACGAGGTGGTGATCGAGGGCGAGTACGACCGGTACCTGGTCCGGCCCGTGTCGCCACTGGTCCAGCTCCTCACCCGCAGGGTGCGGCTCAGCTCGCTGGGCGACCTGGCGGGCGGGGTGGTCCTGCTGTCCATCGCCTCGGCGTCCGCGCCGGTCGACTGGACGCCGGGGGCCGTGGGCTTCCTGCTGCTGGCGGTCCTCGGGGGCGCGTTGGTGGAGGGTGCGCTGCAACTGGCCGCGTCCGCGCTGGTGTTCCGGATGAAGAAGGTCTCGCCGATCAAGTTCGCCATTGACATGGTCTTCAGCGACTTCGGCAACTACCCGCTGAAGATCTTCGGTTCGGCGGCCGGTTTCGGGCTGACCTTCGTGTTCCCGCTGGCGTTCGTGGCCTACCTCCCGGCGACCGTGCTGCTGGACCGCGAGGACGAACTTTCGGTGCCCGCCTGGCTCGGCTGGGGGGCGCCCGCCGTCGGGGTGCTGCTGATGTACGCCGCGTACCGCTTCTGGGAGCGGCAGACCCGCCACTACGAGAGCAGCGGGCACTGAGCGGGAAGGCCCGCCCGGCGGCGGCTCTCCGCCGGGTGCCGCCGTCCGTCGCGGGCGGCGCCCGGCGGCACCGCGTAAATCCGTCGCGTGCGGCGCGCGGACGCACTATCGTGCCGCGCATGAACATCGTCCAGCTCTACGGCTGACGCCGGACGGGGCACCGCCCCCGCCTCCGTCCCCGCGCACCGCGCCCCGTGCGCGTCTCCTCCGGGCCGTTCCCGGGGAGCCGTCGCACCGGTCCTCCGTGCCCTTCGCCGTAGACCTGAATCGAGTTGATCTTCCATGTCCCGTCGCCCCGCCCATATCGCGATGGTCGGCGTCCCCGCCGTCAGCCATGTCCTGCCGAGCCTCCAGGTCATCCGCGAGCTGGTGGCCCGTGGCCACCGGGTGACCTACGCCAACGACCCGGCCGTGGCCGGCCTGATCACCGCCTCCGGCGCCGAGTTCGTCCCCGTCACCTCCGTGCTGCCCGTGACCGACAACGACTGGCCCGACGACCCGATCGGGGCGATGGGCCTCTTCCTGGACGACGCCGTCCAGGCGCTTCCTCAGGTGCGGGCCGCCTACGACACCGACCCCGCGGACCTGTACCTGTACGACATCGGCGCGTACGCCGCCCGCGCGCTCGCCGAGTCGCAGGGCCGCCCGCTCATGCTGCTCTCCCCGACCCTCGTGGCCTGGGAGGGCTACGAGGAGGAGGTCGCGGCAGCCCTGTGGGGGCTGCCCGGGGCCGACGCCTACCGGGCGAGGTTCACCCGGTGGCTCGCGCAGTGCGGGGCGACCACCACGGACATGGACACCTTCTGCGGGCGTCCCGCCGACACGCTGGCCCTCATCACCCGGGCGATGCAGCCGCACGCCGACCGGGTGGACACCGGCACGGTGACGTTCGTCGGCCCCTGCTTCGGCCCGCGCGGCGGCGAGGACACCTGGACGCGTCCCGAGGGCGCCGAGAAGGTGCTGCTGGTCTCCCTGGGCTCGGCGTACACCCGGCAGCCGGAGTTCTACCGCCGGTGCCTGGCCGCCTACGGTGACCTGCCCGGCTGGCACGTCGTGCTCCAGATCGGGAAGTACGTCGATCCCGGGGAGCTGGGTGCCATCCCGTCCAACGTGGAAGTGCACTCCTGGGTCCCGCAGTTGGCGATCCTGGAGCAGGCCGACGCCTTCGTGACCCACGCGGGGATGGGCGGCAGCGGCGAGGGCCTGTACACCGGGGTCCCGATGATCGCCGTGCCGCAGGGCGCCGAGCAGTTCATGAACGCGGACCGTCTCGTCGAACTGGGCGTGGCCCGGCGCGTCGACACCGCCGACGCCACCGCCGAGGCACTGCGGACCGCCTTGCAGGAGCTGGTCGCCGACCCGGAGGTGGCCCGCCGGTCGGCGGAGCTGCGGGCCGAGGTACGCACCGAGGGCGGTGCCACGCGGGCCGCCGATCTCGTCGAGGCGGCGCTGGGCTGAGGCACCCCGTCGGGGCGGGCGCCGCGAGCCGTCCGGGCTTTCGGCGCCCGCCCCGCCCCAAAAGGCCCCCGCAGTCGGCCCGTTGCTACATTCGAACGCCATGCGATCCCGTGAGTACGACCTCCAATTCCGCGACCGAGCCGCCCGCGTACGCACGTGGGGCGTGATCCTGCTGTCCCTGGCCGGGGCGCTGTGGATCTGGTGTGCCGTGCTGCTGGTGACGCCGTACGAGGCCGACACGTCCACCGGGACCGATCACCGGAGTCCCGCCCACTGCGAGTCCCGCCTGTTCACGGACCGGGGGACGGCCAACCACGGTCTGAGAGAGGGCGATTACTGCGCGAACGAGCGCGACTGGCCGGAGGCCCTCGCCGTACTCGGGCTGTCGGTCCCGTTGTCGGCCGTCGGGGTCGGGCTCTTCACCCTCGGTACCGTCTCCCGCCGGATGAGCGCCCACGCCGAGGCGATGCGGGAGCTGGACAGGCTCGCGGAGGAGCGGGAAGGCTGAGGCCCGCTCAGGCAGCGCCGAACGCCCACACCAGTACCTCGGCGTCCCGCACCGCCACCAGCTCCAGCCCGCGCGCCCGCGTGATCCGCGCCGAGTCACCCGCGCCCAGCTCCTCACCGCCGAGCCGCACCTCGCCCCGCACCACGTGCGCGTACACCCCCGCCGCCTCCGGGACGGCCGTGCGCTCCCCCGCGGCCTGCCGCCGGACATGCAGCACCGCCCCCGCCTCGGCAAGGACGTACGGGGTGGCACCGGCGGGTCCCCGGACCTGGGTGTACGACCTGGGTGTACGAGGGTTCGCCGCCCGCCTCCAGCGGGGCCAGCCACATCTGAACGAACGTCAGCGGGCCCGCACCGTCGTTGCGTTCGACGTGACGCACGCCCGCCGCGGCGCTCAGGTGCTGGAGTTCCCCGGCCCGTACGACGGTGGTGTGGCCCGCCGAGTCGCGGTGGGTGAGCTCACCCTCCACCACCCAGGTGATGATCTCGGTGTGGCTGTGCGGGTGCTCGTCGAATCCGGCGCCCGGGGCGAGACGCTCCTCGTTGCAGGCGAGGAGCGGCCCGAAGCGCAGGTTGTCCGGGTCGTAGAAGTGCCCGAACGAGAACGCGTGCAGGGTTTCGATGCCCGCGGAGCCACCCGTGGCCGGGTCCCCTCCGCGGAAGCGGTCGCCGGAGCGGCGTACGTCGATCACGGCCCCCACGGTAGCCCTGTCGGGTATCCCCTGGCCCCGCCCCTCCGGGCGGGTGTCCCGATAAGGCAGTCTTGTGGGCGTGCCCCGATCCGATCCTGAGCAGCCCGCTGCGAACGACGCCCACCGCCATGCCGCGACCCTGAAGCGGCTGGAACAGTCCTCCGGCCGGCTGGCCGCGAACGCCATCGCCCGCATGGACGAGACGCTGCCGTGGTACCGGGCGATGCCCCCGGAGAACCGGTCCTGGATCGGCCTGGTCGCCCAGGCCGGTATCGCCGCGTTCACCGAGTGGTTCCGGCATCCGGAGACCCCGCAGGCCATCTCCACCGACGTCTTCGGCACGGCTCCGCGCGAGCTGACCCGGGCGATCACGCTGCGCCAGACCGTCGAGATGGTGCGGACGACGATCGAGGTCATGGAGACCGCGATCGAGGAGGTCGCGGCGCCCGGCGACGAGTCCGTGCTGCGCGAGGCGCTGCTCGTCTACGCCCGGGAGATCGCCTTCGCGACCGCCCAGGTGTACGCGCAGGCCGCCGAGGCCCGCGGTGCGTGGGACGCCCGGCTGGAGTCGCTCGTGGTGAACGCGGTGCTGTCCGGGGAGGCGGACGAGGGCGCCGTGTCCCGGGCGGCGGCGCTCGGCTGGAACTCCCCCGAGCACGTGTGCGTGGTCCTCGGCACCGCCCCGGACGGGGACAGCGAGCTCACCGTGGAGGCGATCCGCCGGGCGGCCCGGCACGCCAAGCTCCAGGTGCTGACCGGGGTGCTCGGCCACCGCCTGGTGGTGATCGCGGGCGGCAGCGACAACCCCCTGAACGTCGCCAAGTCGTTGATCGGCCCGTACGCGGCCGGTCCCGTCGTCGCCGGGCCCGTGGTGCCCGACCTGCTCGCGGCCACCCGGTCCGCGCAGGCCGCCGCCGCCGGACTCAAGGCGTGTTCGGCGTGGCAGGACGCCCCGCGGCCCGTCCTGTCGGACGATCTCCTTCCGGAGCGCGCGATGGCGGGCGATCCCGCCGCGCGCGACCAGTTGGTGGAGGAGATCTACAGACCGCTCGAAGAAGCCGGTTCCGCTCTGCTGGAGACGTTGAGTGTGTATCTCGAACAGGCGAGCAGCCTGGAGGGTGCGGCCAGGATGCTGTTCGTACACCCCAATACCGTGCGCTACCGGCTGCGACGTGTGACCGACGTCACCGGCTGGTCACCCTCCGATGTCCGTTCGGCCTTCACTCTGCGGATCGCCCTCATCCTGGGGCGCTTGGCCGCCCTGGACACACCGTCCTAGACTTTTGTCGGACTTCAACAATTCCCCTGACGGTTCTTCGTCCCTGTCCCCACGGGCGTAGGAGGCCGTCCCCAAGAGAGAGTGTGAGTGTGCTCGTACTCGTCGCTCCCGGCCAAGGCGCCCAGACGCCCGGCTTCCTGACCCCATGGCTCGAACTCCCCGGCGCCGCCGACCGCCTCGCGGGCTGGTCGGACGCCATCGGGCTCGACCTCGCCCACTACGGCACACAGGCCGACGCGGAGGAGATCCGCGACACGGCGGTGGCCCAGCCGCTGCTGGTCGCCGCGGGTCTCCTGTCCGCCTCCGCCCTGGGCGCGTCGCCCGGTGTCGTCGCGGGCCACAGCGTCGGTGAGATCACGGCCGCGGCGCTGGCCGGCGTGATCGGGGAAGAGGCGGCCCTGCGCTTCGTGCGCGCCCGGGGGCTCGGCATGGCCGAGGCCGCCGCGGTCACCGAGACGGGCATGGCCGCGCTCCTCGGCGGGGCCCCCGCCGTGACCGTCCCGCACCTGGAGAAGCTGGGGCTGACCCCGGCGAACGTCAACGGCGGCGGACAGATCGTCGCCGCCGGTACCGCCGGGCAGATCGCCGCGCTCACCGAGGACAAGCCCGAGGGCGTGCGCCGCGTGGTGCCGCTCAAGGTCGCCGGCGCCTTCCACACGCACCACATGGCCCCGGCCGTGGAGAAGCTGCGTGTCGCCGCGGCCACCCTCCAGGTCGCCGACCCGAAGGTGACGTACGTCTCGAACGCCGACGGGAAGACGGTCGCCACCGGCACCGAGGTCATCACCCGGCTCGTCGGCCAGGTCGCCAACCCGGTGCGCTGGGACCTGTGCATGGAGACCTTCAAGGAGCTCGGTGTCACGACCCTCATCGAGGCGGCACCCGGCGGCACCCTGGTCGGGCTCGCCAAGCGCGCGCTGCCCGGCGTGAAGACCCTCGCGCTCAAGACCCCCGATGACCTCGACGCGGCCCGCGCGCTCATCTCCGAGCACGCAGGCGCCTAAGGAGCCCGAGAGCATGTCGAAGATCAAGCCCAGCCAGGGCGCCCCGTACGCACGGATCATGGGTGTCGGCGGCTACCGCCCCACCCGGGTCGTGCCGAACGAGGTGATCCTCGAGACGATCGACTCGTCCGACGAGTGGATCCGCTCCCGCTCCGGCATCGCCACCCGCCACTGGGCCGGTGAGGAGGAGACCGTGGCGGCCATGTCCGTGGAGGCCGCGGGCAAGGCGATCGCCGACGCCGGTATCGCGCCCGAGCAGATCGGCGCCGTCATCGTCTCCACGGTCTCGCACTTCAAGCAGACCCCGGCCGTCGCGACGGAGATCGCCCACAAGGTCGGCGCGGGCAAGCCCGCCGCCTTCGACATCTCGGCCGGCTGCGCGGGCTTCGGCTACGGCCTGACCCTCGCCAAGGGCATGATCGTCGAGGGCTCCGCGGAGCACGTGCTGGTCATCGGCGTCGAGCGGCTCAGCGACCTCACCGACCTGGAGGACCGTGCGACGGCCTTCCTGTTCGGTGACGGCGCCGGAGCGGTCGTCGTCGGCCCCTCGCAGCAGCCGGCCATGGGTCCGACGGTCTGGGGCTCGGAGGGCGACAAGTCCGAGACGATCAAGCAGACCGTGGCGTGGGACGCGTTCCACGCCGAGCGGCCGGAGAAGTTCCCGGCCATCACGCAGGAGGGCCAGGCGGTCTTCCGCTGGGCCGTCTTCGAGATGGCGAAGGTGGCCCAGCAGGCGCTGGACGCCGCGGGGATCTCCCCGGACGATCTGGACGTCTTCATCCCGCACCAGGCCAACATGCGGATCATCGACTCGATGGTGAAGACGCTCAAGCTGCCGGAGCACGTCACGGTCGCCCGTGACGTGGAGACCACCGGCAACACCTCGGCCGCCTCGATTCCGCTCGCGATGGAGCGGCTTCTGGCGACCGGTCAGGCCAAGAGCGGCGACACCGCGCTCATCATCGGCTTCGGGGCGGGTCTCGTGTACGCCGCGACGGTCGTTACCCTCCCCTAGGCACACCGGATCTTCCGGTCCGTACGCCCGAACCCTGCAGAAACACATCGAAGGAGCGCCAACATGGCCGCCACTCAGGAAGAGATCGTCACCGGTCTCGCCGAGATCGTCAACGAGATCGCCGGTATCCCGGTCGAGGACGTCCAGCTGGACAAGTCCTTCACCGACGACCTGGACGTCGACTCGCTGTCCATGGTCGAGGTCGTCGTCGCCGCCGAGGAGCGCTTCGACGTCAAGATCCCCGACGAGGACGTCAAGAACCTCAAGACGGTCGGCGACGCCGCCGACTACATCCTGAAGCACCAGGGCTGAACCGAGCCCTGATCCGTGTGTCGCCACCCGGCGGTGGCGCCGCTGATTCACGACCCTCTACACGTGGAGAAGATTTTCCAGTGAGCCCGACCAATCGCACCGTGGTCGTCACCGGTATCGGCGCAACCACTCCGCTGGGTGGCGACTCCGCATCGACCTGGGAAGGTCTGATGGCCGGCCGTTCCGGCATCAAGCCTCTCGAGGGCGAACGTTTCGCCGAACTGCCTGTCCGTATCGCGGCCCTCGCGGCCGTCGACCCGGGCGATGTACTGCCCCGCCCCCTCGCCCGCAAGCTGGACCGCTCGGCGCAGTTCGCGCTGATCGCGGCCCGCGAGGCGTGGGCGGACGCCGGTTACACCGGCAAGGCCGGTGAGGACGAGAAGATCCGGCCCGAGCGTCTGGGCTCGGTCATCGCCTCCGGTATCGGCGGTGTGATCACCCTGCTCGACCAGTACGACGTGCTGAAGGACAAGGGCGTACGCCGTGTCTCCCCGCACACCGTTCCCATGCTCATGCCCAACGGCCCGGCGGCCAACGTCGGCCTGGAGGTCAACGCCCAGGCCGGTGTCCACACCCCGGTCTCCGCCTGCGCGTCGGGTGCCGAGGCCATCGGGTACGCCGTCGAGATGATCCGTACCGGCCGTGCCGACGTGGTCCTCGCCGGTGGCACCGAGGCGGCCATCCACCCGCTGCCGATCGCGGCGTTCGCCAACATGATGGCGATGTCCAAGAGCAACGACGAGCCCGAGAAGGCCTCGCGTCCGTACGACACCGCCCGTGACGGCTTCGTGCTCGGTGAGGGTGCCGGTGTCGTCGTCCTGGAGTCCGCCGAGCACGCCGCCGCCCGCGGCGCCCGGGTCTACTGCGAGGTACTGGGCCAGGGCCTGTCCGCGGACTCGCACCACATCGCGCAGCCCGAGCCCACCGGGCGCGGCATCGCCGCCGCCATGCAGAACCTGCTCGACTCCACGGACCTCAAGCCGTCCGAGGTCGTGCACCTGAACGCGCACGCCACGTCCACGCCGCAGGGCGACGTGGCGGAGATCAAGGCGCTGCGCCAGGTGCTGGGCGACGACCTGGACCACGTCGCCATCTCGGCCACGAAGTCGATGACCGGCCACCTGCTCGGTGGCGCCGGCGGTATCGAGACGGTGGCGACGGTACTGGCACTGCACCACCGCATGGCGCCCCCGACCATCAACATCGACGAGCTCGACGAGGCGGTGGACGCGGACATCGTGCGCGACAAGCCGCGCGAGCTGCCGGAGGGGTCGATCGCCGCGGTCAACAACTCGTTCGGTTTCGGCGGCCACAACGTGGTGCTGGCCTTCCGGTCCGTCTGACCCCGCGCCACCTCGTACCCGGCCGAGGCCCGCTTCCCGTACCGGGAAGCGGGCCTCGGCCGTCGTGGGGCGCGGGGCCGGCCCTCACACCACCTGGTGGAGCCACCGCACCGGCGCTCCCTCGCCCGCGTGCCGGAAGGACTCCAGCTCGTCGTCCCAGGGCTTGCCCAGGAGCCGGGCGACCTCCGCCTCCAGGTCCGCCTCGCCGCCGGCGGCCCGGGCGAGCGCGGCCCGCAGCCGGTCCTCCGGGACCAGGATGTCGCCGTGCATGCCGGTGACCGCGTGGAAGATGCCGAGTCCCGGCGTGGCGCTGTAGCGCTCGCCCTCCGCGGTCGGGCAGGGCTCGGCGGTCACCTCGAAGCGCAGCATCTCCCAGCCGCGCAGCGCGGAGGCGAGCTCCGACGCGGTGCCGACCCGGCCCTTCCAGGAGAACTCGGAGCGCCAGGTGCCGGGCGCGGCGGGCTGTCTGATCCAGTCGAGCTGCACCCGCACACCGAGTACGCCCGCCACCGCCCATTCGACATGCGGGCACAGCGCGCGCGGTGCGGAGTGAACGTACAGAACTCCACGTGTCGTCACCGGGTCCTCCAGTGTGGGACGAGGTTCGCCTTCTCCAGCGGCCTCGTGCCCGTACCGTCTCTTCCCGGACGGCTCCCGAGGTTGTCATCAGTAAACAGCATCGGGAGCAAATCTCCTGAAAAGGGACAATATGTGACATGAGATAGCGTGCCGGGGCTCCGCCTGTCGGACACGGCCGGAAAGACGTCACTGGTTCGACGGGGAAAAGCTACCGTGCCCCGGGGCCGGGTGTGTGACGTACCGTCGGTCCGGGGCCCTTGATTCGCCCGGCGTTCACCCGCCGGGGCGCGGGGGGCCCGCCGTCTGTGCCCGTGCGAGCGGAGGGGAATCAGGGATGACCGAGGGCCTGTCTCTTATACACATTGGCGCGGCAGCGCTGACCGGCTGCGGCGGTCCGGGGGGCGGCGGCTCCGGCGGGAGCGCGGGGCGGTCCTCCCCCTCGCCGACGCCCGCGTGGAACGCGAGCCCCGGCTCCGTCGCCGCCGTCGGCGACTCCATCACCCGGGGCTTCGACGCCTGCTCGGTGCTGGCCGACTGCCCCGAGGTCTCGTGGGCGACCGGCACCGACGACGCCGTGCGCAGCCTCGCACTGCGGCTGCTGGGCGCGTCCAAGGCCGCTTCGCACAGCTGGAACCACGCGGTGTCGGGCGCGCGGATGGCGCAGCTGCCGGAGCAGATGGCGCTGGCCGCGAAGGAGCGGCCGGAGCTGGTGACGGTGATGATCGGCGCCAACGACGCCTGCCGGGACTCGATGGAGCTGATGACACCGGTGGCGGACTTCCGGGCCTCCTTCGAGGCGTCGCTGCGGCAGTTGCGCGCCGGGGCGCCCCGGGCGCAGGTGTACGTGTCGAGCGTGCCCGACCTGAAGCGCCTCTGGTCGACGGGGCGGGAGAACGCCCTGGGCAAGCAGATCTGGAAGCTGGGGATCTGCCGGTCGATGCTGGGCGACCCGGACGACATGGGGGCGGCGGCCGTCGCGCGGCGGGACGCCGTGCAGGAAAGGGTGGTCGCCTTCAACGGGGTCCTGCGGGACGTCTGCGCGAAGGACCGGCGCTGCCGGTACGACGGCGGGGCGGTCTTCGACTACCGGTTCACCGGGGAGCAGCTCAGCCGCTGGGACTGGTTCCACCCGGGCCGCGACGGCCAGGCCAGGCTGGCGGAGATCGCCTACCGCAACGTCACGGCCGCCGGACCGCCCGCGTAAAGTCCGTGATCATGACGACGGGCACCACGATACGCAGCGAAGACTCCATCCCCCTCGCCGACGGCACGCCCGTCCGGCGCTGGACCCTGGAGCGCGACGGCACCCGGGTCCGGGTGCTGACGTACGGGGCCGTGGTGCAGTCGGTGGAGGTGCCCGGGCGGGACGGCACCCGGGCCGCGGTGGCCCTGGGGTTCCCGGACGCCGCCGGGTACGAGGCGCACCCGGGACCGTACTTCGGCGCCCTGGTCGGGCGGTACGCGAACCGCATCGCGGGCGGAGCGTTCGTGCTCGACGGGCGCACACACCAGGTCACCCGCAACGAGGGCCGGAACCACGTGCACGGCGGGACGCGCGGCTTCGACAAGCGGGTGTGGGACGCGGAGGAGGTCGCGGACGGGGTGCGGCTGTCGCTGGCCGCCGAGGACGGGGAGGAGGGCTTCCCGGGGCGGCTCGCGGTCTCGGTGGCGTACACGCTGGACGCGGGCGGGGCGCTGCGGATCGGCTACCGGGCGGTCACGGACGCGCCGACCGTGCTGAACCTGACCAACCACACGTACTGGAACCTGGCCGGCGCGGACAGCGGGAGCGCGCTCGGCCACGAGCTGCGGATCGCGGCCGGGCGGGTCACGCCGACGGACGCGGAGTCGGTCCCCACCGGGGAACTCGCCCCGGTGGACGGGGGGCGCTTCGACTTCCGGGAGGCGAAGCCGGTCGGGCCGGGGTACGACGTCAACTACGTACTGGACGAGCCCGGCGAGCAGCCGGTGGCCGAGCTGTACGACGCCGGGTCGGGCCGGCTGCTGACGGTCCGGACGACGGAGCCGGGGCTCCAGCTGTACACGGCGGACCACTTCGACGGGCGGCCGTTCCCCGCGTGCGCCGGGATCGCGCTGGAGACCCAGCACTTCCCGGACTCCCCCAACCGGCCGGAGTTCCCGAGCACGGTGCTGCGGCCGGGCGAGGAGTTCACGTCCACGACGGTGTACGGCTTCTCGGTGCGCTGAGAGCCTGCCGGCGGGCGCCCGGCCGCCCCTCAGTCCTTGTGCAGGGTGTACGGGGCGGCGGGTTCCGGTTCGGGCGAGGCGGGCGCGGTGAGGTCGCGGGCCAGCAGGGTGGCGCCGGCGACCGCGCCCGGCATCAGGAGCACCGCGACGAACGGGACCAGGAAGGCGAGCGCGAGCGGCACCCCGAAGCCGAGCACCATCAGGCGCCGGCCGCGCAGCAGCGCGAGCCGGTCCTTGAGCACCATGCCCCGGCGCTGGAGCGCGACGGCGGTCAGCTCCTCGCAGAGGAAGTAGCCGGAGACGCAGAAGCCGATGACGGGGACCACGGTCTGCCCGACGACCGGGAGGAAGCCGGCGGCGAAGAGCAGTACCCCGTACAGCGCGACGCGTACCAGGATCCGGACCGAGTCCCGTGCGGAGATCCACAGTTCGCGCCAGAACGGCAGCCCCGACTCGGGCACCTCGCCGCCCTCGGTACGGTCCACCTCCTCCGAGAGCAACTCGTAGAAGGGCTGGCCCACCAGCAGGGTCACCGCGGTGAAGGTGATGACCGCGAGGAACAGCCCGAAGAGGAAGACCAGGGCCGTCAGGGTGGTGCGCAGCAGGCCGAGCCAGGGCGAGGACCAGTCGTCGGCGAACGGGGTGACCCAGGCGACGAAGTCGTCGGCGCCGTAGGCGAGTCCGACCAGCGCGCCGGCGTACACGACGAGGGTGATCAGGCCGGGCAGCAGACCGAGGCCGAGCCGTCTTCCGCGCCCGAGGACCCAGCGCTGCCCCTTGACCATGTACCCGATGCCCGCCCCGAGATCACTCATGGACGTCAGCGTACGTGCGCGAACCATTGACACCGTCCCGGCCCCGGCCCTACCGTCACGCCAGCATTTCGAACGAGTGACGAAATACCGAACATTGGAGAGGCAACTCCCGTGCGTATCACCGGAATCAGCACGCATGTCGTCGGCACGCCGTGGCGCAACCTCACCTATGTCCAGGTACATACCGACGAGGGCCTCACCGGGGTCGGCGAGACCCGCATGCTGGGGCACACGGACGCACTGGTCGGATACCTCCGCGAGGCGTCGGTCAACCACATCACCGGGTCCGACCCGTTCGCGGTGGAGGACCTCGTACGCCGCATGAAGTACGGCGACTTCGGGCGGGCCGGGGAGATCGTGATGTCCGGCATCGCGGTCGTGGAGATGGCCTGCTGGGACATCAAGGGCAAGGCGCTCGGCGTCCCGGTGTGGCAGCTGCTCGGCGGGAAGGTCACCGACCGGGTCAAGGCGTACGCCAACGGCTGGTACACCACGGAGCGCACCCCCGAGGCGTACCACAAGGCGGCCCAGGCGGTCGTGGAGCGGGGCTACCGGGCCCTGAAGATCGACCCGTTCGGCACCGGCCACCTGGAGCTGGGCCAGGAGGAGACCCGGTACGCGGTCTCGCTCATCGAGGCCGTACGGGACGCGATCGGCCCGGACACGGAGCTGATGCTGGAGATGCACGGGCGGTTCAGCCCGGCGACGGCGGTACGGATCGCCCGCGAGATGGCTCCGTTCACGCCGGCCTGGCTGGAGGAGCCGGTGCCGCCGGAGAACCTCAAGGCGCTGGCCAAGGTGGCGGAGAAGGTGGACCAGCCGATCGCCACCGGTGAGCGCGTCCACGACCGGATCGAGTTCCGCGAGCTCTTCGAGTCGCAGGCCGCCGACATCATCCAGCCGGACGTCGGCCACATCGGCGGCATCCTG
>NZ_KL585391.1:64939-76503 GCF_000721935.1 Streptomyces sp. NRRL WC-3549
GCGGCGACCGCCGAGACCCACTACGTGATGGTGGCCCCGCACAACGTGGGCGGCTCGGTGCTCACCGCTGCCAACCTGCAACTGGCGGGCTGCACACCCAACTTCAAGATCCTCGAACACTTCAACGACTTCGCGGACGCCGACATCAAGAAGGTCGTCAGGGGCGCCCCGCAGGTCGACCCGGCCACCGGCTGCTTCGCCCTCTCCGAGGCCCCCGGGCTCGGGGTCGAGCTGGACGTCGAGGCGGCGGCCGAGTTCCCGCAGCAGCAGGCCCGGTTCGACCTGTGGGCCGAGGGCTGGGAGAAGAGGCAGCCCAAGTGAGCGAGGCGGCCCCGGTGGGCGCGGACTCCCGGTCGCTGCTCGTCGACCGGCCCGGCGGCCACCGGCTGGTCCGTGAGCCGCGTCCCGAACCCGGCCCCGGCGAGGTCCGGGTGCGGGTCGCCGCCGCCGGCATCTGCATGAGCGACCGCGAGCTGTACGACGGCCACCGCGACGCGGCGTACGTGCGCTATCCGGTGGTGCCCGGACACGAGTGGGCCGGGACGGTCGAGGCGGTGGGCGCGGGCGTGGACGCCCGGCTCGTCGGGCGGCGCACGGTCGCCGAGGGCTTCCGGTTCTGCGCGACCTGCGAACGGTGCCGGCACGGGGAGACCTCGCTGTGCACGGCGGGGTACGACGAGACGGGGTTCACCCGGCCCGGCGCCTTCGCCGACCACGTGGTGGTCCCGGCCCGGCTGCTGCACCCGCTCGCCGACGACGCCGACCTCAGGGCCGCCGCGCTGCTGGAGCCCGCCGCGGTGGTCGCGGCGGCGGTACGGGCCGGGGCGCCGCAGCCGGGTGAGCGGGTCGCGGTGCTGGGGGCGGGGACACTGGGGCTGCTCGCGGTCCAGCTCCTGGCGGCCTTCTCGCCGGCCGAGCTCACCGCGATCGACCCCCGGGAGCAACGGGCCTCACTGGCCCTGGACTTCGGGGCGAGCCAGACGCTCGGCCCCGGGCAGGCCGGGGAGGTGCGCGGACGCTACGACCTGGTCGTGGAGACCGCCGGCGCCCCGAGCACCGCCGCCGACGCGTGCCTGCTGGCGCGCCGGGGCGGCCGGGCGGTGCTGACCGGGATGTTCACCCCGGGCGCGGCGGGCATCGACCCGGTGCACCTGTCGCTGAGCCAGCTCACCGTCCGCAGCGTCTTCGGCGCCTCCTCGGCGGCCTGGTCCCACGCGGTACGGGCGTTCACCGCCGGGCTGCTCGATCCGGCACCGCTGATCACCCACGAGTTCCCGCTGGAGCGGTTCGCCGACGCCGTGGCCCTGGTGGGCTCCGGGGACCCGGCGACCGGGAAGGTGCTGCTGCGCCCTTAGGCGTGGGCCCGTACCGCCCGGCACGCCGAGGCGTACCCCGGGAACCGAACTCCGTCCGAAATACCGAACACGAAGGAGCTGTCGTGAACGACGCCCCTGACTCAGCCGCCCCCGACACGGGCCCGCGCCGCCCCGGTGGCGCCGCGCTCACCGCGCTCGGCCTCGGCCCCGCCCCCCTCTCCCCCGCCGACGCCTCCCCGCACTCCTTCCCGGACGGCGGGAGCTGGCGTACCGAGGTGCCGTCCGTGGAGGGACCGGAGGCCCTGGACGTCGTACTCGGGGAGTCCGCGAGGCTCGGCGTCCCGGTGCACCGCGTCAGCCAGGGCAGCGGCATCTGGATGCTGACGGACGCGGAGATCACCGAGATGGTGGACGCCTGCGCCGAACAGGGCGTCGAGCTCTGCCTGTTCACCGGCCCGCGCGGGACCTGGGACACCGGCGCGTCCGCGCGTACGGACTCCGGCGGCGCCGGGCTCCGCGCCCGGGGGCACGACGCCCTGGCGGGGTGCGTGGAGGACGCCCTGCGCGCCACCGGGCTGGGGGTGAGGTGTCTGCTCGTGGCGGACGAGGGCGTGCTGTGGACCCTGCACCGGCTGCGGGGACAGGGCGTCCTGCCCGCGGACACCACCCTCAAGGTGTCGGCGCTCATCGGGCCCGTGAACCCGGCCTCGTACGCCGTGTTCGAGCAGCTCGGCGCCGACTCGGTCAACGTCCCGTCCGACCTGACGCCCGCCCAGCTGACCGAGATCCGCCGGGTCTCCCGGGCCCCGATGGACCTCTACATCGAGGCTCCGGACGACCTGGGCGGTTATGTGCGGATGTACGAGGTCGCCGAGCTGATCCGGCGGGGGGCGCCGCTGTACCTGAAGTTCGGCCTCTCCAAGGCGCCCGGGATCTATCCGTACGGCCGGCACCTGCGGGAGCTCGCGCTGGCCACCGCCAAGGAGCGGGTGCGGCGCGGGCGGCTCGCGCTGGACCTGCTCGCGCGGCACGGGGCGGACGGGGACATGGCCCCGCTCGGCGGCCGACTGCCCGGCCCGCTCAACCGCTTCGAGACCTCGTCATAACGTTCCGGAAACTCTCCCCACAAAAGAAGACACAGCCGCGCACAATCCCACACACCTGTTCTCGATCGATCTGCCCGCAGCGTTCTGGCACCACCGGACCGGACCCCCACACCTCCCAAGGAATGATGACTATGCGCAACCGCAGAGCCGCACTTGCCGCCGTGGCCTCCGCCGCCTCCCTCGCCCTCGCACTGACCGCCTGCGGCCGGAACAGCGAGGGCGGCAGCGAGGAGGACAAGGGGGGCTCAGGCGACGCCACGGTCGGCATCGCGATGCCGACCAAGTCCTCCGAGCGCTGGATCTCCGACGGCGCCAACGTCGTGAAGGAACTGAAGTCTAAGGGCTACAAGACGAAACTCGTCTACGGCGAGGACGACCCGGACCAGCAGGTCTCGCAGATCGAGAACATGATCACGCAGGGCGTGGACGCCCTGATCGTCGCCGCGATCGACAACAAGTCCCTCAACAACGTGCTGCAGCAGGCCAAGGACGCCGACATCCCGGTGATCTCCTACGACCGGCTGATCCTCGGCACCGAGAACGTCGACTACTACGCCTCGTTCGACAACGAGAAGGTCGGCGAGCTGCAGGGCTCGTACATCGTGGACAAGCTCGGTCTGGAGGACGGCGAGAAAGGCCCCTTCAACATCGAGCTGTTCGCCGGCTCCAACGACGACAACAACACCCGGTACTTCTTCCAGGGCGCGATGAACGTCCTGAAGCCGTACATGGACAAGGGCGAGGTGGTCGTCAAGTCCAGGCAGACCGCGCTCAACCAGGTCACCACCCTGCGCTGGGACGGCGGCGCCGCGCAGCGCCGCATGGACGACCTGCTGACGTCGACCTACCGCAGCGCCACGGTGGACGCGGTGCTCTCGCCGTACGACGGCATCTCCATCGGCATCCTCTCCGCCCTGAAGTCGGACGGCTACGGCTCCAAGTCCAAGCCCATGCCGGTGGTCACCGGTCAGGACGCGGAGCTGGCATCCGTGAAGTCGATCATCGCGGGTGAGCAGACCCAGACCGTCTACAAGGACCTGCGCAAGCTCGCCGAGGTCGCCTCGAACATGGTCGACGCCTCCCTGAACGACAAGAAGCCCGAGCTCAACGACTCCAAGACCTACGACAACGGTGTCAAGGTCGTCCCCGCCTACCTGCTGCAGCCGGTCAGCGTCGACAAGGACAACTACAGGAAGGCGCTCGTGGACGACGGCTACTACACCGAGAACGACCTCAAGTAACCGGGCCGACTCAAGGATTGGAAGGCACGACCATGGCGGGACCCGTCCTGGAAATGCGCTCGATCGTCAAGACCTTCCCCGGTGTCAAGGCGCTCTCGGACGTCACACTGACCGTGCGTCAGGGCGAGGTCCACGCCATCTGCGGAGAGAACGGCGCCGGCAAGTCGACCCTGATGAAGGTGCTCTCCGGCGTCCATCCGCACGGCAGCTACGAGGGGGACATCCTCTTCGAGGGCCGGACCTGCCGGTTCAAGGACATCCGGGCGAGCGAGCAGCACGGCATCGTGATCATCCACCAGGAGCTGGCGCTGGTGCCGTACCTCTCCGTCGCGGAGAACATCTTCCTCGGCAACGAGCACGCCGAACGCGGGATGATCAACTGGAACGACACCCTCAGGCACGCCGGTGAACTGCTGCGCAGGGTCGGCCTCGACGAGCACCCGGAGACCCGCGTCGCCGACATCGGCGTGGGCAAGCAGCAGCTGGTGGAGATCGCCAAGGCGCTGTCGAAGAAAGTGAAACTGCTCATCCTCGACGAGCCGACGGCCGCGCTCAACGACGAGGACAGCGGGAAACTCCTCGACCTGATCCTCTCGCTGAAGGAACAGGGCATCACCTCGATCATCATCTCGCACAAGCTGAACGAGATCCGCCGGGTCGCCGACTCGGTCACGATCATCCGCGACGGGCACTCCATCGAGACGCTCGACGTGAAGGCGGCGGAGACGACCGAGGACCGGATCATCAGCGGGATGGTCGGCCGCGACCTGGAGAACCGTTTCCCGGAGCGGACCCCGCACCACCCCGAGGAAGGGGCCGCGCCCGCCCTGGAGATCCGCGACTGGACCGTGCACCACCCCATCGACCAGCAGCGCAAGGTCGTCGACGACGTCTCGATCGAGGTGCGGCGCGGCGAGATCGTCGGAATCGCCGGGCTCATGGGCGCCGGCCGCACCGAGCTGGCGATGAGCGTCTTCGGCGCTGGCGATGAGCGTCTTCGGCCGCTCCTACGGCCGGTACGCGGGCGGCACCGTCCTCCGGGACGGCGTCGAGGTCCGCACGAAGACGGTCCCGGAGGCGGTCGGGCACGGCATCGCGTACGCCACCGAGGACCGCAAGCACTACGGCCTCAACCTCATCGACACCATCAACCGGAACATCTCGCTGACCGCTCTGGGCAAGGTCTCCAAGCGGGGTGTGGTCGACGAGCACGAGGAGCGGCAGGTCGCCGAGGGCTTCCGGAAGTCCATGAACATCAAGGCGCCGACCGTCTTCGAGCCGGTGGGCAAGCTGTCCGGCGGCAACCAGCAGAAGGTCGTCCTCAGCAAGTGGATCTTCGCGGGTCCCGAGGTGCTGATCCTGGACGAGCCCACGCGCGGCATCGACGTGGGCGCCAAGTACGAGATCTACACGGTCATCGACCAGCTGGCCGCCCAGGGCAAGGCGGTCGTCTTCATCTCCTCCGAACTGCCGGAGCTGCTCGGCATGTGCGACCGCGTCTACACGATGGCGGCGGGGCGGCTGACGGGTGAGTTCTCGCGGGCCGAGGCCACGCAGGAAGCACTGATGCGTCAGATGACGAAGGACAAAGAGGTAACCCGATGAGCACGGACCTGACCGCCAAGAACCCGGACCCCGCGCCGCCCGGCGGAGGCGGGAAGGCATCCGGTGACGGCCTGCTGCAGCTGATGC
Source organism: Streptomyces sp. NRRL WC-3549 (assembly GCF_000721935.1). GTDB lineage: Bacteria > Actinomycetota > Actinomycetes > Streptomycetales > Streptomycetaceae > Streptomyces. The sequence goes on from NZ_KL585391.1 coordinate 70,295, forward strand.
TCGGCGGTATGCGCCGCAACATGCGCCAGTACGGCATGCTGATGGCCCTCGGCCTGATCGTGGTGCTGTTCGCGGTGTGGTCGGGCGGCGACCTGCTGCTGCCGCGCAACGTCTCCAACCTGGTGCTGCAGAACAGCTACATCCTGATCCTCGCGATCGGCATGATGCTCGTCATCATCGCGGGCCACATCGACCTCTCGGTGGGCTCACTGACGGCGTTCATCGGCGCGATGTCCGCCGTGCTGATGGTCGAACACGATCTCTCCTGGCCGCTCGCGGTGGTGCTGTGCCTGGCCGTCGGCGCCGTCGCGGGCTCGGTGCAGGGGTTCTTCATCGCCTACCTCGGCATACCGTCGTTCATCGTGACCCTCGCGGGCATGCTGCTCTTCCGCGGTCTGACGGAGATCGTCCTGAAGGGCCAGACCCTCGGTCCCTTCCCGAAGGACCTGCAGAAGATCGCCAACGGCTTCCTCCCCGAGGTCGGCCCGGACACCAACTACCACAACCTCACCCTGCTGCTGGGCTTCGCCCTGATCGCCTTCGTGGTGCTCCAGGAGGTCCGCGACCGCAAGCGGCAGCAGGAGTTCGCCCTCGACGTGCCGCCGGTCAAGCTCTTCCTGCTGAAGCTGGTCGCCCTGGTCTCGGCCGTCCTCGTCGTCACCCTGCTGCTCGCCAGCTACAAGGGCGCCCCGGTCGTGCTGCTCATCCTCGGCGTGCTGGTCGTCGGGTTCGGCTACCTGATGCGCAACGCGGTCATCGGCCGCCACATCTACGCCATCGGCGGGCTACGCCATCGGCGGCAACCTGCCCGCGGCCAAGCTGTCGGGCGTGAAGGACAAGAAGGTCACCTTCCTGGTCTTCCTGAACATGGGCATGCTCGCGGCCCTGGCGGGCCTGGTCTTCGCCGCCCGCTTCAACGCGGCCTCCCCCAAGGCGGGCCTCAACTTCGAACTGGAGGCCATCGCGGCCTCGTTCATCGGCGGCGCGTCGATGAGCGGCGGTGTCGGCACGGTGCTCGGCGCCATCATCGGCGGTCTGGTGCTCGGCGTCCTGAACAACGGGATGAACCTCGTCGGCATCGGCACCGACTGGCAGCAGGTCATCAAGGGCGCGGTGCTGCTGGCCGCGGTCGGCTTCGACGTCTGGAACAAGCGCAGGGTCGGCTCCTGACACCGGACCGGTGACGAGAGCGGCGCTCCCGGACGGGAACGCCGCTCTCGCTGCGTCCAGGCCCCCGTCGGACGAGCGGGATCACGTTCCGGGACACCGGCTCCGGGACGGCCGTGAGCGTACCGTCCCGGAGCACCGTGCCTTCGCCCGGACGCTGGGGATGACCCGGTCCGGCTCGGACAGGGTGTCGCGGGCCTCGGGTTCGGGGTCGGCGTCGGCCACCACCCGGTGGTCGGCGACCGTGCTCAGCTCCAGCCCGGCAGGGCCACGTCGAGCGGCAGGGAGGCCGTTCTCGCCGCACTTGGCGGTGGTGTGTACGTGGGCGAGTCCACCCGGACGGTCAGCACTTCGCCCCGTCCGTGACGGGCCGTCAGCGCGAAGGGGTGGAAGGTGGTCTGCCGCCGGGCGGGGCCGCCCGGCTCGGTCGTGATCTGCGCGATCACGTCAGCCAGCTGCGCCAGGCAGGCCGCGGCCACCCGGTCGGAACGCCGCAGCAGCGCGCTCAGGAGGCCTCGGGCCGGTCCGGCGGGTCTCCCGCGTCTCCCGCTGGAGCCGGGCCCGGTGCCAGACGTACCACTCGTCGAAGCCGAGGTCGATCCTCTTGTCGGACTGCAGACGGGCACCGACGTGGTCGCAGGTGGCGACGACACGTTCGATGAACGCACGGCGGAGGGCCGCACCTGACGGGATGCGGCCCTCGGACGTGCGGGGCGCCGGCTCAGGCGACCGACAGGTCCACCGTGATGTTGCCGCGGGTGGCGTTCGAGTACGGGCACACCTGGTGCGCCTTCTCGACCAGGGACCGAGCGGTGTCCTGGTCGACGCCCGGGATGGAGGCGCTGATCGCCACCTCCAGGCCGAAGCCGCCGGCCTCGGTCTTGCCGATGGAGACGGACGCGGTCACCGTCGAGCCGGTGATGTCCACCTTCTCCTTACGGGCGACCACGCCGAGCGCGCCCTGGAAGCAGGCGCTGTAGCCCGCCGCGAAGAGCTGCTCGGGGTTGGTGCCGGCACCGCTGCCGCCCATCTCCTTCGGCGGGTTGACGACGACGTCGAGCTTGCCGTCGTCGGTGGAGACGCGGCCGTCACGGCCGTTCTCGGCGGTGGCGACGGCGGTGTAGGCGACGTCGATGCTCTGGATGGTCATACGGGTGACTCCTCCTGCTGTTGCACCGCGGTTCGCGCCCACGACCGCGGCGGCCTGCGTCGAGCCTATCGGGTGGCGTCGAGGGAGACGATCATCTTCCCGGTGTTCTCTCCGCGCAGCAGGCCCAGGAACGCGTCGAAGCCCTTCTCGATGCCCTCGACCTTCGTCTCGCGGTACTGGAGCGCACCGGAGGAGAGCCAGCCGGCGACCTCGTCGACGAACTGCGGCTGGAGCGCCGAGTGGTCGCCGACGAGCATGCCCTCAAGGCGCAGCCGCTTGCCGATGACGAGGGCGAGGTTGCGCGGGGCGGGGGTGGGCTCGGTGGAGTTGTACTGCGCGATCATGCCGCAGATGGTGGCGCGGCCGTGCACATTGAACGAGGAGATCGCGGCCTCCAGGTGCTCCCCGCCGACGTTGTCGAAGTAGACGTCGATGCCGTCGGGGGCGGCCTCGGCGAGCTGCTCCTTGACCGGGCCGTTCTTGTAGTTGAAGGCCGCGTCGAAGCCGTACTCCTCGGTGAGGAGCTTCACCTTCTCGTCGGATCCCGCCGAGCCGATGACCCGCGAGGCGCCCTTGAGCTTCGCCATCTGGCCGACCTGGCTGCCGACCGCGCCGGCCGCACCGGAGACGAAGACGGCGTCGCCCTCCTTGAAGGAGGCCACCTCGAACAGGCCTGCGTAGGCGGTGAGTCCCGTCATGCCGAGCACACCGAGGTAGGCGGAGAGCGGGGCGAGGGAGGCGTCGACCTTCACCGCGTGCTCGGCGGGCACCTCCGCGTACTCACGCCAGCCCTTGCCGTGGAGCACGTGGTCACCGACGGCGAAGCCCTCCGCCTCCGAGGCGATGACCTCGCCGACCGCACCCCCGTCCATGGGGCGGTCGAGCTCGAAGGGCGGGGTGTACGACTTCACGTCGTTCATCCGGCCGCGCATGTACGGGTCGACCGAGAAGTACAGGTTGCGCACGAGGACGCGGCCCTCGCCGGGAGCGTTCACCGGTGCCTCGCGGAGCGCGAGGTCCGAGGCCTCGGGCCAGCCGTGCGGGCGGGCGACGAGGTGCCATTCACGGCCGGAGGCGGGAAGTGCTGCAGACATGGGTGGGGGGTCTCCTCGTGTCTCGCGGACGGGTAGCGGAAATGCTTCATTACCTGAAACAACCATGCGCCTACATATTTCATGTTGTCAAGCAATTGGGTATCCTGTGTGTCATGGCCACCCCGCGCACGGACCCGCTGACCCTGGACGTCATAGAACTGATCGGTGGCGTCGTGGCCCGCTACCACGAGGAGTACGACCGCGCCGCCTCCGCGCACGCCCTGACCGGTGCGCAGGCCAGGGTCCTCGGCCTCCTTTCCCTGGAACCGATGCCCATGCGCCGGATCGCCCGCCGGCTGAAGTGCGAGCCCTCCAACGTCACCGGCATCATCGACCGGCTGGAGCTCCGCGGCCTGGTGGAGCGCCGTCCCGACCCGGCGGACCGGCGGGTCAAGCTGGCCGCCGCCACCGAGGAGGGGACCAGCACGGCCCGGCAGCTGCGGGACGCACTGGACTTCGCCCGGGAACCCCTCGCCGAGCTCACCGTGGCCGAGCGCACGCTCCTGCGCGACCTGCTGCGCCGGATGCTGGGCACGGAGCCGGAGCTCTGAGGGAAGCCCTCAGGTGCAGAACCAGAGCCACCGGGTGCAGGTCTCGGTGGGGGACGGCGTGGGCGCCGGGTCCTCCTCCGGAGGAGGGTCGGGCCGTGTCGGGCTGTCGCTCGGAGCGGGGCCGGTGGGCTCCGCGGGGGCTCCGCCGTCGTCCGGGCCCGGGGTGACGGACGGCGAGGCGTCCGCCGTCCCCGACACCTCGGGGGAGGCGGAGCCGGACGTCTCGGACTCGGCCGGCGACGCGGACGCGGACGCGGTGGCCGAGGGCCCGCCGGAGTGCGAGGCCGTGGCCGGGACCGCGGTGGACGAGGCCACCGGTCCGGGTGCGGCGGGACCGGTGCTCGCCGAGGGTCCCGGGCCGGTCCCGGTGACGGCACCCGTCGCGTCGGTGACGTAGTCGGAGGCGCCGTCCTCGTGCTCACCCTCGGTCGCCAGCTCGGCCAGGCTCAGCGCCGCGGCGGCCAGCACCACTCCGGCCGCCGTCACCAGCATCCCGCGCCCCCGCCGGCGGTGCCCCCGGCGGCCCCGCCCGCGCCGCCGTCCCGGACTGGCGGACAGGAGGGGTTCACCCGTAGGCCCGGGGTCGCGGTCGCCCGGATCCGCCGGAGCGGTGAAGGGGGTCAGCGCCTCGGCGGGCGTACCGCAACCGGCACACGCCAGGGCGCCGTTGAGATGCCGTCGGCACGGCCGGCAGTAGTCCATGGCGCCCGCAGACTAGACGCGCGGGCCCCGCACACGGAAGACGCGCAGGTGAGGATCCTGTGAGGAAGTCCGGTTTCCGGAGCCCGCCGTCCGATAAGCGGCAGACGGGGCAGGATGGGCGCCATGACCGCTCCCGCCCCGTTCGGGCCGCTCGACTTCCAGCTCGTCCTGCTGCGCCGGATGGCCGACCACCAGCCGGGTCTGGTGGAGGACGCCCGCCGTGAACTGGGCGCCACCCTCGCCGGGATGAGAGAGGCCAACCGCCGCTGGCAGGCGATGGTCCGGGCCCCGCGCGGCCGTGGCGCGCTGCGCCGCTACCGCTCGGTCCTGGGCGAGCCGGAGTCCTCCGTACGCCGCGCGGTCGGCGACCTGGAGTGTGACGCGCTGCTCTGGCGGCTGCCGCTCTGGCCGGACCTCCGCTTCGAGGTGATGGCCGGCCCCGGCGGGGCCGTGTGGAACGAGTGGCTGGTCCGCGCCCCGGGAGCCCCCTCCCCCGACCTGCGTACGGCCGGCGACCTGCTCCCCTGGACGTGCACCGTGGACGAGGTGGCCCGGGCCTTCGCGCCGGCCCGCCCGATGGAGGGCAGCGCGCCCACCCGCTGGGCCCTGGCCCTCACCGATCCGTCCGACCACCGGCCCTGGGTCGCGGAGTTCACCTGGGGCCTCCTCCAGCGGCTGCTCCCGGGCCGCGACTGACACCTGGCGACCCGTCAGTTCCGGTTCCCTCCGACGGCTCATCCAGCGCGCGCCGCCCCGGGCCCGGCGGGACGATGCCAGGAAGACCGGCTGCCGCTGTGTATAAGAGACAGTCTCGATCAGTTGCGCCGTTGCCATCTCGCCGTCGACCTCGGGGCCGCCAGGACCCGTGTGTACCTCAAGGGCCTGGGCCTCGTCGTCGACGAACCCAGCGTCGCCGCCGTGAACACGCGTACCGGCTCGCTCATCGCCGTCGGGACGCTGGCCGAACAGATGACCGGCCGTACGCCCGGCTACATCAGGGTGGCCCGCCCGGTCTCCGGCGGGACCGTCGTGGACATCGACATGGCCCAGCGCATGCTCCGCCACCTGCTCGGGGAGAAGCTCCGCCGTCAGCTGCGCCGCAAGCCCCGGCTGCGCGCCGCCGCCTGCACCCCGCACGAGAGCGACCCGCTGGCCCAGCGCGCCACCGTCGAGACGCTCGTCGGACTCGGGGCGCGCCGGGTGGACCTGGTGGACACCCTGATCGCGGCGGCCGTCGGCTGCGGTATGCCGGTGGAGCAGCCGACCGCGACCATGATCATGGTGTGCGGCGCGGCCACCACGCAGATCGCCGTGCTCTCGCTGGGCTCGATCGTCACCGCCGTCCGCGTCCCGATCGGCGGCGAGGCCATCGATCACGCGGTGATCCAGTACCTGCGCCAGCACCACCAGCTGATGCTGCCGAGCCAGTCCGTCCGCCCGCTCCAGCTCGCCCTCAGCGGCAGCGGCCTGACGCCGGGCGGTCCCGCGGTCACCGACATCCACGGGCGGGACGTGGCCACCGGGCTGGCCCGTACCGTCCAGGTG
>NZ_KL585391.1:76728-80159 GCF_000721935.1 Streptomyces sp. NRRL WC-3549
CCGCCGTACGGCAGGCGATCCACGCGCCGCTCACCGCGGTGCTGGACGGACTGGGCAAGGTGCTGCGCGAGTGCCCGCCCGATCTGGTGGCCGACATCGCCGACTCCGGGATCACGATGACCGGCGGCAGTGCCCTGCTCCCCGGGCTCGACCAGATGCTGCGCGACGCGACCGGCGTCCCGGTCCACATCGCCGAGCGGCCCGACGTGTGCGCGGTGCTCGGCCTCGGGGCCATGCTGGACGGCACGGTCCAGCCGATGGTCCTCAACCCGCTCGCCGGCTGACAGCAGCCGGGCTCGCCGTGGCCGCGCGCGGTCTCGACCTGCGGACGATCCTCCAGCACATCGTGGACACCGCGACGGAGCTGGCCGGCGCCCGCTACGGCGCCCTGACCCTCCTGGACCGGGACCGCCGCCGGGTCACCGACCTGTTCACCAGCGGCATGACCGAGGCCGAGCGCCGGAACCTCGCGGAGCTCCCGGAGACGCACGCGGGGGTCGTCGGGGCCCTCACCGACGACCCCCGGCCGCTGCGCCTGCGCGATCTGACCGCCGATCCGCGTTCCTGCGGGGTGCCCGCCGGGCACCCGCGGATGCGCTCGTTCGCGGGCGCCCCCGTCCAGGTGCACGACGAGGTGCTCGGCAGCCTCTGTGTCACCGGCAAGGAGGCGGGGGACGACTTCACCGACACGGACCTGGCGCTGCTCCGGCTGCTCGCCTCACAGGCGGGCGCGGCGATCGGCGGCGCCCATCTGTACGAGGCTGCCCGGCAGCGGGCGCACTGGATCGAGGGCGCCGCCGCCGTCACCCGGGCGCTGCTGACCGGCACCGGTACGACGGACGCGCTGATGACCGTCGCGGAGCGGGCCAGGGTGCTCGCCGGCGCGGTGGCGGGCGTGATCCTCCAGCCGACGGCGGACGGCGGGATGGAGATCGTCGCCGCCTCCACCCGCGAGGACCCGGCGGGCCTGGTCGGCACCGTCATCGAGCCCGGCGCCCCGGTCCTGGTCCAACTGCTCGGCGGTGAGGGCGTCTTCCTGGACGATTCGGCGACCGACCCCCGGATGACGACGCAGGTGCGGTCCCGGTTCGGGCCGAGCATGATGCTGCCGCTGCAGAGCGGCGGGCGGCTCATCGGCACCCTCGCCGGCACCCTCGCCCTGCCCCGGCGGCGCGGCGACCGCCTCTACACGGAGGCGGAACGGCAGCTCGCCTCGCAGTTCGCCTCGCAGGCCGCGCTGGCCATGGTGATGGCCGACGCCCAGCAGTACCGGGAGCAGCTCGCGGTCTACGAGGACCGCGACCGCATCGCCCGCGACCTGCACGACCTCGTCGTCCAGCGGCTGTTCGCGACGGAGATGATGCTGGAGTCCACCCGGCGCAGGGACACCTCGGGGGACGGGGGGACGGCGGAGCTGCTCACCCGTGCCGTCGACGAACTGGACTCGACCATCCAGGAGGTACGGACGGCGATCATCGCGTTGCAGCAGCCGCCGGCCGACGCTCCCGCCACCTTCCGCGGCCGGGTGCTGCGCGAGACGGGCGGTGCGGCCGGAGTCCTCGGTTTCCAGCCGTCGGTGCACTTCACGGGCGCGGTGGACGCCCTGGTCCCGGACGCGGTGGCCGAGGAACTGCTGGGGGTGCTGCGCGGAGCGCTGGCCACCGCGCGCCGGCGGGCGGGGGTCTCGGCCGTGGAGGTGGAGGTGGACGCGACGGCACGGCTGCCGGACGGGCGGGACGCCGTGCGGCTGGTGGTCGCGGACGACGGGCGCACCGAGGGCGGCACCCGGTCGCCGACCGTCATCTGGCAGGCGCCGCTCTGAGCGCGACGCGGGTGGTGGAGTGGGCGACGCCCGCCTCCTTCTTCAGCCGGCGCGGCGGCGTGTCGGGGCACGGATGTCGGCGGCGGTGGCCCGTACGGGGTGGTCGTGGCCGCCGGTCAGGTGCACCACCTCGGTGATGCCGGGCAGGATCAGCACCGCGCGCTCGGAGTACTCGTCGGCTCGGACAGGCGGTCCGGCTGCGGGTCGCCCGGGAGCTGTCCACGCTGTACGCCATCGGCTTCGGCGGCGTCGTGGCGTCCGGGGTCCACCTGCCGACGTATCCGAAACCTGGTGCGCGATGGTGCCGCCCGATGCGGTTGCCGACGCGCCGGGGGTTCCCGCTGGTCACCGTCGTCTTCCGGCCGGTCGGCGGCCGGCTCCCGGACCGGATCCGCCCGGCCCTGGTGACGGCGGCGGCGCTGCCGTCGGCCGCACCGGTGGCGATCGTCCAGGCGGGCGCCCCGCGTCGGATCCGCGCGGCACGGCCGCCCTGCTCTGCATGGCCGCAGGGCTCGGCACCGCGAGCGGCAGCGTCTTCGCCCTGGTCCCGCAGGTGACGCCGCCGGCCCAGGTGGGCGCGGCGGGCGTCGTCGGTGCGCCGGACGGCCTCGGCGGCTTCGTGCCGCCGCCGGTGACGGGCCCGGTCTGCTGCGCCGAGCCCGCGCATGCGACCGGCTTCATGCTGCCCACCGACCTGGCGCCGGCCGGCTCTGACCACGCGTACGGCCGGATGCGGAACGTCCGAGATCATGGCTGACCCGGCCGGGGGTCCGGCGCTAGGGTGCGCCGGGTGACCTCTCTTCTGCCCGCACTGCACGAGACGTCCGACCGCACGGACTCCCCGGAGGCCGTCCGGTTCGGTGAACACCGCCTGACCTACGCCGGACTGGCGGGTGCCTCCGCCGCCCTGGCCGCCCGGATCGCGGGGGCGGGGCGGGTGGCCGTCTGGGCCACGTCCACCGCCGGGACGGTGGTCGCGGTGGTGGCGGCGCTCCGGGCCGGCGTACCGGCCGTACCGCTCAACCCGAGGACGGGGGCGCGGGAACTCGCGCACATCCTGGCCGACAGCGCCCCCTCGCTGGTGCTGGCCGGGGCGGGTGAGGAGCTGCCGGCCGCGCTGGACGGGCTGGAGCGGCTCGACGTGGACACGGCCGCCCGGGAGTGGGGCCGCGATTTCCCGGAGCCTCCCGGTGACTCCCCCGCGCTGGTCGTGTACACCTCCGGCACCACGGGTCCGCCGAAGGGTGCGGTGCTGCCGCGCCGGGCGCTCGCCGCCTCGCTGGACGCGCTGGAGGACGCCTGGGCGTGGACCGCCGACGACGTCCTGGTCCACGCCCTGCCGCTGTTCCACGTGCACGGGCTGGTCCTGGGCGTCCTCGGTCCGCTGCGCCGGGGCGGGTCGGTACGCCATCTGGGCCGGTTCTCCACCGAGGCCGTGGCCCGGGAGCTGCTGTCCGGGGGCACGATGCTCTTCGGCGTCCCGACGATGTACCACCGGCTGGCCGGGGCGCTGGACGGGCCGGACGGCTCCGGGGAGCTGAGGAAGGCGCTGGCGGGCGCCCGGCTGCTGGTGTCGGGTTCGGCGGCGCTGCCGGTCCACGACCACGAG
>NZ_KL585391.1:80344-81241 GCF_000721935.1 Streptomyces sp. NRRL WC-3549
CACGACCACGAGCGGATCGCGGCTGCCACCGGGCGCCGGGTCGTCGAGCGGTACGGGATGACGGAGACCCTCATGAACACCGGGGTCCGGGCCGACGGCGCACCGCGCGCCGGGACGGTGGGGCCCCCGCTGGCCGGGGTCGAGCTGCGGCTCGTCGAGGAGGACGGCACCGTCCTGGAGGAGGCCGGGTCCCTCGGCGAGATCCAGGTGCGCGGTCCGAACCTCTTCACCGGCTATCTGAACCGGCCCGACGCGACGGCCGCCGCCTTCACCGACGACGGCTTCTTCCGTACGGGCGACATGGCGACGGTGGACCCCGACGGTTATGTGCGCATCGTCGGGCGCAAGGCGACGGACCTGATCAAGAGCGGTGGCTACAAGATCGGCGCGGGCGAGATCGAGAACGCGCTGCTGGAGCACCCCGGCGTGCGCGAGGCGGCCGTCACCGGGGAGCCGGACCCGGACCTGGGCGAGCGGATCGTGGCGTGGGTGGTGCCCTCCGACGCCGGATCGCCGCCCGGAGAGCGGGAGTTGGCCGACCATGTGGCCGGACTGCTGGCCCCGCACAAGCGCCCGCGCGTGGTGCGGCTGCTCGACGCCCTGCCCCGCAACGACCTGGGCAAGATCATGAAGAGGTCGCTCGGTGTCTGAGGGGCCCGGCGGCGGCCGGGTACCGGCCCGGGACGCGATCGCCGCCGTCACCGGGGACTTCACGGAGTACCACCCGACGGGCGGGCCGGAGCCGGGCGACGGCCCGCTCGGCTGGGACGGGTACGGGCGCTCACGGGAGCGCGCGGCGGCACGGACCGGCGAGGAGGAGTCCGTCCTCTACGGCACGGCCGGTGTCGCCGGCCGCTCCTGCGTCCTGGTCGCCTTCGAGTTCGGCTTCCTCGGCGG
>NZ_KL585391.1:81481-82485 GCF_000721935.1 Streptomyces sp. NRRL WC-3549
AAGAGACAGCGTCTCACTTGTCGCGACCGGCGGCAGCCGGATGCAGGAGGGCATGATCGCGCTGGCGCAGCTCCAGCGGGTGGCCGGGGCGTCGGCGCGGTTGCGGGCGGCCGGACTGGCGCAGATCGCGGTACTGCGCGACCCGGCGACCGGGGGCGGCTGGGCCACCCTGGGGGCGGGCGCCGACGTGGTGCTGGCGCTGCCCGGGGCGCAGATCGGGTTCGCCGGGTCGCGGGTGCGGCCCGCGGCCGCCGACCCCTACGCGTACACCGCCGAGGGGCAGTGGGCGGCGGGCCAGGTCGACGCGGTGGTGGGGCCCGAGGAACTGCGCGGGACGCTGGGGCGGTGGCTGGCCGCCCTCACGGTGACCGGCCCGGCGCGTCCGGCCCCGGTGCCGGAGGCGCTGTCGGCGACCGGGCTGCCGGAGACCGGCTGGGACGCGGTGGAGCGGGCCCGCGCGGTGGGACGGCCGCGCGCCGGGGCGTATCTGGACGCGTACTTCGAGGACCGGCTCGCGCTGCACGGCGACCGCTGCGGGGGCGTCGACCCGGGGATGCTGTGCGGCGTGGGGCTGCGCGCCGGGCAGCCGGTGGCGTACGCCGCCCAGTGCGGCACCGCGACCCTCCCGGCCGGCTACCGCACGGCGGCCCGGGTGATCCGGCTCGCGGACCGCCTCGGCCATCGCCGAGGCGTTCGCGGCGGTGGCCTCCGCCCGGGTGCCGGTGACGAGCCTGGTCATCGGCGAGGGCGGCTCGGGCGGCGCGCTCGCCCTCGCGGCTCCGGGCAACACCCATGTCACCGCCGACAGTTACTTCTCGGTGATCGCACCGGAACTGGCGGCGGCGATCCTGAAGCGGGGGCCGGACGAGGTACGCGCCACCGCCGGTCAGCTCCGGCTGCGCCCCCAGGACCTGGTGGAGCTGGGGGTGGCCCGCTCGGTGGTGGGGCCTGCGCGCTGAGGACCCGTCACGGCTGCGGGTCCCGCGCGTCGTAGCGGGCGAAGC
>NZ_KL585391.1:82672-83479 GCF_000721935.1 Streptomyces sp. NRRL WC-3549
CGGGTCCCGCGCGTCGTAGCGGGCGAAGCCGCGCCAGCGCAGCCCCAGCAGACAGACGAGCAGCACACACGCGGCCCCGCCGCCGGTCACCGCGACGACCGGGGACGCCAGGTCGGCCACCGAACCGGCCACGAGGTCGCCGAGGCGTGGGCCGCCGGCCACGACGACGATGAACACGCCCTGCAGACGTCCGCGCATCTCGTCCGGCGCGGCGGCCTGGAGCATGGTGTTGCGGAAGACCATCGAGATGGAGTCGGCGCACCCGGCGACGGCCAGCAGGACGAGCCCGGGCCAGAGCTGACGGGTCAGCCCGAACACCGCGACGGCCGCGCCCCAGCAGCAGACGGCGATCAGGATCGCGAGCCCGTGCCGCCGGATCCGCCCCAGCCACCCGGAGAAGACGCTGCCGAGCAGGGCGCCCAGGGCGGGCGCGGCGACCAGCAGACCGGTCGTCTTCGCGTCACCGCCGAACCAGAGGACGGCGACCACCGGGAACAGGGCGCGGGGCTGGGCCAGCACCATGGCGCACAGGTCGCTGAAGAAAGTCATCCGCAGATTGGGGCGGGTCCCGAGGAAGCGCAGCCCGTCCATGACCGACGCCCGCTCGGCGCCCTTGCCGGTCTTCCGGTCGGGAAGCATCGAGGGGAGCCGCCACATCGCGTACAGGGAGGCGGTGAAGGTGACGGCGTCGATGGTGTACGCGGCCCGGTAGCCCCACCATCCGACGATGAGGCCGCCGAGCATCGGGCCGACCAGCCCGCCCGTGGTGGAGGTCATCGCGTTGAGGGCGTTGGCGGCGGGCAGCTG
>NZ_KL585391.1:83671-84702 GCF_000721935.1 Streptomyces sp. NRRL WC-3549
GGCGGCGGGCAGCTGCTCGGCCGGCAGCAGCCGCGCGATCATCGAGCTGCGGGCCGGCGAGTTGAGCGCCAGGCACACGCCCTGGAGGGCGACGACCCCGTACAGGAACCCGACGTGCTCGATCCCGGCGAAGGCCACAGCGGCCAGGGCTATGGAGAGGACGAACGAGCCGACGGCACTGTAGAGGCCGAGCTTGCGCCGGTCGACGGTGTCCGCGATCGCCCCGCCGTACAGCCCGAGGAGCACCAGCGGGACGAACGAGCAGAGGCCGATCAGTCCGACGGAGAACGCGGACCCGGTGATGTCGTAGACCTGAAGCGAGACGGCCAGCGCCGTCATCCCCTGCCCGACCCAGGAGACGGTGTTGCCGAACCAGAGCCGCCGGTAGTCGGGAGAGGCCCGCAGAGGAGTCAGGTCGGCGAGTATGCGCGTGCGGGATACACGTGGTTCGGCTGTTTCGGTCACGGGGGATGGTAACGACCGGCGGCCGGGCCCGGGCGGCCGGGGCGGGCACTGCCTCGGCACACCCGCCGGGCAGGGGCCGATCAGACGGGCGTACGCGACGCCCCCACCGCGTGCCCCGGCCACCCGCTCCTGCCAGGCAGGGCGGATCGTCCGCGCCGCAGCTGAGGACCCCAACGCCTACAAGATGATCCATGGCTCGCAGACCGTGGTCATCAGTGAGGGGCTGGACGACGCCCCGGCGGGCTCCTGGCCCCCATTTCGGTCGTCGGTGATGGGATTCAGCGCTCGGTGGACTTCGGTATGAACGGGCACCTGAACAATGCGGACGTCAGAGTAGACGCCGAGACCGCAACAACATGATCAAACACTACGACTACGGACAGGCGCAGACGAACGGCGTGCTGCGCGGGATGGCGCTGGAACGAGGGCTCTCGGAGCAGGAGTTGGACGCGAGCCCCGGCGAGTACGAGGATCGCCTTCAAGCGATCACCGAGCAGTGGTACCAGAACGGCATGGGCGCCGCCGCCAAGTCGATGGGACAGTAACCGATGGACAAGAAGTGGCTG
>NZ_KL585391.1:84881-88780 GCF_000721935.1 Streptomyces sp. NRRL WC-3549
GGCTGCCGCTGACCGTCGTGCTCGGCGCCGCCGGGGTGGCCGTGGTGACGGCGAGCCTCTGGCCCGACAACGAGGAGAAGCCGCCGCTGCCGCAGACGCTGTGTCACGGTGCGCTCAGCCGGGAGACGGCGGGACTGATCGACGACGGCAAGGGCGGCGAGGTCAGCGCGGAGCAGTGGGAGAGCAAGGGCCGAAGCCCGGACTACGTGTTCAAAGCGTGCTCCGGGCTGCGCGCCAACCCGGACAACGACTATCCCCGAGGTGTCTACAAACTGCTCATCGAAGACACCTCGAGCGCCCCGTACGACAAGAAGGGCTCCGTCCCTCTCGGTCCCGGATTCACCGGCTGGGCACTCCCCGACCAGGCCGAGGTCACACTGCCCGCCGGCTGCGCCGCCCGCATGGGCTCGACCTCCCCGTACATCACAGCGTCACTCGAGGTGCCCTCACAGGACGAGGAGCGCCTGGCCAGGCTGAAGGAGAAGAGGCTCGTCGACCCGGACACCGCGACGCGCAACAACGCGACCGTGATGCGAGAAGTGGCCACCAGGCTGGCCAAACGGTACAACTGCGCCGCTTGACCGTGACCCGACCGCAGTTCGCCCGCCACCCCGCTTCGGCTTCGTCGTGGCGGCGGGCGAGCTGACGCACAGACCGCCACCCTTCCGATCAGCGGCTGTGCATCCGGCGCGCTAACGGCGTGTACCCGGCAGATGCCGACTGCGACGCCCACACCAGCTCAGACGGCCCGGCGCAGCCCCGGAGGCGCACCGCCTCGGCACTCCACCTCAACCAAAACGACGACAGCAGGGTGAGGCATACGGGGTCCCCTTCACTTACAGGGTGGACGGCCAGGCTCACGGCTGCCCTGCTGGCGGAACGTCGGCGCCGGTGCGACTGTCGATGGCGGTGCCCAGGTTCTTCCAACCTTGTCCGGCAGTGTAAGCGGCCCCATCGGTCGGATCACTCACGCCCGCCGATCGCGTCGACCGGAACGGGCCGCATGGCGTATTTGGTGGCCATCGCGATCGAACCCCAGGAGAGCGCGACGGTGAGCGTCACGATCGCGATGAGGCCGAAGGGAGAAATACTGGGAACGGGCGACTTCGCCAGCGAGTTGCTGATGCCGACGAGCGGCGGGATGGCCGCCAGCAGACCGAACAGCAACGCCGAGAAGATCACGATCCTGGCCTCGCCGTTCATCATCGCGCGGACCTGCTCCCGGTCGGCGCCGATGAGTTGCAGCACGGCGAACTCGCGAACCCGCGCCGCCGTCGCCATCACCAGGGTGTTCACGACGGCGATGGCGATGTAGCCGAGAAGCAGGGTCTGGAACAGGAGGTTGAGCGCCCAGTCGCCCGAACTGCCGGACCCGGGCGCGTTCTGGAACGCCTCCCGGTCGCCCACCCCGACCGTCGGGTAGCGCTCGACGGCGCTCCGCAGCGCGCCGTCGAGCGTCTTCGGATCGGTTCCGTCCTCGGCCCTGATCAGCACCGCGCTGTTGACCTGCGATGTCGTGTGCGCGACGACGAGGTCGTTGGGGAGGGTGACGTCCCCGAAGCCCAGACCCCTCTCGTAGATCGCCACCACCCGTGGCTCGATCACCGTGCCGTCGCCGAGCCGCAGGTCGACCGTTTCCCCGCGGTGCGCCCGGACGGTCTCCGCGACGACCCTGCTCAGCGCCACCGTCCCGTCCCCCAGCTTCGCGATGTCACCCTCGAGCACCTCGAGGTCCATGGTGTCGGAGAGCCGTTCGGGCGCGACACCCTGGGCGGCGAAGACCTTGGTCGCGGTGCTGTCCTCGGACGGAAACGTCAGCAGCACCCGCATCCGCGCGACCGGCGTCACCACGGCGACCCCGGGCGCACCGCGCACGGCGTCCACGGCCTGCGGGGACACTCCGGCGCCGGACGACGCGGTCAGCACGCGGTCGGCCCGGAGGCCGTCCTCGAACTGCTCCTGCGACGCCGCGATCGTCGTGGAAGCGCCGAACACCTGCACGGCGGCCAGCGTCACCCCCATGGCCAGCGGCGTGGCGGCCGTACTGAGCCGCCGGACGCCGGCCCGCGCGTTGGCAGGGGCGTGAAGACCCCGCCCCTGCTGGAGCTGTGCCTGGGACGACCCGAGCAACTCCCCCCGACACTCCGGGCGAGTACCGGGCCACCAGATGCTCTGAAGCGTGAACAAGACCCCCGCCGATGAAGCGGGGGCCTTCCTGTTTTCTCAGGCCAGGCCCCCGCCGAGCCCCTGGAGACCGTTCCGCCGTTTCGGCCGAGCCATGGCCGAGCCATGGCCGAGCCAATGATCTTGAAGGCAGCAAAAAGGCCCCCGCCGAGACGGGGGCCTACCTGTTTATGCTGGTCAAACGGGTGAACCGTTACGCCTCAGCGGTGGGGCGGGTGGGACTCGAACCCACGGCCGACGGATTATGAGTCCGCTGCTCTAACCGGCTGAGCTACCGCCCCGTTTCGGCGTGGCGCGTACAAGTGTGCGCGCCGTCTGCCGCAGCATAGCCGGTCATACGATCTCTCGCTGCGGATGGTCGGCTTCGCGTGACCATGAAGACAGCGCTGCGTGCTGCCCGGTTCCGGCCGCTGCGGGATTGCCCCGAAAGAGTCGCCGGAGGGGTCGGCGGGAACGCGAAGAAGGGCCCCTCGGGGCCCTTCTCCGTCTCGCTCCCCCGACTGGACTCGAACCAGTAACCCTCCGGTTAACAGCCGAATGCTCTGCCAATTGAGCTACAGGGGATCGCGCTCCCCCGACTGGACTCGAACCAGTAACCTGCCGGTTAACAGCCGGCTGCTCTGCCAATTGAGCTACAGGGGATTGCTGCGGTGCCTCGAAACGAACCTGCCTGGCTGCTGCCGGGCGGCGCGTGCTCGCTGCGACACATACATTAGCGCAAGCAGGGGGGTGCTCCGCCAATCGGTATCGCCCGGGGTGATCTCGGGGGTCCGTGGGTAGGCGGGCAGCACACGTCGCACAGAGCGAAGGAAGGGTGGCAGCCATGCGGTACCGGCTCACGTTCATCGCCGGAGTGGCCCTCGGTTACGTGCTCGGCACGCGGGCCGGGCGCGAGCGCTACGAGCAGCTGAGGAAGGCCGCCCAGCGGCTGTCGGAGAACCCGGCGGTGCGCAACGCGGCGGAGTCCGCGGCGCAGGGCGGCAGGGAGTTCGCGGGCAAGGCCTACCACTCGGTGAGCGAGAAGGTCGGCGACCGCGTCCCGGCCTCGGTCTCCGGCCGGGTGCGTTCGCTGCGCGAGCGCAGCGGGCACAACGGCCACGGCGCCGGCGACGACTGGGGCACCACGCACACGTGATCCGGCCCGCGCCGGACGCCCGGCGCGGTGCACGGCCCCGAGGCCCCGCGGGACGCCCCGCGGGGCCGCCCGGTGACGGAACGCTCCGCCGGTGCGGCAGAATCTTGTGTATGGGCATAGTGGCCGGCTTGGACAGTTCATCCGCCTTCACTCACATCGTCGTCTGCGACACGGACACCGGTGCGGTGCTGCGGCAGGGGTACGCCGCGCATCCCGTCGAGGCCAAGGCCGCGGAGGTGGACCCGCAGGCGTGGCTCCTCTCCCTCGGTGAGGCTGCCTCCGGGGGGCTCCTCGAAGGCGTCGAGGCCATCGGTGTGTCCGCGCAGCAGCACGGTCTGGTACCGCTGGACCACCAGGGCAACCTCGTACGCCCCGCGCTGCTGGGCAACGACCGGCGGGCGCAGGCCGCCGCCGCGGACCTGATCGACGGGCTCGGCGGACGGCAGGCCTGGGCCGAGGCCGTGGGGTCCGTACCGCAGGCCGCCCAGCCCGTGGCGAAGCTCCGCTGGCTGGCCCGCAGCGAGCCGGAGCACGCGCAGCGCGTCGCCGCCGTCCTGCAGCCGCACGACTGGCTGGGGTG
>NZ_KL585391.1:89021-92313 GCF_000721935.1 Streptomyces sp. NRRL WC-3549
CCGACCGCGGGGCGGCGTCCGGCACCGGCTACTGGTCGGCGGGGTCCGGCTCCTACCGGCCCGATCTCGTGGAGCTCGCGCTCGGCCACCAGGCGGCGCTGCCCGAGGTGCTGGGCCCCGCCGACGCCTCCGGGACGACGCCGGAGGGCCTGCTGATCTCGGCGGGCACCGGCGAGACCATGGCCGCGGCCTTCGGGCTGGGGGTGGCCGTCGGCGACGCGGTGGTGTCGCTGGGCGCCTCGGGGTCGGTGATGGCCGTGCACCACGAGGCGCTGGCCGACCCGCACGGGATGATCACCTCGTTCGCCGACGCGACCGGGATGCACCTGCCGGTCGTCCACCTCTCGAACGCGGTGCGCGCGCTGCGCGGCACCGCCGAGATGCTGGGCCTGGAGGGCGGGCTGGAGGAGCTGTCGGAGCTGGCGCTGAAGTCGACCCCGGGCGCCTCGGGGCTCGTCCTGCTGCCGTACCTGGAGGGGGAGCGCACCCCACGGCTCCCGCACACCGCGGGCACGCTGAGCGGGCTGCGGCGCGAGTCGATGAAACCGGAGCATCTGGCCCGGGCCGCCTTCGAGGGCATGCTGTGCTCCCTCACCGACGCGCTGGACGTGCTGCGCGGCCGGGGTGTGGAGGTGCGGCGGGTGTTCCTGCTGGGTGCGGCGGCCGAGCTGCCGGCCGTGCAGGCCCTGGCCCCCGCCGTGTTCGGCACGCAGGTCGTCGTACCGCAGCCCGAGCAGTACGCGGCGCTGGGCGCGGCCCGGCAGGCGGCGTGGGCGCTGGGTGTCTCGCGGGGCACGCTCGACGTGCGGACGCCTCCCGCGTGGCGGGGCGCGGCGGCGCAGGTGCTGGAGCCCGGTGAGGAGCTGCCGGTGGGCCGGGCCGTGCGGCAGCAGTACGGGGCCACCCGGGACCAGATCCACCCGGAGGCGTTCGGCGGCACCGTCTGACGGGACCGGGGGCACCGCGGGTTCTTGACCGGGGTTTGAGGAAAAGCGTTGGTCCCCACGGTGCGGCGTACCGCAGGATGGATCGGCCTCTGCCCTTCGCCGACCCGAGAGACCCGCGTGCTCATAAAACTCCTGCGGTCCCACCTGGGACCGTACAGAAGACCGATCCTGCTGCTGGTGGCGCTCCAGTTCCTGCAGACCTGCGCCAGCCTCTACCTGCCCAGCCTCAACGCGGACATCATCGACAACGGTGTCGTCCAGGGGGACACGGGTTACATCCTGACGTTCGGCGGCGTGATGATCGCCGTCAGTGTCGTCCAGGTCCTCTGCAACGTCGGCGCGGTGTACTTCGGCGCCCGTACCGCCTCCGCGCTCGGACGCGACGTACGGGCCTCGGTCTTCGCCCGGGTGCAGTCCTTCTCGGCCCGTGAGGTGGGGAGGTTCGGCGCGCCTTCGCTGATCACGCGTACGACGAACGACGTCCAGCAGATCCAGATGCTCGTGCTGATGACCTTCACGCTGATGGTGTCGGCGCCCATCATGTGTGTCGGCGGCATCGTCATGGCGCTCGGCCAGGACGTGAAGCTGTCGTCGGTGCTGCTGGCGGTGGTGCCGGTGCTCGGTATCGCGGTGAGCCTCATCGTGAAGCGGATGCGCCCCCTGTTCCGCATGATGCAGACGCGGCTGGACACGGTGAACCGGGTGCTGCGCGAGCAGATCACCGGTAACCGGGTCATCCGCGCCTTCGTGCGCGACCGTTACGAGGAGAAGCGGTTCCTCGGCGCCAACACCGAGCTGACCGACGTCGCGCTGTCGACGGGCCGGCTGATGGCGCTGATGTTCCCGACCGTGATGACCGTGGTGAACGTCTCGTCCGTCGCCGTCGTCTGGTTCGGTGCGCACCGCATCGACAGCGGCGGGATGGAGATCGGCGCGCTGACCGCGTTCATCGCGTACCTGATGCAGATCGTCATGTCCGTGATGATGGCCACCTTCATGTTCATGATGGTGCCGCGCGCCGAGGTCTGTGCCGAGCGCATACAAGAGGTCCTGGGGACGGAGTCGAGCGTGGTCCCGCCGGCCGCGCCGGTCACCGAGCTGCTCACCCACGGTCATCTGGAGATACGGGACGCCGAGTTCCGCTACCCGGGCGCCGAGGAGCCGGTGCTGCGGGAGGTCGGGCTCGTGGCGCGGCCCGGGGAGACGACCGCGGTCATCGGGTCGACGGGCAGCGGGAAGTCGACGCTGCTCGGGCTCGTACCGCGGCTGTTCGACGTGACGGGCGGGGACGTGCTCGTCGGGGGCAGGGACGTGCGGACGCTGGACGCGGCCCTGCTGGCGAAGACGGTGAGCCTGGTCCCGCAGAAGCCGTACCTGTTCTCCGGGACGGTCGCGACGAACCTGCGGTACGGCAACCCCGACGCCGATGACGAGGAGCTGTGGCACGCCCTGGAGGTGGCGCAGGCGAAGGACTTCGTCCAGCGGCTGGAAGGCGGTCTCGACGCGCCGATCGCGCAGGGCGGCACCAATGTCTCCGGCGGTCAGCGGCAACGCCTCGCCATCGCGCGGACGCTGGTGCAGCGACCGGAGATCTACCTCTTCGACGACTCGTTCTCGGCCCTGGACTACGCGACGGACGCCGCGCTGCGTACCGCGCTGTCCCGGGAGACGGCCGGGGCGACCGTGGTGATCGTGGCACAGCGGGTGTCCACGATCCGTGACGCCGACCGGATCCTGGTGCTGGACGAGGGCCGGGTCGTCGGCACGGGCACCCACCGGGAACTGATGGACGGCAACGAAACCTACCGGGAGATCGTGCTCTCCCAGCTGACGGAAGCGGAGGCCGCCTGATGGCTGGACCGGGCGGACGGATGGCCATGGGGCCCGGTGAGCGGTCCGCGGACTTCAAGGCGTCGGGCAAGCGGCTGCTGGGCCGGTTCAGCAGGGAGAGGTCCTCGCTGTACCTGATGCTGGGGGCCGGCACGCTGAGCGTGGCGCTCTCGGTGACCGGGCCGAAGGTCCTCGGCGCGGCCACCGACCTGATCTTCGCGGGGGTCGTCGGCCGGCAGATGCCGGAGGGGACGACGAAGGAGCAGGCCGTCGACGGTCTGCGCGAGCGGGGCGACGGGGGCCTCGCGGACATGCTGAGCGGGGTCGACTTCGTCCCCGGCCACGGCATCGACTTCCAGGCGGTGGGCAACGTCCTGCTGGCGGCGCTGGCGGTGTACGTCGGCGCGGGCCTCCTGATGCTGGTGTCGTCCCGGGTGTCGATCCGGATCATCAACCGGGTCGTCTTCCGGCTCCGCGAGGACCTCCAGGCGAAGCTGGCGCGGCTGCCGCTGTCG
>NZ_KL585391.1:92485-108010 GCF_000721935.1 Streptomyces sp. NRRL WC-3549
CGCGGCTGCCGCTGTCGTACTTCGACCGGCAGCAGCGCGGCGAGGTGCTCAGCCGGGCGACGAACGACATAGACAACATCTCGCAGACGCTCCAGCAGACGATGGGGCAGCTCATCAACTCCCTGCTGACCATCGTCGGCGTCCTGGTCATGATGTTCTGGATCTCGCCGCTGCTCGCCCTGGTGGCGCTGGTCACGATCCCGTTGTCGGCGCTGGTGGCGGCGCGGGTCGGAAAGCGGTCGCAGCCGCAGTTCGTGGCGCAGTGGCAGGTGACGGGCAAGCTCAACGCGCACATCGAGGAGATGTACACGGGGCACGCCCTGGTGAAGGTCTTCGGGCGGCAGGAGGAGTCCGCGAAGGACTTCGCCGAGCAGAACGACGCGCTGTACCGGGCCGGCTTCAAGGCCCAGTTCAACAGCGGGATCATGCAGCCGCTGATGATGTTCGTGTCCAACCTGAACTACGTGCTGGTCGCGGTCGTCGGCGGGCTGCGGGTGGCTTCCGGGGCGCTGTCCATCGGTGACGTGCAGGCGTTCATCCAGTATTCGCGGCAGTTCTCGATGCCGCTGACGCAGGTCGCCTCGATGGCCAACCTGCTGCAGTCGGGCGTCGCGTCGGCCGAGCGGGTCTTCGAGCTGCTGGACGCCGAGGAGCAGGGCCCGGACCCGGTGGCGGCCGAGCGGCCCGGGGAACTGCGCGGCGACGTCGTCCTGGAGAAGGTGGCCTTCCGGTACGACCCGGAGAAGCCGCTCATCGAGGATCTGTCGCTGTCCGTGCGGCCGGGGCAGACAGTCGCGATCGTGGGCCCGACCGGCGCCGGCAAGACGACGCTGGTCAATCTGCTGATGCGGTTCTACGAGGTGACGGGCGGCCGGATCATGCTGGACGGGGTCGACGTGGCGCGGATGTCGCGCGACGACCTGCGGTCCGGCATAGGGATGGTGCTCCAGGACACCTGGCTGTTCGGCGGCACGATCGCGGAGAACATCGCCTACGGGGCCTCGCGCGAGGTCACCCGCCAGGAGATCGAGGAGGCGGCGAAGGCGGCCCACGCCGACCGCTTCGTCCGTACCCTGCCCGACGGGTACGACACGGTGCTGGACGACGAGGGTTCGGGGGTCAGCGCGGGTGAGAAGCAACTGATCACCATCGCTCGGGCGTTCCTGTCGGACCCGGTGATCCTGGTGCTCGACGAGGCCACCAGCTCGGTGGACACCCGTACCGAGGTGCTGATCCAGAAGGCGATGGCCCGCCTCGCGCACGGCCGTACGAGCTTCGTGATCGCCCACCGGCTCTCCACCATCCGGGACGCCGACGTGATCCTGGTGATGGAGGACGGGTCGATCGTCGAACAGGGCACGCACGACGAGCTGCTGGCGGCGGACGGCGCGTACGCCCGGCTGTACGCGGCGCAGTTCGCGGAGGCGCCGGCCGAGGTCGAGTGAGCGGTGCGCCGGCCGGTTCCGGGGTCAGTCCAGATAGCCCCGGAGCTGGTCGGCGAAGGCGTGGTCCCGCAGCCGGGCGAGGGTCTTGAACTCGATCTGGCGGATGCGTTCGCGGGTCACGCCGAAGAGCCGGCCGACCTCCTCCAGGGTGCGGGGGCGTCCGTCGGCGAGGCCGTAGCGCAGCTGCACCACCTTGCGCTCCCGTTCGCCGAGGGTGGAGAGCACCGCCTCCAGGTGTTCGCGCAGCAGCAGGAAGGCCGCCGACTCCACGGGGGAGGGGGCGTCGCCGTCCTCGATGAGGTCGCCGAAGGCCACGTCGTCCTCCTCGCCGACGGGGGCGTGCAGCGAGACGGGTTCCTGGGCCAGGCGCAGCACCTCGTCGACGCGTTCCGGCGTCAGGCCGAGCTGGGCGGCGACCTCTTCGGCGGCCGGCTCGTGGCCGCGTTCCTGGAGCAGGCGGCGCTGGACCCGGACGACCCGGTTGATGAGCTCCACGACGTGGACGGGGACCCTGATGGTGCGGGCCTGGTCGGCGAGGGCGCGGGACATCGCCTGGCGGATCCACCAGGTCGCGTACGTGGAGAACTTGTAGCCCCGGGTGTAGTCGAACTTCTCGACGGCCCGGATCAGTCCGAGGTTCCCCTCCTGGACCAGGTCGAGCATGGTCAGGCCCCGGCCCGCGTACCGCTTGGCGACGGAGACGACGAGGCGGAGGTTGGACTCGATGAGCCGCCGCTTGGCCGTCCGGCCCATGACGACGAGCCGGTCCAGGTCGGCGGCGAGGCGGGAGTCCGGGTCGGGGGTGGCGGCGAGCCGTTCCTCGGCGAAGAGTCCGGCCTCGACGCGGCGGGCCAGTTCCACCTCGTCGGAGTTCCACCTCGTCGGCGGCGCCGAGCAGCGGGATGCGGCCGATCTCCCGCAGGTACTGGCGGAACAGGTCGGAGGTGGGGCCGCCGGCCTCCGGGCGGCCCGGGGGCCCGGGGGCGTCCACCGGCTCCTCCAGCACCGGCTCGGGCACGCCCGCCGTCTCCGGGTGGCGGGAGGCCCGGTCCTGGGCGGGGACGGCCGGGACGTGCTCGGTCGTCGGCACGGTACGGGTCTGCACGGGGGCGACCTCCAGGTGATCGGACCCACTCAGCGCCCGTACCAGGTCCGGGCAGGCTCGCGACGCCCTGCCCGGAGCGCCGTACGGGCCTTGGGTACCGCCACCAGTGTGGGGTACGACACATCGCCGCCACGAGGGGCGTGCGGTGACTTTCTGGGCGCGGGCCGTGACGGGGCTCGGTCGCTCAGAGGGCGGCGGCGCCGTGGCTGCGCAGGCTTTCGGCGTACTGCTGGAGGACCCACACCTCGTTCTGCGCGGCGGCGAGGTGGTCGGGGGCCACGTTGTGGCCGAGGCGGGCGAGGCTGCCCTGGACGTCGTGGATCCTGCGGTCGACGGCGCGCAGCCGGACGTGGACGAGCTGCATGCCGGCGTACGTCTCGTCGATGGACTTGCCGTGGAACACCTCGACGGCGAGTTCGGTGACCAGGTTGCGCACGGTGTCGTCGGGTGCGGCGTCCAGGACGGCTGCCAGGTAGTCGCGGGTCTCGGCCAGCCCCTGCTCGGCGCCGCCCGCCTCCGCGATGCAGCGGCGCACCGCCGCGTACGGCGGGGCGGTGAACTCGTCCTCCCCGTAGGCGTCGAAGGCCGGGGAGACCAGGGCGGGCTTCTGCAGGGCGAGCTTGAGCAGCTCCCGCTCGGTGCGGTGGGCGGGGCTGCGGAGGTTGAGCGCGGGGCCGGAGGGCGGCCTCGGGGCGGGCGCCTGGTGCTGCGCGGGGCCGCCGCGGGAGGGGCCGCCGGGCGCGGCGCCGCGGTCGCCCCGGTCGCGGGCCCAGCGGGCGAGCTGGCCGACGCGCTTGACGACGAACTGGGTGTCGAGGATGCCCAGCAGCCCGGCCAGCTGGACGGCGACCTCGTGCTGCGAGGAGCTGTTCTTGATGCGGGCGACCACCGGTGCCGCCTCGTCGAGGGCGGCGGCGCGGCCGGCCGGGGTCTCCAGGTCGTAGCGGCCGACGATCTGCCGGAGCGCGAACTCGAAGAGCGGCGTACGGGGTTCGACCAGGTCGCGGACGGCGTCGTCGCCCTTGGCGAGACGCAGGTCGCACGGGTCCATGTTGTCCGGCGCGATCGCGATGTACGTCTCGGCGGCGAACTTCTGGTCGTCCTCGAAGGCGCGCAGGGCGGCCTTCTGGCCGGCGGCGTCGCCGTCGAAGGTGAAGATCACCCGGGCGCTGCCGTTGTCCATCAGGAGCCGGCGCAGGATCTTGATGTGGTCGTTGCCGAAGGAGGTGCCGCAGGTGGCGATGGCGGTGGTGACCCCGGCGAGGTGGCAGGCCATGACGTCGGTGTAGCCCTCGACGACGACGGCGCGGCTGGCCTTGGCGATGTCCTTCTTGGCCAGGTCGATGCCGTAGAGCACCTGGGACTTCTTGTAGATCGCGGTCTCGGGGGTGTTGAGGTACTTGGGGCCGTTGTCGTCGTCGCGGAGCTTGCGGGCGCCGAAGCCGACGGTCTCCCCGGAGGTGTCGCTGATCGGCCACATCAGCCTGCCGCGGAAGCGGTCGATGGGGCCGCGCCGGCCGTCCTGGGAGAGGCCGGAGGAGATCAGTTCGCGGTCGCTGAAGCCCTTGCCGCGCAGGTAGCGGGTGAGGTGGTCCCAGCCGGCCGGGCTGTAGCCGACGCCGAAGTGGGCGGCGGCGTCCTGGTCGAAGCCGCGCTCGGCGAGGAAGCGGCGGCCGATCTCGGCCTCGGGGCCGTTCAGCTGCTCACGGTAGAAGTCGGCGGCGATCTTGTGCGCCTCGACCAGCCGGATGCGTTCGCCGCGCTGGTGGGAGGGGTTGTAGCCGCCCTCCTCGTACCGCAGGGTGATGCCCGCCTGACCGGCGAGGCGCTCGACCGTCTCGGAGAAGGTGAGGTGGTCGATCTTCATCACGAAGGCGATCGTGTCGCCGCCTTCCTGGCACCCGAAGCAGTGGAAGAGGCCCTTGCTCGGACTGACCTGGAAGGAGGGGGACTTCTCGTCGTGGAAGGGGCACAGGCCCTTGAGGTTGCCGCCGCCGGCGTTGCGCAGCTGGAGGTACTCGGAGACCACGGCGTCGATCGGGACCGCGTCCCGGACCGCCTTCACGTCGTCGTCATTGATCCTGCCTGCCACGGGTGAAGTCTACGGCCCCGGCCGGGCGGGCGGCCGGGGCCGTCCCGCCGGGCCGGGGGCCACCCGGTGTCCCGGCAGGGCTCAGACCAGGGAATCCAGCGGCACCGACGGGTCGCCGAGCGCGTCGGGGTCGGTCTCCCGGCGGCTGCGGATCAGCTGCTGGATGCGGTCGGTGACATCCCACACATTGACGTTCATCCCGGCCAGCACCCGCCGGTCCTTCAGCCAGAACGCGATGAACTCCCGCTTCCCGGCGTCCCCGCGGATGACGACCTGGTCGTACGAGCCGGGGGGCGCCCAGCCCGAGTACTCCAGCCCCAGGTCGTACTGGTCGGAGAAGAAGTACGGCACCCTGTCGTACGTCACGTCCTGGCCGAGCATGGCCCGGGCGGCGGCCGGTCCGCCGTTCAGGGCGTTGGCCCAGTGTTCGACCCGGAGCCGGGTGCCGAAGAGCGGGTGCTCCACGGAGGCGATGTCCCCGGCGGCGAAGATGTGCGGGTCCGAGGTGCGCAGCGAGGTGTCGACGGCGACGCCGCCGCCGTGCTCCGAAGCGGCCATGTCGAGCCCGGCGGCCTCGGCGAGCGCGGTACGCGGCGCGGCGCCGATCGCGGCGAGCACGTCGTGCGCGGGGTGCTCGTCGCCGGTGTCGGTGCGGGCGGCGAGGACCAGGCCGTCCTGGCCGGTGATCTCGGTGAGGTGGGCGCCGAAGTGGAAGCGGACGCCGTGCGCGGTGTGCAGATCGGTGAAGATCTGGCCCAGTTCGGGGCCGATGACGTGGTGCAGCGGGGTCGGCGAGGGCTCGACGACCGTGACCTCGGCGCCGTATCCGCGGGCCGCGGCGGCGACCTCCAGGCCGATCCAGCCGCCGCCGGCGATCACCAGGTGGCCGTTGTCGCGGCCGAGGGCGGACAGCACGTTGCGCAGCCGGTCGGCGTGGGCGAGCCGGCGCAGGTGATGGACGCCGACCAGGTCGGTGCCCGGGATGTCGAGGCGGCGGGGTTCGGCCCCGGTGGCCAGGAGCAGCCTGTCGTAGTGGACGACGGTGTTGTCACCGAGCTGCACCGAGCGGCCGGCCCGGTCGATGGAGGTGACCACCTGGCCGAGGTGGAGCTCGATGTCGGCGCGGGCGTACCAGGCCGTCTCGTGGACGAAGGCGCCGTCCCGCTCGGCCTTCCCGGCCAGGTAGCCCTTGGACAGGGGCGGGCGTTCGTAGGGATGGTCGCGCTCGTCGCCGATCAGGATCACACGTCCCGTGAATCCCTCGGCGCGGAGTGTCTCGGCCGCCTTCGCCCCTGCCAGTCCCCCGCCGACGATGACGAACGTCCGGTTTGCGTCGACCACTTGAAGCCTCCTCGGTGCTGTGCTGCGCGGCGCCACCACGTGCGAGCGTCCCGCACCCGGCGTGGTGGCGAAAGGGGGTGTGCCCCGATCAGGTCACACCCGGGGCATGACGCGAGCGCCCCGGGAGTCATGTGTCCCGGTCATGTTCCAGTCTGCCGGGTGCCGGTGAGCGTCCGGTGCAGGGTGCGGGCCGAGGCATCCGTGAGGGCGGCGATCTGGTCGACGAGGACCCGCTTGCGGGCCCGGTCGTCCGGGGCCGCGGTGAACAGCGCGCGGAACTGCGGCTCCAGGCCGTCCGGTGCGCGGGCGGTGAGCGCGGCGGCCAGTTCGGCGATGACGATCCGCTGGTCGGCGCGGAGCACCTCCTGCTCGGCGCGCTGCATGACGTAACGGTCGGCGACGGCCTTGAGTACGGCGCACTCGTTGCGGACCCGGGCCGGGACGACCAGCTCGGCGCCGTACCGGGTGAGCGGGCCCGGGCCGTACGCCTGGTGGGTGGCGTCCTCGGCCGCCTTGCAGAAGCGGCCGATGAGCTGGCTCGTGGCGTCCTTCAGCCGGGCCTGGGCGACCGCGGAGCCGTCGTAGCCGTGCGGCCACCACTCCTGGGCGAGGAGCCGGTCCAGGGCGTCGGCGAGTTCCTGCGGGTCGGTGTCGGCGGGGACGTACCGCCCGACGGCGACGCCCCAGATCTCCTCGCGCTCCGCCTCGGCGCGGAGGAGCGCCGGGTCGATGTGTCCGGCGTGCAGGCCGTCCTCGAAGTCGTGTACCGAGTACGCCACGTCGTCGGACCAGTCCATGACCTGGGCCTCGAAACACGTGCGGCCCGCCGGGGCGCCCGCGCGGACCCACTCGAAGACCGGCAGGTCGTCCTCGTACACGCCGAACTTGGGCGAGCCGGGGTCGCTCGGGTGCGCGCCCCGGGGCCAGGGGTACTTGGTGGCGGCGTCCAGCGCGGCGCGGGTGAGGTTGAGGCCGACGCTGACGAGTTCGCCGCTGCGGGGGTCGCGGACGAACCGCTTGGGTTCGATCCGGGTCAGCAGGCGCAGCGACTGGGCGTTGCCCTCGAAGCCGCCGCAGTCGGAGGCGAAGTCGTTCAGCGCCTGTTCGCCGTTGTGGCCGAAGGGCGGGTGGCCCATGTCGTGGGCGAGGCAGGCGGTCTCGACGAGGTCGGGGTCGCAGCCGAGCGCGGCCCCGAGTTCCCGGCCGACCTGGGCGCACTCCAGGGAGTGGGTGAGCCGGGTGCGGGGGCTGGCGTCCCAGGCGGTGCCGCGGGTGCCGGGGGTGACGACCTGGGTCTTCCCGGCGAGCCGGCGCAGGGCGGCGGAGTGCAGCACGCGGGCCCGGTCGCGCTGGAAGGCGGTGCGGCCGGGCTTCTTCTCCGCCTCGGTGTCCCACCGCTCGGTGTCACCGGCGCGGTAGGGCGTGGCGCCGTGTCGCGTGGCGCCGTGCTCCTCGATGTCCCGGATGTCGTACGTACCGTCCATGCCCCCGACACTAACGGCCCAGCCCCGGCGCCGAGCGGAGCCGCGGACGGGGCAGGTCCTGTCTCTTATACACATCTCGAACCGCTTCGGCCTCCGGCCCGTCCCTGCCGGTGAGGCATCGGCGACGACGAAGGGGGTTCCGCATGCGGCTGAGGGCGCGGGGAGGGCCTGCGGTCCCGGGGTGGTGGGGGGCGGTACGGCCCCGGCTGCCTCGTACCCGGCGGGGGCGGCGCCGGCTGGTGCAGGCGCTGATGGTGGCCTGTGCGGCGGCCCTGGCGCCCGCCACCTGGCTGCACACGGTGGCCGACGCCCGGGTGCGCACCACGGCGGACGCGCCCGCCCAGCAGGTCGCCGTGGTGTTCGGGGCGGTACCGCCGCGGCACGGTGAAGGTGGTGCTGGTCACCGGGGACAACAGCCGGGTGGAGTACGACGAACCGGACGCCATGCGCACGTACCTCACCGCCCACGGGGTCCCCGACGACCGGATCGTGAGCGACTACGCCGGGTTCGACACCTGGGACTCCTGCGTCCGGGCCAAGAGGATCTTCGGGGTCGACCGGGCCGTGCTGGTGAGCCAGGGCTTCCACATCCGGCGGGCCATCGCCCTGTGCCGGTCGGCGGGAATCGACGCGTACGGGGTGGGGGTGGACGCCGTCCACGACGCGACCTGGTACTACGGCGGGACCCGGGAGGTCTTCGCGGCGGGCAAGGCGCTCCTGGACATCGTCTTCGAGCCGGATCCGCACTTCCTGGGTCCGCGTGAGCCGGGCGTGGCCGAGGCGCTGGCGGCCGACGCCGGCTGAGCCGGGCGGGGGCGTGCCGCCGGCGCGCGGGGAGCCCGTCACGGTGGCACCCGCGAGATGGCCCCCCGGCCCGGACCGGTCCGGCGGAACGGCGCCCGCAGGAGGGGCGGGCGCTGTCCGTGACCACGGCCCGCGCGGCGCGGACCGTGGTCACGCGCGCCGGCGGCGGCGCCCCGCAGGGCCCCCTGTGCCGGCCGCGGCCGGGGACCGGGTCACAGGGCCGCCGGGGGCGCCGTCTCGGCCGCCACCCAGGACAGGTAGCGGGTGTTGCCGCGGACCACCGGGGTGGCGATGACCTCCGGGGTGTCGTAGTCGTGCGCCGTCAGGAGGTGGGCCTCCAGTTCGTCGTACCGCAGGGCCGTGGTCTTGAGCAGCACCTGCCATTCCTGGGCCTGCTCCAGGGCGCCCTGCCACCGGTAGACGGAGGTGACGGGTCCGGAGATCTGGGCGCAGGCGGCGAGCCGCGCCTCCACCGCGCCCCGGGCGATTTCCCCGGCCTTGTCCTCGCTGTCCGTCGTGGTCAGTACGGTCAGCCATGCGGGCTCGGTCATGCCGTCACTCCTCGGTCGGGCCGGTGTGCCTGTCCCGACGATTGTCCGCCCCCCGCCTCAGCCCCCGTAGGGACGCCGCGCCCTGGCCTCGCGCAGGGCCAGGCCCCACCAGAGGAGCTGGTCCAGCAGCCTCGTGGCCGCCGCCTCCGCGGGGGCCGGGTCCTTGAGGGCGCCCCGGTCGTCGAAGAGGGTGCCCGCCTGGTGGAAGGAGACGGTGTCGCGCACGGAGACGACGTGCAGTTCCGCGAAGACCTGGCGCAGGTGCTCGACGGCCCGCAGCCCCCCGGAGATCCCGCCGTACGAGACGAAGGCCACGGGTTTGGCCTGCCACTCGGTGCGGTGCCGGTCGATGAGGTGCTTCAGCGGGGCCGGGTAGGAGTGGTTGTACTCGGGCGTCAGTACGACGAAGGCGTCGGCCCGGTCCAGCCGGGCCTCGATGCCGACGGGCCGGGGGACGGACGGGGGTTCGGAGTCGGCGGTGTCGATCAGGTCCGTCTCGATGTCCGGGTGCCCGGCCGTGCGGGAGAGGAACCACTCGGCGACGACCGGGCCGAAGCGACCCTCACGGTTGCTGCCGAGGATGACGGCCACCTTCAGCGCGGCGTCGGACGGAAGTGGACGGGCTGGGGTGAGGTCCATGCGCCTCAGGCTCACACCTCGACCATGGTTGAGATCAAGTCCGGCCCACCGCACCCCCTACCGTGGGCCGTATGACGACTCCCGCGCCCCCGCCGCACGTCGAGATGAACGGCCGCCCCGCGACCGCGGAGGATCTGCGCGTCCCCGCCTTCTCCGGCTTCGGCCACTTCACCGCCCTGCAGGTCCGCGACCGGGAGGTGCGCGGCCTCGGCCTCCATCTGGACCGGCTGGACGCGGCCAACCGCGAGCTGTTCGGCCTACCCCTGGACGGGGGGCGCGTCCGGGCGCTGGTCGGGCACGCGCTGGACGGCGCCGGGGTGCGGGACGCGTCGGTGCGGGTCCACGGCTATCTGCCGCCGGACCACCCGGAGACCGCCGTGATGGTGACGGTCGGCGCACCGGCCCACCTGTCCGCCGCCCCGCAGGCCCTGATGTCCGTCCCCTTCGCGCGCACCCTCCCCCAGGTGAAGCGGCCGGGCGAGTTCGGCCAGACCTACTACCGCAGGCGGGCCCGGCGTTCGGGGTTCGACGAGGCGCTGCTGACGGCTCCCGGCGGTGTGGTGACCGAGGGCGCCGTCACCAACGTCGGCTTCTGGGACGGCGCGTCGGTGGTGTGGCCGGACGCCCCACTGCTGACCGGTGTGACGATGGCGCTCCTGGAGGACGGACTGGCGCGGTCGGGCCGCCCCACGGCGCGGCGGCCGGTGACGCTGGAGGGCCTGGGCGCCTTCCGGGCGGCGTTCGTCAGCAACTCGCAGGGCATCGCCCCGGTCCACCGGATCGACGACACCTCCTTCGCGGTCGACGAGGCCCTGATGAAGGACCTGGACCAGGCGTACGCGGACGCGCCCCGGGCAGGTGTCTGACCGTGCCGGACCGGAGCCCTCTGCAGATCCGTATCGAGGCGACACACCTCCCCGGCCGCACCTGGCCCCCCGGCCCCGACTCCCCCGGCCGCGACGACGTCCACGTGGGCGTGCAGCGCAAGGACAGCCCCGGAGAGCTGCTCGGCCCGTGTCCCGCGGACGCCCCCGCGGTCTCCTGGACCCTGGACTGCACGGCCCTGTCCGCCCCGGAGGGCGTCGAGGTGTCGGGACCGTACGTCCAGAACCGGATGGGCGGGCGCTTCGTCTACCTGTCCTGGGGCACGGTGGACGGGACCGGCCTCTTCAGCATGTTCCGGCGCGCGAAGCTGATGATGGCCGATGTCGACCCGGACGTCCTCGGCGACGCGGTCCGCTCCGGCCGCCTGACCGCCCGGCTGCGGCTGAGCGACGGGGCGGGGCGGCCCCGGTGCGCCCGGGTGCGTCCGCCGGACGTCGAGTGGTCCGCCACGGACCTGACATGACATCGCCCTCACCGGTCCGGGGGGGGTGAACCGGTGAGGGCGATCGCCGTGGGGCGGCGGGGGGGTGCCGTCCCGTGGGGGGTGTCTTCCGTGTGCCCGGGCCACGCCACCTCATTCGTGTGACCTGCGTCACATTTCGGTGAGGGGTCGTCACCCGTTCGGCACCGGCACGCCCCGACGGCCCTCGGAGCGGCCACGACCTGGGCCGGCCCGAGGCCGGTGACGCGGCCGGGGCCTCCGGACGGGTGAAGGCCGAACGGCCGTCAACGTGCGGCGGGCCATCGCCCGGCGTTGTCTGGGACGCAGGACACATCCGTCTGCCCGGAGGATTTCGCATGCGCAGCCCCGCCCGCCTCGTGACCGGCACCGCCGCCGCGGCCCTCACCGCCGCCGCGCTCGGCCTCGCCACCGCCCCGACCGTGTACGCGGACGGACTCGGCAGACCGGGGCGCACCACGGCGACCGCCGCACCGGACGCCGGGGAGTGCCGCGCCGGCTCCGCGGCGGCCGAGGACGCCGCGCTCCTCTGCGACGAAGGAGACGAAGGAGACGAAGGAGACGAAGGAGCGGCACCGGAAGAGGAGGCGGCCGAACTGGGCGCCGGCTCCTCCCCCTGGTCCGGGGCGGACGAAGGGGAGGAAGGGGACGAGGGAGCGGCCTCCCTGACCGGAGCGAAGCCCGGGACGGGCACCTGGCCCCAGCCCGGAACCGACCCCGGGACGGGCACCCGGCCCGAGCCGGGAACCGACCCCGGACCGGGCAAGCCGCCGGTGACCCGGCCCGCGCCCACCCCCACCGAGCGGCCTTCCGGCCACGTCAGGACGGGGATCGGCGGGAGCGCCGCACCCGACACCGCCCAACTGGCCGTGGGCGGCGGCCTCCTCGGCGTGGCGGCCGTCGGCGGTGTGTGGCTCGCCCGGCGGGGCCGCACGCCGGACACCCGGGGCGTCTGACGGGGCGGGTGAGGACGACGCCGTGGACCGTACGACGCTCAGGGCCCGGGCCTGGACCGCGGGGATCGCCGCGCTGTGCGGGCTCTGGTTCGTGCAGAACGGCGCGCCGGAGCGGCTCGTCGCCCCGCAGCCGTCGGCCTCGGAGGCGTTCGCCGCGGACCCCGGGCCCCGGGCGGGCTCGGCCGTCGTCGCGCCGCTGCGCTCCTCCGAACCCGTCCGCATCCGCATTCCGCGCATCGGTGTGGACGCGCCCATGACCCGGCTCGGCCTGGGCGCGGACGGCAGCCTGGACGTACCGCCGGCCGAGGACCGCAACCTCGCGGGCTGGTTCGGGAACGGCACCCCGCCCGGCGCGCAGGGCACCGCGATCGTGGCCGGCCACGTCGACAACGCGGAGGGGCCGGCCGTCTTCTACCTGCTGGGTTCCCTGAAGAAGGGGGCGGCGGTGGAGATCGACCGGCGGGACGGCCGCACCGCGGTCTTCACCGTCGACGCGGTGGAGGTGTACGACAACGACGCCTTCCCCGACGAGCGGGTCTACGGCGCCTCGGCGGACGCCACCCTGCGCCTGATCACCTGCGGGGGCGGCTACACCCGCGAGACCGGCTACCAGGGGAACGTGGTGGCGTACGCCCACCTCGCCGAGGTGCGGTGACCCCTGACGTACCGCCGGGCCGGCGGTCTCAGGCCGTCCACTGGTCGAAGCCGAGCTTGGCCACCAGCGAGAACACCACGACCAGCAGGACCCCGCGCACGAAGCCGCTGCCCTTGCGGAGCGCCATCCGCGCACCGATCAGTCCGCCCGCCAGGTTGAACGCGGCCATCAGCGCGGCCGCCTGCCACAGCACACTGCCCTGGTAGGCGAACATCGCCAGCGCGCCGGCGTTGGTGCAGACGTTCACGATCTTGGCGGTGGCCGAGGCGGTGACCAGGTCGAGGTGGAGCACCGCCGTGAGGGCCAGCACCAGGAAGGTGCCCGTCCCCGGCCCGAACAGGCCGTCGTAGAAGCCGATGCCGCCGCCGACCAGCACGATCGCGGTGACCAGCCGGGCCCGGGTGACCTTCCGGTCCGTGCCGTCGCCCGCCGCGGCCCCGAAGGCCGGCCGCGCCAGGACGAAGGCCGCGACGGCCAGCAGTACGACCATGATGACCGGACGCAGGACGTCGCTGCTGATGCCGGCGGCGAAGAAGGCACCGGCCATCGAGCCGGCCAGGGCCGTCAGTCCGATGCGCACGGCGGTGGCCACCTGGACCGGCGCCCTGCGGACGTAGGTGACGGCGGCGCCCGTGGTACCCACGATGGCGACCGCCTTGTTGGTGCCGAGCACATGGGCGGCCGGGACGTGCGGCAGGCCCAGCAGCAGGGCGGGCAGCAGGAGGAGTCCGCCGCCGCCCACCACCGCGTCGATCCAGCCCGCCGCGGCGGCGGCCAGGCACAGGAGGACGAGGGTGGTCAGGGTTATGTCGGGCACGGGGTGACCCTAGGCATGCGATAGGTGCCTCGTCCAACCAGTGGGTCGGTGACCTCCGGCAGGCGCCGGGGCGCCGCGCACCCGGTCCGGGCGGGCGGCACGGACGGTGCCGTGGCGGCGGCGCGCGGTCTCCCCCGCGCCGCCGGCCGCCCGCGCGGTCTCAGCTCCGCGGGCCGTCCGCGGCGGCCTGCGGGTCCATCCACACGACCTCCCAGATGTGGTGGTCCGGGTCCTGGAAGGAGCGGCCGTACATGAAGCCCATGTCCATGGGGTCGTTGGCCGGGGCCCCGCCGGAGGCGAGCGCGGCGTCGGCCAGCTCGTCGACCCGGGCGCGGCTCTCGGCGCTCAGGGCGATGAGGACCTCGGTGGTCCTCCCGGCGTCGGCGATCTCCTTCTTGGTGAACTCCTTGAAGCGCGGCTCGCTGATGAGCATCGCGTAGATGGTGTCGCTGATGACCATGCAGGCCGTCGTGTCGTCGCTGAACTGCGGGTTGAAGCCGAAGCCGAGCTTCCCGAAGAAGCCCTTCGTCACCTCCAGGTCCTTGACCGGCAGGTTCACGAAGATCATCTGAGGTGTGGTCATGGTTCTCCCTCTTCCGTTCCGGCACGTCGTGCGCGCTCCGCGGCACCGTGTTCGAGTGCTTTCGAGAGGTAGACGATCGTGGCGGGCGCGACTCATCGGTCCCGGGAAGAGACATACGCCCCCTCGGTCCCGGGCGCCCGTTGTGCGCCCGGTCAGGACAGGGCGAGCGGGGCGGCCCCGCCCCGGAGGAGGGAGGCGCCCAGCGGGGTGAGCGTGTGCAGAACCGATCCGCCGTGCCGCAGGCTCAGCAGCAGGCCCGCCTCGCGCAGGACGCAGGCGTGCTGGCTGGCCGAGGCGAGGGACACCCCGGTCCTGAGGGCCAGCTCGCTCGTCGTGCAGCCGTTGCCCACGGCCTGGAGGACGGCGGAGCGGGTGTGGCCCACGAGCCGCCCGAGCCAGGGGCCCGGCTCGGCGGACGCCGGGGCCGCCGGGTGGGTGACCGGGTAGACGAGGACCGGCGGCAGGTCCGGGTCCCGGTAGACGACCGGGGCGCCCCGGCAGAAGAACGACGGTTGCAGCAGCAGTCCCCGCCCGTCCAGCCGCAGGTCGCGGTCGACGGGGTAGTCCGCCTCCAGCACCGGCCGGCGCCAGCGGATCATGGACGGCAGGGTGGCCAGCAGCTCCTCCGCCCCGCCGTCCAGCAGAGCACGGCCCCGGACCGCCCGGTCGGCCTCGACACTGGCCCGGATGTGCGCCCAGTACGGCTCGACGGCGGCCCGGTGGTAGCCGCGCAGGGCGCCGATGAGACGGCCCAGCGGCTCGGCGCGCCCCTCGGCGAGCGCGTCCAGCAGCGCGGTGGGCGGCCGTCCGCCCGGCTGCCGTGACCGGGGGGCGCTCCTGGCCAGCAGCGCCAGTTCGCCGCGGAGCCGGTCCGCCGGGGTGTCGCGCAGCGCCTCCATTCCGGCGTCGAGGCCGAATGGCTCGGCGCCTTCCCGCGAGGGCGTCAGGAAGTCCGGGAAATAGCCGCGGGGCGGCACGAGCGCGGACAGCAGACGTGCTTCACCATTCAGCCGGGCCCGGGATTCCGCCCGCCATTTCCCGAAGACCGAGGAACCGCGCCGGTCCCGCAGCCGGTGGAAACTGAGAATGGTTTCCCACATTGCGTCCGGCCTGGCGGCCATCCGGACCCTGGAAAGGTCCTCCCCGGACATATGGATACGCAGCACCGAACCCCCACCTGTTGCACCCGCAATCGCCCCCATCAAAGGGTATGCATATCGTCACAGGAGGTCACCACGGGGTTTCGGCCAGAGTTGAAACCTCTCGCCCGCACCCCCGCCAGCCGAAAAGCTGTACGGCGTCGGGTGCGATTCCTTTCGTCACCGAAAGAGCGGGTGAGGGCCGTGGGGGGCTTCGCCCGTTCGGCGGAGGTGGCGGACGGAGCGGCTCCGCATCCGACGGGGGTAAGAGGGCCGGGCGTCACCGCCGGGTCCTCCGAGCCGGGTGCGGTCCATGGGTGGGGATCCATGGACCGCACCGCGGCCCGCGGGCGCCGGATTTGCTCGCCCAATGCGGTAAAGAAGCATCAGGGTTGAACGGTTCGCAGTTCAATGAACAAGGGTGGAAGCACGGGCATTGACGAAGCGGCGGCACCCCCGCACAGGATGCCGCCGCTTCCGGTTTTCCGGGTCCGCCGCCGGTTTCGGGCGAGGGTGAGGGACGGCCGGCCGGTGGACCCGGAAGAAGGGGCCGCTGAGCGGGGCTCAGC
>NZ_KL585391.1:108215-109006 GCF_000721935.1 Streptomyces sp. NRRL WC-3549
TCGCTGCCCTTCGACTCGGCGGCGGCGCGGCCCGCCTCCAGCCGGGCGACCGGGATGCGGAACGGCGAGCAGGAGACGTAGTCCAGGCCCGCCTCGTGGAAGAAGTGCACCGACTCCGGGTCACCGCCGTGCTCGCCGCAGACCCCGAGCTTCAGGTCCGGGCGGGTGGCCCGGCCCGCCTCGACGGCGCTGCGGACGAGCGAGCCGACGCCGTCCTTGTCGATCGTCTCGAAGGGCGACACCCCGAAGATGCCCTTCTCCAGGTAGGCGGTGAAGAACGAGGCCTCCACGTCGTCGCGGGAGAAGCCCCACACGGTCTGGGTGAGGTCGTTCGTACCGAAGGAGAAGAACTGCGCGGCCTCGGCGATCTGGCCGGCGGTCAGCGCGGCCCGGGGCAGCTCGATCATGGTGCCGATGGTCAGCTTGAGCGAGGTGCCGGTGGCGGCCTCGACCTCGGCGACGACCCGGTCGGCCTCCTCGCGGACGATCTCCAGCTCCTGGACGGTGCCGACGAGCGGGATCATGATCTCGGCGCGCGGGTCGCCCTTGGCGTTCCTGCGGTGGGCGGCGGCCTCCGCGATCGCCCGGACCTGCATGGCGAACAGCCCCGGGATGACCAGCCCGAGACGCACCCCGCGCAGGCCGAGCATCGGGTTCTGCTCGTGGAGCTTGTGCACGGCCTGGAGCAGGCGCAGGTCGTTCTCGTTGGCGTCCTTGCGGGCCTCGGCGAGCGCGACCCGTACGGAGAGCTCGGTGATGTCCGGCAGGAACTCGTGCAGCGGCGGGGGGGG
>NZ_KL585391.1:109222-111271 GCF_000721935.1 Streptomyces sp. NRRL WC-3549
CAGCCGTACCGTGACGGGCAGCCCGTCCATCGACTCGAACAGCTCGATGAAGTCGGCCCGTTGGAGCGGCAGCAGGTCGCCCAGCGCGGTCTCCCGCTCGGCGTCGGTGTCGGCGAGGATCAGCTTCTCGACCAACGTGCGGCGCTCACCGAGGAACATGTGCTCGGTGCGGCACAGGCCGATGCCCTGGGCGCCGAAGCGGCGGGCCCGCAGGGCGTCCTCGGCGCTGTCCGCGTTGGCCCGTACACGCAGCCGGCGTACCCGGTCCGCGTAGGCCATGATCCGGTGCACGGCGGCGACCAGTTCGTCGGCGTCGTCGGCGCCCGCGTGCATGCGGCCCTCGAAGTACTCGACGACCGGGGACGGCACGACGGGGACCTCCCCGAGGTAGACCTTGCCGGTGGAGCCGTCGACGGAGACGAGGTCGCCCTCCTCCACCACGGTGTCGCCGACCGTCAGCCGGCGGCGCTTGGTGTCGACCTCGATCTCCTCCGCGCCGCATACACAGGTCTTGCCCATGCCGCGGGCGACCACGGCGGCGTGCGAGGTCTTGCCGCCGCGCGAGGTCAGGATGCCCTCGGCGGCGATCATGCCGTCCAGGTCGTCGGGGTTGGTCTCGCGGCGGATCAGGATGACCTTCTCACCGGACCGCGACCACTTGACGGCGGTGTACGAGTCGAAGACGGCCTTGCCGACGGCGGCGCCCGGGGACGCGGCGATGCCCCGGCCGAGCAGCACCGTGGTCGCCTCGTCGTCGAAGCGGGGGAACATCAGCTGGGCGAGCTGGGCGCCGTTGACCCGCTGGAGCGCCTCGGCCTCGTCGATGAGGCCCTGGTCGACGAGCTGGGTCGCGATCCGGAAGGCGGCCCCGGCGGTGCGCTTGCCGACGCGGGTCTGGAGCATCCACAGGTGGCCGCGCTCGATGGTGAACTCGATGTCGCAGAGGTCCTTGTAGTGGGTCTCCAGCGTCTCCATGATCTTCATCAGCTGGTCGTAGGAGTTCTTGTCGATCGACTCCAGCTCCGCGAGCGGCACGGTGTTGCGGATGCCCGCGACGACGTCCTCGCCCTGGGCGTTCTGGAGGTAGTCGCCGTAGACGCCCTGGTGGCCGCTGGCCGGGTCGCGGGTGAAGGCGACGCCCGTACCGGAGTCGGGGCCGAGGTTGCCGAAGACCATCGAGCAGACGTTGACGGCCGTGCCGAGGTCGCCGGGGATGCGTTCCTGGCGGCGGTAGAGCTTGGCCCGGTCGGTGTTCCACGAGTCGAAGACCGCCTTTATGGCCAGGTCCATCTGCTCGCGCGCATCCTGCGGGAAGTCCCGTCCGGCGTCGCGGGCGACGATCTTCTTGAACTGCTTGACCAGCTTCTTCAGGTCGGCCGCGTCCAGGTCCACGTCGACGGTGACGCCCTTGGCGTCCTTGGCCGCCTCCAGCGCCTCCTCGAAGAGGTCGCCGTCGACCCCGAGGACGGTCTTGCCGAACATCTGGATGAGACGGCGGTAGGAGTCCCAGGCGAAGCGCTCGTCGCCGGCCTGGGTGGCGAGCCCGACGACGGATTCGTCGGAGAGGCCGATGTTGAGGACCGTGTCCATCATGCCGGGCATCGAGAACTTGGCGCCGGAGCGGACGGAGACCAGCAGCGGGTCGTCGGCCTGACCGAGGTTCTTGCCCATCCGCCTCTCGAGCGCCGCGAGGTGCGCGCCGACCTCGTCGCGCAGCTCGGCCGGCTCGTCACCGCTGTCGAGGTAGACCTTGCACGCCTCGGTGGTGATGGTGAAGCCGGGAGGGACCGGCAGCCCGAGGTTGGTCATCTCGGCGAGGTTGGCGCCCTTGCCGCCCAGGAGGTCCTTCAGATCCTTGTTGCCCTCGGTGAAGTCGTAGACGAACTTCTGAGGACCTTTGTTTTCCGACACGGGTCTCGACTCCTCGAGGACGCGGTGGCTGCCCTGACGGCGAGGAACATACCCAGATCGAAGGTGCCTGGGTACGCCTACTTGCGCGTCGCGAGGCTCCGACCACCCGTCCGCCAGCGGATCCAAAGTGGCGGGGGG
>NZ_KL585391.1:111462-118592 GCF_000721935.1 Streptomyces sp. NRRL WC-3549
AGCGGATCCAAAGTGGCGGGCCGCCTCGCACCGCCACCCGCCCGCGTTCATCTCTCGAACGCATCGGCACGGAGCGTGGCGGGATCTGGGCCCTGCGCCCACATGCGGTAGCGGATGTGTCGATCGATCAAAGTGCGGATGCCTGGCACCCAGTGCCGCCATTTGAGAAGTGCAGCATTCAAAAGAGCGCTCATTTGAGCTCGCCCTGCCTCAAGGGTGGCGAGAATCACTCTCAAGGGTGTGCTCAGATGTCACCATCCGGACACCCTGAACCCATCATGTGGTCACTTACCGGTGATCACCCATGGACGGAGCGTCACAGAACCACCTCGCCGGCGCTTCGGATCTCCGCCCGCCTCTCCGCCGCAGGCCCGGAACGCAGACAAAAGCCCGCTCATGTGAGCGGGCTTCGTGGTGGGGCACTGGGTGCCTCCCGGTGGGAGGCGCCGCTCAGCCGCCGGAGGTGTCCAGCTCCGCCTCGGCGCCCACGCCCGCGCAGTCGTACGGGTCCTTCAACCAGCCGTCCGGGAGCGCCACGCGGTTGTTGCCCGAGGTACGCCCCCGGGGGCCGTCCGCGCCGTCCGGCCACGGCTGGTCCAGGTCCAGCTCCCGCAGCTGCGCGTCCAGCTCCGCCAGGGACGAGGTCACCGCGAGCTTCCTGCGCATCTCGGAGCCGACGGCGAAGCCCTTGAGGTACCAGGCCACGTGCTTGCGGAAGTCGATCACGCCCCTGCTCTCGTCGCCGATCCACTCCCCCAGCAGCGTGGCGTGGCGCAGCATGACGTCCGCGACCTGCCGCAGGGCGGGCGTCTGCCGGGCCCCGGTGCCCTCGAAGGCGCCGACCAGGTCGCCGAAGAGCCAGGGCCGGCCCAGGCAGCCGCGGCCGACGACCACGCCGTCGCACCCGGTCTCGCGCATCATCCGCAGGGCGTCGTCGGCGCTCCAGATGTCGCCGTTGCCGAGGACGGGGATCTCCGGGACGTGCTCCTTGAGGCGGGCGATCGCCTCCCAGTCGGCGGTGCCGCCGTAGTGCTGGGCGGTGGTCCTGCCGTGCAGCGCGACGGCCGTGACGCCCTCCTCGACGGCGATGCGGCCGGCGTCGAGATAGGTGAGGTGGTCGTCGTCGATGCCCTTGCGCATCTTGATGGTGACCGGGAGGTCACCGGCGCCCGCCACGGCCTCTCTGAGGATCGCCCGGAGCAGCGGCCGCTTGAACGGCAGCGCCGAGCCGCCGCCCTTGCGGGTGACCTTGGGGACGGGGCAGCCGAAGTTCAGGTCGATGTGGTCGGCGAGGTCCTCCTCGACGATCATCCGGACCGCCTTGCCGACGGTGTCCGGGTCCACTCCGTACAGCTGGATGGAGCGCGGGGTCTCGCTCGCGTCGAAGTGGATGAGCTGCATGGTCTTCTCGTTGCGCTCGACCAGCGCCCGCGTGGTGATCATCTCGCTGACGAACAGCCCCTTGCCGCCGGAGAACTCCCGGCACAGGGTGCGGAACGGGGCGTTGGTGATGCCGGCCATCGGGGCCAGCACCACGGGCGGCTGCACGGTGTGCGGGCCGATACGGAGCGGGGCGGGGGCGGCGGGGGCGAGCGTGGTCATCCCCCCATTGTCGCGCACGCCGCGAAGATCGCTCCCGCCGCCCGCCGGTCCCGCCCAGGCGCCGTCGGGCGCGGCCCCGGCCAGGTGTTCCGGGCCCGGCCCGGCCCCTCTCCGGCCGGGGCGTGCGCCACCCGAGCGGGCCGCCGAGGGCCCCGACGGAGGCCGGTGCGGTCGAGGCGCGGCAGCCCCGCCCGGTACGCCCGCCGGGGCCCGGCCCCGGTCGCCGGGCCCGGCCCTCACGGCACACGTGTGCGGGCCCGGACCGCCGAAGTGGTCCGGGCCCGCGGCCGGCGTCGGGCGCCGGGGGTGGGTCAGCTCTGCGCCGCGTCCTGCCCGGGCGCCTCGTCCTTCGCCCCGGGGGCTGCGGCGCGCTCACGCATCTTGCGCAGCAGCTCCTGCTTCTGGTCGGCCGACGCCTTGCGGTCGGCTTCGCGTGCGGGGCCGTTGCCCTGCTGGTCGGCGCGGGACAGCTTCTTGCGCTGTCCGCCTACGCCGAGGAGGTTGTTGCGGCTCTTGGCCACGGCGTTCTCCCATTCGTGGTGAGACGTGAGGTCGGAAGTGGTCGGGGAACCGGTGGATCGGTTCGACGGCGGGCGGGCCCTTCGCGGTCCGGGCCCGCCGCGCGCTCACTCGTAGATCTGGAAGAACGAGTACATGCCGGAAAGGTACCTCGGAGACCGGACCCCGCTCACCCGGTTTTCGGGGTGAGCGGGGTCCGGCGCCAGGCGGACGGGCCGGCCGCCGCCCGGTGGGCCTCGGCCACGGCCCCCTCACGGGGAAGCCCCCGGGCGCGGTCGCGGACCCGGGGGCTTCGTCACCGTACGGCTGCGGCGTCAGCAGCCCAGCAGACGGGAGCCGAGGTAGGCCTGGATCTGGTCCAGGGAGACCCGCTCCTGCTTCATGGTGTCGCGCTCGCGCACGGTCACCGCGTTGTCGTCCAGGGTGTCGAAGTCGACGGTGACGCAGAACGGCGTGCCGATCTCGTCCTGGCGGCGGTAGCGGCGGCCGATGGCGCCCGCGTCGTCGAACTCGATGTTCCAGTTCTGCCGCAGGTCGGTCGCGAGGCCCTTGGCCTTCGGGGACAGCTGCGGGTTGCGGGACAGCGGCAGGACCGCGACCTTGACCGGCGCCAGGCGCGGGTCGAGGCGCATCACGGCGCGCTTCTCCATGACGCCCTTGGCGTTGGGGGCCTCGTCCTCGCTGTAGGCGTCGAGCAGGAACGCCAGCATCGCTCGGCCGACACCGGCCGCGGGCTCGATGACGTACGGCGTGTAGCGCTCGCTCTTCTCCTGGTCGAAGTAGGAGAGGTCCGTACCCGAGGCCTTGGAGTGCGCCGTGAGGTCGTAGTCGGTGCGGTTGGCGACGCCCTCCAGCTCGCCCCACTCGCTGCCGCCGAAGCGGAAGCGGTACTCGATGTCGGCGGTGCGCTTGGAGTAGTGGGAGAGCTTCTCCTGCGGGTGCTCGAACCAGCGCATGTTCTCCTCGCGCATGCCGAGGCCGGTGTACCAGTTCCAGCGCTGCTGCATCCAGTACTCCTGCCACTCCTCGTCCTCACCCGGCTTGACGAAGAACTCCATCTCCATCTGCTCGAACTCGCGGGTGCGGAAGATGAAGTTGCCCGGAGTGATCTCGTTCCGGAAGGACTTGCCCATCTGCGCGATGCCGAACGGCGGCTTCTTGCGCGAGGTCTGCTGCACCTGGCCGAAGTTGGTGAAGATGCCCTGGGCGGTCTCCGGGCGCAGGTAGGCGACGGAGCCGGAGTCCTGGGTCGGGCCGAGGTGGGTCGACAGGAGGCCGGAGAACTGCTTGGGCTCGGTGAAGGTGCCCTTGTTGCCGCAGTTGGGGCAGTTGAGGTCGGCGAGGCCGTTCGCCGGGAGCTTGCCGTGCTTCTCCTCGTACGCCTCCTCCAGGTGGTCGGCGCGGTAGCGCTTGTGGCAGGAGGTGCACTCGGTGAGCGGGTCCGAGAACGTGGCGACGTGGCCGGAGGCGACCCAGACCTCGGGGGCCAGGATGACCGACGAGTCGAGGCCGACCACGTCCTCGCGGGAGGTGACCATGTAGCGCCACCACTGGCGCTTGAGGTTCTCCTTCAGCTCAACACCCAGCGGTCCGTAGTCCCAGGCGGCCTTCTGGCCACCGTAGATCTCACTGCAGGGGTAGACGAAGCCACGGCGCTTGCTCAGGCTGACGATGGTGTCGATCTTGTCGGCGGCCACGGTGCTCTCTTCATTACGACGGCGGAACTGGACAGGAACGGCGCGAACCGCCTCGGTCGGACGGTGCTCGGGGGAGACGGGCGGCGAATGACTCAGATTAGCGGCGCGCGCACCCATTGGATCAAATCGGTGGGGGTCCGAGGACACCGGAACCACCATCCGGTCATCTCATCAGCCTTGTTGACAATCGTTTCCACTTTAGTTGAAAATGGATGTCATGAACGTACGCCGCCTCATACCCACCACCGCCGTCGCCGGAGCAGTCGTCCTCGGCCTCACGACGCTCTCCGCCTGCTCCTCCTCCGACGCGACCGGCGGGGGGAGCGACGGCAAGCTGGGCGTCGTGGCGTCCTTCTACCCGATGCAGTACCTCGCCGAGGAGATAGGCGGGTCGCACGTGTCCGTCACCACGCTGACGAAGCCGGGCGTCGAGCCGCACGACCTGGAGCTCTCCCCCAGGCAGATCGGCTCGCTGAGCGACGCCGACTACATCCTGTACCTCAAGGGCATCCAGCCCGCCGTGGACGACGCGGTGGGCCAGGCCGGGGTGAAGAACACCGTGGACGCGGCCTCCCTCACCACGCTGGAGGACCACGGCACCGAGGTCGACGGCCACGACCACGAGGGCGAGGACGGCGAGGACCACGACCACGAGGGCGAGGACCACGGCCACGAGCACGTGGGTGCCGACCCGCACATCTGGCTGGACCCGGTGAAGTACGCCGAGGTCGCCGAAGGCGTCGGCACGTCCCTGGAGAAGGCCGACCCCGACCACGCCGCCGACTACCGCGAGAACACCGCGAAGCTGGTCGACGAGCTGAACGCCCTGGACGAGGCGTACGAGGCCGGGCTGAAGGACACCGCCACCACGACCTTCATCACCACCCACTCCGCCTTCGGCTACCTCGCCGAGCGCTACGGCCTCACCCAGGAGGGCATCGCCGGCCTCGACCCCGAGGCCGAGCCCAGCCCGGCCCGGATCAACGAGATCCACGCGGTCGCCGAGAAGAGCAAGGCGACCACCGTGTTCTTCGAGACGCTCGCCAGCGACAAGACCGCCTCCACCCTGGCCAAGGACCTCGGCCTCAGGACGGACGTCCTGGACCCGCTGGAGGGAATCACCGACCGGTCCAAGGGCGCTGACTACCTGGAGGTCATGAAGTCCAACCTGGCCGCGCTGCAGAAGGCACTCGGCGCGAAGTGACCCCGCTCCCCCCTTCCCCGCCGGCAGCATCGGAGGCGCTCATGCCCGAGCCCACAACGTCCGAACCCGTGATCAGCATGCGCGCAGGGACGGCCACGCTCGGTGCGCGCCCCGTGCTGCGCGGCGTGGACCTGACCGTCC
This sequence comes from Streptomyces sp. NRRL WC-3549, assembly GCF_000721935.1. GTDB lineage: Bacteria > Actinomycetota > Actinomycetes > Streptomycetales > Streptomycetaceae > Streptomyces. The sequence goes on from NZ_KL585391.1 coordinate 116,626, forward strand.
ACCGGGGCGAGGTCGTGGCCCTGCTGGGCGCCAACGGCTCCGGCAAGTCCACCGCCGTACGCTCGGTCATCGGCCAGGTCCCGCTCACCGGGGGCTCCGTGGAGCTCTTCGGCACCCCGCTGCGCCGCTTCCGGCGGTGGGCGCGCGTCGGCTACGTACCGCAGCGCACCACCGCCGCCGGCGGGGTCCCGGCCACGATCCGGGAGGTGGTCTCCTCCGGGCGGCTCTCGCGCACGAGGCTGCGGCCGCCGGGCAAGGCGGACCGTGCGGCGGTCGACCGGGCCATCGCGCTCGTCGGCCTCGGCGACCGGGCCAAGGACTCCGTGGACGCCCTCTCCGGCGGCCAGCACCAGCGCGTGCTGATCGCGACGGTGCTGCTCGTCCTGCACGAACTCGGCCCCCTGGAGCCGCTGATCGACCGGGCGGTCGTGCTGCGTGACGGCTGCGTCATGCACGACGGACCGCCCCCCGAGGCCGTCGGCCAGCACGCGCTGCCCGGCCACGACCACGTACACCCCCACGCGGCCATGGAGCCCGTCCGGACGGGACTGCTGACCTGATCATGGAATTCCTCTCACCCCCCTTCATGCAGCGGGCCCTGATCGCGGCCGTGCTGGTCGGGATCACCGCGCCCGCCATCGGCATCTACCTGGTCCAGCGCCGGCAGGCGCTGATGGGCGACGGCATCGGGCACATCGCCATGACCGGTGTCGGCCTCGGCTTCCTGATGTCCGCCAACCCCGTCTGGATGGCCACCCTGGTGGCCGTCGCGGGTTCGGTCGTCATGGAACTGATCCGCTGGTACGGGCGTACCCGCGGCGACATCGCCCTGGCCATGCTCTTCTACGGCGGTATGGCGGGCGGGGTGATGCTGATCAACCTCTCCGACACGGGCTCCAACGCCAACCTCACGTCGTACCTCTTCGGCTCGCTGTCGACGGTCTCCGAAGAGGACGTCACCACCATCGCGGTCCTGGCCGCCCTCGTGGTCCTCGTCACCGTGGGGCTGCGGCGGCAGTTGTTCGCGGTCAGCCAGGACGAGGAGTTCGCCCGGGTCACCGGGCTGCCGGTGCGGGTGCTCAACCTGCTGGTCGCCGTGGTGGCGGCGGTCACGGTCACCGTGGCGATGCGCGTCGTCGGCCTGCTGCTGGTCAGCGCGCTGATGGTGGTGCCGGTCGCGGCCGCCCAGCAGATCGCGAAGTCCTTCAAGGTGACGTTCGTGCTGTCCGTCGTCATCGGCACGGCCGTGACCCTGGCGGGCACCGTGACCTCGTACTACCAGGACGTACCGCCCGGGGCGACGATCGTGCTGCTGGCCATCGCCGCGTTCGTGGCGCTGACCGCGCTCGCCGCCCCGCTGGCCCGCAGGAGGGCCCGCGCCCAGGAACCGGAGCCCGCCGAGTGCACCCTGGAGGTACCGGGCGCACGCCCCGGCGCGGACGACGTGCGCGTATGACCGTGCGACGCGGCCGGGCTGGCACAATGGCCCGACATACGTACGGGCGACATGAGGAGGCAGCTGTGGCGACGGCGCCGATCAGTGGCACGAACGCGGCTCCGGTGCGCGGCCGCTCGACCCGGCAGCGGGCGGCGGTCGCGGCGGCACTCGACGAGGTCGACGAGTTCCGCAGCGCCCAGGATCTCCATGACGTGCTCAAGCACCGCGGGGACTCCGTCGGCCTGACCACGGTCTACCGCACCCTGCAGTCCCTCGCCGACGCCGGCGAGGTCGACGTGCTGCGCACCACGGACGGAGAGGCGGTCTACCGCCGCTGCTCCACCGGTGACCACCATCACCACCTGGTGTGCCGGGTCTGCGGCAAGGCGGTCGAGGTCGAGGGCCCCGCCGTGGAGCAATGGGCCGAGACCATCGCCTCGCAACACGGTTACGTCAACGTGGCGCACACCGTGGAGGTCTTCGGCACCTGTGCGGAGTGCGCGTCGGGCTCCGCACCGAAGTAGCCGCG
>NZ_KL585391.1:118841-121189 GCF_000721935.1 Streptomyces sp. NRRL WC-3549
CACCCGTGCGGGTGCCCCGGCGCCGTCGTGTCCGGGCCCGGCCGGTCCTGGCCACCGCGCCGGAAAGGCGCCGGAGCCGTTCAGAGCCGTGTCAGGTGGCGGTCGAGCATCCCGCGCAGCCGGTCGGCCTCGGCCGGCCCGGCGGCCCCGCGCTTGGCCAGCAGGGTCAGCCCCGTGGCGTTGCGGTCGTCGCTGAGCAGCACGAAGAGGTCCCGGGTCTCCACGTACCGGGGCTGGGCGGCCCAGGAGACCGACCCGGCGGAGTGGTCCATCGCGACGGTCAGACCGCTCTCGTCCACCCGCACCCGGGACTCGCCCTGCCGCTTGACGTACCCCCACAGCTGACGCGCCGTCAGCCATGGGGCCAGGAACATCAGCGGCCCCATGACGCCCGTCGCCACGTACATCATCAGGGGGAAGTCGACGCCCAGCCCCGCCTCCAGCGCACACAGCACGGCCAGCAGGCCCAGCAGCAGCCCACCGAGCAGCCGCTGGCGCCTGCCCTCCCTGCCGACCCCGGCGCGGGCCCACAGCGCCTGCGAGCAGTCCTGGGCGGTCAGCCGGAACCTGAGGTCGACCGCGTGCTCATGGACGTCCGGTTCTGTTGACATGGCCCTCCCAAGATGATCGGACCATGATCGTACCGGCGCGCCTCAGCCGGTCGGCCCCTGCGCCAGGGCCGCCTCCTCCGCACCGCCGAAACGCCGGTCGCGCTGGGCGAACTCCAGGCAGGCGCGCCACAGGTCACGGCGGTCGAAGTCCGGCCACAGGACGTCCTGGAAGACCATCTCGGCGTACGCGCTCTGCCAGATCAGGTAGTTGGACGTGCGCTGCTCACCGCTGGGGCGTACGAAGAGGTCCACGTCCGGCATGTCCGGGTAGTAGATGTACTTCGCGAACGTCTTCTCGTTGACCTTGGACGGGTCGAGCCGTCCGGCCGCGACGTCCTCGGCGATCCGCTGGGCGGCGTCGGCGATCTCGGCCCGGCCGCCGTAGTTGACGCAGAAGTACAGGGTCATCCTGTCGTTGTCCTTGGTCTGCTCCTGGGCGACCTGGAGCTCCTGGACGACCGACTTCCACAGCTTGGGCATGCGGCCGACCCAGCGGATGCGGATGCCGAGCTCGTCCATCTCGTCACGGCGGCGCCGGATGACGTCCCGGTTGAAGTTCATCAGGAACTTCACCTCGTCCGGCGAGCGCTTCCAGTTCTCGGTGGAGAAGGCGTAGAGCGAGAGGTTCTTGACGCCCATCTCGATGCAGCCCTTGAGGACGTCCATGACGACGCCCTCGCCGACCTTGTGGCCCTCGGTGCGCGGCAGGCCCCGCTCCTTGGCCCAGCGGCCGTTGCCGTCCATCACCACGGCGACGTGCTTGGGCACCAGCTCGCCGGGGATCTTCGGCGGGACGGCGCCGGAGGGGTGCGGCTCGGGGGTCTTGTACACGCGCTTGTTACGGCCGCCGAGCATCCCGCGTACTGCCATGGGCTTCTTCGTCTCCCTGTGTCACTTCTCTACGTACCGCAGCGAGCGCAGGCCGCGCTCCAGATGCCAGTGCAGATAGGCGGACACCAGTCCGCTCCCCTCCCTGACATGACGCGCCTGGGACGCGTCCGCCGTCTCCCAGTCACCGGTGAGCAGTGCGCTCAGCAGTTCGACGGCCTCCGCCGAGGGTACGACGCTGCCGGGCACCCGGCAGTCGCCGCACACCACACCGCCGGAGGCGACGGAGAAGAACCGGTTCGGCCCGGGCATCCCGCACCGGGCGCAGTCGTCAAAGCTGGGCGCGTAGCCGTTGACGGCGAGCGAGCGCAGCAGGAACGCGTCGAGGATGAGGTTCGGCGCGTGCTCGGCGCGGGCCAGGGTGCGCAGTCCGCCGACGAGGAGCAGGTACTGCTGGACCGCGGGTTCGCCCTCGTGGTCGGTGAAGCGCTCGGCGGTCTCCAGCATCGCGGTGCCGGCCGTGTACCGGCCGTAGTCTACGGGGCGATGGTCTCGCTCTGGGTGCACAGGGGCAGACCGCGCCCGATCAGCTCGCTGCCGCGCGCGAAGAACTGCACGTCCACGTGGGAGAAGGGCTCCAGCCGGGCACCGAACTTGGACTTGGTGCGGCGCACCCCGCGCGCGACGGCGCGCACCCGGCCGTGGCCGCGGGTCAGGATCGTGATGATCCGGTCGGCCTCGCCCAGCTTCTGCGTACGCAGCACGACGCCGTCGTCCCGGAACAAGCTCATGGGTCCATTGTCGCGCACCGGGGCGGTCGCCCCTCCCGGGTCGTCGTCCCGGTGGCTCGCGGGCCCCGCCGGCCCGGCCCCGTGGGCGACGCTCACCGGCCCGGGTGTATAAGAGACA
>NZ_KL585391.1:121380-123352 GCF_000721935.1 Streptomyces sp. NRRL WC-3549
GTGGGCGACGCTCACCGGCCCGGACGCGCCCTCCGCTCCTGCCGGGGACGGCTCACCGCCCCGGGTCAGGACGGCGTACGCGCCGCCTCCAGGAGCTTCGCCGTGTCCGCGGGGCAGAGCTGGAGCGCGCTGCCCACCGTGGTCAGCACCTCGCGCTCGGCCTGGCTGTACGGGCCGTCGGCGAGGGCGATCCGGGCGCCTTGGAGCAGGACCGTCTCCCGGCCGGGCACGGCCAGGTGCGGGGCGAGGGGCTTCAGCACCTCGTGGAGCTCGATGGCGAGGGCTGCCCCGCAGGCCTCGGCGGCGGGGTCGGTGCCGCCCTGCCCGGCCTCGGCGGCCAGCACCTCGACGATGGTGAAGAGCCGCTCCTGCGTGCAGTCGTCGAGCCCGGCGTCCCGGACGGTGGCCGCGGCGGTCTCCAGGACGGTACGGGAGGTGGTACCGCCGGCCGCGAGCACGGCGAGCGTGACGGTGTGCACGGCCTCCCGCAGCATGGCGGAGAAGCGGGTCGTGGTGGGGTGGTCGAGGGTGTCGGTCGGGAAGTGCCCGCGACAGGCGGCGCACTCGACCACGGGGCCCGCACTGCCGCGCGGGAACACGGGGAGGCCGAGCACGGTGAAGCGGTGGCGCCCGGTGAGATGGCGGTAGTTGCGGTCGCCTCCGCAGCCCGGACAGAAGAACTCGCCGTCACCGACGGTGTCCCAGACGGTGCGGATCCCGCACACGCGCAGCTTCACGACTCGTCGTCCTTTGGCCGACCGCACGTCGCACACCTCCGTAACTCCCCCGCGGCCCCTCGGGCGCGGGAGGTACCCCCACGGCAACGTTGCCGCGTTGGACGTGATGTTAGCCACACGTACGAGGTGGCGTCAGTAGTCCGGAGGCCCCGAAGGCCGGAAGATGGCCGGAACCCCGCCCACCCTCGGCGGGTGGACGGGGTTCCGGTGCGGGGCGGTTCGGGCCCCCGCGGCCCGGTGCGCGACGGGGAGCGGCTCAGGTCGTCACCGGGGCGTGTGCCCGAGGTGCCGGGAGGGGTGCCTCAGCGGGTCGCCCGGTTGACCGCGGAGACGACCGCCTTGAGCGAGGCGCGGGTGGTGTTGGCGTCGATACCGATGCCCCACAGCACCTTGCCGTCGATGACGCACTCGATGTAGGAGGCGGCCTGGGCGCTCGCCCCCTCGCTCATCGTGTGCTCGGTGTAGTCCAGCAGCCGTACGTCGATGCCGATGGCCTGCAGCGCTTCGAAGAACGCGGAGATCGGGCCGTTGCCGGTGCCGGTCAGCACGGTGTCCGTGCCGTCGACGGTGGCCTCGACGGTGATCGAGTCCTGGCCGTCGGACCCGGTGGTCGTCTGGCCGGAACGGATCTGCACGCGCCCCCAGGCGTTCTGCGGGTTGGGCAGGTACTCGTCCTCGAAGACCGACCAGATCTGGCCCGGGGTGACCTCGCCGCCCTCGGCGTCGGTCTTGGCCTGAATGATCTTGGAGAACTCGATCTGCATCCGGCGGGGCAGGTCCAGCTTGTGGTCGTTCTTCAGGACGTAGGCGATCCCGCCCTTGCCGGACTGCGAGTTGACCCGGATGACGGCCTCGTAGGACCGGCCGACGTCCTTCGGGTCGATCGGCAGGTAGGGCACCGCCCACTCGATGTCGTCCACGGTCACGCCCCGGGCGGCCGCGTCGGCCTCCATGGCGTCGAAGCCCTTCTTGATGGCGTCCTGGTGGGAGCCGGAGAAGGCCGTGTAGACCAGGTCGCCCGCGTAGGGGTGGCGCGGGTGGACCTCCATCTGGTTGCAGTACTCGCTGGTGCGGCGGATCTCGTCGATCTGCGAGAAGTCGATCTCGGGGTCGACGCCCTGGGAGAAGAGGTTCATGCCCAGCGTGACCAGGTCGACGTTGCCGGTGCGCTCGCCCTGGCCGAACAGGCAGCCCTCGATGCGGTCGGCCCCGGCCATGACCTGTCTCTTATACAC
>NZ_KL585391.1:123541-124875 GCF_000721935.1 Streptomyces sp. NRRL WC-3549
CAGTTCGGCGGCGGCGACGGCCGTGCCGCGGTCGTTGTGCGGGTGGACCGACAGGCAGACGTGCTCCCGGCGGGTCAGCTCGCGGGACATCCACTCGAACCGGTCCGCGTGCGTCGAGGGCGTCGAACGCTCCACGGTGGCGGGCAGGTTGAGGATGATCTCGCGGCCCTCCTCGGGCTGCCAGACGTCGCAGACCGCCTCGCAGACCTCCAGGGCGAAGTCCAGCTCGGTGTCGGTGAAGATCTCCGGGCTGTACTGGTAGCCGAAGATCGTCTCGTCGCCCAGGATCTTGTCGGCGTACTCCATGACCAGCCGCGTGCCGTCCACGGCGATCTGCTTGACCTCCTCCTTCGAGCCGCGGAAGACCACGCGGCGGAAGGTGGGGGCGGTGGCGTTGTACAGGTGGACGGTGGCCCGGTGCGCGCCGCGCAGCGACTCGACGGTGCGCTCGATCAGTTCCTCGCGGGCCTGCGTCAGGACGGAGATGGTCACGTCATCGGGGATCGCGCCCTCCTCGATGATGGAGCGCACGAACGCGAAGTCGGTCTCGCCGGAGGACGGGAAGCCGACCTCGATCTCCTTGAAGCCCATGCGGACGAGCAGGTCGAACATCTCGCGCTTGCGGGCCGGCGACATCGGGTCGATCAGCGCCTGGTTGCCGTCGCGCAGGTCGGTGGAGAGCCAGCGGGGCGCCTTGGTGATGCGGTTGTCCGGCCAGGTGCGGTCCGGGATGTCCACGCTCTCGTACCCGCGGTACTTGTGGACCGGCATTCCGGAAGGCTTCTGCAGCCGCGTGGCGTTGGTGACCGGGGTGGGTCCGCCCACGGGGGCGACGGCACTCTCGGCGGGATTCACGGCAGTCATGGCGTAGGGCTCCTTGGGGGTCCGGCAGAGGTGGCCGACTGTGTCGCCGCAACGGCGAACTCCGCGGGGAGGGAGCCGGCCTACGACTACAGGCCCTCGCCGCGGCAGCTAAGGAGAAGCAGCCCGAAACGCATGATGCGGTCACAGTAACCGAGCGACCCCGGACGCGTCGGCCCGTATCAGTATGCGGGATCACCCCCTCTTGGGGGCAAAACAGTGACTCATCACTCCATTTCGTCAATCACCGTCGCAACCGGTGACAGTGCGGTGACGGAGTGCCACAGTCGATCGTATGCAGCCTCGACCGAATCACGGGTTCCGTCCCGTCTTCTGCACCATCGTCCCGCCCCACCTCCTCGACAAGCTGTCCCAGGCCGGCGATCCCGTCCTGGCCGGTCCGGCCCGCCGCACCCTGGAGGCCGACGGGGCCCGCCGCCACCACCGGCAGGGGACCGCGCTGGCCTTCGCAC
>NZ_KL585391.1:125110-126406 GCF_000721935.1 Streptomyces sp. NRRL WC-3549
CCCGCCCCGCACCGCCGACCCGGTCCCCACCAAACCGCACCGCACCCTCTACGACTGCCGCCACGGCACGGACCTTCCCGGCCACAAGGTCCGTGACGAGGGCGACGAGCCCACCCAGGACGCCAGCGTCAACCGGGCCTACGCCGGCCTGGGCGCCACCTTCGAACTGCTGCTCTCGGAGTACGGCCGCAGTTCGATCGACGGCAAGGGCCTGCCGCTGATCGGCTCCGTGCACTACGACGAGAAGTACAACAACGCGTTCTTCGACGGCGAGCAGATGGTCTTCGGGGACGGCGACGGCGAGATCTTCCTGGACTTCACCCTCGCCATCGACGTGATCGCCCACGAGCTCACCCACGGGCTGACCCAGTACACGGCGAACCTGGCCTACCAGGGCCAGTCGGGCGCGCTCAACGAGTCGGTGTCGGACGTCTTCGGCTCCCTGGTCAAGCAGTACTCGCTCGGCCAGAGCGCCGAACAGGCCGACTGGCTGATCGGGGCGGACATCCTCGCCCCCCGGGTCAGCGGCGACGCCCTGCGCTCGATGAAGGCCCCGGGCACGGCGTACGACGACGACGTGCTCGGCAAGGACCCGCAGCCCGCCTCGATGGACGACTACGTCGAGACGCAGGAGGACAACGGCGGGGTGCACATCAACTCCGGCATCCCCAACCGCGCGTTCCACCTGCTGGCCACCGCGCTCGGCGGCAACGCCTGGGAGCGGGCCGGCCGGATCTGGTTCGACGTGCTGACCGGCGGCGAGCTCGCCCAGGACGCGGACTTCGCGGCCTTCGCCCGGCTGACCGTCGCGGCGGCCCGCAGTCGGTTCGGCGAGGGCGACGAGGCCGAGGCGGTCCTGAAGGCCTGGTCGGAGGTGGGCGTGGCGACGAGATGAGCGGGTAGACAGGTGCCTAAGGACCGTCCGGGCGGGTCAGGCAGGAGCCACGCAATGCGCATTCAGGTGAGCCGGACCGGCGGGTTCGCGGGCATCGCACGCCACGGCGAGATCGACACCGCGGGGCGGCCCGACGCCGGGGAGTGGGAGACCCTGGCCGCCGCGGCGCTCGACGCGGGTGCGGACGGCCCGCCCGCGGGGGTGCCGGACGGCTTCCGGTACCGCATCACGATCGACGGCCGCACCGTCCACTGCGCGGACCCGCGCCTGACCGCTCCGCAGCGGGCGCTCATCACCCGGGTCCTCAAGGAGGGCGCGTGACCCCGTGACGCGGACGGCTCCCGCCCGACGGAGCGCCTGGGCCGGAAGGGGCCGGGACCGGCAGCCGCCTGGTCCCGGCC
>NZ_KL585391.1:126612-133096 GCF_000721935.1 Streptomyces sp. NRRL WC-3549
GGTCCCGGCCCCTTCCGGTACGCCTCGCTCAGAAGCCCAGCTTGCGCAGCTGCTTGGGGTCGCGCTGCCAGTCCTTGGCGACCTTGACGTGCAGGTCGAGGAAGACCGGGGTGCCGAGCAGCGCCTCGATGTGCTTGCGCGACTTCGTGCCGACGTCCTTCAGCCGCTTGCCCTTCGGGCCGATGACGATGCCCTTCTGGCTGGGGCGCTCGATGTAGACGTTCGCGTGGATGTCCAGCAGCGGCTTGTCGGCCGGGCGGTCCTCGCGGGGCAGCATCTCCTCGACGACGACCGCGATCGAGTGCGGCAGCTCGTCCCGTACGCCCTCCAGCGCGGCCTCACGGATGAGCTCGGCGACCATGACCAGCTCGGGCTCGTCGGTGAGGTCGCCCTCCGGGTAGAGCGGCGGGCTCTCGGGCAGGAGCGGGGCGATCAGGTCGGCCAGCAGGCCGACCTGGCGGTCCTGGACGGCGGAGACCGGGACGATCTCCGCCCACTCGAAGCCGAGCTCCTCGCCCAGGCGTGAGACGGCCAGCAGCTGCTCGGCGAGGGTCTTGGAGTCGACCAGGTCGGTCTTGGTGATGATCGCGATCTTCGGGGTCTTCCTGATCCCCGCGAGCTCCTTCACGATGAACTTGTCACCGGGGCCGAGCTTCTGGTCGGCGGGCAGGCAGAAGCCGATGACGTCGACCTCGGCCCAGGTGGTCCGTACGACGTCGTTCAGCCGCTCCCCGAGCAGGGTGCGCGGCTTGTGGAGGCCCGGTGTGTCCACCAGGACCAGCTGGGCGTCGGGGCGGTGCACGATGCCGCGCACCGTGTGCCGGGTGGTCTGGGGGCGGTTGGAGGTGATCGCCACCTTGCTCCCGACCAGAGCGTTCGTGAGGGTGGACTTGCCCGCGTTGGGACGGCCCACGAAGCAGGCGAAGCCGGCCCGGTGGGGGGCCGTGTTCTCCGCCTGCCGCGCAGCGGCTTCAGTGTTCGGTCGAGCGCTCATGGCGCCCATTCTCCCCGATCCCGGCGGCGGTGGTGCACAGCAGGTCGCCGCCGTCCCCGTTCAGCCCGCGGAGACCGAGGCCCTGAGCGTCCCGTCGGGCCCGGCGAGCAGCACGGGTGTGTCCGGCCCGCCCAGGTCGCGTACGGCGGCCCGGTCCTGGTCGGAGAGGCCCTCGGCGCCGGAGACGACCGCGGCGGCCTCCAGCGAGGTGGCACCTCCGGCGACCGCCATGGCCACGGCGGTCTGCAGCGCGCTGAGCCGCAGCGACTCCAGGGCCACGGTGCCGGCCGCGTAGGTGCGCCCCGTCTCGTCGCGTACGGCGGCACCCTCCGGCACCTGGTTGCGGGCACGGACGCTGCGTGCCAGCGTGACGATCTTGCGGTCCTCGGGGCCGAGTTCGGCGCTCTCTGTCATGTGCTGAGCATACGGAGCCCGGGACCGCGCTCGCCGGGCCGCCCCCACGGGGTCACGGCCGGTCGAGCCGGAGGCGCTGTGCCTTCGGAAGACCGGCCACCACCAGGTCGTAACTGTCCTCGACGAGCTCGCGGACCATCGGCGCCGGGAGGTCCTCGACGGTCACGGTGTTCCAGTGGCGCTTGTTCATGTGCCACCCGGGGACGATCGCGGGGTGTTCCTCGCGGAGCCGCACCGCCTCGTCCGGGTCGCACTTGAGGTTGACCGTGAGCGGCCTGGCGTCCAGCGCGCTGAGGGCGAACATCTTCCCCAGGACCTTGAAGACCGATGCCTCGGGCCCGAAGGGGAACTCCTCGGTGCTCGCCTCGAACTCCAGGCAGAAGGCGCGCAGTTCCTGGGGCGTCATGCCTCTTGGGTCCCCTCCGGTTCCACCAGCACGGTGACGATCTTGTTGCGGCGGCCCGCCGGGGACTCCGCCGTCAGCCGGACCCCGCGTCCGTCCGGGAACGCGACGACCGCGGACGCCCCGGCGATCGGCACCCGGCCGAGCTCCTTGGCGAGCAGTCCGCCGACCGTCTCCACGTCCTCGTCGTCGTACTCGTCGAGGCCGAACAGGTCGCCGAGGTCGCCGAGGTCGAGACGGGCGGTGACCCGGTAGCAGCCGTTCTCCAGTTCCTGGACGGGCGGGATCTCCCGGTCGTACTCGTCGGTGATCTCCCCGACGATCTCCTCCAGGATGTCCTCGATGGTGACGACGCCCGCCGTGCCGCCGTACTCGTCGATGACGACGGCGACGTGGCTGCGGTCCTTCTGCATCTCGCGCAGCAGGTCCCCGGCGTTCTTGGTGTCGGGGACGAAGGAGGCCGGGCGCATCGCCGTGGAGACCAGGTCGGCCTCCGCGTCCCGGTTGATGTGCGTCTTGCGGACCAGGTCCTTGAGGTAGACGATGCCGACGATGTCGTCCTCGTTCTCCCCGGTGACCGGGATCCGGGAGAACCCGGAGCGCAGGGCGAGCGTCAGCGCCTGGCGGACCGTCTTGTACCGCTCGATGCACACCAGGTCGGTGCGGGGCACCATCACCTCGCGTACGAGGGTGTCCCCCAGCTCGAAGACCGAGTGCACCATGCGGCGCTCCTCGTCCTCGATGAGCGACTCCTGCTCGGCGAGGTCGACCATGGCGCGCAGTTCGGCCTCGCTGTCGAAGGGGCCCTTGCGGAAGCCCTTGCCGGGGGTCAGCGCGTTGCCCAGGAGGATCAGCAGCTGCGGGACCGGACCCATGATCCTGGCCAGCGGCAGCAGGACGTACGCGGACGCGGTCGCCGTGTTGAGCGGGTGCTGGCGGCCGATGGTGCGCGGTGACACCCCGATGGCGACGTAGCTGACCAGGACCATGACGGCCATGGCGACGGCCAGCGCCTGCCAGGTCCTGGCGAACTCCTGGAGGCAGGCGTAGGTGACCAGCACCCCGGCCGCCATCTCGCACGCGACCCGGACGAGCAGGGCCACGTTGAGGTAGCGGGTGGGGTCGGCGGCGACCTGCTCCAGCTTGGCGCTGCCGCGCCGCCCCGCCCGTACGGCCTCGGCGGCCCGGAAGCTCGACGTACGGGCGATCCCGGCCTCGGCGCAGGCCGCCAGCCAGCCGACGACGACCAGCAGGACGGCGCCGGAGAGAAGGCCCAGGCTCACGAGACGGTGGGGGCGGGGGACGGACCGGTCAGTCCGCGCTCACCGCGCCAGCCGTCGACGATCGCGGCCTGGAGGCCGAACATCTCGGCCTTCTCGTCCGGCTCCTCGTGGTCGTACCCGAGGAGGTGCAGCACCCCGTGGACGGTGAGGAGTTGCAGTTCCTCGTCCATGGAGTGCCCGGTCGGGGCGTCCTCGCCCTGCTTCTTGGCGACCTCCGGGCAGAGCACGATGTCACCGAGGAGCCCCTGCGGGGGCTCCTCGCCGTCCTTGGCCGGCGGACGCAGCTCGTCCATCGGGAAGGACATGACATCGGTCGGGCCGGGGAGGTCCATCCACTGGATGTGGAGCTGCTCCATGGCCGCGGCGTCCACCACGATCACCGACAGCTCCGACAGCGGGTGGATCCGCATCCGGGCCAGCGCGTAGCGGGCGATGTCGAGGACGGCCTGCTCGTCGACCTCGGTTCCGGACTCGTTGTTGACGTCGATCGACATGGTGCGCTGCGACTACTTCCCGTTGCGGCCGGTCGGGCCCTGTGCGTGGTCGTACTTCTCGTACGCGTCGACGATACGGCCGACGAGCTTGTGCCGGACGACGTCCTCGGAGGTGAGCCGGGAGAAGTGCACGTCCTCGATGCCTTCCAGGATCTCCTGGACCTGGCGCAGACCGCTCTTGGTGCCGCTCGGCAGGTCGACCTGCGTGACGTCACCGGTGACGACGATCTTCGAGTCGAAGCCGAGGCGGGTGAGGAACATCTTCATCTGCTCGGCGCTGGTGTTCTGCGCCTCGTCCAGGATGATGAAGGCGTCGTTCAGGGTCCGGCCCCGCATGTAGGCCAGCGGCGCCACCTCGATCGTGCCGGCGGCCATCAGCCGCGGGATCGAGTCGGGGTCGAGCATGTCGTGCAGGGCGTCGTAGAGCGGGCGCAGATACGGGTCTGTCTCTTATACACATCTCATGATGCGGCTGACCTGCTTGGACTGGAGGGCCTGGACGGCCTTCGCCATGGCGAGATAGGTCTTCCCGGTGCCCGCCGGACCGATCCCGAAGACGATCGTGTGCCGGTCGATGGCGTCCACGTACCGCTTCTGGTTGAGCGTCTTGGGACGGATCGTGCGGCCGCGGCTGGAGAGGATGTTCTGGGTGAGTACCTCGGCGGGGGTCTCGGCTCCGTCACCGCCGCCGTCGCCGCTCGCCCTGAGCATGGCGATCGAGCGTTCCACAGCGTCCTCCGTCATCGGCAGACCGGTGCGCAGCACCAGCACCATCTCGTCGAAAAGGCGCTGGACCAGGGCGACGTCCGCCGCGTCCCCGGTCGCGCTTATCTCGTTGCCCCGGACATGGATGTCGACGGCCGGGAACGCCGTTTCGATCACGCGCAGAAGCGAGTCCCCTGATCCGAGCAGCATCACCATGGGGTGTGCGGGCGGGACCGTGATCTGGGCACGCGCCTGTGGCCGTGTGGGTGAGTGAGTCATGGGCCGGCCCTCGGGCCTGCGCATACCTCCCGTTGAGGGACGTCGCCGGTCGACGTCCACCGGACTACCAGCGTACGTCGCCCGACCGGTGACACCGAGAGGTTTTACCCGGCCGCCGTCCGCCCTTCACTGCGGAAACCGATGGTGGGTACGGCCCGCCGCAGCGGCCAGGCCCGGGCGGCGGCGGGCAGCAGGTCCGCCAGGAAGGCGTACCGCTCCAGGGCGGCCGGGTCCTGGCCGGCACAGGTGCCCACCTGCTGCCACCAGGCGGCGACCTCCGTCCAGCCGGGCGCGGAGAGCGAGCCGCCGAACTCCTGCACCGAGAGCGCCGCGGTCAGCCCGGCGAAGGCGAGGCGGTCGGCCAGCGGCCAGCCGGCCAGGGTCCCGGTGACGAAACCGGCGACGAAGACGTCCCCCGCCCCGGTGGGGTCCAGGGCCTCCACCTCGATGGCGGGGACCTCGGCGGCGGTCCCGGTCGCCCCGTCCACCGCGTACGCGCCCTCGGCGCCCAGCGTGACGACGGCGAGCGGTACCCGTTCGGCCAGGGCGTGGGCGGCGGCACGCGGGCAGTCGGTGCGGGTGTAGCGCATGGCCTCCTCGGCGTTGGGGAGGAAGGCGAGGCAGTGCCCGAGGTCCGGCAGGGCGTCCAGGTCCCAGCGGCCCGTCTCGTCCCACCCGACGTCGGCGAAGATCATGGCGCCGTTGCGGGCCGCCGCGGCCACCCAGGGCTCGCTGCGGCCCGGGGTGAGCGAGGCGACGGCGGCGCGGGCCCGGGGCGGGCAGTGCGGGAAGGTGCGGCCCGGTAGCGGGGCGGTGGCCGGGGCGGGGGCCTCGTGGCCGTGCGAGACCATGGTGCGCTCGCCCTCGTACGCCATGGAGACGGTGACCGGCGAGTGCCAGCCGGGCACGGTGTGCGACATGGACAGGTCGATGCCCTCGCCCTGCGCGAGGGCGTCCCAGCAGTACTCGCCGTAGTGGTCGTCGCCGAAGGCGGCGGCCAGCGAGGTGTGCAGCCCGAGCCGGGCGAGCGCGGTGGCCATGTTGGCGACGCCCCCCGGACTGGAGCCCATGCCCCGGGCCCAGGACTCCGTGCCGCGTACCGGGGCGCTGTCCAGGCCCGTGAAGACGATGTCCAGGAAGACCGTGCCGGTGAGGAAGACGTCGCAGGCCGGGTCCTGGGGGGCGCGCAGCCCGAGCAGCGGGTCGATGCCTGGATTGTGAGTGTGCACGTGCGCCTCCCGGCCCCGACTGATCTGGACATGTGGATTCCGGCCAGTGTGCCCGATTCGGCGTACCGTCCGCCGGGCCCGCGCCGCCCCGGACACCACCCTCCGACCTGCGTAAACGTGGGCGACTACCCGATGGTGACGGCACTAAACACATAAGTGGTCCAGATCACAGCGGGTCGCCTTTCCGCCGACCGCGCACGCTTGATACAAATTGGCCCGCGAGCACCGTTCGGGACAGTTGACGACGAGTGCCGCGTCTCCCGCTTTTTCTGGCTTTCGCCTCCTTCGCGTCATCTCCGCTCCACCCTCCCCTGCCTTTTCCTGCCTCCTCGGCATGTCTTCAGGAACGCCCATGTCCTCGCGCCCTCGCGCCGCGTGGCCCCTGGTCGCCGTGTTCACCGCCGGCTACCTCGCCGCCTATCTGCTCCCCACTCTCGTCGGCCGCCTCGGCGTCCACCTGGAACTGACCACCGCTCAGGCCGGGGTGGTGGGCAGCGCCCTCCTGCTCAGCTCCGCCTCGGCCGGCTTCGCGCTGGCGGGACGCGTGGAGCGGTACGGGGCGTGCCGGACCGCGCGCGCCGGACTGGTCCTGGCCGTGCTGGGCTACGGCTGCGCGGCGCTGACCGGTTCGGTACCGCTGGTCGTCGCCGGTGTGGTGGCCGGCGGGCTCGGCTCCGGTACGG
>NZ_KL585391.1:133355-133876 GCF_000721935.1 Streptomyces sp. NRRL WC-3549
ATGTGTATAAGAGACAGGGCCTGGTGCTGGCAGGCGGCATGCTCGTCTGGTCCATGGCGCAGAACGCGCTGTGGGGCGTGAGCAGCCGCATCGGGGCGGAGCAGGTCGGGCTCTCCGAGGTGGCGATCGGCGCGGTGTTCGCCGCCGCGCTCGGGGCCGGTCTGCTCGGGGTCATGGGCGCCGGGATGCTGGGTGCGCGGCTCGGCCGGGCGGTGCCGATCGGCGTCGGCACGGTGATCATCGCGGGGAGCATCGTGCTCAGCTCCTCGGCCGGCGGCATGGGCTCGTTCGCGACCGGCGAGATCGTGTGGAACACCTTCTACCCGGTGGTCCTGTCCTACCTGATCGGGCTGGCCGCCTCGCTGGACGTACGCGGCCGGTGGGCGGTCCTCGCGGGCTCGGCGGCGTCCGTGGGCACGGCCTGCGGTCCGGTGCTGGGCAGTGTGCTCTCCGAGCAGGCGGGCTACGCCGTGATGGGGCTCGTCCTCGGGGCCGCCACGCTGCTGGTCGCGGCCCCGGGC
>NZ_KL585391.1:134129-136313 GCF_000721935.1 Streptomyces sp. NRRL WC-3549
CGGCAGCCTGCCCGGCGCGGTCCCCGAGGTGGGTGCGCCGGAGCAGGCCGTGGCGGAGATCAGCGTGCCCGGGCTGCGGCGCAGACGGCTGGTGCGCAGTGCGTTCCGGGCGGCGGCCGGCGGCGGTCAGTCGAACACGTAGGCCTCGACCTCGGCGAGGTAGCGCGCCCTGCGCTCCTCGTCGTGGTCGAGGAAGGCCGCCTCGAAGGAGTTGCGGGCCAGGGTGCGCAGCTGCTCACGGTCCAGGCCGAGCGCCTCGTGGACGGCCTGGAAGGTGTCGCCGACGTATCCGCCGAAGTAGGCGGGGTCGTCGGAGTTGACCGTGCAGAGCAGTCCGGCGTCCATCATGGCCCGCAGCGGGTGCTCCTCCAGGGTGTCGACGGCGCGCAGCCGTACGTTGGACAGCGGGCAGAGCGTGAGCGGTACCCGGTCGGCGGCCAGCCGCTCCACCAGCTCCGGGTCCTCCATGCAGCGCAGCCCGTGGTCGATCCGCTCGACGCCCAGGACGTCCAGGGCCTCCCGGATGTACGCGGGCGGGCCCTCCTCGCCGGCGTGGGCGACCTTGCGCAGGCCGAGGGCGCCGGCCGCCTCGTACACCTCGCGGAACTTGGCGGGCGGGTGGCCCACCTCCGCGGAGTCGAGGCCGACGGCGCTGACGCGGTGCAGGTACGGCTTCGCGGCCTCCAGGGTCGCGAGGGCCGACTCGGCGGACTCGTCGCGCAGGAAGCACATGATCAGCTGGGTGGAGACGCCGTGCGTCTCCTCGCTGCGCTCCAGCGCCCTGCCGAGTCCCTCGATCACGGTGCCGATCGGCACACCGCGGGCGGTGTGGGCCTGCGGGTCGAAGAAGATCTCCGCGTGCCGGACGCCCTGGGCGGCGGCGCGGGCGAGGTAGGCGTCGGCCAGCTCGGCGAAGTCGTCCTCGGTGCGCAGCACCGCCATGAGGGCGTAGTAGAGGTCGAGGAAGCTCTGGAGGTCCTCGAAGAGGTAGGCGGTGCGCAGTTCCTCGGTGTCCGCGTAGGGCAGGTCGACGCCGTTGCGGGCGGCGAGGGCGAAGGCCAGCTCGGGTTCGAGGGTCCCTTCGATGTGGAGGTGGAGCTCTGCTTTGGGGAGGTGCACGGGGTTCTCGTAACTGGTCACTGGTGGCGGGTGGGTACGGGGACCGTGATCAGGTCCTGGGCGATGGTCAGTTCACCTTCGAAGCCGGCTGCCCTGGCCTGCTGCTCGAAGAGCCCGGGGTCGTGGTAGCGCTGGGAGAAGTGCGTGAGCACGAGGTGCCGCACGCCGGACTCCTTCGCCACCCGGGCCGCCTGTCCGGCGGTGAGGTGGCCGTGGTCGGCGGCGAGCCGGCCGTCCTCGTCGAGGAACGTCGACTCGATGACCAGCATGTCGCATCCCTCGGCGAGTGCGAAGGCGCCGTCGCAGAGCCGGGTGTCCATGACGAACGCGAACCGCTGGCCGCGGCGGGGCTCGGAGACCTCGTCGAGCGTGACACCGCCCAGGACCCCGTCCCGCTGGAGCCGTCCGACGTCGGGCCCCGCGATGCCGTGCTCGGCGAGCTTCCCGGGGAGCATCCGCCGCCGGTCGGGCTCGGTCAGCCGGTAGCCGTAGGACTCGACGGGGTGCGAGAGCCTGCGGCTGTCCAGGGTGTACGCGTCGGTGGTGGCCAGGACCCCGTCGGCGGCGACGGGCGCCTCGGCCAGCGCCACGGTCTCACGGTAGGCGGTGGAGTACCGCAGCCGGTCGAAGAAGTGCTGCCCGCTCGCCGGGAAGTGGGCGGTGACGGGGTGCGGGACCTGGTCCAGGTTGATGCGCTGGATCACCCCGGCCAGGCCCAGCGAGTGGTCGCCGTGGAAGTGCGTGACGCAGATCCGGTCGATGTCGTGGGCGGCGACGCCCGCCCTCAGCATCTGGCGCTGGGTTCCCTCACCGGGGTCGAAGAGGATGCCCTCGCCGTCCCAGCGCAGCAGGTAGCCGTTGTGGTTGCGGTGCCGGGTCGGGACCTGGCTGGCGGTGCCGAGGACGACGAGCTCACGTACGGACACGATGTGCGGGCCGCTCTAGCCGGGGGGCCACTGCATGCCGCGCCCGCCCAGGACGTGCGCGTGTGCGTGGAAGACGGTCTGGCCCGCGCCGGAACCGGTGTTGAGGACGATGCGGTAGCCGCTCTCGACGATCTTCTCG
>NZ_KL585391.1:136497-144777 GCF_000721935.1 Streptomyces sp. NRRL WC-3549
TAGCCGCTCTCGACGATCTTCTCGTCGGCGGCGACCAGTCCGGCCTCGCGCAGCACGTCGGCGGCGATCAGCGGTTCGGCCGCGGCGAGCGAGGCGGCGTCCGGGTAGTGCGCCTTGGGGATGACCAGGACGTGGGTGGGGGCCTGGGGGTTTATGTCACGGAAGGCGACGGTCGTCTCGCTCTCGCGGACGATGGTCGCCGGGATGTCGCCCGTGACGATCTTGCAGAACAGGCAGTCGGACTGCGGTTCTCCCGCCATGCCCCGGCCTCCTCGGTCGCGTGGGTGAGCGTGCCCCGCCCGGGGGCGCCGCTCGCGATGGACGTGATCAGTACTCCGGCATGCTATCCGGCCCGGCGTGCGGCGCGGCCGGGGAGCGTGCGCGGAGCCGGTCGAAGCGGGTCGTCGGCGTGACGGGCGCTGTCCGGGTCCGGGCACAGCGCCGCGGGACACCCGGCCCGTCCAGGGCCGGGGGGCCGCCGGGACGGACGGCGCGGCCTCGCGGGACCCGCGCCGGCACGGGCCAGGCCCGGAGCCGGTCGGAGCGGGTCGTCGGCGTGACGGGCGCTGTCCGGGTCCGGGCACAGCGCCGCGGGACACCCGGCCCGTCCAGGGGCCGGGGGGCCGCCGGGGCGGACGACGTGGCATCGCGGGACCCGCGCCGGCCCGGGCCCGGAGCCCTCGGGGCGCCGCCCGGCCCCCTGCGGCGGGAGGGGGCGGACCTCAGCCCCAGCGCCCCGTGCGCCCCATCAGCAGGGCCGCCGCGGCCGTCCCTGCGGTCGAGGTGCGCAGCACGCTCGGGCCGAGCCGGTAGGGCGGGGCCCCGGCCTCGGCGAAGGCGGCGAGCTCCTGCGGCGAGACACCGCCCTCCGGGCCCACGACCAGCACGATCGAGCCCTGCGCGGGAAGTCCGGCGGTGGCCAGCGCGGCGCTGGGGGCGTCCCGGTCCTCGTGCAGGACGCCCGCGAAGTCGGCCCCGGCCAGCAGGGCGGCGACCTGCTTGGTCGTCATCGCCTCGGACACCTCGGGGAAGCGCACCCGGCGCGACTGCTTGCCCGCCTCACGCGCGGTGGTGCGCCACTTGGCCAGCGACTTGAGTCCGCGCTCGCCCTTCCACTGCGTGATGCAGCGCGAGGCCTGCCACGGCACGATCGCGTCCACGCCCGTCTCGGTCATCGTCTCGACGGCGACCTCACCCCGGTCACCCTTCGGGAGCGCCTGGACGACGGTGATCCGGGGCTCGGGGGCGGGTTCCTCACGCACCGTCGCGAGGCCGACCACCAGCCGGTCCTTCCCCTCGGCCGCCCGGACGACGCCCTCGGCCCAGCGACCGCGCCCGTCGGTGAGGACGACGTCCTCCCCGGGGTTCAGCCGCTTCACCGAGACGGCGTGCCGCCCTTCGGGGCCGTCCAGCACGAACTCCGGCCCACCGGGCAGGCGTTCGACGACGAAGACCGGTGCCGTCACCGGGTGCTCCTCCCACTCACTGCCGCACACGCGGCGTCCATTTCGGCGACGAGCAGCTCCACGAGTTCCCCGGCGGGCAGCTCGCGTGCCATCCGGTGGCCCTGTCCGGCCCACAGGGCCATGCCCTGGGCGTCCCCGGCCCGGGCGGCGGCCTTGCGCAGTCCGCCGGTCAGCTGGTGCACCTGCGGGTAGGCGGCGGGGGCGTACGGGCCGTGCTCCCGTACGAAGCGGTTGACCAGCCCGCGGGCCGGGCGCCCGGAGAAGGCCCGGGTCAGAGCCGTCGTCACGAAGAGCGGGTTGGTCAGGGCCTGCTTGTGCAGCCGGTGGGCGCCCGACTCCGGGCAGGCCAGGAACGCCGTCCCGAGCTGCGCCGCCTGGGCGCCCGCCGCCAGCACCGCCGCGATCTGGGAGCCGCGCATCAGCCCGCCGGCCGCGACGACCGGCAGCTGGACGCTCTCCCGGACCTCGGCGACGAGGGTGAGGAGTCCGGTGCCGGTGAGCCCGCCCTGCGGGTCGTCGCGGTGGGTGGACCGGTGGCCGCCGGCCTCGACGCCCTGGGCGCAGACGGCGTGGGCGCCCGCCCACTGCGCGTCCCGTGCCTCCTGGGCGGAGGTCACCGTCACCACGGTGAAGGTGCCCGCCGCGGCGAAGGCGTCCAGGACCTCACGGCCGGGGCAGCCGAAGGTGAAGGAGACCACGGGGACGGGGTCCTCCAGGAGGATCGCGACCTTCGCCTCGTAGCCGTCGTCGCCCCCGGCGTCCGGGTCGCCGAGCGGGGTCTCGTACCAGGCGGCCTCACCGGCGAGCTGGTGGCGGTAGACCTCGACGGCGCTGAGGTCGGCGAGCGGCGGGTGCGGCATGAACAGGTTGACGCCGAACGGCTGGCCGGTCAGCGCCCGCAGCTGCTTGATCTCCTGGTACATGCCGTCCGCCGTCTTGTACCCGGCGGCGAGGAACCCGAGCCCGCCGGCCTCGGCGACGGCGGCGGCCCGCGGCCCTGCACGACGGGATAGCGGCTCAGATCGGTCAGCGCCAAGGACATGACCGCATCGTCCCACGCTCCGCACGACGGTCCGAATCAGCCGGCTCCGCCCCCGGTCCCGTCCCCGGCGTACACCGCACCGCCCGCCGGTACAGGGCCGGCGGGCGGTGCGGGGCGGGCGCCGAAGCGGGCTCAGCGGCCGTTGAAGGCGTCCTTCAGCCGGGAGAACAGCCCCTGCTGGCCCGGCTGGAACTGGCCGGTGGGCCGCTCCTCGCCGCGCAGCTTCGACAGCTCGCGCAGCAGCCGCTCCTGCTCGGGGTCGAGCTTGGTCGGGGTGATCACCTCGACGTGCACGATCAGGTCACCGCGTCCGCCGCCGCGCAGGTGCGTGACGCCCCGCCCGTGCAGCGGTACCGACTGGCCGGACTGGGTGCCCGGCCTGATGTCGATCTCCTCCAGGCCGTCCAGCGTCTCCAGCGGCACCTGGGTGCCGAGGGCCGCGGCCGTCATCGGGAGCGTGACCGTGCAGTGCAGGTCGTCACCGCGCCGCTGGAACACCGGGTGCGAGAGCTCGTGGATCTCGACGTAGAGGTCACCGGCGGGACCGCCGCCGGGGCCGACCTCGCCCTCGCCCGCGAGCTGGATGCGGGTGCCGTTGTCGACACCGGCGGGGATCTTCACGGTCAGGGTGCGCCGCGAACGGATGCGGCCGTCGCCCGCGCACTCGGGGCACGGGGTGGGCACGACCGTACCGAAGCCCTGGCACTGCGGGCAGGGACGCGAGGTCATGACCTGGCCGAGGAAGGACCGGGTGACCTGGGAGACCTCGCCCCGGCCGCGGCACATGTCACAGGTCTGCGCGGAGGTGCCGGGCGCGGCACCCTCACCGCTGCAGGTCGTGCAGACGACCGCCGTGTCGACCTGGATGTCCTTGGTCGTACCGAAGGCCGCCTCGTTGAGGTCGATCTCCAGGCGGATCATCGCGTCCTGGCCGCGCCGGGTGCGCGAGCGGGGCCCGCGCTGCGACGCCGTGCCGAAGAAGGCGTCCATGATGTCGCTGAAGTTGCCGAAGTTGCCGGCGCCGAAGCCGCCCGCACCGCCACCGCCGCCCGAGGCGGACAGCGGGTCGCCGCCGAGGTCGTAGACCTGCTTCTTCTGCGGGTCCGACAGCACCTCGTAGGCGGCGTTGATCTCCTTGAACCGCTCCTGGGTCTTCGGATCGGGGTTGACATCCGGGTGCAGCTCGCGGGCGAGCCTGCGGAATGCCTTCTTGATCTCGTCCTGGGAAGCGTCGCGGCGCACGCCGAGTACGGCGTAGTAGTCCGTGGCCACTTACGACTCCGCCAGGATCTGTCCGACGTAACGTGCCACTGCGCGTACCGCTCCCATCGTTCCGGGGTAGTCCATGCGGGTCGGTCCGACCACGCCGAGTTTGGCGACTGCCTCGTCGCCCGAACCGTAGCCGACCGCGACGACGGACGTGGAGTTGAGGCCCTCGTGGGCGTTCTCGTGCCCGATCCGTACGGTCATGCCTGAGTCCGTGGCCTCACCGAGCAGCTTCAGCAGCACGACCTGCTCCTCCAGTGCCTCCAGCACCGGCCGGATCATCACGGGGAAGTCGTGCCCGAAGCGGGTGAGGTTGGAGGTGCCGCCGATGATCAGCCGCTCCTCCGTCTCCTCGACCAGAGTTTCGAGAAGGACGGACAGGACCGTGGACACGGCCGCCCGGTCCTCGGTCTCGAAGGACTCCGGAAGGTCCTGCACCAGCTGCGGGACGTCCGCGAAGCGGCGCCCGACGACCCGGCTGTTGAGCCGGGCCCGCAGGTCCGCCAGGGCGGTGTCCCCGAACGGGGCAGGGCAGTCGATCATACGCTGCTCGACCCGGCCCGTGTCCGTGATCAGGACGAGCATCAGCCGGGCGGGAGCCAGCGACAGCAGCTCCACGTGCCGCACCGTCGAACGCGTCAGCGAGGGGTACTGCACGACGGCGACCTGCCGGGTCAGCTGCGCCAGCAGCCGCACCGTACGGCCCACGACGTCGTCGAGGTCGACGGCGCCTTCGAGGAAGTTCTGGATCGCGCGGCGCTCGGGCGACGACAGGGGTTTGACCCCCGCGAGCTTGTCGACGAAGAGCCGGTACCCCTTGTCCGTGGGGATGCGCCCCGCACTGGTGTGCGGCTGGGCGATGAAGCCCTCGTCCTCCAGCACCGCCATGTCGTTGCGGACGGTCGCCGGGGAGACCCCCAGGTTGTGCCGCTCCGTGAGTGCCTTGGAGCCGACGGGCTCCTCGGTGCCGACATAGTCCTGGACGATGGCGCGCAGCACTTCGAGTCTGCGTTCGCTGAGCATCGCGCACACCTCCAGCTGTTGTCTCCGGTCCCTGCCTGGCACTCTGTCCGTTCGAGTGCCAGCAATCCCCCGGTCAGTGTACGGGGGCGGGGTGGGCCCGGGGCAAGGGCGACCGGCCAGGCCGTCGCGCGAGGGCCCGGACCGTTGCCGATAGCGTCGTCGTATGGACGTCTCTTGGGAAGACTTCGGCTGGGAGCGGTTGGGCGACGGTACGGGACGCCGGCGCCTCCCCCGCTGGGACGCGACCGCCGCACTGGTGGCCGGGACGGACGGGGCGCTGCTCTACGACACCGGCTCCACGCTCCGGGAGGGGGCCGGGCTGCGGGCCGATGCCGAGGGGCTGCTCGGCCGGAGGGTGACGCATATCGCACTGAGCCACCCGCACTTCGATCATGTGCTCGGTACCGCCGCCTTCGCGGGGGCCGAGGTCTACGGCGCGGTCGGTACGGCGGAGCTGCTGTCCCGGGGCGCGGCGGAACTGCGCGCGGACGCGGTGCGCCACGGGATGGACGAGCAGGAGGCCACGGCGGCGACGGACGCCCTGGTGGTCCCGCGCCACCAGGTGAGCGGCGACTGGACACTCGATCTCGGCGGCGGCCTGCAGGTCCTGCTGGCGAACGTGGGCCCCGGGCACAGCGGCCACGACCTGGCGGTACTGGTGCCGGGCTCCCCGGTCGTGGTGCTCTGCGGCGATCTGGTCGAGGAGTCCGGCGAACCGCAGGCCGGCCCCGACGCCGTGCCCGCCCGCTGGCCGGCCGCGCTGGACCGGCTGCTGGAGCTGGGCGGCGAGGACGCGCTGTACGTCCCGGGGCACGGGGCGGTGGTGGACGCGGCGTTCGTACGGGCGCAGCGCGCGCGGCTGGCGGCCCGCTTCGGCGTGTCGTGAACGGGCCTCGGCCTATCGTCGGTCCATGCGCAGCTACCAGCCGGATCTGACCCCGCCGTGGAAGAGGTCCGCCCCCGCCCCCGAGGTCCCCGCCGAGCCCGATCTGGTGGTGGAGGAGGTGTCCACCGGTTTCTGCGGTGCGGTGATCCGGTGCGAGAAGACCGCCCAGGGGCCCGCGGTCACCCTGGAGGACCGTTTCGGCAAGCACCGGGTGTTCCCGATGGAGCCGCGTGGCTTCCTGCTGGAGGGCAGGGTCGTCACCCTCGTCCGCCCGCCGGCCGGCGGCCCGGTCCGCCCCGCGCGTACGGCGTCCGGTTCGGTCGCGGTGCCCGGGGCGCGGGCGCGGGTGGCCCGGGCGGGCCGTATCTACGTGGAGGGGCGGCACGACGCCGAGCTCGTGGAGCGGGTCTGGGGCGACGACCTGCGCATCGAGGGCGTGGTGGTGGAGTACCTGGAGGGCGTCGACGACCTCCCGGCGATCGTCCGCGAGTTCGCCCCGGGCCCGGGTGCCCGGCTCGGTGTGCTGGTCGACCACCTGGTGCCGGGTTCCAAGGAGTCCCGTATCGCCGCCCGGGTCACGGACGAGCACGTGCTCGTGGTGGGGCATCCGTACATCGACGTCTGGGAGGCCGTGAAACCGTCCTCCGTGGGGATCGACGCGTGGCCGGTGGTGCCGCGCGGCCAGGACTGGAAGACCGGGGTGTGCCGGGCGCTGGGGTGGCCGGAGAACACCGGGGCGGCCTGGCAGCACATCCTGTCCCGGGTCGGCTCGTACAAGGACCTGGAGCCGCAGCTGCTGGGCCGGGTCGAGGAGCTGATCGACTTCGTCACCCTGCCCGGCTGAGCTCCCCGGGGCGTGCGCGGGCGTGTTCGTCACCCTGCCCGGCTGAGCGGTCCGGGGCGTGCGCGGGCGTCTTCGTCGGGCACCTGGGTCGGCCGTGGCCGCTCCGAGCGCCCCGGGGCAGGCGCGGGGCCTCCGTGCAGGCCCCCGCCCGTCAGTCGACGAGGTCCCGGACCACCGCGTCGGCCAGCAGCCGTCCGCGCAGGGTGAGGACGGCGCGGCCCTCCGCGTAGGGTCCGGGCTCCAGCAGGCCGTCATCCACCGCCCGGCCCGCCGCCGCGAGACCGGCCGGTGCGAGCAGGGACAGCGGGCAGCCCTCCACGAGCCTCAGCTCCAGCAGGATGCGCTCCACCCGCCGGTCCTCGTCACCGAGCACCTCGCGGCCGGCCCCGGGCGAACGGCCCTCGGCCAGCGCCTGCGCGTACGCCCCGGGGTGCTTGACGTTCCACCAGCGCACACCGCCGACGTGGCTGTGCGCCCCGGGGCCCGCGCCCCACCAGTCGGCGCCGCGCCAGTACAGCTCGTTGTGCAGGCAGCGCCCCTCGGGCGTACGGGACCAGTTGGACACCTCGTACCAGGAGAAGCCCGCGGCGGCCATCGCCTCGTCGGCGATCAGGTACCGGTCGGCGTGGACGTCGTCGTCGGTCATCGGGACCTCGCCGCGCCGGATGCGGCGGGCCAGCTGGGTGCCCTCCTCGACGATCAGCGCGTACGCGGACACGTGGTCGGGTCCCGCGCCGATCGCCGCGTCCAGGGAGGCACGCCAGTCGTCGTCGGACTCCCCCGGGGTGCCGTAGATCAGGTCGAGGTTGACGTGCTCGAACCCGGCCGCGCGGGCCTCGGCGACGCAGGCCTCGGGACGGCCCGGGGTGTGGGTGCGGTCCAGGATCTTCAGGACGTGCTGCCGGGCGCTCTGCATCCCGAAGGAGACCCGGTTGAAACCGCCCTCCCGCAGCGCCTCCAGATAGGCCGGCCCGACGGACTCGGGGTTGGCCTCCGTGGTGATCTCCGCGTCCTCGGCCAGCCCGAACTCCTCCCGGATCGCCGCCAGCATCCTGACGAGGTCGGCGGCGGGCAGCAGCGTCGGCGTACCGCCGCCGACGAAGACCGTGCGGACCGGGCGCGGGTCGTCGCCGAGCACCTTGCGGGCCTGGCGCACCTCCTCGACCAGGTGGGCCGCGTAGTTGTCCCGGGAGGCCAGCGCGCCCCCGGAGCCGCGCAGCTCGGTCGCGGTGTAGGTGTTGAAGTCGCAGTAACCGCAGCGGGTCGCGCAGTAGGGCACGTGCAGGTAGAAGCCGAGCGGCCGGTCGGCGGCGCCTTCCAGGGCGTGGCGGGGCAGTGCCCCGTCGTCGGGCACGGGTTCACCATCGGGCAGTACGGAAGGCATACCGTCCATTGTCACCCGTCGCCGGTGCTTTCCCCTCCGCCGCCCGTCGCGGGTGCCTGCGCCCCGTGCTCCGGCGGGACGACCTGGAGGACCAGCAGGGCGAGGTCGTCGTCGGGCGGCTGCTCGGCGAACGCGTGCACGGCCCGCCTGATCCGCTCGGCGATGCCGTCGGCCGACAGCCCCGCGCAGGCCGCCAGGGCGCGCGCGAGCCCGTCGCCGTCGTCGAACATCCGCCGCCCGGAGCGTCGCTCCGTCACCCCGTCGGTGACGCAGAGGAGGCTGTCGCCCGGCGCCAGGTCGAAGCTCTGGCTCTCGTACGCGATGTCCTCGACCTGTCTCTTATACACATCTCTGATGGCGCGAGGGAGG
>NZ_KL585391.1:144979-145278 GCF_000721935.1 Streptomyces sp. NRRL WC-3549
AGCAGCGGCAGCGGGTGTCCGGCGCTGGCCACGGTGCAGCGGACCCCGCCGCCGGGGAGCGGCACGAGGTCGCCGTAGAGCAGGGAGAGGAAGCGGGACTGGGAGCCGTCCTGGAGCTGCTGCCCGCCCGCCGCGGCGACCATCAGGGCGGCGGCCTCGGCCGCCTCCATGGCGTCGTCGAGCAGGAGCCGGTTGAGCCGCTCCAGGACCTCGCCGACGCGGAAGCCCTCCCGGGACAGCAGCCGCAGCCAGGGGCCTGTCTCTTATACACATCTCTGAGCGGGCTGGCAAGGCAGACC
>NZ_KL585391.1:145451-152955 GCF_000721935.1 Streptomyces sp. NRRL WC-3549
GCCAGGGGCGGGCCAGCCCGGTGACGACGGCCGCTTCGGGGCCGCTGCCCTGGACGTCGCCGAGGACGAAGCACCAGCGGTCCCGGGGGCAGGGGAAGAGGTCGTAGAAGTCTCCGCCGACCACCCCATCGTCGCCCGGTTCATACACCAGGGCGCTGGTGACACCGGGGATGTCGGCGACCTTGCTGGGCAGCAGGCCGCGCTGGAGGATGCGGCTGATGGTCGCCTGCCGGGTGTAGGCGCGCGCGGCGCCCACGGCGAGGCCGACGCGGCGTACGAAGTCGGCGACGAGCGCGGCGACCTCGCCCGGGAAGTGCGTGACGCCCTCACGGCCGACGAGCACGGCGCCGAGCGTCCGTCCGCCGGAGGCGATGCCGTGGGCGAGGACGGTGCCGTGGGTGCCCTGGGGCCCCTCCCGGGCGTCGCGGGGCCACGGTACGGGGACGGCGCCCGGGCCGACACCGGCGGGCAGGCGGAACGGCTCCTTCTCCAGTGCCGGGCGCAACAGGTCGGCCGCCGCCTCGTCGCGGTGCCAGACCCCGGCGAGCCGCGGGGCCGCCCCGGGGCCGCCGCCCTCGCTCTCCAGCCAGATCGCGCACCAGTCGGCGAGCCGGTCCACCACCAGCTGCCCCGCTGTCGAGGCCACCAGGTCCTCGTCGAGCTGGCCCGCGAGCAGGTCGGACGCCTCGGCCAGGAAGGAGAGCGCCCCGCGCCCGGCCAGATCGCCGTCCCGCCCGTCGTCCTCCGCCGCGGCGAGGGCACCCACCGCGCCGGGCCGGGTGGCCGTCTCCCCGGCCGGCCCGGGGGCGGCGGGCAGGTCCTCCCAGACGTCCGCGGGCAGCCGGGCCCAGACGGTCTTGAGGCCGGTGCGGTAGGTGATGCCCCAGGACTCGGCGAGGGTGGCGACGAGCTGGAGCCCCCGGCCGTACTCGGCGGGATCGGGGCGCCGCTCCGGGTCGTCGCGCACCGAGCGCGCGGGGTGGTGGTCGGTGATCTCCAGGACCAGCGCGGCGGGCTCGGCCCCGGACGCGCCCTCCAGGCGGAGCAGCAGCTCCACGGCCGTACCGGCGTGCACGACGGCGTTGGTGACCAGTTCGTTGGCGACGGTCACGGCGTCGTCGGCGAGCCGGTCGCCGAACCCCCCGGGGCCGGGCAGTCCGAGCGCAGCCCACTCGGCGAGGGCGGCCCGGACGAACCGGCGGCCCGCGGTGGGGGCCAGCGGAATGCCGGGCAGGCCCGTACGGGCGACGGAACGGGGGTCGTCGCCCTGACCGGCGACGACGCTTCCGGGACGGTGGACGATGTCCCGCTGCAAGGGAATGGGCCCCACGGTGCGGCTCCTGACGGTCTCGCTATACGCCGCTGACGCTCCAGGGCCTCACGTTCGGACACGGAGGACGAAAGACCCCAGGACAGAGTGACAGACCGGACGCGCGCACAAGCACGGAGTCACCGAAACGATCGGCGCCGGACGGGAACGGGCCGGGGCCGGTGGACGCCTGTACGGCCACCGGCCCCGGCCCTGACGTGCGGGTACACCGCGTCCGGAGGCCCGGGTCTCACGCCTCGCGTGAGCCCGCGTACATCTCCTCGATGAGGTCCTTGTACTCACGCTCGACGACCGGCCGCTTCAGCTTGAGGCTCGGGGTCAGCTCGCCGTGCTCGATGTCCAGGTCGCGCGGCAGCAGGCGGAACTTCTTGATGGTCTGCCAGCGCTGGAGGCCCTCGTTGAGCCGCTGCACATAGCCGTCGATGAGTGCGACGGCCTGCGGGGAGGCGACGACGTCGGCGTAGGGCCTGCCGCCCAGGCCGTTCTCCTCGGCCCAGCCGAGGAGGGTCGGCTCGTCGAGGGCGATGAGGGCCGTGCAGAAGTTGCGGTCGGCTCCGTGCACCAGGATGTTCGAGACGAACGGGCACACCGCCTTGAACTGCCCCTCGACCTCCGCCGGGGCGATGTACTTGCCGCCGGACGTCTTGATCAGGTCCTTCTTGCGGTCGGTGATCCGGAGGTAGCCGTCCTGGGAGAGCTCTCCGATGTCACCGGTGTGGAACCAGCCGTCGGACTCCAGCACCTCCGCGGTCTTCTCCGGCAGCCGGTGGTACCCCTCCATCACCCCGGGACCGCGCAGCAGGATCTCACCGTCGTCCGCGATCCGGACCTCCGTGCCGGGCAGCGGCTTTCCCACGGTGCCGGTGCGGTAGGCGTCGCCGGGGTTCACGAAGGAGGCGGCGCTGGACTCGGTGAGGCCGTAGCCCTCCAGGATGTGGATGCCCGCGCCGGCGAAGAAGAACCCGATGTCCGGGGCGAGGGCGGCCGAACCGGAGACGCAGGCGCGGAGCCGGCCGCCGAAGGCCTCCCGGATCTTCGCGAAGACAAGCGTGTCGGCGACCTTGTGCTTGGCCCCGAGGGCGAACGGCACCGACGCCGTACCGGTGCGCCGGAAGTTGTCCTGGGAGACCCGCGCGTACTCGCGGGCCACCCCGGCCGCCCACTGGAAGATCTTGTACTTGGCGCCGCCGCCGGCCCGCGCCTTGGCGGCGACCCCGTTGTACACCTTCTCGAAGATCCGGGGAACGGCGGCCATGTAGGTCGGCTGCACGACCGGGAGGTTCTCGATGATCTTGTCGACGCGGCCGTCGACGGCCGTGACGTGGCCGACCTCGATCTGGCCGGAGGTGAGGACCTTGCCGAAGACGTGGGCGAGCGGCAGCCAGAGGTACTGGACGTCGTCCGCGGTGATCAGTCCGGTCGCCACGGTCGCCTTGGCCATGTACGACCAGTTGTCGTGCGGCAGCCGCACCCCCTTCGGACGGCCGGTGGTGCCGGAGGTGTAGATCAGCGTCGCCAGCTGGTCGGCGGTGATCGCGGCGACCCGCTCGGTGACCGCGTCCGGTTCCTTCGCGAGGTGTTCGGCGCCCCGGTCCTCCAGCTCGGCCAGGGTGAGGATCCAGCCCTCCGGGTCGCCCTCGACGGGCTCGGCGCCGGCCGGGTCGATGACGACGACATGGGCGAGGCGGGGCAGCTCGGCCCGGCTCTCCCGGGCCTTAGCCAGCTGGGCGGCGTCCTCGGCGATCAGGACGCGGCTCTCGGAGTCGGCCAGGATGAAGGCGGACTCGACGGCGTTCGTGGAGGGGTAGACCGTCGTGGTCGCGGCGCCCGCGCACATCACCCCGAGGTCGGCCAGTATCCATTCGACGCGCGTCGAGGAGGCGAGCGCGACGCGCTCCTCGGGCCGGACACCCAGAGCGATCAGACCGGCCGCGATGGCGTACACCCGGGTCGCCGCCTGCGCCCAGGTCAGCGACTTCCAGTCATCGGGCCCCTGTCCGGAGGCCGCGGCCACGGGGTAGCGGTACGCCTCCCCGTCCGGGGTCGCCGCCACGCGGTCGATGAAGAGGGTCGCCACGGAGGGCGGCCGGCTGTCGATCAGGGTCTGTGTGTCGCTCACGACGTCCTCCGGGCCTGCGGCATTGCTACGACCGGCTTCTTGATGCTGCTGCTTGTGTTCCTGCTCTTCGTTCCCGCTCGGCCTGCTTGTTTAACTGGCGAGTAACTAACGGGGTGCTGCTCAGACTAGAGCGCCCGGGTCCGTGGCGTAAGAGGCAGCGGGCCTCCGGCGGGCCGGGGGCCCGGGGGCCGCCGACCGGGAGGGTCCCGCGGGGCTCCCCGGGCCCGCGCGGGGCAGGGAGCACAGGGGCCGGGCCGGGTGTTACTTCTTGGCCTTGGTCTCCCCCGCGGACTCGTCGGTCGACAGGACCGAGATGAACGCGTCCTGCGGCACCTCCACGCTGCCGACCATCTTCATCCGCTTCTTGCCCTCCTTCTGCTTCTCCAGCAGCTTCCGCTTACGGGAGATGTCACCGCCGTAGCACTTGGCGAGGACGTCCTTGCGGATGGCGCGGACCGTCTCGCGGGCGATGACCCGGGAACCGATGGCGGCCTGGATCGGCACCTCGAAGTTCTGCCGGGGGATGAGCTTCTGCAGCTTGGCGACGAGCCGGACGCCGTACGCGTACGCCTTGTCCTTGTGCGTGACTGCGGAGAAGGCGTCGACCTTGTCGCCGTGCAGCAGGATGTCGACCTTGACGAGCTGGGCCGACTGCTCGCCGGTGGGCTCGTAGTCGAGCGAGGCGTATCCGCGGGTCTTGGACTTCAGCTGGTCGAAGAAGTCGAAGACGATCTCGGCCAGCGGCAGG
Organism: Streptomyces sp. NRRL WC-3549; assembly: GCF_000721935.1. GTDB lineage: Bacteria > Actinomycetota > Actinomycetes > Streptomycetales > Streptomycetaceae > Streptomyces. Next base: position 149,649 of record NZ_KL585391.1, read on the forward strand.
GTGTAGCGGATCTCGACGCGGTCCTCGGAGAGGTAGTCCATCCCGAGCAGGGTGCCGCGCCGGCTCTGGCACAGCTCCATGATCGCGCCGATGAACTCGCTGGGAGCCAGGACCGTGGCCCTCACGACCGGTTCGTGCACCTTGTCGATCTTGCCCTCGGGGAACTCGCTCGGGTTGGTGACGGTGTGCTCGGTGCCGTCCTCCATCTCGACGCGGTAGACCACGTTGGGGGCGGTGGCGATGAGCTCCAGGCCGAACTCGCGCTCCAGCCGCTCACGGATCACGTCGAGGTGGAGCAGCCCGAGGAAGCCGACGCGGAAGCCGAAGCCGAGGGCGGCCGAGGTCTCCGGCTCGTACACCAGGGCGGCGTCGTTGAGCTGGAGCTTGTCCAGGGCCTCGCGCAGGTCCGGGTAGTCCGAGCCGTCCAGGGGGTACAGGCCCGAGAACACCATCGGCTTCGGGTCCTTGTAGCCGCCCAGCGGCTCGGTCGCGCCGTTGCTGAGGCTGGTGATGGTGTCACCGACCTTGGACTGCCGCACGTCCTTCACGCCGGTGATGATGTATCCGACCTCGCCGACGCCGATGCCGTCGGCCGGGGTCATCTCCGGGGAGGAGACGCCGATCTCCAGCAGCTCGTGGGTGGCGCCCGTCGACATCATCCTGATGCGCTCGCGCTTGTTGAGCTGGCCGTCGACGACCCTGACGTAGGTGACGACGCCCCGGTAGGCGTCGTACACCGAGTCGAAGATCATCGCGCGGGCGGCGGCGTCGGCCTGGCCCACGGGGGCCGGGACGTCCTTGACCACCCGGTCGAGCAGGGCGTCCACGCCGATCCCGGTCTTCGCGGAGACCTTGAGCACGTCCTCCGGCTGGCAGCCGATGAGGTTGGCCAGCTCCTCGGAGAACTTCTCCGGCTGCGCGGCGGGCAGGTCGATCTTGTTGAGCACCGGCACGATGGTGAGGTCGTTCTCCATCGCCAGGTAGAGGTTGGCGAGGGTCTGCGCCTCGATCCCCTGGGCGGCGTCCACCAGCAGGACCGTGCCCTCGCAGGCGGCGAGGGAACGGGAGACCTCGTAGGTGAAGTCCACGTGGCCGGGGGTGTCGATCATGTTGAGGACGTGGGTCCTGCCCTGGTCCTCGCCCTCGGTGGGCGCCCACGGCAGACGGACCGCCTGGGACTTGATGGTGATACCGCGCTCGCGCTCGATGTCCATCCGGTCGAGATACTGAGCGCGCATCTGCCGCTGGTCGACCACACCCGTCAGCTGGAGCATCCGGTCGGCAAGCGTCGACTTGCCGTGGTCGATGTGCGCGATGATGCAGAAGTTGCGGATCAGCGCCGGGTCGGTACGGCTCGGCTCGGGCACGTTGGTAGGAGTCGCGGGCACGCAGGGTCCTGATTCTTGAGACGCCGGACGCCGTGTCTCGGGTCGAAGTCGGGTCGGACGGATCGATACGAGCCTCCATCGTCCCACGCCTGAGCCGCAACGGGCGGTTTGGGCCGGTCCGAGGGCGACTGATACCGTGGGCAGCTGTGCCTCGTGGCTCTGTGAAGCGGCGCGGTACCCCAATGAAGATCCAACGAACCTGAAAAGGCTCTTTCGTGGCGAACATCAAGTCCCAGATCAAGCGGAACAAGACGAACGAGAAGGCGCGCCTGCGCAACAAGGCCGTCAAGTCCTCGCTCAAGACCGCGATCCGCAAGGCCCGTGAGGCCGTCGTCGCCGGTGACGTCGAGAAGGCCACCACGGCCGCTCGCGACGCCTCGCGCGCGCTCGACAAGGCTGTCTCCAAGGGTGTCATCCACAAGAACTCCGCCGCCAACAAGAAGTCGGCGCTGGCAGCGAAGGTGGCCGGCCTCCAGGGCTGAGCTTGTGATGTGAACGCCGGAACGGACTCAGCGGGCCCTCTCTCCCGCTCCTGACCGGCACCCCGCGTCGCACACCGAACCTGCGTTCGCCACGCGGGTGCGGCGCACCGAGCATGAATGTGAAGGCCCCGGGCCCGTCCTCCCCCAGGACGGCCCGGGGCCTTCGCGCTGCCCGGCTCTCCCGCGGGCCACCCCGGGCCGGTTCACGCGTACGACGGAACCGCCGCCCCGCACGGTCGGTACGCGCCGCCGGGCGGAGCGGGCGGAGCGGGCGGGCGTGTTGCGCCGGGGCGGTGGGCCGGAGCGGTGGGGCCGGAACGGTGGGGGCGGAGCGGCGGGACCGGAACGGTGGGGCAGAACGGTGGGCCGGGCCGGTGGAGCGGGCCGGTGGACCGGGGTCCGGCGAGGCCCCGCCGGGAGCCGGGTGCGGCCGGCCGGGCCCGCGCCGGCCGGGCCGGGGCGGGCGCCCGGAGGGCCGGGGCGGGCGCCCGGGCCGCGCGGAGGGCCGGGGCTTCTCAGCGCCCGCCGGACCGGGCCGCTCGGGCGATCGCGACCACGGCCTTCTCCAGGGCGTACTCCGGGTCGTCCCCGCCGCCCTTGACCCCGGCGTCGGCCGCGGCCACAGCCCGCAGCGCCGCAGAGACCCCGTCGGGGGTCCAGCCCCGCATCTGCTGGCGTACCCGGTCGATCTTCCACGGCGGCATGCCGAGTTCGCGCGCGAGGTCGGCCGGGCGGCCGCCGCGGGCCGACGACAACTTCCCGATCGCCCGTACTCCCTGGGCGAGGGCGCTGGTGATCAGCACGGGGGCGACACCGGTCGACAGGGACCAGCGCAGCGCCTCCAGCGCCTCAGCGGCCCTGCCCTCCACCGCGCGGTCGGCGACGGTGAAGGAGGAGGCCTCCGCCCGGCCCGTGTAGTAGCGGCCCACGACCGCCTCGTCGATGGTCCCTTCGACGTCCGCGGTCAGCTGGGAGACGGCGCTTGCCAGCTCCCGCAGATCGCTGCCGATGGAGTCCACGAGAGCCTGGCAGGCCTCGGGGGTGGCGGAACGCCCCAGGGTCCGGAACTCCGACCTGACGAAGGTGAGCCGCTCGGCCGGCTTGGTCGTCCGGGGGCAGGCGACCTCGCGCGCCCCCGCCTTCCGCACGGCGTCCAGCAGGCCCTTGCCCTTGGCCCCGCCCGCGTGCAGGAGCACGAGCGTGATCTCCTCGGCGGGTGCGGAGAGATACGCCTTGACGTCCTTGACCGTGTCCGCGGAGAGGTCGTGGGCGTTACGGACGATCACCACCTTGCGCTCCGCGAAGAGCGACGGGCTGGTCAGCTCGGCGAGCGTGCCGGGCTGGAGCTGGTCGGAGGCGAGGTCGCGCACGTCGGTGTCGGCGTCGGACGCGCGGGCCGCCGCCACCACCTGCTGGACGGCGCGGTCCAGGAGCAGG
>NZ_KL585391.1:153161-157106 GCF_000721935.1 Streptomyces sp. NRRL WC-3549
GTCCAGGAGCAGGTCCTCCTGGCCCACGGCCAGCGTGACGGGGGCGAGCGGATCGTCGGTGGAATTCCTTCTGGTGGCCATCGCCGTCCAGCATCCCACGCACCGGTGACAACGCGGCCTTCCCCTGCCCCTCCCCTGCCCCCTCCCAGCCCCTCCGCCCCCCGGTCCGGGGCGGAGGGACGACCGGCGCCGGGGATGCCGGAGAATGGCCGGGTGAGCGATGTGAGACATGTGCTGGTGCTGCCCGACCGCGACTCGGCCCAGGACGTGGCCGAGGAACTGGCCGGCCGCTTCGGCGTCAGCGAGGAACCGCAGCTCGTACGGGACGCCCTGGCCGGCGAGGACGACGCCGAGGACGCCCAGTGGCTGGTGGTGGTGGAGGATCCGGCCGGACGCCTGGACGCCTCGGCCCTCGACGCGTTCGCCGCCGAGTACGAGGGGTGGCTGGAGACGCCGTGACGGCGCCCGGGCCACCGGGCGCCACCCTCATCCGCCGGCGGCGGCCGGTCAGCCCTTGGGAACGATCTGGATGTCCATCTCGATCTCGATGCTGGAACCGACCACGGCGATGCCACGGGCGAGCATGGTCTGCCAGGTGAGGGTGAAGTCCTCGCGGTGCAGCTCCGTGGTGGCACGGCAGGCCGCACGGACCTCGCCCTCCAGGCCGTTGCCCAGGCCGAGGTAGCGGGTGTCCAGCGTCACCGTGCGGCTCACGCCGTGCAGGGTGAGCGCACCGCTGACCCCCCATCGGCTGCCGCCCCGGTGGACGAAGCGGTCGCTGTAGAACTCCAGCGTGGGGTAGCGGCCGACGTCGAGGAAGTCGGAGGAACGCAGGTGGTCGTCGCGCATCTGGACGTTCGTGTCGATCGACGCGGCGTCGATGACCACGTGCATGGCGGAGTCCTCCATGCGGTCGGCGATCCGGACCGCCCCGGCGAAGGTGTTGAACCTGCCACGGATGCGGGCCATACCGATGTGCCGCGCGGTGAAACCGATCTGGGAGTGCATCGGCTCGACCTCCCAGTCCCCCGGAGCCGGAAGCTGGGGCGGCTGGGACATCTGGAGGGTGACGTCCCCGAGCCCGGCGTGCCCGCCCTCGGGGACGGTGGCCGGACTGTGGAACGGGGTGAAGCCCTCCGCCGTGACGGCCAGCCGGTAGTCACCCGAGGGAACGGTGGCGACGACGGTGCCGAACGGATCCGTCTCACCGCCGACGACCTTGCGTCCGGAAGCGTCGGTGACGGCGAACTCGGCGTGCTTCACCGGCCCGCCCACGGGGTCCAGCACCCGGCAACTGAGCAGACCGGCCGTGGGCGGCACCGGTAGCCCCGCGAGGGCGCTGTGGAACGGGGCGCCGGGCCTCGCCTTCTTGCCTAGCAAACGGCCGAACATGTACACGCACTCCCAGGGGCGGTTCTCACCTCGGACCCCTGACAGCTGGACGTCGTTGTCGGAGCAGCGGCCCGCCGACGAAAAGACATTCGATCACTGTTGCGACGTTCGAGGCAAACGCGGCAGCTCGACGGGGGTTGCGCCGAGGTGATACCGAAGGTCCGAATTGGCGGTTCCGCTCGTCGTCCGTCACGCGTTCGGATTCGGGCGGACCACGGGACGTGGGGCAACCGCAGCCGGAAATGCTGGCGGTAGGCGGGGCCGGCGCCTCGGCGTCGGTGCCTGGCGGCCTCTCGTACCGCTCGCCCCGCGCCGTGACCGAAGTCTGCCCCCGTGCCCGGACCCGCGTCTTGGCCGTCGTCCCCCTGGGGTACACCGGGGATGTTCACGAGCGGCCCGCCGCACGCAGCCCGGCACCGGCCCCCGACACCGCGATCGCCCCGTCCGTGTCCGTGCGCATGACCTTCGCCCCACCCGCTCGGAGCGCCTCGACCGTACGCACCGCCGGGTGTCCGTACGGATTGCCCGTGCCGCAGCTGATGAGGGCGAGCCGGGGACGTGCGCTGCGCAGGAGCGCGGCGTCCTGATAGGCGGAGCCGTGGTGCGCCACCTTGAGGACGTCCACCCGGGGCAGCGCCGGATAGGTGCGTATGACCCCTTGCTGGGCGGGCGGTTCCAGGTCACCGAGGAGCAGCAGGGTCAGCGCACCGGACCGCGCGAACAGGGTGAGGCTGGCATCGTTGGGCTCCGTCGGGGAGTACGGTGCGGCACCCGGTACCGGGGCAGCCGGCCAGAGGACCTGCCAGTCGAGCGGTCCGAAGCGGCGGCGCTCCCCCGGCACGGCCGGGACCACCGGGACGTGTGCCGCCGCAGCCGTCCTCCTCACGAACGCCGCCTGTTCCGCCGGTTCCTGGAGGGCCGTCGTCTGGACGGCCCCGACCTCCCGTCCTCGCAGCACCCCGGGCAGGCCCCGTACGTGGTCGGCGTGGTAGTGGGTCAGCAGCAGAAGCGGCACACGCGTGATGCCGAGGTCGCGCAGGCACCGGTCGACCGGCCGGGGGTCCGGGCCGGTGTCGACGACGACTCCGGTGCCCTCTCCGGCGGCGAGCACCATGGCGTCCCCCTGGCCCACGTCGCACAGGGCGAACGCCCAGCCGGGCGGCGGCCACCCGGTCATGATCCTCGTGAGCGGTACGGGTCTGAGCACCGCGAGGACCAGGACGAGCGCGGCGGCCGAGCAGACCCAGGGATGCCGGGCCAGACGACGGGCGGACAGCACCAGTACGGCGGTGACGGCTGCCAGCAGCGCAGTCGGCCTGCGCCCCCGGCAGGGACGCTCCGGTACGGGCCACCGACGCGATCCATCCGACCGGCCAGCCGGCCACCGTGGCCAGCAGTTGGGCCGACGGCATCGACACCTGGGCCACGGCGAGCGCGGCGAAGCCCAGGACCGTGGCGGGTGCGACGGCGAACTCCGCCAGCAGGTTGCAGGGGACCGCCACCAGGCTCACCCGGGAGGCGAGGACGACGACCACGGGGGCACAGACCGCCTGGGCGGCACCCGCGGCGGCCAGCACCTCGGCGAGTCTCGGCGGGACACCGTGACGTTGCAGGGCACTGCTCCACCCCGGGGCGAGGACCAGCAGCGCCCCGGTGGCCAGTACGGACAGCAGGAAACCGTAACTGCGGGCCAGCCAGGGGTCGTAGAGCACCAGCAGCAGAACTGCCGTGGCCAGGGCCGGAATCAGTGATCTGCGGCGGCCCGTACCGATGGCGAGCAAGGTGATCAGTCCGCAGGCCGCCGCGCGCAGGACGCTCGGCTCGGGGCGGCAGACGATCACGAAGGCGAGGGCGATGACTCCCCCGGTCAGCGCGGTCAGGCGCAGCGAGATGCCCAACCTCGGCGCCAGGCCCCGGCGTTCGCTGCGCAGGGCGGACCCCGGGGGCCCGATGAGGAGAAAGAGGAGGATCGACAGATTGGCACCCGAGACCGCCAGCAGATGAGTGAGATCGGTGGCCTTGAACGCGTCGTGGAGGTCAGGCGTCACCCGGGAGGTGTCACCGACCACCAGCCCCGGCAGGAGCGCCCGCGCATCGGGGCCGAGCCCGTCCGTGGCCTGCCGCAGACCGGACCGCAGCCGCCCCGCGGCACGCTGCACGAGCGTCGGCTCCCTGATGACCTCGGGCGGGGCGCCCGCGTCCGCGCGGACCACGGCCGCGATGCGCTCCCCCTCGTGGCGCGGCGGGGCCAGCCGACCGCTGATCCGGAGGACAGCCGGTCGGCGGCCTGCCCGGGCGCGACCATGACGAGCACCGGGGTGCGCAGCCGGGTGACGGAGCCGTCGGGCGCGGTGAGCCGGGTGATCTCGGCGTCCAGGAGCAGGGAGACGGGCGTGCTGTGGTCGCCCCGGACCTGCGGCCGGGTCCTGCGGGGGTCGGACGTGACCGTCACCTCCGCCTCCGCGCGGGCGAAGCCCTGGGCCAGGCCGGGCACGGGACCGCTCCGGGTCTCGGCCCCGTGCAACCCCGCGGCGGTGGCGCCCGCCGCGGCGC
>NZ_KL585391.1:157320-164175 GCF_000721935.1 Streptomyces sp. NRRL WC-3549
CGCAGAGCAGCACGGCGGCCGTGGCGGGGCTCCGCCACCACGGGTGCGCGCGGGCTCCGCCGCCGCGTCCGGCCCGGGCCCGCGCCGCCCGGCCGGCGGCCCACGCTCCGCCCGCGATCCCCAGGGCGGCGCAGGCGCAGAGCGCCGCCCCCACGGCCACCCAGCGGCCGGGGGCGTCCAGGGCCGGTGCGGCGGTGGCCCAGGCCGCCAGGGCGGGCGGGACGAGCCTGAGGTCGAGCGGCCCCTCCTGCTGCGGATCGGCCGCGCCCAGCCTGCGGCCGGATGCGGTGTGGACGTCGGGAGCGGTCATGGCCTGACCAGGGGACGCAGGTCCGCGAACCGGCGGTCGCCGATGCCGTCGACCTCGCGGAGTTCGTCGACGGAGCGGTAACCACCGTGCTCGGTGCGGTAGTCGATGATGTGCTGGGCGAGCACGGGGCCTACGCCGGGCAGGCTCTCCAGTTGTTCGGGGGTCGCCGTGTTCAGGCTCACCGGCGTCTCCGGTCCGGGCTGCCCCGCGCCGGCGCCCCCGGCCGTCGCCCCTCCGGCTGTTCCGCCGGGTGCCGGCTGCACTCCCGGCAGGCCGACCAGGACCTGCTCACCGTCCGTCAGGACGCGCGCCCGGTTGAGCCCGGTCATGTCGGCGCCCTCGCGGACTCCTCCGGCGGCGCTCAGCGCGTCGGCGACCCGCGAGCCCGACGGCAGCCGCTGGATCCCCGGTCTGCGCACCTTGCCGCTCACGTCGACGACGATCTGGCCGCCGGGCGCGGCGGCCGAGTCCCCCGCGCCCGGCGCGGTCGCGGAACCGGGGGGACCGGACGGAACGGAGTCGGCGGAGGGCACCAGCGCCCCCACGGCCGCAGCCTCCTGCACACGCTCCGGGGCGCCCACCGCCTCGGGACGGGCCGACCAGAAGTGGGTCGCGGCGAGGACGGCCGCGCCGATCAGCACGACGGCCAGCGCGGCGAGCGATCTCGGTTCGAGCGAGCACCGGAGCTGGAGCCACAGCGGTAACCGGTCACGCACGGCGGGACCGACCGCCCCCCACCGGCCGATCCGCACCGGTGGGGCCATGTGCGGCGCTCCCCGCTCCGGCGCAGGAGGTCCGGCCTCCCGGGCACCGAAGGGCCCCGCGGTGCCCGTGGGAGGGGGCGCCGCGACGGAGGCCCAGGAAGGGACCGGGCGCGCTCCCCGGGCCCCCGGGAAGAGTCGGGCCTCCGGCGATGTTCCGGCCCCGTCCGCCCGGTCCCCCACGCCCGGGTGCGGCCCCTCCCGGCCGCCGCCGGCGCCCGGGGGCGCCCCGGCCCTCCTCCCCGCCGCAGCCGTCTCAGGCGCCCGCGTGCCCCGCACCGACCCCGCACGGGGTGTCGCCGCGGGCCCGGCGGGTCCGCTCCGGGCGTCCGTTGCGGGCCCGGCGGGGGCACTCCGGGCGTCCGTTGCGGGCCCGGCCGCCCGATCTCCCGCAGGCACACCCGGCGAAGCCCCGCCGGCCCTCTCTCCGGCGGCACGACCGCCCGCCATCAGCGCGTCCGCGCGGAGCCGTGCGGCCGCGCCTGGGCCCGGCCCCGTCCGGGCAGGGCCCGGCGGGCCGGGCCGGGAGCCGCCCGTACGGCTGGACGGCTGATCGGTGGCGCCGCTCGGCCTGACGGCGGCGAGGACACGACGGGATGCGTCGACTGATCGGAGGGTCATGTCGGCCGACGCTAGACACATCTGTGGAAACGCGCTGAGCAGCACCAAAAACGGTGGATAACCCGCTGGTTGTGAATACTTTCGCCACTCGCAGGGGTGAGGTCGGGTTCAGCGCGGTGACACGACCGCGCCCACCAGCCCCGGCCCGGTGTGCGCGCCGATGACCGCGCCCACCTCGCTCACATGGAGTTCCGCCAGGCCCGGTACCCGCTGCCGCAGCCGCTCCGCGAGCCGTTCCGCGCGGTCGGGGGCGGCCAGATGGTGCACAGCGATGTCGACCCCGTCCGCCCCTGCACGTTCCGCGACGATCTCCTCCAGCCGCGCGAGGGCCTTGGAGGCCGTCCGCACCTTCTCCAGCGACTCGATGCGCCCGCCCTCCAACCTGTCTCTTATACACCCCAGCAGCGCCTGCGCGGCGCCTATCCGCCCGCCCCGGCGCAGGTAGTCGAGCGTGTCGACGTAGAAGTACGCGGAGGTTCCGGCCGCCCGCTTCTCCGCGGCGGCGACCGCTTCGTCCGGACCGCCCCCCTGTTCGACGGCCTCGGCGGCGGCCAGCGCGCAGAAGCCCAGGGCCATGGCGACCATTCCGGTGTCGACGACGCGCACCGGCACCGGCGCCTCCTTCGCGGCGAGCAGCGCGGCGTCGTAGGTGCCCGACATCTCCGCGGACAGGTGCAGGGAGACGATGTCGGACGCCCCCGCCTCGGACGCGGCGCGGTAGGCGGCGGCGAAGACCTCCGGACTGGGCCGGGACGTGGTCACGGAGTGGCGTTTCTGCAGTGCCTGCGCCAGCGACCTGGCCGAGATCTCCGTCCCCTCCTCGAAGGCCCGGTCGCCCAGGACGACGGTGAGCGGCACAGCGCTGATGCCGTGCCGTTCCATCGTCTGGTGCGGCAGGTAGGCCGTGGAATCGGTGACGATCGCGACATGGCGGGACATGAGCCGGAGATTACCTTCCCCAAGCGGGCGCAGGGCGGCCCGGGCCCGTTCCGCTGGTCATTTCGGGTCGTTCCGGCCCGGCCTCTCCGGGCGGCCGTGCGCGGCCGACGTCCGCACGCGCGCCCGGAACGCGGTCCGGCCGTGCCCGGCCGGTGTCAGTTCGTGGTCTCCGGCCTGGCGGATTTCTGCCAGGGGTACCGGCCGCCGGCCGCCCCCGGGTCCGGCCGGGTCAGAGCCTGCGGCACGTCCGTACCGGCCGGCCCGCTCCGGTCACGCTCCGCACCGCCGGGGGCCTGGCGCGCCGGGCCGCTCTGCCGGGGCCCGCGCCCGTCGCCGTCCGCCGCCGGCCCGTCCGTCGTCCAGTGCCGGAGGGCTCCCGCCTCCACGTCGATCTGCGCGTTCAGCGCCGCGAGGTCGTCGTCGGCGAACCGCCGCGCCCGGTCACGTGCCGCCCAGCGCAACGACTCGGCGGAGTGCGTGATCCGCTCCGTGCGCTCCTTCAGGCCGGGCAGCAGGGTGGCCACCGTCGCCCGGTCCGGCTCGCGCTCCAGACGCTTGAGGTCCTCGTCGAGCTCCCGCCCGTGCACGCTCAGCCGCTCGAAGAGCCCCAGGGACTCACGCAGGGAGGCGTCCTCCGCCACCCCGGCGTTCAACGCGTCCTGGGTCGCCCGCATCGAGGTCCGCAGGGCGAGCCGCAACTGCGCGAGCTCCCCCGCCACCCCCGGCTGGCCGTAGCTCTTGGCCCGCAGCGCGGTGTCCTCCACGGAACGGCGGGCCTGGACGATCGTGCGGTCCACACCCCGTTTGGCGGCCCGCACCGTCCTGACACCGACGTACACCCCGAGCACGACGAACGCGACGAACAGCAGCGTCAGGATCAGGATCGCGGCTTCCATGAACGCCCCTCGGGTATCTGCGGCTGCCGGTGTGCGGTCGCTCTTCTACCGTAAACGGAACGGGCAGGCCAAGGGTTCCGTCGGAACCCCCAACCTGCCCGTAGGGGAAAGCCCTGGCCCGCCCGTGCCGGCGGCCGGAAACGCCGCTACGCGGGCACGATGTTGACCAGCTTCGGCGCCCGCACGATCACCTTGCGGATCCCGGCCCCGTCCAGTGCCGCGACGACGTTCTCGTCGGCCAGGGCGAGCGCCTCCAGATCCTCGTCCGAGATGGACGGGGAGATCTCCAGGCGGGCCCGGACCTTGCCCTTGACCTGCACCACGCACGTCACGGTCTCGTCCACGACGTACGCCGGGTCGGCGACGGGGAAGTCCTGGTGCACGACGGAGTCGCTGTGGCCCAGCCTGCGCCACAGCTCCTCCGCCACGTGCGGGGCCAGCGGCGCGACCAGCAGCACCAGCCGCTCCGCGACCGACCGCTCCAGCGGACCGCCCGTCTTGGTCAGGTGGTTGTTCAGCTCGGTGACCTTGGCGATGGCCGTGTTGAAGCGCATTCCGGCCATGTCCTGGCCCACTCCGTCGATCGCCTTGTGGAGGGCCCTCAGCGTGTCCTCGCCGGGCTCGGTGTCGACGACGGTGACCTCACCCGTCTCCTCGTCGACGACGTTGCGCCACAGCCGCTGCAGTAGCCGGAACTGGCCGACGACCGCACGGGTGTCCCAGGGGCGCGAGACGTCCAGCGGGCCCATCGCCATCTCGTACAGCCGCAGGGTGTCGGCCCCGTACTCGCCGCAGATCTCGTCGGGCGTGACCGCGTTCTTCAGCGACTTGCCCATCTTGCCCAGGACACGGCTGACCTTCTCACCCTGGTGGTAGTACGCGCCGTCGCGCTCCTCGACCTCGGCGGCCGGGACCGCGATCCCGCGGCCGTCCCGGTAGACGAAGGCCTGGATCATGCCCTGGTTGTACAGCTTGTGGAACGGCTCGGAGGACGAGATGTGCCCCAGGTCGTGCAGCACCTTGGACCAGAAACGGGCGTACAGCAGGTGCAGCACGGCGTGCTCCGCACCGCCGATGTACAGGTCGACGCCACCACTGGGCTGCCCCTCCCGGGGCCCCATCCAGTACTGCTCGACCTCCGGGTCGACCAGCCGCCGGTCGTTGTACGGGTCCAGGTAACGCAGCTCGTACCAGCACGAACCCGCCCAGTTGGGCATGGTGTTGGTCTCACGGCGGTACTTCTTCGGCCCGTCGCCCAGGTCCAGGGTGACGTTGACCCAGTCCGCGTTCCGGGACAGCGGGGTCTCGGGCTGGGTGTCGGCGTCCTCCGGGTCGAAGGTGCGCGGCGAGTAGTCCTCGACCTCCGGCAGTTCCAGCGGCAGCATCGACTCGGGCAGCGGGTGGGCGATGCCCTCCTCGTCGTACACGATCGGGAACGGCTCACCCCAGTAACGCTGCCGGCTGAACAGCCAGTCGCGCAGCCGGAAGTTGACGGTGCCCTCACCGACGCCGCGCGACTGCAGCCACTCGGTGATCCTCGCCTTGGCGTCGACGACCCCCAGACCGTCCAGGGAGACCTCGTCGTTCGCGGAGTTGACCAGCTTCGCCTCGTAGGAGGAGAAGGCGTCCTCCCACACCGAGGGGTCCGTGCCGCGGCCGTCCGACGGCTCGACGACACAGCGCATCGGCAGCTCGAAGGCGCGCGCGAACGCGAAGTCGCGCGCGTCGTGCGCCGGTACGGCCATGATCGCGCCGGTGCCGTAGCCCATCAGCACGTAGTCGGCGATGAAGACCGGGACCTTCTCGCCGCTGACGGGATTGGTCGCGTACGCGCCGGTGAAGACGCCCGTCTTGTCCTTGGCCTCCGCCTGCCGCTCCACGTCGGACTTGGCCGCGGCCTGCTTGCGGTACGCGGTGACGGCCTCGGCGGGAGAGGCGTGCCCGCCGGTCCACACGGGGTGGGCGCCCTCGGGCCAGGCCGCCGGAATGATCCGCTCCACCAGGTCGTGCTCAGGCGCCAGCACCATGTAGGTGGCGCCGAACAGCGTGTCCTGCCGGGTGGTGAAGACGGTGATGTCACCTGCCCCGTCGACCGGGAAGTCGACGCGTGCGCCCTCGGAGCGGCCGATCCAGTTGCGCTGCTGCAGCTTGATGGCCTCGGGCCAGTCCAGGTCGTCCAGGTCGTCCAGCAGCCGGTCGGCGTAGGCCGTGATCCGCATGTTCCACTGACGCAGCTTGGCCTTGAAGACCGGGAAGTTCCCCCGCTCGGAGCGGCCGTCGGCCGTGACCTCCTCGTTGGCCAGCACCGTGCCCAGCCCGGGCGACCAGTTGACGGGCGCGTCCGAGGCGTACGCCAGGCGGTACTGCCCCAGGACGTCCGCGCGGTCGGCGGCGTTCAGCGCGGCCCATGCGCGGCCGTCCGGAGTGGCGCGCTCACCGCTCTCGAACTGGGCTTCCAGGTCGGCGATCGGGCGGGCCCGGCCGGCCTCGGTGTCGTACCAGGAGTTGAAGATCTGCAGGAAGATCCACTGGGTCCACCTGTAGTACTCCGCGTCGATGGTCGCGAAGGAACGGCGCTTGTCGTGGCCCAGACCCAGCCGGCGCAGCTGCGCCTTCATGTTCTCCATGTTGGCCTCGGTCGAGATCCGAGGGTGGGTACCCGTCTGGACCGCGTACTGCTCCGCCGGCAGGCCGAAGGCGTCGAAGCCCAGGGTGTGCAGGACGTTGTGGCCGGTCATCCGCTGGTGGCGGGCGTAGACGTCGGTGGCGATGTACCCCAGCGGGTGGCCGACGTGCAGGCCCGCACCCGACGGGTAGGGGAACATGTCCATGATGAACTTCTTGGGCCGGGCGGCCAGTGCCGGATCGCCCGCCAGGTCACCGGTCGGGTTCGGCGCCTCGTACGTCCCCTCGGCGTCCCAGAAGTCCTGCCAGCGTGCCTCGATGTCGGCGGCCATCGCTGCCGTATAGCGGTGCGGCGCGGCCACCTCGGCCGCGGTGTTCGTCTCGCTCATGATCCTCAAGCTCCATCGATCGTCATCTGCCGGCGCCCACGTCCACGGACACACGTCTACGGACACACGTCTACGGAAACGAAAAATCCCCTCGCACAGGAGGGGACGCCGCGCCGAGTCCGACCAGGCGTTCTCACCGGTCGGTAGTCGTCAGCGCGGCTCGCTAAGCAGAAGGCGTACGGCACGCATGGCGCCAGGGTACCGCACGGCTTCGGAGCGGCGTCCGCCCTTCCGCGCCCGGCTCCGGGCCCCACCGGCCGCACCTCACCGGCCACAACGAGAAGCGGGTCACCCGATTCGGATGACCCGCTTCC
>NZ_KL585391.1:164437-165126 GCF_000721935.1 Streptomyces sp. NRRL WC-3549
TAGCCCCTTGCCTTTGTCACCCGGTTTCCCCGGCGACATCGAGAACATTACACGGTCCACCCGGTGCAACAAAAATCGTTTCCGTTCTGCCCGGTTCCTCCGCCGCGGGCGCCCCGGACACGTCAGGCGGTGGCGAAGGAGTAGAAGCGCTTGAGGGTGCAGTGCTCCTCCAGGAGCCGGCCGTAGATCGGCTCCCCCTCCAACTCCCGGTAGGTCTCGATCGGGTCGCCCTTGATGATCAGCGCCCGGGCGCACTCCTCGCACCAGTACTGGTACTGCGCGTTGACCGGGTCCATGTCCCTGACGATGGGCGTACCGCTGCCGCACCAGTCGCACTTCCGCCTGTGTGCACCCATCCGGTCAGCTCCGGGTGCGGCGGTGGGCCGCGCGCACGGAGGAGTCCTCCTGCGGGGCGACCGCGCCCGGGGACGTCATGGGGGTGAGGGGCTGGTCCGGGATCCGTACGCGGCTCTCAGGCATCGCGCTCCCTCCCGATCGGTCCGTCGCCCCCTCCGGCGCTCCGATTCTGCCATGACACCGCAAGGGGGTCAGCCCGCCGACGTCCCGGCTTCCCGCCTTTGTCGCAAAGGGAACGCCGGGGCCGGTCGCCGGAGCGGGGGAAGCGCCGGTCGTGCCGCCGGATTTCCGTACCGCACCAAAAGATCCCGCCCCCTGCCGGGGACGGGATC
>NZ_KL585391.1:165327-168285 GCF_000721935.1 Streptomyces sp. NRRL WC-3549
GCTGTCCGCTGTGTTTCCCTGCGTTTCCGCGCTGCGAACAAGAAGAACTTTAGCCTGTGACCTGCCGGAAAGCGAAATCCGGCCCCCGCGCCCCGGTGACGGCCCCCTAGGCGTCGTCGCCGAGGACCGGCTGGGGGAGGGTGCCCGCGTTGTGCTCGAGCAGCCGCCAGCCCCGCGCGCCTTCGCCGAGCACGGACCAGCAGCAGTTGGAAAGGCCGCCGAGCCCTTCCCAGTGGTGTGCCTCGAGGCCGAGCAGACGTCCGATGGTCGTCCGGATCGTGCCGCCGTGGCTGACCACGACCAGTGTGCCGTCGTCCGGCAGCTTGTCGGCGTGCTCCAGCACCACCGGCGCGGCCCGGTCGGCGACCTCGGTCTCCAGCTCGCCACCGCCCCTGCGCACCGGCTCACCGCGCTTCCACGCGGCGTACTGCTCGCCGTACTGCCCGACGATCTCCTCGTGGGTGAGCCCCTGCCAGGCGCCGGCGTACGTCTCGCGCAGGGCCGGGTCGTGGGCGATCTCCAGTCCGGTGACCGCGGAGAGTTCCGCCGCCGTGTCCGCGGCACGCCGCAGATCGGAGGCGACGATGGCGTCCGGCCTCAGCGAGACGAGCAGCCGGGCGGCCCGGCGGGCCTGGCCGACGCCGGTCTCGGTGAGGTCGATGTCGGTGGTGCCCTGGAAACGGCGTTCCAGGTTCCACGCCGTCTGCCCGTGCCGCCAGAGGACGATCCTGCGGCCCCTGCCGCTCCTGCTGCCGTTCAGCTCTGCTCACCTTCCGCGCCGCCGCTCAGCTCGGCGTGCTCCTCCGCCTTGCCGCGGGTCTTGAGCGCGTCCTCGGGGAGAGCGATCTCGGGGCAGTCCTTCCACAGGCGCTCCAGCGCGTAGAAGACCCGCTCCTCGCTGTGCTGGACGTGGATGACGATGTCGACGTAGTCGAGGAGGATCCAGCGGGCGTCCCGGTCGCCTTCACGGCGTACCGGCTTGGCGCCGAGCTCCTTCTGCAGCCGCTCCTCGATGTATAAGAGACAGCTCCTCGATCTCGTCGACGATCGACTTGACCTGGCGGTCGTTGGGGGCCGAGGCCAGCAGGAAGGCGTCGGTGATCGACAGGACGTCACTGACGTCGTAGGCGATGATGTCGTGCGCGAGCCGGTCGGCCGCGGCCTGGGCGGCGGCGTTGATGAGCTCGATGGAGCGGTCCGTGGCGGTCACATGCAGGCTTTCGTCGGCGGTCAGATCGACCTCTAGGGTCTCACGGACCGCCGACGGTGTGACGACGCGCCCGGGGTCTTCCGTTCGGACCACGGCGGACCGGGAGGCCCGCGGGCAAGCGGCCGGCGTCTTCGCGGTGCCGCGGCGGCTCGGGCGGGGGCCTCGCCCTGCGTCGTCCGACGGAGAGGTCCCGGGGCCGCCCGGTAGCCCGTGTGGATCGGCGCGGCGCCAGGTGCGGTGCCTCGCGAGCCGGCGGGCGTCCGCACACCGGATGTGTGCGGGCGCCCCGGCCACGGGGTGAGGTGCCGTGGCCGTCGTCGCGCGCCCCCGGGACGACGCCGGGGCGGCTCAGCCCGGGATCTTGTAGTCCTGGCCGA
Organism: Streptomyces sp. NRRL WC-3549; assembly: GCF_000721935.1. Lineage (GTDB taxonomy): Bacteria > Actinomycetota > Actinomycetes > Streptomycetales > Streptomycetaceae > Streptomyces. The sequence goes on from NZ_KL585391.1 coordinate 166,915, forward strand.
GGACGACCGAGACGTCGGCGTTCGCGGCGGGTTCGCTCTTCTTCACCGCGCTCGTCGGCAGGCCCAGGGTCTTGGCGACCTCGACCGCCTCGGCCTTGTCCTCCTCGGTCCGGTAACGGACCTCGGACGAGGACTCGGCACCCGCCGTGCCGCCGTCGACGAAGGCGTAGCCGCCGTTGACCAGCTGCACCCTGGCGCTCTGGGTCGCCTTGGCCACCCCCGTGGCGTTCCGGACGCCGACGCGTACCGCGGCGCCCTGTTCCGGGGCCGTGACCGTGCCTCCCAGGACGTCCTTGACCACGCTCTCGGTGGCCTCGGCCGTGAGGGTGCCGTCCTCCTGCACCGGCAGCAGCTCCGTCTTGTAGTCGCCGACCTTGGCGTGCCCGGCGAGCTTGGCCAACGAGGCCCCCAGGTCCTTCTCGGGCAGCGAGGGGTCGAGGATCTGCGCGAGCGTCTCCACCGTGACCGTGGCGGCCTCGGGGTCTTCCGACATCTTGCGCAGCACGCCGCGCAGGACCTCGCCGAAGCGCGTCAGCTGCTTGGTCTCCGGCTCGTCCGGGCCCTGGTAGGTGGCGTAGGCGACGGCCATCTGACCGCTCAGCGTCTGTGCCTCGCCCTTCTTCACCAGCGGGTCGGCGCCCTTCTTGGTGTCCGGCACGTCGGTGTCGGTGTCGACCTCGATGTTGCCGACGAGTTCGACGAGGTTCTCCAGGTAAGGGGTGTCGAGCCGCCAGGTCCCGCCGATCCGCGTGCCGAACAGGGTGTCGATCGCCTCGCGTGTCCCGGTGGAACCGTCGTCGTCGACCGACTCGCCGAGCGTGGTGGTGGACCCGTCGTCCGTGGCCACGGCGAGTGAGTTGGGGAGCAGGACGGTGGTGCCCTGCTTCGTGGTGGTGTTGTCGACGAGCAGCGCCGTGGAGGTGCCGCCCTTCTTGGTGTTGTGCAGGTGGACGACGATGACGTCCCGCTTCTGCGGGCCGGCGGTCGTGGCCTTCTGCTCCTCCTGACCCGAGAGGCCGGGGATCTTGCCCGCGTACCAGAGGTATCCGGCTCCGCCGACCACCACGAGGGCGGCGACGACTATCAGCGCGACGAGCCGGTTGCGCCCGCGGCGCCGGGCCTCCTCGCGCCGTTCGCTGCGGCTCTCGGTGAACTTCAGCCAGTCGATGACGTCTTCGGAGTCCTCGTCGGGCTCCTCGATGAAGGAGAACTGCTCGGTGCGGTAGTCGCGGTCGGCCCGGCGCTGTTCGGGTACGACGGCGTCGGGCGCCGGCCGGGGCTCCGGCTCGGGTTCCGGCGGTGCGGCCGCGGGCGCGGCCGGTGCCTGCGCCTCCCACTGCCGGGTGGTGTCCACGGCGGGCTGCCGGCCGG
>NZ_KL585391.1:168536-174290 GCF_000721935.1 Streptomyces sp. NRRL WC-3549
AGATGTGTATAAGAGACAGGGCTGCTGCTGGGCGTACGGGTCGTACTGCTGCTGTGTGCCCCCGTACGGGTCGTAGCCGTAGCCCTGTGCCGTCCCGTAGCCCTGCTGGGTCTGGCCCTCGTGCGCGGACTGCGGGTGCTGCGGGGGCTGTTGCGCGTACGGGTCGTACTGCTGCTGCGCCTGCTGCTGATAGACCGGCTGACCGTACCTGTCGTAGCCGATGATCTGCGGCTGCTGCTGGTAGTACGGGTCGTACGGGTTTGGTCGGTCGTTCACCGGTGCCCCTCTCCGTGGCTCATTCGCCGCGGTACAACTGGCGCTTGTCGATGTAGCGGACCACACCGTCCGGCACCAGATACCAGACCGGCTCCCCCTGCGCGACCCTGGCGCGGCAGTCCGTGGACGAGATCGCCAGCGCGGGGACCTCGACGAGCGACACCCCGCCCTTGGGCAGCCCGTCGTCCGTCAGCAGGTGACCCGGCCGGGTCACACCGATGAAGTGGGAGAGCGAGAACAGCTCCTCGGCGTCCCGCCAGGTGAGGATCTGGGAGAGCGCGTCGGCGCCGGTGATGAAGAAGAGGTCCGCGTCGCCGTGTACGTCGCGCAGATCCCGCAGTGTATCGATCGTGTACGTCGGCCCGGCACGGTCGATGTCGCTGCGGCTCACCGAGAACTGCGGGTTGGACGCCGTGGCGATGACCGTCATGAGATAGCGGTCCTCGGCCGGGGAGACCGTCTTGTGGCTCTTCTGCCACGGCTGCCCGGTCGGGACGAAGACGACCTCGTCGAGGTGGAACTGGGCGGCCACTTCACTGGCCGCCACCAGGTGTCCATGGTGGATCGGGTCGAACGTCCCGCCCATCACGCCGAGTCTGCGCTTGCCGCCGGTAGGCACTTCCTGCTCTCCCATGCGTGCAGACCCTACTGGCACTGCCGTTCGCCTCTGTCTCAGCGGTCCCGGTTGAAGCGCGTGGTGATCCACAACAGGAGGATCAGCACGACGAACGCGCCGCCTCCCGTGACATAGGGGCTGAGGCTTGCGTGGTTGCCGCCCTCGCCGCCTTCGGCGAGGCTGACCAGGTGCTGTGCGGTGTTCGTGAGGCTCATCTTCAACGGGACCTATCGATCGTGAGTCGGAAGGAAGACGTCGCGCACATCGTATGCGGGCGTCACGGGCACGCTCACGCCGACTCAGTCGTTGTCGTCGTCGTTGCGGTATCCACGCAGCAGGAACCAGGCGAGCAGGACCCCGCCCAGGAGCGAGACGAGCAGCACGACGCGGAGCGTGTTGCCCGGCCCCTGGCCGTCGGAGACGGCGGCGAGCAGTGTGGCGGTGGTGTGCGGCATTCCGGGCGCTCCTCGAAGTTATCCACAGCCCCCCGCACACCGTAGCGCCAACGCCTACGCTGACATCCGTCAGGGGGACGAGCGACGTCTCGTACGAACAGGGGGCATCCATGACCGACAACAGTCACGAGAGCGTGCCGAGCAGGCAGCGCAGGCGGTACCCGGGAATCTCCTCCCGCGCCTACGAGCACCCGGCGGACCGTTCGGCCCTCGTGGCCCTGCGCAAGCTGACCGGTTTCGACACCGTGTTCAAGGCGCTCAGCGGGCTGCTGCCCGAGCGCAGCCTCCGACTGCTCTTCCTGTCGGACTCCGTCAGGGTGAGCGACGCCCAGTTCGCCCACCTGAACGACATGCTGCGCGATGCCTGTTACATCCTGGACCTGGAGAAGGTCCCGCCGATGTACGTCAACCAGGACCCGCGGCCCAACGCGATGTGCATCGGCCTCGACGAGCCGATCATCGTGGTGACCACCGGGCTCGTCGAGCTGCTCGACGAGGAGGAGATGCGGGCGGTCGTGGGCCACGAGGTGGGCCACGCGCTCTCCGGGCACGCGGTGTACCGGACGATACTGCTCTTCCTCACCAACCTCGCCCTGAAGGTGGCGTGGATCCCCTTGGGGAACGTCGCGGTCATGGCGATAGTGACGGCACTGCGGGAGTGGTTCCGCAAGTCGGAGCTGTCCGCCGACCGGGCGGGGCTGCTGGTCGGACAGGACCTGAAGGCCTCGATGCGCGGCCTGATGAAGATCGCCGGAGGCAACCACCTGCACGAGATGAACGTGGACGCCTTCCTCGCCCAGGCCGAGGAGTACGAGAAGGGCGGCGACCTCCGGGACTCCGTACTCAAGATCCTCAATGTGCTGCCGCGCTCCCACCCGTTCACCACGGTGCGGGCGGCCGAGTTGAAGAAGTGGTCCGGGACCCGCGACTACCAGCGCGTCATGGACGGCCACTACCCGAGGCGCGACGAGGACAAGGACACCTCGGTGACCGACTCCTTCCGGGAGTCCGCCGCCCATTACGCCGACACGGTGCGAACCAGCAAGGACCCGCTGATGAAGCTCGTCGGCGACATCGCCGGGGGTGCGGGCGACCTGGGAGGCAAGCTCCGCGACAAGTTCACCGGGGCGGCCGGCGGCGGCAACGGCGCCACGCGCAAGGGCAGGACGGCCACGGACGCTACGGACGGCCCGGAGGGGACGTGGCGGCGTCCGGGCCCGGAGGAGGAGTCCGGGACGGAGAACTGACCGAGAGGGTCCCGCACAGATCCGCCTTGGGCAGCCCCCTGGCGTAGGGGTCGGTCCCGTCCGGTCCCCCGGCGTCCGCTCGCTCCCCGGCGAGCAGCGGGCGCAGGACACCCGTGGCATCCGCCGAGCAGGACTGCGGTCCGGCCTGGACGTAGGCGCTGCGCACCTCCAGCCGGTGCAGCCTGAGGTCCTCCCGGTCGACGACGAAGTGCAGTTCGCGCCGCACGGTGTACAGCGAGGCGTCGTCGGCGCGGTGCGGACCGGCCACGGCGGGCCGCAGCGCGTAGGTGAAGGTGTGGTCGGACACCACTTCCAGGGTGTCCGACCCCGTCTCCGCGTAGGACAGGGTGCCCTGGACCCGGACGTCGCCGTCGGCCAGTTCCACGTCGGCCGGGTCGAAACGCACCAGCCAGCCGGTCGCACTGTGCCGGCCGTCGTCGGCCGGTGCGCTCACGCTCCGCTCGAACTGAGCGGACTGGTCGGGGTCGAGCAGCCGGCCCACCGGCCGGACCATCCGGCCGGTGATCACGTCGGGGTCGATCGAGGACGCCACCAGGTAGTCCTTGACCGTGGTCAGCGCGGCGGTCACCTGGCTGGTCGAGAAGTTCTCGGTCCGCCGGACCGGCGGCAGATTGATGCCTGCCGCGCCGGTCTCGAATTCCGCGGCCGGACCGTCGGAGAGGAGGTCCTCCGGCCTGCCCCCGCGCACGGCGTCCGCGGGGGCGAGGGGCACCACGGTGGTTCTCAGCGGCTCCGCGTGCCGGGCGACGGGTTTCGGATAGGGATTGCGGAAGCCGATGTAGACGGCGGTGGCGAAGGCCAGGGTGATCAGCAGGACGAGCAGGACGGCGGCCCTGGAACGCCGACGGGTGCCGCGGACGGTGAGGGCGCCCACGGAGCGCACGGCCCGGGCCGGTTCACCCATCCGTTCCTGGGCGGAGAACTCCTTGAGCCGGGCAGCGCGCACGAAGGATTCGTCGAAGACGAGTGAGCGGTACTCGTCCTCGCCGCCCGGGGGGTTCTCCGGGGGCCCTTCCGGCGGTTCTCCGCGGCCTGTCATGGCTTCTCCCGATCTCCGCGCCACCGGCGGGGCGGGCGCGGGACCCACCTCCGCCTCCGCCTACGCCGAAAGGCGTCGGGCGGGCCTGTCCGTCACGGGTTGCGTCACAGGGACATTGGATTGCAGGGACGTTCGCTTGCGGGGGCGGTCGGTCTCGGGGCTCGGAGGCGGGCAAGGGGACGGAACCCCGGAGGCCATACCTTCAGAGTGGGTCGATCGTCCTCAAGGTAAACGCCACGCAGGTGGGAGCGCAGTCGGGAACGCTCCTGGTTAGGCCACCCGGACCGGTGGCGCTCAGGGAGTGCGGGGAACGGCGGAGACCGCCGGACGGGAGTAGCCGGCCGAGGCGGAAGGGACCCCACCGGGTTGGTCCACACCGCTCGTCGCCGGCGGCGCCTGCTCCTGGCGATTTCCCGAGGCGCCGCGGTAGACGGCGCTGAAGGCCAGCGCGACCATCCCGATCCCCATCAGCAGGGCGAGCAGCCAGGCGATCGGCCGGTGCCACCGGGCGGTGCTCCGGTACGGGCGCAGAGCGCCGCCGTGGCGGCCGTAGGGGCTGTAAAGGCTGTCCTCGTCCCCGTACACGTCGTCGTGGCCGTCGGGGTCGCGGGCGCCCCCGTGCCCCCTCCCGCGCCCGTACAGCCCGTCCGGCCCGTAGCCGTCGGCGTGGAGGTCGTCGTCCACGGCACCGCCGCCGGAGCGTGGCCGGCCCGCCTCGGCCTCGGCGCGTGCCTGTGCGGCGGCCAGCAGACGCTCGACCGCGGTGGGTTCGTGGATCTCGGCGGCCTGGACGAAGTCCTCGTCGAACACCACGGAGGCGAAGTCCTCGTCCGCGCCCCCGCGGTCGTCGTCGGGCTCCCAGCCGTCCTGAGACGGCCTGCCCCCCACGTCGTCCGGCACGGATTCAGCGTAGCCCCGGGCGGGGCGCTTCGGGCAGGGAGCGCGAAACTCGCGCCACCCGCGGCCGCCACCCGACGCACCGCCCCTACCACCGCCCTCGGCAGCCACACGGGCCACGGGGGCCACGCCTGCGGGTGGCGCTCCGCCTCCGTGACGCGCCCGTGCCGCGACCGGGGTTACCGGATGTGGCCGTCGCCCGTGACGATGTACTTCGTCGACGTGAGTTCGGGCAGTCCCATGGGCCCTCGGGCGTGCAGCTTCTGTGTGGAGATCCCGATCTCCGCGCCGAACCCGAACTGACCGCCGTCCGTGAAGCGGGTGGAGGCGTTCACGGCGACCGTCGTGGAATCCACCAACTGGGTGAACCTGCGCGCAGCCGCCTGCGACGTCGTCACGATCGCCTCGGTGTGGCCGGAGGACCACAGCCGGATGTGGGCCACGGCGGCGTCCAGCGATTCCACGACCGCGGCGGCGATGTCGTACGAGAGGTACTCGGTCTCCCAGTCCTCCGGAACCGCCGCCACCACGGTGGCCTTGGAGCCCTCGGCGTACTCCCGCACCCGCTCGTCGCCGTGCACGGTCACGCCGGCCTCGGCCAGTGCGTCCAGCGCCCGGGGCAGGAAGTCGGCGGCGACGTCCTGGTGGACCAGGAGGGTCTCGGCGGCGTTGCAGACGCTCGGCCGCTGCGCCTTGGAGTTGACCAGGATCTCGACGGCCATGTCCAGATCGGTCTGCGCGTCCACGTACACATGGCAGTTGCCCGTGCCGGTCTCGATCACGGGCACGGTGGACTCCTCCACCACGGTCCGGATCAGCGAGGCGCCGCCCCTGGGGATCAGCACGTCGACCAGGCCCCGGGCCCGCATCAGTTCGCGTACCGAGTCACGGCTCTCGCCGGGTACCAGCTGCACCGCGTCGGCCGGGAGGCCCGATCCGCCCACCGCGTCGCGCAGCACACCCACGAGGGCGGTGTTGGAGGCGTAGGCGGAGGACGAACCGCGCAGCAGCACGGCGTTGCCGGACTTCAGGCAGAGGGCGGCGGCGTCGACCGTGACGTTCGGCCGGGCCTCGTAGATGATGCCGACGACTCCGAGCGGCACCCTGACCTGGCGCAGGTCGATCCCGTTGGGGAGGGTCGAGCCGCGGACCACCTCGCCGACCGGGTCGGGCAGTGCCGCCACGTCGCGCACATCGGCGGGG
>NZ_KL585391.1:174467-193957 GCF_000721935.1 Streptomyces sp. NRRL WC-3549
ATGTGTATAAGAGACAGGTTCGGGCGTGAGCGTCAGCCGGTCCACGATCGACTCGCTCGTCCCGGCCTCGCGGGCGCGCGCCACGTCCTCGGCGTTGGCGGCCACGATCTCACCGGTACGCACCTCCAGCGCGTCCGCGACCGCCAGCAGCGCGTCGTCCTTCGCCGCGCGCGGAAGTGGCGCGATCTCGGCGGCGGCGCCGCGGGCCCGGTAGGCCGCCTGGGCGACCGGGGACATGTTGTCGTACGGCGAGAGCGTGGTCATGCCCGCAGGGTAGTGCGCCCGCCGCCGGCAGCCGCCCCGCGTTTCGTGATACGAGACGGGCGTACCGGCGTACGGACACACACCCCGCACACCTGCCCGAACAGGCCCGCATTCCGCATGCCCGGCCGCGCAGCCGCCCCTCTCGCGCACCTGCCCGAACGGGCACCGGTCCCGCCCGAACGGGCGGCTAGGCGACCGCACACCCGTCACCGCCTCCTCGGGGCCCGCCCGCCCCGCACCTGCCCGGGTCGCCCGCGGCGCTCGGCGGGGAGCGAAAGCGGAAAGCGGACAGCGGAGAGCAGCGGAGAGCGGAAACAGGGAGCAGCCCAGGTCAGTACGGGTGCACCCCGACCGGCGCGGCCGGCGGCGGGCCGTATCCCTCGGCGACCCTCTGGTGGTACGTCTCCCGGTCGATGACCTCCAGTCCGACGATCTCCCACGGCGGGAGCCCCGCACTGGACCGGTGCTCGCCCCACAGCCGCAGCGCGACCGCCGCCGCGTCGTGGAGGTCGCGCGCCTCCTCCCAGTAACGGATCTCCGCGTGGTCGTTGGCGTACCGGCTGGTCAGCAGGAACGGGTGGTCGTGCGCGAGCTGTTCGAGCCCCCTTCTGACCTCCTTGAGCGGGATCTCCCCGCCGGAGACGCTGAGGGTGATGTGCCACAGCTTGGAACGGGTCCGTTGCTCCTTGGTCACCACCGGTTCCTGCTCAAGGGTCTGGTCGGCGGACATGCCGACGAAGTCGGCCCCCGCTCCGACACTGGTCAGGGCGCGACTGCCCGTTCCGCGGGGCGGTGACCCCGGGCGCGCTCGTCTCACCGGCGGCCTCCTGTGAATGTGTACCTGTACTGACCCCATGTACCCCCGTGACAAAGTTGACCAGTCCGGGGCCCGGCTTGGGGCGGTTTTCGTGAAGGTCTCCGCTCGAAGCCTGGACTTTCAGCCGTTTCAGGGGGCCGTGCGGGACGTGAGGACGACAAGGTCGTCCCTGTGTACGACCTCGCGCTCGTAGGCGGGGCCGAGTTCGCGCGCCAGGTCGCGGGTGGAGCGGCCCAGCAGCTGAGGGATCTCCTTGGCGTCGAAGTTGACGAGCCCACGGGCGACCGCGCGGCCGGAGAGGTCCCGCAGCTCCACCGGATCGCCCGCGGAGAACTCGCCCTCGACGCCGCAGATCCCGGCCGGCAGCAGCGAGGTGCGCCGCTCGACGACCGCCTGCACGGCCCCGTCGTCCAGGACGAGCGCCCCCTGCGGCGTCGAGGCGTGGGCCAGCCACAGCAGCCGGTCGGCCGAGCGCCGCCCGGTGGGATGGAAGTACGTACCGGTGTCGCGGCCGGCGAGCGCGGCGGCGGCCCGGCTGGCCGACGTCAGGACGACGGGCACCCCGGCGGCGGTGGCGATGCGGGCCGCCTCCACCTTGGTGACCATGCCGCCGGTTCCGACACCGGCCTTCCCGGCGCTGCCGATCGTCACGCCGTGGAGGTCCTGCGGACCGCTGACCTCGGCGATGCGGGAGGTTCCGGGCGTGCTCGGGTCACCGTCGTAGAGGCCGTCGACGTCGGAGAGCAGGACGAGGAGGTCGGCGTGGACGAGGTGGGCGACGAGCGCGGCGAGCCGGTCGTTGTCACCGAACCGGATCTCGTCGGTGGCCACGGTGTCGTTCTCGTTGACGACGGGGAGCGCCCCCATCTCCAGGAGCTGGTCGAGCGTGCTGTAGGCGTTGCGGTAATGGGCCCGCCGACTGGTGTCGTCGGAGGTGAGCAGCACCTGGCCGACGCGTACGCCGTAGCGGGCGAAGGAGGCCGTGTACCGGGCGACCAGCAGACCCTGCCCGACGCTGGCGGCCGCCTGCTGACGGGCCAGGTCCTTGGGCCGGCGGACGAGGCCGAGCGGGGCGAGTCCGGCGGCGATGGCGCCGCTGGAGACGAGGACGATCTCGCGCTCCCCGCCGCCCCTGACCTTGGCGAGCACGTCGACGAGGGCGTCCACCCGGTCGGCGTCGAGGCCGCCCGCCGCGGTGGTGAGCGAGGAGGACCCGACCTTGACGACGATCCTGCGGGCACCGGTCACTCCCGGCCTCCCGGCCCCGCCGGCGGAGCTGCGCGGTACGCCTTCGGATTCGCTTGCCCCTGACACGTACGCCCGTCCCCATCATGTCGTCCTGCTCGGCGCCCACAATCTACGCGAGGCGGTCCGTGCCGTGCAGCACCGTCTCAAAGCACACCGCGGGTACACGCCCCGGCTCCGAGGCGCGGGCGCACAGCACAGTACGGCCGGTCGAGATGGAGCCTTTGCGTAATCTCTACCTGCCGTTGGTCGGGCTACGCTCTACGGGTGACCGATGAATCGACCCGCAAGACGCGTGTCCTGCTCAGATCAGGCAAAAGCCCCTTCGATGTGGCGTCCCTCGAACAGTCCCTCCACAGAGATGTCTTCGGGACGAATACAGGAAACCTGATCTTCAGCGACGCGGCTCACAAGCTGCTCACGACCCCGCGGGCCGAGGTCTCCTCCAACGGAATCCGTACGATCCCGTCGGAGGCCGCCCGCATCAACGAGGAGTACGACGTCTTCGTCGTCCCCCTGGCCAACGCCTTCCGGCCGTCGTTCGAGCGGCCGCTGGCGCGGATGACCGCGCTGATCAAGAAGCTGCGCATCCCGGTCGTCGTCCTCGGAGTCGGCGCGCAGGCCGACCTGAAGTACGACGCGGCCCGGCTGAAGCCGATGGAACCCACCGTCAGGGAATTCGTCACCGAGGTACTCAACCGCAGCGCGTCCATCGGCGTCCGGGGCGAATTCACCGAGCAGTACCTCAAGGACATGGGCTTCCGCGACGTCGAGGTCATCGGCTGCCCCTCCATGTTCATGCACGGCGAAACGTTCACGCTCGAGAAGCGGTTCGAGTCGCTCACCCCCGAGTCCCACGTCTCGGTGAACGGTTCGCACAGCGCCGTCCGCTCGCACGGTCTCGACGCGATAATCCGGCAGGCCCACCAGCGCTACCCGAACCTCCGGTTCGTCGGGCAGAACCTCCTGGAGGGCGAGCTCCTGCACTGGCGCGAGACCTCGCACTCCTCCGGCTCGCAGACCTCGATGCCGACACACCCGTCCCACCCGATGTACCGCGAGGGCAAGGTCCGGCTCTACATCGACCCGGCCACCTGGATCCGCGAACTCCGCGAGTTCGACTTCTCGTTCGGCTCCCGCATCCACGGCAACATCGCGGCGCTCCTGGCGGGCGTTCCGAGCACCGTGCTCTGCAGCGACTCGCGCACCCTGGAGCTGTGCCGGTACTTCGGCATCCCGCACCGCAAGATCTCCGAGACGCCCAAGGACATCGACCCCGCCGAGCTCTACGAGGCGGCCGACTTCAGCGATCTGGTCAACGGCCACAAGGAACGCTTCCTGCGCTTCACCGGCTTCATGGAGCGCAACGGTCTGGAGAACACCTTCACCCACGGCGACGGGGGCGCGGCGTTCGAAGCGGCCATGGCGAAGCTCTCGCTTCCGCCCGCCGTCCGGCCGTGGACGGACAGCGACCCGGATTCCCTGCGCAGCCGCTTCAGCTGGATGCGGAGCAGGATGGAGGAACTGGCCGAGGAGAACAACCGGTTGCGCCAGTCCCTGCTCACCGCAAGGCCCGGCGACAGGCCGCAGGCAGGCGCGGGTTCCACCGCCTACCAGCGGGCCCGGCGTGTGGTGGGCCGGCCGGTCAGGAGACTGCTCCGTCCCGAGCAGTGAGGGGGTGCCCGGCTCCGTGTGTCCCATGGGCCCGGGCCTATCCTGCCCGGCGCGGGGCGCGCAGAGCCGACCGGGCCTTCCTACGGGCCTTGCGTACCAGGCGTCGCGCGATCGAGGTGGCCGTCTGCACCTTCGGCACCTCGATCCGCTTACCGCCGACCCGCTCGGCCACAGTCAGCTCGTACGCGGAATCGGGCAGCCCCGCCCGCTCGCCGAAATGCGGGTAGGCGAGGTACGCCTTGCCGCCGAGTCCCTTGCGGACCACCGCGGGCTCATGTTTGTCCGCCATGAACCGCAGGACGTCCAGGAGCAGATCGAGCCGTCCCCGGGCCACGCAGACCAGCCGCAGTCGCTCATGCACCTTGAGGCGGCGGCCCAGCCCCGGTGACCAGTAGGCCGCCAGCAGCGGAGCGGCCAGCTCCATCTTGTCCTGCCGCACGGCCTCGGACTGCCGCAGCAGGGAGGCACCGAACTGCGGGAGGAGGGTGATGACGAAGGGCCGCACCATCAGCTCGTCCCGCTGGGGCCCCGGCGGGAGATGGGTCGCGATGAGTTCCGTCAGCGCCCGCGCGGAGTCGAAGCGCAGCCGGTAACTCCCGCTCTTCGTCACGTGCTTGCCGTCGTCCCGGCCCACCAGGTAGTAGCAGGTGTAGTCGGCGACGACGGAGACCCCGCCGCCGCGCAGATAGGCCTCCATGGTGAAGAGCGCGTCCTCACCGGTCTTCAGCCTTTCGTCGAAGGTCAGCCCGAGCCGTACGAGCATCTCCCGCCGGAAGAGCTTCTGGGCGCTCAGGGTGAATTTGATGCGCGAGGAGAAGAGGTCGGCCCGCTCGGCGTTCTCCTTCCACATCGACTTCGGCGCTCCGCGGTTGACGCCGACGACCTTGCCGAGCACCACGTCCGTGCCGGCCCGGTCCCCCATCGCGACCATCCGTTCGAGCGCCTCCTCGCCGAAGTAGTCGTCCGCGTCGAGGAAGAAGACGTAGCGTCCGCGCGCCAGCCCGAGTCCGACGTTGCGCGGCCCGCTGGGGCCGCCGGAGTTCTCCTGGTGGACGACCCGGGTCTCGATGGCGGTGCGCGCCGCGAACTCGTCCAGGTACTCCCCCGTACCGTCCGTGGACCCGTCGTCGACGGCGATGATCTCCATGCGCCCGGCCGGCAGGGTCTGCGCCTCGACGGACTCCAGGCAGCGGATCAGGTACGGCATCGCCTCGTAGGCCCCGATGACGACGCTGACGTCTGGTGCGCTGTTACTCATCTCTCCCCGGTCTGCGCGTTCGCTTTCAGGAAAGGACGACGGAACGCCGCTTCATGACGCGTTCCCCGCACAGTCACACGAAAACGGCCTGTCCGTTCCCTTCTCGGCATAGGAGACGGGCAGGCCGTTCATCGGGTTGCCTCGGATATGGGCCACCTTCGCATCCGCGTGGCCGGATCTCCCGCCCCCGCGGGTTCTCCCCGAGCCCGGTCAGCGTGCGCGCAGCTGATTCCGGAAGGAGACGCAGTCCTCGTAGCGGGGCAGCAGACCCTGTTCCTCCGCCTCGGCGAGCGTCGGCGCCTGCTCGTCCTTCGGTGAGAGCAGGGGCTCGACGCCTTCGGGCCAGGTGATGGCGAGGCCGGGGTCGAGCGGGTTGATGCCGTGTTCACGCTCGGGCGCGTAGCCCTCGGAGCAGAGGTAGACCACGGTGGCGTCGTCGCTCAGGGCGAAGAAGGCGTGCCCGAGTCCCTCGGAGAGGTACACCGCGTGGTGCGTCACGTCGTCCAGCCGGACGATCTCCCACCGCTTGTACGTCGGGGAGCCGACGCGGATGTCGACGATGACGTCGAGGACCGCGCCCCGGACGCACTTGACGTACTTCGCCTGGCTCGGCGGAACGTCCGCGTAGTGGATGCCGCGCAAGGTGCCGCGCCTGGACACCGAGCAGTTCGCCTGGACCAGGCTGAGGTCCTGGCCGGTCGCGGTCCGGAAGTCCGCCCCGCGGAACCACTCGTGGAAGCTGCCGCGGTCGTCGGGGAACACCTTCGGCTCGTGAATCCAGGCACCTTCGATGGACAGAGGTCGCATATCTTTCACTTCTTTCTCAACTGGCTGGTCCATGCTCCGCACCGCCGGGGCGGTCCGGAGACCGGCCCGTCCCGGCGGAAGGGCCCTCAGCCGAACAGGCCGCGCTTGAGCTGCCCCGCCACACGGGCGGGGAAGGAGCGCTTCTTCCGCGGGGAGGCGGACTTCTTCGCTGCGGGATTCTTCGCGGCGGGCCGGCCGGCGCTCGGGGCAGCGGCCGCACCGGCCGCGATCGTGCCGTCGGCGGCGACCACGAGCGCGGTGGGCAGCGGGGTCCAGCGCGGCTTGCCCCGCCTCGCCGACGGGAAGCCCAGCGCCATGTTCCAGGTGTGCCCCGGCAGCAGACCGCCCGGCAGTTCGGCGGTGAGCACGGCACCCTTGGGGTCCTTGCTGAGGGTGCCGTTCGAGTGGACCGCTTCGGGAGCGCCCTCGGCCTTGAAGCGCAGGGCCACCGTCTCGGTACCCGAGGAGGGGTCCACCGCCAGCGGCAGGGGCAGCTCGACACGGCCGCCGTCGATCAGGACGTCCTCGGGAGCGAGCGCCCGCACGTCCCGGTCGATGCGGCTGGTGGCGAGGTCGACGTCGAGCGAGAGGTTGCCGTGCGGCTCGGTCCAGTAGGGCAGGACCACCCTGCGCGGCGAGCCGCTCAGAGCGCCGAGGCGCTCCGCCTCGACCTGGTCGGCGCGGACCGATCCCAGCCGGGCCTCCTTGGTCCAGCCACAGGAGCTGATCCGGAAGAGGATGTCCCAGATGCCGTCACCGAGCGGTGCGCCGTTGGCAGCGGTCTCCGGGTCGATCGTGGCCTCGGCCCGCAGTTCCTGCCGGAACGTGGGGTCGCCCGCGGCCTCGATCCGCTCCCTGGTGAACTCGACCGGCTGGAAGAACTCGGCAGCCGTGGACCGCTCACGCACGACCAGGTCGACCTTGGACTTCTCGACCGGCGCCTGGGTGCTGACGCCGAGTCGGGCGATCGTCGCCAGCGTCTCCTCGGCGAGCGGCGGGTCGAGCAGATCCTCCCCGCCCGCGGTACGGAAGGTCATCGGCTCGTCGAAGACCTGGTACTCGGCGGTGAAGCCGACCTTCAGCGAGCCACCGTCCCAGCCGAGGCTCTCCAGCCGCCCGGTGGGCTTGATGCCTGACTCCCACCGGGCCAGCTCCTCGACGTCACCGAGGCGGTCGTCCCGGACGAGGGCGGCCACCACCTGCTGGGTCGGCTGCATCCCGGCGGCGACGCCCGGACCGAAGCGTTCGGTGACCACGCCGCGGATCTCGCGGAAGAGCTCCGCACGGTAGTCCTCGGGAAGGCTCAGCAGGCGCTTGCCGCGCAGCCGCTCGACCATCTCGTTGCGCAGCCAGCGACGGTACAGGCCGTCGCGGAGCTTGCCGGGCTCCGTGTACTTCTCGACGATGTCCAGCGCTTCGCGGAGGTTGCCGTAGTAGCCGACCGGGTCGAAGCGCTGGAAGCCGGCGTTCGAGGCGTCGTCACGCTTGATGTGGTAATAGCACAGGTAGTCGCTGAGGACGGAGATGTTGGCCGCCCGCAGATAGGTCTCCACGACGAAGACGTGGTCTTCGAGGCGCCTGCGCCCTTCCCGGAACTTGATGCCCTTGCTCTCCAGGAATTCCCTGCGGAACATCTTGTGCGGCGTCAGGCTGTCGATGAGCGGGGCGTTGGAGACGTCGGCCCGCGGGCGGTTGACCCGGAAGAGTTCGACGGGGACGGGACGGCCCTTGCCCGCCATCTTGCCGATGACGACGTCGGCGCCGTTCTCCACGCCGTAGTCGTACATGCGCTCCAGCGCCTCGTCGCCGAGCCAGTCGTCGTTGTCGACGTACATGACGAACTCGCCCTTGGCCGCGGCCGTACCGACGTTTCGGGGCTTGCCCGACCAGCCCGACGACTCCTGGTGGATGACGTGCATGTGCGGGTGGGCGGCGGCGAGTTCGTCCAGGCGGGCGGGGGTGGCGTCCGTGGAGCCGTCGTCGACGAAGATCGCCTCGTACTCGTCGTCCGGCAGGCTCTGCCGGAGCAGCGCGGAGATGCAGTCCTCGATGTACTCGCCCGGGTTGTACACGGGAATGACGACGCTGACCTTGACGGACATGCAGAACCTCATCTGGTAATCAGGAAAAATCGGCGCTCGATGCCACCCGGGACGCCCGCCCGCCAGGATATAACCGGAGGGAAGGGCCTTTGCCGGGGTGGATGTGCGGTAATCAGGTGCAGACGATGGGTGACCGGGCGGCAGGGTGACGGACACCGGGCGTCCGGGCCCCGGCCTCATTCGAAGGCGACCGGAAAGCCGCGGACTCCGGGAAAGGGGCGCCCAACGGGCGGTTCACGCGTTCAGCGCCGGGTGCCGCCGTCTCCGTAGCGCTCCTTGAGCACCCGTCTCTTGTTCGTTCCTTCCGCGTTCTTGCCCTTCTCGATGATGACGAGATTGTGGTAGAAGTGCATGCCCACGACGTTGAGGTCGGTGTAGGACGGCTCGTAATCCTCGTCCACGAATTCCTCGTAGTTGAGGCCGTCGGTGAGTCTCTTCAGCATCGACATGCTGGTCCGCGGGTCGTCGCGGTCCTCGCTTCCCTGCCATTCCGGCCAGTACGAGGCCTGCGTGTCCTCGACGGCATAGATCCCGCCGTCGCGGAGCAGCGGAAACAGCGTCTCGAACGTCGTGAGGACGTGCGGGCTGCGGTGGCTGCCGTCATCGATGACGACGTCCAGCGTGCCGATCTCCGAGGCGACGCCGACAAGGGACCCCACGTCGGACTGGTCACCGATGAAGGTCCTGATCCGGTCCTCGTCGACAAACGACTTGTCCTGGATGTCCATCCCATAGATCTGCGCATTCGGGAAGAAGTGCTTCCACATACGCAGCGAAGCGCCGCCCTGACCCGCCCTGCTGTAACCGCCCACACCGATCTCCAGCAGATTGATGGGGTCGTTCTTCAGGTGCTGGAGGTGCCGCTGATAGTGCTGCGCATACCGGTGGGCCCCCCATTTGTCCGTCCTGAAGTGCTGGGCGAGCTTGCAGAGGTCGTGCGAGATCGCAGCGATTCCGGTGGGTGCGGCAGGCCGTGGTACGGGAGCGGGCCCTCCTGCCAACTTCCGCCGGTATCGGCGCAGCCGCTTCCATCCCTCCTCGCCGACGATTGTCCTGACCATCTTTTTCGCAGCCGACTGTGTCGCCATCGTACGGATCCCCTTCCCTGTGGAACACCGCGCAGACATCACAGATGACTGTGACGCCTGGAAGCCCAGGCGGCCTGCGATTCGTGAACCCGGAAGTGCGGATCCGTTTCGCCCGGCCTCGGTCGATACAGGAACAGCCTGAGCGCAAAAGGCCTTCAGCCCTGCATCGACCGGCGTGACGGGCAGTGAACTTACTGCGTCCGGGCGACAGTCGGCAATCATCAGGGAATCACGGAGCTCCGAGAATCTCGGGAAAAGCCTCGGCAAGCGCCTCCCGCCAATTCCGGATGGGCTCGATGCCTGCCTTCGCCCAGCGGTCGTGCCCCAGCACGCTGTACGCGGGACGCGGAGCCGGCCGGGCGAAGGCCGCGCTGGTGGTCGGGCGGACACGCTCCGGATCCGCGCCCAGCTGCTCGAAGATGGCCCGGGTGAATCCGAACCAGGTCGTCTCGCCACCACTCGTGCCGTGGTAGACACCCGCCGGTGCCGTGCCGGCCAGGGCCCCCTGTCCCAGCCGCACCAGGCGGTCGGCCAGGTCGCCGGTCCAGGTGGGCTGGCCGAGCTGGTCGTCCACGACGTCCAGCGTGTCCTTGACGCCCTCGAGCTTGATCATCGTTCGGACGAAGTTGCCGCCGCCCGCTCCGTACAGCCAGGCGGTACGGACGACGTACCCGGTGTCGGGCAGCAGGGAGAGGACGGCCCGCTCCCCCGCCAGCTTGGTCCGCCCGTAGGCGCTCCGGGGAGCGGTGGGCGCCTCCTCCGCGTAAGGCTCTTCCGCCTCCCCGTCGAACACGTAGTCGGTGGAGACCTGGAGCAGCACGATGCCGTGCTCGGCGCACACCTCGGCGAGGACGCGCGGGCCGTCCCCGTTGACGCGCAGCGCCTCGTCCTCCCGGGACTCGGCGTCGTCCACCGCCGTCCAGGCGGCGCAGTTGACGATCACAGAGGGGCGGTGCTCCTCGACGGCCCGCCGCACGGCGTCCGCGTCGGTGATGTCGAGGGCCTTACGCTCCAGGCCCGTGCCGGACTCGCCGGCCCGGGCCAGCCGGGCCAGGACGTCCTGGCCGAGCATCCCGCCCGCTCCTGTGACCAACCAGCTGCTGCTCATACCGCTTCCCGCTTTCCGTTGTACCTGTTGCCGTCGGCCAGGGACCGGCTCGCGCACCACTCACCGGCCAGGCCGTCCGTGCCGTGGACTGAGGTCTCAGAGCGCCGCGCGGTCCTTCAGCGGCTCCCACCAGGCGCGGTTGTCGCGGTACCACTGCACCGTCTCGGCGAGGCCTTGCTCGAAGCTCTTGCGGGGCACGTAACCGAGCTCCTCCCGGATCTTGGTGCAGTCGACGGAGTAACGGCGGTCGTGGCCCTTGCGGTCCTCCACGTACGTGACGCTGGTCTCCCAGTCGGCGCCGCACGCCTCCAGCAGGAGGCCTGTCAGCTCCTTGTTGGAGAGCTCGGTACCACCGC
Source organism: Streptomyces sp. NRRL WC-3549 (assembly GCF_000721935.1). GTDB lineage: Bacteria > Actinomycetota > Actinomycetes > Streptomycetales > Streptomycetaceae > Streptomyces. Next base: position 185,187 of record NZ_KL585391.1, read on the forward strand.
CGATGTTGTAGACCTCGCCGGCCCGCCCCTTGGTGCGGACCAGCTCGATGCCCTGCACGTGGTCGTCGATGTGCAGCCAGTCGCGGACGTTCGCGCCGTCGCCGTACAGCGGCACGGTTTTGCCGTCCAGCAGGTTCGTGACGAAGAGCGGGATGACCTTCTCGGGGAAGTGATGGTGCCCGTAGTTGTTGGAGCACCGGGTCACCCGCACGTCGAGACCGTGCGTGCGGTGGTACGAGAGTGCGATCAGGTCGCTGGACGCCTTGGCGGAGGAGTACGGCGAGTTGGGCTCGAGCGGGTGCGTCTCGGGCCAGGAGCCCTCGTCGATCGACCCGTAGACCTCGTCCGTCGAGATGTGCACGAACGTCTTGACGCCGGCCAGGTGCGCGGCGTGGATCAGGGTGTGCGTGCCCACCACGTTCGTGCGGACGAACTCGGCCCCACCGTCGATGGAGCGGTCCACGTGGGACTCGGCGGCGAAGTGCACCACCTGGTCGTGCTCGGCCATCAGCTTGCCGACCAGTTCCGGGTCGCAGATGTCGCCCTGCACGAAGGCGAAGCCCGGGTGGTCGCGGACCTCGTCGAGGTTGGCCGGGTTGCCCGCGTAGGTGAGCTTGTCGAGTACCGTGACGGCGACGTCGCCCGGTCCCTCGGGGCTCAGCAGCGTACGGACGTAGTGGGAACCGATGAATCCGGCCCCGCCGGTCACCAGGATGTTGGTCGTCATGAAGAGATCTGCACCTTGCTGTGGTCGCCGAGCACGAGTCGGTGGGCGGACGGGTTCCGGGGCGCGGGGGTCACTTCGACGTCCCGGCCGATGAGCGACGCCTCGACACGGCGCACACCGGAGATGGAGGCACCGCGCAGGACGATGGAGTACTCGATCTCGCTGTCCTCGATCCGGCAGCCTTCCGAGACCGAGGTGAACGGGCCGATGTAGGCGTCGGTGACGACGGAACCGGCTCCGATCACCACGGGACCGACGATACGGCTGCTGGTCACCTGCGCTCCGGCCTCGATCCGCACCCGCCCGATGATCTCGCTGCTGTCGTCCACCGTTCCCTCGGTCGACGGCTGCAGGGTCTCCAGGACGGACCGGTTGACCTCCAGCATGTCCGTGACGTTGCCGGTGTCCTTCCAGTATCCGGAGATGATGGTGGAGCGGACGTCCCGGCCGTTGTCGATCAGCCACTGGATGGCGTGGGTGATCTCCAGCTCGCCGCGCCATGACGGTTCGATCGAACGTACGGCCTCGTGCACGGCCGGGGTGAAGAGGTAGACGCCGACGAGCGCCAGATCGCTCTTGGGCTCCTTGGGCTTCTCCTCCAGGGCCGCCACACGGCCCTCGGCGTCGAGTTCGGCGACACCGAAGGCGGTCGGGTTGGGCACCTTCGTCAGCAGGATCTGGGCCTCGGGCCGTTCGGCCCGGAATTCCTCGACCAGCCCCGTGATGCCGCCGACGATGAAGTTGTCACCGAGGTACATGACGAAATCGTCGTCACCCAGGAAGTCGCGTGCGATGAGCACGGCGTGGGCCAGCCCCCGCGGCTCGTCCTGCGGGATGTAGGTGACGTCGATGCCGAGGGCGGAGCCGTCACCGACCGCCTCACGGATCTCCTGCGCGGTGTCACCCACGATGATGCCGACGTCGGTGATGCCCGCCTCGGCGATTGCTTCCAGTCCGTAGAAGAGGACCGGCTTGTTCGCCACCGGGACCAGCTGTTTCGCCGACGTGTGCGTGATGGGGCGCAGGCGGGTGCCTGCGCCGCCGGAGAGTACGAGAGCCTTCACGTTGTCCTGTCCCGAGGGTGAGTGGTGTCGGTCCGCTCACGGACCGCGAAACTTTGTGCGAGTTTATCCCCGAATACACCTCGGGTCTTGTGCGCGTTGCCGGAGCCACGGGCCCGGGACTGCCATGACTTGTTCCCCGGCGGCCGGGGGGCCCTCGGTCGGTGGTCGACCGCGCCCTCCCGCGTCGCGGACCTCTCGCGCCCGCCAGCACCACCCGCGGAGGAGGGCCGGGGCTCCGGCGCCGGTCTCGCCGCCTTCTCAGGCTTCCGGACCCGGCGGTCACCGTGCCGAGCGGGCACGCGCCCGGCCTGGAGGAACGTCAGCACGTCGGCCGGCGGGCCGAGTCGGCCGTGCGCCACACAGACCGGTCGCAGCCGCTCCCCCACCGCGGTCCTGCGGGCCACCTGAGACAGAGCATGGCCTCACGGGCGCCGGCCACGACACCGACGTCGGGAATTCGCGCGTCATTCACATAAACAGAAGACAGCCATATGCGATCAGCGGTTGTGCCGCATCACCCATTCGGTGTGTGACTCCCAACACAAACGGCCCAGTACCGCCCTCGGTCGGGCTCCTGGGCCGTTCGCTCGGGCACGCCGCCCGCTCAGCCGCCGACGGTTTCGCCCAGGCTCCGGGCGACACCGGTGTTACGCGCCTCCGCCTTGGCGGCGAGTTCCTCCACCGCCGTGTCGAACTGCTCCAGGGAGGTGGGCTCGTCGGGGCCGAGCAGGTACTGCTTCAGCTCACGCCGGGCCTCCTGAAGCGAGTCGGCTGCGGGGTCGGTGACCGCGGCCAGCAGGGCGTCGAGTTCGGCCGCCGAGTTCGACAGGATCACCGCGGCGCGCACCGCGGTGTTCTGGCGCTGGAACTCCTCCGCACCCATCCCGGCCGAGTCGGTCACCGCGTACGGCTTGCCGCTCGCGATGAAGTCCGACACCACACTGGAGATGTCCGAGACCATGGCGTCCGACTCGTTGAAGCAGTCGTACAGGCGGGGTTCGGGCCCGGTGATGACCTTGTGCTCCCACCAGCCGGTGGAACGCCAGTAGGCGTCGTTCCACTCGTCCCTGAGCTTCTGGGTCTCCGCCTCGGTCTCGGGGGCGACCATGGAGTCCCGGGACTGTTCGGCCTCGTCCCTGTCGTTCTTCTGCGAGCCGCCGGCGAGCTGGGACAGCCGCGCCTCGATACGGGCCATCTCGGCCCGCGCGTCGGCCTGTCCGGCGCGCAGGGCGTCGCGCTCCTTCGCCCACCGGGGGTCGGTGGCGCGTTCGGCCGCGGCCTGCTCGATCATCGCGGTGACCCGGGCGTGCACGGCGCCCGCCCGAGCGCTGCGGGTGCCGGTGAAGGGGTGCGGCTTGTAGAGCAACCGGACCGGCTGTTCAGCGGTCAGCAGCCGCCGGACGATGTTCTCGCCCGCCAGCAGCAGCGAGGTGTTGCCGGGGTTGTCGTCCCAGCCCTCCCAGGTGGGGGCGTACAGCACGGTCGGGATCGGGTTCTTGGGCGCACCGGTCCACGGCTTGATGGAGGCCAGCTGGGGGCGCCCCACCTCGACGATGTCCTCGTCGCGTACCCCGACGTCCGCCAGCGCGTACCGGTCCCGCCCGGCCTTCCCGGCGGTCCACACCTCGTCGTACACCTTGCTGTACGGGTTGACGCTGGCGAGCTTGTCGCTGTCGCCGTGCCCGATGAAGACGTGCTTCATCGTCGGGACCCGCAGCATGTGGATGTTCTTGCCCACGTTCGCCGCGTACAGGGCCACACGGACCGACGACAGGTCCATGTTCATCAGGTGCACCCCACCGGGCACGCAGAGCACCGGCACGGATGTCATGGCCAGCTGGGGGACGATGTTGCGCTCGCGCAGGAAGATCAACGGCCGGCCGTCGAGCCGGCCCATCGTCTCCAGCCACATGTTGACCTGGTACGCCGAGTCCCTGGAACCGGAGAAGTACAGGATGACCGTCGGCCGGTAGGTGCCCAGCCACTCGTCGACCGCCGCGAGGACCTTGGGCTCCGGCGGGACGAGGCGGCTGGGGCGCGCGTAGGGCAGCAGCGCGGCGAGGTAGAGGAGGGCGAGGCCGAGCATGAGGGCCAGTCCGGCGTACGCGAAGCCCTCGGTGCCCGTCTCGATGGCGACCAGCACCCCGATCAGGCCGAACAGGTCCAGGTGCAGCATCTTCTCGGCCGGCCGGTTCATCAGCAGCCGCGGCGGGGCGTCCCCGATGGACACCGCGCCCAGGTCGATGTTCCGGGTGACCACCGGCAGCTTGCGGCGGAGCCGTATGAGGGTGACCACCGCGCTCTGCGGCGCCTGGAGGCCGTAGAAGACGAGCAGGCAGGCCACGGTCACGTAGAAGAGGGTGGCCTCGCCGTAGCCCATGCGCGAGAGCAGCAGGACCAGCAGCAGCTGACGCACCAGGAAGCGGATCGACAGGCCCGCGCGCACGGCGGCCAGCCGGTTCACGAGGTAGCTGCCGCAGTGGTGCAGGTACTGGTCCGCCGCGTACGTCACGAAGGCGGCCGCCGCGAAGAACCACAGGTTGGGGATGACGGCCGCGGCCATGACGCAGGGGAAGCCGAGACCCAGGAGGAGCGCGGCGGCCAGCTCCGAACCGCTGCCGACACGAGCCAAACGAATGGCTTTCGAAATCACGAAGTACCGCTCCCGAGGATGCCGACTGATTACCTTGCGGGGAAAATGTGAAGGGCGACTTCACTTCACGCATTCGGACCCCGGCGTTTCACCGTTGCGGGGAACCGTCGGGGTCCGAATAGTCGATCATTAATTATGACACATCGATCTGACGGTCCAGCACCGAGGCCAGGGCCTGCTCGAAGCCCGAGGCCTCGCTCGCCCCACGGGTCGGGTCCTGCTGGCGCACGTCGATCACGTGGCCGGTCATCTCGGACAGCAGCACGTCGAGGGACGTGCGGGCGACGGCCTCGGAGGAGAGCAGCGAGCCCTCCGGCTCCGCACCGAACGCCTTGGTCCGCATCGGCGTCGCGGTCCGCTCGGGGTTGACGCAGTTCACCCGGACGCCGTCCGCGGCCCATTCGTCCGACAGCGCCTGGGTGAGGTTCACCATGGCGGCCTTGGTGGAGGAGTAGAGGCTGTACTCGGCGCGGCCCCGGGTGTAGCTGCTGGAGGTGTAGAGCAGCAGCTGGCCCTTGGTCTCGGCGAGGTACTTGTACGAGGCGCGGGCGATCTGGACGGGCGCCAGGTAGTTGACGTTCAGCGCCTCCTGGATCGTGGCGGTGTCGGTCTCGGCCAGCTTGCCGATGCGCAGCACGCCCGCGGTGTTGACCACGTAGTCGATGCGCCCCGTCTCCGCGTACGCCTTGGAGAGCGCGTCGTCCACGTGCTCCGGGTTCTCGACGTGCGTGCCCGTGGTGGAGCGGCCCAGTGCGTACACCTTGGCGCCGAACGACTCGGCGAGCGACGCGATGTCGGCGCCGATGCCGTACGACCCGCCGAAGACCACCACCGTCTTTCCGGTGAGCAGTTCCTGGTAGCCCGCCTCGCCCGCCGGCTGCGGAACGGCCGTCGAGGCCAGCTGGAACAGCTTGTCCGCGATGAAGACGTCCACCGGCTGGGTGACCTTCATGTTGTACTCGTCGCCCGCCACGACGTAGATCGGCACGTCGGGCAGGTACTTCAGGACCACCGAACAGTCGTCGGTAGCCTGGAAGTTGGGGTCACCCGAGGCGATCTCGTACGCCCGCCGGATGGTGGAGAGCTTGAACGCCTGGGGGGTCTGACCGCGGCGCAGCCGGGAGCGGTCGGGGACGTCCGTGATGAACGCGCCGTCCTCCCCGTGGGTGCGGGTCACGATGATGGTGTCGGCGGACGGGATGGCGACGTCGACGGCCTGGTAGCGGTCGAGGGCGTCGACACAGTCCTTGATGACCCGCTGGGACAGCAGCGGACGCACGGCGTCGTGGAACAGGACGTTGCGGTCCTCCCCGTCGGCCAGGCCCTCGCCGAGGGCCGCGATGGCGCGCTCGGTCGTCTCGTTGCGGGTCGAGCCGCCCTCGATCACCTTGACGACCTTGGTCAGGCCGGCCTTGGCGACGATCTTCTCGACGTCGGAGACATAACCCGGGGCCATCAGGACGATGACGTCGTCGATCGATTCCGCCTGCTGGAAGATGCTCAGGGTGTGCTCGATGACCGCTTTGCCCGCGATCTTCAGCAGCTGCTTCGGTATCGACAGACCCACGCGCTGACCGGTACCGCCGGCGAGTACGACTGCCGTGGTTCGGACTTGGGCTATGTACTGCTCAGACACAGGACGACCTACCTTGCGAGGGCTGGGGAACATCCCGATGGTTACACTCTCCGTTACCATCTCGCAAGGTGGACGTCGAGTCCTGCTCACCCGGCGAAGACCCGCCGTTCCCCGGTCACACAGGGGAAACACCCGCACCTCCGGCGCACGGCCGGGTGACCGACACCACACGCCTGAGCGGAATGAAGCACCTATGAGCGGGCAGGGCCGCCCGGGGATTTCACCCGGGCGGCCCATCGACCCGATCCGGCGTGCTCAGTCGCGGAAGGGCTCGAACCCCTCGTACTCGGACTGCGCGTCGTCCCGCTCCGACTCGCGCTCGCGGCGCCGCTGCGCGGCGGGGCGCGGCTCCTCCAGGCGGTGGTCCTCGCCACGTCGGCCCAGCATCTCGGCGCCGGCCGTCACGGTCGGCTCCCAGTCGAAGACGACCGCGTTGTCCTCGGGCCCGATGGCCACGCCGTCGCCGGCCCGGGCACCCGCCTTGCGCAGCTCGTCCTCGACACCGAGGCGGTTGAGCCGGTCGGCGAGGTAGCCCACGGCCTCGTCGTTGTTGAAGTCGGTCTGCCGGATCCAGCGCTCGGGCTTCTCGCCGCGCACGCGGTAGAGGCCGTCCTCCTCCACGGTCACGGTGAACCCGGCGTCGTCGACGGCCTTCGGCCGGATGACGACCCGGGTCGACTCCTCCACCGGCTTCGCGGCGCGCGCCTCGGCGATGATCCCGGCGAGCGCGTACGAGAGCTCGTTGAGCCCCTTGTGCGCGATGGCCGACACCTCGAAGACGCGGTAGCCGCGCGCCTCCAGGTCCGGGCGGATCATGTCGGCGAGGTCCTGGCCGTCGGGGATGTCGACCTTGTTCAGGGCGACGACGCGCGGCCGGTTCTCCAGCCCGCCGTACTGCCGCAGCTCCTCCTCGATCATGTCGAGGTCGGAGACGGGGTCGCGGTCCGACTCCAGCGTCGCGGTGTCCAGGACGTGCACGAGGACGGAGCAGCGCTCCACGTGCCGCAGGAACTCCAGGCCGAGGCCCTTGCCCTGGCTGGCGCCCGGGATGAGCCCGGGGACGTCCGCGATGGTGTAGACGGTCGACCCGGCGGTCACCACGCCCAGGTTGGGCACGAGCGTCGTGAAGGGGTAGTCGGCGATCTTCGGCTTGGCCGCGGAGAGCACCGAGATCAGCGAGGACTTCCCGGCGCTGGGGTAGCCGACGAGGGCGACGTCAGCGACGGTCTTGAGTTCCAGGACGATGTCGCGGCTCTCACCCGGCTCCCCGAGCAGCGCGAAGCCGGGCGCCTTGCGGCGGGCGGAGGCCAGCGCGGCGTTGCCGAGGCCGCCGCGGCCGCCCTGGCCCGCGACGAAGGAGGTGCCCTGGCCGACCAGGTCCGCGAGGACGTTTCCGGCCTTGTCGAGGACGACGGTGCCGTCCGGGACGGGCAGGACGAGGTCCTGGCCGTCCTTGCCGGAGCGGTTGCCGCCCGCGCCGGGCTGGCCGTTGGTGGCCTTGCGGTGGGGGCTGTGGTGGTAGTCGAGCAGCGTGGTCACGGCCTGCTCGACGACGAGGATCACATCGCCGCCACGCCCGCCGTTGCCCCCGTCGGGCCCGCCCAGCGGCTTGAACTTCTCACGGTGGACGGAGGCGCAGCCGTGGCCCCCGTTACCCGCGGCGGCATGCAGCTCGACGCGGTCCACGAAGGTGGTCATGGTTGGTGCCTCCAGGTACTGCGGATAAATACGGGAATGTCTCTTGACGTAACGCGCCGAGGGCGGACCCGCTTCCCCGATTACCGGGAAAGCTGGGATCCGCCCTCGGAAGGTGCTGTGTCGTTCGGCCGGTGCCTGGATCAGGCAGCGACGGGAACGATGTTCACGACCTTGCGGCCACGGTGCGTACCGAACTCCACCGCACCGGCGGTCAGCGCGAACAGCGTGTCGTCGCCGCCACGGCCGACGCCCGTGCCCGGGTGGAAGTGGGTGCCGCGCTGGCGGACCAGGATCTCACCGGCGTTGACGGCCTGGCCGCCGAAGCGCTTGACGCCGAGCCGCTGAGCGTTGGAATCGCGCCCGTTCCGAGTGGACGATGCGCCCTTCTTGTGTGCCATGTGTTCTCAGTCCCTTACTTCGCAGCCGCGGGGATGCCGGTGACCTTGATCGCCGTGTACTGCTGGCGGTGACCCTGGCGGCGGCGGTAACCGGTCTTGTTCTTGTAGCGAAGGATGTCGATCTTCGCGCCCTTGTGGTGGTCCACGACCTCGGCCGTGACCTTGATGCCGTCCAGGACCCACGGGTCGCTGGTCACGGCGTCGCCGTCGACAACGAGCAGGGTCGAGAGCTCGACCGTGTCGCCAACCTTGGCGGTGGAAATCTTGTCAACCTCAACGATGTCGCCGACAGCAACCTTGTGCTGGCGACCACCGCTGCGCACGATGGCGTACACGCGGATCTCTCTCTCACTCGGAACGGATCCCCTGATGCCAGCCGCCCGCGCGGGCCGGGGCCCACGACAGTCCGGAAGGATGAGCGGCCTCCCCCGGGGACGGATCACCGGGAGGGATGTGCTCAGGGGTAGGCGCACACAGACACGCCGAGGGGAAAGGTTACGGGGGCGGGGTGCGGGGGGTCAAACCGGGGTACCGCTCCCCCGCGTCGAAGGCGGGCAGCCGGGGCTCCGGACGAGGCGGGAAGCCGGCCTGAGGC
>NZ_KL585391.1:194137-194915 GCF_000721935.1 Streptomyces sp. NRRL WC-3549
AAGCCGGCCTGAGGCCGGCCGTCGGCACTCCGGACCGAGCGGGGATCCCGAAGCCGCGTCGGCCCCCGGCACCGCCGGTGCCTCGGCGACGAGACCGCGCGCCGTGGGCCTCGCGGTCCGACTCGGGGGGAAAGGCCGCGTGTCCCGCCCCCATGGTGCGAGGGCGGGACACGGACCTTCGGGCGGACGGTCAGGAAGCCGCCCGCCGACCGGGCGTCACGACTCGTCGACGGGGGCCGAGGCCGTCACGGAAGGCGACGCCTGCTCGGCGGCGACGGTCTTCTTCGTCGCTGCCTTCTTCGCCGTCGTCTTCTTCGTCGTCGTCTTCTTCGCCGTGGTCTTCTTCGCGGCGGTCTTCTTCGCGGCCGGCTCGGTGGCCGTCTTCTTGGCGGCCGCCTTCTTCGCCGGCGCCTTCTTGGCGGCCTTGCGGGCCGTCTTCTTGGCCGGCGCCCCGGCCTCCTCGGACGGCTCGCCCTCGGACGCGCCGTCGGTGGCGCCCTGTTCGGCCGCGGGGGTGTCCGCGACCACGACGACCTCCGCCGCCTCGGCGCCTTCCGGCGAACCGGCCGGGGCGGTGACCTTGCGGGTCACCCGGCGACGGGCACGCGGCGGGGCGGCCGGCGCGGGCTCCTCCTCGGCGGCCGGGGCCTGCGGCTCGGCGGCGGGGGCGGGCTCGGTGGCCGGCGGCGGGGCCACCGGGTCCTCCATCGCCACCGGCTCCGCCGCGGGCTCGACCGGCCGGACCGGCTGCGGCACGTCGGCCTGCTTCGGCGCACCC
>NZ_KL585391.1:195073-197137 GCF_000721935.1 Streptomyces sp. NRRL WC-3549
CCGGGGCGGTCGCCTTACGGGTGGCGCGACGGCGCGTACGGGCCGGCGGCGCGGCCTCGGGGACCGTGTCGGCCTCGGGGGCGGCTGCGGCCTCGGGAGCCGCCTGCGGCGCCTCGGCCACCGGCTCGGCCCGCTCCGGCTCGACCTCGGCCGGGGTCTGGGCCGGCTCGACCTCGGCAGAGGCCGGGGCCGGGCCCGGCTCGGCCGCCGGGGCGGCGGGGGCCTTCGGGGTGCCGGCCGGGGCCGTCACCTTGCGGGTCGCCCTACGGCGGCCACGGCCGCGCGTCGCCGCCTCGGCCTCGGCCGGGCTGCTGTACAGCTCCTCGTCCGCCCCGAACTCCGGCTCGGGCAGCGCCACCGGGGCGGCCACCTCGGCGGCCACCTCGGCCTCGCTCTCGGCCGGGTGCTCGGCGCCCTCGTGGTCGTGGTCGTGCTGCTGCGCCTGCTGCTCGTGGTCGTGGTCGTGGTCGTGCCCCGCGCCGCCGCGGCGCTTCTTGGACCGCTTGCCGCCGCCACCGCCGCCCGTGGTCGAGGGCTGCTCCATGTGCACGATGACACCGCGCCCGTTGCAGTGGACACAGGTCTCGGAGAAGGACTCCAGCAGCCCCTGGCCCACCCGCTTACGGGTCATCTGGACGAGCCCCAGTGAGGTGACCTCGGCCACCTGGTGCTTCGTACGGTCGCGGCCCAGGCACTCCAGCAGGCGCCGCAGCACCAGGTCGCGGTTGGACTCCAGCACCATGTCGATGAAGTCGACGACGACGATGCCGCCGAGGTCGCGCAGCCGCAGCTGGCGCACGATCTCCTCGGCCGCCTCCAGGTTGTTCTTGGTGACGGTCTCCTCGAGGTTCCCGCCCTGACCGGTGAACTTGCCGGTGTTGACGTCGACGACGACCATCGCCTCGGTCTTGTCGATCACCAGCGACCCGCCGCTCGGCAGGTAGACCTTGCGGTCCAGCGCCTTCATCAGCTGCTCGTCGATGCGGTACGTCGCGAAGACGTCGACCTCCGACGTCCAGCGCGACAGCCGGTCGCTGAGGTCCGGTGCCACCTGCGAGACGTATCCGTGGATGGTCTCCCAGGCGTCGTCACCGCTGACGATCACCTTCGAGAAGTCCTCGTTGAAGATGTCGCGGACGACGCGGACCGTCATGTCCGGCTCGCCGTAGAGCAGCGTCGGGGCGTTGGAGCCGGTGGTGCCCTTCGCCTTCTTCTGGATCTCTTCCCACTGGCCCTGGAGCCGCTCGACGTCGCGGCGCAGCTCGTCCTCGCTGGCGCCCTCGGCGGCGGTGCGCACGATGACGCCCGCGTCCTCGGGGACGATCTTCTTGAGGATGGTCTTCAGCCGGGCGCGCTCGGTGTCGGGCAGCTTGCGGCTGATCCCGGTCATCGAGCCCTCGGGCACGTAGACCAGGTAGCGGCCGGGCAGCGAGACCTGGCTCGTCAGACGGGCGCCCTTGTGGCCGATCGGGTCCTTCGTCACCTGGACGAGGACGGACTGGCCGGACTTCAGCGCGCTCTCGATGCGGCGCGGCCCGTGGGCCATGCCGAGCGCCTCGAAGTTGACCTCACCGGCGTACAGGACGGCGTTGCGGCCCTTGCCGATGTCGACGAACGCGGCCTCCATGGACGGCAGGACGTTCTGCACCTTGCCCAGGTAGACGTTGCCGACGTAGCTGGTGGCCTGCTCCTTGTTGACGTAGTGCTCGACGAGCACGTTGTCCTCGAGGACGCCGATCTGGGTGCGCTCGCCGCTCTGGCGGACGACCATGACGCGCTCGACGGCCTCGCGGCGGGCCAGGAACTCGGCCTCGGTGATGATCGGGACGCGACGGCGGCCCTGCTCGCGGCCCTCGCGGCGGCGCTGCTTCTTGGCCTCCATACGGGTCGAGCCCTTGATGGACTGGACCTCGTCGAAGCCGGTGCCGGGCTCGCGCTCGGCTTCCTTCTTGCGCGGCTCGCGGACCTTGACGACCGTACGCTCCGGGTCGTCCGAGCCCGTACCGGTGCCCGTGTCCTCGCCCGAGGCGTCGCCGCTGCGGCGCCGGCGACGGCGCCGGCGAC
>NZ_KL585391.1:197337-197515 GCF_000721935.1 Streptomyces sp. NRRL WC-3549
CGCCGCTGCGGCGCCGGCGACGGCGCCGGCGACGGCTGCTGCTGGACCCGGACGCGGAGGACTCGTGGTCCTCGTCCTCGTCCTGGGCCGACTGCTCGTCCTCGGACGTCTCGGCGGAGGACTCCTCGTGCTGCTCGGTGTCCTCGCCGTCGCCCGCCTCGCCACGACGGCGGCGGCG
>NZ_KL585391.1:197785-198137 GCF_000721935.1 Streptomyces sp. NRRL WC-3549
CCCGCCGCGGCGGCGACGGCGCGACGGCCGGTCCCCGTACTCGTCGGACTCGTCGCCCTCGTGCTCGTGGTCGGTGTCCGCCTCGGACTCGGCCTCGTGCTCGTCCTCGGCCGGGAGGGTCACGGGGGTCGCGGCCGGCTCGGTCTCGACGGGCTCACCGCGACGGCGGCGGCGACGGCGCGAGCCGCCCTGCGGTGCGGCCTCGGTCTCCTGCTCGGGCGCGGCGGCCTCGGCGGCCGGCTCGGCGGCGGGCTGCCCGCCCCGGACCCTGCGCGGGGCCCGGTCCTGGGCCTTCGGCTCCTCGTACGTGTCGCTCTCGTCGTACGGCGAAGCGGCTGTCTCTTATACACAT
>NZ_KL585391.1:198356-207012 GCF_000721935.1 Streptomyces sp. NRRL WC-3549
GATGTGTATAAGAGACAGCTGGAAGACGGCCACGGCGGGGCGCGTCGCGCGACGGCCCTTGCGCACCGGCTCCTCGGCCTTGGTCGTGAATTCCGGCCGGCCCGCGGGGGCGGTGGCACGGCGGCGCTGGCGTCCGCGCGGCGCGGCCTCCTCCACCTCGTCGGCCTCGGCGGCGAGTTCCTCGGCCACGGCGGCGGGCAGGCTCTCGCCGGTCTCGGCGGCCTCCGCCTCGACGCTCTCGGCGGCGGCCTGCGGGGCACCGGCCGGGGCGGTCGCCTTACGGGTGGCGCGGCGGCGGCCACGGGGCGCCTCGGCGGCGGGCGTCTCCGCGACCGGCTCGGCTGCGGACGCCTCGGCGGCCGGGGCGGCGGCGGGCTCGGTCCTCTCGGCCTCCGGGGCGGTGGCCGCCTGCCGTGCGCCCTGCGGCGTCCCGGCCGGGGCCGAGGCACGGCGCCGGCCGCGCCCACGCGGGGCGGCGGTCTCGGCCACGGGGGCCTCCTGGGCGGCGGCCTCGGTGACGGCGGGCTCGGCGGCCGGGGCCGGCTCGGCCACGGCGGCGCTCTCGGCGGGCTGCGGGGGCCCGGCCGGAGCGGTCGCCTTACGGGTCGCGCGGCGACGGCCACGGGGCGCGGCCACGGGGGCCGGCTCCACAGCTTCTTCCGCGGCCTCTTCGGTCTCTTCCGCCTCGTCGGTCACGGCGGGTTCCTCTACGGGCTTGGGCGCACCCGCCGGAGCGGTCGCCTTACGGGTGGCCCGCCGGCGCGGGCGCGCCGCGGGCGCGGCCTCGACGGCTTCCGCGACCTCGTCCTGCTCCACGGCTCCGGTCGGCGTGTCCTGCGACTCGGCGGCCGGAGCGGGAGCGGCGGCCGGCTCCACGGCCTCGGCGGTCTGCGGGGCGCCCGCCGGAGCGGTCGCCTTGCGGACCGCGCGGCGGCGGGGACGCGCCGGGGCGGCGGTCTCGGGCTCGGCGGGAGCGGCCGGGGTGTCCTCGGCCGGTATGGCCGGCGTGACGTCCTCGGCGGCGGCCGCACCCGGCGCGCCGGACGGCGGGCCGGCCGGGCGGGAGGCCGCGCGGCGCCTGCGGCGCGGCGGCAGCTTGTCCCCGGGTGCGTTGTTCTCTTCGGTGTTCCCGGTCGTACCGGGTTCGTTCGGCTCGTGCATGCGGGCGGTTCTCCCGTCGCGCTCCCGGGCGCCGCGTCTGATTCCGGTCAGGCCGCTTCGCGTGATGTGCGCGTCGTACCTTCCGGGGCGCGGGCGCCGCACGGGAGCTGATGTATGGCTCGCCGGTTCCGTACGCGGTACGCACGGCCTGGCGAAAGTCTTATGGGGCGGTGCGCGGCCCGACCCAGGTGGTTCCCGGGTCAGAGGGCTGCGCCTACAACGACCGCCTACGCGGAGACCGCACCGTCCGTCACCGTCGCGACGGCGGCCGGGTCGGCCGTGGGAACGGCCGGGGCTGCCTCGCGGTCGGGCGCGAGCGGGTCGGTCACCGTGCCGGACTCCTCGTCGAAGAGCCCCTGCGCCAGCCTGGTCACCGCTGCGGGGACCGGCGGCGCCAGGTCGGCCACAGCTCGGAGACCGGACAGGACGTCGTCGGGTCGCACGGCGGGTGTCTCGTGCCGCACAACCAGGCGCAGTATCGCACAAGGCGTGTCTTCGGACCTATCAGGCCGGGGATCGTGTGCCTCCAGGGCGACGACGGCCGCGCGGGCGTCGAAGCTGCGCATCCCGTTCTTCGCCCGGCGCTGCACCTCGACGGACTCGGCGGCCAGGAAGGTCTCCACGGCGTTGCGCGCGTCCTCGGCCGCGACCCCGTCCAGCCGCAGCTCCCAGACGGAGGCGTCGAAGCTGGTGGACGTACGGGCGAGGACCCGGTCGTCCGCGGTGACGGCGAGGTGCCGTGCCATCCAGGCCATATGACCGGCGAGCGCGCCGTGCTCCACCACCACGCCCTTGGGGCGGCCGGTGGAGCCCGAGGTGTAGATGACGTACGCCGGGTCCTGCGGGGCGGGCGGCCCGGGGAGCGGCCGGGGGCCGTCCGTGCCGGGGGCCGCCGGGGCGTCGAGGGCGAGCCACGGCACGTCGGTGGGGGGCAGGCCCGCGTGGACGGCGGTGGTGGTGAGCAGCAGCGCGGGCCGGGCGTCGCCGAGCATGTGCCGGATGCGGGCGTGCGGGTACTCCGGGTCGACGGGCAGGTAGGCGGCCCCGGCCCGCAGCACGGCCAGCATGGCCACGACGGTGTCCACGGACGGCGGGGCGGCGACGGCCACCCGGTCCTCCCGTCCGGCGCCGCGCTCCCGCAGGAGGCGGGCCAGGGCGTCGGCGCGGGCGTCGAGTTCGGCGTAGCCGAGGCTCGTGTGCGCGTCGCGTACGGCGATCCGGTGGGGGGTGCGGGCGGCCTGCTCGCGCACCGCCTCCGGGACGGTCGGGACGGTGCGGGGCAGCGCAGCGCCGCGCCCCTGGGCGAGGAGGCGGTCGCGTTCGCCCGGCGTCAGCGGGTCGAGCTCCCCGACCGTCCGGCCGGGGTCGGTGACGGCGAGGGTGAGCACGCGTGCGAAGCGGTCGCACAGGGCGCGGGCGGTGCCGGCGTCGAAGACGTCGGTGGCGTACTCCAGGTAGCCGCCGAGACCGGCCGGGGCGTCCGGGGCGTCCGCGCCGGTGGCGCGGGGGCCACCGGGAACCTCGGTGGCCTCGGTGGCCTCCGTGAGCTCCGTGAGCGAGAACGTCAGGTCGAACTTGCTGATCCCGGTGTGGCGCGTCCGGTCGTGGACGGTGACACCCGACAGGTCCAGTTCCGCCCGCCGCTGGTTCTGGAGGACCAGCATGGTCTGGAAGAGCGGGTGGTGGTCACCGGACCGTTCGGGGTTGAGCGCCTCCACGATCCGTTCGAAGGGGAGGTCGCCGTTGCTGAACGCGGCGACACCGGACTCCCGCACGCGGCCCAGGAGTTCACGGAAGGCCGGATCTCCGGAGAGGTCCGTGCGCAGGACGACGGTGTTGACGAAGAACCCGACCAGGTCGTCGAGCGCCTCCTCGGTGCGCCCGGCCACCGCCGTGCCGAGCGGGATGTCGGTCCCCGCACCGTGGGCGTGCAGCGTCACGGCGAGAGCCGCCTGGAGCACCATGAAGGGCGTGCAGCCCGTGGTCCGCGCGAGCCGGACCAGCGCGGCGTACGTGGGCGCGGGCAGGGTGAAGGGGACGGTGTCGCCCCGGTGGCCGCGCACGGCGGGCCGCGGCCGGTCGAGGGGCAGGTCGATCAGCTCAGGCGCTCCCCTCAACTCCTGGGACCAGTACGCGAGCTGACTGCCGGCCAGGCTGCCCGGGTCGCCGTCGTCGCCGAGCAGCCGGCGTTGCCAGAGGGCGTAGTCGGCGTACTGCACCCGCAGCGCGGGCCAGTCGGGGGCTCCGGTGCCCGCGCTCCTGGCACGGTAGGCGGCGCCCAGGTCACGGAGGAGCGGGGCGAGGGACCAGCCGTCGGCGACGACGTGGTGGAGGACCAGCACCAGGACGTGGCGGCCGGGACCCGGACGGAGCAGACGGGCGCGGACGGCGGCGTCGCCGGTGAGGTCGAAGGGCGCGGCGGTCAGCCGGCGCACCGCCTCCTCGGCCCAGACACCGCCGTCCTCCCCGGCCGGGGGCGCCTCGACGTCGAGGGGGACGAGCGACGGGACGGCACCCGCGTCGAGGACCTCCTGCCGGGCGACGCCGTCGTGTTCGGCGAAGACGGTGCGCAGGCTCTCGTGACGGACCACCACGTCGGCCAGGGCGTCCCGCAGGGCGTCCGTGTCCAGTAGACCGTCGAGCGCGAGGACGAGCGGGACGTTGTAGGTCTCCCCCACGCCCTCCACGCGGTTGAGGAACCAGAGGCGCTGCTGCGCGGAGGACAGCGGGACCACGGCGGGCCTCCGCTGCCGGCCGAGCACGGGCCTGGCCGCCCCGGAGGTGTCGAGGGCGGCGGCCAGCGAGGCGACGGTGGGGTGGTCGAAGAGCGTACGCAGGGCGAGTTCGGCGCCCAGGGCCGCCCGCACCCGGCCGATGAGGCGGGTGGCGAGCAGGGAATGGCCGCCCAGCGAGAAGAAGTTGTCGTCGGCGCCGACGGCGTCCACGCCCAGGACGTCGGCGAACAGTCCGGCCAGGATCTCCTCGTCGGCCGTGCGCGGGGCGCGGCCCGTGGAGACCGCGGCCCGGGGGGCGGGCAGGGCCGTGCGGTCGACCTTGCCGTTCGGGTTCAGGGGCAGCGCGTCGAGGGGGACGACGGCGGAGGGCACCATGTAGGCGGGCAGGGCACGCCCGACGCGGCGGGTCAGCGCGGAGCCGTCCGGCCGGGCGCCGGGGCCGTGCACGACGTAGGCGACGAGTCTGCGGTCGCCTGGTACGTCCTCGCGGACCAGGACGCGGGCGGCGCGCACGTCCGGGTCGGCGACGAGCACGTTCTCGATCTCGGAGGGTTCGATGCGGAACCCGCGGAGCTTGATCTGCCCGTCGGCGCGCCCGACGTACTCGACGTCACCGGCGGCGGTCCACCGGTGCGGTACATGCGCCCGCCGGCCGCGTCGTAGGGGTCGGCGACGAACCGGGCGGCGGTCGGCGCGGCGCGCCCCAGGTAGCCCCGGGCGACGCCGTGGCCGCTGACGTACAGCTCTCCCACGACACCGGGCGGCACCAGGCCGAGGGTGTCGTCGAGGACGTACAGGCGCATGCCGTCGAGCGGCCGGCCGATGGGCGGCACACCCGTCGTGCCGGTGCCGACCGGGTGGCGGGCGGCGAAGGTCGTGGTCTCCGTGGGGCCGTACACGTGCAGGACGCGTGTGCCGGGGGCGGCGGCGGCCACGCGCCGCATCAGGTCCGGGGTGGCCGCCTCGCCGCCCGCGGCGACCATCCGCAGCCCGGCGAACGCGGCCGGGTCCGCCTCGGCAACCACGTCGAACAGGGCCGTCGTGAGGAAGAGGGCGGTCACCCGGTGCCGGTCCACGAGGTCGCGGAGCGTCCGCGCCTCCAGTACGCCGTCCGGGGCGACGACCACCCGGCCGCCGCGCAGGAGCGGCGTCCAGATCTCGAAGGTGGACGCGTCGAAGACGTAGGCGGAGTGCATCAGGACCGCGTCGGACACGCCGCCCGACCAGGTGGTGTCGGCGGTCAGCGCGAGGACGTCGGCGTGGGTGACGCCGACCCCCTTGGGCAGGCCGGTGGAGCCGGAGGTGAACATCACGTAGGCGAGCCGGTCGCCGTGGATCGCCCGGGGCAGCGGCCCCGGCAGCGGCGGGGCGCCCTGGACGACGCGGCCGGCCCGGTCGACGACGATCAGCGGCAGGCCGGCGGCGGCCCTCTCCCGCACCCAGGGCCGCGCGGCGGCGGCCTCGTCCGCCACCAGGGCGCGGACACGGGCGACGTCCGCGACCCGGCCGAGCCGTTCGTCGGGCCAGGCCGCGTCCATCGGTACGTACGCCGCTCCCGCACCGACCGCGCCGAGGGTGGCGGCCACCACGGCCGCCGAGCGGCCCACGAGGACACCGACCCCGTCCTCGGCCTCCAGGCCCCGGCCGGCCAGGGCGCCGGACAGCTCCTCGGCCGCCGCCGCCAGCTCCCGGTAGGAGAGCGTGACGGGACCGTCCGTC
The DNA here is from genome assembly GCF_000721935.1 of Streptomyces sp. NRRL WC-3549. Lineage (GTDB taxonomy): Bacteria > Actinomycetota > Actinomycetes > Streptomycetales > Streptomycetaceae > Streptomyces. The sequence continues at coordinate 203,972 of NZ_KL585391.1, forward strand.
ACGGCCGGGGCGTCCGGTGTCCGGCGTGCCTGTGCGCCGAAGGCCTCCGGCAGGCCCGCCGCCCCTGCCCGCGCGGGCAGGGGCGCGCCGCGTCCCTGGGCGAGCAGGGACCGGGCGGTGGTGTCGTCGAGCAACGGCAGTTCGGCGACGGGGGTGTCGGCGTCCGCGGCGGCCAGGGCGGACAGGAAGGACACCACGGCCCGCTGGTGCGGCAGCACGTCCTCGGGGCGGTACAGCTCCGGGTTGGCGTCGAAGCCGATCAACGGGCCCGTGCCCTCGGACCGTTCGGAGACGAAGAGGGACACGTCGTCGACCGGGCCGATGGACAGGACGCGGGAGGCGGCGGGGCTTCCGGCGAAGTCGAGGCCGTAGTCGTAGCCCATGATGTTGACGACGACACCGGCCAGGCGGGCCGCGTCATCGGTCATGTTCAGCTCGCGAGCGAGCTGTTCGCGGGAGAAGCGGCGGTGGCGCAGGGCTCCGCGCATCTCGGCGGCGACCGCGCGCACGAGGGCGCCCACCGTCAGGTCCGGGGCGAGGTCCACCCGCAACGGAAGGATGTTGGCGGTCATACCGATGATGTGCCTGAGCCCGCCGTGGCGGCCGTTGGAGGCGAGGCCCACCGTGACGTCCCGCGTGCCGGTGGCCCGGCCGACGTAGGCGACGACCGCGCTGACGAGCACGGCGGTCCAGGTGGTGCGGTGGGCGGAGGCGAGCCTCCGCAGGTCGTCGAGGACGGCCGGGGGCAGGGTCTCTCCGGTGTGCAGGCGTACGTCCGGGGCTGTGAGCGTGCCCGGCGCGGGGGCGTCGGTACGCCGGCGGATCAGCTCCCTGGCGGCGCCGCGCGCGTCTGCGCCGGCCCGGGCGCCGGACGTCTCCGCCGGGGCGCCGGAGGCGGGGTCCGCCGGGGGCGTGCCTGCCAGGTCCGCGAACTTGCCGGTCCAGTAGGCGCGGTCGGCCTCGTAACGCTCCGAACCGCGGTACGCCGCCTCGTCGGCCATGAGGTCCCGCAGGGGCGCGGCGGGCAGTTCGGCCGTGGCGACGTCCTCACCGTGCACGGCCCGCGTGTAGAGGTCGGCCACGGTGCGGGCGAAGACGGCGCCGCTGAGGCCGTCGATGGCTATGTGGTGGAAGCGGACGTACCAGTAGTGCAGCTCGGGGCCCAGGCGCAGCAGCGCGAAGTGGTGGCGCGGGGCCTCCAGCCGGTCGACGGTGCCCATGTCGTCGGCCAGATAGCGCTCGGCCGCGGCGGCGGGATCGTCGGCGCCGGACAGGTCGACGACGCGGAGCCGTCCGTCCCGGGCCGACGGGGGGCGGACGACCCGCTGGAGGACCGTGTCGCCCCGGGTGACGAACTCGGCGTCGAGGCTGTCGTGTTCGGCGAAGGTCCGGTCGAGCGCCGCGGCGAACAGGTTCTCGTCGAGGTCGCCGCGGATCTCGAAGCATTCCCCGATGTTGTATTTCGGGCTGTCCGGATCGACGAGTTGCCCGTACCAGACACCTTGCTGGGCCGGGGTCATTTCGAAGAACTCTTCGAAGGATTCTTCGGAAACCGCGCGTGAGGAGGCGGAGCCGTTTTCGTGCATGCCGATCTACACCTTTGGGGAGAGTTTTCGGGGATGACGAAGAAGGCGGGCCGGAGCCGCCCGCACCGGTGCGGCAAGGATCACCGGCAACGGGCGGCGAGAAGGGAGAGAACGTCGCCGAACCCGCGCCGTCAGGAAGTACCGGGTCCTACGGGCACCGGGCCACCGGAACTCTCCCTGAGGAGACCTCCCGGCAGACTCCGCTTTCTTCGCGCACCGAGGACGGGCCACCCGCTGGTCCATAGGTAGCCCATAAGAGGGTCGAGCAATGCGCCATCACAGCGCATGATCATTCAGGAGCACAACACGGATCGATCACCATTCACGTGCGATCACTTCCGTTCGCAACCGAACGAAGTCGATCGGATCCGAAGGCGGCGACACCTCGTCGACCTGGGGTGACGCCGGTGACGCCGCCCTTCGGTGACCGTCGCCCTAGCCGGCGTCGGTCTCCATCGCGCGCACCAGGCCAGCGGGGCGCATGTCGGTCCAGACGCTCTCGACCGCGTCCAGACACTCCTGACGCGTCCCCTCCCGGCCCTCGATACGCCAGCCGCCCGGGATATCGATGTGCGCGGGCCAGAGAGAGTACTGGCCCTCCTCGTTCAGCAGGACCACGAACCGCCCCGACTCGTCATCGAAAGGATTGGTCATGACCGTCCCCCACTTGTTCCGTTCCTGTTCTTTCCACGGCACGTCCATCGGTCGCTCACACGCACCCCGTCACGCACCGATTTCCTTCGGCGGCCCCACTGTCGGCCGATCCCCCTCGCGGCGCGGTCCCGGCCGCGTGGGGCGGAGATACGTTACGCCTCCGGATTCAACGGCGTACCGCCGGCCGAGCCCGGGTTCTCCCGTGCACAGCATTCACACTAGAGGACCCCAGGCGGCTGTAGATGCGAATTCCACCGATTACTTATGGGCACTTAATCGAACACCAGAAGAACAGGCTGGCCACGGACCTGTGCAAGCCACCTCTGGGGAAAGCATCCGGCCAGGCGATGTCCCCATCATCCAACTATCTACTCATATGAACCACCACCTTCCGGATAGCCATGCGCGCACGCCCGCAGAGAGCGCAGCGCACGAAGATCGCACCGCGCTCCCATGCGCCGGGCGCGTGCGCCCCGCGCACCGGACAGGGCGCAGAGGAGGCAGGCCCGCCCTCCGGCCGTCCGGCCGTCCGGCCGTCAGTCCGCAGGCCCGTCCGGGTACGGCCGCGCCCGTCGGGCGCCATAGCCGTCGGGAGCACCGGCGGGGGCACCGCCGGCGCCGGACACTCCGGCCCCGGTGGGTTCCGGGTCACGGTCCGGCTCGCCGGTGCCGTCCCGGGAGGGGCCGGCGGCGTACGAGGCGCAGGCGGCCCAGGCGAGGGCCGCAGCCAGGAGGTCCTCGGCGGCGGCGGCGACGGCGTCGGTGCGGGCGCCCGCCGTCCGGCGCCACTCGGATCCGGCC
>NZ_KL585391.1:207226-213520 GCF_000721935.1 Streptomyces sp. NRRL WC-3549
GGCGAGGGCCGGCGGGACCGCCGGGCGTTCGCGCTCCGCCAGCGCCAGGCCGGACAGGGCCCCCAGCACCAGACGGGGAGCCAGGCCCGCGGGGGCGAGGCGGCTCGGCACCCGCGGCGACTTGTCCGCGACGAACTCCCCCGCGGCGGCGGCCAGCACGGCCCCGCGCACCCACGGCCGGCCCAGCAACTGCTGCGTCACCGACGACGCGGCCTCGGCGGGGCCGACGCTCCAGGAGATCGCGGCGATCCCCCACTGACTGCGCAGACCGGTGACCGCACCGATCATTCCGGCCCTGGCCAGCGCTCCTGCCGCCAGGTTCACGACCGGCGCTCCCCCGCCGTCACGACGGCGTAGGTCACGAGCCCGTAGACGAGGTGCGGCACCGCGTCCGACGCCCAGTCCCCGGCCGACCAGGTCCTCGGGTCGCTGACCCGCAGCCCGGCCATGGGCAGGTCCGTGGCGGCCATGGCCAGGGCGCCCGTGACCACGCCGCCCAGCCACCACGGCATACGGATGCCCGCACGGCGCACCACGGAGACGGCCACCCCGGTGCCGCAGCCGACGACGATGCCGGACAGGGCGCCGAGGCCGGTGAGCCGGTTGTCCCGGCTGTCGCCCGAACCGGGGACCGGGCGCCCCACGGCCTGGGCTAGCTTCTCCACGACCTGGGCGGGCGCCCCGCTGGAGGACCTTCCCCGCCACACCATGTCGGCGTAGGTCACGGCGTTCAGTACGGTCGTTCCGGCGGCGCCCGCGACGCCCCCTCGTACGAGGTTCTGGATCATGCTGGACTCGATTCCCCTGGTCGGTGCATCCGAAATGGGATGATCTGCACCGTCAAGCCTGCGTCCAGCACCGTGCTCCCGCCCGTGCGGCGGGCCGATCGGGCGGGTGCGGGGCACGCCTCGGCCGAGGGTGGAGTCGCCGCCGTGGAAAGCGCCGCCCGCGACTCCCTCGCGTGTCCGCCCGGCGGCTACTCGCCCTCCGGTCCGCAGGGCGTCCCGCTCCGCTCCGGGCGGCCGATGGTCACGGCGCCACGGAAGGCATCCGCCGATATGACCGACATCGTGTCGAGCTCCGGGTCGGGGACGGGCAGCAGATGGGCGTCCACCCAGGTGTCCCCCGTCGCCGCGTTGGCCCACGGGTCCTCGATCACGACGGCCCCGGGCACGGTGCCGTGGCAGAGCACCCAGTGGGGCACGTCGAACCCCTGCATCCCGGCGAGCGAGACCAGGAGGAGCACGTGCTCCCCCCGCCCGATCGCCCTCCGGATCCCGTCCACGGAGAGGGGGCGCGGCTCGATCGGGACACCGGCCCGCCCGGCGTCGGTACGCGACGCGCTCTGCAGGACGGCCCGCCACTCCCGCTCGTTCTCCGGGAGGTGGTCGAGCATGACGGGCCCGTCCGTGTCCAGGTGGACCGTGACCGGGGCCGACGCCCACGCTCGGCGCACGGCGACGCCGAGTCCGACGGGCTCGCACGTGGGGAAGTTGGTCGCGGCGCGCCACAGCGTCAGCTCGGCCCGGCGGTCGAACTCCTCCCGCGGCAGCGCCCCCGCGTGCGCCTGCGCCACCAGGGCGGTGACCGCGCCGCACGTGAAGTGGGTGGTCTGCCCGTAGTACGGGGGTTCGGCGACCGTGCCGTCGTGCAGCCAGCGCACGTAACCGGCGACGGGCCCGGCCGCGTCCTCGGCCTGCGCGAGCGGAGGGCACAACGGGGTGAAACCGGCGGCGGCGGTGTCCTCGGGACTCGCCGTCCACCCTTCCCACTTGACCTGTGCGAGTCCCTGGCGGCGCGCGTGGGCGACCACCGCCGCGACGGCTGCCGGGACGTCACCGACGGCGTCGACGATCTTCAGGTAGGCCGTGTGCGGGCGGGCCGTCACCAGCGCGGCAGCGGCCCAGTCCGCACCGTCCCCGGCGGGAACGGCGACGAGGTGAGGGGCGTACGCGGAGCGGTCGACCGTGTGCCAGCGCTCGGGCACCTCGTGGTCGCCGAGCCGCCGCCTCAGCAGGGCAGGTGACGTGTCCGGGCCGAACGGGACGACGACGCTCTTCACTGGTGTTTCCTGCGGGGAGGACGGCATGCGGATGCTCCTGGCGGGTCGGGAGGGACGGAGGGACGGGCTTCACCCGCGGCCCGGAGCGGCGGGGACGCGCCGGGCGCCCGGGCGGGCGACGCCGGACGCCGCCGGGCCACGGGCCGGACGGGCACCCGGTCCGGTCCGGCCGGCGGCCCGGCCGCCACGCCCCGGGCGGGGACGGCGCACCGGGCGGTGCGGGCGCGCCACCGGCCGGTGTCATGCGCGGGACTTCCGGAGCACCCACACGAAGTACGGGGCGCCGACCAGCGCGATCATGAGGCCCGCCGGCACCTGGGCGGGTGCGACGAGCGTGCGGCCGAGGGCGTCGGCCACACAGACCAGCAGGCCGCCGAGCAGCATCGCGACCGGGATCGCGCGGCCGTGCCGGGCACCGACCAGGGACCGGGCGAGGTGCGGGGCGACGAGGCCCACGAAGCCGACGACCCCCACGGCGACCACGCTGAGCGCCGCGAGCACCGCGGCGACGGCCAGTGCCGCGAAGCGTGTGCGTTCCACCTTGACTCCGACGATGCGCGGGGTGTCCTCGTCGACGGCGAGCAGGTCGAGCCGGCCGCGCATGGCGAGCAGCACGGGGAGCGCCAGGGCCAGGGCCACGGCGACCGGTAGGACGTCGGGCATCGTGCGGCCGTACGTCGTGCCCGAGAGCCAGGTGAAGATCCGGGGCGTGTTGTACGGGTCGGCACGCAGCAGGAGGAAGGTGGTGACGGCGCTGAGGCCGTACCCGCAGCCGATGCCGATCAGTACGAAGCGGTCGGGCAGGAAGCCGCCGCGCCAGGCCAGCAGGGCGATCACCGCGAACGTGGCGAGCCCCGCCGCGACGGCGACCGCGATGAGCACCGGCCGCCCGCCGGGCAGGCCCGACGTGACGACGCTCGCCGCACCCAGGCCGGCGCCCGCCGTGATGCCGAGCACCCCCGGCTCCGCGAGCGGGTTGCGTACCGCGCCCTGCACGACGCAGCCGGCCAGTCCGAGCGCCGCTCCGGCGAGGACCGCGGCGGTCACCCGCGGGACCCGGTCGTCGAGCGCCTGGCCGATCAGGTCCGGGGCGGCGCCCTGGACCCAGAGCGCGAGGTCCCCCGTCCGCAGCCAGAGGCTCCCCGCCAGGACCGCCACGAGGACCGCACCGGCGAGAAGGACCACCGCGCCGAGTACGACGAGGAGGAACGCACGGCGCGACCGTGCGGCGATCCGCGCGTGGGGTGGCTGCCGGACCTGGCCGGTGTCCCGGAGCCGCATCGCCAGGACGATGATCACGACGGAGCCGAGCAGCGCGGTCGGTACGCCGGTGGGGATGGAGGCCGCTCCGTCCGCACCCTGTACCGCGCGCAGGACCGCGTCCGCGAGCAGGATGAGCAGCGCGCCGACCAGACCGGCCGCGGGCACCAGGAAGAGGTGCCGGCGCAGCGCCCGGACCCGCCCGGCGACCAGCCGGGCCAGGACGGGGGCGCCGAGGCCGACGAAGGAGATCGGGCCCGCGAGCGTCACCGCCGTACTGGTCAGGAGGACCGCGCAGATCACGGCGGTCACGCGGGTGGACCGGATCGGCACCCCCAGGGTGGAGGCGGCGTCGTCGCCGAGGTTCATCACGTCCAGCCGCCGGGACAGCGCCAGAGCGACGCACAGCACGACGGCGACGAGGGGGAAGGCGCGTACCGACGCGTCGATGTTCAGCTGTGCGAGCGAGCCGCTCCCCCAGGCGAAGAGCCCGGTGGTGTTCTGGTTGAACAGGATGAGGAGCATCCCGGTCGCCGCGTCCAGGGCCATCGCCGTCGCCGATCCGGCGAGGATGAGGCGTGTGCCCGCGGTGCCCGCGGCCCGGCCCGCGAGGAGCAGTACGAGCGCCGCCGCGAGCAGGCCGCCGGCGAAGGCGACGGCGCCCGACGCCCACAGCGGGACGGTGAGGCCGAAGGCCGCGACGAGCGTGAGCGTGAGGTAGGCCCCGGCCGTGACCGCGAGGGTGTCGGGGGAGGCGAGCGCGTTGTGCGTGACGGACTGGAGCAGCGTCCCGGCGGAGCCGAGGGCGAAGCCCACCGCCACGCCCGCGAGCAGGCGCGGCAGGCGCGAGCCGGTGAGGATCTCGCCGACCGGCGCCCCACCCGTGCCGTCCCGCTCCCCGGCGAGATGGCGCACCAGGTCGCCGACGCCGACGCCCGACGTCCCCTGTGTCAGGTGCCACATGCCCACCAGGGCGGTCACGACGAGAAGGAGCCCCAGGACCGCCGCCCCCGCGAGGCCGCCCCCGCGCTCGGCAGAGGGCGTCCGGGCGGGGCCGCCACCGTGCGGGGCGAGGGGCGGTGCGGCGGGGGTCGCCGGCCCGGCGGGGCCGCCGCGGCGCCCGGTGCGCGGCGGCGGCCCTCCGGGTATCGGGGTCTGCGGTGTGTTCACTTCTTTTCGAGGACGTCGACGTACGCGTCGATCGCCTGCTCGCAGGAGCGCGGACCGCCGGCGCCCCACACCCGCGCCGGGAAGGCGTGCGCGCGGCCCTCCTTCACGGCCGGGAGGGTCTTCCAGATCGGGTTCTTGGCCAGCGCGGCGACATACCCGCCGGCTCCTTCGTCGTTGGCGTAGAAGAGGTTGGCGTTCCCCACCGCGGTGAGCCCCTCGACGTCGGTCTGCGCGAGGCCGTAGGCGGGGTCGACGCCCCCGTCCCCGTGCGCCTTGTTGACGTCGTCGGACCACGCCGGGTTCATGCCGAGCTCTTTGCCTATCTCGGTGAACAGGGCGCCGTCGCTGTACGGGCGGACGGTGAGGTTGCCGCCCTGGAGCCATCCGTCGAAGAACAGGAAGTCCTTCGTCGGCAGTTCGGCGTCGGTGACCCGCTTCTTCGCCGTCGCGAGGTGCTGGTCGAACTCCTTGAGCACCTGGTCCGCCCGCTCCGTGCGTCCGGTCGCCTCGCCGATCATGCTGAACACCTCCCGCATGTTCCCGATCGGGTCCTTCGGGTTCGCGCCGCGCGTGGCCATCACGGGGACGCCCCGCTTCTCCAGCTTCGCGATGGTCTCGTCGTCGGCGTCGAACGCCTCCACGACGACGAGGTCGGGCTTGGCGGCGTAGAGGGTGTCGAGGTCGGGCTCCTCACGGGTGCCGATGTCCGTGACCCCGTCCGGCAGCTTCTCCGCGCTGACCCAGGTGCTGTATCCCTTCGCGTCGGAGACGGCGGTGGGGGTGACGCACAGGGTCAGCGCGTCCTCGACCTGCTGCCATTCCAGAACGGCGATCCGCTGGGCGGGCTTGTCGAGCTCCACCTGCCGGCCGACGCCGTCCTTGAAGGAGACCGGCCCGGTCGAGGTGGCCGTGGTGTCGTCGGCGCAGCTCTTGGACGCGGGCGACGGGCCGGCACCGGCCTCGGCGTTGTCGACGTCGGTGGTGCCGCAGGACGTGGCGGCGAGGACGACCAACCCCGAGACGGCGGCTGACGCCGCCAGGCGACGGACACGGTTCATGAAGGGGCCTCTTTCTTGTTTCCTGCGAGGTGTGCGGACGCATGGGGATGCCTTCGGGCTGTACGGGGAGCGGCGGACGCGCCGTCTCAGGAGAGGTGCCGTCCGAGTGGGTCGATGCGGAGACGGCCGGTGCGGGGATCGGCCTCGACCTCGACCCGGATGTCGTAGACCTCGCCGATGTTCTCGGCGGTGAGGACGTCGGCGGGTGCGCCGCAGGCGTGCACGCGGCCGGAGCGCATCAGGACGAGCGTGTCCGCGACACGGGCCGCCTGGTCGAGGTCGTGCAGCACGATCCCGACCGCGATGCCGTGCTCCTCGACGAGATCGCGCACCAGGTCGAGCGTCTCGATCTGGTAGCGCAGGTCCAGGTGGTTGGTCGGTTCGTCCAGCAGCACGACGCCGGTGTCCTGGGCCAGGCAGGCCGCGAGCCAGACACGCTGCATCTCCCCGCCGGAGAGTTCCCCGACCGGCCGGGCTGCCATGTCCCGTACGCCGGTGACGCCCATGGCGTGGTCGATGGAGGCCCGGTCCTCCGCGGTCGGTCCGGCGAAGCCGCGCCGGTAGGGGTGGCGTCCGAACGCCACGACCTCGGTGACCGTCAGCCCTTGGGGCGCGGGCCTCGACTGGGAGAACAGCGTGACCTCGCGGGCGAACCGGCGGGCGCTGAGCAGGGCCGTGTCACGCTCGGGCTGCCCGTCCGGGGCGCCGAGCGTCACCCGGCCGCCGTCCACGCGGTGCAGTCGC
>NZ_KL585391.1:213732-221875 GCF_000721935.1 Streptomyces sp. NRRL WC-3549
CGTTCGGCCCCACCAGGGCGGTCGCGCGGCCGGGTTCCAGGGCGATGGAGACGCCGTGGACGACCGGCTCGCCGCCGTACCGCAGTACCAGGTCGTGCCCGTTGAGGGCGGTCACCGGCGCGGCGGGGTCCGGCAGGGAGCGACCGGCGCGCCGCGAGGGGCTTGTGAACATCGATGGGTCCGGAGGGTCGGAGGGGCAGGGGCTGCGGCACCCTCCGTCCGGCCTTCACCGGCCGGGCCGCGCACTCCCCGGCACACGGGAAGCACCGCGCACGGCGAGCAAGAACTAAGGGTCACCTAACTCCGAGAAGGTTATATTCCGCTTGCCGTGGCGACAATCAGGAGTTCTGGACACGTGATACGGGATTCCGGACATTCCCGAGGGTTCCGTCGGCCGTGTCGAAGAAGGCGCCCGGCGTGGTCCCCATGACCCGGCGGAAAGCGGCGATGAAGGAGCTGGGCTGCGCGTAGCCCAGCGCCTCCGAGACCGTCATCACATCGAAGCCCTCGGAGAGGAGCATCAGCGCCCGGTGCACACGCAGCATCTGCCGCCACTGCGCGAAGGAGAGACCCGTCGTATGACGGAACGCCCGGGTGATGGTGCGGTCGCTGACCCCTAGCTGCCGCGCCCACTCCTCCAGCGAGCGGCAGTCGGCGGGATCGTCCAGCAGGGCCTCGGCGATCACGTCGATCCGGGGATCGCCGGGCAGCTGCAAGGCGAACTGGCGCTCCGACGGCTCCAGCACGTCGAACACGACCGCCTCCGCGCGCGCCCTGGCCGCCTCGTCCAGATCCGTGCGGGACAGGTGGGTCAGCAGCGACTCGAGCAACGGCGTCATCGCGATCGCCTTCGGTTCCGTGAACGCGAACGGCGTGCGGTCGGGGGCGAAGAAGGCGTCGTGGAACTCCGCGCCCGCCGTCGCCCGCCCCCCGTGCACCACCCCGGCGGGCATCCACAGCCCGTGCCCCTCGGACACGGTGAAGACGCGGTCCTCCACCCGGGACGTCAGCGTTCCCCCGCGTACCCAGACGAGCTCGTGCAGGGGGTGCGCGTGCGGCGACCACTCCGTGGGGACCCGGGGGACCCGGAACCCGGCGACGATGGCCGACGGTGCCCCCGCCTGCTCCGGTAGCGCCATGGCCCGGCGCACCACGGTGCCGGCCTCGCGCCGCCACATCCCGGGGCGCGCCTCACCACGGGACGATCGGGCCATGCGGCGATTCTATCCGGGGGCCGCGCCGCACCGGGGGCCCGCACGTCCCGGCCACACGCCCGGCCGACGCGGACGGCCGACGGCGGACGGGCCGACGCGGACGGCCGACGCAGACGGGCCGGGACCGAAACGGCCGGAGAGCTGAGCCCCGGCCGGTCGATCCGCGCGGGTGTGCCGCCGGCCCCGGGAGGCCCGCCCTTTCGGGCAGGCGCCCCGGAGCGTCAGACAAGGTGTCACGACGATGGGACGGCGGCGGCGAACCGCCCCGGCCCGGTACGGCCGCCATCGCCGCAGGGGCGCAGTACCCCCGAACCGCTCGGTGCCGCCCGCGCCCCGTCCTCCTCGGGCTCCCAGGGCGGCCACCGTTCACGACCGTCGGGAAGGCCCCGTCAGGCGGGCGCCCCCGTGCCGACTTCACGCCGCTCCGTGCCGCCGGGCGCCTGCGCGGCCGGTTCACCGGAGACGTTCACCGAGCGCTTGCGCCCCAGGCGCGGGTGGAGGAGGACGAAGGCGAGGACCGCCGCCAGGAAGGTGAGGCCCGCCGAAACGATCAGGCACAGGCGCATGCCTTCGAGGAAGGCGTCACCGACCGCGCCCCAGACCTGGCCGGCCCCCGGGCCGAGGGACATCGAGCCCACCGCGCCGAGACCGGCGTCACGCGTCGCGGCGGTGACCTGCTCGGCCAGGGCGCCGTCCACCCCCGCCTCGGCGAGGTGGCCGGGGAGGGAGGAGACGGCCCGGCTGGTGAGCAGGGCGCCGAGCACGGCGGGACCGAGCGCTCCGCCGACCTGGCGGAAGGCGTTGTTGCCGGCGGCCGCCATCCCGGCGAGCGGGTGCGGTACGGAGGCGACGGCGGTGGCCGTCATCGGCGTCGTCACCAGCCCCATGCCCAGCCCCAGCAGGAGCAGCCGCCAGGAGAGCGAGCCGAAGGAGGTACCGGCGTCGGCGCCGAGCAGGGTGAGCAGGGCCGCCGTCACCATGAGCAGACCCGTGGTGATCATGAGGCGCGGCGAGAGCCGGTGCATGACGCGTCCGGCGATGCCGCTGACGATCAGCGCGGCCCCGGTGATCACGAGGAGCCGCCAGGCGATGCCGAGGGTGTCGAGCCGCTGGACCATCCCGAAGTAGAGGCTCAGCACGAAGAAGAAGCCGATCATGCCCAGGAACATGATCATGGCGACGAGGGTCGTGGCGGTGAAGCCCGGGCTGCGGAAGAGCGCGAGGTCGAGCATCGGGTGGGCCGAGCGCCGCTCCGTCACGACGAAGAGGACACCGCTGACGACGGCGACGGCGAGCGCGGCGACGACCTGCGTGTCAGCGAAGGAGCCGGCGCCCCCCTCGATGACGCCGTAGACGAGCGCGGTGATGGCGAGCGCGGCCGTGATCTGCCCCGGCCAGTCGAGCCGCCCGGCGCGCGGTGCGCGGGACTCGGGCAGGGCCCGCAGCGAGATGACGACGGCGACGAGCGCGACGGGGAGCGGTACGAGGAAGATCCAGCGCCAGCCGAAGTGGCTGAGGATCGACCCGGCCAGCACACCTCCGAGGGCGAGCGCGCCCAGCAGGCACATCGCCCATATGCCGATGTACTTCCCGCGTTCACGGTGATCGGGGACGGCGTGGCTGATGAGGGCCAGTGTCGTGGGCAGCAGCGCGGCGGCGCCGAGCCCGGACAGCGCCTGCCCGGTCCACAACTGGCCGATCGAGTGCGCGGTGAGCGACGTGGCCGCGCCGACGGCGGAGAGCAGCAGCCCGACGACGAAGACCTTGCGACGGCCGTGGACGTCACCGAAGACCCCGGCGGTGAGGATGAAGGCGGCCATCGGCAGCACGAAGGCGTCCGAGACCCAGGCCAGCTGCGAGGTCGTCGTGGACAGCGCCGACTGGATGGCGGTCAGACTCACCGAGACGCTGGTCACCGGCAGGTAGGCGACGAAGACCCCGAGGCAGGCCATGACGATGGTCGCCCCGCGACGGGGCACGGCTGAGGGCGGTGACTGGGACAACACAACTCCTTCGAGGCGCCGGGGACCCGGCGCGGGGAACAGATGGGGGACGTGGGGCCTCGGGGGGGCGTGTCCGGCCGCACGGGGCCGGACCGTACGGGGGAGCCGTACGGGTCGCCGTCGGCCGGGGACCCGGGACACGACCGTCGAGCCTCCCTGATTTTCCATCGGAGGGGCCATTTCCATCCAACGGAACCCGGGGAACCAAAGGAAACATCCACAGAAGTGCGACGAGTGCGATAGTTGCTCCATGCTCGACACCCTCGACAGCCACATCCTCCACGCCCTCCACGTCGTACCCCGGGCGCCGTTCCGGCTGGTCGGGGAGGTGGTGGGGGCTTCGGAGCAGACCGTCGCGCGGCGCTACCGGACGATGCGCCGCGCGGGAATGGTGCGGGTGGTGGGGCTCGTCAACCCGGCGGTGCAGGGCCTGGTGGCGAGCGTGGTGCGGATCTCGCTGCGCCCCGACCGGATCGACGCGTGCGCCGAGGCGCTGACACGGCTTCCCGAGGTCTCCTTCGCGAACATCACCTTCGGCGGCTCGGAGATCGTGTGCGCGATGGCGACACCCTACGAGCGGCGGATGCCGGAGGTGCTGCGCCAACTCGCCCGGACCCCGGGGGTGCTGGAGATCGACACCCGTATGACCCTGCACACCTACTCCCCGCCCGGCGCCTACTGGGGAAGGCTCGGCCCCTCTCTCCCCGAGGAGGCGGTGGAGTCGCTTCGGGAGCACCACCCGCCTACGGCACCGAAGGGCCGGCCGGTCGAACCGCACGAGGAGGACGCCGCGCTGCTCGCCGCACTCGCCGAGGACGGCCGGTCGAGCCAGGCCGCGCTCGCCGACCGCACCGGCTGGACCACCGGGCGGGTCGCGCGGCGCCTGGAGGTGCTGGAGCGCTCGGGCACACTCTTCTACGACGTGGACCTGGCCCTGGAGAAGCTGGGCTATCCCTTCAGCGCCGCACTGTGGCTGAGCACCTCCCCCGCGCGGCTGCACGAGACGGGCTCGGCCGTCGCCGCGCTGCCCCGGGTCGTCTTCGCCTCCGCCACGACCGGTGCCCAGAACCTCATGGCGATCGTCATGTGCACGGGCACCGCCGACTTCTACGACTGGCTCAGCCACCGGCTCGCGACGGTGCCCGGGGTCACCGGCTACTCGGTCAGCGTCCGGCTGCGCACCCTCAAGAAGGCCGCCTCACTCGTCTACCAGGGACGGCTGGTCGCGCCGCCCCGGTGAGGGACCCGCTCCGGTACCGCCCGCCGCGCCCCGCGCGGGCACCCGGAGCGCCGGCCTGGCGTCACGGCCGGCAGAGCGCCCCGGCGCCCCACTGCCGTCCTCGCTGTCCCAGGACGGCTGGTGGCGCGAACTCCGTTCGCCGCGAGGACCGGTCGTCCGCCCGGTCCACGGCCAGGGGCCGCGCCCCGGCGGCCGGGCCGCGGATGTGAGACTACGAGGATGCTCGTACAGTTCGTCACCGCCGCCGGTGTCCTGGCGGTGCTCACCATGGTGCCCGGACCGGACATGGCCGTCGTGACCGAGCGTGCCGTCGCCTCCGGCTGGCGGGACGGGCTCCGGACAGTGGGCGGCATCACCGCGGGGCTGCTGGTCTGGGGCGTGCTCGCGGTGGCCGGCCTCGCCGCCGTACTGGCCGCGTCCGCCACCGCGTACACGGCGGTCAAACTGGCTGGGGCCGCCTACCTGCTCTTCCTCGGCGTCCAGTCGCTGCTCCGGAGCCGTCGCCGCCGGTCCCGGCAACCGGCAGCGGCCTCCGCCACGCCGCGCGGCAACCCCTGGCGGACCGGCCTGGTGAGCAACGTCTTCAATCCCAAGATCGCCGTCTTCTACACGGGTCTGCTGCCGACGCTGGCCCCGGCCGGTCTGTCTCCTCACACCGGCATGGCCCTGCTGGTCCTGGTGCACACCGTGCTCACCGCTCTCTGGCTCGGCGGGTACGTCCTGCTGCTGGCCAAGGCGCGCGCCTTCTTCGAGAGGCCGGCCGTACGCCGGGCCATGGACCGTGTCACCGGGGTCGTACTGATCGGGTTCGGGCTCAGGGTCGCCACCTCCCAGCCCTGAGGTTCCGCGGGGCGGCTGGTGACCCGACCTCAGAGACCTTCTCGAAACCCCTTCTCCTGACAACAGACTGACAACAGACCGCGCCCACGGGGCCGGCCGGGCCGCCCGGCCGGCCCGCCCTCCGGCAAAGGAAGACCACGATGGCGAACGACGACGACACGGTGCTCGACGACCCGGTGGCTCAGTCGCTGGGGGGCCGGCACGCGCGCCTCGCCCGGCGACTGGGCCGCGCCGCCACCTATCTCACCGGAGTGGCGACGTTCTCCTGCGTGCCCGCCGATCCGGGCACGGAGGACTGGGCCGACCTCGCCGGGCTGCTCGGTCCGGACGCGTTCGCCGACATGTTCAGCAGTCCGGCCGTCCCGCCGCCGGCTTGGAAGCCGGTGTTCCGACTTGACGGCCGCCAGCTGATCCGGCCCGGCGGTGGCCGGCCCGTCCGCCCCCGTGGCGCGTCCGACACCGGTGTGGTCGAACTGGGCGCGCAGGACGTGCCCGAGATGCTCGACCTCGTCGCGCGGACCGAGCCGGGGCCCTTCTGGCCGCGCACTCACGAACTCGGCACCTACCTCGGCGTCCGCGTCCGGGGCACCCTGGTGGCGATGGCCGGAGAACGGCTGCGGCCCCCGGGATGGGCCGAGATCAGCGCCGTCTGCACCGCTCCCGAGGCACGTGGGCGGGGTCACGCCGCTCTCCTGGTCAGTACGCTCGCCGCCCGCGTCGAGGCACGCGGCGAGCGCCCCTTCCTGCACGTGGCCGAGTCCAACACCGGCGCGATCGCGTTGTACGAGCGGCTCGGCTTCAGGACCCGCAGACAGGTGACCTTCCAGGGCTTCCGTACTCCCTGACGGCCGCCTCCACGGCCCACCCGATCCGGCCGTCGCCGGGTGGAGACGCCGTCGGGCAGGCCCCGTCACCCGGCTGAGGGTTCTCCGGTCCAGGCGGGCTCAGTCGGTGGACAGGGCCTGGAGGAGGTCGCCGACCTTCGGGTCGGGCAGCGCGCGCGCCACGTCGGCCTGGGCGACCATGCCGACCAGGTCATGGCCGTCGATCACCGGCAGACGACGTACCTTGTGCTCGGTCATGGTCCGCAGGATCTCCTGCGCGTCGTCGTCGGCGCCGATGGTGACCGCCTCTCCCTGGGCGAGGTCGCCGGCCGGACAGGTGGCGGGGTCCTTGCCCGCGCCGAGGACCTTCACGACGATGTCGCGGTCGGTGAGCATGCCTTTCAGCTTGTTGTCCGTGCCGCAGATCGGCAGTGCCCCCACGCCGAGATCCTTCATCTTGCGGGCGGCGTCCAGCACCGTCTCGTCGGCACCGACGCACTCGGTTCCGCCTGTCATGATGTCCCGCGCCTTCGTCATGGAGCTACTCCTTCACTCTGTCTACGGGTATGCCGCCGTGTCCGTGTGAGTCCACGACGGGTCTGTCGACGTGGCACATGTTCCCGATCGGGGCGGACCGTAACGACGCTTTTCCTCCCGAACCGGTGAACGTGCGCGATGGGCGCCTTCCCGGTTCCCCCCGCGCAGCGGTCCTGCTGGTGGGACGGTCCGCGCGAACCGCCCGTGGCGTCCGGTGACGTCCCCGTCGCCCGCGCCGGCCGGCGTCCTGGCCGGGACCGTCTTCGGTGGGTTCCACTCCGGCATCGGCCTTCTGCGCGGCGGTGGTCCGGCGCACCGTGCACGAGCTGGGTGATCCGGACGTCCTGGTGCGGCGCTGCCCGCCTCAACAGCCAGACGGCCCGGCGGCCCTGACCGCCGAAGACTTCGGCCGCATCGACCGCACCCACGGTTACCCCTTGCACCGGAAAGGTGCACCTGTTCGGGTTCCTTCCGATGTCACCAGTTACCGCGGGCGCCGGTGGGGAACACGCGCCACATCACGTCTGACCATGCCGGCCGCCCTACTGCCCTCAGCGGCACACGGTGCAAACGGAAGGAAGCGCTCAGGATGACGAAGTCGGGGCCCCGTGGTCGGCTGGCCTTGTGCGTCGGTGCGCGTACGTCCGTCCGGCCCGCGGGCCCCGACCGTCGCGGCTCGGCGGATCCGGCCACGCGAACCGCTGAACCGGTCGCCCCGTCTGCCCAGGAGACCGGGACCCCGGCGCCGGCCGGCCGGCGGCTGACATCGCCCGGGCACGCCACGACGGCGGGCCACGGGTACGGCGGTGGTGCGGAAGGGACCTACACGATGCTTCCTGCGGCCGTCGCAGGCCAACTGCAAGTCGGCGGGAGAAAGAAGCCTGTGGACAGCGCGAACCCGATGGTGGTGTTCACCACTCTGCACTCCCTGGCTGAGCTGGTGACGCGCCGCAGAGGCCTGTACGTGCGCTGGTCCCACGGCCCTGATCCGGACCTGGAGACCTTGTCGAGCCGAGACGAACTCACCGGTGTCCCCTTGCCCGGGCTTTCCGCGAACGCCCTGGACGTGGAGGACTGGTGGGGTGACCGTTCGGTGCGCACCTGGGTCGCGCGGCGGCTTTACGACTACTCCCATCTGCCTCACGTGAAAGACGCCCACACCCGGCCATGGGTCCTCCAGGGCAGCGAGGTCGGCCGTGGTCCGGACAACGAGCCCCTCGTACGTCAGGTCGAACCCTTGGGCTGGATCGACCGCTCGGTCATCCACCAGGCCAATGACGTCATCAACCACCAGCCCGGACCGTGGGGCCCGATACACCGGCACGGCTACTCCTGACGGATGCCGCCCGCGGTGACGCACCGAGCCCCCTCTCTCACCAGGAGCAGTACATGAGCGACAGCAAGAACCCCCTCAAAGCCGCGGTCGAGAAGGCGGCCGATGCCGTCCTCGGCACGGACGGAACGAAGAACGCTATCCCCGGCGCG
>NZ_KL585392.1:0-19448 GCF_000721935.1 Streptomyces sp. NRRL WC-3549
CGGGTCGGCACGGAGGCCGCGGAGGCCCTGGCCGCCGCCCAGGAGGAGGCCAACCGGCGCCGCCGCGAGGCCGAGGAGACCCTCGGCGCGGCGCGTACCGAGGCGGAACAGGAGCGTGAGCAGGCCCGCGAGCAGAGCGAGGAGCTGCTCGCCTCCGCCCGCAAGCGGGTCGAGGAGGCCGAGGCCGAGGCGCAGCGCCTGGTCGAAGAGGCGGAGAGCCGCGCCACGGAGCTGGTCTCCACGGCCGAGCAGACCGCCCAGCAGGTACGCGACGCGGTCGCCGGGCTCCAGGAGCAGGCCGAGGAGGAGATCGCCGGGCTGCGGTCCGCCGCCGAGCACTCCGCGGAGCGCACCAAGACCGAGGCCGAGGCCGAGGCGGACCGGGTCCGCGCCGACGCGTACGCGGAGCGGGAGCGGGCCGCCGAGGACGCCAACCGGGTCCGCCAGGTGGCGCGCGAGGAGTCGGAGGCCGCCAAGGCCCTGGCCGAGCGGACCGTCTCCGATGCGATCACCGAATCGGAGAAGCTGCGCTCGGACGCGGCGGAGTACAGCCAGCGGGTCCGCACCGAGGCGTCCGACGCCCTCGCGTCCGCCGAGCGCGACGCCTCGCGGGCCCGCGCCGACGGGCGCGAGGACGCCAACCGGATCCGTTCCGAGGCCGCCGCCCAGGCCGATCTGCTGGTCGGCGAGGCGACGAGCGAGAGCGAGCGGCTGCGCAAGGAGGCCGCCGAACAGGCCGAGCGGGTCACCACCGAGGCCGCCGAGCAGGCCGAGCGGGTCACCACCGAGGCCACGAGCGAGGCCGAACGGCTCCGCACGGAGGCCGCCGAGCAGGCCGAACGGGTCACCACCGAGGCGGTGGAGGAGGCCGAGCGGCTGCGCGCCGAGGCGGCGCAGACCGTGGGCTCCGCGCAGGAACACGCGGCCCGCACCCGCGAGGAGTCGCAGCGGCTGCGCGCCGACGCGGAGTCGGCGGCCGAGCAGATGCGCGCCGAGGCCCGCCAGGAGGCGGACCGGATGCTGGACGAGGCCCGCGAGGCCGCCGCGAAGCGCCGCGCCGACGCCGCAGAGCAGGCCGACCAGCTGGTGGCCAAGGCCCAGGAGGAGGCGCTGCGCGCCGCCACCGAGGCCGAGAAGCAGGCCGACACCATGGTCGGGGCCGCGCGCAACGAGGCGGTGCGCATCACCTCCGAGGCGACCGTCGAGGGCAACTCCCTGGTGGAGCGGGCCCGTACGGACGCGGACGAGCTGCTCGTCGGCGCCCGCCGGGACGCCACCGCCACCCGGGAGCGCGCCGAGGAGCTCCGGACTCGCATCGAGTCCGAGGTCGAGGAGCTCCACGAGCGGGCCCGCCGGGAGACGTCCGAGCAGATGAAGACCGCGGGCGAGCGCGTCGACAAACTGATGAAGGCGGCGACCGAGCAGCGCGCCGAGGCCGAGGCGAAGGCCAAGGAACTGCTGGCGGACGCCAATTCGGAGGCGAGCAAGGTGCGCATCGCCGCCGTGAAGCGCGCCGAGTCCCTCCTCAAGGAGGCCGAGACCAAGAAGGCGGAGCTGACCCGCGTGGCCGAGAAGCTGCGGGCCGACGCCGAGGCGGAGGCGAAGAAGATCGTCGACGACGGCCGCCGCGAGCTGGACCTGCTGGCGCGCAGGCGCGAGGACATCAACACGGAGATCTCCCGTGTCCAGGACGTACTCGAGGCACTGGAGTCCTTCGAGTCCCCGGCGGGCACGGGCAAGCAGGGCGGCGGTACGGGGGTCAAAGCCGGCGCGGCGGCGGGCAACCGGTCGGGGGGCAAGTCCTCGGACGGGTAGCCGGTCGCCGGTTCGGCATGAACATTCAGCCCTCGGGTGGCAAGCGCTCCGGGGGGCAGCCACTCAAAAGGGGTGTCATTCTCCATATCAAAGCGGCAACTTCACTCTGACACGCCGCCCGGCCCCCTAGGATTCTCTCCAAGGACTCCTCACACCCCACCGGCCTCATTCGACAGGAACCTCATGAGCGACCCTTCCTCCCCCTTCGGCTTCGACTTCGTGCGACGCGGATACGACCGCAGCCAGGTGGAAGACCGCATTACCAAACTCGTCGCCGACCGTGACAGCGCCCTCGCACGCATCACCTCTCTGGAAAAGCGCATCGAGGAACTCCACCTGGAGACGCAGAACGCCCAGGCCCAGGTCAACGACGCCGAGCCGTCGTACGCCGGGCTCGGCGCGCGCGTCGAGAAGATCCTCCGCCTCGCCGAGGAGGAGGCGAAGGACCTGCGTGAGGAGGCCCGTCGCGCCGCCGAGCAGCACCGCGAGCTGGCCGAGTCCGCCGCCCAGCAGGTGCGCAACGACGCCGAGGCGTTCGCCGCCGAGCGCAAGGCGAAGGCCGAGGACGAGGGCGTCCGCATCGTCGAGAAGGCCAAGGGCGAGGCCGGTGCGCTGCGCTCCGAGGCACAGAAGGACGCCCAGCAGAAGCGCGAGGAGGCCGACGCCCTCTTCGAGGAGACCCGCGCCAAGGCCGCCCAGGCCGCCGCGGACTTCGAGACGAACCTCGCCAAGCGCCGCGAGCAGTCGGAGCGCGACCTCGCGTCCCGCCAGGCGAAGGCCGAGAAGCGTCTGGCCGAGATCGAGCACCGTGCCGAGCAGCTCCGCCTGGAGGCCGAGAAGCTCCGTACGGACGCCGAGCGCCGGGCCCGCCAGACGGTGGAGACCGCGCAGCGCCAGGCCGAGGACATCGTGGCCGACGCGAACGCCAAGGCCGACCGGATCCGCAGCGAGTCGGAGCGCGAGCTGGCGGCGCTCACCAACCGCCGCGACTCGATCAACGCCCAGCTGACCAACGTCCGCGAGATGCTGGCGACGCTGACGGGTGCCGCGGTGGCCGCCGCCGGCTCCCCGGTCGAGGACGAGTCCGCGAGCCGCGGGGTTCCGGCCCAGCAGACCCGCTGACGCCGGTCCAGCGGCCGTACGAACCAATTCGCGCGCCCGGTTCCGCCTATGTGGTGGCGCCGGGCGCGCGGCCGATCTAGCGTGAACGCATGATCGAGCTCGACGGCCTCACGAAGCGCTACGGCAACAAAATCGCCGTGGACCACCTCTCGTTCCGGGTGAGACCCGGGATGGTGACGGGCTTTCTGGGCCCCAACGGCGCGGGCAAGTCCACCACGATGCGCATGATGCTCGGCCTCGACAACCCGACGAGCGGTTCGGTGCGCATCGACGGCAAGCACTACCGCGAGCTCCAGGAACCGCTCAAGCACATCGGCGCCCTGCTGGACGCCAAGTCGATGCACGGCGGGCGCAGCGCGTACAACAACCTCCTGTGCCTGGCCCAGAGCAACCGCATCCCGGCGAGCCGGGTCTCCGAGGTACTCGAAACCGTCGGCCTCGGCGCGGTGGCGAAGAGGAAGTCGAAGGGCTTCTCCCTCGGTATGGGGCAGCGGCTGGGAATCGCGGCGGCGTTGCTGGGCGACCCCGAGATCCTGATGTTCGACGAACCCGTCAATGGTCTGGACCCCGAGGGAATTCACTGGATCCGCAATCTGATGAAGGCACTCGCGGCGGAAGGCCGGACGATCTTCGTTTCCTCCCATCTGATGAGTGAAATGGCCCTGACCGCCGACCATTTGATCGTGATCGGCCAGGGCCGGCTGCTGGCCGACACCACGATGGCGGACTTCATCCACGAGAATTCCCGGAGTTATGTGCGGGTGCGTTCGCCCGAGTGGGAGCGGCTGCGCGACACGCTGCACGCCGCGGGGATCGAGAGCGTCGAGTCGGGCGAGGGTGCGCTGGAGATCGACGGCGGGACGCCGGAGCGGGTCGGTGAGCTGGCCGCCGAGCACCGGATCGTGCTGCACGAGCTCAGCTCCCAGCGGGCCTCGCTGGAGGACGCCTTCATGCAGATGACGGCGGGCTCCGTGGAGTACCACGCGCACTCCGGCCAGGGCACCGCCCAGCCGCCGGCGGCGGGGCCGCACTGGGGCGATCCGTGGGACCCGCGCACGGGCCCAGGCCCAGCCTCCGGCTCCGGCTCCGGCTCCGGCGACACAACGAAGGGCGCGTGACAGTCATGGCATCGGTACCCGCGGTCCTGAACTCCGAGTGGACCAAGATCCGCACGGTCTCCTCGACCACCTGGACCCTGATCTCGGCGTTCGTCGTCACGGTCGCCATGGGCGCGGCCCTCAGCGCCCTGCTGAACAGCCAGTTCGACGACCTGCCCACCGCCGAGCGCGCCACCTTCGACCCCACCTACGTCGGCTTCTCCGGCATGACCCTGGGCCAGCTCGCCATGGTCGTCTTCGGCGTCCTGGTGGTCGGTACGGAGTACAGCTCGGGCATGATCCGCACCTCGCTGGCGGCCGTGCCGCAGCGCGCGTCGTTCCTGTTCAGCAAGATCACGGTGGCGGGGGTGCTGGCGCTGCTGGTCGGGCTGGCCACCAGCTTCGTGACGTTCTTCCTCAGCCAGGCGCTGCTGGGCGACCACGGGACGGACATCGGGGCGGAGAACGTGTTGCGCGCGGTCTTCGGCGGCGGCCTCTACATGGGCCTGATCGCGATCTTCTCCATGGCCGTCGCCACGATGCTGCGCAGCTCCATGCTGTCGCTCGGCATCCTGATGCCGTTCTTCTTCCTGGTCTCGGGGATCCTGTCGGCGGTACCCGGTGCCAAGAAGGTGGCCCGCTACTTCCCGGACCAGGCGGGCTCCAAGATCATGCAGGTGGTCCCCGACGCGATGAACAGCAACCCCGCCCCGTACGGGCCGTGGGCCGGCCTGGGCATCATGGTGCTCTGGGTGATCGCGGCGCTGGCCGGCGGCTACCTCGTGCTGAAGAAGCGGGACGCCTGACGTCCCGGAGGGCCTCCCGTACACGACGATCGCCCGGCCAGGCGACTTGGCCCCGGCCGTCAGCCGCTGGTTATCCTCGCTGACGGGGGCGTGCGGCCGGGAGGCCTGGGCCCCGACCGCACGGGACGTCGATGGGGCTGATGAATGATCGAGGCGGTAGGCCTGACCAAGCGCTACGGCGCCAAGACGGCCGTGGACAACCTGTCCTTCCAGGTGCGGCCGGGGGCCGTCACGGGCTTCCTCGGCCCCAACGGGTCGGGCAAATCCACGACCATGCGCATGATGGTCGGCCTGGACCGGCCGACGGCGGGCCACGTGACGATCGGCGGTCATCCCTTCCGCGACCTTCCCGACGCGGCGCGGCAGGTGGGCGCGCTCCTGGACGCCAAGTCGGTGCACGGCGGGCGCAGCGCCCGTAACCACCTGCTGTGTCTGGCCCAGCTGGCCGCCATCCCGACCGCGCGGGTGGACGAGGTGCTCGGGGTCGTCGGTCTGCGGGACGTCGCGAAGAGGCGGTCCAAGGGCTTCTCCCTCGGCATGGGCCAGCGGCTGGGGATCGCGGCGGCGCTGCTCGGGGACCCCCGGGTGCTGCTCTTCGACGAGCCGGTGAACGGTCTCGACCCCGAGGGCATCCACTGGGTCCGCAATCTGATGAAGGAGCTCGCCTCCGAGGGGCGCACGGTCTTCGTCTCCAGCCACCTCATGAGTGAGATGGCGCTCACCGCCGACCATCTGATCGTGATCGGGCGCGGGCAGCTGCTGGCCGACATGAGCGTCAAGGACTTCATCTCCGCCAACTCCGCGGGCTTCGCACGGGTGCGCGTCCCCGCCGAGCCCGAGCAGCGGGAGAAGCTGACGGCGGTGCTCACCGAGGCCGGCGGGCGGGTCATGCCCGAGCCGGACGGGGCCCTGCGGGTCACCGGGCTGCCGCTGCCCCGGATCAGCGATCTGGCGCACGGGGCGGACGTCCGGCTCTGGCAGCTCTCGCCGCACCAGGCGTCGCTGGAGGAGGCGTACATGCGGATGACGCAGGGCGCCGTGGAGCACCGCTCGACGGCGGACGCCAAGGAGGGGCTGCGGCCCCCGCCTGCGCCCTACCAGCTGCCGCCGGAGCCGGAGGGGCACGTGCCGCCGGAGATGCCGCGGCAGGGCTGGTACGCGCCGCCGCCACCGGTTGGTGACCGGGGGACGGCCCCGGCAGCCCCCGCGCCTCCTTTGGCCCCGGCCGCCCACGAGACCAGCGAGGAACCCCGATGACGACGCCGACGGCCCCGCCCCCTCCCCCGCACCCGGACCACGCCTCCTCGGTCCCCGCCCGCACACCCGGCCTCGGTGACGCCGTCGCCTCCGAGTGGACCAAGATGCGCTCCGTGCGCTCCACGATGTGGACGCTCGGCGTCATGGTCCTCCTGCTGCTGGGCGTCGGGCTCCTCACCGCCCTCACCGTGCGTGGCGCGGACGCGCAGCTGGAGGACGAACCCGTGCTGGGCCTCGGGTTCTTCGGTGTGCTGCTCGGCTCGATCTGCGTGATCACCCTCGGCGTCCTGACCATCGCCTCCGAGTACGGCACCGGGATGATCCGTACGACGCTGACGGTCTCGCCCCGCAGGTCCCGGATACTGATCGCGAAGTCGATCGTCTTCTTCCTGCTCTGCTTCTCCGTCACCACGGTGACGACCGGCATCGTCGGGGTGCTGCAGACCGCGTTGCTGGACGGCGCCGCCCTGACCGGCGGCGAGTGGCTGAGCGCCACGGTCGGTGTGGGGCTCTACGTCGCCCTGCTCGGGCTGCTGTCGCTGGCGCTCGGCACCGTCGTCCGGCACTCGGCGGGGGCGATCACCCTCATGATCGCCTTGGTGCTGCTGCCGCTGGTGCTGTCGATCTTCATGTACACGGACACGCTCTCCTCGGTGCGGCAGGCGCTGTTCGCGTACTCGATCCCGAGCCAGCTCGCCTCGCTGTACTACACACCGTTGACCTCGTCGGGGCCCTCCGGCTGGGAGTCCGTGCTCATCCTCGTCTGCGTCACCGTCGTGGCCATGGGCGTCGCCCTGGCGTCCCTGGGCCGGCGGGACGTCTGAGGCCGAAGGCCCGGGCGGTGTGGGACTCGCCGCAGGGGCGTGTTCCGAAGGGAGCGCCGTCCGCCCGGCGGGCGGGTCCGGCGGCGTGTGGTGCGTGCGATCCCCACGACGCAGCGAGCGTGGGTGCCGGGCGTCGCGACGGGGCGAACCCTGGCTGCCGCGGCCCTAGTAGCGCGGAGCGTTCCTGGACCGCTGCACCTTGGTGGTGCGGCGGTCCTTCGCGTTCCAGCAGGCCTTGTGCCAGTGCCTGCGGTCGTCGACCCCGCCGTACTCCGGCCAGGCGACCAGGTGCGGCACCCCGGAGGGGATCTCCTGGTCGCAGCCCGGGCAGCGGTAGCGCTTGCCCGTCGCGCCCGCCCCGCTCAGCAGGCGTACCGACCACTCCTCGCCCCGCCAGCTCTCGGTCAGCCCTCCGCCGCCGTACCGCTCGACCGCCTCGCGTGCGTTGCCGGTGGGACTGTCGCCGCCTCGGGGGCGGTTGCGGCGCGGGGACACGGAACACCTCACAGGGCGGCGGTACGGGCAGGTCCTTCAACCCTAGGGCCACCGGGCCCGCTCTCCGGTGCGGAGGTGACGCCTGTGCCGGGTGCGCACGGGTGGGTTACCGGAAAATCGCAACAACTTCGCCCCGGACCGTGCCTTTGGCACGTGTCAGGCGTTGTTGCCGGTAGGGGGAGAGCCGCGTCGGCCGCAAGGAGGTAACAGGCGATGCGCGTGGGAACGTTCGTACTGGCAGCACAGTTTCCGGGCCAGGGACAGGGCGAGGCCCTGCACCGGGCCGTCCGGTCCGCGGAGGTCGCGGAGGACTCCGGGCTCGACTCGGTCTGGCTGGCGGAACACCACTTCGTGCCGTACGGGGTGTGCCCGTCCGCGGTGACCCTGGCCGGGCTGCTGCTCGGCCGCACCCGCAGGATCCGGGTGGGCACGGCGGTGAGCGTGCTGCCCACCCAGCACCCGGTCACGCTCGGGGAGCAGGCGGCCCTGCTGCACCTGACCAGCGGCGGACGCTTCACCCTCGGGGTGGGGCGCGGTGGCCCCTGGGTCGATCTGGAGGTGTTCCAGAGCGGTCTCGACGCCTACGAGAACGGCTTCCCCGAGTCGCTGGAACTGCTCCTGGAGTGGCTGTGCAAGCCCCGGGTCGCCGGGCGCGGAGAGCGGTTCGGCTTCCGTGAGGTGGCGGTGGTGCCGCGCGCCGACGAGCTCCTCGGCGACGGCCCGGCGGGCCCCGAGGTGGTTGTGGCGTGCACGTCGCCAAAAAGCGTGAAACTCGCCGCTGAAAAGGGTTTGCCGATGCTCCTCGGGATGCATTGCGACGACGCGGAGAAGGCCGAGATGGCCGCTCTGTGGCGTTCGGCCGCCCGGGAGGCCGGTCAGCCGGCGGACGTCGTGGAGCAGGTCGCACATGTGTCCGCGGGGGTGGCCCAGGTCGCCGACCGTGCCGACGACGCGGTGGAGACGCTCGTGAAGGCCATGCCGGGCTGGCTGCGGCAGGGCCTGGACGCCCATGTGACGGTCGACGGCCGGCACCGGGTGATGCGTGACCCGGTCGCGTACACCGAGTACCTCTGCGGCCTGCATCCGGTGGGGCCGCCCGGGCTGGCCGCCGACCGGCTCGCGGCCACGGCGGAGCGGACGGGCATCACCCGGTTCGCGCTCCTGGTGGAGGGCTCGGGCGACCTCGCCGCGACGGAGGAGAACGTGCGACGGCTGGGCGCGGACGTGCTGCCGTTGTTGAGGTGACCCGTACATACGCGTGCGCTGTCCAGATGGTGCGGTGGTACGAGAGCTGCCGCCCCGGAGCCAGTTGCACCTCCCGCGGCCCGAAGCGGCAGCTGAGGCGTTCAGCAGTCCCGTAGTTCGGGCGACTGGTTGAGCAGCTGGCCCCTCACCGAGGTGAACTTGGCGAGCCGCTCGTCGACCGAGGCGTCCAGCGGGAACACCGCGACACGGTGGCAGTTCTGGAATGCCAGGCGCACCCCGAAGTGTCGCTGCAGCGCTCCGCGTATCGCATCACTCGCGAGCGCGCGCAGCAGCTGACCACGTGCCTGCTCGTCCGGCGGCGGCGTCTGGTTGTCGGCGAACTCTCCGCCGTCCACCTTCAGCTGGGCCACCAGGGAGCTGATCATCTCCCATGCGAAGGGCAGGGAGGTCCGGACGCAGTCGACGAAGTCGGCTTCGTCGACCTCGCCTCGCTCGGCCTGTTCCAACAGGGCCGGTGAGACGTCGAGCGACATGGGTTCTCCTCTCGCGACCCCGACAGGTGGCCGGGGCCTTACGGGCAGGGCAGGAGGACGGCGACGCTGCGTACACAGGCGGCGACCTCCTGCATCCACGGTAAGGGCGCGGTCCGGGCCGCACCAGGAGATTGGGAACACAACCGGCCAACAACGAACAGTCGCAAAGAGGGGCAAGCCAGAAAGCCGAGCCGTCAAGAGGTGTACGGGCCGAAGGGAGGGAAATCGCGCCGACCGGCCCTCGTCGAGTAGCGTTGCCGACCATGCGTCTCGTCATCGCCCGTTGCTCCGTCGACTACGCGGGCCGGCTCACCGCCCACCTGCCCTCCGCGCCCCGCCTGATCCTGGTGAAGGCGGACGGCAGCGTCTCGATCCACGCCGACGACCGGGCGTACAAACCGCTCAACTGGATGTCGCCGCCCTGCACGCTGAAGGAGGGCGCCGACGACGGCGAAGGCGTCTGGACCGTGGTGAACAAGGCGGGCGAAAAACTGATCATCACCATGGAGGAAATCCTTCATGACTCGTCGCACGAGCTGGGTGTGGACCCGGGGCTCATCAAGGACGGGGTGGAGGCCCACCTCCAGGAGCTGCTGGCCGACCGCATCGAGACGATCGGCGAGGGCTACACGCTGATCCGCCGCGAGTACCCCACCGCGATCGGCCCGGTCGACATCCTGTGCCGGGACGCGGACGGCGCGACGGTGGCCGTCGAGCTGAAGCGGCGGGGCGACATCGACGGCGTGGAGCAGCTGACCCGCTACCTGGACCTGCTGAACCGCGACCCCCGTCTCGCGCCGGTGCGGGGCGTCTTCGCGGCCCAGGAGATCAAGCCGCAGGCCCGGGTGCTGGCCACGGACCGAGGGATCGGGTGCCTGATCCTGGACTACGACGCGATGCGCGGCATCGAGGACGACAAGCTGCGGCTGTTCTGAGCCGGAGCGCCGAACACTCCCCGGCGCGCCCGGCCCCGGCCGCGCCGCCCGTGGCTGGAGGCCGGTGCCGCCCGGCGGCCGGGGCCAGGGGCCGGGTCCCGCCTTCCCAGACCCCACACCCCCGCCTCCCCGGACCCACACCCCCGCCGAGGGGCTCAGCCGCACGGCCGGCCCCGCGGCGCCGGGTCAGGCCATCGTGGTCGGGGTGGTGCCGGACGAGTCGTCCGGCGCGGGGCCGTCGCTCGTCGCCGTCGCGGTCGCCGACTCCGCCGGGCCACTCGCCGAGTTCGAGGACTCGGGTCCGCTCGGCGGGGTCGTCGGAGTGGTCTCCCCCGGATCGGGGTCCGGACCGGTCGTCGGTTCGGTCGGCTCGTCCGTCGTCGGGGTGGGCGACACGCTCTCCGTCGGCGTCCTGCTCGACGACGGACCGCCGGACGTCGGCCGGTCGCTGGGGCTGCCGCTCGTCGCGTCGTCCGACGACGGGCTCGCCCCGGGCTCCGAGGCGCTCGGCGAGGGCGTGCCGCTGCCGGACGGGCTCGCGGTGCCCGAGGGGTCCGGGGAAGAGGAGGTGGAACCGGAGCGGGACACGGCGTCGTCCGGCAGGGGTTCGCCGACCGGCTCGTCCGCCGGGAGCCCCTTCTCGGCGTCTTCTTCTTCCGCCGACTGCTCGGTCGTGGCGTTCTGGCCCTTCGGGTCCTCGCTGTCCGAGGTCGCGCCCAGCGTCACCACCG
Source organism: Streptomyces sp. NRRL WC-3549 (assembly GCF_000721935.1). Taxonomy (GTDB): domain Bacteria; phylum Actinomycetota; class Actinomycetes; order Streptomycetales; family Streptomycetaceae; genus Streptomyces. The sequence goes on from NZ_KL585392.1 coordinate 10,822, forward strand.
TGCCCAGCACGGCGGCCAGCAGCGCTCCGGCGCCGACCGCGACCAGATTGCGCCGGGCACCCTGGAGCACCCCGAGCCGCGCCTTCGAAGGCCCGGCGGCCCGGGCCGCGGCCGGAACGGCCCGGGGAGTGATCAGCGTGGGTTGCTCGGCCGGCCTGGCGAACACGGGAGCCACCGCGGGGACCACGGGCGCGCCGGACGGCGACAGCGACTGCTCGGGGCGGGCAGGCGTCACCTCGTCGCCGGACGGGGTGCGCCCGCCCGGCACGGCCGGTCCGCCAGACCGGTCGGCGACGAGGGCGAGGGCCCGGCGCCCCGCCACCGCCCCGGGCTTGTCGGCGAGCGCCCCGCGCATGCCGACGGAGGTCTCCAGCTCGGCACGGGCCCGGTCCAGGTTCCCGGAGCAGAGCGCGAGGACGCCCAACTCGTGGTGGAAATAGGCCTCCTCCGCGACCTCACCGGCGACCCGGGCGGCTTCCTGGCCGATCCTGAGGGCCTTCTCCCAGGCGCCCCACTGCATACCGGCGGCGAAGGCCGGGGCGGCACTGCGGGCGAGCACCACGGCCGCGCTGGCCGCCCCCGCGTGGTCGCCCGGCACGAGGCGTGCCATCGCGGCGGTCACGGCGTCCGCCTCGGCGACGGCCCGCTCCGGTGTGACGGATGGATGACCGGACCACCAGGCGTAGTGCTGGGCGGCGTTACGGGCGTAGGCGTCCGCCTCCTCGGCGTATCCGCTCGCCTCCAGCTGGGTCAGGACCCCGGCCGCCAGCCGGTAGCGGGGGCCCGCCGGGGAGAGCATGCCGGACACGAACAGCTCGCCCAGGGCGGCGTCGGCGTGGGTGTCCCCCACCAGCGCCGGCAGATGCGCCTGGTGCGGCACCTCACCGCCGAGCGCGACGGCGAACCGCAGGGTCTCACGGGCCGCTTCGGTCATCCAGGACCCGAGCAGCGCCGCCGGTGCCGCGCCCTCCCCGAGGCTCGGCAGCGGTACGTCGAGCGGCGCGGACCGCCCGAAGGGCAGGTCGTCCTGGTCACCGTCCTCGTAGCCGTCGAAGGCCTCCGGGTCCGTGCGCAGCTGGTCCCGCCGGCGCAGCAGGGCACCGGCCTGCACGAAGCGCAGTGGCAGCCCCTCGGACTCGAACCAGAGGTCGCCCGCCCAGTTGGCCTCCTCGTCGGTGAGGGGGCGCTCCACGACGTGTTCCAGCAGTTCGATCGAGGCGCCGCGGCCGAGACCGGCGAGGAAGACCTCTTCCAGGCCGGAGTCGGCGGAGGGCGCGGGGACCTCGGGGCTCGCACCGAGGAGGAAGGCGCATTCGGGGGTGGCGTCGAGCAGTTCCTCCAGCGCGGTGCCGCCCAGCTCCAGGTCGTCCAGGACGACGACCGCGCCGATCCGGCGGACGAGCGTCTCCAGCTCCTCACGGCCGGGGCGGTACCGCGGCGAGCTGTAGACGGCCTCGAAGAGTGCGTACAGCAGCTCGGGGGCGGTGCGCCGGTGGCCGGAGAGCCGTACGACGCCGTCGGGCGCCAGGTCCGCGCAGTCGGCGGCGACGGCGTTCAGCAGGGCCGTACGGCCGGAGCCGGCGGAGCCGGTGAGCCGGACCGAGCGGCCGCGCGCCCGCAGCCGTAAGCCGGACCGAGCGGCCGCGCGCCAGCAGCCGTACGAGCCGCTCGCGCTCCTCCTGGCGTTCCAGCAGGGGCAGTCGCGGCCCGGGGGGCCCCGGCGGGACGGGCGGGGCGGTGGCACGCTCGCGCTCGGCCCGTTCGGCCGCGGTGCGCCGTACGGGGGCCTCGGGCTGCTCCCCGGGCGGGCAGAGCTCGATCTCGCTGCCGTCGACCGGGTTGACGGTGAGCAGGAAGTCCCCGGTGATCAGCTGCACCGTGCGGGACTGCTGCGGTGTCTGGAGCCCCATGTCGGGTGTCAGCGGATCGCGGGGCTGCCTGCGCCGCACGGTGTTCTCGGCCGGACGGTCGTTGCCGTGGCCGTACTCTTCCGGTCCCCGGTTGATCGGGTCCATCGTCAAAGCCCCCAGACGCGTGGCGCGCGGTTCACCCCTCCGGCCTCGCACGCTCCGCTGTCGCTCCCGGTCCGGTGTCCGCCCGGTGGGTTCGTCAGTGGCGGACGGCCGAACCCTAAACCTTCGCACAGTATCCCCGCACCGGCGGGGGGCCGCGCCGTCCAAGACGTCATGGTCTCGTGAGGATTGTGCTCCGGACCGGTTCCTCGCCGGCCCGGCCTCACACCCGCGGCAGGGACTCCGCGGCGATCCCGCCCTCGATGGCCAGAATGCGGTGCAGCCGGGTCGCGACCAGGAGGCGCTGCATCTGCGGGGGCACCCCGCGCAGCACCAGCCGCCGCCCGGCCCGGCCGGCTCTGCGGTGCGCCCCCATGATGACGCCGAGTCCGGTGGCGTCCCAGGAGTCCAGCTCGGTCAGGTCCAGCACGAGGTCACCGGCTCCGTCGTCGACCGCCGAGTGCAGGACCGTACGGGCGTCCGCCGCGCTTCGGACGTCGAGGCGGCCCCCGACGACCAGCTCGGCGTGGTCGCCCCTGATGTGCATATGCGCTCCCCGGAAGTACTCCGCAGCATGGTCGGTCTGTCTGGTTCTCCACTGTCTCTGCCACAACTGACGGCCACGGCGACAGGGAAGTTGCCGTCTGTAAGGGAACCGATACCGAATTCACCCTGAGGGGTGAAAGGGGTTCGTCCTCTCCCTTTGAATCCTGGTACCGCGAGGCACCGGACACCGGGCCCCGGTGGCCGACTGACGGTACGTCAGCCGGCCGGGCGCCCGGGAAGGATCAGTAGGCGTAGAAGCCCTGCCCGCTCTTGCGGCCGATGTCACCTGCGTCGACCATCCGGCGCATCAGCTCCGGAGCGGCGAACTTCTCGTCCTGCGACTCGGTGTAGATGTTGCCCGTCGCGTGCAGCAGGATGTCGACACCGGTCAGGTCCGCCGTCGCCAGGGGGCCCATGGCGTGCCCGAAGCCCAGCTTGCAGGCGGTGTCGATGTCCTCGGCCGTGGCGACGCCCGACTCGTACAGCTTGGCGGCCTCGACCACGAGCGCCGAGATCAGCCGGGTGGTGACGAAGCCGGCCACATCGCGGTTGACGACGATACAGGTCTTGCCCACCGATTCGGCGAACTCCCGCGCGGTGGCGAGGGTTTCGTCGCTCGTCTTGTAGCCGCGCACCAGCTCGACCAGCTGCATCATCGGCACGGGCGAGAAGAAGTGCACACCCACGACACGCTCCGGACGCTCCGTCACGGCCGCGATCTTGGTGATCGGGATGGCGGAGGTGTTGGAGGCGAGCACCGCGTCCGGGCGGACGATCGTGTCGAGCGCGCGGAAGATCTCGTGCTTGACCTCCAGCTTCTCGAACACGGCCTCCACGACGAGGTCGGCGTCGGCCACGGCGTCGAGGTCGGTGGTGGTGGTGATCCGGCCCAACGCGGCCTCGGCGTCGGCGGCCTCCATCTTGCCCTTGGCGACGAACTTGCCGTAACTGGCCTCGATGCCGCCGCGCCCGCGGCTCAGGGCCTCGTCGGTGACGTCGCGCAGTACGACGTCCCAGCCCGCCTGGGCGGAGACCTGCGCGATACCGGACCCCATGAGTCCGGCGCCGATGACGGCGAGCTTCCTGGCCACGTTGGCACCCCTATGCGTTCTCATCGGTCGGTTCATGCACATGCTCTCCGGCGGAGGTTAGTACCCGTGAGGGGCCCTGGGGGCACTAAGAGATGCGCGTCACGTCTCACATGACGGACATCACACCGTCCGGCGTCACGGCTCCGAGCGGCGCCCGTAGTCGAGGACCCTCTCGCCGAGGAGGCCCTCGATGTCGTCGAGGAGGTCGAGCGCCTCCCTGGAGACCTCGGCGGGCTTGCGGCCCGCGACCATCTCGCGGCCGATCACCGTGCGGGAGGAACTGGTCACCCGGGGCGGCTGTACCGGCTCACCAAGGCCGTCGCGGTCGCGCGCACCGCCGAACTGGCCGCCGCCCTGGGCCTGTCGGAGCTGCTGGACCGGAAGACGGCGGCGCTCTCCGGGGGCCAGCGCCGGCGCCTGGACATCGCCCTGGGCCTCACCCACCGCCCCGAGGTCCTCTGGACGGGGGCGGCCTCGGCGGCCGCCGGAGCGCGCCCGGTGACGGCCACTCCAGGCGGTCCTGCTGGTCGCCGCCGCCCTGGTCATGGGGTTGCGCGCGCCGCTGCCCGGGGTGCTGATCGGCTTCGGTTTCGTCGGCCTGCTGACCGTCTCGCTGGCCTCGCTGTCGTACGCGCTGGCCATGCGGGTGCGCACCCCGCAGGAGTTCGGTCCGGTGATCAACTCGCTGACCATGCCCGCCATGCCGCTCTCCGGCCTGATGCTGCCGATGACCCTCGGCCCGCGCTGGCTGGACGTCCTGTCGCACCTCACGCCGTTCCGCTACCTGGTGGACGCGGTGCGGGACGCGTACACCGGCTCGTACGCGACCCCGCACATGCTCCACGGCGTGCTGGTCGCGGTCGGCTTCGCCCTGGTCGCCGTGACGGTCGGCACACGTGTCTTCCGGAGCGCCGGGGCCTGAGGCGTCATTAGGGTGGGCCCATGGTCAATCTGACGCGCATCTACACCCGTACCGGCGACCAGGGCACCACCGCCCTCGGCGACATGAGCCGCACCGCCAAGACCGACCTGCGGATCGCGGCGTACGCCGACGCCAACGAGGCGAATGCCGTCATCGGCACGGCGATCGCACTCGGCGCTCTGGCCGAGGACGTCGTCAAGGTCCTCGTGCGGGTCCAGAACGACCTCTTCGACGTGGGCGCGGACCTGAGCACGCCGGTGGTCCCGGACCCGAAGTACCCGCCGCTGCGGGTCGAGCAGTCCTACATCGACAAGCTGGAGGCCGACTGCGACACCTTCCTGGAGGAGCTGGAGAAGCTGCGCAGCTTCATCCTCCCGGGCGGCACGCCGGGTGCGGCGCTGCTGCACCAGGCCTGCACGGTCGTCCGCCGGACGGAGCGGTCCACCTGGGCGGCGCTGGAGGTGCACGGCGAGGTGATGAACGCGCTGACCGCGACGTATCTCAACCGCCTCTCCGACCTCCTGTTCATCCTCGCCAGGGTGGCGAACAAGGAGGTCGGCGACGTCCTGTGGGTGCCGGGCGGCGAGCGCTGATCAGCGGCCCCCCGGACGTCCCGGGCCCCGTTCACCCGCCCGCTCGGGTGCCGGCTCTGGTTCCCGTTCGGGTTCCGGCCCGGGCCTCCGCTTCGGGAAGAGGGTGTAGCTCGCGGCGATGACCAGGTTGATCCCGGTCAGCCAGAGCATCCTCTGCTGCCACATCCGCAGGGATCCGGTGTCGCCGTGCGGTCCGACGTACCAGACCGCCGCCTGGAGGAGGACCAGGGCGACCGCCGAGGCCAGGATCCAGCGGGCCGCGACCCGCCACTCGTGGACGGCCCGGTCTCTCCCGTACTTCGGGGGCCGCACCGGGGGCGGCCCGCCCGCGAAGCGGTGCGCGATCCTGGCGTCCACCCAGGCGATGGTGGAAGGGCCGAGCCCCACGGTGAAGCCGATGTAGACGGCGGCCAGGCCGTGCTTCCAGTCGGGCTGGCCGCCGTTCCTCAGATCGACGGCGGTCACCACCAGCAGGACCACCTCCAGCAGCGGCTCGCACAGCAGCACGGCGGCCCCCGCGCGGGGCTTCCGCGCCACGTACCGCAGCCCGAGTCCCACGGCCAGCAGCACCCAGAAGCCGACCTCGCAGAGCACGATCAGCGTGACGATCACGGCACTCCTCCTTCCGGTCCCCTCCAGGCTTCCGGGTGCGGCGCCCCGCGGCGTCGTCGCCGGTGACGAATCGCGACTGCATCCTTCGATGTACTCGCGCCTCCCCCGGCGTACCGACGTGGCGCGGGCCGGTGCCGTGTTGGATGGAGCGGTGTTCGCCTCTTCACGACCGCACCGCCAGGACATGCTGATCGGGGCCGTCGGGCTGGCGGGCGGACTGCTGCTCTGGGCGGCCGGTCTGCACACGCAGGGCGGCCGGGTCTTCGGCGCCCCCTGGGCGGCGCTGGTCCCGCTGGTGGTGACGGCCGCCCTGGAACCGCTGCGCCGGACCCGGCCGCAGTCCGCGGTGGCCGTCGGCACATTCGCGCTGGTCGCCGACCAGTTCACGACGGGCAGCCTGGCGACGATCCTGATGTACACCGACCTCATGTACGCGGCCGTGGTCTACGGGACCCCGGCCGCCGCCCGGCGCATCCCGGTGGTGACGTTCCTGGTCACCGTCGCGGTCACCATCGGGTTCTTCGCCTGGTTCCGCCGCCCCGAGGCGCTGCTGTTCGGCGTGGTGACCGGGCTGGTCACCTTCGGCCCGGCCCTCACCGGTGTCAGTGTGCGCAATCACCGGGAGGCCGCCCAGGCCGCCCGTCTGCGGGCCGAACAGACGGCCCTGCTCGCCGAGATGGACCGGGTCCAGGCGGTGACCGCCGAGCGTTCCAGAATGGCGCGGGAGCTGCACGACATGGTCGCCAACCACCTCTCGGCGATCGCCATCCACTCCACCGCGGCGCTCTCCATCGACGACCCGGCGACCTCCCGCGACGCCCTGGGCGTGATCCGGCAGAACAGCGTCGAGGGGCTCGCCGAGATGCGGCGGCTGATCGGGCTGCTCCGGGACAGCGGCGGGGACGAGCAGCCGAGCGCGGCGCCCACGCTCGCCTCGCTGGACGCCCTGGTCGACCAGGCGCGGGCGAACGCCGCCTCCAGCGGACTGACCGTCACCCTGGACGACGCCCGGACGGCCGCCGAACGGCTCCCGGCCCCGGTGGAGCTGGCCGCCTACCGCATCGTCCAGGAATCCCTGACGAACGCTCTGAAACACGCGGCTCCGGGCCCGGTGACGGCCCGGCTGGACCACGGGGGCGACTCACTGACCGTGGAGGTGAGCAGCGTGCTCGGCGTCCGGCCGGGGCCGCGGGCGCCCGGTTCGGGGGCGGGCCTGGTGGGGATGGCGGAGCGGGTGGCACTCCTCGGCGGGACGATCGGCACGGGCCCGGTGGGCGGCGGGCCCGGCGGCGAGGAGATCTGGCGGGTACGGGCGGAGCTGCCCGTGGACGAAGGGACGTGGGGATGACGATCCGGGTACTGGTCGCCGAGGACCAGTCGGCGGTGCGCGCGGGGCTGGTGCTCATTCTGGGCAGCGCGCCGGACATCGAGGTGGTGGGTGAGGCGGCCGACGGTGAGGCCGCCGTGCGGCTGGCCCGTGAACTGCGTCCGGACGTGGTGCTGATGGATGTGCAGATGCCCCGGCTGGACGGGGTGGCGGCGACGCGGCAGGTGGTGGCCGAACGGCTCGCGGACGTCCTGGTGCTGACGACGTTCGACCTGGACGCGTACGTCTTCGGGGCGCTGCGGGCGGGCGCGGCGGGGTTCCTGCTGAAGAACACCGACGCCCGCGATCTGCTGGCCGCCGTACGCACCGTGGCGGGCGGTGAGGGCATGATCGCTCCGGCGGTGACCCGCCGGCTGATCGCCGCATTCGCGGATGCGACCGGCTCACACCGGGGCGCCGGAGCCGATCCGGCGGTGCTGGACACGCTGACCCGGCGGGAACGCGAGGTCCTGGGGTGCCTGGGGCAGGGGTTGTCGAACGCGGAGATCGCCGGGCGCCTCTCGATGGCCGAGGCGACGGTGAAGACGCACGTCAGCAGGGTCCTGGGGAAGCTGGAGCTGCGCAGCCGGGTGCAAGCGGCTGTGCTCGCGCAGGAGTTGGGTCTCTGACCGGGAACAGGAAACTTTGGTCTGGACCTCTTGACGATTGGTCCAGACCTTCCTAATCTCACCGAGCACGCTGCGGTGAGTACGCCATGACAAAGCGTGCTCAGGGCGACGCAGGGTCTGCAGTCCACGAACCACCCCCGTTTGTCGGACCTCACCCGAGGAGCACCGTTGAGCACAGAGACCCCCCGAAGAAGCCCCCGCCTGAGATGGAGACTCGCCCCGGCCCGGGTCACCCGGGCCAAGGCGGTCGCGGGCTTCACCGCACTGCTGCTGCCGCTCGCCGCCATGGTCGGCCTGGCGTCCCCGGCGCAGGCCGCCACCTCGGCGACCGCCACCTACCTGAAGAAGTCCGACTGGGGCAGCGGCTTCGAAGGCCAGTGGACGGTCAAGAACACCGGCACCACCGCCCTCTCCTCCTGGACGATCGAGTGGGACTTCCCCTCCGGCACCGCGGTCGGCTCCGCCTGGGACGCCGCCGTGACCAGCTCCGGAACCCACTGGACCGCCAAGAACCTCAGCTGGAACGGCACGGTCGCCCCGGGCGCCAGCATCAGCTTCGGCTTCAACGGCACCGGCTCCGGCTCCCCCACGGGCTGCAAGCTGAACGGCGCCTCCTGTGACGGCGGCAGCGTCCCCGGCGACAACGCCCCGTCGAAGCCCGGCACCCCCACCGCGAGCAACATCACCGACACCTCGGTGAAGCTCAGCTGGACCGCGGCCACCGACGACAAGGGCATCAAGAACTACGACGTCCTGCGCGACGGCGCGAAGGTCGCGACGGTCACCACGACGACGTACACCGACACCGGCCTCACCAAGGGCACGGACTACTCCTACACCGTGCAGGCACGCGACA
>NZ_KL585392.1:19774-20587 GCF_000721935.1 Streptomyces sp. NRRL WC-3549
ACCCGGGCCCCGGTACCGGCGACAAGGTCAACCTCGGCTACTTCACCAACTGGGGCGTCTACGGGCGCAACTACCACGTCAAGAACCTGGTGACGTCCGGCTCGGCCGAGAAGATCACGCACATCAACTACGCCTTCGGCAACGTCCAGAACGGCAAGTGCACCATCGGTGACGAGTACGCCGACTACGACAAGGCCTACACCGCCGACCAGTCGGTCGACGGCGTCGCCGACACCTGGGACCAGCCGCTGCGCGGCAACTTCAACCAGCTGCGCAAGCTGAAGGCGAAGTACCCCCACATCAAGGTCATCTGGTCGTTCGGCGGCTGGACCTGGTCCGGTGGCTTCGGCGCCGCGGCGCAGAACCCGGCCGCGTTCGCCCAGTCCTGCTACGACCTGGTGGAGGACCCCCGTTGGGCCGACGTCTTCGACGGCATCGACATCGACTGGGAGTACCCCAACGCCTGCGGTCTGACCTGTGACACCAGCGGCCCGGCCGCGCTGAAGACCCTCTCCTCGGCGCTGCGGACCAAGTTCGGCTCGAACAACCTGGTCACCGCCGCGATCACGGCCGACGGCTCGGACGGCGGCAAGATCGACCTCGCGGACTACGCGGGCGCCGCGCAGTCCTTCGACTGGTACAACGTGATGACGTACGACTTCTTCGGTGCCTGGGAGGCCAAGGGTCCGACGGCCCCGCACTCCCCGCTCACCTCGTACGACGGCATCCCGCAGGACGGCTTCAACACCGCCGCCGCCATCGCCAAGCTGAAGGCCAAGGGCGTCCCCGCCTCCAAGCTGCTGCTCGGCATCG
>NZ_KL585392.1:20806-20928 GCF_000721935.1 Streptomyces sp. NRRL WC-3549
GGCATCGGCTTCTACGGCCGCGGCTGGACCGGCGTCACCCAGGCGGCTCCGGGCGGTACCGCCACCGGCGCGGCCCCGGGCACGTACGAGGCGGGCATCGAGGACTACAAGGTCCTCAAGAA
>NZ_KL585392.1:21139-33912 GCF_000721935.1 Streptomyces sp. NRRL WC-3549
GAGGACTACAAGGTCCTCAAGAACAGCTGCCCGGTCACCGGCACGATCGCCGGCACCGCGTACGCGCACTGCGGAACCAACTGGTGGAGCTACGACACCCCGTCGACCATCGCCTCCAAGATGGCCTGGGCGAACAACCAGGGCCTCGGCGGCGCGTTCTTCTGGGAGTTCAGCGGTGACACCGCCAACGGCGAACTCGTGAGCGCGATGGACAGCGGCCTCAACTAGGGCCGTGACCGGCGATGTCCGTCCCGAAGGAGCGTCGTCCGGTGCCGTGCGAGCGCAAGGCGGTCGGAAGTCCTCGTAGCGGAGCTACCAGGGCCTTCGGCCGACGCGGCGAGCGTGCGTGCCGGGCGGCGCTGCGGGCGGAGCTCGCCGGAAGCGGCACCAGGGCGTCCTCCGGGAGCCCCGCCCGTCCCGCCCTCCGGCGGACGGCGCCGCTTGTGGAGCACTCCCTGATCCCCATGAGGTAGCCGCACCCCGGGAAAAGCGCCGGGGAGACAGGTCCGCCCCCTGTCTCCCCGGTTTTCCGTGTGTGCGGCCCTGCATCACGCCGGCCCGCCGGCCCTTGCCCGGACCACTGCCCGTGGTCCTCGCCGCCGCCGTCGGGGGTGGGCGCGGCGCCACAGGGAGAACCGCTCACCGTGCCCACGCGACGGCCGCGCCGCGTGGGCACGCCAAGGAGACGGAACCCAGTGCCGCTTCCGGCACTGGCGGGCCGGGCGCCGCGACGGGGCGCACCTAGGCCACGTTGACGCGCTGGCCGGGCGGTGCCGCCTCCAGCCAGGCCAGGAAGCCGGTCAGGGCGTCCTCGCTCATCGCCAGCTCCAGGCGTGTCCCCCGGTGGAGGCAGCCGAGCACGACGGAGTCGGACAGGAGCGCCAGCTCCTCCTCGCCCTCGGGCAGCCGGCGGGCGACCACCTCGATGGCCGCACGCTCCAGACCGCGGCGCGGTCGGGGCGAGTAGGAGAAGACGCGGAACCAGTCGACGCGGTCACCGTGGTAGCGGGCGACCCCGTACACCCAGCCCTTGCCGGACGGGTCGGGTTCCGGGGAGATGTCCCAGCGCAGGCTGCAGTCGAAGGTGCCGCCGGACCGCTGCAGCAGCCGCCGGCGCAGGCCGAAGACGAACAGGCCCGCAGCCACCAGTACGACGACCAGGCCGCACACCCACAACGCGAGGACCATTCCCACCGACCTCCTCGCATCGTCGAGTAACGGATACCTCTGGAGGAGTCCAGAACGGCCGCGGCTGAGTCAAAAACACGTGGTGGGGGCGATCAGCCCGCCGCCACCGCCCGCAGTCGCACCGCGGCGCGGCGCTCGGCGGCACCGTCCGTGTCCGACTTGGCGCGCTCCAGCGCACGCTCGGCGCGCTGGGCGTCGATCTCCTCCGCCAGCTCCGCGATCTCCGCGAGCAGCGAGAGCTTGTTGTCCGCGAACGAGATGAATCCGCCGTGCACGGCGGCGACGACAGTGCCGCCGTCACTCGTGCGGATCATCACCGGGCCCGACTCCAGCACACCCAGAAGCGGCTGGTGACCGGGCATGATCCCGATGTCGCCGGACGTGGTACGTGCGACGACGAGGGTGGCCTCGCCGGACCAGACACTACGGTCCGCGGCGACCAGCTCGACATGCAGCTCAGCAGCCAAGGGTGGCTCCTCGGGTCACCACCCGGCGGTCGTGCCGGGTGTTGGGTCAATTCTACGGGGCGTGGTGAGGGGGGCGGGACACACCCACCCCCCTCGGTGAGCCGGAGGCTCAGGAGACGCCGAGCTCCTTGGCCTTGGCCTTGAGGTCGTCCAGGCCACCGCACATGAAGAACGCCTGCTCGGGGAAGTGGTCGTACTCCCCTTCGCAGATCGCGTTGAACGCGGCGATCGACTCGTCGAGCGGAACGTCCGAACCGTCCAGGCCGGTGAACTGCTTGGCGGCGTGGGTGTTCTGCGACAGGAAGCGCTCGACGCGACGGGCGCGCGAGACGACCAGCTTGTCCTCTTCGCCCAGCTCGTCGATGCCGAGGATGGCGATGATGTCCTGGAGGTCCTTGTACTTCTGGAGGATCCCCTTGACACGGCTGGCCGCGTCGTAGTGCTCCTGCGAGATGTACCGCGGGTCCAGGATGCGGGACGTGGAGTCCAGCGGGTCCACGGCCGGGTAGATGCCCTTCTCCGAGATCGGACGGGAGAGAACCGTCGTCGCGTCGAGGTGGGCGAACGTGGTGGCCGGGGCCGGGTCGGTCAGGTCGTCCGCGGGGACGTAGATCGCCTGCATCGAGGTGATCGAGTGACCACGCGTCGAGGTGATGCGCTCCTGGAGCACACCCATCTCGTCGGCCAGGGTCGGCTGGTAACCCACCGCGGACGGCATGCGGCCGAGCAGCGTGGAGACCTCGGAGCCGGCCTGCGTGAAGCGGAAGATGTTGTCGATGAAGAGCAGCACGTCCTGCTTCTGCACATCGCGGAAGTACTCCGCCATGGTCAGGGCGGACAGGGCCACGCGCAGACGCGTCCCCGGCGGCTCGTCCATCTGGCCGAAGACGAGCGCGGTCTTGTCCAGAACGCCCGACTCGGTCATCTCGTCGATGAGGTCGTTGCCCTCACGGGTGCGCTCACCGACACCGGCGAACACCGACACACCGTCGTGCAGCTTCGCCACACGCATGATCATTTCCTGGATGAGGACCGTCTTGCCGACGCCCGCACCACCGAACAGACCGATCTTGCCGCCCTTGACGTACGGGGTCAGCAGGTCGACGACCTTCAGGCCGGTCTCGAACATCTCGGTCTTCGACTCGAGCTGGTCGAAGGCCGGGGCCTTGCGGTGGATCGGCCAGCGCTCGGTGACCTGGGACTCGGCCTCCGGCTCGTTCAGGATCTGACCGAGGGTGTTGAACACCTTGCCCTTGGTCACGTCACCGACGGGGACGGTGATGCCCGCGCCCGTGTCGGTCACCGGGGCCTGGCGGACCAGGCCGTCGGTGGGCTGCATCGAGATCGCGCGGACCACGCCGTCACCCAGGTGCTGGGCGACCTCGAGGGTCAGCGTCTTACGAGCGCCGGCCTCGGCCGGGTCGTCGACATCGACGTGCAGGGCGTTGTAGATCTCCGGCATCGCGTCGACGGGGAACTCCACGTCGACGACCGGGCCGATGACCCGGGCGACGCGGCCCGTGGCAGCGGCCGTCTCAACTGTCGTCGTCATTACTTGTCACTCCCCGCGGACGCGTCGGCCAGGGCGCTTGCACCGCCGACGATCTCGCTGATTTCCTGGGTGATTTCGGCCTGGCGGGCCGCGTTGGCAAGCCGGGAGAGGCTCTTGATGAGGTCTCCGGCGTTGTCGGTCGCCGACTTCATCGCGCGGCGTCGGGCGGCGTGCTCGGAAGCGGCCGCCTGCAGCAGTGCGTTGTAGATCCGGCTCTCGACGTACCGCGGCAGAAGGGCGTCGAGGACGTCCTCGGCCGACGGCTCGAAGTCGAACAGCGGAAGGATCTCGTCCTTCCTCGTGCTGCTCTCCTCCGCGATCGCGTCGAGCGACAGCGGCAGCATCCGGTCGTCGACCGCGTTCTGCGTCATCATCGACACGAATTCCGTGAAGACGATGTGCAGCTCGTCGACGCCGCCCTCGGCCGTGTCCTTCTGGATCGCCTCGATCAGGGGCCCGGCGATCCTCTTGGCGTCCGAGTAGTCCGGGCTGTCCGTGAAACCGGTCCACGACTCGGCGACCTTGCGCTCGCGGAAGCCGTAGTACGCGACACCCTTGCGGCCGACGATGTACGTGTCGACCTCCTTGCCCTCGGCCGCCAGCCGCTCCCGAAGCCGCTCCGCCGCCTTGATGGCGTTGGAGGAGTAGCCGCCGGCCAGACCGCGGTCGCTCGTCAGGAGCAGGACCGCGGCCCGGGCCGGAGCCTCGGCCTCGGTGGTGAGCGGATGGTTGGTGTTCGAGCCGGTCGCCACCGCGCTCACCGCGCGGGTGAGCTCGGTCGCGTACGGCATCGACGCCGCCACCTTGCGCTGCGCCTTGACGATGCGCGAGGCGGCGATCATCTCCATCGCCTTGGTGATCTTCTTGGTCGCGGTGACGGCTTGGATGCGGCGCTTGTAAACGCGAAGCTGAGCGCCCATCGATCAGCCCTCGCCCAGGAGCTTGCCGTCCGAGGTCTCGAACTGCTGCTTGAAGGCGGCGATCGCGTCGGCGATCGACTGCAGCGTGTCGTCGGACATCTTGGCGCCCTCGGCGATGCTGGTCAGGAGGTCCTTGCGCTCGCGGCGCAGGTACTCCAGCAGCTCCGTCTCGAAGCGGCGGATGTCCTCGACCGGGACGTCGTCCATCTTGCCGGTGGTGCCGGCGTAGACGGAGACGACCTGCTCCTCGACCGGGAACGGGGCGTACTGCGGCTGCTTCAGCAGCTCGACCATGCGCTTACCGCGCTCCAGCGACGCCTTGGAGGCCGCGTCCAGGTCGGAACCGAAGGCGGCGAACGCCTCCAGCTCGCGGTACTGGGCGAGGTCCACGCGGAGGCGGCCGGACACCTGGCGCATGGCCTTGTGCTGGGCGGAGCCACCGACGCGGGAGACCGAGATACCGACGTTGAGCGCCGGACGCTGACCCGCGTTGAACAGGTCGGACTCCAGGAAGCACTGGCCGTCGGTGATGGAGATGACGTTGGTCGGGATGAACGCCGACACGTCGTTCGCCTTGGTCTCGACGATCGGGAGGCCCGTCATCGAACCGGCGCCCAGGTCGTCGGAGAGCTTGGCGCAGCGCTCCAGCAGACGCGAGTGCAGGTAGAAGACGTCACCCGGGTAGGCCTCACGGCCCGGCGGACGGCGCAGCAGCAGGGACACGGCGCGGTAGGCGTCGGCCTGCTTCGAGAGGTCGTCGAAGATGATCAGGACGTGCTTGCCCGCGTACATCCAGTGCTGGCCGATGGCCGAACCGGTGTACGGCGCCAGGTACTTGAAGCCGGCCGGGTCGGACGCCGGGGCGGCGACGATGGTCGTGTACTCCAGCGCGCCGGCCTCTTCCAGGGCACCACGCACAGAGGCGATGGTGGAGCCCTTCTGGCCGATGGCGACGTAGATGCAGCGCACCTGCTTGTTGACGTCGCCCGAGCGCCAGTTGTCGCGCTGGTTGATGATCGTGTCGACGGCCAGGGCGGTCTTGCCCGTCTGGCGGTCGCCGATGATCAGCTGACGCTGGCCGCGCCCGATCGGCACCATGGCGTCGACGGCCTTGTAGCCGGTCTGCATCGGCATCGGCTCGTGGACCGACTTGCGGACCATGACGCCGGGGGCCTGCAGTTCGAGGGCTCGGCGGCTTTCGGTCGCGATCTCGCCGAGACCGTCGATCGGGTTGCCGAGCGGGTCGACGACGCGGCCGAGGTAGCCCTCGCCGACGCCGACGGAGAGCACCTCGCCGGTGCGCTGCACCGACTGGCCCTCCTCGATTCCGCTGAACTCGCCGAGGACGATCGCGCCGATCTCGCGCTCCTCGAGGTTGAGGGCGAGACCGAGGGTGCCGTCCTCGAACTTCAGCAGCTCGTTCGCCTGGGCCGAGGGAAGGCCCTCGACCTTCGCGATGCCGTCACCGGCAACGCTGACCGTACCGACCTCCTCGCGCGAGGCCGCGTCCGGCTGGTACGACTGGACGAAGTTCTCCAGTGCGTCCCGGATCTCCTCCGGCCGGATCGTGAGCTCCGCCATCTGGGTTCCCTGCTCTCCTTGTTGGGCCCGAAGTTTCTCAATGGGGTCTGGGGGCGACCCCCAGGAATCTTCTGCAATTTCTGCACGGCCCAACCGGGCCGCTGTTCTTGCTCGTTCAGGTTGGTGCGGTACGTGCGGCGCTGTCAGCCGGCCATCCTGCGGGTCGCCTCTTCGAGGCGTTCCGCGATCGTGCCGTTGATGACCTCGTCACCGACGCTCACCGAGATCCCGCCGAGGACCGAGGGGTCCACGTCCAGGTTCAGGTGCATCGTGCGGCCGTAGATCTTCGCCAGGGCGGCGCCGAGGCGCTGCTTCTGCCGGTCGGACAGCGGCACCGCCGAGGTGACGACGGCGACCGCGCGGTCCCGGCGCTCCGCGGCGAGCTTGGACAGGGACTCGAGTCCCTCTTCCAGGCTACGTCCACGGGGCTGCGTCACCAGACGCGTCACGACGCGCTCGGTGGCCGGCTGGGCCTTGCCGCCGAGCAGACCGCGCAGCAGCCCGCTCTTGGCGGAGGCCGGGGCCGTCCGGTCGGTCAGGGCGGCGCGCAGTCCCGTGTCGGAACCCACGATCCGGCCGAACCGGAAGAGCTCGTCCTCCACGTCGTCGAGCACACCGGCGCGCTGGGCCGCGGTGAGGTCGGCGGTGTCCGCCAGCTCCTCGACCGAGTCCACCAGGTCACGCGACCGCGACCAGCGGGAGCGGACCATGCCGGAGACCAGGTCCACGGCTTCGCCGCCCACCTGGCCGCGCAGCAGGCGCCCGGCGAGCTCGGCCTTGGCCTCGCCGCCCTGCGACGGGTCGGTCAGGACCCGGCGCAGCGACACCTCGCGGTGGAGCAGCGCGGTGACGGCCGCCAGGTCCTCGGCGAGCTTCGCCGCGTCGACCGACGTGGAGTCGGTCAGCGCGTCGAGACGCTCACGTGCGGACGCCAGTGCCTCGCGGCTCGCTCCGTTCATCGGACGGCCTCGGCCTTCGCCTCGAGCTCGTCGAGGAAACGGTCGACCGTGCCGCTCTGGCGGGCGTGGTCCTCGAGGGACTCGCCGACGAGCTTGCCGGCCAGGGCGGTGGCGAGCGCGCCCACGTCCTGACGCAGCGCGGAGGCAGCGGCCTTGCGGTCGGCCTCGATCTGGGCGTGGCCGGCGGCGATGATCTCCTCGCGCTGCCGCTGACCCTCCGCCCGCATCTCCGCGATGATCACGGAGCCCTGCTCGGTGGCCTCCTGGCGGAGACGCGCCGCTTCGTGCCGGGCCTCGGCGAGCTGAGCCTTGTACTGCTCAAGAACGCTCTGGGCCTCGGTCTGGGCCGCATCGGCCTTCTCGATACCGCCTTCGATGGCTTCGCGACGCTCTTCCAGAACCTGGTTGATGTTCGGGAGGAGCTTCTTGGCAAAGACGAAGAAGACGATGCCGAAACAGATCAGGCCGATGACGACCTCGGGCCAGACCGGGAGCAGAGGATTCTGCGGTTCCGCGGCTGCCAGGTACATCATGGTGGACCTTCCGTCGAATCGGGCTACAGCCGGTACGTCAGCCCTTGGGCAGGATGAACGGAACGACGAAGCCGATCAGGGCCAGGGCCTCGACGACGGCGAAGCCGAGGAGCATGTTCTGGCGGATGAGGCCGGAGGCCTCGGGCTGGCGGGCGATGGCCTGCACGCCGTTACCGAAGATGATGCCGACGCCGATGCCGGGGCCGATCGCCGCGAGGCCGTAGCCGATGGCGCCGATGTTGCCGTTGACAGCCGCGAGGGTCTCAAGAGCAGACATGTCCGTGGTTCCTTCTCTTAATGGGACCGGTGGGGTTTTGCCACCGGACGTCTATGGGTGAGCCGGGAAGTGGCTCCGGTCTCTCAGTGCGCCTCTTCGAGCGCCTGGGAGAGGTACGTGGCGGTCAGCACCGTGAACACGTATGCCTGGAGCGCCTGGATGAAGAGCTCGAAGACGGTCAGGATCAACGTCAGGGCGAACGACGCCGTGGCGTAGACCGTGCCGAGCACGGTGGTGAGCATGTACCAGCTGGCGATCGTGAAGATCAGGATCAGCATGTGGCCGGCGAACATGTTCGCGAAGAGTCGGACGGCCAGGGTGAACGGCCGCACGAAGATGTTCGAGACGAACTCGATCGGCGTCAGGATGACGTAGATCGGCTTCGGCAGACCACTGGGCACACAGAGGTTCCGGATACCGCCGACGAAACCGTTCGACCTGAAGGTCACGGTCATGTAGGTGATCCAGACGACCACGGCCAGACCGGCCGGGTAGGCGATGATCGAGCTCACCGGGACCTGCCCCAGCGGGATCACCGCCCAGAGGTTCAGCATCCAGACGAAGAAGAACAGGGAGACCAGGAAGGGGACGAACGGCTCCCCCTTCTTGCCGATGACCTCGCGGGCGATGCCCCGGTGCACGAAGTCGTAGAGCGCCTCCGCCACCATCTGGAGCTTGCCCGGTACGAGCTTCGGCTTGGAGAAGGCGGCCCAGAAGAAACCGATGATCACGATGCTGCCGATGGCGGCAAGCAGCATCGGCTTGTTGATCTCGACGCCACCGACTTCAGCGATGGGTTCGAAGATGAACGACCACACGGTGGGAGCCGGGAAGCCGCACCCCTTGAAAAGGTGGCAATCGGTCTCGAAGGCGAGCAACTGGTCAGCACTCACCGCGAGCTCCTTCGATATGACGCATAGGTACGGCTTCCTCGATGTGTCGGCGTGACGCGCGGCCACGTAGCGGCACTGGACTGGATATCGCGGGAGGACGGCACGACCGGCACAACGCCAGGGCCGTCCGGAGAAAGGCGGTGAACCCGCGATGCTGTCCCGCACAGCATCCGGCGCTTCACACGATGTGCTCTCGAAGTCGGACGATAGCAGCCCTGGGAGTGGGTTCTTATTCGGCCCCTACCCAGGACCGGCGCACAGCCGGAACTCACGAGCGGACCTCCGGCCCGGTCGGCGACTTGTCCGAATCGACCACGACATAAGGGGTCTTGGCCCGGACGTTCGACCACGCCTGGGAGGCGATCCAGACGAGCACCGCACCGAGCATGGTGATTCCGAAGACCCTGCTGTCCATGAACGTCACATCGCGGAAGATCCGCAGCAGGAGCAGCAGCACCAGGATCTGGGTGGTGTAGACGAGAAGGCCGGCGCCGAGAAGCAGCTCGGGCCAGCGCTGCCCCACCACGCTCATGCCGTACAGCCCCGCACCGAAGAAGACCAGGACCAGGACCGCACCGAGGCCCGCACCGACGGCGCCGGACGAACCCGCCACGAACGCGCCCACCCCGACACCGACCAGGCCGGCGCACACGGTGGGAATGGCGGCGCCGCGGAGAATTCGGGCGTCGTTCGACTGCATGAAGGCTTCTCCAGCAAGGGGACAGAGAACGTGGGGTCGATCCGCGGCGAGCGGATCCGGAGCGGCCATGTGTACTGGTGAGCGGTCCGCCGTACTGCGGACTACCAACGCCCAGCTGGGCTCTCGTGAACGCTATCACAAACTATTTGATGAGGTCTTTACTCACAAAGTGTGGTTGCCATCACACGTAAGGCCTAAGGCGTGCATGTCCCCGTGAAGTATGCACAGCCCGGTCGGTACGGGGCCCCCGCGCCCCCGTGGCGCCCCCGTCAGTGGCGCGAGGCGGCCTTCCGCCGGCCCGGGTGGCGCGAGCCCGCGCCGATCGCGGTGGCGCCGTTGGCGCCGGCGGCGCCCGCGGCCACCGGGGCCCGCACGCCCTCGTCCTGTGGCTCCGGCCCCATCTCCCCGTCTCCGAGCCCCTGTTGGGGCTCCTGGGCCGCCTGGTGGGCCGTCCCGAGCCGCAAGGACCGGCGCCGGTAGCGCGGCGGCACGAAGGACTGCGCCCAGCGCGGGGCGCGCGGGGTGAAGCGCGGCATCAGCAGCAGGATCAGCCCGACCGCGCTCAGTCCGACGATCACCAGCACGATCCACAGGGACGTCGAGTGCACGGAGTATCCGACGGCGCCGAAGGCGATCAGCGCGGACCAGAAGTACATGATCAGCACGGACCGGCTGTGCGAGTGCCCGATCTCCAGCAGCCGGTGGTGCAGGTGGCCGCGGTCCGCCGCGAAGGGCGACTGCCCGTTCCAGGTGCGCCGCACGATGGCGAGCACCAGGTCCGCCGCGGGGATCGCGATGATGGTCAGCGGCAGCAGCAGCGGGATGAAGACGGGCAGCATCGCGTGGGTCGCGGCGCGCTCGCCGCCGACGAAGAGGTTCATCAGGTCCGGGTCGACCTGGCCGGTGACGGAGATCGCACCGGCCGCGAGCACCAGGCCGATCAGCATGGACCCCGAGTCCCCCATGAAGATCCGGGCGGGGTGCATGTTGTGCGGCAGGAAGCCGAGGCACATGCCCATCAGGATCGCGGCGAAGAGCGTGGCGGGGGCGGCGGCCTCGATGCCGTACCCGTACCAGAGCCGGTAGGTGTACAGGAAGAACGCGGCGGCGGCGATGCAGACCATGCCGGACGCGAGTCCGTCCAGGCCGTCCACGAAGTTGACCGCGTTGATCGTGATGACGACGAGCGCCACCGTCAGCAGCGTGCCCTGCCACTGGGTGAGGGCGACGGTGCCGATACCGGGGATGGGCAGCCACAGGATCGTCAGGCCCTGGATGACCATGACCGCGGCGGCGATCATCTGGCCGCCGAGCTTGATCAGCGCGTCGATCTCGAACTTGTCGTCCAGGACGCCGATCAACCAGATCAGCGCGGCACCGGAGAGCAACGCCCGCGGTTCGCTGGAGAGTTCGAAGACGCTGTTCAGGTTGAACAGGTGGTCCGCGACGATCAGGCCCGCGCACAGCCCGCCGAACATCGCGATGCCGCCGAGCCGCGGTGTCGGTTCCCGGTGCACGTCGCGCGCGCGGATCGCGGGCATCGCCCCGACCGCGATGGCGAACTTCCGCACCGGCCCGGTCAGCAGATAGGTCACCGCAGCCGTGACACAGAGCGTCAGCAGGTAATCACGCACGGGCTGCCCCACAGAAATTCGCCGGCCATCTCAGCCCCTCACCCTAGTCGCATGAACAGGGACTCCAGGGCACGGGTGATGGTTGCACAGCCCTCGCCTACCCCGGATACGGGGGATTGCGACCGGTCAGCTCACGCACCTCGGCGCGCAGCCGGCCCGCGTCGTCCGCCTCCCGGACCGCCGCCCCGAACAGCGCGGCGATGCGCGCCATGTCCGCCTCGTCCATCCCCTGGGTGGTGACGGCCGCGGTGCCGAGCCTGAGCCCCCGGCCGTTCCCGTGGGGCAGGGCGCAGGTGTCGAGCACCAGCCCGGCGGCCATGAGCCGGTCCCGGGCGCTGCGGCCGTCGACGCCCAGCGGAGCGGGGTCCACGACGACGAGATGGGTGTCCGTGCCGTCGGTGGCCACCTCGAAACCCTCGGCCTCCAGACCGGCCGCCAGGACCCGTGCGTGGGCCACCACCTGGTGGGCGTAGACCGCGTACGCGGGGGTCGCCGCCTCGCCGAAGGCGACCGCCTTGGCCGCCACCGTGTGCATCTGGGCGCCGCCCTGGGTGAACGGGAACACCGCCCGGTCGATCCGTTCCGCCAGCTCGGCGCCGCACAGGATCATGCCGCCGCGGGGACCGCGCAGCACCTTGTGCGTCGTCGCGCACACCACGTCCGCGTACGGCACGGGGCTGGGCGCCGCTCCCCCGGCGATCAGGCCCATCGGGTGGGCGGCGTCCGCGATCAGGTAGGCGCCCACCTCGTCGGCGATCTCCCGGAAGGTCCCGTAGTCGGGGTGGCGGGGGTAGGAGATCGAGCCGCAGACGATCGCCTTGGGCCGCCGGGCCCGGGCCAGAGCGCGTACCTGGGCGTAGTCGATCAGCCCGCTGTCCGGGTCGACGCCGTAGCCGGCGAACTCGAACCAGCGGCCGGAGAAGTTCCCGGGGGCGCCGTGGGTGAGGTGCCCGCCGTACGCCAGGCCCATGGCCAGCACCGTGTCGCCGGGGCGCAGCAGCGCCGCGTAGGCGGCGAGGACGGCGGAGGAGCCGGAGTGCGGCTGGACGTTGGCGTGCTCGGCGCCGAAGAGGGTCGCGGCGCGGCGCACGGCGACGCGTTCCGCCGCGTCCGCCTGCTCGCAGCCGCCGTGGTGCCGGGCGCCGGGGTACCCCTCGGCGTACTTGTTGGCGAGCGGGGAGCCGAGGGCGGCCAGCACGGCGGGCGAGGTGAAGTTCTCGGCCGCGACGAGCTGGAGGGTGTCCGACTGGCGCCGGGACTCGGCCAGCAGGATGCCGGCGACCTCCGGGTCCTGGCGCAGCAGGGCGTCGAAGTCCTGCGGTACGGCGGCGTCGGTGGGGGACACGTCTGCGGGTGCGGCTGGAGGGGTGACCGGCATCTGACGGCTCCGGGCCTTGAGAGGTGGGGCGCTGGTGTCAGCTCCAGCGTAGGCCGGTGCCCGGCCCGCTGCCCGCCGCCGTGCGGCCCCGTACGCCGGTCGGCGCACCGGGAGGCGTACGCGGGGTCAGTGCGGGGCGCTGACGCCCGTCAGGGCGGTCACGACCGGGTCCAGCGCCTGGTTGATCTCGTCGCCGACCGAGCGGAAGAACGTGATCGGGGCCCCGTACGGGTCGTAGACCTCGTCGGCCTCCGCGGTGGGGGCCAGCAGCCAGCCGCGCAGGGCGGCGGCGGCGCGCACCAGGGCGCGGGCGCGCTCGACGACGCCGTCCTCGCGGGCGTCGGGCAGCGTCGCCGGGTCGATGGCCCGTACGAGCCGGGTGAACTCCTTGAGCGTGAAGGTGCGCAGTCCCGCGGAGTGGCCCATGGAGATGACCTGGGCGCGGTGGTCGCGGGTGGCGGTGAGCACCAGGTCGGCGCGGATCACGTGCTCGTCCAGGAGTTCGCGGCCGACGAAGCCGGTGGCGTCGGCACCGAAGTCGGCCAGGACGACCTCGGCGTTCGCCTCCATGGGCGCGCCCTCGTGGCCCCAGGTGCCGGCGCTCTCCACGATGAGGCCGCCGCTGAGCGGATCGCCGAGGCGGTCCACCAGGGCGTGGCGGGTGAGCCGCTCGGTGATGGGCGAGCGGCAG
>NZ_KL585392.1:34121-37053 GCF_000721935.1 Streptomyces sp. NRRL WC-3549
ATGATGGGCGAGCGGCAGACGTTGCCGGTGCTGACGTGGAGGATGCGGAAAGTGGTGTCCTGCCCCGCTATGCCACGCCCCTCAGGGGCGATCAACTGGCCACCTCGAGGTCGGGTACGACCTTGCGGAGGTCCTCGACGGAGAGCGCGCCGGCCCGCAGGAGCACGGGCACCTTGCCGGTGACGTCGACGATGGAGGACGGCACGATGCCGGGGGTCGGGCCGCCGTCGAGGTAGACGGAGACGGAGTCGCCGAGCATGTCCTGGGCGGCGTCGCAGGTCTCCGGCGAGGGGTGCCCGGTGAGGTTGGCGCTGGAGACGCCCATCGGGCCGACCTCGGTGAGGAGTTCGATGGCGACCGGGTGCAGGGGCATCCGGACGGCGACCGTGCCGCGGGTGTCGCCGAGGTCCCACTGGAGCGAGGGCTGGTGCCGGGCCACCAGGGTGAGGGCGCCGGGCCAGAAGGCGTCGACGAGCTCCCAGGCGTCCTCGGAGAAGTCGGTCACCAGGCCGTGCAGGGTGTTCGGGGAGCCGATCAGGACCGGGGTCGGCATGTTACGGCCGCGGCCCTTGGCGGCGAGCAGGTCGGCGATGCCCTCGGAGCTGAAGGCGTCGGCGCCGATCCCGTACACGGTGTCGGTGGGCAGCACGACCAGTTCGCCGCGGCGGACGGCGGACGCGGCCTCACGCAGGCCGGTCGTACGGTCGGTCGCGTCGTTGCAGTCGTATCGCCGTGCCATCAGCCGGCCTCCTCGGACTTGTACAGGGGTGGTGGACAGGTCTCTTGCGGTTCCGGTGCCGCCGGGATCACGGGGTGGCCTTGCGGGCCGTCGCGAACCGGGGCCGGTTGTTCAGGTCGGGGTGGTCGGCCGCGTCGGCCCAGCCCCGTTCCTCGGTGAAGATCCAGGGCACCTGGCCGCCCTGGGTGTCGGCGTGCTCGATGACGACGAGGCCGCCGGGGCGGAGCAGGCGGTGCGCGGTGCGTTCGATGCCGCGGATGGTGTCGAGGCCGTCCTCGCCGGAGAAGAGCGCCATCTGCGGGTCGTGGTCGCGGGCCTCGGGCGCCACGTACTCCCACTCGGTGAGCGGGATGTACGGCGGGTTGGAGATGACGAGGTCGACCTGGCCGTCGAACTCGGGGAGGGCGCTCAGGGCGTCCTGGCGGTGCAGGGTGACCCTGGACCCCTCGGCGTTCTTCCGGGTCCACTTGAGGGCGTCCTCGGAGAGCTCCACGCCGTGGACGCGGGAGCGCGGCACCTCCTGCGCCATGGCCAGCGCGATGGCGCCGGATCCGGTGCACAGGTCGACGATGAGCGGTTCGACGACGTCCATGGCCCGGACGGCGTCTATGGCCCAGCCGACGACGGACTCCGTCTCCGGCCGGGGCACGAAGACACCGGGGCCGACCTGGAGCTCCAGGTAGCGGAAGAAGGCGCGTCCGGTGATGTGCTGGAGCGGTTCGCGCGCCTCGCGGCGGGCGACGGTCTCCCAGTAGCGCGCGTCGAAGTCGGAGTCCGGCACGTTGTGCAACTCGCCCCGCTTGACGCCGTGCACGAACGCGGCCAGTTCCTCGGCGTCGAATCGCGGGGAGGGGACACCGGCGTCGGCCAGCCGCTGGGCGGCCTGGGCCACCTCGGCGAGCAGCAGGTTCATCGCGGTTCTCCGTACGGGTTCACGGGCGGGCTGTGGCGGCTCGCCCGCCTACGCGGCGGCGAGCTTGGCGGCGGAGTCGGCGTCCACGCAGGCCTGGATGACGGCGTCGAGGTCGCCGTCGAGGACCTGGTCGAGGTTGTACGCCTTGAAGCCGACGCGGTGGTCGGAGATGCGGTTCTCCGGGAAGTTGTACGTGCGGATCTTCTCGGAGCGGTCCACGGTGCGCACCTGGCTGCGGCGCACGTCCGAGGCCTCCTGCTCGGCGGCCTCCTGGGCGGCGGCCAGCAGCCGGGAGCGCAGGATGCGCATGGCCTGCTCCTTGTTCTGGAGCTGGCTCTTCTCGTTCTGGCAGGAGGCGACGACACCGGTCGGCAGGTGGGTGATGCGGACCGCGGAGTCGGTGGTGTTGACGGACTGGCCGCCGGGCCCGGACGAGCGGTAGACGTCGATACGGAGGTCGTTGGCGTGGATCTCGACGTCGACCTCCTCCGCCTCGGGCGTGACGAGCACACCGGCGGCCGAGGTGTGGATGCGGCCCTGGGACTCGGTGGAGGGCACGCGCTGCACCCGGTGCACCCCGCCCTCGTACTTCATCCGCGCCCAGACGCCCTGGCCGGGTTCGGTGGCGCCGTTGCCGCCCTTGGTCTTCACGGCGACCTGGACGTCCTTGTAGCCGCCGAGCTCGGACTCGGTGGAGTCGATGATCTCGGTCTTCCAGCCGACGCGCTCGGCGTACCGCAGGTACATCCGGAGCAGGTCGCCGGCGAACAGGGCGGATTCGTCGCCGCCCGCGCCCGCCTTGATCTCCAGGAGCACGTCCTTGTCGTCACTGGGGTCGCGCGGGACCAGGAGCAGCCTGAGCTTCTCGGTGATCTCCTCGCGCTGCTTCTCCAGTTCCTTGACCTCGGCGGCGAAGTCGGAGTCGTCGGCCGCGAGTTCCCGGGCGGCCTCGATGTCGTCGCCGGTCCGCTTCCAGGCCTTGTACGTGGAGATGACGGGGGTCAGTTCCGCGTAGCGCTTGTTGAGCCTGCGCGCGTTGGCCTGGTCGGCGTGGACCGACGGGTCGGCGAGCTGCTTCTCCAGATCGGCGTGCTCGCCGATCAGTTCCTCGACCGCCTCGAACATCTCCGGGCTCCTGGTTCCGTGCGTCATACGTCTGCGGGCCTGCTGGACGGCGTCCCGCCGGTGGCGGTACAGCCGGAAAAAACGCCGGTCCCGGCGCCCCGCAAGAGGGCCCCGGGAACCGGCGCAGTGGCCCTGTCTCTGTGTATAAGAGACAG
>NZ_KL585392.1:37221-37770 GCF_000721935.1 Streptomyces sp. NRRL WC-3549
GGGCGGAGCCGGCAGCCTTGCCGAAGCGGGCCTCGAAGCGGGCCACACGGCCACCGGTGTCGAGGATCTTCTGCTTGCCCGTGTAGAACGGGTGGCACTCGGAGCAGACGTCGGCACGGATGGCGCCGCCGCCGATGGTGCTCCGGGTCGTGAACGACGCGCCACAGGTGCAGCTGACCTGCGTCTCGACGTACTCGGGGTGAATGTCGCGCTTCAAGGTGTCTCCTAGATTCGGGAGGGCGCCGGGTCGCACGCGCGGATTGCGCGTCCGTGAACCGGGGCCGACGTACCAGTCTGCCAGGACCGGCCGTATCTCCCAAAACGGGGAAGGGGGCGTGACTATTCCCGGGCGGTCCGGGCACGTTGCGCGACCGGCCGGTGAACGGAAGGCGGCGCCCCTGAGGGGGGCCGCCGGTCTGCCGGGACGGCCCGGGCCGTCACCGTACGACCTCGCCCGCGTCGCCCCTGTCGCCGGCCGACCGCGCGGTGGCGGACGCCGGGATCGGCCGGTCGTGGGCGAGCGCGGCCCACAGCTGCCGGCCGGCCTTC
>NZ_KL585392.1:37990-40601 GCF_000721935.1 Streptomyces sp. NRRL WC-3549
CTCCTGCGGCAGCACCCGGTCGGGGTCGGCCGGGTCGTACTCCACGGGCAGGGTCACCATGTCGACGTTCTCGGGGCCGAGGCCCTTGAGGCCCCGGGCGAAGCCGGCGAGCTTCTTGACGGAACCCAGCCCGGAGTCGGTGGTGAGGGCCTTGGTGGCGGTGTCGGCGAGCCCGAAGAGGCTCTTCGGGCCGGAGAACACCCCGACGCCCTTCGCCTGGACCATCAGCGCCTTGACGAAGGCCTGCTGGAGCTGGATCCGGCCCAGGTCGCTGCCGTCGCCCACGCTCTTGCGGGTGCGGACGAGTCCGAGTGACTGCTCCCCCGACAGGGTGTGGGTCCCGGGCGCCAGACGCAGGTGGCTGTGGGAGTCGTCGATCGGCTGGGTGGTGGTGATCTCGACCCCGCCGAGCTCGTCGACGATCTTCTTGAAGCCGGTGAAGTCGACCTCGACGTAATGGTCCATGCGGATGCCCGACATCGACTCGACGGTCTTCACCGCGCAGGCGGGCCCGCCGACCTCGTACGCCGTGTTGAACATCGCCTTCCGTTCGGCGCCGACCTGTTCGCCGGTCGTGTCGCTGGTGCAGGCGGGCCGGTCCACGAGGGTGTCCCGGGGGACGGAGACCACATCCGCGGAGGTGTGCCCCTTGTCGACGTGGACGACCATCGCGGTGTCCGAACGCGCGGCGCCCTCGTCGGCGCCGTACGCGGAGTTGGCGCCGGAGCGGGAGTCCGAGCCCAGCACGAGGATGTCCTCTGCGCCGTCGTCCGCGTCGTCCGGGCGGTCGGCGCCGAGCGCGGCGTCGATGTCGACGGCCCGGATGTTGCCGTCGAGCGTGAGGTAGGCGTAGCCGAGCCCGGTTCCTCCGGCGACCACCACGGCGGCCGCGGCCCACAGCCTGTCCCCCCGCCTGGTCCACAGGCAGGGTCCGGCGCCGCTTGGGCACGGCGCCGGAGCAGCCGGCAGCCTCGCACAGCGGGCTGTGGCCCCCGTCCGGTCACGGAGGACGCGGGGAGCACGGCTGGAGGGCCGGGGAATACGACCCCACCTGCGCTTTCCCGCCCGGGGCGGCCGCCGTGCGGACCGCGGCCGCGCCGTCGCGGGTGTGGCCAAGGTCTCGGCCCCGCCGCGGTACCGGTACCGGACCCGGGGGGCGGACAGCGCACTGCCCCCGCCACGGGTGTGACGGGGGCAGTGCGTGGATGACCGCTGGGAGGACGTCAGTCGTTGCCGTTGCCCGGCGCCGGCGTCGTCTTCTGGATCTGGAGCAGGAACTCCGCGTTGGACTGCGTCTTCTTCATGCGGTCCAGGAGCAGCTCGATCGCCTGCTGCTGGTCGAGCGCGTGGAGCACCCGGCGCAGCTTCCAGACGATGGCCAGTTCGTCGCTGCCGAGCAGGATCTCTTCCTTGCGGGTGCTGGACGCGTCGACGTCCACCGCCGGGAAGATGCGCTTGTCCGAGAGCTTCCGGTCGAGCTTGAGCTCCATGTTGCCGGTGCCCTTGAACTCCTCGAAGATCACCTCGTCCATGCGCGAGCCGGTCTCGACGAGCGCGGTGGCCAGGATGGTCAGCGAGCCGCCGTCCTCGATGTTGCGCGCGGCACCGAAGAAGCGCTTCGGCGGGTACAGCGCGGTGGAGTCGACACCACCGGACAGGATGCGGCCGGAGGCCGGTGCCGCGAGGTTGTACGCGCGGCCCAGACGGGTGATCGAGTCCAGCAGGACGACGACGTCGTGGCCCAGCTCCACCAGGCGCTTGGCACGCTCGATGGCGAGCTCGGCGACGGTGGTGTGGTCCTCGGCGGGACGGTCGAAGGTCGAGGAGATGACCTCGCCCTTCACCGACCGCTGCATGTCGGTGACCTCTTCCGGACGCTCGTCGACCAGGACGACCATCAGGTGGCACTCGGGGCTGTTGACCGTGATCGCGTTGGCGATGGCCTGCAGGATCATGGTCTTACCGGTCTTCGGCGGGGCCACGATCAGCCCGCGCTGGCCCTTGCCGATCGGGGCGACCAGGTCGATGATCCGGGTGGTCAGGACGTTGGAGTCGGTCTCCAGACGGAGCCTGTCCTGCGGGTAGAGCGGGGTCAGCTTCTGGAACTCGGGGCGGCCCCGGCCGCTCTCCGGCGCCATGCCGTTCACCGAGTCGAGGCGGACCAGCGCGTTGAACTTCTCGCGCCGCTCGCCGTCCTTGGGCTGGCGCACCGCACCGGTGACGTGGTCGCCCTTGCGCAGGCCGTTCTTGCGGACCTGGGCCAGCGAGACGTACACGTCGTTCGGGCCGGGCAGGTAGCCGGAGGTCCGGATGAAGGCGTAGTTGTCGAGGATGTCGAGGATGCCCGCGACGGGGATCAGGACGTCGTCGTCGGCGACCTGGACGTCGGTCGCGAAGTCGTCGCGGCCACGACGGCCACGGCGGTCGCGGTAACGGCCCCGGCGACCGCGACGGCCGCCCTCGTCGTCGTATCCGTCGTCGTGCTGGCCGCCGCCACCCTGCTGCTGGCCCTGGCCGCCGCCCTGCTGCTGGCCCTGGCGGCGTCCGCCGCCCTGCTGCTGGCCCTGGTCGTCGCCCTTGCCGCGGCGGTCGCGCTGGCGGTCGCGGCGGT
>NZ_KL585392.1:40785-46986 GCF_000721935.1 Streptomyces sp. NRRL WC-3549
GGCGGCCGCCGTCCTGACGGTCTCCGCGGCGGCCCTCGGCGGTGTCGGCCGCGGACTCGGCCTTGGTGTCGCCCTTGGCCTCGGCCTTCGCCTCGCCGCGCTCGGTCCTGGCCTCGCCGCGCTCCTCGGCGCGCTCCGGCCGGCTCTCGGTGCGCGGCTCCGCCTGCGGCTCCGTCCTGGTCTCGGTCTTCGTCTCGGGGCTGCCCGCCTGCGCGGTCGCCCGGCGGCGGCGGCGCTCGCCCGCGGGCTGGTCGTCGCTGGCCGGCTGGCCCGGGATGTCGATCTGCTGCTGGGCGGCGGCCTTGTCGGCCGGCGCGGGGGCGGCGGCGGTCTCGTCACCGGTGCGCGCCTTCGAGGTGGCACGCCGCTTGGGCTTGCTCTCGGTCTCGGCGGCCGCGGGAGCGGCGGACTTGGCGGCGGTCTTGGGCGCGGCGGAGCCCCCGCCGGCCTGCGCCTCCTTGATGACCTCGATCAGCTGGCTCTTGCGCATCCGCGCAGTCCCCCTGATACCGAGGCCGGACGCGACCTGCTGCAGCTCGGCCAGGACCATGCCCTCGAGGCCGGTGCCGGAGCGGCGGCGCCGTGCGGTGGTGCCAGTGGCAGCACCTTCGGCGGGCGCGGGGCTGTCGACGCTCTTGTCGGCAGTGGCGCCCATCAGATCGGTGGTGTCGCTCACGAAGGGTCCTTCCCTGGAGCGGACGTCGGCCTTCTGGCTCGGCGACCGGTTGTGCTGTCCGACTGCGGTCTGTTGATCGTTCGATCGCGGACCGTGCCGGGGCGGTGGTCCGCCGGGTACGGCGGAGAGATGAAAGTGCGGGGTTCCGGCGCGAGATCCCCCTGCTCGGCCCACTCCTGGTCGAGCAAGAGGGTGTCGTGCCGGTTCCGGAGCGTGCTCGAAAGCTCAGGCAGGCTGCTCAGGCAGTCGGGGAGGCTCCCGGAAGAGTGGTGGTCCCGGAAGGGGACACGAAGCAACGCGCCACAAAAGCGTCGATTGCTGACTTGAGGTTAACACTACCGGCTCCAACAAACATTCCCCCTCTCATGCACCGGCAATCACGTGCGATCACGCGGCGAGCGGCAGCACACTCGCCCCTGCGGAATCGAGGGCGAGCCGGTTGGCGGCCCACCCCTCTCCCGCCAGCCGCGCCACCTTGTCGGCCGATCCTTCCTCCGTCAGCGCGAGCACGGTGGGCCCGGCTCCGGAGATGACAGCGGGGACGCCGTCCGCGCGCAGCCGGTTCACCAGCTCCACGCTCTGCGGCATCGCCGGGCCCCGGTACTCCTGGTGGAGCCGGTCCTCGGTGGCCGCGAGCAGCAGCTCAGGACGCCTGGTCAGGGCCTCCACGAGCAGCGCCGCCCGGCCTGCGTTGACGGCGGCGTCCACATGGGGGACCGTGCGCGGCAGCAGGCCGCGGGCGGTCTCGGTGAGCACCGGTGTGGCCGGGACGAAGACCACCGGCACGACGGAACCGGCGGGGTCCATCCGGATCGCCCGGGCGGCCGAACCGTCCATCCAGGCGAGGGTGAACCCGCCGAGCAGGCAGGCCGCGACGTTGTCCGGGTGGCCCTCGATCTCGGTGGCCAGTTCCAGCAGGGCGGCGTCGTCGAGGCGCGCCTCGCCGCCCGTGGTCACGGCGCGGGCGGCGACGATCCCGGCGCAGATCGCGGCGGACGAGGAACCGAGGCCGCGGCCGTGCGGAATGCGGTTGGCGCAGACGATCTCCAGGCCGCGGGGCTGTCCGCCGAGCAGGTCGAAGGCGGTGCGCAGGGAGCGTACGAGCAGGTGGTTCTCGTCGCGGGGCAGCGTCGTCGCGCCCTCACCCGCGATGTCGATGTGCAGCCCGGAGTCGGCGACCCGGACGACCACGTCGTCGTAGAGCCCCAGCGAGAGGCCGAGGGCGTCGAAACCAGGGCCCAGATTGGCGCTGGTTGCGGGGACGCGCACCCGGACGGCTGCGGCTCGGAACGCGGGACCGGCCATCGGTTGGACGACTCTTCCTGTACGGCGGCGGGGATGGGGTGGTGCGGGGTGTCGTGCGGTACTGCGGCGTGCGTGGGGGCTGTTGTACGGAAGTGGGGTACCCGGCGGTCGCGACGGCGACTGCACCGCGGCACGTGCGGCGGCGGGTTGGGTACAGCCTATCGAAGGAAGGTTCTGTGGCGACATAGGGCGCACGGGAGGCGCACGATGCGTGTCGCACGCCTCCCATGCGCTCTGCGCCCCTGGCAGGAGCGCGGAGCCGTACGGACGGCCCGTCAGACGAGGCCGAGCCTCTGTGCCGCGGCCGCGGCGTCGACCGGTACGGTGACCGGCTGCGGGGCGCCGGCCACGGCCCAGTCCGGGTCCTTCAGGCCGTTGCCGGTGACGGTGCAGACGATCTTCTGGCCGGGGTCGACCCTGCCCGCCTCGGCGGCCTTGAGCAGGCCGGCCACGGACGCCGCCGACGCGGGCTCGACGAAGACACCTTCCTGGGACGCCAACAGGCGGTAGGCGGACAGGATCTGCCGGTCCGTCACCTCGTCGATGAACCCGCCGGACTCGTCCCGGGCGTTCAGCGCGAACTGCCAGGAGGCCGGGTTGCCGATGCGGATCGCGGTGGCGATGGTCGCCGGGTCCTTGACGACCTCACCGCGCACGATGGGCGCGGAGCCGGAGGCCTGGAAGCCCCACATGCGCGGGGTGCGCGTGGAGACCGCGTCGGCCGCGTACTCCGTGTAGCCCTTCCAGTAGGCCGTGATGTTGCCCGCGTTGCCGACCGGCAGGACGTGGATGTCGGGGGCGTCCCCGAGGGCGTCGACGATCTCGAACGCCGCGGTCTTCTGGCCTTCGATGCGCACCGGGTTGACCGAATTGACCAACGCCACCGGGTAGTTGTCCGAGAGGCTGCGGGCCAGGGTCAGGCAGTCGTCGAAGTTGCCGTCGACCTGGAGGATCTTCGCGCCGTGGACGAGGGCCTGGCCCATCTTGCCGAGCGCGATCTTGCCCTGCGGGACGAGGACGGCGCAGACCATTTGGGCCCGCACGGCGTACGCGGCGGCGGAGGCGGAGGTGTTGCCGGTGGAGGCGCAGATGACGGCCTGCGCGCCCTCCTCCTTGGCCCGGGTGATCGCCATGGTCATGCCGCGGTCCTTGAACGACCCGGTGGGGTTGGCGCCCTCGACCTTGAGGTGCACCTCGCAGCCCGTGCGCTCGGAGAGGACCTGCGCCGGAACGAGCGGCGTGCCACCCTCACGGAGCGTGACGACCGGCGTCGTGTCCGTGACCGGGAGGCGGTCCCGGTACTCCTCGATGATGCCGCGCCACTGGTGGGTGCCCTTGCTGGTCATGGGTCCTTACTCCCCTTCAACACGCATGATGCTGGCGACACCGCGCACGGTGTCCAGCTTGCGCAGCGCTTCGACGGTCCCGGAGAGGGCGGCGTCGAGCGCGCGGTGGGTGACGACGACGAGGGATGCCTCGCCGTCTCCGTCCTGTCGGCTCTGCTGGCGGACCGTATCGATGGATACGCCCTGTTCGGCGAAGACCGTCGCGACCTGGGCGAGAACGCCAGGCTTGTCGGCCACGTCGAGACTGATGTGGTAGCGCGTGACGACGTCGCCCATGGGGCTGACCGGCAGGCGCGTGTAGGCGGACTCGCCGGGACCGGTGGTCTCGCCGAGCTTGTTGCGGCAGACGGCGACCAGGTCGCCGAGGACGGCGGACGCGGTCGGGGAACCGCCGGCGCCGGGGCCGTAGAACATCAACTGACCGGCCGCCTCGGCCTCCACGAAGACCGCGTTGTACGCCTCGCGGACGGACGCCAGCGGGTGGCTGAGCGGGATCATCGCCGGGTGCACCCGGGCGGTGACGGACCTGCCGTCGGCGGCGCGCTCGCAGATCGCGAGGAGCTTCACGGTGCAGCCCATGCGCCGGGCGGAGGCGATGTCGGCCGCGGTGACCTCGGTGATGCCCTCACGGTGCACCTCGCCGATCCCCACCCGGGTGTGGAAGGCGATCCCGGCGAGGATGGCGGCCTTCGCCGCGGCGTCGAAGCCCTCGACGTCGGCGGTCGGGTCGGCCTCGGCGTATCCGAGGGCGGTGGCCTCGTCGAGGGCCTCGGAGTACCCGGCGCCGCTGGTGTCCATCCGGTCGAGGATGAAGTTGGTCGTGCCGTTGACGATGCCGAGCACCCGGTTGACCTTGTCCCCGGCGAGGGACTCGCGCAGCGGGCGGACGAGGGGGATGGCGCCGGCCACGGCCGCCTCGTAGTACAGGTCCCCGCCGTACTTCTGGGCCGCGGCGTGCAGCGCGGGGCCGTCCTCCGCGAGCAGCGCCTTGTTGGCGGAGACGACGCTGGCGCCGTGCTCGAAGGCGGTGGTGATGAGCGTCCGGGCGGGCTCGATGCCCCCGATGACCTCGACGACGACGTCGATGTCGCCCCGTTCGACCAGGGCGGTCGCGTCGGTGGTGATCAGGGCGGGGTCGATGCCCTCCCGCACCTTGGAGGGCCGGCGGACGGCCACACCCGCGAGCTCGACCGGCGCGCCGATGCGCGCGGCGAGGTCGTCGGCGTGCGTCGTCATGATGCGCGCCACCTCTGAGCCGACCACTCCACAGCCCAGCAGCGCCACCTTCAGCGGACGCGTACGCATCATCCGACCTCGTTTCTCATACTTCTGATGTGTGGACCAGTCTCACTCACCGGACGGGAGTTTCTGCCACCCGTCCGGATCCTGAGACCCCTATTTCATCAACCGACATCGAGGCGCAGGAGATCTTCCTCCGTCTCGCGCCGGACGATCACCCGGGCCTGTCCGTCCCGCACGGCGACGACGGGCGGACGCAGGGCGTGGTTGTAGTTGCTCGCCATGGAACGGCAGTACGCGCCGGTGGCGGGTACGGCGATCAGATCGCCGGGGGCCAGGTCGGACGGCAGGAACGCGTCCTTGACCACGATGTCCCCGCTCTCGCAGTGCTTGCCGACGACCCGGACGAGCATGGGCTCGGCGTCCGAGCTGCGGGAGACGAGCGAGACGCTGTACTCGGCGTCGTAGAGCGCGGTGCGGATGTTGTCCGACATGCCCCCGTCGACGCTGACGTAGGTCCGCAGTCCCTCCAGCGGCTTGATGGTGCCGACCTCGTAGAGCGTGAACGCGGTGGGGCCGACGATGGCCCGGCCCGGCTCTACGGAGATGCGCGGGGTGGCGAGGCCGGCCGACTCGCACTCGCGGGTGACGATGTCGCCGAGCGCCTTGGCGATCTCGTGCGGCTCGCGGGGATCGTCCTCGGGGGTGTAGGCGATGCCGAGACCGCCGCCGAGGTCGATCTCGGGGAGTTCCACACCGTGTTCGTCGCGGATCTCGGCGAGCAGCTGCACGACGCGTCGGGCGGAGACCTCGAAGCCGGCCATGTCGAAGATCTGCGAGCCGATGTGCGAGTGGATGCCGACGAGTTCGAGGCCGTCCAGGGTAAGCGCCCGGCGGACCGCCTCGGCGGCCTGTCCGCCGGCCAGCGCGATGCCGAACTTCTGGTCCTCGTGAGCGGTGGCGATGAACTCGTGGGTGTGCGCCTCGACGCCGACCGTCACCCGGATCTGCACGCGCTGGCGCGTACCGAGGCTCCGGGCGATGTGGGCGACCCGGGCGATCTCCTGGAAGGAGTCGAGCACGATCCGCCCGACGCCCGCGGATACGGCCCGCTCGATCTCCGCGACCGTCTTGTTGTTGCCGTGGAAGGCGATGCGCTCGGCGGGCATTCCGGCGTCCAGCGCGGTGGCCAGCTCGCCGCCGGAGCAGACGTCGAGGTTCAGCCCCTCCTCCTGGAGCCAGCGCACGACGGCGCGTGACAGGAAGGCCTTCCCGGCGTAGAAGACGTCGGCGTCGGTACCGAAGGCGTCCGACCAGGCCCGGCAGCGGGCCCGGAAGTCGCTCTCGTCGAGGACGTACGCCGGAGTGCCGAACTCCTCGGCCAGTCGGGCGACTTCGATCCCGCCGACGGTGAGCGCACCGTCCGCGTCGCGGGTGACCGTACGGGACCAGACCTTCTCGTCCAGGACGTTCAGGTCGGTGGCCGGGGCGGTCCAGTGCCCCTCGGGGAGGACGTCGGCGTGGCGGGGCCCGGCGGGGTGTGCGGATCGGCTCATCGTTCTGTTCTGCTCTCTTACGCTTTCAGAGGTGTCGGGGCGCGCTGATGCCGAGCAGGGACAGGCCGCCGGCCAGCAC
>NZ_KL585392.1:47297-54938 GCF_000721935.1 Streptomyces sp. NRRL WC-3549
GGGGGGAGCCGGTCGGGGGCGTGGTGGCGGGCGGCGGAGGCGAGGACGCCGGGGTGGTCGGCGAGCGCGGTGTGCAGCGCCGGGACGTCCACGTCCTGTTCGTAGGCGCCGGTGAACCCGAGCCGTTCCGCGCCCCGGGTGAGCGCGTGGGCGCGCGCGTGGGCGTAGCGGACCAGGAAGAGGGGGTTGGCCTCGGTCTGTACGAGGAGGTCGTCGCCGAGCGGGGCGCGGTCATGGGCGGCGGGCCGCAGGAGACCCCACAGCGCGGCGTCGGGCCCGAGGCGCTCCAGCAGGGCGGCGGCGGTGGCGTGGGCCGGTACGGGGCGGATCTCCCGGCTCTCCCGGCTCTCCTTGCCCCCTCGGCCCGCTCCCCGGCTCCCTTCCGGCCCGGTCCGGGGCTCGGTGGCCGCGCCCAGCCGTTCCCAGCCGGGGCCGGCCGCGCCGGTGCAGCCGACGAGGGCCTGCCCGCCCTGGGTGCGCAGGAGGCGCCCGGCGGCGTGGGCGAGCACTGCCGCGCGTACCTCGGGCGGATGGTGCAGCCGGTGGAGCGTCCCGCTGTCCACGGCGACGTGCCCGTAACGGTGGCCCTGCTCCCGAACCGCGCGGACCACCGAGGCGCGGGCGGCGGCGTCGGCGGGGGCGTCGAGCGTGAAGTTCAGGAAGCCCGGGCCGGTGATCTCCACCCGCCCGACCCCGGGCGCGTCCGCCACCCGGTCCCGGAGGATCCGGGCGACCTCGCGGGCCGGCAGCGCGGCGGGCCCGGCGAGCTGCAGGGCGACGGCGCAGGCGTAGTCCCCGCTGCCCCCGGGCCGGGTCCGCTCCACCCGC
The DNA here is from genome assembly GCF_000721935.1 of Streptomyces sp. NRRL WC-3549. Taxonomy (GTDB): domain Bacteria; phylum Actinomycetota; class Actinomycetes; order Streptomycetales; family Streptomycetaceae; genus Streptomyces. Next base: position 48,126 of record NZ_KL585392.1, read on the forward strand.
ACGCGCGCGGGCACGGGCGCGCGCAGGGCGTCCTCGGCGACCGCGCGGCGCACGGCGTGCAGCACGGTACGGGAGAGATCTGCGGGGGTCACGGGACAAGCGTATGGGAGACGGGGGGGCTGTCCGCGAACCGGTTTCGCCATGCGGGCAATCCCACGGACCACGGACGGCGACGCGTCGGTCACCCGGCGGTGCTCCCGGCCCTGCCGGCTCCGCGTCCGCCGTCGGGGGACGGCGCCCGCTCCTCGCGCATCAGCCGGCGCACGACACGGACGAGCTCGCTCGGCTCGAACGGCTTCTCCAGGAACGCGTCGACCCCGGCGGCCACTCCGGCGTCCACCTCGAAGGGGGTGCAGGCGCTGACGACGGCGACGGGCAGCCGGCGGGTCCGCGGATCGGCGCGCAGCCGGGTGGCGGTCTGTATCCCGTCGAGGCGGGGCATCACGACGTCGAGGGTGATCACGTCCGGGCGGATCCGGTGCACCAGGTCCAGGCACTCGGCACCGTCGGACGCGGTCACGACCTCGAAGCCCTCCAGCTCGAGGTTGACCCTGATCAGCTGCCGGATGCCCCTGTTGTCGTCCACAACGAGCACGCGGCCGTACGCCCCTGACACCCTTCGAGGGTAGGTCGGCCGGAGGGGCTGCGTCCGGGTTTTGCCCACTTCCGCCCGGGGTGCAGAGGGCCCCCGCTCCCCCGTGGCCACGTCCGGACGGAGGCGTCCGGCGGCGGACGGAAATACCTGTTCCCGGACACCGCTCCGGAGCTGGTAGTGTTTCACCCGTCGCAGCCGAGCGCGGCGACACCGCCCCCGTAGCTCAGGGGATAGAGCATCGGCCTCCGGAGCCGGGTGCGCAGGTTCGAATCCTGCCGGGGGCACTTCGCAGGAAGTGCCGAAAAGACCTTCTGGTCGGTGGAGACACCGACCAGAAGGTCTTTTCCATGTTGCAGGGCCTACGGGACGCCCGCCTCGCGGTGCCGCGCCGCGTTCCCCGGCCCGGTGGGGCCGGTCACCTATCGCGTCACCGGCAACCCCCGTCCCCGGAGGAAGCGTTCGCACCGGCGACAGAGCACACGGCCACCCTCTGCCGGAACCGCTCCGGGACCACGCCCGTCGCCTCGGCACCAAGAGCGTCTGCCAGGACGAGTGCTTCCCTGTGGCCTACGGGGAGCCGGAACTGCGGACCGGCCGGTCGGCGGGACACCTGGCCGGGCTCGGTCTGCGGCACGGGGAGCGGGCGGCGGTCCACTCCGGCAATCGCGGGGAAGCCGTCGAGAGCGTCCTCGCCGTCACCAGGGCGGGCGCGGTCGGTTACCGATCGCCCTCCGGAGCGCCCCGGCCGGACTGGCACACACGCGGCGGCTTTCCTTCCCCAGCCGTTACGGGGGCACCGAGGCGGGGCCCGTCACCATGACGGCACCGGGTACCGGCCGCAGGGACGGCTCCTGTGGCCGTGTACCGGCGGCCATGCGGGCGTATCGGCGACGGCAGGGGCGCCCCGGCTCCGGGCGCCGGGACCGCCGAGGAGACACAGATCACGGTCTGCGCGGGCCCCGACCGGGCATATGCGCTCAGGCAGAAGGAGCGGCGCACCTGGGGAGGTCTGCCGCTCCTTCTTTCTGCTGCTGCGCGGGGCCGTTCTTCTGCCGTGGGCGCTCAGCGAGGAAGTGGCCTTCGCAGGCGGTGCGAGCGGCCGGGCCGCCTCATCGGTTCCCGCCGTGCGGGACCGCCGCGATCGCGGGCACCGCGTTCCGGCCGTGGTACCCGCGGGTGGTCCCGGACGGTTCCGGGGCTGCCGACGGCGACACCGGTGTCCGCCTTGACTTCAGCTTCGGCAAGGACGTCGACCAGAACTGGTTCTACGCCGTCGGTTCCACCAGGTCGAACGTGACCGGCGTGGTCACCGTCGTCCCCGATGCGGACGGCCGGCCCCAGGTCGGTCTCGACTACCAGGCCAACGCCTGGGACCGCTACAACTGGGACGAGAGCAAGGGGGTGACCATCGCCCTGCCCTGGGGCAGCGACATGGGTATCCCGGACGGCCAGATGGCCCGCCTCCACACCACGGGTATCGCCCAGGAATTCGACATGGCGGGCAGCAGCTCCGTCAAGCACTACGATCTGGGCGCAGCCGCCCCGAACACGGACGACATGCCGCTGCCGGACGCACCCGGGCGCGAGGGCGACCGCACGGACCTGGGTCGTAAGCAGCAGGAAGCGCGATAGAGGGTCACCGATGGACAGTTCCCGTGAGACCGCCACCGGCGTACAGCCCGCGCGCCGCCGTGGCATGCCGACCGCAGTCGTCGCCGTCCTGGTGCTCCTCGCCTGCGCGGCCGCCGCGATCGGCGTGGTCTCCTGCGTCGCCGACGAGGTGTCGTCGGACCTGTCGGACCAGGAGATGACCTGCTGCTGGGAGGACGGGGCCACGCCTGCCTGGATGAGCGGCCAGCTCGGCATCCGCATCCCAAAGGCGGCATCGGACCGTCGTGCGGGATACAAGACCGGGCAGCGCTACGACACCGGGCTGCTGTCCTTCGTCCTCCCGAGCGGGGAAGCGGAGACGTACACCGGCCGGCTCATCCGGAACGACACGACGATGATCGGGAACACCCACCCCGAGGAGGAGGACTACCGCCCTGCGGCCGCCTTCGGCCACCTCGGGCTGCCCGAACCGGAGACGTTCGTCCAGGGGCTGCGGAAGATCAGTCTGTGCCCGGACGACCTCACCACCCCGGAGGGCAGGTACCTCCAGCGCTGCGTCGACCTCTTCACCCACGAGTTCGAGCCCGGCACCACCCGGATCTACGTCCGGTCGACGATCGAACCGTCCGTGACGCCCCCGCCTGCGAGCAAGGCTCCGTAGCGACCGGGGAACGAGGCCGGCCGGGCCCCGGCTACGGCGCCGGGTACGTGACCCGGCCGTGCGCGTCGGCCCGTGGTGCCGCACCCCAGGCGCCCAGCTCGTGCACCCGGGGTTCGCCGGCGTCCATGATGTGCCGGACCGTCCAGCCCCGGGCGGTGAGCGTGTTGGCGATCAGCAGGCGGTGGCAGCGCCATGGCATCGGCTCACCGCACATGACGGCGACGCGGTCGCGGGCCGCGAGTCCGGTCAGGCGGGCGATGCCGTGCTCGTACGCCGGGAGCAGCGTGTAGTCGGCGTAGTTCCTGAAACTCGCGTTGTGCCAGCCCGCGTTGGCGGCGGGGTCCACGTCCTGCTTGCGCCGCCGGCCGCCGAGCTCGTCCAGGTACACGTAGTCGATCCCGGCCCGCTCCAGCCACTCGCGCATCGCGTCGCGGGAGAACTGCGGGCTCCGGCGCGAGCCCGGCTGCGCCCGGACGTCGGCCAGCACGCCGATGTGCTGGGCGTCGAGGAGGCCGATGAACGTCTCCTCCGGACACGTCCAGTGCCCGACCGTCCAGATCTCACGCATCGTGTCCCTCTCGCGCGCCTCCACCACCCGGCCATGATGCCCCGGTCCCGGGTGAGGGCCCCGGCGACATGCGAAGAGCGTCCGACGGGCGACACTGGAGGGGGCACGGAACACCGTCGCGACGGAGGGCGAACCGATGACCAGCACCTTCTCGGTCGGGGACCATGTGCGCTGGAACTCGGAGGCCGGCCATGTACAGGGCCGGATCACCCGGGTCCACACGCATGACATCGAGTACAAGGGCCATGTGCGGCGCTGCACCCCCGACGATCCGCAGTACGAGATCAAGAGCGACAGGACCGACCACGTGGCGATGCACAGGGGCGACGCGCTCACGAAGATCTGACCCGGGAGACCGGTCCCGGGGGGCGGTGCCCCCGGACGCACCGGTGTACCGAGGAGAGCCGGTACACCGGTGCGGGCCCGGTGGTGTCAGGCCGCGCAGACCCCGAGGTCCTCCCAGACGCCCCACTCACCGGTGGTGCCGGGCTCTTCGCCCTGGACCCACCACTTGGCACGCCAGGTGTGGTTCTTCCAGGAGACGGTGTCGCCGCCGTTGTAGACGGCGCCGGAGCTCCATGCCGACGCGGCGCAGTCGGCCGGGTCCTGCCCGCCGTCGTCACCGCCGCCTCCGCCCCCGCCTCCGTTGCCGCCGCCGATCTGCACGTCGATGCAGGCGTAGAACGCGTTGGGCGTGTCGGCGATGTTCCAGACGGCGAGCACCTTCTGCCGGCCGGTGAGGCCGCCGAAGTCCACCTGGTGGGTGACGGTCGCGCCGGGCTGGGCGCCCCCGTCGTCGAACGTCGCGACGGTCCGGCCGCCCACGAAGTACTGCCAGGTACTCGTGGCGTGCCGGGCGGTCAGCTGCCAGGTGAAGGTGGTCGAGCTGCCGACCGGGGTGGCCCGCCAGTTCTTGCTGTCGTCGTCGAGATCGGCGAATCCCGCGTTGCCGCCGCTGCAGCTCCGCAGGCCCTTGGGCCCCTCGACGCTCTGCGGCTCGTACTTGATGGAACCGCAGTCGACGGTTCCCGCGGCGCACTGCGCCTGGCGGCTCGGGGGTGTGGACACGTAACCGTGGGCACTGGCCGTGGCGGCCGGGAGGCACACCGCGAGGAGGGGGGCGATTCCCACGCCGATCACGGCGGCCAGCCTTCTTTTCGCGTTCATGTCAACTCCTTCAATGGGGGCCGCACCCCTCACCCACCCTGGGCCACGCAAGGTGCGACCGAGGGCTCACCTTAGGTCTAGACCATACTCGCGGTCAGGTTCACGTCAATATGGCGCGGCCGTTCGGTCCGTCCGACGCGGCCACGGGTGCGGTCACCCCAGCACCAGGTGTACGGAGCCGAAGCCGCTTGCTCTCCAGCAGCTCCTCCTTCGACGCGGCGAGGCCCCCGCCCATGCCGAAGGCCGGGCCCAGCAGCAGAGTCCGGGTGGGCTCGACGGGCGGGGTGACCGTGCTCGCCGTGCCGCAGACGGTTCGCCGAGCAGGGCACAGCGCAGCTTCGCCGTGCCCTCCCCCTCGGCGGCGGCACCCGGAACCACCTGGTGCCGCCGCCAGGATCAGGCGTCCGCCCAGGCCTCCCGGTTGCGTGCCACGTCGTAGACCCGCTCCACCTGGGTGGGGGTGAGCACACCGTTCAGCGGGGCCAGTGCCGGGACCTGACGCTCCCTCAGGACGCGGACGCCCGGCGGGGTGGTGACCACGTCGAGTGCCGCGACACCGGCGAAGACCAGCACCGTCCCGACCGGTACGGGGAAGGTGCAGTACGCCTCCAGCACCCGCTGCGCGCGCCCGGCCCCGAAGCGGTCGTCCAGGGCGTACGGCTCGGGGTCGCCGTCGCCGAACCGCAGGGTGCCGTCGTCGATCCGTACCGACGCCTGGGGGTGGTGCTCCGCGTGCACCGCGAACACCCCGCCCGGCCCGATGAGCAGGTGCCCGATCTCGGTGCCGTCCGGCAGGGGCACGGAGTGCAGGACCCGCCAGCCGTGCCGCGTCAGCCGCTTCAGCTCGGCGCCGACCCGCCGCTCCCCGGCCAGCGCGGTACGGCGCGGGTCCGCTTCCCGCTGCCTCCGCAGCGCCCCGGTGACGACCCGTACGAGTGCCCCGGCACCGGACTCGCCGAGCTCCTCCCGGAGTGCGGTCCCGGGACGGCGTGTCGCGAGATCGACGTCGGGGGTGAGCGCGGGCAGCTCCGGCGGCCCGGCGCGCCCCGGACGGCGCGACGGGGGCGCGGCGGCAGGCCCCTCGGGACGCGCCCGCACCGGCCCCTCGGCAGGCGGCTCGGGACGTGCCCGCGCGGCCTCCTGCGGGAGCGGCTCTTCCCGGGCCCGGTCCATCCGGGGCTCCGGCGCCTGCTCCTGGTGGGGCGGCCGCGCCTGTTCGGGGATGCGGGGGGCCGTGGCCGGGGGTTCCGCGGCCTCCGGTCCCGGGAGGGGCGCCGTCTCGTCCCCGCCGTCCCCCTTGCGCGTCCGCATCCGCCGCAGCGGGGGGATCCGGGGCGCCGACGGAGGTGTGAACGGCGGTCCCGGAGGGGCCGCCTCACCGAGGGCCGGCATGTCCGGGACCTGGCGGGCGAGCGCGTCCGTGACGGCGTCCCGGTAGCGCGGGTGCAGGACCGTGATCGTGCCGCTGCCCAGGTCCGCCCAGCCGATCGCGGTGCCGTCGGGCAGGTTCACATAGAGCCGGTCATGCCCGAAGAGCTGCCATGACGTGACCTTCAGATCGTGCATCGTGCCCCCTCGTGTTCGCCGTTCCGCCTCTCCGACTCCCCCGCACCCCCGGTTCCTCTCCACCTTGGACGGCAGTTCGACAGCCGCACAGGGCGCAGAGCGGGCGCGCGGAGTCGAGGACCCGGCGTTCCGCAGCTGCCCGGACCCCGCACGCCCCGGACTGCTCCGGCGGCCCCGGGCGGACCAGGCGGAGGCCCGGCGCCGGATTGGCGTCCATCATCGCCTTCACCTCGGCCCTGACCTCGGAAATCCCGGTTGCGTCACCTGTACGAGCGGCATGCGCCACACGATCGATCCACTGTGCGACGGCGTCCGTGTCTTCCGTGGCCCGGCGGAGAGCCGCGCTTCACAGACGCCATGGTCGCGGCCCGCGCCTCCAACGACGGCGGCCCGTGCCTCCAACGACGGCGGCTGCCCCTTGACGAGCCGAGCACGGCGGCGGCCGGCGGACCGCGGCAGGAAGGCCCGTACGGGCCGGCCCTCGCGGCCTGCGCGGGTCAGGCCGAGGTGCGTTTGCGGGCCGGCCGGGAGGACGTCTTGGACGTGCCGCCGCCATCGCCCGAAGCCTGCTTCTTCGCCGCCGAGGCCGACTTCTTGCCGGCGGCCGGCTTCTTCGCCGGTGCCTTCTTCGCCGGTGCCTTCTTC
>NZ_KL585392.1:55172-55350 GCF_000721935.1 Streptomyces sp. NRRL WC-3549
CCTTCTTCGCCGGTGCCTTCTTCCCCGGTGCCTTCTTCGCCGGTGCCTTCTTCGCCGCCGGCTTCTCGGCAGGGGCCTTCCGGGCGGAGGACTCGCGGGACGCCGTCTTCTTGGATCCGGTCTCCTTCCCCGCCCCGCCCCGCTCGTCGGCGGACTCCTCGGCGGCGGCCTTCTTGCC
>NZ_KL585393.1:0-1803 GCF_000721935.1 Streptomyces sp. NRRL WC-3549
CCGTGCACAGTGCCACCGTCCCCGACTACCTCGCCTTCGTGGTGGAGCTGGAGCGCGCGCTGCGCCCCCTCTCCCTGGACTGGTACGGCGAGGACGGCCTGGGCGCGGTCGATCTGTGCCACGCGGCCTCCGGGGGCGCCGCGGCCCTTCCCGGGCTGCTGGCCAAACGCTTCTTCGGGGTGCCGCTGCTGGTGACCGAGCACCAGGTCCCGCTGCGCACCCACTACCTGGCGGCGTCCGACACCTCGTTCCGCGCTCCGGCGCGCGCCCTGCTGGCCGCCTTCCACGGCAGGCTCGCGTGTGAGGTGTACCGCCAGGCCTCCGTCGTCACGTCGGGCAACACCCACGTCCGCCGCTGGCAGGAGCGCTGCGGGGCCGACCGGTCCACCCTGCGCACGGTCTACCCGGGGACGGAGACCGAGCGGTTCACCGCCGTGGGGGAGGGCGAGGACCGCACAGGCCCCGGCACGCTGGTGTGGGTCGGCCGGGCGGAGCCCGCCAAGGACCTGATCGGCCTGCTGCACGCGTTCGCCGAGGTGCGCCGCGCCGTCCCCGACGCCCGGCTGCGCGTCTTCGGCGCGCCGGTCCAAGGGGACGGCGGCGACGCGTATCTGGCCCACTGCACGGCGCTCGCTGCCCAGCTCTTCCCGCCCCGGGCCACGGACGGCCATGCCGTCGGCGACCACCCGGTCACCTTCGAGGAGATCGGCGGCCCGGACGTACCCGACCTCGCGGAGGCCTACGCGACGGGTGGCGTCGTCGTCCTGTCCAGCGTGGTCGAGGGGTTCCCCATCAGCCTCGTCGAGGCGATGTTCTGCGGACGGGCCACCGTCTCGACGGACGTGGGCGCCGTGGTGGAAGTCGTCGGCGGTACGGGACTGGTGGTGCCCCCGCGCGATCCGAGGGCGCTCGCCGATGCCTGCGTCGCGCTGCTGCGCGACCCCGGGCGCCGTGCACGGCTCGGTGCGGCGGCGCGCGCCCGGGCGCTCGAACTCTTCACCGTGGAACAGAACCTCGCCGCTTTCCGCGGCATTTACCTGGACCTGGCGGCGCACGCCCCGGCGCGCTGGGCGGCGGATGCGGCACGTGCGGAACGCACCGGTCCGCCACGGCCGTTCGCCACACCGCCGGAGGCCCATGTACTGGGCCGGCTGCCACCGGTGCCGGTGGCGTCCGGGGCGTCCCGGGTGCCCAGTTGGGCCACCGGCGCCGAGGCGGAAGGCGTGTGCGCGGGCGCGCGCGGGGTGGGGGTCAGCGATGCGTGAACACGGAGGACGCCCCATGGGCCGACCGGCCGACAGCCCCGCCCCGGGTCCCGCGCGGTCCGGTGAGGCCGTGTCAGGCGCGGCGCTCGCTCCGGGGGCCGCCGTGCCGGGTGCGGTCTACCGGGAGGGTGCGGCGGGCCGGGCCGACGGCGTACGGGTCCCGACGTGGGCCGGGCGGGTGCCGACCGTGGTGGCGGCCGACGACCTGGAAGCGGCCCCCGGATGGGGCGGCGGCCGGCCCGGGGCCGACGGAGAGCCTGGCGGGAGAGGGCGGGGCGTGGCCCCGCCCGCCGGCCCGGCGGAGCCGGACCCCGGCCGCGCCGCCCCGGAGACCGCTGCCCTGGAGACCGGAGCGGGCGGTGGGCCCCGGGGGACAGACTCAGGGGGTGTCCGTGGTGTCCTGCCCGCCGACGGGCCCGCGGGCGCCGTCCAGGGGGCGTGCCCGGCCAGGGTGCCCCAGGGGGCGCGCTTCGCCGGACCGGCGGCCCGGGACGAGCCCGTGCGCTGCGTCGTCCCGCCCCCGGTCGGCGGGGCGCCC
>NZ_KL585393.1:2025-2258 GCF_000721935.1 Streptomyces sp. NRRL WC-3549
GCCCCGCCGGCCCTGGCCGCGCGGCCGCCCTCGGCCAGGAGGCCCGCCTCTGCCAGGACCCCGCCCCCGGTGACGGGGCCGCCCCCGGTCGCGCGCTCGCCGAAGAGACCGGGGACGACACCGGTGCGTCTCTGGGGGAGTCCGGCCGTGCCGTCCCCGGGGCGGCTCGCACCGCCGCGCGGGCGCCCGAGATCGCCTACCGCCCCGGTCGCCGGACCGGCTCCCGACACGCC
>NZ_KL585393.1:2463-21589 GCF_000721935.1 Streptomyces sp. NRRL WC-3549
CCGGCTCCCGACACGCTCCCGCCGACCCGGTGAAGGCGCTGCTGCACCGGCACCGGGATCTGTGCGAACGGGCCGTCGACCCCCTGGAGATCGCGGCCGGCCTGGAGGCCCACGGGCTGACCGACCGGGCCGCCGCCCGCTACCGGCACCGCGACGTCTTCTCGCTCGCCGAAGAGCTCTACGCCCGCGCACCCGGCATGCCCGGCGCGGCCGGGCCCGCCCCCGCGCGCCCCCCGCGCCGGGGCCCGGACACCGAGGCACGGGCAGCCGGCTGGACCCTCCTCGCGATGCTGCCCGGTGCCGCCTGCCTCGCCACCGCCGGGGCGCTCAGGGGCACCGAGGGCGCCCTCGGCGGGGAGGCCCGGTTCGCCGTCACGGCCGCCGGTGCGCTCCTCGTCCTGCTCGGCCTCCGGCTCTGCCTGCGCGGCGGCCCGCTGCGGGCGCCGGACGGCGCCGGGGGCGTCAGCCTCTACGTCTGCTGGCTCCTCGGGTACACCGTGTACGGCGACGACCTGCTCGCCCAGGTCATCAGCGGCGGCCCCGACGGCGACTGGACCGCCGCCCCGGCCCCCCTCCTCGGACTGTCGCTCGCCGTGGTCCCGGCGGCCTGGTGCGCGCACCTCTTCGGCGTACTCGCACACCGCAGGCTGGCCGGGAGCCATGCCCTGGACGAGTTCGGAGCCGGCGTGCGCCCCCTGCTGTTCGGCGCCGTCGCGCTCCAGCTCTGCGCGCTGACCGTCCTGCTCCGCCTCGCCGGCCTCGGGTACGGGGGCAGCCCCCTCCTGGCCCCGGCCGCCCTCGGCGTGCTGCTCTTCCTCGCCCGGCTGCTGGCCGTCCACGGCTTCCCGGAGGCCGCGGCGACCGGACTCGCCGCCGCGTGCGCCGTCGAAGCGGCCGGCACCTTCCTGGTCCTCGCCGGACGGCTGCCCGGGCTCGGCCTCCTCGCCCGGCCGGTCGACGTCCTCGTCGCCGCCGCCGGTCCCGGCGGAGTGCCCCTCCTCGCCTGTGGTGTGGCCGCCTCCGGGCTGCTGGTCCACGCCTCCGTCACCCTCACCCGGGCGTCCGCCCACGCCCGCGCGTGACCGGACCGCCCCCCTCCCACGCCGCGGAGCCGACGCCGCGGACCTTCCGTATCGCCAACCTCTCTCGAAGGAGACACCGGACATGACCCCCCAAACCCCAGCACCGGCAGCCCGCCGTCGGCAGCGAGGGGGCGCGTGATGAGGGTTCTGCTGCTCGGAGCCAACGGATTCCTCGGCCGCTTCGTCGCCGACCGCCTGCTCGCCGACCCCGCCGTGCACCTCACCGCGCTGGGCCGCGGCGACGACGCGGACGTGCGCTTCGACCTCGCGGGGGGCAGCCCCGGGGCGCTCACCCGCTTCCTGGACGCCGTACACCCCGGGGTCGTGGTGAACTGCGCCGGGGCCACCCGGGGCGGTGCCCGCGAACTGACCCGTCACAACACCGTCGCCGTGGCCACCGTCTGCGAGGCCATGCGCCGCAGCGGATGCAGCGCGCGCCTCGTCCAGGTCGGCTGCGCCTCGGAGTACGGGCCCTCCCAGCCCGGCTCCTCCACCGCGGAGGACGCCGTTCCCCGGCCCGGCGGCCCGTACGGCGTCAGCAAGCTCGCGGCGACCGAACTCGTCCTCGGCTCCGGACTGGACGCCGTCGTGCTCCGAGTCTTCTCACCGGTCGGGCCCGGCACCCCGGCGGGCTCCCCGCTGGGCAGGCTCGCCGAGACGATGCGCCGCGCCATCCAGTCCGGGGACCCGGAACTGAGGCTCAGCGGTCTCGGCGTACAGCGGGACTTCGTCGACGTGCGCGACGTGGCGCGCGCCGTGCACGCCGCCTCGCTCTCCGCCGCCCAGGGCGTCGTCAACATCGGCACCGGGCGCGCCGTACGCCTCCGGGACGCCGCGGCCGTCCTCGCCAGGGTCGCCGGATACGGCGGCGCGCTCCACGAGCTCGACACGCCGCCCGGCCGCCTCCCCATCGGCGCGCCCCGGACCTCCGCCGAGTCCGTCGTCGAGCACCTGGCGGCCACCCCGTCCCCGTACCCCGACGGCTGCGGCGCCTGGCAGCAGGCCGACGTGCGGACCGCCCGGGACCGGCTCGGCTGGCGTCCCCGGATCAACCTGGAGGAGTCCCTCGCCGACATCTGGATGGAGGCGGCGTGCCGTATCTGACCCGTACCGGCTCCGGCCTGCGGACCCACGGGGCCGAGCAGCCCGGGGTGGGCGTGCCCGGCTACGCCCACCCGCTGCTCGCCCCCACCGAATGGGCCGAGCTCAACCGCCCCGGGACACCGCTGCACTGGGCCGTGCTCAACATCGACGACGGTCCGGGCGCCCGCCCGGACCCGCACTGCCTGGAAGCGGCGGGACGCCTGCGCAATGCCCGGGAACGCGCCCTGCGCGACGAGACGCCGCACGACACCGTCCGGGCCGCCGGAGGCAGAGTGCTGGGCCACCTCGACCTGGCCTTCGGCAGCCGGCCCTTCGGGGAACTGCTCACGGACGCCCGGTCCTTCCTCGACTGGTACCAGGTCGGCGGCTTCTACCTCGACCGCTGCCCCGCCGACCGCCCCGGTCTGCCCGGCGTGCGCCGGCTCACCAGCACCCTCGCGGCGCTCCTCGACGACCGCCCCGGCCCGGCCGGTGACGGGCGGCTGGTCCTGGGGCACGGCACCCACCCCTACCCGGGGTACGCCGAGGCCGCCGACCAACTGGTCACCTTCCGGGGGCCGTGGACCGACTACCGCTGGTCCCAGGCCGCCGAGTGGACCGCCGCCTACCGCCCGAGCCGCTTCGCGCACTTCGTCCACGGAGTGCCCCGCACCCATCTCGAAGAGGCGATGCGCATCGCCCGCTGGCAGGGCGCGGGCACGATCTTCTTCACGGACCACAGCGGCATGCAGGGGCAAACCGACCCATTCGCGGCGCTGCCCAGCTACTGGGACGAATTCGTCTCGCGGATCGGACTTGGTATCTCGGAATGAGAAGGCGCGTGGCAGTGTTGCGGAAGAACAACCGTACGTAAATGAAGTACGTAGAAACCGACCACCTGCATTGTTGAGGTTCCTGTGTCGCTGCCCCCCTTGGTCGAGCCAGCTGCTGAGCTCACCGTCGACGAGGTCCGCAGGTACTCCCGCCACCTGATCATCCCGGATGTCGGGATGGACGGACAGAAGCGGCTGAAGAACGCGAAGGTGCTCTGTGTCGGCGCCGGCGGCCTCGGCTCGCCCGGCCTGATGTACATGGCCGCGGCCGGTGTCGGCACGCTCGGCATCGTGGAGTTCGACGAGGTCGACGAGTCGAATCTGCAGCGCCAGGTCATCCACAGCCAGGCCGACATCGGCAAGTCCAAGGCGCTGTCGGCCAAGGAGACCGTGCAGGGGATCAACCCCCTGGTGAACGTGGTCCTTCACGAGGAGCGGCTCGAGGCCGACAACGTGATGGACATCTTCTCCCAGTACGACCTGATCGTGGACGGCACGGACAACTTCGCCACCCGCTATCTCGTCAACGACGCGGCGGTCCTGCTGAACAAGCCCTACATTTGGGGCTCGATCTACCGCTTCGACGGCCAGGCGTCCGTCTTCTGGGCCGAGCACGGTCCCTGCTACCGCTGCCTCTACCCGGAGCCGCCGCCCCCCGGCATGGTCCCCTCCTGCGCCGAGGGCGGCGTCCTGGGCGTGCTCTGCGCGTCCATCGGCTCCATCCAGGTCAACGAGGCCATCAAGCTGCTCGCCGGTATCGGTGACCCGCTGGTCGGCCGTCTGATGATCTACGACGCCCTGGAGATGCAGTACCGCCAGGTGAAGGTCCGCAAGGACCCGAACTGCGCGGTCTGCGGCGAGAACCCCACCGTCACCGAGCTCATCGACTACGAGGCCTTCTGCGGCGTCGTGTCCGAGGAGGCCCAGGAGGCGGCGGCGGGCTCGACGATCACTCCCAAGCAGCTCAAGGAGTGGATCGACGAGGACCAGAAGATCGAGATCATCGACGTCCGCGAGCCGAACGAGTACGAGATCGTCTCGATCCCGGGCGCCAAGCTGATCCCGAAGGACCAGTTCCTGCTGGGCAACGCCCTGCAGGACCTCCCGCAGGACAAGCGCATCGTCCTGCACTGCAAGACCGGTGTCCGCAGCGCCGAGGTCCTCGCGGTCCTCAAGTCCGCGGGCTTCGCCGACGCGGTGCACGTCGGCGGCGGCGTCATCGGCTGGGTCAACCAGATCGAGCCCGAGAAGCCGGTCTACTAGAGACACCAGGGCATGTATGGAGGCCGGTTCCACCCCGTGGAGCCGGCCTCCTCGCGTATGCCCGGGGCGTGCCGAGCCGCGCCACCTGCCGCGGGCCGTCCGGGGTCAGTCGCAGACCGTTCCCGGGGCCGGGACCTTGCCGTCGAGCAGGTAGCCGTCCACGGCCTTCTGCACACAGGTGCTGCCGCCGTTGTACGCGCCGTGCCCCTCGCCCTTGTAGGTGAGTTCCACGCCCACCCCCTCGCCCAGCTCGGCGGCCATCGCCTTCGCGCCCGCGTACGGGGTCGCCGGGTCGCCGGTGTTGCCGATGACCAGGATGGGCGCCGCTCCGGGGGCGCTGACGTCCGGTGTGTCCCAGGTGCCCGCGACGGGCCAGCCCGTACAGGACAGCAGGCCCCATCCCAGGTAGTCGCCGAAGACGGGGGACGCCTTGCGGAACGCGGGGAGCGCCGCCTTCGTCTGTTCCACGGTGAACCGCTGCTTGGAGTCCGCGCAGCTGATGGCCGTGTTGGCGGCGCTGGAGTTGTCGTAGTGGCCGCCCTCGGTGCGGCCGTTCAGTGAGTCGGCGAGGGCGAGCAGCAGTCCGCCGTTCTTGCCGTCGGCCTCGTCGAGACCCTGCTCGAGCAGGGGCCAGGTCTCCTTGGAGTACAGGGCCGAGGCGATGCCCGTGGTGGCCTGGGTCTGCGTCAGCTCCCGTTCCCCCAGACCCGGGACGGGCTTGGTCTCCAGCTTCTCCAGCAGGTCGGCGATCCAGTCCTGGACCTCCTGGGCGGTCGTCCCGGGAAGCTTGCAGTCGTCCCGCTTCGCGCAGTCCGCGGTGAAGTTGTCCAGGGCGAGCTGGAAACCCTCGGCCTGGCCGAGGGCGGACTGCTCGGCGTCCTCGGTGGGGTCGACGACCGCGTCCAGGACGGCCCGGCCGACCTTCTCGGGGAACAGGTGCGCGTAGACGCCGCCCAGCTCGGTCCCGTAGGAGATGCCGAAGTAGTTCAGCTTGTCGTCACCGAGCACCGAGCGCAGGAGGTCCATGTCCCGGGCGGCGTTCGTCGTGCCGACGTAGGGGAGTTCCTTCCCGGAGTTCTTCTCGCAGTCCGCGACGAAGGACTTCTGGTCGTCGACGAACGCCTTCTGCTCCTTGGCGTTGTCCGGGGTGCCGTCCATCTCGTACCGGGCGTCGAGCGCCTTGTCGTCCGAGCACCGGACGCCCGCGCTGCGCCCGACGCCGCGCGGGTCGAAGCTCACCACGTCGTAGCGGGTGCGCAGCGCGTCGTACGCCGTGCCGAAGGCCGGCAGGGTCGCCACGCCCGAGGCTCCCGGCCCGCCGAAGTTGAAGACCAGGGAGCCGAGCCGGCGGTCCTGGTCCTTGGCCCGGGCGCGGACGAGTGCCAGTTCGATGGTCCGTCCGTCCGGGGCGCCGTAGTCCAGGGGGACGTCCATGAAGGAGCACTCCCAGGCCGTGCCACCGGGCAGCGGTGAGGGGGCCGTGCCGCCCCCCTGGGCGTTGTCGGGGGCGGAACAGCGCTTCCAGTCGAGCTTCTGGGACGACAGGTCCTTCGGCGTCGTCGTGGGGGACGCCGTCGAGGCGACGGAGGGACCTCCCTGGTCCGCGCCCCCGCTGTCGTCCGAACAGGCGGCCAGGGGGAGCAGCACGGTGGCGGTGGCGGCAAGGGCGGTGGCACGCAGGGCGGGGGTAGTCCTCATGGATCCATCGTGGGGCGGAGCGCCCGGGGTCGCGCGGAACCGCGGTCCATGCGGGTGTCCGCCGACGCCCCGGGCGGCCGGGCTAGAGCTCGCCCTTGCGGGTCAGCTGGTTGAAGCAGATCCAGCCCGGCAGGACCGGCAGCCACAAGGTCAGCACGCGGTACAGCAGCACCGCGGGCGCGGCGACCTCCTTCGGCAGGCCGACCGCGATCAGCCCCAGCGTCAGTGCGCCCTCGACCGCCCCCATGCCGCCCGGGGTGGGGGCCGCGGAGCCCAGGGCGTTGCCGGCGAGGAAGACCACCGCGACGCTGGCGTAGCTGAGGTGGGGGACGCCGGGGCCGCTGAAGGCGCGGATGGAGGCGTCCAGGCAGAGCACGAAGAGGCCGGTCAGCAGGAGCATGCCGCCGATGCCCGTGACGAGCTTCTGCGGGCGCTGCACGACGTCGAGCATGCGCGGTACGACTCCGGCGAACAGCGACCGCACCCGTGTCACCACGAACTTCCGCAGGAGCGGGACGGCGGTCACGATCAGCACCAGCACGGCGACCGTGAGCAGCCCCGCGATCACCGTCCTGGAGGGCGTGAGCGAGTCGGGTGTGCGTTCGGTGCCCGTCAGGTAGCCGAACAGGGCGAGCAGCAGGATGTGGCAGCCGAGCCCGAACAGCTGGGAGGCGCCCACACTCGCGACGGCGAGCCCCGGGCGCACTCCGGCGCGCTGCAGGAAGCGCGTGTTCAGCGCCACGCCCCCGACCGCCGCCGGTGCGACGATCTTCACGAACGAACCGGCCACCTGGGCCAGCACCGTCCTGCCGAACGGCACCCGTTCGGGCACGAAGCCCAGCAGGCTCATGGCCGCCGCGACGTAGCTCAGTGCGGAGAACCCCAGGGCCGCCGCCACCCAGCCCCACTCCGCCTGCTCCACGACGGCGCCGAAGTCCGCCTCGGTGACCTGTGAGATGAGGAAGTACGCGGCGATGGAACCGGCGATGAAGCTGATCAGGGTGCGCGGTTTGATGCGTTCGAGCCGGACCGGCTCGACCGGGGCCTGCGGCCGGATCAGCAGCACCTGGCGGCGGATCTGGGCCAGCATGTCCTCCTCGCGGGCCTCTTCCAGGGCATCGTCTATGGCCCGTTTCTCGGCCTGCTTCTCCGTGCGCAGCGACTTGCGCACCGCCTTGCGGTCGCCGGCCGGCGTGGCGCCGCCCGGCTCCTGCGTCCTGGCCTGCTTGGCCGCCTGCGAGGCCTCCAGCACCGCGTCGCGTTCGCGCTGCGAACGCTCGCGGGCCAGCCTGCGCAGGGTCGCCCGGGTGGAGCGGCTGAGCGCGATCGGCTGGAGGAGGGGGAGGCAGTCGGCCACGGCGTCCGGCCCGAGGACGGCCAGCGCCCCGGACACCGCCCGCTCGGCACCGACCCGCAGCCCCGTCGTGGTGAGCAGCTGGGCGACGTCCATGCGCAGGATCAGATCGCCGGCCGCGATCTCACCGCCCCGCAGGTCCGTGACGAACACCGCGCCGGAACGGTCCACCAGGATCGCGTCCCCGGTGAGCCTGCGGTGGGCGATCCGCCGCGACTGGAGCGCCCGCACCTGCTGCCAGGCGCCGCGCAGCAGCTCGTCGGTGATCTCCTCGTCCTCCATCGCGTCCAGCGAGCGCCCGCCGATGTGCTCGTAGACGAGCATCACGGCGTCCGGGCCCAGCTCGGACGTGGCGATCAGCTTGGGCGCGTTGGCCCCGGCGGCGATCGCCGCGTACGCGAGCAGGGCCTCCTGCTCCAGGGCCTGGCGCAGTGACTGGATGGAACGGCGCTGGGTGATGCTGCGCAGGGTGAACCGGCGCCACAACCGGTAGAAGAACCCCTGGGCCTGCTGTTCCCGGTCGACGACCGTCACGTCCAGGGGAGGGCCGTCCTCCAGGCTGACGAGGTAGCGGCGGCCCCGGTCGCTCTGGTCGACGCTCTCGGGGCCCTCCTCGGTGCGCATCGCCGCGACCGGGCGGAACCCGACGTGGCGCAGACCGGCCATGAGGTGCTGGCCGGTCGGGCGTACGTTCGGTGAGCCGACCGCGTACAGCGTGCCGTAGGCCACCGTCCAGCCGATCAGCACCGTCAGGGCGATCGAGAACGGGGTGGTGTAGCCGCCGACGAGCATGGCGAAGGCGTCCAGGAGCAGTACGACCCAGAGCACGATCCGCCAGCGTGGCCGCCGGGCCATCCCGACCGCCGTCATATAGGCGATGACGGGTGCGAGATAGCCGTGCACGGGGTCGGTGAGCGCGTCGCCCGGCTGGGGCTGGGTCAGCGCGTCCCGGATCGTCCCGGGGGCCGACCTGGCCACCCAGAGGTCGGTGGCCAGGGTCACCCCGTGGGCGAGCACGGCGGCGAGCACCCCGTCCGCGATGCGCAGCCCGTCACGTTTGATCAGGCGTTCGATCGCGAAGGCGACCGGTACGAGCAGCACGGCGATGCTGGAGACCAGCCCGGCGAGCTTGATCAGCAGATCGGGCGCCTGGTCGGTGCCCTTGGAGATGTCGTGTTCGAGGCCGGTCGTGGTGTTCTGGGCGAAGGCGGCGACGGCGAGGAGCAGCACGACGGCCGCGACGCCGATGAGGAGCCGCAGCAGATCGGAGGGGCGGTGCACACGGGCGGGCAGCAGCGGTTCGTCGCCCGACACGTGGTCGGGTCGCCCGACACGTGGTCGGCCGCCGCGGACGACGCGAGGGTGGAACCGGCGAGGTGGTGCCCCGGGGAGTCCTCCGGGTCACCGGACGCCCCGGGGGCCGTCCGGGCGTCGTCGGACTCCGGGGGGCCCGACGTGCCAGTTCCGCCCCGGCGCGGCTCCGCGTCGGAGGCGTCCGCCGCCTTCGGTGGCTGCACGCCCCGCTCCTTCGTCGCCTCGGAATGCTCTTCGTGTTCTCGTATCACCGGTCACCGCCCGCACGATGGTGGCACGGCCTGCAGACAGACGGGGGCATCAGGGTGCATTGCGCGGACGCGCGAAGCGCAACATACGCTTCTTTGCCTCCGTGTGTCCTCCGTGTGATCAGCGTGACACCGAACCCGCACGGTTGTCGGTGGTGTGCGGCAGGATGTACCGGATGAGCGAAGACCGGACGAGCGACGGCGCCACCGGGGACGCCCCGGAGGCGGCCGGACTGCCCGGGTACGCGGAGCGGGTCCTGGACGTCGCGGACCTGATCCCGCCGGGCCGCGTGATGACCTACGGCGACATCGCGGAGTGGCTCGGCGAGGGCGGGCCCCGGCAGGTCGGACGGGTGATGGCGCTCTACGGCGCCGCCGCGTCCTGGTGGCGCGTCGTGCGCTCCGACGGCACGCTGCTGGGCGGCCACGAGCTGCGGGCGCTGGACCGCTACCGCGAGGAGGGCACCCCCCTGCGCGAGGCCTCCCGCGGTACGGACGGACACCTTCCGCGCATCGACATGAGACGCGCCAGGTGGGACGGCACCACCGGCGGTGCCGACGGTCCGGGTGACGGCGGCCGCCCGGACGGAGGCGAGAAAGCTCACAGGTGACGGCTTCGGCCGTCGCACCGGGCGGACCGGGGCGCCGGGCCGGTGACCGCCCGGGGCCCGGCCACCGGACCCGCCGCGAGGTGAACGGCTGTGTGACCGGCAGCCACGTGACGAGCGACGCAGTCCGCGCGCCGTGTTCCGCCCCGCGGCTCGCGTAGCGTCGTCAGCGCGCGGCACCGGGCTCCCGTCCCCACCTCTTCCCGCGGGCGCCGCGCCCCGCCCCGAGCAGACCGAGTACACCCCGTACCTCCCGTACACCCACCAGGACCGGCGAACCACGTGAGCTCCTCCCCCACCACCCGGAACAGCCCGCACCGTCAGGCACGGCGGCGGGCCCCGGGTGCGTACCGGCTGGTGCGTACGCCGCCGGGCTCCGTGCCCCCTCCTGTCCTGGACGCGGCGCAGCGCGCGGTGGTTGACCACCGGGACGGGCCGCTGCTGGTCCTGGCCGGGCCGGGCACCGGTAAGACGACGACGCTCGTCGAGGCGGTCGCCGCACGGGTCGCCTCGGGGACCGATCCCGCCCGGATGCTGGTCCTGACCTTCAGCCGCAAGGCGGCGGTGGAGCTGCGCGACCGCATGACCGCCAGGCTCGGCGGCGCCCGGGGCCCGCAGGCCACCACCTTCCACTCGTACTGCTACGCGCTGGTCCGCGCCCACCAGGACGCCGACCTGTTCGCCGACCCGCTGCGCCTGCTGTCCGGACCGGAGCAGGACGTCGCGGTGCGGGAACTCCTCGCCGGACAGGCCGGCCTGGAACGGACCGGGCTCGCGCATGTGCGCTGGCCCGACGAACTGCGGGCCTGCCTGACCACCCGGGGCTTCGCCGACGAGGTGCGCGCGGTGCTCGCCCGCAGCCGCGAACTGGGCCTCGGCCCCGACGCCCTCGCCGCCTTCGCCCGCCGTACCGGCCGCCCGGACTGGAGCGCGGCCGCGCAGTTCCTCGCCGAATACCTGGACGTCCTCGACGCGCAGGGCGTCCTGGACTACGCGGAACTGGTCCACCGGGCCGTCCTGCTCGCCGAACGGCCCGAGGTCGCGAGCCGGCTCGCCGAGAGCTACGACGCGGTCTTCGTCGACGAGTACCAGGACACCGACCCCTCCCAGGTACGGCTGCTGCACGCGCTGACCGGCAACCGGACGGCCGCGCCCGGCACCGGCGGCGGCCGCACCCTGATCGCCTTCGGCGATCCGGACCAGTCGATCTACGCCTTCCGGGGCGCCGACGTGAACGGCATCCTCGACTTCCCGGACACCTTCCGCCGCTTCGACGGCGCGCCCGCCCCGGTCGGCGTGCTCACCACCTCCCGCCGGTCCGGCGCACGACTGCTGGCCGCGACCCGGCTGCTCACCCGCCGTATGCCGCTGACCCGCCTGCCCTCGGACAAGGTCCGCGCCCACCGGGAGCTGTCCGCCGTACGCGAGGGCGGCCGTGTCGAGACGTACACCTATCCGACCGCGTCCGCCGAGCTGGAGAACATCGCCGACCTCCTGCGGCGCGCACACCTGGAGGACGGCGTGCCCTGGAGGGACATGGCGGTGCTCGTGCGCGCCGGAGGGCGTTCGCTCCCCTCCGTGCGCCGTGCGCTGACCTCCGCGGGGGTGCCCCTGGAGGTGGACGGGGACGATCTCGCCCTGCGCCACGAGCCCGCCGTCGCCCCTCTTCTGACCGCGCTGCGCACGGTCGCCACGGCGGCTCTGGGGCACCCCGGTGGCGAGACGCCCCGGGGCGCCGGCCCGGAGGGCACGGGCGACGACGCGGCCGGCACGGCCGGTGAGGAGACCGCGGCCCCGGGGGGCGGCGGGGAAACGGCCGCCCCGGGGGACGACCGGGCGGCGGACCCGGCCGAAGAGGGAGCCCACCGGATCGACACCGAGACGGCGCTCACCCTGCTCACCTCCCCCCTCGGCTCCATGGACGCCGCCGATCTACGCCGCCTCGGCCGCGCCCTGCGCGACGAGGAACGGGCAGCCGGCAACCGGCTGCCGCCGCCCTCGGGGGAGCTGCTGGCCCGGGCGCTCGCCGAGCCCGAACGCCTGGTCACCCACGATCCGGCGTACGCCCGAGGGGCCCAGCGCCTCGGCGCGCTCCTGCGCACGGCACGCGAACTCCTCGAAGGCGGCGGCACCGCCGAGGAAGCCCTGTGGACCCTGTGGGACGGCACCCCCTGGCCCGGCAGGCTGGAACGGGCCGCCCTGCGCGGCGGTGCCGCCGGCCGCAACGCCGACCGGGACCTCGACGCCGTCTGCGCCCTGTTCGACGCGGCGGCCCGCGCCGAGGAACGCACCGGGGGACGCGGCGCGCTCAACTTCCTGGAGGAGGTCGACGCCCAGGACATCGCCGCCGACACCCTCTCCCGGCGTTCGGTGCGCCCGGACGCCGTACGGCTGATGACGGCGCACCGCTCCAAGGGCCTGGAGTGGCGCGTGGTGGTCGTCGCCGGGGTGCAGGAAGGGCTCTGGCCGGACCTCCGCCGCCGGGGCTCCCTCCTGGAGGCGGACCGGATCGGGCGGGACGGCCTGGCGGAACCGCTCACCCCGGGAGCCCTGCTCGCCGAGGAACGCCGCCTCTTCTACGTTGCCGCCACCCGTGCGCGTGAACGGCTCGTCGTCACCGCCGTCTAGTCACCGCCGTCAAGGCCCCCGCCGACGACGGGGACCAGCCGTCCCGGTTCCTCACCGAGCTCGGCGTGGAGCCCCGGGACGTCACGGGCCGGCCCCGTCGCCCCCTCGCGGTCGCCGCACTCGTCGCGGAGCTCCGGGCGACCACCGTCGACCCCGCGGCGTCCCAGGCCCTCCGTGACGCCGCCGCCCAACGGCTGGCCCGGCTCGCCGCGCTCACCGACGACGAGGGCCACCCCCTCGTGCCCGCGGCCCACCCGTACCGCTGGTGGGGGCTGAACGAGCCGACGCGTTCCGAGGTCCCGCTGCGCGACCGGGACCGCCCGGTCGTCCTCTCCGGGAGCGCGCTCGACCAGCTCGCCAACACCTGCGCCCTCCAGTGGTTCCTGGGCCGCGAGGTGAAGGCCGACGCCCCCGCGACGGCGGCCCAGGGCTTCGGCAACGTCGTCCACGTCCTCGCCGACGAGGTGGCGTCCGGCAGCACCCCCGCCGACCTGGACGTCCTCATGGAACGCCTCGACTCCGTGTGGAACGGCCTGGTCTTCGACGCCCCCTGGAAGTCGGCGCAGGAGAAGGACCAGGCACGGGCCGCCCTGGAGCGCTTCCTGCACTGGCACGTCATGGACCGCGCCGGCCGCACCCCCGTCGCGGGCGAACACGGATTCGACGTGACCCTGGAGGCGGGCGACTACGCCGTCCGGATCCGGGGATCCATGGACCGCGTCGAGCAGGACGCCGAGGGCCGGGCGTACGTCGTCGACTTCAAGACCGGCAAGGCCGCACCCACCAAGGACGAGGTGGCGGCCCACCCCCAGCTCGCCGTCTACCAGCTCGCGATCCGGGAAGGCGCCGTCGACGAGGTGTTCGACGGCCGCCGCCCCGCGTCGGGCGGGGCCGAGCTCGTACAGCTGCGCCAAGGGGCTCCGAAGAAGGAGGGCGGCGACGCCCTGCCCAAGGTGCAGGGCCAGGAACCGCTGGCCGGCGAGTGGGTCTCCGATCTGCTGGCGACGGCGGCCGGCCGCGTCCTGGACGAGCGCTTCACCCCCAGCACCGGCCAGCACTGCGCCCACTGCGCCTTCCGGGCCTCGTGCAGCGCACAGCCGGAGGGCCGTCATGTCGTCGAATGACGTCCTGCCGCGGCGTCACGGACGGGTTGTCGGTGGTCCCGGTTAGCCTCTGTCGGGTGTCCTCCCGCATCACCGACCCGGAACAGCTCAAGGAGCTCCTCGGGATCCCGTTCACCCCGGAGCAGACGGCCTGCATCACCGCGCCGCCCGCCCCGCAGGTGATCGTCGCCGGCGCCGGTTCCGGCAAGACGACGGTCATGGCCGCCCGGGTGGTGTGGCTGGTCGGCACCGGACAGGTCGCCCCGGAACAGGTCCTGGGCCTCACCTTCACCAACAAGGCGGCCGGAGAGCTCGCCGAGCGGGTCCGCAAGGCCCTCGTCGCGGCCGGGGTCACCGACCCGGATGTCATCGATCCGGACAACCCCCCCGGCGAACCCAGCATCTCCACCTATCACGCGTTCGCCGGCCGGCTGCTGACCGACCACGGCCTGCGGATCGGACTCGAACCCACCACCCGCCTCCTCGCCGACGCCACGCGCTACCAGCTCGCCGCCCGGGTGCTGCGCGAGGCCCCGGGCCCTTACCCCGCCCTGACCAGGTCCTTCCCCACCCTCGTCAGCGACCTGCTGGCCCTGGACGCCGAGCTCGCCGAACACCTCGTACACCCCGACGAACTGGCCCGGTACGACACCGGGCTGCTCGAAGCACTCGCCGGGGCCAAGCTCACCAACGCGGAGCTGCGCAAGGTCCCCGAGACCTCCGAGGCCCGCCGGGAGCTGCTCGGACTGACCCGGCGCTACCGCGAGGCCAAGCGGAGCCGTGACCTGCTCGACTTCGGCGACCAGATCGCCCTCTCCGCCGAACTGGCCCTCACCCGCCCCGAGGTCGGCGCCCTCCTGCGGGACGAGTTCCGGGTCGTCCTGCTCGACGAGTACCAGGACACCTCCGTGGCCCAGCGGCTGCTGCTCTCGGCGCTCTTCGGCAGCGGCCCCGGAGGCGCCACGGGACACGCCGTCACCGCCGTGGGCGACCCGTGCCAGGCCATCTACGGCTGGCGAGGCGCATCCGTCGCCAACCTGGACGACTTCCCCCGGCACTTCCCGCACGCCGACGGCACCCCCGCCACGCGCCACTCCCTCAGCGAGAACCGGCGCAGCGGCGGCCGTCTCCTCCACCTCGCCAACGGCCTCGCGGACCCCCTGCGCGCCATGCACGAGGGCGTCGAGGCCCTGCGGCCGGCGCCGGGAGCCGAGCGGGACGGGACCGTCCGCTGCGCCCTGCTGGCCACCCACGCCGAGGAGATCGACTGGCTCGGCGACTCACTCGCCCACCTCGTGCGGACCGGCACGGCTCCCGGGGAGATCGCCGTCCTGTGCCGCACCGCCGGCGACTTCCCCCGCATCCAGGCCGCACTCGTCGCCCGGGACGTCCCGGTCGAGGTCGTCGGGCTCTCCGGGCTGCTGCACCTCCCGGAGGTCGCCGACCTCGTCGCCGTCTGCGAGGTGCTCCAGGACCCCGGCGCCAACGCCTCCCTGGTCAGGCTGCTCACCGGTCCGCGCTGGCGGATCGGCCCCCGGGACCTCGCCCTGCTGGGGCGCCGGGCCCGCCTCCTGGTCCACCACGCCTCGCACGGGGACGACACCGACCCGGGCCGCCGGCTCGCGGAGGCCGTCGAGGGCGTCGACCCCGCCGAGGTGATCTCCCTCGCCGACGCCCTCGACACCTTCCTGGAATCGGGCGGCCACCAGGACGACCAGCTGCCGTTCTCGGCCGAGGCCCGCGTCCGGTACGCCCGGCTCGCCACCGAGCTGCGCGAACTGCGCCGGTCACTGGCCGATCCGCTCATGGACGTACTGCACCGGGTCCTCTCCACCACGGGCCTGGAGGTCGAGCTCTCCGCCTCGCCGCACGCGCTCGCCGCCCGGCGCCGGGAGACCCTCGCCAACTTCCTGGACGTCGCGGCCGGTTTCGCGGCGGTCGACGGGGAGGCCACCCTGCTCGCCTTCCTCGGCTTCCTGCGCACCGCCGCCCAGTACGAGAAGGGCCTGGACAACGCGCTGCCCGGCGGCGAGAACACCGTCAAGGTCCTCACCGCCCACAAGTCCAAGGGGCTGGAGTGGGACGTCGTCGCCGTACCCGGGCTCGTCAACGGCCAGTTCCCCAGCACCCAGTCCCGGGACGCCTGGACCGCGCAGTCCAAGGTCCTGCCGCACGCACTGCGCGGCGACGCGGCCACCCTCCCGGACGTCGCCTCCTGGGACGCCAAGGGGCTCAAGGCGTTCAAGGACGAGATGAAGGCGCACCAGCACACCGAGGAGCTGCGCCTGGGGTACGTCACCTTCACCCGGCCGCGCAGCCTGCTCCTCGGCTCCGGGCACTGGTGGGGCCCGTCCCAGAAGAAGCCCCGCGGTCCGTCCGCCTTCCTGGACGCGCTGTACGAGCACTGCGCGGCCGGCCACGGCGAGATCGAGGTCTGGGCGGACGAGCCCGGGCCGGACGAGCTAAATCCGGCCCTCCGGGAGCGGGAGGAGGAGCTGGCGTGGCCCCTGCCGCTGGACGAGACGTCCCTGGCCCGCCGCAGGGCCGCCCGCGACACCGTGCTGGCCCACCTGGAGAGCCTGGCCGCCGCACCGCCCGGCCCGGCGGCCCGGGACGGGCTTCCGGGACACGACGAGCCCGTGGACCCGCTGTACGGAGAGGAGCCGCCTCCGTACGAGGAGGAACCGCCGTACGAGGAGGAACCGCCGTACGACGAGGAGCCTCCGTACGAGGAGGAGCCTCCGTACGACGACGAGGAGGCCGCCTCACCCGAGCCGCGCGTCCCCAGCGCCCGTACCCCGTCCGACGGCCCTGACCTCACCCCCGAGGAGACCCGGACACTCGCCTCCTGGGACCGCGACCTCGACGCCCTGGCCGGTGAGCTGCGCCGGGCCCGCGCGACCGTGCACGACGTCGTCGTGCCCGCCTCGCTCTCGGCCACCCAGCTGCTGCACCTCGCCGACGACCCCGACGGCTTCGCCCGCGAGCTGGCCCGCCCCATGCCCAGGCCCCCCCAGCCCGCCGCCCGCCGGGGGACCCGGTTCCACGCCTGGGTGGAGTCCCGCTTCGAGGAACTGCCGCTGCCCATGCTCGGCCCGGACGAGCTCCCCGGAGGCGACGACCGCGAGGCGGAGATCGCCGACGAGCGGGACCTCGCCGAGCTCAAGGAGGCGTTCGAGCGCACGGCGTACGCCCGGCGCACCCCGTACCGGGTCGAGACCCCGTTCCAGATCGTCCTGGCGGGCCGGGTGATCCGCGGCCGGATCGACGCGGTGTACCGCACGGGTGACGGTGACGAGATCGTGGACTGGAAGACCGCGCGGCACCGCACCGCCGACCCGCTCCAGCTCGCCGTCTACCGCCTGGCCTGGGCCGAACTGCACGGTCTCCCGCCGGAAGCGGTCACCGCGACCTTCCTCTACGTCCGCACCGGTGAGACCGTCCGGCCCACCGGACTGCCGGGCCGGGCGGAGCTGGAACGTCTCCTGCTGGACGAGCCACCTCCGCGGGGCCGATAGGCTCAAGACCATGAGCGACACCCCGGACAGCGCCGTCCGTACGTACATCCGGCACCACCGAACAGCCTTTCTCGACGACCTCGCCGAGTGGCTGCGCATCCCCTCCGTGTCCGCCCAGCCGGAGCACGACAAGGACGTACGGCGCAGTGCCGAATGGCTGTCCGCCGCGCTGAAGGAGACCGGTTTCCCGGTCACCGAGATCTGGGAGACCCCCGGCGCCCCGGCGGTCTTCGCCGAGTGGCCCTCGGACGACCCGGACGCACCCGTCGTGCTCGTCTACGGCCACCACGACGTGCAGCCGGCCGCCCGCGAGGACGGCTGGCACAGCGACCCCTTCGAACCGGAGGTCCGCGACGGCAGGATGTACGGACGCGGCGCCGCCGACGACAAGGGCCAGGTGTTCTTCCACACCCTGGGCGTCCGGGCGCACCTCGCCGCCACCGGCCGTACCGCCCCCGCCGTACACCTCAAGCTCCTCGTCGAAGGCGAGGAGGAGTCCGGCTCCCCGCACTTCCGCGAGCTGGTCGAACAGCGGGCGGACCGCCTCGCCGCCGACGCCGTGATCGTCTCCGACACCGGGATGTGGGACGAGGACACCCCGACCGTCTGCACCGGTATGCGCGGGCTCGCCGAGTGCGAGATCGAGCTGCACGGCCCGGCCCAGGACATCCACTCCGGGTCGTTCGGCGGAGCGGTACCCAACCCGGCGACCGCCCTGGCCCGTCTGGTCGCCGAGCTCCACGACGCGGACGGCAGGGTCGCCGTCCCCGGCTTCTACGACGGCGTGGCCGAACTCACCGACACCGAGCGGGCCCTCTTCGCCCAGCTCCCCTTCGACGAGGAGAGGTGGCTGCGCACCGCCGCCTCGCAGGCCACCGCGGGCGAGGCCGGCTACTCCACCCTGGAGCGGCTCTGGGCCCGGCCCACCGCCGAGGCGGCATCGGCGGCGGCTACCAGGGCGCGGGCAGCAAGACCGTCGTCCCCGCGTCCGCGCTGGTGAAGCTGAGCTTCCGGCTCGTCGCCGGCCAGGACCCCGACCACGTCCAGAACGCCGTACGCGCCTGGGCCGAGGCCCGGATCCCGGCCGGAATCCGTCACCGGATCACCTTCGCGCCCGCCACCCGCCCCTGTCTGACCCCGCTGGACCACCCCGCCCTCCAGGCGGTCTCCCGCGCCATGGGGCGCGCCTTCGGCAAGGAGATCCTCTTCACCCGTGAGGGCGGCTCCGGGCCCGCCGCCGACCTCCAGGACGTGCTCGACGCCCCCGTCCTCTTCCTGGGCATCTCCGTACCGTCCGACGGCTGGCACGGCCCCGACGAGAAGGTCGAACTCGATCTCCTCCTCAAAGGAGCGGAAACCACCGCCCACCTCTGGGGTGAGCTGGCCACCGCACTCCGCTGAATCTCTGAACGCCCGATCCACCCCCGGGGGAGTAGGAAGCACCTGTGAGCACCTTCGACAACGCCACCGCGGACCGGCCCATCGGTCTCACCGCGCCCAGCGGCATCGACCGCGCCGCGCACCACCGGCTCGACGAGGCCTGGCTCGCCGCGGCCTGGAGCCACCCGACGACCAGGGTCTTCGTCGTCTCCGGGGGCCAGGCGCTCATCGACGACACCCCGGACGGCGGCACCGAACTCGTCATGACGCCGTCCTTCGAGGCGCCGCTCACCGAGACGCACCGCTACTTCCTGGGCACCGACGAGAAAGGCGTGCGCTACTTCGCGCTCCAGAAGGACTCGCTGCCGGGCCGCATGGACCAGTCGGCACGTCCGGCCGGGCTCCGCGAGGCCGGAATGCTCCTCGGTCCGCGGGACGGCGCGCTGATGGCGCACGCGGTGGCCCTGGAGAACTGGCAGCGGCTGCACCGCTTCTGCTCACGCTGCGGCGAACGCACCGTGATCGCGGCGGCGGGCCACATCCGCCGCTGCCAGGCATGCGGGGCGGAGCACTACCCCCGGACGGACCCCGCGGTGATCATGCTCGTCACGGACGACCAGGACCGCGCCCTGCTGGGTCGCCAGGTGCACTGGCCCGAGGGCCGCTTCTCGACGCTCGCGGGCTTCGTCGAGCCGGGGGAGTCCATCGAGCAGGCCGTCGCCCGGGAGGTGTTCGAGGAGGCGGGCATCACCATCGCCGAGGTCGAGTACGTCGCCAGCCAGCCCTGGCCGTTCCCTTCCAGCCTGATGCTGGGCTTCATGGCGCGCGCCGGGTCCTCGGAGATCGAGGTCGACGGTGAGGAGATCGAGGAGGCGCGCTGGTTCTCCCGCGAGGAGCTGACGGCCGCCTTCGAGTCGGGCGAGGTCCTGCCGCCCTTCGGCCTCTCGATCGCCGCCCGCCTGATCGAGATCTGGTACGGCAAGCCGCTCCCCAGGCCGGGCGGTGCCGCGGCCT
>NZ_KL585393.1:21788-25063 GCF_000721935.1 Streptomyces sp. NRRL WC-3549
AGCGGTGAGACAGCGGCGAGGCCCCCGCACGCACTCAGACTTGAGTGCGCGCGGGGGCCTCGCCGCCGCCACCGTGCCGGGACGGGTCAGGCGCCGAGCTTCTGCTTCACCTGCGCCAGCGACGGGTTGGTCAGGGTCGAACCGTCGGGGAAGAGCATGGTCGGAACGGTCTGGTTTCCGCCGTTGGCCTTCTCGACGAAGGCCGCCGACTCGGGGTCGTGCTCGATGTTGACCTCCGTGTATGCGATGCCTTCGCGGTCCATCTGGCCCTTGAGCCGGCGGCAGTAGCCGCACCACGTGGTGCTGTACATCGTCACAGTGCCCGGCATGTCGTCGGTGCTCCTTGTCTCGTCCGTCCCGCCCGGAAGCGGAATCGTGCGTCGCGTCCGCGCGGGGAGGAAACCGTCTCCGAGCGGAGGGGAGTCCTTCCCCTCCGAGGGAACGTACGGGAACGGACCACCATTCCCGCCACCCGGCCGTGGGCGGACGGCCCGGCCGCCGTACCCCGCCCACCCCAGGCGGAGGAACCAGCCCACCCACCGGGAGAAGAGCCCCGCCCACCGGCAGAGGGGACCCGCCCACCGGTACGACGAACGGCGCCCCCTGTGGACAACCTCCGCATCCGCCCCTGGCGACCTGGCAGCATTGGCGGGGTGACAGCAGCAACGCATTCCACCCTCTTCCCCCAGGTCCCGGAGACCGCGGACGCCGTGCTCGACGGGCTCGACCCGGAGCAGCGCGAGGTCGCTCTGGCGCTCCGCGGGCCCGTGTGCGTGCTGGCCGGAGCCGGGACGGGCAAGACGCGGGCGATCACGCACCGCATCGCGTACGGGGTGCGGTCGGGGCGCCTCCAGCCCGCCACCGTGCTCGCCGTCACCTTCACCAACCGCGCGGCGGGCGAGCTGCGCGGCCGTCTCCGGCAGCTCGGTGCGACCGGCGTACAGGCGCGGACGTTCCACTCGGCCGCGCTGCGCCAGCTCCAGTACTTCTGGCCGAAAGCGGTCGGTGGGGAACTGCCGCGGCTGGTGGAGCGCAAGGTGCAGCTGGTCGCCGAGGCCGCGGCCCGCTGCGGTATCCGCCTGGACCGTAACGAGCTGCGGGACGCCACGAGCGAGATCGAATGGGCCAAGGTCACCCAGACCGTGCCCGCCGACTATCCGGCAGCGGTTGCCAAGACCCAGCGGGACGCCCCGCGGGACCCGGCGGAGCTCTCGCAGATCTACTCGGTGTACGAGCAGCTGAAGCGCGAGCGGTCGGTGATCGACTTCGAGGACGTCCTGCTGCTGACGGTCGGGATACTCCAGGACCGGCATGACATCGCCGACCACGTGCGCCGCCAGTACCAGCACTTCGTCGTGGACGAGTACCAGGACGTCAGCCCGCTCCAGCAGCGCCTTCTCGACCTCTGGCTCGGTGACCGGGACGACCTGTGCGTGGTCGGCGACGCGAGCCAGACGATCTACTCCTTCACCGGAGCCACCCCCGAGCACCTGCTGAACTTCCGCACCCGCCACCCGGAGGCGACGGTCGTCAAGCTCGTGCGGGACTACCGCTCCACGCCCCAGGTCGTCCGTCTGGCGAACGGCCTGCTGAGCCAGGCCCGCGGCAGGGCCGCCGAACACCGGCTGGAGCTGGTGTCGCAGCGAGAGAAGGGGCCCGAGCCGGTCTTCACGGAGTACCCGGACGAGCCGGCCGAGGCGGAGGGCACCGCGCGCCGGGTCCGGGACCTGATCGCCGCCGGGGTCCCGGCCGGTGAGATCGCGGTGCTCTACCGGGTCAACTCCCAGTCCGAGGTGTACGAGCAGGCGCTCGCGGACGCCGGTGTGCCCTACCAGCTGCGCGGCGCGGAGCGCTTCTTCGACCGGGCCGAGGTGCGGGAGGCGGGCGTCGCCCTGCGCGGCGCCGCCCGTGCCGGGGGCAACGACCCGCTGCTCGACGGAGCGGACGACCTGCCGGCCGAGGTGCGGGCGGTGCTGTCCACGAAGGGATGGACGACCACGCCGCCCACCGGTTCCGGGGCGGTGCGGGACCGCTGGGAGTCCCTGGCCGCGCTGGTGCGGCTGGCCGAGGACTTCGAGCAGGCCAAGCCGGGGGCCACGCTCTCCGATCTGGTCGCGGAGCTGGACGAGCGGGCCGCCGCGCAGCACGCCCCGACCGTCCAAGGCGTCACGCTGGCCTCTCTGCACTCGGCCAAGGGCCTGGAGTGGGACGCGGCCTTCCTGGTCGGGATGACCGAAGGCATGATGCCGATCGCCTACGCCAAGACCGACGAGCAGGTCGAGGAGGAGCGTCGGCTGCTGTACGTCGGTGTCACGCGCGCCCGGTTCCACCTCTCGCTGTCGTGGGCCCTGGCCCGTTCGCCCGGGGGACGTGCGGGCCGCCGGCCGACGCGCTTCCTCAACGGGCTGCGGCCCGGCTCCACCGCGCTCGGCGCACGGGGCGGCGCGGGAGGCGGGGCCGGCATCGACCGCGGTTCCGGGACGGGGCCGGGCACCGCGCGTTCCGGCACCCAGGCGGAGTCCCGCCCCCGGCGGCGCGGGCCGGTCCGGTGCCGGGTCTGCGGCAGGACCCTCACGGACGCGGGCGAGATGAAGCTGATGCGCTGCGAGGACTGCCCGTCGGACATGGACGAGGCGCTGTACGAGCGGCTGCGGGAGTGGAGGGCCGGCAGGGCGAAGGAGATCAGCCAGCCCGCCTACTGCGTGTTCACCGACAAGACTCTGATGGCGATCGCCGAGGCGGTACCGGGCAGCGAGTCGGAGCTGGTCGTCATCGCCGGCGTCGGGAACCGCAAGCTGACCAGGTTCGGAGCCGATGTTCTGGCCATCTGTGCAGGTCAGTCGTTGGAGGCGGGTTCCGGCGAGGATGGCTGGGATGTGTGAGGAAAACTCGTCGAAAAAATAGTTTGCGCCCGCAGCAGTCGTCACCATAGGTTCTTAACCACGGGAACAGCGACTTCTCTGAAGCCCTGACTCCGTGCTGTACTTATCCGAATACCGAAGGACCGGCCCCGGCCGGTCCCCCGAGACGCCGAGAGGAGGCGATTGAAGTGATCAGCATCATCAAGACCATCGAAATGACCGATCGCTCGGTCGTCTCCGCCTGCTCGCTCGACGTCATCGCCTCTTCGGAACTCTCGCTCCGTGGCACCGGCATGTCCGGCAGCTCTGCCGTCAGCCCGCTGTCCTCTGCCGCCTTCCCCGTGCGGGAGCGCCGCAATGAGCGACCGACCGAGGCACCGGCGGCAGCAGTAGCGAAGGCTCAGGCCCAGGCCT
>NZ_KL585393.1:25304-38111 GCF_000721935.1 Streptomyces sp. NRRL WC-3549
AGCCGGTGCCGGAGCCGAGAAGCAGACGAAGCAGCACCACACGATGTGGGCCTTCCGTGGGCCTGAACCCTGGAGTGATCCAGCCTGATCAAGATCAGGTCGGCGCCTTCAGGGCCGCGGAACCCCACTCGGGATCCGCGGCCCTTTTGTTTTGTCCGAACGGATGAGACGAGACGAAGGAGCCTCGGGACAGCAGGACCTGGTATCAGCCGCCAACCGGCCAACAGGCCGGCACGACCAGACGAGGACAACGACACCGTGCCCACCGAGACGCACGCCCCGTCCGTACCGCCTTCCGACACGATCTCCCCGCCCGGCTCCACGGAGGACTCCACCTTGCTTCCCCTCACCGCGCTCACCGCGCTCACCGCGCTCGACGACGCCATCGAGAACCTCGGCGTCCCCGTCCCCTGCCGCGCCTACGACCCGGAGGTCTTCTTCGCCGAGTCGCCGGCCGACGTGGAGTACGCCAAGTCGCTCTGCCGGACCTGCCCCCTCGTCGAGGCCTGCCTTGCGGGCGCCAAGGAGCGGCGTGAGCCGTGGGGCGTCTGGGGCGGCGAGCTCTTCGTCCAGGGCGTCGTCGTCGCCCGCAAGCGGCCGCGTGGCCGCCCTCGCAAGAACCCGGTCGCAGCGTGATCACCGGCCTGGACGTCATGCCCCCCACAGCTGTGAAGCGCCTCGGAACGATCGACCGTCCCCAGACTCATGACCCCCGAAATCGAGCACTCATGACCACGCCCACGAGGGAGCCCGTCGGCTCCGCGACCCCGGACGTCACCATCATCGGCGCGAACGACTCGCGTCAGAACAGGACCCGCGAAATGCAACTCATCCCAGAAGCCCTGGCACGTGCGCATATGCACGACCGCCGGAGGGAGGCCGAGGCGGACCGTCAGGCCGTGCGCCTGGTGGCGGCCCGGCGGATGCAGCGCCGGGCGGAGCGCGCTTCGATGCGCGCCCGTCGCGCGCTCGCCATGGCGGTCATGCACTGAGGCCCCACCGGTACCGGAATCGCCGCCGGTGCCCGTAACACCCGTCCACGGGGCGACCGCTCCGCCCCGTGGACACCCACCCCTCCTGCGGGGCCGGACCGTCGGACACCGACGGACCGGCCCCGCAGCGTGTTGTGCGATGAGCCGTGCCGGCCGTGCCGTGCGGTATCCCGTCCGGCCGTGCCACTTCGGGGTGGCGGGGCTATCGTCGCCAGGGTGGACGAGAAGACGAGTCACCCCACCGGCTCGGACGGCGAACGCCCGGTGTGTGTCCACTGCGGCAGAACAGCCGAGGGCGGCACCGTGCCGGCGACCTGGGTCTGCTCCGTCGAGGACGGTCGGCGCCAGTACGTCTGCGAGGCCTGCGCCCGCACCCACATCAGGGCGATCGAAGGCCGGCTCGACTCCGAGTGGTGGTGACATCCCGGATCGGCATAGACCGGACCGGACCGAACAGGTACGGACCAGGCCGGACCAGCCAAGACGGAACCGGACCGGCCCAGCCCGCTCCCATCCCTCCCCGGCCTCCCGCCTTCCTGTTCCGACCTCTCTGCCGTACGGCCGAAGGGACCGGGCCTGTGGCAGAGGGGCCGGAAGGGGCATGACGCCGAGTGAGCTCAGGCCTCCACCACTGTGTTCTGCCCGTTCCCCGTGTCCTCCTTCACGGCAGCACCCTGATCCGGCATCGCACCCTGATCCGGCACCGTTCCCTCCTCGGCCACCATGTCTTCCTCGGCCACCGCTCCCTCCTCGGCCACGATGTCTTCCTCGGCCACCGTGTCCTCCTCGGGCTCGGAATCGCCGTCGAGGGCGAAGCCCGGCAGCCAGGACTCCAGCTCGTCCCGGAGCCGCACGGTCGCACCCAGCTGGCACAGGACGCCGATCGTGCTCAGCGTGACGCGGTGTATGAGCAGGTAGGAGGGAGGCAGATTCAGCTGCTTGCCCAGCTGGTGGGCGGGTGAGCGGGGATCGGCGATCCGGGCGGCCTGGGCGCGCAGCCAGGAGCGGGTGAAGGTGAACTCCTCCACCTGCGCGGGTTCGATGATCGGAAGCAGGTAGTCGAGCACGGCATCCGGGTCGAGCTCGATCGAGTCCTTGACGAAGCCTTCCGCACGGAGCGTCTCGTAGACCGTCTCGGCCTCACCGCCCAGCGTCATCCGCAGCGCGTCACCGATGATGCGGGGCAGTCCGTCCGGCAGCCGGTCCACGGTGCCGAAGTCCAGTACGCCCAGCCGCCATTCACCCGGATCCCCGGTGTCCTCGGAGAGCTCCGGCTCCACGGGCACCCCGGCGGCGGTGTCCTCCGGGCGTCCCACGTCGGTGCCGGCTGCGGTCCCGTCGTCCACCACCGCCTGCGGGACCGTTGGCGGGATCAGCCGGAAGTTACCCGGGTGCGGATCGGCGTGGAGCAGGCCGGTGCGAGCCGGACCGGAGAAGAGGAAGCGCGCCAGCAACTGGCCTGCCCGGTCCCGTTGCTCGGGCGTGCCGGTGGCGATCACCTCCGACAGAGGTGTCCCCTCGATCCACTCCGTCACCAGGACCTGCTCGGACCGGTGGACCACCCCCGGGATCACCACATCGGGGTCGTCCGCGAACTCCGCCGCGTGTTCCTGCTGCGCCTGTGCCTCCAGGCCGTAGTCCAGCTCCTCGGAGACCCGGTCGCGCAACTCCGTGATGAGCGGCTTGATGTCCATTCCGGGGATCAGCGGCCCGAACAGCTTGGCGAAGCGGCCGAGTTGGGTCAGGTCCGAGAGCAGTGCCTCGCCCGCCCCCGGATACTGCACCTTCACGGCCACCCGGAGCCCGTCGTGCCACACCGCGCGGTGGACCTGGCCGATCGACGCGGCGGCGGCCGGCTGGTCCTCGAATTCGAGGAAGAGGTCCCTCCAGTGCTCCCCGAGCTGCTCCGCCAGCACCCCGTGCACGGTGCGGGTGGGCATCGGAGGTGCGGCCTCCTGCAGTTTGGTCAGCGCCGCACGGTAGGGGCCGGCGACGTCCTCGGGCAGGGCGGACTCGAAGACGGACAGAGCCTGTCCGAGCTTCATCGCGCCCCCTTTCAACTCACCCAGCACCTTGAAGAGTTGCTCCGCGGTGCGCTGTTGGACCTCGCGGGCCACGATCTCCGCGGACCGCCCGCCGATCCTTTTGCCCAGGCCCCAGGTGGCACGGCCGGCGAACCCGATCGGCAGCGCGGCCAGCTTCGCGGTGCGGGTGACCGCCTTGCGGGGAAGATCAGACATGTGCCCCTCCAGTTCACAGACTGCCGTGCCGTGTGGGTACTCCGGCCCTGCTCCACCGGCAGCGGTCACCCGGCCATTGTGTCCTGAGCCGGCCCGGACGCGGAGGTGAGCTCCCCCTCAGTCCGCCCGGCGGCCCCGCAGTCGCAGTCGGTATGCGGCCCGAGCCGGTCCGAGCGCCAGTCCAGCAGCGGCAGGGCGGCCTCCCACCGGGCGCCCGTGCTGGCGGGAAGCTCGCCGTCGAGGAACGACAGCGCGTGTGCCGCCGCCAGCCCGGCCACCGCCGTCGCCAGCCCCAAGTCGCAGGCGGGTACCGTGGTCCGGCGTCCCGACCTCCACTGCGCGAGCATGCGGGGCCACTGGGGGTCCCGCTCGGCCCGGTGCAGGGCCAGGCACCCCGCGCATCCGGTGCCGCCGGGAAGCACCAGCGGGCCGACCACCCCGGTGGCCTCGATCACTCCCGCGTAGAGATGGGGCGTGCCGGAGACGATCCAGGGCGCCGCCGCGTCCGGGTCGGGGACATACGCCGAGAGGCCGTCCCGGGGCGCCACCACGACGAGGGAGAGCGCCGGATCGCCTCCCACGGACATCCGGGCCGACTCGGGCGTCCGGGCCGGCTCGGGCGTCCGGGCCGGCGCGGGTGTCCGGGCCGCACCGGCGACCGCGGACCGGCGGACCAGCTGCCGCGCCGCGGTGTCCCTCCGCTCCCCGACCGCCGCGGCCGGGAGTCCGCCCGGCGCCACGTCCCACGGCTCGGTGCGGCCGCCGTCGAGCACATCGACCTGGCCCACCCCGGAAGCGGAGAGCACCGCCGCGATCGCCGCCCCCACGCGGCCGGCTCCCCTCACCTGGACCCGCATCCCCCGCCGGGCCGCCAGTCTGCGCAGCCCGCTTCCGGGCGCGGGGTGGACGACCGAGAGGGACGCCGCGTCGGGGCGCTGCCTGTCCAGGGCCTCGGCCCGCTGCCGTAACGCCTCGGCCTCCGGGCCGCCCGCCTTGGGGTCGTCGAGCAGGCCCGCCGCCGTCAGCCGCGCCACCAGCACGTCCACGTGGCGGTCGGACAGGTCCAGTGCTCTGGCCTCTTCCCGCAGCATGGACAGCCCCCGCGAGCCGTCGAGCAGTTCGAGAAAACTTCCGGTGGCGATGTCCATCGGCCCCAGCGTCACGGCGTGCGCGGGAGTCACCCCGAATTGGACGGTGTTCCGTCCACGCCAGGCCCTGCGCAGTGCGGGCTTCAACATCGGATGCATGGCTTCTCCCCGGTCGGTGTTCAGGTCCGTCGTCAGAATGCAACGCGGGGGAGATGCGCGCCGAAAGTTATCCACAGCGCGGGGCATTAGTCGTTCAAATGGTGCGCACCAAGAAGTGGATCTTCTTCGACCGTAAGCGGGGCGGGACTTCCCGTGCCGGCAGAGGGTAACGTCGGGGCGTGCCCGCCGACTCCTCATTCGGCCCCGCCGGGGAGACCCCCGCGCGCAGCGCCGGACGCCCATCACGCAGCGCGGCAGCCCATCGGCCTCATGCGTCGCTGACGAGCGCGGTGGAAGTCCGCCGGAGCACCCGGCGCAGCCGCACGGTCTCCGCGTACCGCGAGGGCGACCGGGTCATCGTGCTCGTCCCCGCCAGGATGTCCGAGGCCGAGGAGCAGCGGTGGGTCGGGGTGATGCTCGACAAGATCGCCGCTCAGGAGAGCAAGAAGGTGATCGGTGACAGCGAGCTCGCGGAGCGCGCCGAGCGGTTGTCCGGCCAGTACTTCGGCGGCAGGGCGCGGCCCGCTTCGGTGCGCTGGGTCACCAACCAGAACACCCGCTGGGGATCCTGCACCCCGGCCGAGGGCAGCATCCGGCTCTCCCACCGGCTCCAGGGCATGCCGGAGTACGTCGTCGACTACGTCCTCCTCCACGAACTGGCCCATCTCCTGGTCCCCGGTCACGGACCGCGTTTCTGGCGCCTGCTGGAGGCGTACCCCCGTACCGACAGGGCCCGTGGCTACCTCGAAGGAGTCGTGGCGGCCGAGCGGTTGCCCCACCTGCCCGCCGCCCGGGAGAAGTGACACATTCGGCGGTTCTGTACCGGGTCTGTACCGGCTTGGCCCGATGAAACGGTTTGCGGCTAGCCTGACGCGACGCATTCACCTTCGGGATGGGGGACGGTCGTTACGCATGGCCAGGGAATTCCAACGGGGCCACAAGGCCAAGCTCAGTGATCTGACAGCAGGGACGGATCTGTACGTAGGTGTGCAGATCACTGCCCCGGGCCTGACGTTCGACATCAGCTGCTTCGGCCTCGACGCCGACGAGCGGCTCTCGGACGACCGGTACTTCATCTTCTTCAATCAACCGAAGTCGCCCGAGGAGTCCATTCAGCTCCTCGGCGCCCAGGCCGGCGACACCGAGTCCTTCCGCGTCACGCTCGACCGCATCCCGGCGACCGTCCACAAACTCTCCTTCACCGCGACGATCGACGGCGCGGGGCAGATGTCGCAGATCGGCCCCGGTTACATCCGGGTCGTGGCAGGCGGCGAGGAAGTGGTGCGATACGCCTTCGACGGCGCGGAGTTCACCACCGAGCGCGCGGTCATGCTCGGCGACTTCTACCTCAAGGACGTCTGGCGGTTCGCCGCGGTCGGCCAGGGATTCGACGGCGGGCTGGACGCCCTGCTGAGGAACTTCGGCGGCGAGGTCGCCGAAGAGGCCCCGGCCGCGCCGGAACCGGGGACGGTCCCGGCGTTCGCCCCTCCCGCCCAGGCCTCCGCGCCTCCCGCGTTCGCCCCGCCGGCACAGGCCTCCGCGCCTCCGGACCTGGGCGCTCCCGCCGCTCCCCAGGCACCGCAGCCCGCACCGGTGTTCGGCGCCCCGCCGGCCCCGCCCGCCCCCGCACCGCCGCACCGGCCGGTACACGCGGCGCCGACCATAGTGGCGCCGCTCGTACCGCAGGCGCCGCACGCGCCGACGGCGCCGCCTCCGCCCGCGCCTCCCCAGGCTCCCGCTCCGTACGGACTGCCGCCGCAGCCGCCCCAGTTCGGCCAGTTCCCGGGGCAGAGTGCCCCGCCCCCCGCCCCGCCGTTCGGCCAGCACCCGCCGGCTCCGTTCGGTGGGCAGCCCCCCGCTCCGCAGGGCGGCGTGCCCCAGGCCGGCGCCGGTCTCCAGGCCGCCCTTCAGCCCTACAAGGAGGCGGCCACCGGGCAGCGCTGGACGTCGCAGAACAGCCAGCTCATGCGCGCCGACCTGACCATGGGCGACATGCCCGTCCTGGCCCGCCAGGGCAGCATGGTGATGTACCAGGGCAAGGTCGACTTCGGCTACAAGGGCGCCGGCTTCACGGGCCGCGTCGTCGGGAACGCCACGGGCCAGGAGATGCAGCTGATGCGCTGCACCGGCCGAGGCCAGGTCTTCTTCGCGGAGGACGGGTCACACCTGCACCCGATCGAGCTCCAGGGCGACGGCATCTGCGTCTCCGCCGAGAACGTCCTCGCCTTCGACGAGTCGCTGCAGTACGAGGTCCGCCGCATCGAAGGACACGGCATCCCCGGCGGAGCGCTGTTCACCATGCAGTTCCAGGGCACGGGCACCGTCGTCGTCAAGACGCACGGCGTACCCGTGGTCCTGCCGGTCACCCCCACCACCTTCGCCGACTGCAACGCGGTCGTGGCGTGGTCGTCCGCGTCCCAGGTGATCGTCTCCAGCCAGGTCCGGCTCCGGCGGAACGCCTACCCGGGGGACAGCGGGGAGAGCGTGAACCTCCAGTTCCGGGGAGCACCCGGGAACTTCATCGTCGTCCAGCCCTACGAGGTCTGAGGGAGCCCGTCATGAACCAGGAACTCGCGGGCTACGCCCCGACCCCCGTCACGGCCCGGATGGAGAACCACGGCCACACGATGCTCAAGGTCGCCATGGCCACCGGCCAGGACCTCTACGCGCGCACCGGTTCGATGGTGGCCTACGAGGGCTTCATCCAGTACGAGCCCAACCCGCCCGCCGTGCGGCAGATCGCCTCGCAGTGGATCACCGGGGAAGGCACACCGCTCATGAAGTGCTCCGGTGACGGTCTCCTCTACCTCGCCGACTACGGCGCGGACGTCGTCGTCATCCACCTGGACGACGAGGCGCTGTCGGTCAACGGGACCAACCTCCTCGCGTTCGACAGCCACCTCACCTGGGGCGTCGAGCGGGTCAAGGGGCTGGCCAAGTTCGCCGGCCAGGGGCTGTGGAACGTGGCGGTCCAGGGCACCGGCTGGGTGGCGATCACCTCGCGCGGTACGCCGATCGTCGTCGACTGCGGCCGGGGTGAGGACGAGACGTACGTCGACCCCGACGCGCTCGTCGCCTGGTCCCCGAACCTCAAGGTGAAGGGGAAGCGCAGCTTCAGGGCCGGTTCCCTGATCGGGCGGGGCAGCGGCGAGGCGTACCAGATGGCCTTCTCGGGTCAGGGCATCGTCGTCGTCCAGCCGAGCGAGGACAGTACCGACCGCCTGCGGATCCGGAACTGAGCGGGGGAGAACCACATCATGCAGAGTCCGCTTTTCAACCACACGGAACAGCAGTCGCAGGACCGGTACACGGTCCAGAACCCGCAGCTCCTGCGGGTCTCGCTGACCGGTCACGACGACGTCCTCGCCCGCAAGGGCGCCATGGTCGCCTACCAGGGGCTCATGGAGTTCGACGGCGAATACCAGTCGCACGGGCAGCTCAGCGCCCGGCGCAGCACCGGCGAGGGCCTGGACCTGATGCGCTGTTCGGGCCAGGGCACGGTCTTCCTGGCCAACCTCGCCCAGTACGTCCACGTCGTCGACGTCGACCACGAGGGCATCACGGTCGACAGCGCCTACGTGCTCGCCCTGGACTCGGCGCTGCACACCGAGGTCATCGCGGTGGACAGCCAGTACGGGATCTCCGGCACCGGCAAGTACCAGCTGAACATCTCCGGGACGGGCAAGGTGGCTCTGATGACGTCGGGACAGCCGCTGATGATGCAGGTCACGCCGGACAAGTACGTCAGTGCCGACGCCGACGCGATCGTCGCCTGGTCGAGCGGGCTGCGGGTGCAGATGCAGGCCCAGACCCACTCCTCGGGCGTCTTCCGGCGCCGTGGCGAGACGGGTGAGGGCTGGGAGCTGAGCTTCCTGGGCCAGGGGTTCGCCCTGGTCCAGCCGAGCGAGCTCCTGCCCCCGCAGAACGCCCAGATCGGGCAGGGCGCGGCAGCGCAGTTCGGCGTGGGCCGGCACGGAGCGCACGGTCAGAACCAGAACAACGCCTGGAACTGACGCCAGAGGGCCCACAGGCGCGGCGAGGGGGCGGTCTCCAGGCGGAGGCCGCCCCCTCGCCGCATTGTGCTAACCGCAGCCCTCCAGCCGGGCGCGGCTGTGCTCCAGCAGCCGTACGACCGAGGAGTCGGCCACCCCGGCCACCTCGTCGGGACGGAACCAGCGCAGGTCCAGCGACTCGTCGCTGATCCGCTCCACGGCTCCGGCCGGGACCGTCGCCGCGTACTGCACGTCGAGGTGCCAGTGGCACGGCGCGGGGATCGGATGACGGTCCAGCCGCACCGGGCCACCGGGCAGCAGGGTCAGCCCGGCGATCCCGGACTCCTCCGTCGCCTCCCGCAGGGCGGCCGCAGCCAGGGTGGCGTCCTGCGGCTCGCAGTGCCCACCCATCTGCAGCCACATCCGCAGCTTCCTGTGCAGGGTCAGCAGGACCCGCCCGCGCTCCGGGTCGATCACCAGCGCACTGGCTGTGAGGTGCCCGGCCCCGCACGCCTTCCACACGCCGTCCGGATGGGCGGCCAGGTGGTCCAGGTACGCCTGCCGCCACTCCGACTGCCCGGGGTCGCGCGGCTCGTACTCCTTGAGGACGCGGACCGCGTCGTCGTGCAGGCTCACCGGTCGGTGTCGTCCTCGCCCTCGTCCCGCGGCTTGTCCTTCTCCTCGCCCGGGCCGCCCTCGGCGGGCTTCCCGCCGGAGGAGTCCTGGGGCCCCTTCGCCGCCTCGCCGAGCATCTTGTCCAGTTCGGAGAAGTCCAGCTGCTCGTGGTGCACGAAGCCGTCCGGGTCGTCCAGGTCGCCCGCGGTCGGCAGCATGTCCGGGTGCTCCCAGAGCCCGTCCCGGCCGTCCACACCCCGGGCGTCCGTGAGCGAGGCCCACAGCCGGGAGGCGTCCCGCAGCCGTCGCGGCCGGAGCTGCAGGCCGATCAGGGTGGCGAAGGTCTGCTCGGCGGGACCGCCGGACGCCCGGCGCCTGCGCATCGTCTCGCGCAGCGCGTCCGCCGAGGTCAGCCGGGGCTTCGCGGCCTCGTGCACCACCGCGTCCACCCAGCCCTCGACGAGCGCGAGCGCCGTCTCCAGACGGGCCAGCGACGCCTTCTGCTCCGGTGTGTCCTCCGGCTGGAACATGCCCTGCTGGAGCGCCTCCTGCAGCTGCTCGGGCTGCGAGGGGTCGAACTGCCCGACGACGTCCTCGAGCTTGCTCGTGTCGACCTTGATGCCGCGCGCATAGGCCTCGACGGCGCCGAACAGGTGCGACCGCAGCCAGGGCACATGGGTGAAGAGACGCTGGTGGGCGGCCTCACGCAGCGCGAGGTACAGCCGCACCTCGTCCTGCGGGACGCTCAGGTCCTTGCCGAACCGCTCGACGTTCAGCGGGAGCAGCGCGGCCTTGCCGGACGGCCCCAGCGGAAGGCCGATGTCGGTCGAACCCACGACCTCTCCGGCGAGCACGCCCACGGCCTGGCCGATCTGCTGCCCGAACATGGCGCCGCCCATCGACCGCATCATGCCGATCAGCGGGCCCGCCATGGCCTGCATCTCCTCGGGCAGTACGTCGCCCATGGCCAGCCCGACGCGCTCCGCCACCGGGTCCACCAGCTGCTGCCAGGCCGGCAGCGACGCCTCGACCCACTCCGCACGGCTCCACGCCACCGTCGAGACCGAACCGGAGGGCAGCGAGGTCACGCCGTCCAGCCAGAGGTCCGCGAGGCGCAGCGCCTCGTCGACCGCGGACCGCTCCGACGGGCCGACACTGGCGTCCTTGCTGCCGTCAGGTGTGCCCTGCGACACGGTCTGGCGGGCGATCTGCTTCGCCATGTCCCAGTTGACCGGGCCGCCCTCGTAGCTCAGCATCTGGCCGAGCTGCTGGAAGGCCGCTCCCAGGTCGTTCGGGTTCATCGAGCCGAACATCGCGGCGAACGGGTTGTCCCCGCCCGCGCCCGGCCCGAAGCCGAACGGGTTCGCCGGCCCGCCCGAGCCCTGCCCACCTCCGGTGGGGTCCTTCTTCTTGCCCTCGTCGCCGTCTTCCGGCTCCTCCGGCGGAAGGCCGAATCCGAATGGGGTGTCACTCACGGGTTTCCTCGGCTCGTAGGGCCGCCGGCTGGAACCGACGGCGGCTGCCCGACATCACCATCCAGCGTAGACACCCGAGGCCGCTCGCGGCCTCAGTGCTCCGCCGGCTCCCGGCCTGCGGCAGGATGGACGCCACCTGGTACGTACGCGCCTTTCCGGTACGTACTGAAGACAACCGCTGGAGACGCCCGGTGAGTTCCCCAGATCCGCAGGTTCGCGCAGCGCGAAACCTGGCCGACCCCTCGTCCGAAAGCACGCCGAAGAAAACCCGCTCCGCGAACCGGGGCCCCGTCGTCGCGGTCACCGGCGCCGCGACCGGCGTCGGCGCCCTCCTCACCGCACACCTCGCCGCCAGTGAGGAGATCAAGCACGTCGTCGCCCTCGACGAGCGCCGCGGCGAGGTCCCCGAGGCGACCTGGCACGTCCTGGACGTCCGGGACCCCGCCATCGCCGAGAAACTGCGCGGCGCCGACGTCGTCGTGCACCTGGCGCTCGACCTCGATCTGGAGACCGACCCCGCGGCGCGCACGGCGTACAACGTGCGGGGAACCCAGACCGTGCTCACGGCGGCGGCCGCCGTCGGCGTGCACCGGGTCGTGCTCTGCACCTCGGCGATGGTCTACGGCGCGCTGCCCGACAACGACATCCCGCTCTCCGAGGACGCCGAGCTGCGGGCCACGGCGGAGGCCACCGGCGTCGGCGACCTCCTGGAGATCGAGCGGCTCGGGCGGCGCGCGCCCCGCGCCCACCCCGGCCTCGACGTCACGGTCGTGCGGCCCACGGTCCTGGTCGGCGGCACGGACACCGCCCTGACCCGCTACTTCGAGTCCCCGAGGCTCCTGGTCGTGGCGGGCTCCCGTCCCGCCTGGCAGTTCTGCCACGTGGACGACCTGGTGACGGCCCTGGAGTACGCCGTGCTCGGGAAGATCGACGGCGAGTTCGCGGTCGGCTGCGACGGCTGGCTCGAACAGGAGGAGGTGGAGGAGCTCTCCGGGGTGCGCCGGATGGAGCTGCCCTCCGCCGTCGCCCTGGGAGCCGCGGCCCGGCTGCACCGCATCGGTCTCACACCGTCCCCGGCCGGGGACCTCGCCTACACGATGCACCCCTGGGTCGTCAGCGTGAGCCGGCTGCACGACGTGGGATGGCGGCCGCGGTGGACCAACGAAGAGGTGCTCGCCGCGCTCCTGGCGGAGGTGGAGGGACGTCACACCGTCGCCGGACGCAGGCTCGGCCGCAAGGACGCCACAGCCGCGGGCGCGGCCGGGGCGACCGTCGCCCTGCTGGGCACGGCTGCGCTGGTCAGGCGGGCGCGCAAGGCACGCCGCCGCTTCTGAGAGCCCCATCCGGCCGTGGGGGGACCCGGCCGCACTCCTGTAGGACGCTCCAAGGCGGCCGGCGCCCCACCGGGCGAAAGCGCGATTCCGGGATGCGGGCGCCGTACGGCACGATGGGTGCATGGCACACACCCACGACGCGCACCCGGGCGAGCAGACCTCCCAGGACCCCCTCCGGCTCCTGGACATCCGGGAGACGCCGCTCTCGGTCGACGAGGTCTTCCGGGCGGTCGGCGACGACGCGGCCGGCGGCACCGCGCTCTTCGTCGGCACGGTGCGCGATCACGACGGCGGTCAGGACGTCGGTGCGCTCGGGTACTCCTGCCATCCGACGGCCGTCGACGAGCTGCGCCGTGTGGCCGAGAAGGTCGTGGCGAACTACCCGGTACGGGGCCTCGCCGCCGTCCACCGCGTGGGTGAGCTGGCGGTGGGCGATCTGGCGGTGGTGGTCGCCGTGTCCTGCGCCCATCGGAGTGAGGCGTTCGAGGCCTGCCGCGCACTCATCGACGACCTCAAGCGGGAGGTGCCGATCTGGAAACACCAGCGTTTCTCGGACGGCACGGAGGAATGGGTCGGTGCCTGCTGATCGCAAACCGACCGGGCGGAGATCAGCCCCGATTTGCGTAACCCCACCCCTGCCACGAGCGTTGATCCTGCACATGGCTAGCCTTCTGATCGTCAGTTGCGGTCACTCATGGACAGGGAGGTCGTGATGGCAGCACTCGCTTGGCTTCTGATTCCGCTTTTCGCTGCTCTTGGCGCGGCGATATGGGGAGGGTGGGCGGCCCGCAACCGCACGACAGGCGATGTCACCGAA
Organism: Streptomyces sp. NRRL WC-3549; assembly: GCF_000721935.1. Classification (GTDB taxonomy): domain Bacteria; phylum Actinomycetota; class Actinomycetes; order Streptomycetales; family Streptomycetaceae; genus Streptomyces. The sequence goes on from NZ_KL585393.1 coordinate 38,017, forward strand.
CTCGCCGGCTACGCCCGGTTCCGCGAAGCGATGGAGAAGTCGCACTCCGGTTCCGAAGCTGTCTGAAGCCGTGAACCCGGCTGGGGCAGCGGCGG
>NZ_KL585393.1:38343-43354 GCF_000721935.1 Streptomyces sp. NRRL WC-3549
CGCCGATCCCGCGCCTTTCCCGCTCTCCTCGGCCGCCCTCCGCGCGCGCAGAGCGGCCGCGCTTGCGCCGCTCCGTACGGACCGGCCCCGACAGTGCACGGACACGCCCTTCCCGTACTGTCGTTCCATGCCACGCCGCACCGCGACGATGCTCGCCTCCACGCTGATCCTGATCGCGCTGCTCTGCGCAGGCGTGCTGATCCCCGTGCCGTACTCGGAGATGTCCCCGGGCCCCACGGTGAACACGCTGGGCGACGCGCGGGGCGAGCCGGTGCTGCAGATCGAGGGGCACCCGACCTACCCGACGTCCGGGCACCTCAACATGACGACGGTCCGGGTCACCGGCGCCGACTACGACATGAACATCGTCCAGGCCGTCTACGGCTGGCTGGCCCACGACAGCGTGATCGTGCCGCACGACACTCTCTACCCGAACGGCAAGACGGAGGAGGAGTCCACCCAGGAGAACGCCGAGGAGTTCAGCCAGTCCCAGGAGAGCGCCAAGGTCGCCGCCCTGAAGGAGCTGAAGATCCCCGTCACCTCCCGGGTCGTCGTCTCCACGGTGATCAAGGACAGCGCGGCCCAGGGCAAGCTGCACGCCGGCGACGTGATCAAGGCCGTGGACGGGACCGCGGTCGGACAGCCCCAGGACGTCGCCAAGCTGGTCTCGGCGCGCAAGCCGGGTGAGAAGGTCGTCTTCACGATCGTGCCCGCCAAGACCGCGGCCGCGGCGGAGAAGGCGGGCAAGGAGCCCGAAGGCTCCCAGGAGATCACCCTCACCACACGGAAGGCGCCCGACGAGGACCCGGCGCACCCCTCGCAGGACCGGGCGATCGTCGGTATCCAGGCGGGGACCGACCACACCTTCCCGTTCGAGATCGACATCAAGCTCGCCGACGTCGGGGGCCCGAGCGCCGGGCTGATGTTCTCCCTGGGCATCATCGACAAGCTGACACCCGGCAAGCTGACCGGCGGTGAGTTCATCGCCGGCACGGGCACCATCGACGACGCCGGGAAGGTCGGGCCGATCGGCGGCATCAACATGAAGCTGGTCGGTGCCCGTGACGCGGGGGCCCGCTATTTCCTGACCCCCGACGACAACTGCGCCGCGGCGGCGGCCGACACCCCGAGCGGACTCACGCTGGTGCGGGTGAAGACCCTCGCAGACGCCAGGGCGTCCCTGGACAAGATCCGCACCGGGGACCCGGCCGGCCTCCCGAGCTGCTCGACGGGCTGAGCCCGGCCGGGCAGCCCGGGGCCGCGCGGATCAGGACTCGAAGGTCGCGGCGAGCGCCTCGGCCAGCCCCGGCACCAGGCCGGCACCGGTCAGCACCTCGGTCGGGGAGTCCTTCTCCCGCAACCGCACCGCGGAGTCGCGGGCCCCGTCCCGCAGCACCGCCACGGTCATCCGCACCTCCTGCCGGTCGGGGTGCGCGGCCACCCACTCCGTCAGCCGGGCATCGCTCAGCCCCTCCGGCACGGAGGCCTCCGCGGACGGCGGCAGCATCAGCCGTTCCACGGTGAGCGCGCAGCCGGTGACCGCGTCGGGCCAGGCGATCGTGGCGAGGAACTCGTCCAGCGCCGTGCCGGCCGGAAGCTCCTCCTGCTCCACGGGGGTGAGGGCCGAGCCCGACGACGACGGGTCGTCGAGCCCCAGCTGGGCGGCGAGCCCCGGCTCCTGGGAACGCAGCCGGGCGGTGTCGACGAGCGCGAACAGGCGCGCGGGCTGGTCCCAGCCGAGGGTGGCGGCGTAGGCGTCGATTTCGAGGACGGCGACGGTCAGAGGACTCGACGCCATCGGAGGGCCTGAGGGGGAAACATTGGGCATGCCCAATATCCTGCCTCCTTCCGCCCCGGGAACGGGAACTAGGTAAAGCCTCAGTAAGTTGCATAGGTGGGCTCTACGATCGCTGGGCCCCCCTTCACACGACCGCGAACTTCGAGGTGCGCACGTTGGCTTTCCAGATGCCGGACCGCGGCGGAGGCCCGACCGGGCCACGGATCAGAGTCGGCCGCCCGTCCCGGCGTGCCCGTACCCTGCTCATGACATTGGGCGTCCTGGTGGTTCTCGCCATGGCCTTCGTCATGTTCGCCGGGTTCTGGACGGACTGGCTCTGGTACAGGTCGGTCGCGTATTCATCCGTCTTCACCACCACCCTGTGGACCAAGATCGGGCTGTTCCTCGTCTTCGGACTGCTGATGGCGCTCGCCGTCGGTGTGAACATCTGGCTGGCGCACCGGCTCCGGCCGCCGCTGAGCGCGATGTCGCTGGAGCAGCAGAGCCTGGACCGCTACCGGATGAGCGTCGCCCCCTACAAGAAGTGGGTGCTGCTCGCGATCACCGCGCTCGTCGGGCTGATCGCCGGCGCCTCCGCGTCGGGGCAGTGGCGCACGTGGCTGATGTACGTCAACGGCGTGCCGTTCGGTCAGAAGGACCCCCAGTTCAAGCTGGACGTCTCCTTCTACGCCTTCGACCTGCCGTTCTACCGTTTCCTGCTCGGCTTCGGCTTCGCCGCGGCGGTGCTGTCGCTGATCGCGGCGGCGCTCACCCACTACCTCTACGGCGGGCTGCGGGTCACCAGCCCCGGCGCCCGGGCCACGGGCGCGGCCACCGGCCACCTCTCCGTGCTGCTCGGCGTCTTCGTCTCGCTGAAGGCGGTGGCGTACTGGCTCGACCGGTACGGCCTCGCCGTGAAGAGCAGTGACTTCAAGGCCACGGACAACTGGACGGGGCTGCGGTACGTCGACGCCAACGCCTATCTGCCGGCGAAGACGATCCTCTTCTGCATCGCCGCGATCTGCGCCGTGCTGTTCTTCGCGACGCTCTGGCGGCGCACCTGGCAGCTGCCGGTGATCGGTTTCGGTCTGATGGTGCTCTCGGCGATCCTGATCGGCGGGCTGTACCCGGCGATCGTGCAGAAGTTCCAGGTCCAGCCGAACGAGCAGGCCAAGGAAGCCCCGTTCATCCAGAAGAACATCGACGCCACGCGGGACGCGTACGACATCGACGACGCACAGGTCGACGACTACGCGGGCACCAGCACGACCGACGACGGCAACAAGCTGAGGGCGAGCGCCGACTCCGCCGCCAGCTACCGCGTGATGGACCCGAACGTCGTCTCGCCCGCCTTCCAGCAGCTCCAGCAGAAGAGGAACTACTACCAGTTCCCCAAGACGCTGGACGTCGACCGCTACAAGGGGCCCGACGGCAAGGAGCAGGACACCGTCATCGGCCTGCGCGAGCTGAACATCCAGGGCCTCCCCAAGCGGAACTGGATCAACGACCACTTCACGTACACCCACGGCTACGGCGTCATCGCGGCCCGGGGCACGACGACGGGCACCAACCCGACGGGCTCCCCGGACTTCACGGAGTCGGGCCTGCCCACCACAGGTGACCTGGGCGAGTACGAGCAGCGGATCTACTACGGCGAGAAGACCGAGCAGTACTCCATCGTCGGCGGGCCCCAGAAGGAGCTCGACTACGAGGAGGACGGCGAGAAGACCACCAGCTACAAGGGCGACAGCGGGGTCAGCCTCTCCAACGCCTTCAACCGCGCCGCCTACGCGGTGTCCTTCAGCGAGCCGCAGATCCTGTACTCCGGAGCCATCGGGGACGGTTCGCGGATCCTCTACAACCGGACGCCGAAGGAGCGGGTCGAGGCGGTCGCGCCCTGGCTGACCATCGACGGGGACGCCTATCCGGCGGTCGTCGACGGCCGGATCCAGTGGATCGTCGACGCCTACACCACGACCAACGGCTATCCGTACGCCTCGCGTACGACGCTCGGTGACACCACGGCCGACTCGCTGACCACCAATCAGCGTGCCGTCGTCGCCCAGCAGAACCAGGTCAACTACATCCGGAACTCCGTGAAGGCCACCGTCGACGCCTACGACGGCAAGGTCAAGCTCTACGAGTGGGACACCGAGGACCCGGTGCTCAAGACGTGGCGCAAGGCGTTCCCCGGCACGGTCGAACCGCGCTCGGAGATCTCGCAGGAGCTCATGGACCACCTGCGGTACCCGCAGGACCTGTTCAAGGTCCAGCGTGAGCTGCTGACCCGGTACCACGTCGTGAACCCCGCACAGTTCTACAGCGGCAGTGACGCCTGGCAGGTCCCGGACGACCCGACCAACAAGGAACCCGGGTCCGTCCCGCCGTACTACCTGAGCATGAAGATGCCGGGCCAGGACACGCAGAAGTTCTCCCTGACCACGACCTTCACCCCGAAGGGGCGCCCCAACCTGGGGGCGTTCATGGCGGTGGACGCGGACGCGGCCAGCAAGGACTACGGCACGATCAGACTGCTGAGAGTCACCAGCACGGTCAAGGGCCCCGGTCAGGTGCAGAGTGAGCTCAACGGCAACGACGACGTGGCCGAGTTCGTGAGGAACCTCAAGGGCACCGACTCGGACATCGAGTACGGCAACCTGCTGACGGTGCCGCTCGACGGAGGCTTCCTCTACATCGAGCCGGTGTACACGCGCGGTGGCACGCAGAACTACCCGCTGCTGCGCAAGGTCGCCGCTTCGTACGGCTCGAAGATCGTCTTCGAGAACAACCTCGGCGACGCGCTGAACGCCGTCTTCGGGGTCGAGGGCTCCGACACGACCACACCGCCCACCGAGCCCGACCAGCCACCGGGTGACACCACGAAGCCCCCGGCCACCGGGGACGCCGCGCTGAAGAAGGCCATCGCGGACGCCCAGAAGGCGTACACGGACGGTGAGACGGCGCTCAAGGAGCAGGACTGGAAGGCTTACGGCGAGGCCCAGGCGGCCCTGGAGCAGGCGCTCCAGCGTGCCGCGGCGGCCCAGCCCAAGGCCTCCGGCTCGGGCGGCGCCGCGGACAGCTCGTCCGACGCGTCGGACGGAGCGGATAAGCCCGACAAGCCGGAGAAGGGCAAGCCGGATAAGGCTGACGAGTCGGACAAGCCTGATCCGGTGGACCAGGCCGGCGGCCAGACCGACTGAGAAAGCACCACCCCGCGTCGTGGTACGGTTTGAA
>NZ_KL585393.1:43610-44424 GCF_000721935.1 Streptomyces sp. NRRL WC-3549
AGATGAAGGCCCGGATCCTTTCGAGGATCCGGGCCTTCGTCATGTGTCGGGCGGCTTTCTCAAGTCGTCGGTATGAAGGGCGGTTCGAGGGGCACGAGTGGGAGCCGAACGTGTTTCACTTGTCTCTCTGTGGGCATGTCGACAAAACGCTGTAGTGACCTCACTGGGAGCGGTATACCAGGTGTACGCGGGTCACGGGTGGTGGGACGATGGTATTTATGGGGGACAGGGCAACTCTGTTGGAGACAGGGCGGTTTGTGCAGCGAAGCGGCCGGATGACGGGAAACGTGGCAGATGCGGTGTTCGCCGCTGCCGTCGCCGAGGCCGAGGAGGCTGCGGGAACCGCTGCGGTGGCCCCTGACGGAAGCCGCGCCGACGCGGCCCGCGCCGAAGCCTCCGGCCGCTCCGTGGTCGCCCCGCGGACCCCGCCGGCCGTGGAGGAGCCGGGCGCCGGAGAGCCGGGCCTCGTGGTGCCGCGGGCCCCGGCGCCGGATGCGGCGGGACCCGGTGCCGTGGAACCGCGCCCGGCGGCCGCGGGGAAGGCCGCTCCCGGGGGAGAGGCCGCCGACGCGACGGAGCCCACGGACCACGCCGAGGCGGAGGCGCGGCACCGCCGCGCCGCGGACGCCGGTGACACCGCGTCCATGAGCGTCCTGGGCGCCCTCCTGCTGCGCCGCGGAGAGCTGGACGGCGCCGAGTCCTACCTGCGTGCCGCCACGGCCGAGGGGGACCGCGCGGCCGCCAACAACCTGGGTGTCCTGCTCCACCAGCGCGGATACGCCGACGAGGCGGCCGGCTGGTGGCGCATCGCGGC
>NZ_KL585393.1:44628-46243 GCF_000721935.1 Streptomyces sp. NRRL WC-3549
GATGTGTATAAGAGACAGCTTCCGGGAGCGCGGGGACGAGCCGGGCGCCGAGTACTGGCTGCGCCAGTCCGCCGAGCAGGGGCACGCGCTCGGCGCGTACGCGCTGGCCGACCTGCTGGAGCACCGCGGCGACACCGGAGCGGAGCGCTGGCTGCGGGCCGCCGCCGAGCAGGGGCACCGGGAGGCCGCGTACCGGCTGGCACGTGCCCTGGACCGCCGTGCCACCGGAGACACCTCCGACGCCTTCGGTCCGGGCCGCAGGGGCGGTCCTGGCGCCGTGGGCGACCTGGGCGACCTGGGCCCCGGCGTGCCCAGGAAGCCGGAAGGGCCCGCCCCCGGCCGCGCCGAGGCCGAGCAGTGGTACCGGCAGGCCGCGGCCCGCGGCCACCGGCGTGCGGCCCTGCACCTCGGCGCCATCCTGGAGCGCCGCGGAGAGCTGAAGGAGGCCGGCCGCTGGTACCTCACGGCGGCCAAGGAGGGTGAGGCGCGTGCCGCGTGCGCCCTCGGCTTCCTGCTGCGCGACGCCGGCGACGAGGAGAGCGCGGCCGTGTGGTGGCTGCGGGCGGCCCAGGACGGCGACGGCAACGCCGCCAACGCGCTGGGGGCGCTCCACGCCGCCCGCGGCGAACAGCAGACGGCCGAGCGCTGGTACCGCGCGGCCATGGACGCGGGCGACGTCAACGGTGCCTACAACCTCGGCCTGCTCTGCGCGGCGCAGGACCGGGTGTCCCAGGCCGAGCAGTGGTACCGCCGTGCCGCGTACGCCGGCCACCGCGAGGCCGCCAACGCGCTCGCCGTACTGCTGCTCCAGGCCGGGGACGCCTCCGGCGCCGAGCCGTGGTTCTCCAAGGCGGCCGAGGCCGGCAGTGTGGACGCCGCCTTCAACCTCGGCATCCTGCACGCGGGACGGGACGAGGACGGCGCGGCGCTCGACTGGTACCGGCGCGCGGCGGCGGCCGGGCACACCGACGCGGCCCTCCAGGTCGGGATGGCCCTGCTGCGCGACGGCGAGGAGCAGGAGGCCGAGCGCCACCTGCGGTGCGCGGCCGGAGGCGGCAGCGCCGAGGCGGCGTTCCGGCTGGCCGGGGTGCTCGACCTGCGCCGCCCGCCGCCCGGCCGGCCCGCGCTGGGGGAGCCCATGCCGGAGAAGACCGAGTGCGAGGAGTGGTACGAGCGGGCCGCCGAACAGGGCCACCGCCGTGCCCAGGTCCGCGCCGGGATGCTCGCCGCCGCCCGTGGCGACCTGACCGACGCCGCCCGCTGGTACCGGGAGGCCGCCGAGTCCGGGAGCCGCAACGGGGCCTTCAACCTCGGCCTGCTGCTCGCCCGCGAGGGCAGCGAGCGGGAGGCCGCCCTGTGGTGGAGCCGCGCCGCGAACGACGGACACGGCCGGGCGGCCCTGCGCCTCGCCCTGCTCGCCGCTCGCCGGGGCGAACTCACGGAGGGCCAGCGCTGGTGCGCGCGGGCGGTCGAGCTGGGGCCGGAGGAGGTGGCCGAGCGGGCCGCCCGGCTGCTGGAGGCGCTCCACCAGGAGCTCACCGCGTGAGGTGGACGCCTGGTGGACGTCGGCGTCCACCCGTATGAATTTGCGCTGGTCCATCGGGGTGCCGTAAGG
>NZ_KL585393.1:46500-48892 GCF_000721935.1 Streptomyces sp. NRRL WC-3549
CTGAAGACAGAGGCCCGGATCCTTCCAAGGATCCGGGCCTCTGTCGTTGTATGCGTGCGGTGCGCGTCCGCGCCCCCGCCCGTGAGGCGAAGGCGAGGCGGCCGGTCCTGCGGGGCGGCCGCCGTCAGGCGGTCGCGGCGCAGTTCGGGCAGATGCCGCGGTAGGTCACCTCGACGTCGGAGACCGTGAAGCCGAAACGCTCGTCGGGCGGCAGGTCCGCCAGCGGGTTCCCCGACGGGTGCACGTCGCGGATGGCGCCGCAGTGCGCGCACACCAGGTGGTGGTGCGGCCGGTGGGCGTTCGGGTCGTACCGCTTCGCCCGGTGGTCGGTGGAGACCTCGATGACCTCGCCGAGGGACACCATCTCACCCAGCGTGTTGTACACGGTGGCGCGGGAGATCTCCGGGAGCCGGTCGACGGCCCTCGCGTGCACCTCGTCCGCGGTCAGATGCACATGCTCCCCGTCGAGCACCTCGGCGACGACGCGCCGCTGTGCGGTCATGCGCCAGCCGCGCCCGCGAAGTCGTTCAAGGAGGTCGCTCATGGAATCCAGCCTAACAGTGAGGGGACCGAGTCCCGAACGGGTGTGACTTTGGATGTTCACTTGACTTGGACAAAGTCCATTGTAGGATCGCTAACGGCAGAGGCCAAGGGACAGGCTGCGCAGGACACCACCGCGCAGGACATTGACGCAGGAGGCGCACGTGACGCAGGGACCGCTCACCACGGAGGCCGGCGCGCCGGTAGCCGACAACCAGAACAGCGAGACGGCCGGCCCCGGCGGACCCGTTCTCATCCAGGACCAGGCCCTGCTGGAGAAGCTGGCCCACTTCAACCGGGAGCGGATCCCGGAGCGTGTCGTGCACGCCCGGGGCGCCGGTGCGTACGGCACCTTCACGGTGACCCGTGACGTCTCGCAGTGGACCCGCGCGAAGTTCCTCTCGGAGGTCGGCAAGGAGACCGAGACCTTCCTGCGCTTCTCCACCGTCGCCGGCAACCTCGGTGCGGCCGACGCGGCGCGCGACCCCCGCGGCTGGGCGCTGAAGTTCTACACCGAAGAGGGCAACTACGACCTCGTCGGCAACAACACCCCGGTCTTCTTCATCCGGGACGCCATCAAGTTCCCCGACTTCATCCACACCCAGAAGCGCGACCCGTACACGGGCTCCCAGGAGGCCGACAACGTCTGGGACTTCTGGGGACTGTCGCCCGAGTCCACCCACCAGGTGACCTGGCTCTTCGGCGACCGCGGCATCCCCGCCTCGTACCGCCACATGGACGGGTTCGGCTCGCACACCTTCCAGTGGAACAACGAGGCCGGCGAGGTCTTCTGGGTCAAGTACCACTTCAAGACCGACCAGGGCATCAAGAACCTCACCACCGAGGAGGCCGTCCGCCTCTCCGGCGTCGACCCGGACAGCCACCAGCGCGACCTGCGCGAGTCGATCGAACGCGGTGACTTCCCGACCTGGACCGTCCAGGTCCAGATCATGCCGGCGGCCGAGGCGGCCACCTACCGCTTCAACCCATTCGACCTGACCAAGGTGTGGCCGCACGCGGACTACCCGCCGATCGAGATCGGCAAGCTGGAGCTCAACCGCAACCCGGAGAACATCTTCGCCGAGGTCGAGCAGTCGATCTTCAGCCCGGCGCACTTCGTGCCCGGCATCGGCCCGTCCCCGGACAAGATGCTCCAGGGTCGCCTGTTCGCGTACGGCGACGCCCACCGCTACCGCGTCGGCATCAACGCCGACCACCTGCCGGTGAACCGTCCGCACGCCACCGAGGCGCGCACCCACAGCCGTGACGGCTACCTGTACGACGGCCGCCACAAGGGTGCGAAGAACTACGAGCCGAACAGCTTCGGCGGCCCCTTCCAGGCGGACCGGCCGCTCTGGCAGCCGGTCCCCGTCACCGGGGGCACCGGGAACCACGTGACTCCGGTCCACGCCGAGGACAACGACTTCGTGCAGGCCGGCAACCTCTACCGGCTGATGTCGGAGGACGAGAAGGGCCGGCTGATCGACAACCTGGCCGGGTTCATCGCGAAGGTGTCGCGTGACGACATCGCCGAGCGCGCGATCAACAACTTCCGTCAGGCCGACGCGGACTTCGGCAAGCGGCTGGAGGTCGCGGTCCAGGCCCTGCGCGGCTGACCAAGGCGCTTGCCGTAGGCGGCGGGCCGGACTCCCCGGGGCGATCCGGGGGTCCGGCCCGCAGTCGCGTACGGGGCCCGGTGCGTACCGGCCCGGCGGCGGCCGTCAGACCAGTTCGGCCGGGCGCCGCCGGACCGGCGCCCAGCACCGGATGATGTCGCGCACCGAGACGATGCCGACCGGGCCGTCGTCGTCCAGCACGATCAGGTGCCGGAACCCGCCGTGCGTCATGGCGG
>NZ_KL585393.1:49078-49416 GCF_000721935.1 Streptomyces sp. NRRL WC-3549
GGACCCCGCCGTGCGTCATGGCGGCGGCCGCCTCGTCGAGGGTCCACGCGGGAGACGCGAAGACGACGTCGGTGGTGGTGTGGGAGCCGGCGGTCTCGACGTCCGGGTCCTGCCCGGCCCCCACCGCGATGAGGACGTCGCGCTCGGTGATGATCCCGAGGCCGCAGGTGTCGGGGTCGTGGACGACGGCGGCTCCGATGCGGCGGGCCGACATCAGCCGGGCCGCCTGGCGGAGGGTGTGGGCGGGTCCGATGGTGAGGACCACCGTGCTCATGGCGTCGTGGACATGCATGAAGGGAGCCACCTCCTGCGGGGGCGAGCCGTGAACCGGCTCCCGC
>NZ_KL585393.1:49634-59032 GCF_000721935.1 Streptomyces sp. NRRL WC-3549
GAGCCGGTTCACAAGTTCACAAGTGGGGGCCTTTCAGGGTGACACCGTCGTCGGGCCGGTACAAGGGGCGCGTGACCCGCGAGGGGGGCGTGCGGACCGTCCGGGGGGCGTGCGCGCTCAGTAGCGTTGGTTGAGATACCCCAGCAGCTCGCGGTGGAGCAGACCGTTGGACGCGGCCGCGTTCCCGCCACCCGGGCCCGGGACGCCGTCGAGGCCGGTGAACCGGCCTCCCGCCTCCTGGACGATGATCGCGTTCGCCGCCATGTCCCAGAGCGAGAGCTCGGGCTCGGCGCAGATGTCCACCGAGCCCTCGGCGACCATCATGTACGGCCAGAAGTCCCCGTACCCCCGGGTGCGCCAGCAGGCGCGCGTCAGGTCCAGGAAGCCGTCGAGCCGGCCCTGCTCCTCCCAGCCGGTCAGCGAGGAGTAGGCGAACGAGGAGTCCGCGATGCGCTCCACCTTCGACACCTGGAGCCGGGTCGCGGAGGTGAGGCTCCGGCCGGAGAAGGCGCCCGCGCCCTTCGCCGCCCACCAGCGGCGGCTCAGTGCCGGTGCGGAGACCACGCCGACCACCGGCTGGAAACCGTCCTCACCCGCCTCCATCAGCGAGATGAGGGTCGCCCAGACGGGGACCCCCCGGACGTAGTTCTTGGTGCCGTCGATCGGGTCGACCACCCAGCGCCGGGGCCCGGAGCCCTCGATGCCGTACTCCTCGCCCAGGATCGCGTCGCGCGGCCTGGCCCGGTGGAGATGCCCGCGGATGAGCTCCTCGGCGTGTTTGTCCGCCTCGCTCACCGGTGTCATGTCCGGCTTGGTCTCGACCTTGAGATCCAGAGCCTTGAACCGGTCCATCGTCGCCGCGTCGGCGGCGTCCGCCAGCACGTGGGCCAGGCGCAGATCATCGTGGTAATCGGGCATGGCGTCACAGTATCGACCGGCACCCCTGCGGGCTACACGGGCCCGGAATGCGGAGGGGCGCACCCTTGACAGCGTCCGACGGGGCGTCAACTCTGAACCGAGGGCCCCGGCGCGGGAGGCGGTCATGCCCACGGCGCGAGAAGCACTGCTGGACACCGCGGACACCGCGCTCGCCGCGCGGCCGTGGCCCGAGCTGCGGATGCGGGAGGTCGCGGCAGGGGCGGGCGTCTCCCGGCAGACCCTGTACAACGAGTTCGGGAGCAAGGACGGCCTGGGCCGCTCCCTGATCGGGCGGGCCGCCGACGGCTATCTGGCCGGGGTCGAGGAGGCGCTCGCCACGCATGCGCTCACCGGTCAGGGGCCGGTGGAGCTCGCCCTGTGGACGGTCCGGGCGGCGCGCGGGGACGCCTTGGTCAAGGCCTGCTCTATGTGTATAAGAGACAGCCGCCGTCCCCCGGACCGGCCGTCGGGTGTCGCCCTGGGCGCTGCCGACCCCCTCCGGGCTGCTGGTGCTGGCACGGGACCGGGCGGTTGCCGTCCTGAGGGACGGCTGTCCCCCCGGGGCCGACGCCCGCCTGGAGTCCGTGTGCGAGATCGCGCTCCGGATCGGTCTCTCCTACGCCGTGGTGCCGCCGGTCACCGCTCCCTCCCCGGTCGGATCGGACGCCGTGCGGCTGATCCGTGAGGCGCTGTCACGCCATCCCGCGTGCTGAGCGGTCCGGCGGCGCCGGACCGCGCGGGGCGGGTCCCGGCGAGAAGGAACGGGTGGAGCGTCAGTGCGAGGACCCGGACAGCTGGAGGCCGATCACACCGAGGATCACCAGGGAGATCGACACCAGCTTGAGCGTGGAGACCACGTCGTTCAGGAAGACCATGCCGTAGATCGCCGTCCCCGCCGCCCCGATGCCGGTCCACACCGCGTACGCGGGCCCGACGTCGAGCTTCTTGAGCGACAGCGTCAGCAGACCGAAACTGCCCAGGGCGAACGCGCAGAACGCGATCGTCGGCCAGAGGCGGGTGAAGCCGTGCGACAGCTTCAGGCACACCGCGAAACCGGTCTCCAGCAGTCCGGCGACCACGACCAGCAACCACGCCATCGTCAGGTGCCTCCCAGCTAGGTGACCTTCGTCCCGCTCGGCGATTATGCCCTGACCGACCCCGGTAACTCGCGCATGTGCGCGAGTCGGTCCCGTGCGGTCCCGCCGTCAGTCGCCCTCGCGTCGCTCCCGGGTCGCCAGCAGACGGCGCAGCGAGTCGAGCCGGGCGGGGTCCGCGTGCCCCTCGGCCACCCAGGCGTCCAGGGCGCACTCCGTCTCACGGCTGTCGTGGGTGCAGCCGCGCGGGCAGTTCTCCGCGCCGGGCTGCAGGTCCGGGAAGGCGTTGATGACCCGGGACGGGTCGACGTGGTGCAGTCCGAACGACCGTACGCCCGGGGTGTCGACCACCCATCCGTGACCGTCTCCCAGCGGCAGGGCGAGCGCGGAGGTGGTGGTGTGCCGGCCCCGCCCGGTGACGGCGTTCACCAGGCCGGTCGTACGCCGCCTGTCCTCGGCCACCAGGGCGTTGACCAAGGTGGTCTTGCCCACCCCGGAGTGCCCGACGAAGGCGGTCACCTTGCCGTCCAGCAGTTCGCGCACCCCCTCGGCCGCGTCACCGTTCTCCAGTTCCTCGCGGCTGGTGACGACGTAGGGGACACCCAGCGGTGTGTACGCCTCCAGGAGCTTGTCCGGGGAGGCCAGATCGGACTTGGTCAGGACGAGGAGCGGGGTGAGGCCGCCGTCGTACGCCGCCACCAGGCAGCGGTCGATCATGCGGGGGCGCGGTTCCGGGTCGGCGAGCGCGGTGACGACGGCCAACTGGTCGGCGTTGGCGACGACCACCCGCTCGTAGGGGTCGTCGTCGTCCGCCGTGCGCCGCAGCACCGACGTGCGGCGGCCGATGCGCACGATGCGGGCCAGGGTGTCCTTGTCGCCGGAGAGGTCGCCGACCAGGGAGACCTTGTCGCCCACCACCGCCGCCTTGCGGCCCAGCTCACGGGCCTTCATCGCCACCACGGTGCGGCCGTCGACGAGGCAGGTGAGCCGGCCCCGGTCGACCGTGAGCACCATGCCGTCCTGGGCGTCCTCGTGCTTGGGGCGGGTGTGGGTGCGGGGCCGGTTGCCCTTGGGGTTGGGGCGGACGCGGATGTCGTCCTCGTCGGGGTTCTTCCCGTAGCGGCGCATCGGATCAGGCCCCGGGCCTCTCCGCGGGCGTCCCGAGCGCGCCGGGGGAGACCCCCACCGTGTCCGGGTCGGAGCCGAGCATGCCGGTCCACAGGCCGGGGAAGTCCGGGAGCGTCTTCGCGGTCGTCCCCACGTTCTCCACCTCGACCCCCGGAACGGCGAGGCCGATGACCGCGGCCGCCGTCGCCATCCGGTGGTCGTCGTACGTGTGGAAGGGACCGCCCTGCAGCGGGCGGGGCCGGATCACCAGGCCGTCGGCCGTCTCCGTGACGTCACCGCCCAGGCCGTTGATCTCCTTGGTGAGCGCGGCCAGCCGGTCCGTCTCGTGCAGCCGCAGGTGGGCGACGCCGGTCAGGGTCGAGGGGGAGTCGGCGAGGGCGGCCAGCGCCGCGATGCCCGGGGTCAGCTCGCCGACCTCGCCGAGGTCGACGTCGATGCCGTGGATACGGCCCGAGCCCGTGAAGGTGAGACCGTGTTCGGTCAGCTCACAGGTGCCGCCCATCGCGGTGAAGATCTCCCGGAGCGCGTCACCCGGCTGGGTGGTCCGTCGGGGACCGTGACCCGGCCGCCGGTGACCAGTGCGGCGGCCAGGAACGGCTGTGCGTTGGAGAGGTCGGGCTCCACGGTGAGGTCGCGGCCGAGCAGGGCCGAGGGCGAGACCCGCCAGACGTTCGGCTCACCGCCCGTCTCCGGCTCGTCGACCTGGGCGCCGGCGGCCCGCAGCATGTCGACGGTCATCCGGATGTGCGGCATCGACGGCAGGGCCGAGCCGGTGTGGCGTACCTCCACGCCCAGGTTGAAGCGGGGGCCCGAGAGGAGGAGGGCGGAGACGAACTGGGAGGACGAGGAGGCGTCGACCGCCACCCGGCCGCCGTCCAGCGCGCCCGCGCCGTGCACGGTCAGGGGCAGGGCGCCGCGGCCGTCGTCGTCGATCCGGGCCCCCAGCGCCCGCAGCGCGTCGATCACGCCGTGCAGGGGGCGCTCGTAGGAGCGGGGGTCGCCGTCGAAGTGGACGGGGCCGTCCGCGAGGCAGGCCACCGGGGGCAGGAAGCGCATGACGGTGCCCGCGTTGCCGACGTCGACGGAGGCCGGGCCGTGCAGTCCGGCCGGGATGACCCGCCAGGCCTCGCCCGAGCCGTCCGGGCCCACGCCCTCCTCGATGCCCACGCCCATCGTACGCAGGGCCTCGGCCATCAGCAGGGTGTCCCGGGAACGCAGCGGCCGGCGCAGCCAGCCGGGCTCCGAGGACAGCGCGGCGAGGACCAGGGCGCGGTTGGTGACCGACTTCGATCCGGGCACGGTGACGGTCGCGTCGACGGCCCCGGTCGCATGGGGGGCGGGCCAGAGGGCGGGGTGCACGGAACTCTCGGTCATGCCCCTCACTTTAGTGGCTCACCGCGAAGCCCGAGCCTCAACAAATAGGGCGAAATCCGGTCGTAACGCAAGAGTGGCCCAGGCCGGGACGCCGAGCGGGGCCCCGGGGCCCTCACAGCCCGAGCAGCCAGCGCCCGCCACCGATCAGCGAGCACAGCGACACCGCGTGGAAGAGGAACAGCCACATCGCGGCCGGGGCGTGCGTCAGCCGGGCGAGCTGGTCGGCGTCGGAGTCCGGCGCACCGCCGTGGCGGCGCTTGGACTGGAGCTCGAAGCCGGGGCGCACCCCGCCCAGCAGCAGGAACCAGACCGCGGTGTACGCGAACGCCGACTGGACGTCGGGCGAGGTGAGCCAGGACACCAGCAGGAAGGTGGTACCCGTGAGGATGACCGTCAGCGCCCCGTAGAGATTGCGGATCATCACCAGCATCACCGCGAGCAGCGCGGTGGCCAGCCACAGCAGCAGCGTGATCCGGCCGTCGGCCAGCAGCCAGGCGCCGCCCAGCCCGAGCAGCGGGGGCGCCGTGTAGCCCGCCGCCGCGGTGAGGATCATGCCGGTACCGGACGGCTTGCCCCGGCTCACGGTCAGCCCGCTGGTGTCCGAGTGGAGCCGGATCCCGGAGAGCTGCCGCCCGGTCAGCAGGGCCACCAGTCCGTGGCCGCCCTCGTGGGCGATGGTGATCGCGTTGCGGGAGAGCCGCCATGTGAGGTTCGGCACGACGGCGACGAGCGCGGCGGTGGCCGTCACGACCACCAGCCACTGCTCCGGCGCGGGCTGGGTGCCGAAGACGCGATCCCACAGATCGCCCAGTTCGGTGCTGTCCATGATGCGGGCGGCTCCTAGAGGTACGTGAGGCTGGGTACGTGAGGCAACGGCATCCGCTCTGCTCGCGGATCGTGGCAGTCTGGCACTTATGTGCGGACGGTATGCGGCCAGTCGGCGGCCGGAGGACCTGGCCGGGATCTTCGGGGTCGAGAAGTGGGAACCGGCGGAGACCTTGGAGCCCGACTGGAACGTGGCTCCGACCAAGGAGGTCTACGCGATCCTGGAACGTCCTCCGAAAGACGCGGACGACCGGCGTCCGGTTCGCCAGCTGCGCGCACTGAAATGGGGGCTGGTCCCTTCCTGGTCGAAGTCGCCGGAGGGCGCGGCCCGCATGATCAACGCCCGGGCGGAGACCGTCCACGAGAAGCCGTCGTTCCGCCGCCCCTTCGCGTCGCGGCGGTGCATCCTGCCCGCCGACGGCTACTACGAGTGGATGACCGGCGCCGACGAGCGGCAGCTGGAGGAGAAGGGGAAGCGGAAGCGCCCGCGCAAGCAGCCCTACTTCGTGGCACCCGCCGACGGTTCCGTCTTCGCGATGGCCGGGCTCTACGAGTTCTGGCGCGACCGCGCCCTGCCCGAGGACCACCCGCGGGCCTGGTGGGTGACCTGCTCGGTGATCACCACCGAGGCGGAGACCTCCCCGCTCGCCGTGGCCCCCGGCGAGGGGCCGTCCACGCTCGCGGACATCCACCCCCGGATGCCGCTGATGCTGCCGCCGGACCGCTGGGACGACTGGCTGGATCCCTCGCACACCGACGTGGAGGAGCTCCGGGCGCTGCTGGAGCCGCCGCCCGGCGGGCTGATGCGGGCCTACCCCGTCGGCACCGCCGTCAGCAACGTCCGGAACAACGGCCCGCAACTCCTGGAGGAACTGGCCGCGCCTGAGCTCAGCACGCTCTTCTGACCGGGCAGGATGGCTCCGTGAGCGCTACAGAGACCGGAAGCGGGACCGAGACCGTCGAGACCGGGGCAGGAGTGGCCAGGATCACCTGGCTGCCCGCACGCGGTGCCCGGCTCGTGCTCGCCGTCGGCCACGGGGCGGGCGGCGGCATCGAGGCCCCGGACCTGCGGGCACTGGCCGCCGTGCTGCCCGAGCGGGGGGTGAGCGTCGCGCTGGTGGAGCAGCCCTGGCGGGTGGCGGGGAAGAAGGTCGCCCCCGCGCCCCGGACGCTGGACACCGGTTGGCGGGGGCTGTGGCCCGCGCTGAGCGCCCCGGGTCTGCCGGTCGTCGCGGGCGGACGCAGCGCGGGCGCCCGGGTGGCCTGCCGCACGGCCGCCGGACTCGGCGCCCACGCGGTGCTCGCGCTGAGCTTTCCGCTGCACCCGCCGGGCCGGCCGGAGAAGTCGCGGGCGGACGAACTCCTCGCCACCGGGGTGCGCACCCTCGTCGTCCAGGGCGGCCGCGACCCCTTCGGGCGGCCCGCCGAGTTCCCGCCGGGGGAGCACCGGCTCGTCGAGGTGCCCTACGGCGACCACGGTTTCGCCGTACCCAAGAAGGCACCGCTGACCCGGGATCAGGCCCTGGACGTCCTGACCGGCGCGGTCGGCGACTGGCTGGACGGGCTGCCGTAGGGGCGGAGCCCACCTCACCCCGCGGGCCGCCGGGACCCGGGAATGCGGCGTGCGGGACGGCTGTTGTGACAGATGTCGGTACAACAAGTCGTACGTGGAAGAGGGAGTCCGTCGCATGGGTTCGACCATCTGCCCGCGCCGCTCGAACACCGCTGATCTGGAGTGGACGGTGCTGCATGCGGCGAGGACCGCTCCCGGGCGCGCCGCGGCCGGAGCCGATCGACAGCCCGCGCGGGAGCAAGGTCGACTATTCTCCGATGCGAGCGGGTCCGGTTTCGGCTCCGCCACTTCGTTGGAGGAGGTGGGTCCGGTCACTGGGACCGACACAGGGACCGACGACGGCCGCGCGAAGGAGACGACCGCCGAGCGCAACGCGCGCTTCGAGCGGGACGCCCTGGGATATCTCGACCAGATGTACTCGGCCGCGCTGCGCATGACGCGCAACCCCGCGGACGCCGAGGACCTGGTCCAGGAGACGTACGCCAAGGCCTACGGCTCCTTCCACCAGTTCCGTGAGGGCACGAACCTCAAGGCGTGGATGTACCGCATCCTCACGAACACCTTCATCAACTCGTACCGCAAGAAGCAGCGCGAGCCTCAGCGGAGCGCCGCCGAGGAGATCGAGGACTGGCAGCTGGCGCGCGCCGAGTCGCACATGTCGACCGGTCTGCGCTCGGCGGAGTCCCAGGCGCTCGACCACCTGCCCGACTCCGACGTGAAGTCCGCCCTGCAGTCGATCCCCGAAGAGTTCCGCATCGCCGTCTATCTCGCCGATGTCGAGGGCTTTGCCTACAAGGAGATCGCGGACATCATGGGGACACCCATCGGTACGGTGATGTCCCGGCTGCACCGTGGCCGCCGCCAGCTGCGCGGCATGCTGGAGGACTACGCGCGCGAGCGCGGACTCGTCCCGGCCGGTGCCGGTGAGTCGGACGACAGGAAAGGCTCGGCCTCATGAGCTGCGGAGAGCCGCACGAGACGGATTGCTCAGAGGTCCTCGACCATCTCTACGAGTTTCTCGACCATGAGATGCCCGAGGGCGACTGCACCAAGTTCGAGGTGCATTTCGAGGAATGCTCCCCGTGCCTGGAGAAGTACGGCCTGGAGCAGGCGGTCAAGAAGCTCGTGAAGCGCTGCTGCGGTCAGGACGACGTCCCGAGCGACCTGCGCTCCAAGGTGATGGGCCGGATCGAACTGATCCGCGCGGGCGAGACCGTCCCCGAACAGGACGTGGCCGTGAGCGACGCCGACAGGCCGGCCGCCACCGCCGAGTGACATGCCCCGGGTGGCCGGACGCCCCGGGGCCGTCGGCCGACAGCCCGCGTGAGGTGTCCCACCGTGTCACCCGAAGGTGCTAATCCGGCCCGTTGAGGCCCTGTGCGACCCCCAACTCGCTAGCCTGGCGCCTTCATTGACCAGGCTGGGGGCGATCGGTGCGGGTGCGGAGCACACCGGGGGCGGCGCGCCTCTACATCCTGGGCGCGTCCACGGGCGCCGGACTCTGCGCGCTGCCCGCCCTCACCCCCGGGGCGGACACCCCTTGGGGCACGCTGGCCCTCCTCGCCGCACTCTGCCTGGCCTGCGAACTTCCCGCCCGCTTCTTCCCCTTCTCCGGTGGCTCCCGCCCGGCCGGGGCCGGGTCCTTCTTCCCGCTGCTGCTCGCGGCCGTCTTCCTGCTGCCCCCCGCGGCCGCCGCCCTGGTCTCCATACCCGGGTCACTGGCCGGGCGGGTCGAGCAGCCGCCGGTCGCGGCCCGGCGTGTGTGGCGGGCCGCCCAGCTCGCACTCGCCATGGGGTCCGCCTCGTGGGCGTACGCGCTTCTGGAGGGCCCGGCCAGTCTCGGCGGCCCCGGGGGGCGGGCGGCGCCCGGCCTGCCGTACGCCCTGCTGCCCGCCTGCGCCACCGCGCTCGTCTTCAGCACCGTCCTGGCCGCCCTGGACGGCGGGATCCTGGCCACCGCCGAGCGGGTCCCGCCCCGGCACGCCTGGCGGGGGCTCCACGCCTCGGTGGGGCCGCACCTGGTCCACGCCCTCGCCGGGCTGATGATGGCCGTGCTGTGGCGCAGCCCGTACGGGCCGGTGTCGGCGCTGGTCGTGCTCCTGCCGATGTACATCTCCTGCTGGGTCTTCGCCCAGTACCACCGGCAGCACGCCGCGCACCGGGCCACCATCCGGGCCCTCGTCCAGGCCGTCGACATCAAGGACGGGTACACCCGGGGGCACAGCGAGCGGGTGGGCCGCGCCTCCGAGCTGATCGCCCGTGAACTCGGCATGGCCGAACGGCGGATGGAGGCACTCCGGTTCGCCGGCATCCTGCACGACGTCGGCAAGCTCGGGGTGCCCACCCGGGTCCTGCGCAAGGACGGCCCCCTCACCCCCGAGGAGCGCCGGATCATCGAGCTGCACCCGGAGTACGGCCACGAGATCGTCCGGGGCATCGGCTTCCTGGACGAGGCGCGCGCCGCGATCCTGCACCACCACGAACGG
>NZ_KL585393.1:59242-61218 GCF_000721935.1 Streptomyces sp. NRRL WC-3549
CGACGGCAGCGGCTACCCCTACGGCCTGAGCGGTGCGGCCATCCCGGAGTTCGCCCGGGTCGTCGCCGTGGCGGACGCCTTCGACGCGATGACCTCCACCCGCTCCTACCGGCCCGGCCGGCCCGTCCCCGCCGCCGTGGAGGAGCTCGAACGCTGCGCCGGGAGCCAGTTCGATCCCCGGATGGTACGGGCGCTGGCGCGTGCCCTCGACCGGCACGGCTGGTCCGCGGCGGCCACCGCCGTCCCCTCGGACGAGGAGGTGCCCCGGCCGCCCCGGCAGCGGCCGGCCCCGCCCCGCGAGGCCGCCCAGGGGCCCGCCGGCCGGCCGGGGCGCCCGTGATGACGTCCTTCCACCGCCTCGTCCCGCCCCCGGCGGCCCTCGCCGTCCGGGGAGCCGCACTGGCCCTCGCGCTCGTCGCGCTCGGCCATACGTTCTGGCACGGCCTCGTGGAGCCCGGGCACGCGCTCGCCTTCGGGGCCCTGATCACCGTCGGTGAGCTGGCCCGCTGGGGCGCCCTGCCCGGTGAGCGCGAGCCCGCGCCCCTGGGGGCGGCCGGTGCGCTGGCGTACGCCCTGCTCGGCAGCAGCCGGGGGACGCCCACCACCCACGGTGTCCTCCAGGTGGTCACCGTCGTGGTGGCGGCACAGCTGCTCGCCGCGGTCCCGCAGGCGGCGCGCGGCAGCGGCCCGGGGCCGGACCGGGTGGCCCGCCGGATCCTGGCCGTGGGATTCGCCGCCGTCTGCTTCCAGCCGCTCTCGAACTCGGGGCACGCGGTGCGCTGGTTCGGTGAAGGGCCGCCTTTCGCCGTCTTCCTGCTCCTCCTGCTGGTCCTCACCGCCCTGTGCGACGCGGTGCTCGCGGCCCTGACCGCCCGGACCCCGCGCCCCTTCGGGCCGCTGCTGCGCGACGAGCTCCGGGCGCTCAGCGGCATCGGATCCGCGGTCTGCGCGACCGGTGCGGTCATGGCCCTCGGGGTCGCCGTCGCGGGGCTGTGGGCGCTGCCGGTGCTGTGCGTGCCACTGCTGCTGACCCAGGTCTCCTTCCGCCGGTACGCCGCCGCCCGCACGACCTACCGCCAGACCATCGCCTCGCTGGCCAGGGCCACCGAGATCGCGGGGTACACCCGGCACGGCCACGCCCGGAGGGTGGCCGTGCTCTCGGACGCGGTCGGCCGGGAGCTGGGCCTGTCCGGGCCCGAGCTGACCGTCCTGGAGTACGCGGCGCTGATGCACGACATCGGGCAGCTCTCGCTGGTGGACGCCGTGCCGGGCGGGGCGACGGTCACGCTGCCGCCCGCAGAGCAGCGCAGGATCGCCCTGCTCGGGGGCGCCGTGGTCCGGCAGACCGGCGGGGAGACCGAGGTGGCGGTCGTGGTCGAACAGCAGGCCGATCCGTACCGGGAGCAGCCCACCGCGGCCCGGATCATCCGTGCGGTCAACGCGTACGACGACCTGTGCGGGGAAGGCGTCAGCGGAGCCCTGGGGGCGCTTGAGCAGCTCAGGCTCGGCACCGGGCGCGACTACCAGCCGCAGGTGGTCGAGGCGCTGGCGAGGGTCCTGGCGCGAGGTGGTCTGACCCCGGCCCCCAGTGGGTAACCCACGGGTAATGAGCGGGCGTCCGGCCGGGCATGGTTGGATGCGAAGAGAGCGAGCATACGAGGGTGTCCAGTCGGGACAGGCGGGAATCGTGAGGATCTTCGGGAAGGTACGGCATCGGCCGTCCGCCTCTTGGCGGCAGGCCACGGACCGCGCGTTCACGCTGATCGGCGACGGCCGGTACGAGGACGCGGGCGCGCTGCTGACACGCGCGGCGGATCTGGAACCCTGGCTCTCGGAGTCCTGGTTCAATCTGGCGCTGCTGCACAAGTTCCGGCACGACTGGGAGCAGGCGAGAGCGGCCGGCCTGCGTGCCGTGGCCCTGCTCGACCGCGAGTCCGGGGCCCCGGACTGGTGGAACGTCGGGATCGCCGCCACCG
>NZ_KL585393.1:61457-63257 GCF_000721935.1 Streptomyces sp. NRRL WC-3549
CAGAGATGTGTATAAGAGACAGGTGCCGGGCAGCGCCCAGCACGACGCCGCCTCCACCAGCGAGCCCACGGGCATGGAGCTGGGCAGTGCCGCCGTCCGGCTCTCGCCCGAGGGCGAGGCCGAGGTGGTCTGGGGCCGCCGGCTGGACCCGGCCCGCATGGAGGTGCTGTCGATCCCGCTGCCGTCCTCCGGGCGGCGCTGGGGCGAGGTCGTCCTGCACGACGGGGTCCCGAACGGCGAGCGGATCACGGCGGCCGGCCCCTCCTACCCGGTCTTCGACGAGATCGAGCTGTGGGCGCCCTCCCCGGTGCCGACCTGGGTGGTGCTGCTGGAGGCGGCCACCGAGTCGGACCGGGACGCGCTGGAGCGGCTCGCCTCCGACGCCGGCTTCGCCGCCGAGGACTGGTCGTCCTCCGTGCGGCTGCTCTGCCGGGCCTGTTCGGAGAGCCGGATGGAGAGCGACGAGGGCGACGGCGAGCACCTCGACCCGCACGACCACAGCGAGCCGGGCCACCCCGGGCCGCTGGGCCACCGCACCGCCGGTGAGCTGTGGGTCCCGGAGCGCGAGTGCGGCATAGCCGCGCCGCCCGCCCTGGTGCGCGGACTGCTGGACGGCTGGGTCGCGGACAGCCCGGACAGCCGCGAGTGGCGGGATCTGGAAGAAGTCTGCTGAGCGGTGCCCGTAGGCTGTACGGGCACCGGATCCGGTGCGTTTCCCACGGGTATTCGCAGGAAGGCGTACGGCGGACATGTCGCAGCAGGAGACGGACGAGCAGGTCGGCGTGGACGACGAGGGTTTCCTCGTGGACACCGAGGACTGCGAGGCGCGCGAGACGGCACACCGTGAGCGCGGAACCTCCCGTCCGATCACGGTGGTGGGCAACCCGGTCCTGCACAAGGAGTGCGCGACCGTCACGGAGTTCGACGACGAGCTGGGCCGGCTGGTCGACGACATGTTCGCCAGTCAGCGCACGGCCGAGGGCGTGGGCCTGGCCGCCAACCAGATCGGCGTGGACCGCAAGGTCTTCGTCTACGACTGCATGGACGACGAGGGCGTACGGCACGTCGGCGCGATCTGCAACCCGGTGCTGGAGGAGCTCGCCCCCGAGCTGCGCAACCTCGACGACTCCAACGAGGGCTGCCTCTCCGTCCCGACGGCCTACGCCGGGCTGGCCCGCCCCGACTACGCGGTGGTACGCGGACAGGACGTGAAGGGCAGGGAGGTGCGGGTGCGGGGCACCGGCTACTTCGCGCGCTGCCTCCAGCACGAGACCGACCACCTCTACGGCTACCTGTACATCGACCGGCTCTCCAAGCGGGACCGCAAGGACGCGCTGAAGCAGATGGCGGAGGGCACGCCGCGCTACCCGGTCGTCCCGAACGACTGAGGGCCGCCGCCGGTACGGGGCCCCGCCGGTTCTCCGGCGCGGGCCCCGCACCGTACCGTCCCGTCGGGCCCGGGTACAGGGCGGCGCCTATTTCCCGACGCGTGGTTGACGCGGGTAGACCCCTTCCGACAGGCTCGTCGCCACACCTCACCGTAGGGAGACCCCATGCTCAGACGCACCGCACACGCCCTGCTCGGTCTTGTCATGGTCATGGCTTTCGCGGCCGGTGGCGCCCTGGTGACCGCGGGCACCGCGCAGGCCGACGGCTGTTTCACCTGGACCCGCACGCTCTCGTCCGGCGCCACCGGGAACGACGTCACCCAGCTCCAGATCAGGGTCGCGGGCTACCCGGGGTACAACTCGGTGCTGGCCGTGGACTGTCTCTTATACACATCTGTGTATAAGAGACAGG
>NZ_KL585393.1:63531-63769 GCF_000721935.1 Streptomyces sp. NRRL WC-3549
CCGCCGACGGAATCGCCGGACCGGCCACGCAGGCCAAGCTCTACGCCCTCCAGGACAACGACTGCACCCCGATCCACTTCACCTATCCCGAGCTGAACACGTGCAACAGCACCTGGGCGGGCGGCAAGGTGGCGGCCGGGACGGCCAAGGCCAACGCGCTGACCTCCATGTGGAAGCTGGAAGCGCTGCGGCACGCGCTCGGTGACCAGCCCCTCCGCGTCACCAGCGGCTTTCCGGT
>NZ_KL585393.1:63979-68442 GCF_000721935.1 Streptomyces sp. NRRL WC-3549
CTTCCGGTCCGCCTCCTGCAACTCCGCGGTCGGCGGGGCGTCCGACAGCCGCCACATGTACGGCGACGCCGTCGACCTGGGGGCCGGACCGCACTCCCTGTGCACCATCGCCAAGCAGGCCCGCAACCACGGCTTCAACGGCATCCTCGGCCCGGGCTACCCCGGCCACGGCGACCACATCCACGTCAACCAGGGACCGAGCCACTTCTGGTCGGCCTCCGGCTGCGGCATCTGAGCCCGTCGGCGCGACGGCGGACGCCGCGCGGCCGGTCACGGCCACGCGGCGTCCGTACGCCGGTCCCGGACGAGGGCCGGGAAGGGGCTAGAAGTCGTCGTCGAAGCCGACGGAACCCTCCACGGCGACCTGGTAGGCGGACGGCCGGCGCTCGAAGAAGTTCGTGAGCTCCTGGACGCCCTGCAACTCCATGAACGAGAACG
The DNA here is from genome assembly GCF_000721935.1 of Streptomyces sp. NRRL WC-3549. GTDB lineage: Bacteria > Actinomycetota > Actinomycetes > Streptomycetales > Streptomycetaceae > Streptomyces. Next base: position 64,418 of record NZ_KL585393.1, read on the forward strand.
GGTTCTCGGAGCCGTAGAGCGCCGGGAAGCCGAGCCGGGTGAGCCGCTGGTCGGCGACGCACTCCAGGTACTGGCGCATCGACTCGGTGTTCATCCCCGGCAGCCCCTCACCGCACAGGTCCCGGCCGAACTGCAGCTCCGCCTCGACGGCCTCCCGCAGCATGTCGGTGACCTGCTGCTCAAGGGCGTCGTCGAAGAGCTCGGGCTCCTCCTTGCGGACGGTGTCCACGACCTCGAAGGCGAAGTTCATGTGCATCGTCTCGTCACGGAAGACCCAGTTGGTTCCCGTGGCGAGGCCGTGCAGCAGACCGCGCGAGCGGAACCAGTAGACGTAGGCGAAGGCGCCGTAGAAGAACAGCCCCTCGATGCACGCCGCGAAGCAGATCAGGTTCAGCAGGAAGCGGCGCCGGTCGGCCCGGGTCTCCAGCCGGTCGATCTCCTCGACCGAGTCCATCCACTTGAAGCAGAACTGCGCCTTCTCACGGATGGACGGGATCTCCTCGACCGCGTCGAAGGCCGCCGCGCGGTCCTCCGGGTCGGGCAGATAGGTGTCCAGCAGCGTCAGGTAGAACTGGACGTGCACGGCCTCCTCGAAGAGCTGACGCGACAGGTACAGCCGCGCCTCCGGGGAGTTGATGTGCTTGTAGAGCGTCAGCACCAGGTTGTTGGAGACGATCGAGTCACCCGTCGCGAAGAACGCGACGAGCCGGCCGATCATGTGCTGCTCGCCGGGCGAGAGCTTGGCGAGGTCGGCGACGTCGGAGTGGAGGTCGACCTCCTCCACGGTCCAGGTGTTCTTGATCGCGTCCCGGTAGCGCTCGTAGAAGTCCGGGTAGCGCATGGGGCGCAGGGTCAGTTCGAAGCCCGGGTCGAGCAGGTTCTTCTCGGTCTTTCCGGTGGTCTTCTCGGTGGAGCTCATTACTGGCAGGCCTCGCAGGACTCGGGGTTTTCGAGGGAGCAGGCGAGGGCCTCCGCGTCGGGAGCCTGCGCCTGCTGGGCGGGAAGGGCGGCGGTCGCGGTGCGGCCGGAGGCCGCGCGGGCGATCCGGGTGGCCGGGCGCGAACGCAGGTAGTACGTCGTCTTCAGCCCTTGCTTCCAGGCGTACGCGTACATCGAGGAGAGCTTGCCGATCGTCGGCGTCTCCAGGAACAGGTTCAGCGACTGGCTCTGGTCCAGGAACGGCGTACGGGCCGCGGCCATGTCGATCAGGCCGCGCTGCGGGATCTCCCACGCCGTGCGGTACAGCGCGCGCACGTCCTCGGGGATCCAGCCGAAGCCCTGCACGGAGCCACTGGCGTCCCGCAGTGCCTCCCGGGTCCGGGCGTCCCAGACGCCGAGCTTCTTCAGCTCCTCGACCAGGTAGCCGTTGACCTGGAGGAACTCACCGCTGAGGGTCTCGCGCTTGAAGAGGTTGGAGACCTGCGGCTCGATGCACTCGTACACCCCGGCGATCGAGGCGATCGTCGCGGTCGGGGCGATGGCGAGCAGCAGCGAGTTGCGCATCCCGGTCTTCGCGACACGGGCCCGCAGGGCGTCCCACCGCTCCGGCCAGTTCAGCTCGGTGGCGTAGTGGTCCGGGTGCAGCACACCGCGGGCGGCGCGGGTCTCGGACCAGGCGGGCAGGGGGCCGGACCGCTCCGCGAGGTCGCAGGAGGCCTCGTAGGCGGCGAGCATGATCCGCTCGGAGATCCGGGTGGACAGCGCGCGGGCCTCGGGGGAGTCGAACGGCAGCCGCAGCTGGAAGAAGACGTCCTGGAGGCCCATCGCGCCCAGGCCCACCGGACGCCAGCGGGCGTTGGAGCGGCCGGCCTGCTCGGTCGGGTAGAAGTTGATGTCCACCACGCGGTCGAGGAAGGTCACCGCGGTACGGACGGTGGCGTCCAGCCGCTCCCAGTCGACCGACCCGCCGGAGACGAAGGCGCCCAGGTTGACCGAGCCCAGGTTGCAGACCGCCGTCTCACCGTCGTCCGTGACCTCCAGGATCTCCGTGCACAGGTTCGAGGAGTGCACGACCCTGCCCGGCTCGGCGGTCTGGTTCGCGGTCCGGTTGGAGGCGTCCTTGAACGTCATCCAGCCCTGGCCGGTCTGGGCGAGGGTCCGCATCATCCGGCCGTACAGCTCACGGGCCGGCATCGTCTTGCGGGCCAGGCCCCCGGCCTCGGCCGCCCGGTAGGCCGCGTCGAACTCCTCGCCCCACAGGTCGGTCAGCTCGGGGACGTCGGAGGGGGAGAACAGCGACCACTCGGTGTCCGCGTCGACCCGGCGCATGAACTCGTCCGGGATCCAGTGCGCGAGGTTGAGGTTGTGCGTGCGCCGCTGGTCCTCGCCCGTGTTGTCGCGGAGCTCCAGGAACTCCTCGATGTCCGCGTGCCAGGTCTCCAGGTAGACCGCTGCGGCGCCCTTGCGCCGGCCGCCCTGGTTGACCGCGGCGACCGAGGCGTCCAGCGTCTTCAGGAACGGCACGATGCCGTTGGAGTGCCCGTTGGTGCCGCGGATCAGCGAACCCCGGGCCCGGATGCGGGAGTACGACAGACCGATGCCGCCCGCGTGCTTGGAGAGCCGCGCCACCTGGTGGTAGCGGTCGTAGATCGAGTCCAGCTCGTCCTTCGGCGAGTCCAGCAGGTAGCAGGAGGACATCTGCGGGTGCCGGGTACCGGAGTTGAAGAGGGTGGGGGAGGAGGGCAGGTAGTCCAGCCGGCTCATCAGCCCGTACAGCGCGGCGACCTCGTCCAGCGCCCGTACCGAGTCGTCCTCGGCGAGGCCGGACGCGACGCGCAGCATGAAGTGCTGCGGGGTCTCGACGACCTGGCGGGTGTGCGGGTGGCGCAGCAGGTAGCGGCTCTGGAGGGTGCGCAGGCCGAAGTAGCCGAAGCGGTCGTCCGCCCCCTCGGCCAGCGTCCGCTCGACGAGCGCGTCCAGCGCCTCGGCGTGCAGCGCGACGAAGGCGGCGGTGCGGTCGGCGATCAGGCCCTCGCGGTGCCCCACGGCGACCGAGGCGGAGAAGGACGTGGCGCCCTGGCCGGCGGCCTCCTCGGCGATCGTCAGGGTCAGCAGCCGGGCGGCGAGCCGGGAGTACGCGGGGTCCTCGGAGATCAGGCCCGCGGCGGCCTCGGTGGCCAGCGAACGCAGCTCCGCCTCGTCGGAGCGGGCGTTGCGCCCGCGCAGCGCGGCGGCGGCGACCCGTCCGGGGTCGGTGTCGGGCAGATCGACGGTGAGGTCGGTCAGGGTCCGCAGCAGGGCGGTCCCGGGTCCGTCGGTCGTGGCTTCCCCGGACGTGGCGGACACAGCGGATTCGGTGGCTGAAACCGGATCGGCGGGCGCGATGGTCACTGGGCTTTCCCTCGCTCGGCCGGGGCCGGCGGCAGGAAGGGGAGCCGGGCGGTGACGGCCCTGGGCGGGCGGCACCGCGTACGGCGTCCACCGGCCTATCCGCGAGGCCCGGACGTCTGGCGCCCGGGTCGGTCGATCCGGACGCACTGTCGGCAGGTCATCGGACTTGCGGGTAGCACAGATGTGCACCGATCACACCGTTGCGGGACAGTTCCGGATTCGCACCGGATTCCCCTGCGGCGACAGCGAGCACGAGCATACATGTGGGGGCCGTCCGATGCGGAGGCCCCCACATGTTGTGTCGCACGCGAAGGGCGCCAGGTCAGAGATCCAGGCGGAAGGTGAGCAGCGGAACGGCCGGAACGGGCGCCCCGTCCCGCTCCGGGGGCCTGTGGAGGCCCAGTCGGCGGTGGATGCGGTGGCGGCGAGCACGGCCGTCCGCGTGGACCGGACGAGCCCCGCGAGGCCGTCCGTAGGCCCGGGCCGTGAGGTGGCCCAGGGCGTCGTACGGGGAGAGGCGCACCGGTCCGGTCGCCATGTCCACGGCGGGCGGTGTGCCGGAGGGTGCCGGGTGGCGCACCGGATGGTTCCGGGGTGGCGCGGGGCGGGGCGTGCGGGGTGCCGCCGGGGCCGGGCCCGGCGGCACCGAGGGGTGGGTCAGTGGCCGCCGCCGGGGGCGCCCACCGTGGCCGGCG
>NZ_KL585393.1:68665-85261 GCF_000721935.1 Streptomyces sp. NRRL WC-3549
CCCACCGTGGCCGGCGGCAGCTCGGCCTTGACGCCCGGATCGCCCGCGTCGGCCGTGTAGTCGGACGGTGACGTCTCGTCGGTGCCGGCCGGGGCCTTCACCGCGTTGAGGACGAACGTCAGCACGACCACCACGAGCACGTTCAGGACGAACGCGGTGAGACCGATGTAGCCGATCTCGCCGATGCCGGGGATCTCCTTCGACGACCCGCCGAAGTGCTTCTGGGTCGGGCTGGCGACGCCGTAGGCCGCCACCGTGCCGTACACCATGCCGACCGCCCAGCCGGCGATCAGCGCCCAGCGGTGGAACCACCGGGTGAACAGGCCGCCCACCAGCGCGGGCATCGTCTGGAGGATCCAGATCCCGCCGAGCAGCTGGAAGTTGATCGCGACCGTCTTGTCCATGGTAAGGACGAAGACGAGCGCACCGACCTTGACCAGCAGGGAGACCAGCTTGGAGACCCTCGTCTCCTGTGCCGGTGTCGCGTCCGGCTTGAGGAAGTCCTTGTAGATGTTGCGGGTGAAGAGGTTCGCCGCGGCGATCGACATGATGGCGGCGGGGACCAGGGCCCCGATGCCGATCGCGGCGAAGGCCACACCGGCGAACCAGTCCGGGAACATGTTCTCGAACAGCTGGGGGATGGCGAGCTGGCCGTTGTCCACCTTGATGCCGGCGGCGATCGCCATGAAGCCGAGCAGGGCCAGCAGACCCAGCATCAGCGAATACAGCGGCAGGATCGTGGTGTTGCGCCGGATCACCTCACGGCTGCGGCTGGAGAGCGTCGCCGTGATGGAGTGCGGGTACATGAAGAGCGCCAGCGCGGAGCCGAGCGCCAGTGTGGCGTAACCCCACTGTCCGGCGGCGCCGGGTGCGAGCCCGGCCACCGGCTTGCCGGCCGCCTCGTTCTTCTGCGCGAACGCCTCGCTCGCCTTGGTGAAGATCTCGTCGAAGCCGCCGAGTCTGATCGGGATGTAGATGATGGCCACGGCGATGACCAGGTAGATCAGGCCGTCCTTGACGAACGCGATGAGCGCGGGGGCGCGCAGCCCGGAGGAGTAGGTGTACGCGGCGAGCACCGCGAAGGCGATCAGCAGCGGCAGGTCCTTGACGAACCAGTGCGTCGTCTCGCCGCCGCCGACGCCCATGACGTCCAGCACGGCCTGGATGCCGACCAGTTGGAGTGCGATGTACGGCATCGTCGCGAGGATGCCGGTCAGGGCGACCGCCAGCGAGAGGCCCTTGGAGCCGAAACGTCCACGGACGAAGTCCGAGGTGGTGACGTACCCGTGCTTGTGCGAGACCGACCAGAGCCGCGGCAGGAAGGTGAAGATGAGCGGGTAGACGAGGATGGTGTACGGGACCGCGAAGAACCCGGACGCGCCCGCGGCGTAGATGGCCGCGGGGACGGCGACGAAGGTGTATGCCGTGTAGAGGTCACCGCCGAGCAGGAACCAGGTGACCCAGGTGCCGAACGACCGCCCGCCCAGGCCCCATTCGTCGAGGGTCGCCTCGTTCTCGGCCCTGCGCCAGCGCGCGGCCAGGAAGCCCATGACCGTGACGGCCGCGAAGAAGAAGATGAAGACGGCGAGTGCGACGCCGTTCACGCCGTCCTTCATGCCGACGCACCCCCCTTGCGGGTGCGCTGGTCACGCTGCCACAGCTTGTAGGCGGTCATGGTGAGCGCGGTCGAGATGATGACCCAGAGCATCTGGTACCAGTAGAAGAAGGGGATACCGATGAAGGCCGGGTCGACCTTCGCGTAGGAGCCCACCCAGAGCATCGCCACGAACGGCGCGATCAGGCAGAGCGCGATGACCACCCGCACGGGTGTCACCGTCGGTCGTTTCTCATCGATGTCTTCCGGCATACGGCGACTCCGTCCCCTCGCTGATCACCTGTCGTCATGCGCAGGAAATCTAGGGGAGGGCTCCGGCCACCGTCACCCCTTGACCGCATTGCGGTCGCGCAACGGTCCGCCCCCTGAGTTCCCACACCCGTCTCGCCCCGTCGGCGCCGGTGAGGTGTCGGTGGGACACACGGACGTGAGGGCGGGTCGGTTCACGCCGGCGGGCCGCTGGGTGCGGGCATGCGACGACTCCGCCCCCGGGCCGTGCCGGCGCGGGGGCGGAGTCGTCGCGTACGGGTCCCTACTCGGTCGGCCGCTTCAGCCGGGCCACGAACTTGTAGCGGTCGCCGCGGTAGACGGAACGCACCCACTCCACCGGCTCGCCCCGGCCGTCGACCGAGTGCCGGGACAGCATCAGCATCGGCAGGCCGACGTCCGTACCGAGCAGCCCGGCCTCCCGGGGAGTGGCCAGGGAGGTCTCGATGGTCTCCTCGGCCTCGGCCAGGCGGACGTCGTACACCTCGGCCAGGGCGGTGTAGAGCGAGGTGTACTTGACGAGCGACCGGCGCAGGGCCGGGAAGCGCTTGGCCGAGAGGTGGGTGGTCTCGATCGCCATGGGCTCGCCGCTGGCCAGCCGGAGCCGCTCGATCCGCAGCACCCGCCCGCCCGCCGTGATGTCCAACAGGCCGGCCAGCCTGTCGTCGGCCGTGACGTAACCGATGTCCAGGAGTTGGGACGTGGGTTCCAGCCCTTGGGCGCGCATGTCCTCGGTGTAGGAGGTCAGCTGGAGGGCCTGGGAGACCTTCGGCTTGGCGACGAAGGTGCCTTTGCCCTGGATGCGCTCCAGCCGGCCCTCGACGACGAGTTCCTGGAGGGCCTGGCGGACGGTGGTGCGCGAGGTGTCGAACTCGGCCGCCAGGGTCCGTTCCGGGGGCACCGGGGTGCCGGGCGGCATGGTGTCGGTCATGTCCAGGAGATGCCGCTTGAGCCGGTAGTACTTCGGTACGCGCGCGGTGCGCGTACCGGCGCCGGTCTCGTTCGTGGTTGTGCCCCCGTCGGCGCCCATGGCCCGCCTCTCCGACTGCTGCGTTGCTGCCGTCACCGGCTCCTCCGTCTGTCGCGGCTCACATGGTGGCACGGTCCGGTCACGGGTCGTCGCCCTCCCTTAGATGTCGGTCCTATAACGGACGCGAGTGCACTTCTTATACACCCTTGACACCCCTAAAGGTCTAGGCCAAGCTCCGGGTACTGGTCTAAACCATTAAAGACCAGGTCCCAGCCCCACAGGCAGTACCAGGCGTACGTCTTCGCGGTGGGCGGGGGGTTGCTGGTATCCCTGAGGAGGGTGTGGCATGAAGCGCAAGCTCATTGCGGCGATCGGCGTCGCCGGTATGTTGATGTCCGTCGCGGCATGTGGATCCGACGACAAGGCGTCGTCGCAGGACCCCAAGGACCGCAAGGAAGACCTGACCGTCTGGCTGATGGGTGAGGCCCAGACGACCTGGCCGGAACTCGTCAAGGACGTCAACTCCCAGTTCAACAAGAAGTACCCCAACGTCAACGTCAAGGTCCAGTACCAGGGCTGGGCCGACAAGGTCAAGAAGCTCGACACCTCCCTCGGCGGGGACAAGTTCCCGGACGTCGTCGAGCTCGGTAACACCGAGACCATGCAGTACATCCTCAACGGCGCTCTCGGCGAGATCGACCTCAAGAAGCACGAGAACTCGGACACCTGGATCAAGGGTCTGAAGGACACCTGCTCCTTCGAGGGCAAGGTCTACTGCGTTCCTTACTACGCCAGCGCCCGTCTCGCGGTCTACAACAAGGACATGCTCAAGGCCGGCACCGGCAGTGAGGAGCTCCCGCAGACCGAGGACGAGTTCCTCAAGGCGATGGACCAGGTGTCCGCGGAGCTCGGCAAGAAGGACAAGCGCGCCTCGTCCCTCTACTTCCCCGGCCGTTACTGGTACGCCGCGATGTCCTACGTCGCCGCCGAGGGTGGCCAGATCGCCACCTACGACGACGGCAAGAAGGAGTGGAAGGCCGCCCTCTCCAGCCCGGAGGCCCAGAAGGGCATCAGCCACTACGTCGACCTGGTCAAGAAGTACAACAAGGCCGACCAGACCAAGGACGAGCAGGACCACGCCAACGTCATGGCCAACGAGAAGGCCGCGGTCATCTACGGCCAGGCCTGGGAAGCCGGTTCCGTCACCGGGGGCGACAACGGCAACCCGAAGCTGGAGGGCAAGATCGCCACGGCCGGTATGCCCGGCCCGAACGGCAAGGCGCTCCCGTCCTTCATCGGTGGCTCGGACCTCGCGACGATCTCCAAGTCCAAGGTCCAGGACCTCGGCGAGGAGTGGATCTCCCTCTTCACCAACGCGAAGTCCATGGAGGTCCTCGCGTCGAAGAACATCCTCCCCAACAACGAGACGCAGCTGGAGCCGCTGAAGGCCAAGCCTGAGACGGCCGCCATTGCCAACGCGGTGCCGGACGCCTGGTTCACGCCGATCGCGCCGGGCTGGGCCTCCGTCGAGAAGGAGGAGATCCTGAAGAACATGCTCCTGGAGATCATCAAGGGCAGCTCCGTCGCCGACGCCACCAAGAAGGCCGACGGGAAGATCGACGCCCTGATCAACAAGAAGGCCTGACCTTCCCATGCCAGGCGGGGCCCGGCAGCGATGCCGGGCCCCGCTACTTTCCCGCAAGTGAACGCCGTGAAATCCGGGGAGTGCCTCGGACCCGCGATGGAAGGTCAGCCACGTGACTGCTGATACCAAGGCCGCCGGGCCACCGGTCCCCGTACCGAGGGACCCCGAAGTCACAGGGGGCATGCAGCCCCTCAAGGACGACACCGGGCTACGTGGGCAGAAGAAGAAGCGCAAGAAGGGCGAGCTGCTTCCCTATCTTCTGATCCTGCCGGCGATCGTGGCGATCGCCGCCGTGTACCTCTACCCACTCTCCAAGACCGTCATCATGTCCTTCCAGGACATGGGCAGACGGGAGCTGTGGACGGGCGAACCGGCCCCCTGGGTGGGACTGGAGCAGTTCACCAACATCCTGGGCGACTCCGACTTCTGGTGGGTCACCTTCCGGACCGTCGTCTTCATGGCCATCTGCGTCACGCTGACCATGGGGATCGGCCTGCTGGTCGCTCTGCTGATGCGCCGGCTGTCCACCTGGGTGCGGCTCGCGCTGACCTTCGCGTTGATCGCCGCCTGGTCGATGCCGCTCATGGTCGCCGCCTCGATCTTCCGCTTCATGGCGGACTCCGACTACGGCCTCATCAACACCCTGATCTCCAAGGTCGTCGGTGAGGACTGGCTCGGCCACAACTGGTACCTCGACCCGATCCAGGGCTTCGGCATCATCACCCTCCTCGTGGTCTGGGGTGCCGTCCCGTTCGTTGTCGTCACGCTGTACGCCGCCCTCACCCAGGTCCCCAAGGAGCTGGAGGAGGCCGCGTCGCTCGACGGTGCAAGCGGCTACGGCGTCTACAAGTACGTCACCTGGCCGGTCATCAAGCCCGTGTTCACCATGGTGGCCACCCTCTCGGTGATCTGGGACTTCAACGTGTTCGGCCAGATCTGGCTGCTACGCGGCAACAAGCCGGAGCCCGAATACGAGACCCTCGGCCTCTACTCCTACTCCAAGGCATTCGAGTCCACCTCGTTCAGCCAGGGCACCGCGATCGCCCTGATCACGGTTCTCCTGCTGTCCGGTGTGGCCGTGTACTACCTGCGCCAGCTCATGAAGACAGGAGAGGTCGAATGAGCTCCACGACCCAGACGCCGCAGGAACTGCGCCCGGACCGCAAGAAGAGCCGGCTCGGCTTCGACGTCCTCGGCCTCGGCATCGCCCTGGTCATGATCTTCCCCGTCTACTGGCTGGTCATCAGCGCGCTGCGGCCCAACCACGAGATCCGGTCCTACGACCAGACCCTGTGGCCCTCGTCGATCACCTTCGACAACTTCGTGCGCGCCGCCCAGCAGCCGAACTTCGGCACCGCGATCCAGTCCAGCCTGATCGTCTCGATCACCGCGGTGGTCGGCGGCATGGTCATCGCGACCTTGGCCGCGCTGGCCATCGGCCGCTTCCGTTTCTTCGGCCGCAAGCCGCTGCTCCTGATCATGATCCTGGTGCAGATGCTCCCGCCGACCGCGATGCTCATCCCGATCTACGCCCAGCTCAACGCGATGGGCGGGATCGACGAGTACTGGGGCCTGATCGTCGTCTACCTCGTCTCCACGCTGCCCTTCGCGACCATCATGATCCGCGGCTTCGTCGTGAACATCCCGGTCGAGTTGGAGGAGTCCGCGATGGTGGACGGGTGCACCCGCTTCGGTGCCTTCCGCCGCGTGATCTTCCCGCTGCTCGCCCCGGGGCTCGCCGCCGCGTCGATCTTCGCGCTCGTCAACGCGTGGAACGAGTACCTCTTCGCCTACATCCTGATCAACGACAACTCCAAGTACACGCTCAACGTGTGGCTGATGACGTTCACGACCGAACGCGGGACCGACTACGGCGCGCTGATGGCGGCCTCCACCATGATCGCCATTCCGGTCGTCGTCTTCTTCATGATCATTCAGAAGAAGATGGCCGCGGGTCTCACCTCCGGCGCCGTGAAGGGATAGTGCGGCTTCCATGACCACCCTCGTATCCACCACGGACACCGTCACGCGCGACGCGCTCGCCGTGCTCCAGCCCGGGTTCACCGGCACCACGCCGCCGGACTGGCTGCTGCGCAGGGTCGGCGAAGGCCTGGCCTCCGTCGGGCTGTTCGGCCGCAACATCCACTCGCCCGAGCAGCTCGCCGCGCTCACCGCCCGGCTGCGGGCCGAGCGCGACGACGTCCTCGTCGCGATCGACGAGGAGGGCGGGGACGTCACCCGCCTGGAGGTCCGGGACGGCTCGTCCTTCCCCGGCAACCTGGCCCTCGGGTCCGTCGACGACGTCGAGCTGACCCGGGGCGTCGCCCGGGAGCTCGGCCGCCGGCTGGCCGAGTGCGGGGTCAACCTCAACTGGGCGCCGTCCGCCGACGTCAACTCCAACCCGGGCAACCCGGTCATCGGCGTACGGTCCTTCGGCGCCGGCCCGGACCTCGTCGCCCGCCACACGGCCGCGTACGTCGAGGGGCTCCAGGCCTCCGGGGTCGCCGCCTGCACCAAGCACTTCCCCGGCCACGGCGACACCGCGGTCGACTCGCACCTCGCGCTGCCGAGCATCGAGGTGGACCTGGAGACCCTGCACGCCCGTGAACTGGTGCCCTTCCGGGCGGCGATCGCGGCGGGTTCCAAATCCGTGATGAGTGCACATATCCTGCTTCCCGCACTCGACACCGCCCGCCCCGCGACGCTCAGCCCGCAGATCCTCACCGGCCTGCTCCGTCAGGAGCTGGGGTACGAGGGGCTCATCGTCACCGACGGCATGGAGATGGACGCCATCGCCGGCACGTACGGCATCGAGCGCGGCTCCGTCCTCGCCATCGCCGCGGGTGCCGACGCCATCTGCGTCGGCGGCGGACTCGCGGACGAGGCCACCGTGCTGCTGCTGCGGGACGCGCTGGTCGCGGCGGTGCGGAGCGGCGAACTTCCCGAGGAGCGGCTGGCCGACGCCGCCGCCCGGGTACGGGCCCTCGCGTCCTGGACGCAGCGGGCCAGGGGGGCCGGTTCGGAGCCGGGCGCGGCAGTGCAGGAGGGGACCGCGCCCGGCACCGGAGCCGGTTCGGACATCGGGCTCGCCGCGGCCCGGCGCGCCCTGCGGGTGACCGGCACGGCCGCGCCCCTGACCGAGCCGGTGTACGTCGCCGGGTTCACCCCGGTCGCGAACATCGCGGTCGGCGCCGAGACCCCGTGGGGGGTCGCCGCCGAGCTGGAGCGGCTGCTGCCCGGCACCGCGACCGGCACGTACGGCGGTGCCGGGGTGGACGCGGTGCTGCGGGCGGCGGGGGAGCGGCGCATCGTCGCGGTCGTCCGGGACGAGCACCGGCACCCGTGGATGGGGGAGGCGCTCGACCGCCTGCTGGCGGCCCGCCCGGACACCGTCGTGGTCGAGATGGGACTGCCCGAGGCGCCGGCCCGGGGAGCCCTGCACATCGCGACGTACGGCGCCGCCCGGGTCTGCGGGACCGCTGCCGCAGAGGCGATCACCGGGGCGCGCAGGGCGTAGCTCCGCACGCGGAAGGGCCGGGCACCGTCACGGTGCCCGGCCCTTCCGCGTCACCGCGGGCTGTTACAGGCCCTGCCAGTCCGGCTTCGACGCGTACGTGGCCCGGAAGTAGTCCGCCAGCTTCAGCTTGGACGCCGCCGCCTCGTCCACCACCACGGTGGCGTGCGGGTGGAGTTGCAGGGCCGAGGCGGGCACGATCGAGGCGAGGGGCCCCTCCACGGTCCGGGCCACCGCGTCGGCCTTGCCCTCCCCGGTGGCCAGCAGGATCGGGTGGCGCGCGTCCAGGATGGTGCCGATGCCCTGGGTGATCACATGGAGGGGCACCTGCGTGATGTCGTCGTCGAAGAAGCGCGCGTTGTCGATCCGGGTCTGCTCGGTGAGCGTCTTGATCCGGGTGCGCGAGGCGAGCGAGGAGCAGGGCTCGTTGAAGCCGATGTGCCCGTCGGTGCCGATGCCCAGCAGCTGGAGGTCCACGCCTCCCGCGTCCGCCAGCGCCTGGTCGTACGCCTCGCACGCCGCCTGGACGTCCTCGGCGGCGCCGTCGGGCCCCATGAAGGAGGCCTCGGACAGCCCGAGGGGCTCGACGACCTCACGCAGCACGACCGAGCGGTAGGACTCGGGATGGCCCACGGGCAGCCCGACGTACTCGTCGAGCTGGCAGATGCGGGCGCGGGAGGCGTCGACGGCGCCGGAGCGGACCTTCGCCGCCAGGGCCCGGTAGATGGGCAGAGGGGTGGAGCCGGTGGCAACGCCGAGCAGGGCGTCGGGCTTGCGGCTCAGCAGGGACGCGATGGTGTCCGCGATGAGTTCCCCGCCTGCCGTGGCGTCCGGGACGATGACAACTTCCACGCTGTGCCTGCCGATCTGATGAGATGCGTCATGTGGTATAGACCAATTATGGGGCCAATCTAGCAGAACGTCGGCGGCCGGGGGCGGACCGGTCGCGCGGAACGTGCCTGTGTCGCCGCGGGGTGGCCCGGGGCGTGGCCGGGCGGGCGTCCGGTGACGGCCGGGGCGCGCCCCGAGGGCGCTGCGCCGCCGTGGTCCGGGTCGCGGTGTGCGGCGGGAGCGGGTCGCCGGCGGACGGGCAGGCCCGGAAGCACCCGCGGGCCGCGGCGCCGGCTCGGGACCCTCAGCCCGTCCGGCACCGCAGCCCGGAGCTGCCTGGCCGGCGGTGTGCGGTGCCTCCGGCCACTGGAGGCGACCGGCGCGGTCAGGGCAGAGAGCGCCGGGCACCTCGGTCCGCTCTCCTGTGCGGGGAGAGCGGAGGTCGTCGTGTACGTGTTGCCGTACACCGGCATTGTGGACTAGACCAATAGCCCGTGTCCATCCATGGGTACGGACATTCCTCGGGGGGCCGTCCGGGCCCTTCCCCCAGTGTCACGGATACGCGGGGCGAACGGTTCGGAACCTCTGGGTTCCCACGGGTACGCTCGGCCCTGTGCCCTCCATGAACGACCTCGTCCGCCAGCACACCGCCCTGAGCGACACCGACCTCGAGTGGCTCCACCTGCTGGTCTCGGAGTGGCAGCTGCTCTCCGACCTGTCCTTCGCCGACCTCGTCCTGTGGGTGCCCACCCGCGACGGGACCCGCTACGTGTCCGTGGCGCAGATGCGGCCCAACACCGGGCCCACCTCCTACCAGGACGACATGGTCGGCCACATGGTGCCGCGCGGTCGGCGCCCGCTGCTGGACGCGGCCCTGGACGAGGGCAGGATCGTGCGCGAGGGCGACCCGGAGTGGCGCGAGGAGGTGCCCGTGCGGGTCGAGTCCATCCCCGTACGCCGCGAGGGCCGGGTGCTCGGCGTCATCGCGCGCAACACCAACCTCCTGACGGTGCGCACCCCGTCCCGGCTGGAACTCACCTACCTCCAGTCCGCGTCCGACCTCGCCCAGATGATCGCCGCCGGGGCCTTCCCCTTCCCCGGCCAGCAGGTCGACATGGACGCCTCCCCGCGTGTGGGCGACGGGCTGATCAGGCTCGACGCCGACGGTGTCGTGCAGTACGCCAGCCCCAACGGGCTCTCCGCCTACCACCGGCTCGGCCTCGCCTCCGACCTGGTCGGCCACCACCTCGGCGCCACCACGGCCGAACTCGCGCCCTTCCGCGGCCCGGTGGACGAGGCCCTGGTCAAGGTGGCGAGCGGGTACGCGCCACGGGAGTTCGAGGTGGAGGGTGCCGGCGGGGTGATCCAGCTGAGGGCGATCCCGCTCAAACCCAAGGGCGTACGCATCGGTTCGCTGGTGCTCCTGCGCGACGTCACCGAACTGCGGCGCCGCGAGCGGGAACTGATCACCAAGGACGCCACCATCCGGGAGATCCACCACCGGGTCAAGAACAACCTCCAGACGGTGGCCGCCCTGTTGCGCCTCCAGGCGCGCAGAATGGATTCCCCGCAGGGCCGTGAGGCGCTCAACGAGGCGGTACGCCGCGTCGGCTCGATCGCGATCGTCCATGAGACGCTGTCTCAGAACCTGGACGAGCGGGTCCAGTTCGACGAGATCGCCGACCGCGTCATCGCGATGGTGGCCGAGATCTCTCCGGGCAAGGTCACCTGCCGGCGGACGGGACGCTTCGGAATCCTGGACGCGGAGGTGGCCACGCCCCTGTCGATGGTGCTCACCGAGGTGCTGCAGAACGCCCTGGAACACGCCTTCGCGGTGGCCGAGCGCGGGACGGTGGAGGTGTCCGCGGTGCGTGGCGGGACACCGGCCGAGGGCCGCCTGCTGATCACCGTGACGGACGACGGGCGGGGGCTGCCCGAGGGGTTCGACGCGCACCGGGCCGGCAATCTGGGACTCCAGATCGTCCGGACCCTGGTCGAGGGGGAGTTGGGCGGCAGCTTCGGCATGGTCCCCGCCCCCGGGCGCGGCACCCAGGTCGTCCTCGACATCCCCGTCAGCAACGACAGGTGACGCGGCCGCGCGGCTGAACGGCCGCACGACAGTGGGCCCGGACCGTGGTGACGGTCCGGGCCCACTGTCGTGGTGCTCACGGTGCGATGCGCTTCGGGGGTACTGCGCGCTGCGACTCGAAGGCGGGGCCGTGCGTACGCTCCGTACGCGCCGCCTGGCTGTGGCTCGGTGCGGGGGCGTCGGTCAGGCGCTGGCGTTACGCGCCCGGTTGCGAGCGGCGCGGCGCTTCATTGCGCGGCGCTCGTCCTCGCTGAGGCCACCCCAGACGCCGGAGTCCTGGCCGGACTCGAGCGCCCACTGCAGGCACTGCTCCATGACGGGGCAGCGACGGCAGACGGCCTTGGCTTCCTCGATCTGCAGCAGCGCAGGACCGGTGTTGCCGATGGGGAAGAACAGCTCGGGGTCTTCCTCACGACAAACGGCGTTGTGACGCCAGTCCATGGCTGCTACCTCTCCTTGGTATTACATGCTGGTGCTTGTGAATGTGAACGCTTTCACGAATCCCCCCGCAGACGAAGGTCCGACGCCCAGATGAACTGGATGTGGTCCTGTTGTGATAAGGAGGGGTTCTGGCTCTCTGGGATGCCGGTGTTGCGGGCTGTCCCGATCGCCATGAAGAGACTCGCAAACCTCGGCGGCGGATACAACCCCTTCTGGAAAGTTTTTTTTGATTCCTCGGTGTCGACTAGGTCACAGCCGCACTTCTAAGGGGTGGGGGCCAGTCCAAACGTTCGAGTTAAAGGACTTTGGCCCCTTCTACTCACACAATCACACGCAGTGCACGGCGTACGCCTGTGAACGTCACGCTCGTACGCAGTCCCAGGTGGTCGCCGTCCATCTGAAAGGGCAGGGGAGCCTTCGAATGCAAGGTGAAGTCGGTGAGGTCGTGCAGGGACGCCGCGTGCTTGCCGCGCGGCCCTTTCCCGGGGCTGGAAGTGAGCAGCTGGGTGGCGTACCGGGTCACCGCGGCGGTGGACAGGCGCCGTAGCCCGAGGACGTCCAGCGCGGTGTCGAAGGAGGCCTTCGGGGCGGCGTAGATCGGGCGATTCCCCAGGTAGGTCCAGGGGGAGGTGTTGCAGATGATGGACAGCGCGAGGTCCGTCACCGGGTCCTGGCCGGGGACGTCCAGGGTGATCAGGCCGTCGCGCCGGCGCGGCTCCTCCAGGAACTGCCGCAGCACCTGGCGTACGTACAGCGCGTGGGTCGACCGCTTGCCGCGCTCGCGCTTCTGTTCGACGCGTCCGATGACTCCGGCGTCGAATCCGAGGCCCGCGCAGAAGGTGAACCAGCGCTCGGGCACGGCCTCGTCGGGGGTGCCCGGGGTCCCGGCCGCCAGGCCGAGGCCCACCGTGCGTTCGCTGCGGTCCGCGAGGGCGTCCAGGATGGCGCCGGTCGCCTCCACCGCGTCGTTGGGGATGCCCAGCGCCCGGGCGAAGACATTGGTGGAGCCGCCGGGGACCACGGCGAGGCGCGGCAGGCTCTCCAGGTCGGGCCCTTTGTGCAGCAGGCCGTTGACCACCTCGTTCACCGTGCCGTCCCCACCCAGGGCGACCACGATGTCGATGTCGTCCGAGTCCGCCGCCCGGCGCCCCAGGTCCCGGGCGTGCCCGCGGTACTCCGTGGTCACGGCCTCCAGCTTCATCTCGCTCGCCAGGGCGTGGATGAGCACGTCACGGGTCCGCGCACTGGTGGTGGTGGCGGCTGGGTTGACCACGAGGAGTGCGCGCATGCCGTCAGCCTACCTACCGAGCGGTACCGCCAAGAAGGGGCGGATCTCCCGGTCCACACCCGGTCACTCCGGGTGACCGCGCCCGGTCCGGCGCACCCGGTACGGGCCCGGCTTCACTTCCGGCGGCCGGGGATGTCAACCTGAAGGGTGTGAGTACTGAAGCGAACGCGCCCTCTCCGTCGCCCTCGGCCGGCGAGGAGAAGCCGGGCCGGATCACCCTCGTGGCCGCTCTCAACGCCCTCGAAGGCTCCGCGCTCGCCCTCGGTGGCCTCTACATGCTCGTCATGGGGCTGATCGGAGACCCCGACAGCCCCCAGCAGGCCGAGATGGGGGGCGTCACGCTGGTGGCGCTCGGCCTCATCCCGCTGTTCGCCGCCCGGGGCCTGCTGCTGCGGCGGAGCTGGAGCCGGGGTCCCGCGCTCATCACGCAGCTCATGGCGCTGCCGGTGGCCTGGACGCTGCTGCAGTCGCAGGGGGCGCTGATCCCCGCGGGGATCGTGCTCGCCGCGGTCGCCGTGACGGGGCTGGTGATGCTGCTCAATCCGGCGACCACGCAGGCGCTGGGCATCAGGGGGCCGCGGACGACCCCCGACGCCTGAGGCGCCCCCTGTCCCGCTCCCTACTCCTCCACGAGCAGCCGCTCGCGCAACTGGGCCAGGGTGCGGGCCAGCAGCCGGGAGACGTGCATCTGGGAGATGCCGACCTCCTGGGCGATCTGCGACTGGGTCATGTTGCCGAAGAACCGCAGCAGCAGGATCCGCTTCTCACGCGGCGGGAGCCCCTCCAGCAACGGCTTGAGCGACTCCCGGTACTCGACGCCCTCCAGCGCCTCGTCCTCCGAGCCCAGGGTGTCCGCGACCGCGGGCGACTCGTCGTCCGTGTCCGGGACGTCCAGCGAGAGCGTGCTGTAGGCGTTGGCCGATTCCAGCCCCTCCAGCACCTCCTCCTCGGAGATGCCCAGGCGCTCCGCCAGCTCGTGCACGGTCGGCGAGCGGCCGTGCTGCTGGGAGAGCTCCGCGGTGGCCGTGGTCAGCGACAGCCGCAGTTCCTGGAGGCGACGCGGCACCCGCACCGCCCAGCCCTTGTCGCGGAAGTGGCGCTTGATCTCGCCGACGACCGTGGGGGTCGCGTACGTCGAGAACTCGACGCCGCGGTCCGGGTCGAACCGGTCCACCGACTTGATCAGCCCGATCGTGGCGACCTGGGTCAGGTCGTCCAGTGGCTCGCCCCGGTTGCGGAACCGCCGGGCCAGGTGCTCCACGAGCGGAAGGTGCATCCGTACCAGCCGGTTGCGCAGCTCGGCCTTCTCCGCCGAGCCGTCGGGCAGCTCCCGCAGCTCGACGAAGAGCGCCCGGGCCCCGCTGCGGTCGTGTGGGTCGTGGTGTCCGTGCTCGCTCATCCGGCCCGCCCGCTCCGCCTGCGACTGCTCCGCCGCGGGCGTACGGGCTCCGCCGGCCGTGTCCGCGCCGGCCGTGTCTGCGCCGTCCACCGGATGCGGCCGGGCCTGCTGCTCCGGGAGAGCGGCTGGGCGCACCGCCCCGGACCGGATCGTCTCGTCACGCACAGGACCGTCCCCGTTCCCGTCGCTCACGCCGGCCCGGGTCCCGCGCCGCGCTGTTTGTAGAGGCTGATGCTGACCGTCCGGTCGTCGGCCACCGTGGATTCGACCTTGCCGGCGAGTGCGGAGAGCACCGTCCAGGCGAAGGTGTCGCGCTCGGGGGCCCGGCCGTCCGTCGTGGGGGCCGAGACGGTCACGTCGAGGGAGTCGTCGACGAGACGGAAGACGCAGCTGAGGACCGAGCCCGGCACGGCCTGCTGGAGCAGGATCGCGCAGGCCTCGTCGACCGCGATGCGAAGATCCTCGATCTCGTCGAGAGTGAAGTCCAAGCGCGCTGCGAGACCGGCCGTGGCCGTACGCAGCACCGACAGGTAGGCACCCGCAGCGGGCAGCCGGACCTCTACGAAGTCCTGATTCCCGGGCTCGCCTGCGATCTGGGACACCCTCACCTCCAAGGTGGCACAAACTCGTTCGAGGCCCCGGGACGCGTGCCAGGGGCCATCCGGTCCGCCGCCGGGTGTGTGGCCCGACGGCGTTGTCGCGGTCCATGATGCCGTGTCGCCGCGACCCCGTCCCTGGCCATCACTCATGGTAAGCATACGCGCACGCAAAGTCTCTAGGGGTCTGCGGCGGTCAATTGCGAAGAACCGGCGCCGGTTTGACGTACCCAGGCGTCACACGATCGAACCGTCCGCGAAGCACCAGCGCCAGTTCTCGCCTTGTTCGAAGCTGCGCATCACCGGATGGCCGGTGTCCCGGAAGTGCTCCGTGGCATGGCGCAGCGGCGAGGAGTCGCAGCAGCCCACGTGCCCGCACTCCAGGCAGAGCCGTAGCTGCACCGGGTGGGTCCCCGCCTCCAGGCACGCCAGGCAGGTGTCGCTGAGCGGGGCGGGCTCGGGGCGCGGCAGTTCGGCTACGTGGCGGCACTCACTCATGATGGCCACGTTACGTCGGATGCGAGGACGGTGAGATGGACGCGTTGCCCCTGGTGGCACTCGTCGCGGCCAGCGCGGCGGTCGCGGGGGCCGCGCGGCGGACCCCGGTGCCGGCGCCGCTGCTGCTGGTGGCCGCGGGGCTGCTGGTCTCCTATCTGCCGGGCGTGCCGCGCTTCGCCCTGGATGCCCACGTCGTGCTGCCGCTGCTGCTGCCGCCCCTGCTGTACACGGCCGCCGTCGACAGCTCCTACCTGGACCTGCGGGCCAACCTGCGGCCGGTCGCGCTGCTCTCCGTCGGTTACGTCCTCTTCGCGACCTTCGCCGTGGGCGCCCTGGCCTATCTGACCGTCCCGGACCTGCCGCTCACGGCCGCCCTGGTGCTGGGCGCGGTGATCGCCCCGCCGGACGCCGTCACCGCCGCCGCGATCGCCCGGCGGGTCGGGCTGCCCGCCCGGGTCACCACGATCCTCCAGGGCGAGTCCCTGGTGAACGACGCCACCGCGATCACCGCCTTCAAGGTCGCCCTCGCCGCGGCCGTCGGGGAGGGCATGAGCTGGGGCGCGGGGGTCGGCGACTTCCTGCTGGCCGCGGTCGGCGGCATCGGGGTCGGCCTGGTGCTGATGGTGCCGCTGCACTGGCTGCGCACCCACCTGCGGGAGGCGCTGCTCCAGAACACGCTGTCCCTGCTGATCCCCTTCGTGGCGTACGCGGCGGCGGAGCGGGTGCACGCCTCCGGGGTGCTGGCGGTGGTCGTCGTGGCGCTGTACCTGGGGCACCGGTCGTGGCAGGTGGACTTCGCGACGCGGCTCCAGGAGGCGGCGGTCTGGAAGATGGTCGCCTTCGTCCTGGAGTCGGCGGTCTTCGCGCTGATCGGACTGCAACTGCAGTCGGTCGTCAAGGGGCTCGGCACCTATGGTCTGGCCGAAGCCGTCGGGTACGCGCTCGTCGTCTTCACCGCCGTCGTGGTGGTGCGCTTCGTCTGGGTGTATCCGGCGATGTACCTGCCGCTGTTGCTCTCCCGCCGCATCCGGGAGCGCGAGCCCGCCATGCCGTGGACCTCGCCGCTGATCGTCTCCTGGGCCGGGATGCGCGGGGTCGTCTCGCTCGCCGTGGCCGCCTCCGTCCCGCTGGTCACGCACGGCGGGGAGCGTTTCCCGGACCGCAACCTCCTGCTGTTCCTGGCCTTCACGACGGTCATCGGGACCCTGGCCGTGCAAGGTCTGACCCTGCCGCTGCTGGTGCGGGTGCTCAGGCTGCCGGGGCGCGACACGCGCTTGGAGACCCTGGCGGAGGCACAGGCGCAGAGCGAGGCGTCCTCGGCCGCCGAGGCACGCCTGGACGCGCTGCTCGCCGACCCGCGCAACACCCTGCCGGGCCCGCTCGCCGACCGGCTGCGCCACGTGCTGGAGCGGCGCCGCAACTCCGTGTGGGAGCGGCTCGGCG
>NZ_KL585393.1:85471-86023 GCF_000721935.1 Streptomyces sp. NRRL WC-3549
CGGCGCCGCCGACCCGGTCACCGGGGAGTCCGCGGACGACACCTACCGGCGGCTGGCCGGGGAGACGATCGAGGCCGAGCGGGAGGTCTTCGTCCGGCTCCGGGACGAACGCCGGATCGACGACGAGATGCTCCGGGTGCTGCTGCGCCGGCTGGACCTGGAGGAGGCGGCGGCCTACCGGGAGGAGGACGGTGCGCTCTGAGGGGCCTCAGGGCGGCCGGTGACGACGGCGGTGACCGTGGAGCCCGGGGCGAACGCGCCCTCGCCCGCCAGGACGGTCAGGGCGTACAGCAGTTTCGCGACGTAGAGGCGTTCGACGGGCAGGCCGTGGCGGTCCTCGAAGTCGTCGGCGAACGCGTGCAGCTCGGCCGTCGTACGGGCGTAACCGCCGAAGTGGAAGCGTTCCTCCAGCCGCCAGCGCCCGGCCGGGCCGCCGAACGCCTCCTGCTGAAGGGCGCGCACCGCGTCCCCCAGGAAGCCGCCGCGCAGCACGGGGACGCCCAGGGCGCGCTGTCCCGGGCCGATCCCGGCGGCCAGACCGGCCAGGGTGCC
>NZ_KL585393.1:86226-87112 GCF_000721935.1 Streptomyces sp. NRRL WC-3549
GTGCCGCCGGTGCCGCAGGCCACCGCGACCGTCCCGGAGGGCCGGCGCAGCTCGCGGCCGAGCTCCGCACAGCCCTGTACGGCACGTGCGTTGCTGCCGCCCTCCGGGACCACCACGCACTCCCCGAAGAGGCTCAGCAGGCTGTCCAGGACCTCGGGGGAGGTCTTGGCGCGGTAGGTGGCGCGGTCCACGAAGTGCAGCCGCATGCCGTCGGCGGCGCACCGCGCCAGCGAGGGGTTCAGCGGGCGGTGGGCGAGCTCGTCGCCGCGGACGACTCCGACCGTGGGGAAGCCGAGCAGCCGCCCGGCGGCGGCGGTGGCGCGCAGGTGGTTGGAGTAGGCCCCGCCGAAGGTCAGCACGGTGCGGCCGGCGGCGGCCCGCAGATTGGGGGCGAGCTTGCGCCACTTGTTGCCCGGCAGGTCGGGGTGGATCAGGTCGTCGCGCTTGAGCAGCAGCGTCACCGAGTGCCGGGCGAAGCGCTCGTCCTCGGCCGGCTCCAGGGGTGAGGGCAGGGCGGGCCGCAGCCGGGAGAGGTCGAGCGCTTCGTGGTGCATGCGTGCATTGTCTTCCGCACGTGTGTGCGGAGGCCAGCCGCGGTTCCGCGGGCGTGAGCGCGGAACTATCCGAGGCGTTTGCCGACGCGGCTGCGCATCCCGTCCATCGAGAATCCGCGCGGATCGGTCTTCCCGGGCTGCCACTCCAGGTGCCCGATCACCGAGGAGGCCTTCCAGCGGTGGAAGCGGCAGACGGCGGCCGCGGCCCTCTCCACCGCCTCCAGCTGGGCGTCGGGCCACGGGTCCTTCCCGTCGCCGAGGTTCTCGCACTCGAAACCGTAGAAATGCCGGTTCCCGTCCGACACCGACCCGTCGACGGCCGGGAGCCGCTT
>NZ_KL585393.1:87294-89335 GCF_000721935.1 Streptomyces sp. NRRL WC-3549
CGCTTCTCGGCGACGACGGCGGCCAGGACGTCGTCGTCGCCGAGACCGGCGTGGTTGGCGCGGCCGTAACCGACCAGGTGGACCCGGCCGTCCTTGGTGATCACCCCGTGGCAGAGCGGACCGGGCAGCCCGGTCCGCCCCTCGCGGCAGATGTCGACGGTCCGGGCGGAGCCCTCCGTGGCGGTGTGATGGAGCATCACCCCGTGCACCGGGCCCCAGGACCCCTTCTGATTGCGGTTGTGTGTACGCCAGTCGCCCACCTGGACGACGGTGAGGCCCTCGGTCTTCAGGGCCTTGAGGAAGTTGTTCGCGGACATCGGTGAGGACATGGCCGACCCCTTCGGTACGCGGGAGTGTGCCCGTACTGCGCTTGTACCGGAACGGAGCCCTCCGGACCACCGGTTCGGTCTCTGTGCGAAGCCGTGTACGAGCCGATCCGGACAGTCCGCGAGCAACCAGGCGTTCCCGCCCGGGCCGCTCAGCCCTGGGCGAGCCACAGGTCGGGGCCGAACACCTCGTAGTGCAGGGCGGCCGGGGCCACCCCCTTGTCCAGCAGCTGCCCGCGCACGGCGCGCATGAAGGGCAGGGGGCCGCAGAGGTAGGCGTGGGTGCCCGGGGCGACCGTGAGGCCGCCCAGGTCGACCAGGCCGGTGCGCTCCACGGGGTGTCCGGGCTCCGGGTGCTCGTACCAGAAGTGCGCGGAGCCGTCGTGGAGCTTGCCGGTGAGGGCCGCGTGGTCGGCGCGCAGGGCGTGTCCGGCGGGCGAACGGTCGCCGTGCACCACCGTGACCGGGCCGTGGTGCCCCTCGGCCGCCAGGTGTTCGAGCATCGCCAGGATCGGGGTGCAGCCGATACCCGCCGAGACGAGGAGCAGCGGGGCGTCGGTGTCCTGGAGCACCAGGTCGCCGTACGGCGCGGAGACGCGGAGCCGGTCGCCCTCCCGTACACGGGTGTGCAGGTGCCGGGAGACCTCGCCCTCCGGTGCGCCCTCGTCGCGCACCCGCTTGACGGTGACGGTGCGCAGCTCGGACCCGGGGGCGCCGGTCAGGCTGTACTGGCGTATCTGGCGGGCCCCGTCGGCGAGTTCGACCTGCACGGAGACGTACTGGCCCGGGCGGAAGGCCGGCGCCGGCGCGCCGTCGGAGGGTGTGAGCCGGAAGGTGGCGACGTCCTCGGTCTCCTCGGTCCGGGAGACCACCGTCCACTCGCGCCACACGTCGCCCGCCAGAACGCCCTGCTGGGCGTAGAGGCGCTCCTCCAGGGAGATGAGGGCGTTGGCCATCAGCCAGTAGACCTCGTCCCAGGCCGCGGCGACCTCCGGGGTGACCGCCTCGCCCAGCACCTCGGCTATCGCGGCGAACAGGTGGGTGTGCACGATGTCGTACTGGGGGGCGGTGATGCCCAGGGAGGCGTGCTTGTTGGCGATGCGGCTCAGCATCACGTCGGGCCGGGTTCCGGGGTGTTCGACCAGTTGTGTCGCGAAGGCGGCGATGGAGCCCGCGAGCGCCTGGCGCTGTGCGCCGGAGGCCTGGTTGCCGCGGTTGAAGAGGTCCCGGAGCAGCTCCGGGTGGGCGTCGAACAGCTTCCGGTAGAAGAGGTCCGCGATCTCGCCGATGGCCGCCCCCACGGCGGGAAGGGTGGCGCGGACGGTTGCGGTCGACGTCTCGGAGAGCATCGGGTGACTCCTCGGAGGAGAGGGGCGCCGGTGGCGCCCTGTAATTGGTATGGGAGATGCGTATTTTTCGGCGGCGGTGACCGGCGCGCGGTGGGGCGCGCGCGAGGAGGTCACGGGTGGGTCAGCCGGGTGCGGGGCGGCCGGCGCTGATGCCGATCAGCAGCGGGCCGGTGGGGGAGGAGACGAGATCGCCGACCGTGAGCGGGTCCAGTGACGCGTAGAAGGCGTCCTCCGCCTGGCGCAGCGCGGAGCGGAGCCGGCAGGCGGAGCGCAGCGGACACGGGGTGCTGCCCTCGCAGTCGACCACCTCGCCGGGGGCCTCCAACTGCCGGACCAGCCCGCCGATCGAGGCGGCCCTGCCGGCGG
>NZ_KL585393.1:89537-92298 GCF_000721935.1 Streptomyces sp. NRRL WC-3549
CCCCCCGCCGCGGCCGCGGCGCGCGTCGACCAGGCCGAGGTGCTGGAGGCGGGCGACGACCTTGGCCGCGTGGGTGTACGGCACCTGCATGGTGGCCGCCACCTCCCGGGTGGTCGGCGGGTCCTCGCTCTCCGGCGCGACGGCCAGGCGCATGAGCACCCGGAGCGCCACGTCGGTGAATCTCGTCAGCCGCATGGCGGCAGCCTAGATATGTTGCATGAGATATGCAACTTATGAGGGGTGTGCGGCGACATCGGCGACGTGCCCCGACCGGAGCCCGGATAATCACACTCTTTTGTGTAATAGCGCCCGGTCTTCTCCAGCTGAAAGGCTTCTTCACGCAGGTCAGCCCATGATCGAGAGGATGTCGGATGTCCGTTGGTGAAGAGGTTCGCGACACGCAGCCGCCGCAGCAGAGTCTCGGCACGGCGGCCGCGCGGAACCTCGCGACGACCACCAAGTCCGCCCCGCAGATGCAGGAGATCACCTCGCGGTGGCTGCTGCGCATGCTGCCCTGGGTGCAGGTGCAGGGCGGCACGTACCGGGTGAACCGCCGGCTGAGCTACTCGGTGGGTGACGGCAGGGTGACCTTCGTGCAGACCGGCGACCAGGTCGCGGTCATCCCCGCGGAGCTCGGCGAGCTGCCGGCGCTGCGGGATTTCGGGGACGAGGAGGTCCTGGCCGAGCTGGCCCGCAGGTGCGAACAGCGTGACGTGGCGGCGGGCGAGCTGCTCGCCACCTCGGGGGAGGCGGCGGACCGCGTCTACCTGCTGGCACACGGCAAGGTGGAGAAGGTCGGCGCCGGCCCGTACGGCAGTGAGACGGTGCTCGGAGTCCTCGCCGACGGCGCCTACTTCGGCGACCACACCCTGGTGGACGGCGACGCCACCTGGACGTACACGGCACGTGCCGTCACGGCGTGCACCCTGCTGACGCTCAGCCGCGCCGACGTGCTGAACCTCGCGGCCCGCGCCGACTCGCTGCGTGACCACCTCGCGGGGCTGCTGGCCATCCCGCACCAGCGCACCAACCACTACGGCGAGGCGGAGATCGACCTGTCGGCCGGACACGTGGGGGAGAGCGTCGTCCCGCACACCTTCGTCGACTACGAGGCGGCGCCCCGGGAGTACGAACTCAGCGTCGCGCAGACGGTGCTGAAGGTCCACAGCAGGGTGGCGGACCTCTACAACCAGCCGATGAACCAGACCGAGCAGCAGCTGCGGCTCACGGTCGAGGCGCTGCGCGAGCGCCAGGAGCACGAGCTCATCAACAACCGGGAGTTCGGGCTGCTCAACAACTGCGACTACGGGCAGCGGCTCCAGCCCCACGACGGGGTCCCCAGCCCCGACGACATGGACGAGCTGCTGTCGCGCCGACGGGGTTCCAAGCTGTTCCTGGCCCATCCGCGGGCCATCGCCGCCTTCGGCCGTGAGTGCAACAAGCGCGGGCTGGTGCCGGAGAGCGTGGACGTCGGCGGTCACCACGTGCCGGCCTGGCGCGGTGTCCCGATCTTCCCGTGCAACAAGATCCCGGTCTCGGACGCCCGTACGACGTCGATCATCTGCATGAGGACCGGCGAGCAGGACCAGGGGGTCATCGGCCTCCAGCAGAGCGGCATCCCGGACGAGATCGAACCGAGCCTGTCGGTCCGCTTCATGGGCATCGACGAGCAGGCGATCATCTCCTACCTGGTGACGGCCTACTACTCGGCCGCGATCCTCGTGCCGGACGCCCTCGGCGTCCTGGAGAACGTCGAGGTGAGCCGCTGGCGGTGACGTCCGGCCCCGGGCGGCGACCCGCCCGGGGCCGCGGAGTCCGGACGGGTCGCCGCCCGGGGCCGCGCACGCGCACGCCGCGACCACGGCGCCCTCGAAGGCGCCCGTAAGGAGTGACCGTGACCATGACGAGTACGGACGCCGCGACGGAGGGGCACGAGGCCGCGGCGCTCCTGGAGCACACCCGCACCGTCGTCGACCCGCACCTCAGAGCCGCGGTGGACACACTGCCCGGAGCGATACGGCGCGTGGCCCTGTACCACTTCGGCTGGCAGGACGCCGACGGGACACCCGCCTCCGGGCAGGCGGGCAAAGCCATCAGACCCGCGCTCGTCCTGGCCGCGGCCCGGGCCCTGGGCGGCAGCCAGGAGTCGGCGCTGCGGGCCGCCGTCGCCGTGGAGCTCGTCCACAACTTCACCCTGCTCCACGACGACGTCATCGACGAGGACGCGACGCGACGGCACCGCCCCACGGCGTGGGCGGTGTTCGGAGTCCCGGACGCGGTCATCGCGGGCGACGCCCTGCTGGCCCTCGCCCAGCGGCTGCTGGCCGAGGACCCCCACCCCGCGTCCGCCCGGGCCTCCGCGCGGCTCTCCGCCTGCGTCATCGAACTCTGCGCCGGACAGCAGGCCGACTGCGCGCTGGAGGAGCGCGAGCCCCTCGACGTCACCCTCGACGAGTGCCTCACGATGGCGACGGCCAAGACGGGCGCCCTGCTCGGCTGCGCCTGCGCCCTCGGCGCGCTCTGCGCGGGGGCCGACGAGCCCGCCGTCGGCGCGATGGACGGCTTCGGCAGGGAGGCGGGCCTCGCCTTCCAGCTCATCGACGACCTGATCGGCATCTGGGGGGACACCGCCCGTACGGGCAAGCCGGTCGGCGCGGACCTCGCCGCCCACAAGAAGTCCCTGCCGGTGGTGGCCGCCCTCACCTCGGGCACCGCCGCCGCCGGGGAGCTCGCCACCCTCTACCGCGGGGCCCTGAACACC
>NZ_KL585393.1:92487-94858 GCF_000721935.1 Streptomyces sp. NRRL WC-3549
CCGCCGTCGACCGGGCCGGCGGCCGGGACTGGGCCCAGGCCTGCGCGGCGGACCGGATGGCCCGCGCGGTGCACCACCTCTCCCGCGCGGTCCCCGACCCGGCCGGCGCGCAGGACCTGCTGGCGCTGGCGGAGTTCGTGACCCGCAGGACGCACTGAGCGGGTCGCCGGAGACCGACGAGCCGCCCAATTCTAGTATCCCGTAGGCCGGTTGAGAGCAGAGCGACGGGAACGGAAGGGGCGGTGCCGGACATGGGCGTACGTATACGGCAGGCGGACGGGCGGGACAGGGGCCAGGTCGTGGAGATCCTGGAGGCCGCCTTCCACGACGATCCGGTGAGCAGTTGGGTGTTCCCGGACGAGGAGCACCGGCGGGCGGTGCACGGGAAGTTCCTCGGGGTCTTCGCCGACATCGCGCTCTCCGAGGGACGCGTCGACCTGCTGGAGGACGGTACGGCCGCGGCCCTCTGGCTCTCGGTCCCCGCGGGCGCCCCCGAGGAGGAGGATGAGACCCCGGCACTCATGCGCCGGACGGCGGACCCCGACAACGAACGGGCCGAGCTGGTGGGCAGGATGACCGGCGCCGTCCACCCGCACGACCGGGCTCACGCGTACCTGCTGATGATCGGCGTCCGCCCGGAGCGCCAGGGGGAGGGGCTCGGGCGGGTGCTGATCGACGGCGTCCTGGAGCGGTGCGACCGCGAGGGGCTGCCGGCCTACCTGGAGGCGAGCAGCGAGCGCAGCCGCGGGCTCTACGAGAGGATCGGATTCACCTGCCTGGGGCGGGCGGTGGAGCTCCCCGACGGGCCGTCGATGTGGCCCATGTGGCGGGAGCCGCAGGTGGGTGGCTGAGGCCCCCCGGGCCGGGCCGCGGGCGGGGGGAGGTGACGGGAGGGAGGAGAGTGGCAGGGGCTACAGTCCCTGCTCATGACAGATGAGTCGTGGGCAGGCTGGTACCGGGACCGACACGGTTCCGAGGCCGTCATTCTCACCACGGACGGGCGGCAACTCCGCATCCGGACGAGGGGGACGGACTTCGAGGGGGAGAGCTTCGACGGCCTCGTCCCGGTGGCCGGGACGCGAGCGGAGGCCGACGTGTTCGACCTGACGGACGGTGTGCTGGGCGACTGCGTGCTGGAGTGGGACATGCCGCTCCCGGTCCTCGTGGCCGGCACGGTCCGCCAGGCCACGCTCGGCTGCCTGCTGTCCCTGCGCCGCACCGATCCGGACCTGTATCTCTCCCTCCACCTGGACGGAGCGGTGTACGAGTCCCACCGCGCGGAGAGCGACTTCCCCTCGGCCCTGGCCACGATACGGACCGCCCTGCCCCCGGACATCCATCTGCAGATATGCGCGGCCTGCGCCCTCTCCGGCTATCTTCCCGCGGCCGAGCGCGGCGTTTCCGGAGGCCTCGGCTGCTTCCGCGACACCAAGGACGCCTACCGGGACGGGGTGGACGCGTCGGGCGTCGAGGGCCTGTGGGACCGGCGGACCGGGCTCGTCCAGGAGATATGGAGCTGCCGGGACTTCGAACCGCGACCGGTCGAACCGGCCCTCGCCGCCGAGGAACCGGCCGAGCCGCGTACGAGGGCTTCCGGACGAGCGGTACGCACCGGCACCGGACGCCTGAGGGCGGGGGTCAACCCGCTCACACCCGCCTGACCGGCGCGCCGGTGGCCGCCGGTCGCCGTGCCCCCGCCCGCCGGCTGCCTCCGGCTCTCCGCCCGGCTCCCAGGGCGCCCGCTCGCCCTGGCCCGCCATCCCGTCCGGCTGTCATTCCCGCCCGGCCGGCCCTGCTGCCCCGTACCGGACCGCCGGTGCGGGGCAGCGCCGTGTCCGGGGGAGGTACGGCATTGGCATGTTGGCATTGTTCTACTAAGATGCGAACAACGGAGGTGCTCATGAACACCAAGAAGCTCGCGCGGGCGGCCGTCGTCGCCCTGCCGTTCCTGCTCGTCCTGATCCTCGACCTCGTCCTCGCCGTGGCGCTCCGGGACCGGTTGCCCACACGGCTGGCCACGCACTTCTCGGCCTCCGGTGAGGCCAACGGGTACTCGGGCCGCACGTCGTTCCTCGTCGTCACCGTCCTGCTGCCCTTCCTGCTCGGCGCCTGCTGGACCTACATGGCGGTCAGGGGCCGGTTCCACGGCCGCGCGTACGACAAGTTCGCCGCCGCCGGATACGCGACCGCCGCGTTCTCCGGCTATCTGACGGCGGCCACCCTGTTCGTCAACGTGGACGCGGCCGGCGGCGGACCGGCGGAGGGGTTCACGATGTGGCACCTCGCGGGCACCGCCGGTTCCGCCGTCGTGGCGGCGGCCCTCGGGCTGGTCGCGGCCAGGCTGCTGCCGGCCCTACCGGAGGACCCGGAC
>NZ_KL585393.1:94979-96652 GCF_000721935.1 Streptomyces sp. NRRL WC-3549
GGTCGTGGCCAGGCTGCTGCCGGCCCTGCCGGAGGACCCGGACTTCGCCGGCGGGCCCCGGGGTGGTGCCCGTATCCCGCTGGCCGACGGGGAGATGGCCGGCTGGGCGCGCAGCGCGACGTCCTGGTGGCTGCCGACCACCTCCGTCGCGACGGGTGTCGCCGGTGTCGTCCTCTCGTTCACCCTGGGACCGTTCGCCGGGCTGCCCCTCGTGGTCGTCGGTCTGGTCCTCCTGACCTTCAGCCGGACGAACGTCACGGTGGACCGCCGCGGGCTCACCGTCGCCGGGCTCCTCCCCTGGCCGCGCGTCCAGGTGCCTCTGGAGCGCATCGACGCCGCCACGAGCCGGGACGTCAACGCCATGGCGGACTACGGCGGGTGGGGCTACCGGGTCCGTCCGACGGGCTCAGGAGTGATCTTCCGGTCCGGTGAGGCGCTCGTGGCCCGACTGGAGAACGGGCGCGACTTCGCCGTGACGGTCGACGACTCCGCCACCGGGGCCGCTCTGCTCAACACGCTGGTCGACCGCCGACGGGGAAGGGGCTGAGGGTGCTCTTCCGGGTCGACCCCTCGTCCTCGGTGCCGCTCGGCGACCAGATCGCCGCGTGTGTCCGCCGCGCCATCTCGGACGGAACGGTGGCACCGGGGGAGCGGCTGCCGGCGGCACGAGCGCTCGCCGACTCCCTGGGGGTCAACGTCCACACCGCCCTCCGCGGCTACCAGCGGCTGCGTGAGGAAGGCTTGATCGAACTCCGCAGGGGCCGGGGGGCGGTGGTCACCGCCGGTGCCTCCCCCCACCGCGCACGGCTGCTGGAAGGGGTGCGTGCCGTGGTGGCGGAGGCCCGGGAGCTGGGAATGACGGAGGCGGACCTGCTGGACCTGGTCCGCGTCGAACTGAAGGCCTGAGGCCTCGCACCGCACACGGCGGGGGCCGCCCCTCTCGGGCGGCCGCGAGGCCGTTCTGCCAGAGAGAGTTCACCCGGGAGCGCTCCGTGGCGTCCGGGTAGGCGTTGGTGCAGGAGGGACCGGGACCGCCGCCCGACATCAGCTCGCTGCACGGGCCGCTGTAGTGGTCCGGCAGGCCGAGCACGTGACCGGTCTCGTGCGTCGTGACGCGGGTCGAGTCGTACTGCTGGTTCTGGGCGTAGTCGAGGAAGACGTAGCCCCGGCCGTGCCCGTCGGTGCTGGCGTACGAACCACGGGCGTCGTTGCCCTCGTAGTAGACGAAGTCCGCGTTCGAACCCTCCTGGAGCTTCACGTTGCTGACGGAGCTGTTCCAGATGGACGCGCTGCTCGCTATCTGGCTGCGGAAGCTGGGCGCCTGGGCCGCGCTGTAGACCACGGTGACCGCCTGCGCGCCGGGTACGGCGGCGCGCTTCTCCGCGACCGACTTCATGACGGCTTCGAAGAACGCCTGGTTGGCGGCGGCGTTCTCGCCCGACGCGGCGTACGCGGCGTAACCGGTCGTGGAGGCGGAGGGCGCCGAGTGGGCCGGGGCGGCGGCGACCGCGGGGGAGGTGCCGAGCGCCACGGCGAGGCCGAGACCGGCGACGGCCGACATGAGGACGGTCCTGGGGTGTCTCATGGGGGGTTCTCCTACCTGTCCGGTGAACCCCGTCCGAGGACGGGGAACGGGTGGGGGGTACGGAGCTGTCTCTTATACACATCTCTGA
>NZ_KL585393.1:96879-102404 GCF_000721935.1 Streptomyces sp. NRRL WC-3549
GGTGTCGGGTCGGCCGGGCCCGCCGCGGATGATGTCAACCGGCGATAGCGCCGCCCTATCACCGGCACAGGAACGACACAGCACCCGCACATGGGCGTCGTCCCGACAGCCCCCGAATCGCGCTGTTTTAGCGGCATTGGCGCCTCTGGTGTCCGCCACCCGCACGGTCATACGCTCATCGCCATGGAGTTCGAGGTGAGACACCTCAGGGCGCTCTGCGCCATCGCCGACACGGGCAGCCTGCACCAGGCGGCACGGCGGCTGGGCGTCAGCCAGCCCGCGCTGACCACCCAGCTCCAGCGGATCGAGAGGTCCCTGGGCGCCTCCCTCTTCAACCGGGAACGCACCGGCTGCCGGCCGACCCTGCTCGGCCGTGCCGTCCTGAGCCGGGCCCGCCCCCTGGTCGACGGCATGTCGGCCCTGGTCGACGCCGCGCTCGCCGAAGCCGAGGCGGCCCGGGCGGGCGGGCCCCGGCTGCGCATCGGCTCGACCGCGAGCCGGGTCATCGGCGGCTGGCTGCGCCGGCTGCGGATCCGGATGCCCGGTACCGACATCTCGCTCCGGGTCGACGTCTCGGCCCGTGAGCTGCTGCGTACGGTCGCGGCGGGCCGGCTCGACGTCGCGTTCGTGCACGAGGTGGAGGGCTTCCCGCTGGCCGTTCCGGAGGGGCTGCGGCAGCGCGTACTCGTGGAGCGCGAACCGCAGTTCATCTCCCTCTCGCGGGAACACCCCGCCGCGGCCCGCCCGGTGGTGGACCTGGACGACCTGGCGGATGACCGCTGGATGGTCGACCCCTCGGTCGACGGCGAGTGGGACGGGGTCCGCCGGGTACTGGGCGCGGCCGGCCTGGACCCGCCGGTGCTGCACGGCGACTACCTCACGGCGGCGTCCCTGGTCGTCCTCGGGGAGGCGGTCGCCCCCTGCCAACCCACCTCGGGGCCGCGCGAGGACATGGCGATCCGCCCGTTGCGCGGCGACCCGCTGGCGGTACGGCTGCTCCTGGTGTCGCGCCCGGGGACCGACACGGACCCGGTGTACGCGGAGCTGGAGGCGGCCTACCGTGAGGCGGCGCAGCGCGCGGCGGCGTACCACCAGTGGCTGCTGCGCCACCGCAGTCCGCTGGCCGCCGTGGACTGACCGCGTCCCCCGGCACCCGATACACCGACGCGCGGCACCCGGCGTACTGGCCGCCGCCGGCGACGCGTACGCCGCCCTATCCCGTCCCCGCTTCGGGGGCGGCCTTCCACGGAACCGGGCCCGGACGCCTCCCGGACGACCGCGAAGACGCAGCGGACCCGGCCGCTCCGGGCGGCCGGGTCCTCTGGTCCACCACTCCGGCCTGCGGCGGGGGTGCCGCCGCGGGAGTGACGGATCAGCCCTGCTTGGTCTCCCAGAAGATCTTGTCGATCTGGGCGATCAGGTCCAGGGCCTTCTGGCCCGTGGCCGGGTCGTTCGAACCCTTGGCCGCCGAGAGCGCCTTC
Source organism: Streptomyces sp. NRRL WC-3549 (assembly GCF_000721935.1). GTDB lineage: Bacteria > Actinomycetota > Actinomycetes > Streptomycetales > Streptomycetaceae > Streptomyces. Next base: position 98,361 of record NZ_KL585393.1, read on the forward strand.
AGGGTGTCGTTGACCAGCTGGTGCAGCTCCGGGTACTTCTCGAAGTGCGGGGGCTTGAAGTAGTCGCTCCAGAGCACCGAGACGTGGTGCTTCGCGAGCTCGGCGCGCTGCTCCTTGATCAGGATGGCGCGCGTGCGGTAGGCCGCGTCGTCGTTGGCCTGGTACTTCTCCTGGACGGCCTTGACGGACTCGGCCTCGATGCGGGCCTGGGCCGGGTCGTACACGCCGCAGGGCAGGTCGCAGTGAGCGCTGACCTTCACCTTGGGGGCAAACAGGCGGGAAAGCATGGAGCTGTCCTTCCTCGTGATCGTCTTCTCAGGTGGGACATTACTCCGTGGGGGAGTGTTTTCCGCGCCTGCCCCCGTGGGCTTAGGCCAAAAGTCCGGGGCGAAGATGGGACCGGTGGCCGGATGTACGAAACGGTGTGCACGGCACGGTGCGCGGCGGTTGAACTCGAGGACGGACCGGGAGGTGCCACGGATGCCGGAGCTGACGCAGGAGCCCGGGGGCGGACGGGCGGCGCGCAGACCGTTCCAGGTGGTGGAGGTGACGGGCCCTTCGATGGTGCCGACCCTGTACCACGGGGACTGGCTGCTCGTGCGGTACGGGGCGCCGGTGCGCCCCGGGGACGTGGTGATTCTGCGCCACCCGTTCCAGCAGGACCTGCTGGTGGTGAAGCGGGCGGCCGAGCGGCGCGGCAACGGCTGGTGGGTGCTGGGCGACAACGCGTACGCGGGCGGGGACAGCACGGACTACGGCGCCGTGCCCGAGGAACTGGTACTGGCCAGGGTGCGGGCCCGGTACCGTCCGCTGAAACCGGATCAGCGGACGGTCTCCGGGGTGCTCGGCTGGGTCTTCTCCGCGGTGCGCCCCGTCGCCTCGGACCGCTCCGTCTCCAGGCGTTTGCGGGCCCGGTAGGCCGCCACGTTGGCCCGGGTCGCGCAGCGGTCCGAGCAGTAGCGCCGCGAGCGGTTGGTGGAGGTGTCGAGGTAGGCGTTGCGGCACGGGGCCGCCTCGCACAGACCGAGCCGGTCCACACCGTACGAGGTGAGGTGGAAGGCCAGGCCCATGGCGGCGATGGCGGCGAAGCCGGCCGTCGCGTTCGAGGGGTGGTCGGCCAGGTGCATGTGCCAGTCCGGCTTGCCGTCCGCGTCGCGGGTGTCGTGGCCGGAGATCTGCGGGCTCACCGGGAATTCCAGCAGCAGCGAGTTGAGCAGGTCCACCGCGAGGGTCTCGGCGCCGCTGTCGGCCGCCTCGAAGACCGCGCGCAGCCGGGCCCGTACGGACCGGAAACGGGTCACGTCCGCGTCGGTGGCGCGCCGGGCGGCCTGGGCGTTGGCGCCGAAGAGTCCGCGTACGGACTCGACCGTGGTGAGGGAGTCCCTGGCGCGGGCCGGCTCCTCGGTGTTCACCAGACGCACGGCGTAATCCGAGTAATGGGCCAGTTCCACTTGTAGTCCTTACGGCATCGGTCTAGGGTCGCTGAATCGACCAGTGTAATGGTCGTGTTTGTTCCCTGGGTATTACGGTAGTGCGTGGAGGATCGGATGGCGGAGGCTGCGCAGGGTACCGACTGGCGGTCCTGGCAGGAGAGCTGGGACCGGCAGCAGGAGTGGTACATGCCGGACCGCGAGGAGCGGTTCCGGGTGATGCTGGACATGGTGGAGGCCGTGGTGGGGTCCGCGCCGCGCGTCCTCGACCTGGCGTGCGGTACGGGGAGCATCACGGACCGCCTCCTCAGGAGGTTCCCGGACGCCACCAGTACCGGCGTCGACCTGGACCCCGCCCTGCTGGCCATCGCCCGGGGCACCTTCGAGGGCGACGACCGGGTCACCTTCGTCACCGCCGACCTCAAGGACCCCGCCTGGGCGGAGGGGCTGCCCCACTCCTCGTACGACGCCGTCCTGACGGCCACGGCCCTGCACTGGCTGCACAGCGGGCCGCTCACGGCGCTGTACGGCCGGATCGGGCAACTGGTCCGCGAAGGCGGGGTGTTCATGAACGCCGACCACATGATCGACACCGGCACCCCCCGGATCAACGCCGCCGAACGCGCCCACCGGCACCTGTCTCTTATACACATGGCCCTCGCGGAGCCGACCGCCGAGCGCTTCCGTATCTACGGTGAGCACGCGGACGGCGACACGCCCTCCCCGCAGTGGCACGCCGACACCCTGCGCGCCGCCGGCTTCGCCGAGGCGCGCGCGGTCTGGAGTTCGCCCTCCGACAGCCTGATCCTCGCGGTCAGGTAGCCGGCGCCGGAAGGAGCCAGGGCGGCCGTCCCTGGCTCCTTCCGCATGTCCGCAACCTCCGGCCCGGCCCACCGCACTGGAAGGGTGAGACGGTCCGCGCCCGCGGACCCGGAGAGGGGCGCCGACGATGCGGATCGATGACGACGCCGCGCTGTACGCCTTCGTGGAGAACCGCCGCACCGCGCTGTTCCGCAGCGCCTACCTGCTGTGCGGCGACCGGCACGAGGCCGAGGACCTGGTCCAGACGACTCTGGTCAGGGTCGTTCTCGGCGGAAGGCGTCACGGACGGCTCGACAACATCGAGGCGTACGCACGCAAGACCCTGGTCAACACCTTCATCGCGAGCCGCCGCCGGTTCTGGAGGCGCGAACAGGCCTACGGGGAGCTTCCCGACCGCGCGGGGCACCCGGCCGACACGGACACCGGCCTGATGGTGCGGGCGGCACTCGCCCGGCTCACGGTCAGGCAGAGAGCCGTGCTGGTGCTGCGCTACTGGGAGGACCTGAGCGTCGAGGCGACCGCCGAGCTGCTCGGGATGCGGGAGAACACGGTCAAGAGCCACACGGCACGGGGGCTGGCGGCGCTGCGCGCCGACATGGCCGCGGACACGGCGGAGGAACTTGTATGAACGACGTACGCGAACTGCTGGAACGGGCCGCCGCGGACGCCGGCCGGCCCGCCGTCTCCACCGGGGCGGTGTACGCCCGGGCCAGGAAGATCCGCTACCGGCGCAGGGCCGCGGTGTCGGTGGCCGCGCTCGCGGTCGTCGCGGCCGGCGCGGCGGCCCTGCCCGGCGTCCGAGACGTGACGGGGACCGAGCCCCCCTCCGTGGCGACGGCGCCGGTGGCGCAGAAGAGCCCGCCCGGGAAGGCGGCCCGGCTGGCCGCGCTGCTGCCGGAGGACGTGGGGAGCGTCGAGAAGGTCTCGTTGCGCGCCCTGATCGGCAACGGGACGTCCGGGCAGGGGCAGACGGCGCACGCGGGCCCATTGGACGGCGAGTACATGGTCCGCAAGGACGGCGGTGCCGGCTACCTCGTCGTGAAGTACCTGGACCGCGCCGTCCTCGGCGAGAGGCCCGACGGCACCGAGGAGGACGACCTCTGCGCACCGGGCGGCGTCGGACGGCCTCTCGCCGACTGCGTGCGGGACGAGCTCCCGGACGGCAGCGTCCTGACCACCTGGAGCGACCCGATGGAACACGCGGGGCGCGACGGCACGCCCCTGTGGGGCCCTGAGCTCAACGGGCGGCTGGAGCTGAAGGACGGGTCCCTGCTGGGCGTGCGGGCCAGCAGCGGATACCTCGGCAAGCGGTCCCAGGGCCCGCTGCTCACGAGCCCGCCCCTCGACCAGGAACAGCTGCGCGCGCTGATGCGGCAGCCGGGGCTGATCCCCGCGGTGTAGGGCGGGCGAGCGAGGGGAAGTGCGGGAGGGCGGTACGGGACCAGGTCCCGTACCGCCCTCCTCCGTATCGCGTCAGCGCTACAGCACCTTGGACAGGAAGGACTTCGTCCGGTCGTGCCGGGGGCTCGTCAGCACCTCCCGCGGATGGCCGGACTCGACCACCACACCGTCGTCCATGAACACCAGAGCGTCGCCCACCTCGCGGGCGAAGCCCATCTCGTGGGTGACCACGATCATCGTCATGCCGTCCTCCGCCAGCCCGCGCATGACGTCCAGGACGTCGCCGACCAGCTCCGGGTCGAGCGCCGAGGTCGGTTCGTCGAACAGCATCAGCTTCGGCTCCATGGCCAGGGCCCGGGCGATGGCCACCCGCTGCTGCTGGCCGCCGGAG
>NZ_KL585393.1:102593-106766 GCF_000721935.1 Streptomyces sp. NRRL WC-3549
CCCCCCGCTGCTGCTGGCCGCCGGAGAGCTGCGAGGGGTAGTTCCCCGCCTTGTCCGACAGGCCGACGCGGTCCAGGAGCCGTTCGGCGCGTGCCCGGGCGACGGCCTTGGCCTCGCCCTTGACCTGGACCGGCGCCTCCATGACGTTCTCGACCGCCGTCATGTGCGGGAACAGGTTGAAGCGCTGGAAGACCATGCCGATGTCCCGGCGCTTCAGGGCGACCTCGCTGTCCTTGAGCTCGTGGAGCCGGTCGCCCTTCTGCCGGTAGCCGACCAGGTCGCCGTCGACGTACAGCCGGCCGGCGTTGATCTTCTCCAGGTGGTTGATGCACCGCAGGAACGTCGACTTGCCGGAGCCGGACGGGCCGATCAGGCAGAAGACCTCACGCGGGGCGACCTCCAGGTCGATGCCCTTGAGGATGTGCGCGGTACCGAAGGACTTGTGGACGCCCTCGGCCTTCACCATGGCGGTCATGCGGAGACACCTCCCGAGGGACGGTTGCTGAAGGAGGTGAGGGCCGCCCTGACCCGCTGGAAGGGGGTGAGCGGCAGACTCCGCAGCGTGCCCCGGGCGTAGCGGCGCTCCAGGTAGTACTGGCCCACACTGAAGACGCTGGTCATGACGATGTACCAGATCGAGGCGACGAAGAGCATCTCCATCACCGCGTAACTGGTCGAGCCGATCTGCGACGTGGAGCGCAGCAGTTCGTTGTAGGTGACGGCGTACACCAGCGAAGAGGTCTTCAGCATGTTGATGAACTCGTTGCCGGTCGGCGGGATGATGACCCGCAGCGCCTGCGGGAGCACCACGCGGCGCATGGTCTTGGCCTGCGTCATGCCCAGCGCGTGCGAGGCCTCGGTCTGGCCCTCGTCCACCGACTGGATGCCCGCCCGGCAGATCTCCGCCATGTACGCGGCCTCGTTGAGGCCGAGCCCCAGCAGGGCGCACATGAACGGGGTCATCACGTCGGTCATCTCGTCCTTGTAGACGAACGGGATGTTGAGGACCGGGAAGACCAGGGCCAGGTTGAACCAGAGCAGCAGCTGTACGTAGACGGGCGTGCCGCGGAAGAACCAGATGTAGAGCCAGGCGACCCAGCTGGTCACCGGGTTCTTCGAGAGCCGCATGACGGCGAGGACCACACCCAGGGCCACGCCGAGGATCATGGCGAGCACGCTGATCATCAGCGTGCGGCCGGCGCCGGCCAGCACGGTGTCGTCGAACAGCTTGTCCTGGACCGCGTGCCACTGGATGTTGCCCTGCGAGAAGGCGTACACCAGGGCGGCGAGCAGAGCGACGACGACCACGGCGCTGATCCAGCGGCCGTAGTGCCGGACGGGAACGGCTGTGATGGTCTCCGGTGCGAGGGTGGTGGCCTCGGAGACGGGCGCGACGGCGGCCGACGGTCCGCCGGGCCCCTTGTCGAACTTGTCAGTCACGGTGACTGCCCTTCGGTGGTGCGCCGGTCACTTGCCGCCGTTGACGGCGGCCTTGTCGATCGCGCCGGTACCGGCACCCCACTTGTCGAGCACCGCCTTGTAGGAGCCGTCGGCGATGATCGCGTCCACGGCCTCCTTGAGGACGTCGCGCAGTTCGGTGTTCTCCTTGCTGACCGCGATACCGAACGGGCCCGCGTCGACCTGCTCGCCGACCACCTCGAAGTCGTTGCCGCCGCCGGCCTTGCGGGCCAGGTCGACCGCGACCGGGTAGTCGTTGACGCCGGCGACCGCGCCGCCCGACTTCACGCGGGTCTGCGCCTCGGTGTCGTTCTCGAAACGCTCGATCTTGACGGCCTTCTCGCCACCGTCCGTGCAGGCCTTGGACTGCGTCTTGAGAGCCGCTTCGTACGTCGTGCCGATCTGCACCGCCGCGACCTTGCCGCACAGGTCCTCGATGGACTTGATGCCCTCGGGGTTGCCCTTCTTCGTGTAGACGGCGGTGCCGGCCAGGAAGTAGTCGACGAAGTCGACGCCCTTGCCGAGCTTCTTGCCGCCCTCGTCGAGGCCTTCCTGACGCTGCTTGTTGTCCGTGATGGACGACATGGCGATGTCGTGGCGGCCGGTGTTCAGAGCGGTGATCAGTCCGTCGAAGGAACCCGAGGTGAACTCGAACTTCACGCCGAGCTGCTTTCCGAGGGCCTCGGCGATGTCCGGGTCGACGCCGACGATCTCGCCGTTCTCGACGGATTCCATCGGGGCGTACTCGGCATTGGTGCCGACCTTGATGACACCGGACTTCTGGTACTTCTCCGGCAGCTTGTCGAAGAGCGGGGCGCCGCTCTTGGAGGCGGTGGAGTCACCGGCCTTCGTCGAACCGCTGTCGGTCTGGTCGCCACAGGCGGTCAGCAGCAGGGTGCCGGCGACCGCGACCGCGCAGACCGCGGCAATCCGGGACTTCGCGGTCGCGCGACAGAGGGTGCTTGCGGTCATGATCGATGTCCTCCGGCGGTGAGGGAATGCTGATCAGGTGGGTACGCACGTACCTTCGAGTGCCGCCACCGTGTGTGATTAGGGCATCTTGTCATTCGGACGGGTCCATCAAGGGGGCCGGGCATGTCAAAATCGGATAACGGGTGACCCCCGGACCCCAACAGGGCTGTGCCGTAAGGCCGGATCATCCGTTGGTATTCGAGTTTTCCTCCGGAGAATCTCCGGTACGTCTCGACCCGTGGACCGTCTTTGTGTCCCTTGGTGGACTTGTCCAGATATTCGACTATGAGTCACGTCACCGCGTTGATATGGACTCGTCCCGGGCCTGGTCCGTCGGGTAAGAAAGACCTTTACACCCCTCATCCGGGGCTCAGGGCGCGTGTGCGGCGCGCCCGCGCGCACGTACCACCCCGGCGGGAGCGGCCCGACCGCCCGCCGCCGGGAGCACACGTACGCGGTGCCCGCCCACCCCTCCTCAACCAGGAGTGGCCACCCTCACATGATGAAGACTTAAGGGGTCAACACAATGGCAGCGGAGATCGTCAATCCTCGCAGCGACAGCACGACGCACGGTACGGCCGGTGCAGCCGGTGCGGACGGCGTCAACGGTACGGACGAGCCCTTCGACCCGGCCTTCGCCCTGCATCGCGGCGGGAAGATGGCGGTGCAGTCCACCGTCCCGATCCGCGACAAGGACGACCTTTCCCTCGCGTACACGCCCGGCGTCGCCAAGGTGTGCAGCGCCATCGCGGAAAAGCCCGAACTCGTCCACGACTACACCTGGAAGTCCCAGGTCGTGGCCGTCGTGACGGACGGCACCGCGGTGCTCGGCCTGGGCGACATCGGCCCGGAGGCCTCCCTCCCCGTGATGGAGGGCAAGGCCATCCTCTTCAAGCAGTTCGGCGGTGTCGACGCCGTCCCGATCGCGCTCGCCACCACCGACGCGGACGAGATCGTCGACACCGTGGTGCGCCTCGCGCCGTCCTTCGGCGGGGTCAACCTGGAGGACATCTCGGCGCCCCGGTGCTTCGAGATCGAGCGCAAGCTCCAGGAGCGCCTGGACATCCCGGTCTTCCACGACGACCAGCACGGTACGGCGGTGGTGACGCTCGCCGCCCTGCGGAACGCGGCGAAGCTCTCCGGCCGCGCGCTCGGTGATCTGCGCGCGGTCATCTCGGGCGCGGGCGCCGCCGGTGTGGCCATCGCGAAGTTCCTGCTGGAGGCGGGGGTCGGCGACGTCGCCGTCGCCGACCGCAAGGGCATCGTCAGCAAGGACCGCGACGACCTCACGGACGTCAAGCGGGAACTGGCCGAGCTCACCAACCGGGCGGGCCTCACCGGGTCCCTGGAAACGGCGCTGGCCGGCGCCGATGTCTTCATCGGCGTCTCCGGCGGCACGGTCCCCGAGCCGGCCGTCGCCTCGATGGCACCCGGCGCGTTCGTGTTCGCCATGGCCAACCCGAACCCCGAGGTCCACCCCGAGGTCGCGCACAGGTACGCGTCCGTGGTGGCGACCGGCCGGTCGGACTACCCGAACCAGATCAACAACGTGCTCGCGTTCCCCGGCATCTTCGCGGGGGCGCTCCAGGTGCGGGCCTCCCGGATCACCGAGGGCATGAAGATCGCCGCGGCGAACGCGCTGGCGGACGTCGTCGGTGACGAACTGTCCGCCGACTACGTCATCCCGTCCCCGTTCGACGAGCGGGTCGCCCCGGCGGTCACGGCCGCTTTGGCGGCGGCGGC
>NZ_KL585393.1:107019-109523 GCF_000721935.1 Streptomyces sp. NRRL WC-3549
GTGGGGGCAGGGGGCCGCGGAAGCGGGCCGCTCCCCTCCCCGCCTCACCCGTGCGCGCCGTGGGCCGCTCGCTGGGGCCTGTGTCACACCGCCGAGTGGTTACGTCACGGCGCGTCACGGCCTAGGGTCGTGGCCATGTTCGCCGCCTACGCCGCACGCATCGACCGCGACCAGCCCCTCGACGGCCTCGAACTGGGCGAACGCCCCGCACCCGAGGCGCGACCCGGCTGGACCACCGTCCAGGTCAAGGCCGCCTCCCTCAACCACCACGACCTGTGGTCCCTGCGCGGGGTCGGACTCTCCGAGGACAAGCTGCCCATGATCCTCGGCTGCGACGCCGCCGGGATCGACCAGGACGGCAACGAGGTCGTCCTGCACTCCGTCATCGGCCAGACCGGCCACGGGGTCGGCCCCGACGAGCCGCGCTCCATCCTCACCGAGCGCTATCAGGGGACCTTCGCCGAGCAGGTCACCGTCCCCAGCTGGAACGTCCTGCCCAAGCCCAGGGAGCTGACGTTCGAGCAGGCCGCCTGTCTGCCCACGGCCTGGCTGACGGCGTACCGCATGCTCTTCACCAACGCCGGTGTGCGGCCCGGGGACTCCGTACTCGTGCAGGGGGCCGGGGGCGGTGTGGCCACGGCGGCGATCGTGCTCGGCAAGGCCGCCGGGCTGCGGGTGTACGCCACCAGCCGCGACGAGGCCAAGCGCAGGAGGGCCGTGGAGCTGGGCGCCGTCGAGGCGTACGAGCCCGGAGCGCGGCTGCCGCGACGGGTCGACGCGGTGATCGAGACGGTCGGCGCCGCGACCTGGTCCCACTCGGTGAAGTCGCTCCGTCCCGGGGGCACTCTGGTCATCTCGGGCGCGACGAGCGGCGATCGGCCCTCGCACGCGGAGCTCACCCGCATCTTCTTCCTGGAACTCAAGGTCGTCGGCTCCACGATGGGCACCAAGGACGAGCTGGAGGACCTGCTGTCGTTCTGTGTGGCCACCGGTGTACGGCCCGTCATCGACGCGGCTCTGCCGCTCGACCGGGCCCGGGAGGGGTTCGAACGGCTCGCCGCGGGCGACCTGTTCGGGAAGATCGTGCTGACCGCCCCGTGACGGCGGCTGCCGGAGGGCGGTCGCCCGTCCGCTTCCTTCTGCGGCCCTGGTATCCGTCCGACGCGCCTGCCGTGCTGCGCGCCTTCGCGCCGGACGAGATGGCGCGGCAGTCGGGCGGCCGCCCGGTCGCCACTCCCGCCGACGCGCTGGACTGGATCACCCGATGGGAGCGGGAGCGCGGGGCCGGTACGGGATACGCCTGGGCCGTCGTCCGCGAAGGGGCGGACGAGGCCCTCGGCTGCGTGGCCGTGACCGCGATGAACCAGGTCCACGACTGCGGCTGGGTGTCGTACTGGACCACCGGGGCGGCCCGCGGCTCGGGCGTGGCCACGGCCGGTGTGCGGGCGCTCGCCCGCTGGGCCTTCGACGAGCTGGGGCTGTACCGGCTGGAGCTCGGGCACCGGACGGACAACGCCGCCTCCTGCGGGGTGGCCCGGCGGGCCGGCTTCGCCGCCGAGGGCGTCGAACGCGAAAAGCTGCGGTACGGGGACACCCGGTACGACGTGGAACGCCACGCCCGCCTCGCCACGGATCGTGTCAACTTCGGTTGACAGGGGCTTGAATGTCAACGTACGTTGACGTCATGACCGAAGCAACGGATCTCGCCGCGCGTGCCGGTGACCGTGACCCGCGTGTCGGGTTGCGTGCGGTCGCCGCGTTGCGGCGGCTGCTGGAACAGCTCGAAGCCGTCCAAGTGAGAAGCGCCCGTGTCCAGGGCTGGTCGTGGCAGGAGATCGCCGCCGAGCTGGGCGTCAGCCGGCAGGCCGTACACAAGAAGTACGGGAGGCATTGATGTTCGAGCGCTTCACCCAAGGGGCCCGCACCGCGGTGACCGGTGCCGTGGCGCAAGCCGAGCGGGCCGGGGCGGATGCCGTCACGGAGGAGCACCTGCTGTTCTCCTTGCTGGACGGCGAGGGCGGCCGGTCCGCGTTGGCCGTCAGCGCTCTGGGGCTGACCGGCCGCCGGGAGTCGCTGGAGGCGGCGTTCGCCGAGGTCCGCAGGCGTGGCGGGCTGACCAGGGCCGACGAGGAGGCCCTGGCCGGAATCGGCGTCGACGTCGGCGCGATCGTCGCCAGGATCGAGGACGCGCACGGCGAGGGCGCCCTGGGCGGCGACCGCAGGGATCGCCGCTGGTGGTCGGGGCGCCGCGGCTTCACCGGCGGTGCGAAGAAGGTCGTGGAGAAGGCCCTGCGCATCGCGCTCGGCCGGGGTGACCGCTTCGTCGGTGAGGAGCACCTGCTGCTGGCGCTGACGGCCGGCCCCGGAACCGTCGCCGAGGTGCTCGCCGACCACGGGGCGACGTACACGACGGTGGAGCGGGCGCTGTACGGGACCGGGGGAGAGGGCGTGGCCGAGGCGAGCTGACGCGCCCGCCGAGGCCGGTGGCCGGACTCGGCTCCCCC
>NZ_KL585393.1:109770-109986 GCF_000721935.1 Streptomyces sp. NRRL WC-3549
AGATGTGTATAAGAGACAGGCCTGCGGCAGCTCACCGGCCTTCCGGCGCGTTGCCCTGCGGGCATCGGCGGACTGCGGACCTGTGGGCGTGGGCCGTCTCGGTGCGGCGAGCGGGTGCGGACCCTGCGGGGCCCCCGCCCGTCGGCCGGGGCACAGCGGGCGGGGGGTGCCGCAGGCCGGGCCGGGACGCGGGGTGCCCGCCGGGCGGGTCCGGCG
>NZ_KL585393.1:110203-111683 GCF_000721935.1 Streptomyces sp. NRRL WC-3549
GGTCCGGCGGGCCCCCGCCGAGGTGTCTGCCCGAGGTGTCTGCCCTGCCCGGGGGGTTTCCGCCGACACCCGTAGAAGTGCCCTCTGCCGAAGCGCCCGCCTGGACACGGGTCCGTCTCTTGAGGCGCCCGCCCGTCTCTTGAGGCGCCCGCCCGCCGAGGTCGCTGCCTGCTGGGCGCGCCGCCCTCCTGCCCCGGTGTCCGCCCGCCGAGGCGCATCCGCCCCCGCCAGGCCCACTGCCCGTCAGGGGCGCCGAGACCGGGGCGTCCGCCCGCCGGTGTTCAGAGCCACTTCGCGTGTGGCCCGTCGTCCTGACGGGTTTCGCCGTCGGTCCCACGGAGCAGAGCGTCGATACGCGTTGCCGCGGCGGCCAAGTGGTGGCGCGCCTCCGTCAGCTGGGCCTCGCTGACGCCCCTGTCCCGGGCCGCGTCCCGGATCGGTCGGCGGGGTGTCGGCGGCCCACGTGTCGTCCGGCGCGTCGGCCGCCTTCCAGCCGGCCTCCGGCTCGGCCGGGTCCGGCCTGGTGTACGACGGCCAGGTGCCCGACCGGGCGAAACCGCCCAGCTGGCCCGTGATCTCCGCCAGCCCCTCCCGTACACCGGTGGGCCAGTCGCCGCGGGAGAAGTGCTCCTGCACCTGCCGGGCGGCGTTCTGCACCTGCTCGCGTGCCCTCTCGTGGGCGTCCCGGGCCTGGCGGCGGGCCCGGTCGGCCTCCTCGCGGGCGCGGCGCGACTCGTCCTTGGCCCGGCGCGCCTGCTCCTTCCACTCCTGCTTCGCCTTGCGCAGCTCCTCCTTCGCCGTACGCCACGCGTCCGCCTCCGACCCGGCCCCCCGGGGGTCACCCGCGCCGCTCGTCGACTCGGAGGCCGCCGCGCGCATCTCGCTGCGCAGCTTGCCCGCCGCGCCGCGTACGTCGTCGCGTATCTCCGAGGCCAGCTCCGAGACCGACTCGTGGATCTCCAGCTCCAGATCGGCCAGCTCCCCGCCGCGGCCCGCCAGCTCGTCGCGCCCCGCCTCGGTGATGGAGTACACCTTGCGGCCGCCCTCCGTGGCGTGGGTGACCAGTCCCTCGGCCTCCAGCTTGGCCAGCCGTGGGTAGACCGTGCCCGCCGAGGGCGCGTAGAGCCCCTGGAAACGCTCCTCCAGCAGCCGGATCACCTCGTATCCGTGGCGCGGAGCCTCGTCCAGAAGCTTCAGGAGGTAGAGACGGAGACGTCCGTGGGCGAATACGGGGGGCATGTCAGAGCACCTTTCCGGTCGGTTCGGCGTCACGCGGGTCGTCGTCCTTGGCCGGTGGGCGGCGCAGCAGGGCGATCGAACCGGAGACCGTGGTCGCCCTGAGCGTGCCCGTGCCGGCGCCCAGCTTCCCGGTGATCTTCTTCGCCCCCCACTGGCCGCTGACCCGCAGGTCCTCGAAGGCGTTGCTCACCTGGCCGCTCGCGGTGTTCGCCTCCACCTTGGCGTCCGCCGGGTGCGGCAG
>NZ_KL585393.1:111844-123198 GCF_000721935.1 Streptomyces sp. NRRL WC-3549
AGAGATGTGTATAAGAGACAGGCCGTATGGCGACCTCGCCCGAGACCGTGGTCAGCCTGATGTCCGTCGGCTCCGCCGCGGTGTCGAGGTCGACCACCATGTCGCCGCTGACGGACTCCGCCCGCACCGAGGTGCCGGCGCCCTCGACGACCGTCAGGTCGCCCGACACGGACTGGAAGCGGAGGTCACCGGTCACGGCCTGGGCCTCCAGGCCGCCGGAGACGGTCTCCGCGCGGACGGGGCCGGAGAGCCCCACCAGTGTGGAGTCGCCGTTGATCCCGCGCAGCTCCGTGCGCCCCTGGATGCCCGAGACGACCGCGCCCGCGCCGATCACCCCGACCTCCACCGCCGCACCGGCCGGCACGGCGAGCGACACGACCGCCCGCCGGCGCGGGTGCCGGCCGGCGAACCAGCTCAGGAACCCCTTCCACGGCAGGTCCTCGTACGCGACGGTCAGCGTGGTGCCCCGCCGCGTGACGACCAGTGGGGGCCCCTCGATCTCGGACACCTCCAGCCGTGCCGTCGGTTCGGGGGTCCCGACGACGTTGACCGTGCCGTCGACGATGCGCACCTGGAGCGCCGTCACGGGGTCGTCGAAGGTGAGCGTCTGCGGCTCGGTGACGGTCCGCGTCGAATCAGGCATGGATCTGACCTCTCGGAGCATGACGGCACGCAATATATCGCGTCTCTGAAGAACACGATATATCGCGGTTGCCGTAAGTCAAGGGGTGGCAGGGCGGAGGTGGGCGACCGGGTCGCGCCGAACGGCCGGTACCGCCTGCCGGAACGGTCCGGGCGCGGCCGGACGATCCGCCGAATCGGCGCACACCGGGCCCGCGCGCTCCGTGGAATCAGTACATACCGGGGCGAGGTGACCTAGCGTAGGAAACATGACCGCTACCTCCGTGGGTGCCCTGCTGCTGTGCCGGGCCGACCCCGAGTCCGTACGGCCGCCGGCGCACCTGTTGCGGGAACGCATGCTGCTCCTGCCCGCCGGCAACGGCTGGAGCGTCCTTGTCCCGGAAGGGAAGCCCTGGCGCGACGGCCCGGGCGGAGAAGACGGACCCGAACCCGTCGACCGGGTCATGGGCGGCTGGGCCACCGCACTCGCGGTGGGTTCCGGCTGGCCCGTCCTCGCGCTGTGGTGGGACGGCGACCGGTCCGGCTACACGCTCGCCGGAGGCTTCCGCCGTCCGGTCGGCTACATCTGGCTGACCGACGGCACCCCGGCCGGTGAGGACGAGGCCATGCGGACGTTCGCGGCCCGTCTGGGCCTCGATCCGGTGCTGGACGTCCAGGAGCTGGAGGCCCTCACCCGGCCGGACCCGGAGGCGGACGCCGACGCCCGGCTCCGCGGTCTGCTCGCCGTGCTGACCCGCACCGGGGTGGCCCTGCCTCCCGGCCTCGCCCCGGGCGAACCGGCCGACCGGCTGCGCACCGCCGCCGACGTCCACCCGCACGCCGACCGGATCGAGTGGGCCGGCTGGCGCGACACCGTGCAGGCGGAGCTCGACGCGGTCGAGAGCACCGGCCTCGGCCCCTGGATGCGCGGCCCGCGCGCCCGGGCCGTCGCCTCCGTCCAGGTCGCGGCGGGGTTTCCGCTCACCCTGTGGGGGGCCCGCAGGCGCAGCGGGGGATGGATCGCGGCGGGGCTCGTCCTGCTGGTCCAGGGGGCGCTGGGCCTCGCCTACGACCGGTTCAGGGCGGAGGCCGAAGCCGGCGCGCGCCGCGGCGGACCGGTGTGGTGACTACTCGTCCTCGTCGTCGTCCAGCCGGGCGAGCCAGGTCGCGAGGCGCTCGACGGGCACCTCGAAGTCGGGGTTGAGGTCGACGAAGGTCCGCAGCTGCTCGGCGAGCCACTCGAAGGTGACCTCCTCCTCGCCGCGCCGCTTCTCCAGTTCCTCGATGCCACGGTCCGTGAAGTACATGGCACCAGGATAACGAGGCCGGACAGGCCGAAGGCCCGGCCCGCGAACATCTCGCGGACCGGGCCTCCTGCGCGTACGGCTGCCGGTCAGGCCTCGAAGACCTCGTTGATCAGCTGGGTCTGCTCGGCCTGGTGGCGCTTGGCCGAGCCGACCGCCGGCGACGAGCCGTGCGGACGCGAGATGCGGCGCAGGCGCTCGTCGTGCGGCACGTCGGCACCCACGGCCAGGTCCAGGTGGTCGATCAGGTTGAGCGCGATGAACGGCCACGCACCCTGGTTGGCCGGCTCCTCCTGGGCCCAGAGGTACTTCTCCGCGTTCGGGTACTTGGCGATCTCCGCCTGGATCTCCGCACCCGGCAGGGGGTACAGGCGCTCCAGACGGATGAGCGCCGTCTCCGTGTCGCCGCGCTTGATCCGCTCGGCGTCCAGGTCGTAGAAGAGCTTGCCCGCGCAGAAGACGACCTTGCGGACGGCCTCCGGCTCGACCGAGTCGTCGCCGATGACCGGGCGGAACCCGCCGGTGGTGAACTCCTCCGCCTTCGAGGCCGCGGCCTTGAGACGCAGCATCGACTTCGGCGTGAAGACGACCAGCGGCTTGTGGTGCGGGTTGTGCACCTGCCACCGCAGGAGGTGGAAGTAGTTCGACGGCAGGGTCGGCATCGCGACCGTCATGTTGTTCTGCGCGCAGAGCTGGAGGAAGCGCTCCGGGCGGGCGGAGCTGTGGTCCGGGCCCTGGCCCTCGTAGCCGTGCGGCAGCAGCAGCGTGACGCCGGAGGTCTGGCCCCACTTCTGCTCGGCCGAGGAGATGAACTCGTCCACGACGGTCTGGGCGCCGTTGACGAAGTCACCGAACTGGGCCTCCCAGATCACCAGGGACTCCGGGCGGGCCAGCGAGTACCCGTACTCGAAGCCCATCGCCGCGTACTCGCTGAGCAGCGAGTCGTAGACGTTGTACCGGGCCTGGTCGTCCGTCAGGTACAGCAGCGGGGTGTAGTCCTCGCCGGTCTTCTGGTCGACGAGCACGGCGTGACGCTGGCCGAACGTGCCGCGGCGGGTGTCCTGGCCGGCGAGCCGGACCGGGGTGCCCTCCATCAGCAGCGAACCGATGGCCAGGGTCTCACCCATGCCCCAGTCGATCGTGCCGTTCTCCACGGAGGCGGCACGGCGCTGCATCTGCGGCATCAGCCGCGGGTGCACGGTGACCGTGTCGGGGATGTTCACCTGGGACTCGGCGATCAGCTTCACGACCTCCGAGGACACCGCGGTGTTCACGGCGACCGGGAACTCGGCCTGAACGTCCGGGACGTGCGGCTGGGACGGCGCGGAGGTGGCCTCGCGGACCTCCGCGAAGACCTTCTCCAGCTGGCCCTGGAAGTCCTGGAGCGCCTGCTCGGCCTCTTCCAGCGTGATGTCGCCGCGACCGATGAGGGACTCGGTGTAGAGCTTGCGCACCGAGCGCTTCTTGTCGATCAGGGTGTACATCTGCGGGTTGGTGAACTCCGGGTTGTCGCCCTCGTTGTGACCGCGGCGGCGGTAGCAGATGAGGTCGATCACGACGTCCTTGTTGAACGTCTGCCGGTACTCGAAGGCGAGGCGCGCGACACGCACCACGGCCTCCGGGTCGTCGCCGTTGACGTGCATGATCGGCGCCTCGATCATGCGCGCCACGTCGGTGGCGTACATCGAGGAGCGCGAGGACTCCGGGGCGGCGGTGAAGCCGACCTGGTTGTTGATCACCACGTGCACGGTGCCGCCGGTGCGGTAGCCGCGCAGCTGCGACATGTTGAGCGTCTCGGCGACGACGCCCTGGCCCGCGAAGGCCGCGTCGCCGTGGAGCGCGACGGGCAGGACCGTGAAGTCCGTGCCGCCCTTGTTGATGATGTCCTGCTTGGCGCGGGCGATGCCCTCCAGGACCGGGTCGACCGCCTCCAGGTGCGAGGGGTTGGCGGCCAGCGAGACCTTGATCTGCTCGCCGTCCAGGCCGGTGAAGGTGCCTTCGGCGCCCAGGTGGTACTTGACGTCACCCGAGCCGTGCATCGACCGCGGGTCGAGGTTGCCCTCGAACTCCCGGAAGATCTGCGCGTACGACTTGCCGACGATGTTGGCCAGGACGTTCAGGCGGCCGCGGTGGGCCATGCCGATGACGACCTCGTCCAGGCGGGCCTCCGCCGCCGAGTCGATGACCGCGTCGAGCAGCGGGATGACGGACTCGCCGCCCTCCAGCGAGAACCGCTTCTGGCCGACGTACTTGGTCTGCAGGAACGTCTCGAACGCCTCGGCGGCGTTGAGGCGGCGCAGGATGCGGAGCTGTTCCTCACGCTCCGGGGCCGGGCGCGGACGCTCCACCCGGTCCTGGATCCACTTGCGCTCCTTCGGGTCCTGGATGTGCATGAACTCGATGCCGGTGGTGCGGCAGTACGACTCACGCAGGACGCCGAGGATGTCGCGGAGCTTCATGAGCGTCTTGCCGGCGAAGCCGCCGACGGCGAAGTCCCGCTCCAGGTCCCACAGGGTGAGGCCGTGCTCGGTGATGTCCAGGTCGGGGTGCTTGCGCTGGCGGTACTCCAGCGGGTCGGTGTCGGCCATGACGTGGCCGCGGACCCGGTAGGAGTGGATCAGCTCGAAGACCCGCGCGGCCTTGGTGACGTCGTCGTCGTGCGAGGCGTCGATGTCCTTGAGCCAGCGGACCGGCTCGTAGGGGATGCGCAGCGCCTTGAAGATGTCGTCGTAGAAGTCGTTCTCGCCGAGCAGGAGCTGGGCCAGGACGCGCAGGAACTCGCCGGACGCCGCACCCTGGATGACCCGGTGGTCGTACGTCGAGGTCAGCGTCATGACCTTCGAGATGCCCAGCTTGTTCAGGGTGTCCTGCGAGGTGCCCTGGAACTCCGCCGGGTAGTCCATCGCGCCGACGCCCATGATGAGGCCCTGTCCGGGCATCAGGCGGGGCACCGAGTGCACGGTGCCGATGCCGCCGGGGTTGGTCAGCGAGGCGGTGACACCGGTGAAGTCGTCCATGCCGAGCTTGCCGACACGGGCGCGGCGGACGATGTCCTCGTACGCCTGCCAGAACTCGAAGAAGTTGAGCGTCTCGGCCTTCTTGATGGCCGCGACGACCAGCTGGCGGTCGCCGTTCGGCTTCACCAGGTCGATGGCCAGGCCGAGGTTGACGTGCTCCGGCTTGACCAGGGTCGGCTTGCCGTCCTTGACCGCGAAGGAGTGGTTCATCGACGGCATGGCCTTGAGGGCCTGCACCATCGCGTACCCGATGATGTGCGTGAAGGAGATCTTCCCGCCGCGGGCGCGCTTGAGGTGGTTGTTGATGACGATGCGGTTGTCGAAGAGCAGCTTCACCGGCACGGCGCGGACGGACGTGGCCGTCGGCAGCTCCAGCGAGGCGTTCATGTTCTTCGCGACGGCGGCCGACGGACCGCGCAGCGTCACGTACTCGGGGCCGGCCGGGGCCTCGGTGGTGCCGTCGGCCTTCCCGGCGGCCGGAGCGGCCTTGGCGGCCGGGACCGCCTTGGCAGGGGCCGCCTTGGCGGGCGCCGCCTTCGCCGGAGCGGCCTGAGCCGCGGCGGGCTTGGCGGGTGCGGCCGGAGGGGCCGCCTTCGCCGCGGCGGCGGGGGCGGGCGAGGGGGTTGCGGCCTTGGCCGGAGCGGGCGCGGAGACCGGGGCGTTGTTCGCCGCCGACGTCACCGGGGTTCCCGCCGCAGCGGGGACGGGCTTGTCCGCCGTGCCGGACGTGCCCGGCTTGTAGTCGGCGAAGAAGTCCCACCAGGCGCGGTCGACCGAACTGGGATCCTGGAGGTACTGCTGGTAGATCTCGTCGACGAGCCACTCATTGGCACCGAACGCGGCCGCCGGGTTGGACCCGGAGCCCGCTTCTTGATCGGTCGAGATACTCGAGTTACTGGGGGACTGAGACGACACGGCGGCAACCGCCCTCTTCCGCTTCACAAGGTGATGGACAGCGGAAATCAAGGCTACGCCCCCCGAGCCGTTACGTGCAGGCCGGGCCGGTCTTCGTCGTGCACATCACATCGGAAGCCGGGTTTCGGCGCATGAAATGGCGGGAAACAAGCGGGGTTCCGCTGCACTTCGGTACGCGAGGCCGAGGTTCGGCCCCTTGGACCGTATCTCGTTCCTGGTCAGGAGGGAGAACCTGGCCCTCCGGTTCGAACTCCGGGTCAACCGCGCAACTGCGGATTCCCCGGAAGGGTGACCTGGATCCGGCAGCCCCGAGCTGATTCGGCCACTCCGATACGGCCGCCGTGGAGATCCACCGCCCAGCGGGCGATCGCCAGTCCCAGCCCCGTACCGCCGTCGCTGCCGGGGCCCTGCGGGGACGGCGCCTGCCCCCGGTTGAAGCGCTCGAAGACCCGGTGGCGCTCGGCCTCCGGGATGCCCGGGCCCTCGTCGACGACCTCCAGCTCCAGCGACTCCGGGTACCGCCCGCGCCGTGCCAGCACCGTGACCCGGCCGTGCGGCGGGCTGTGCTTGACGGCGTTGTCGATGAGGTTGGCGACCACCTGGTGCAGCCGCTCCGCGTCCGCGTGCGCGGTCAGCTCCGGCGGTGACACGTCCAGGTGGAGGTGGACGTCCGTACGGGAGTGGTTGCCGGAGCCGGAGGAGAGCTCGCGGTGCGAGGCGGCGAGGTTCGCCTCCTTCAGCACGCCCGACAGATACGGCCACACCTCGAAGCGGCGCGCCTTCAGCGTCACCACGCCGTTGTCCAGCCGCGAGAGGTCCAGCAGCGTCTCCACCAGCCGGCCGAGGCGTTCCGTCTGTTTCAGTGCCGTGCGCATCGTCTCGGGGTCGGCGGCGGACACCCCGTCCACCACGTTCTCCAGCACGGCCCTGAGCGCCGCGATCGGCGTGCGCAGCTCGTGGGAGACGTTGGCGACCAGCTCCTTGCGGTGCCGGTCCTCCGCCTCCAGGTCGTCCGCCATGCGGTTGATGGTCTGGGCGAGGTCCCCCAGCTCGTCGCGGCGCCCGGCGCCGCTCACGCGTCTGGTGTAGTCGCCGTGCGAGATCGACCGGGCCACGGCCCGCATCTCGTCCAGCGGCGCCGTCAGCCCGTGCGCCACGAACTGGGTGATGAGGAGTGTCGCGATCACCGAGAAGACCGTGATGAACCGGAACTCGGTCCGGGTGCGCAGGGCGACGATCAGCAGGCCGGTGGTGATGAACACCGAGACCACCACGAGCGTGCCGAGTTTCGCCTTGATCGAGAAGGGCCGCAGTCCGGAGCCGGGCCGGGTCATGGCGCGGGGGTCTCCAAGGCGTAGCCGACGCCGTGCACGGTCCGGATCCGCTCGGCGCCGATCTTCCGGCGCAGAGCCTTGATGTGGCTGTCGACCGTGCGCGTCCCGGAGGCGTCCGCCCAGTCCCACACCTCGGCGAGCAGCTGCTCCCGGGAGAGCACCGCGCGGGGCGTGTTGGCCAGGCAGACCAGCAGGTCGAACTCGGTCGGGGTGAGGTGGACGTCCTCGGCGCGCACCCGGACCCGGCGCTGTGCGTGGTCGATCTCCAGTTCGCCCAGGCGCAGGATGCCGCTGCGCGGCGTCACCGCGGCCAGTGCGGCCCGCTCGACCCGGCGCAGCAGGACGTGCACCCGCGCCGCCAGCTCACGCATGGAGAACGGCTTCGTCATGTAGTCGTCGGCGCCGACCCCGAGCCCGACCAGCATGTCCGTCTCGTCGTCCCGTGCGGTGAGCATCAGCACCGGCACCGGGCGCTGGGCCTGCACACGGCGGCAGACCTCCAGTCCGTCGAAGCCCGGCAGCATGATGTCGAGCACCATGAGGTCGGGCTGCCAGGACTCGGCCGCGTCCACGGCCGCGGGTCCGTCCAGCGCGGTCTGCACCAGAAAGCCCTCGGCCCGCAGACGGGCGGAGATGGCGTCGACGATCGTCGCGTCGTCCTCGACCACCAGGACCCGGCGCTGGGCCCCGGGGGTGGCCGCGACGCCGTTGTGGGTGGTGTGTGTCAGTTCCATCGCCCCGCCCCTGCCCGTTCTCGCGGAGAGCATTCCCCTCAAGACGCGGTTTTCGCTCGTGGTTTCGTGGGGCACAGCCCCTGTGCCGCTCAGCAGCGTAAGGGGCGAGGGTGCCTTCCGGCTACGCAGGGTGTTGCCCCGGCCGGATGAGCGCCCCCGGTCGCGGAGGCCGACCGCCGACCGGGGACCGCTCACCCCGCGGGGTACCGGGGCCGTGCATACCGGGCGGGGGTTCAGCCCGCGCGCAGTGCGAGATGGACCACGTCCGGAACACCTCGGGCAACCGCTACTTCTTCGGTCCGTACCGCGTGGAACCCGGCATTCCGCAATGCTTCCTCGAACGCCGTGGAGGGCTGTGCGGACCACACGGCGAGCACTCCGCCGGGCGTCAGACGCGCCCGGCAGGCCGCCAGACGAGTAGAGGCTTCCGTTGTCCTCGGTGACCGTCCAGTCGGGGCCGTTGTCGATGTCCAGGCACAGTGCGTCGTAACGCTCCGTGGTCGTATGGAGGTAGGTCACGAGGTCCGTCCGCAGGATCTCGGTACGCGGATCGGCGAGCGCCGTGCCGGAGATCCGGCTCAGCGGTCCCGCCAGATGCCAGTCGACGACCGCCTCCTCCCGCTCGACCACGGCGATCCGCCCCCAGCGGGGTTCGCCGGCGGCCCGTACGAGCGAGAACCCGACGCCCAGCCCGCCGATGAGCACGGCCGGATCCGGGCGCCCGGCGGGCAGGGCGTCGAGCGCCGCGTCGATCAGCAGCCGCTCGGAGCGCCCGTCGGAGGTGTCCATCAGGAAGCACCCGTTGGCGATGATCTCGAAGCCGTCGCCGCGCTTGCGCAGGACGACTTCGCCGTGCGGCCCCTCGCGCCGGTCGAGGGTGACGGGGGTGGGGATGTCGGTGGCGGTCATGGGCGCTGTCTCCGGTCTCCGGTCGGCGGGCATGGCAACCGCCCATCCTTCCCCGGATCACCGCGCCGGAGCCAACCGGCGCCCAGGGCGCGGGCGCCTTTCCCCGGCGGGGAATCCCGGGCGGCCCGCTGGTGCTGACCGGGAGGCGGAGCGGAGTGCGCCTCCGGTCGGGCGGGGCAGGGGCACCGAGGCTGATCGCTCAGAGCGAACAGGGGTTGGGGAACATTCGGCGGCTCACAAGCATTGAGTCTGCATAGCTCAACTTGCTTGCCGAAGGGGAGATCATGACTGCTGAGTCCAACGCGTCCCGTACGTACCCGTCGATCGACCTGCCCGTGCTGCCGCTCGACGACGAGGTCGTGCTGCCGGGAATGGTGGTCCCGCTCGACCTGTCCGACGCGGAGGTGCGCGCCGCCGTGGAGGCCGCCCAGGCCGTCGCGCGCCCCGGCGGCGGCAAGCCCGAGGTGCTGCTCGTGCCGCGCGTCGACGGGAACTACACCGGGATGGGTGTCCTGGGCACGGTCGAACAGGTCGGACGGCTCTCGGACGGGGACCCCGGCGCCCTGATCCGGGCCCGCGACCGGGTGCGCATCGGCGCCGGCACCAGCGGGCCCGGGAGCGCGCTGTGGGTGGAGGGCACCAGGATCGAGGCCGCCTCACCCGACCCGTCCCCGGCCGCGTCCGGCCGCGGCCCGCAGGCCGGCTCCGCCGCCGAGCTGGTCAAGGAGTACAAGGCGCTCGCCACCAGCTGGCTGAAGAAGCGCGGTGCCTGGCAGGTCGTGGACCGCGTCCAGCAGATCGACGACGTCTCCGCGCTCGCCGACAACTCCGGATACTCGCCGTTCCTGACCACCGCCCAGAAGGTGCGGCTGCTGGAGACGGTCGACCCGGTCGAGCGGCTGAAGCTCGCCATCCAGTGGCTGAGTGAACACCTCGCCGAGCAGGACGTGGCCGAATCCATCGCCAAGGACGTCCAGGAGGGCGTCGACAAGCAGCAGCGCGAGTTCCTGCTGCGGCGCCAGCTCGACGCCGTGCGCAAGGAGCTCTCCGAGCTCAACGGCGACCCCGAGGACGAGTCCGACGACTACCGGGCCCGCGTCGAGGCCGCCGACCTGCCCGGCCACGTCCGTGAGGCCGCCCTCAAAGAGGTCGAGAAGCTGGAGCGGGCGTCCGACCAGAGCCCCGAGGGCTCCTGGATCCGGACCTGGCTGGACACCGTCCTCGAACTGCCCTGGACCGAGCGCACCGAGGACGCCTACGACATCAAGGGCGCCCAGGAGATCCTGGACGCCGAACACGCGGGCCTGGCGGACGTCAAGGAGCGCATCACCGAGTACCTCGCGGTGCGCAAGCGGCGTGCCGACCGGGGACTGGGCGTCGTCGGCGGCCGGCGCGGCGGTGCCGTGCTGGCGCTGGTCGGCCCGCCCGGGGTGGGCAAGACCTCACTGGGCGAGTCCGTCGCGCACGCCATGGGCCGGAAGTTCGTCCGCGTCGCGCTCGGCGGTGTCCGGGACGAGGCGGAGATCCGGGGCCACCGGCGTACGTACGTCGGCGCGCTGCCCGGACGTATCGTCCGGGCGGTGAAGGAGGCCGGCTCGATGAACCCGGTCGTCCTGCTCGACGAGATCGACAAGGTCGGCTCCGACTTCCGGGGCGATCCGGCCGCGGCTCTGCTGGAGGTGCTCGACCCCGCGCAGAACCACACCTTCCGCGACCACTACCTGGAGGTCGAACTCGACCTCAGCGACGTGGTGTTCCTGGCCACGGCCAATGTGCTCGAAGCCATCCCGGAGGCCCTGCTCGACCGTATGGAGCTGGTCCGCCTCGACGGCTACACCGAGGACGAGAAGGTCGTCATCGCCCGTGACCACCTGCTCCCGCGCCAGCTGGAGCGGGCCGGCCTGGAACCCGACGAGGTCACCCTGGACGAGTCGGCGCTGCGCAAGCTGGCCGGCGAGTACACCCGGGAAGCCGGCGTGCGGAATCTGGAGCGGTCGGTCGCCCGGCTGCTGCGCAAGGTGGCGGCCCAGCACGAGCTGGGCGAGCGGGAACTGCCGTTCACGGTGACCGACGCCGACCTCAGGGGCCTGATCGGGCGCCCGCACCACGTGCCCGAGTCCGCCCAGGACCCGGCCGAGCGCCGCACCGCGGTGCCCGGCGTGGCCACCGGCCTCGCGGTGACCGGAGCCGGCGGCGACGTGCTGTTCGTCGAGGCGTCGCTGGCCGATCCGGAGACCGGGGCGTCCGGGCTGACCCTCACCGGCCAGCTGGGCGACGTGATGAAGGAGAGCGCGCAGATCGCCCTCAGCTTCCTGCGGTCGCACGGCGCGGAGCTGGAGCTGCCGGTCGCGGACCTCAAGGACCGCGGCGCGCACATCCACTTCCCGGCGGGCGCGGTCCCCAAGGACGGCCCGAGCGCCGGCATCACCATGACGACGGCGCTGGCCTCGCTGCTCTCCGGGCGGCTGGTCCGCACGGACGTGGCGATGACCGGCGAGGTCTCGCTGACCGGGCGGGTGC
>NZ_KL585393.1:123391-125293 GCF_000721935.1 Streptomyces sp. NRRL WC-3549
CCGATCGGCGGCCTGAAGCAGAAGCTGCTCGCCGCGCACCGGGCCGGCATCACCACGGTGGTGATCCCCAAGCGGAACGAGGCGGACCTGGACGACGTCCCGGCCGAGGTCCTCGACACGCTGGAGGTCCACCCGGTCACCGATGTCCGCCAGGTGCTGGAGATCGCCCTCGCCCCGGCCTCGGCCAGGGCCGGGGAGAGGATCCCGGCCGCGGCGTAGGCGCCACGCGGTGACGGGCGCGGCGCCACGGACACGGCCGGTACGGACGGCCCGCACCTCCCGTGGGGGAGGGCGGGCCGTTCCGCGTGCCCGGGCGGCTTCGCGCGGGGTCAGGGGCGGTAGACCGTACCGGGCACCGGCTCGGCGGGGGCCATCAGCTGGGGGACCGTCACGAAGGTGTAGCCGTCCTTCTGCAACGCGTCGATGATGCCCGGCACCGCGGGAACCGTCCCCTTGTAGATGTCGTGCAGCAGGATGATCCCGTCCTTGCCGGCCTGGTCGAGGGTCCGCTTCCTGATCAGCGCGGAGTCGTTCGTCGAGTAGTCCTTGGCGGTCGTGCTCCAGAGGATCTGGGAGAGCCCCAGCTCCTTGCTGACCTCGGAGACCGTGTCGTCGGTGCGGCCCTGCGGCGGACGCATCAGCCGCGGCTTCTTGCCCGTGATCTCCGCTATCGCGTCCTGGGTCTTCTGCAGCTCGGCGCGTATCTCGTCGGGCTTCTTGTCGGTCAGGATCTCGTGCGACCACGTGTGGTTGGCGACCTCGTGCCCCTCCGCCTCCATGCGGCGCACGGTCTCCGGGTGCTTCAGCACGTGGTTCTTGCCGAGCAGGAAGAACGTCGCCGGGACCTTCTTCTCCTTGAGCACGTCCAGCAGGTGCGGGGTGTCCTCGCCCGGCCCGGCGTCGAAGGTCAGCGCGATGCACTTCGCCTTACGGCAGTCCACCGGGCCGAACGTCCCCTTCGCGTCGGACGCGGCTTCGGCGCGCGCGGACCCGGGGGCCGTGGTCTCCATGGAGCAGCCGCTGAGCGTCAGGGTGAGGACGGTCACAAGGGCGGCGGCCAACCCCGTACCGAGCGGCGTCGTCTTTCTGGGCACAGCGGGTCACTCCCGGAGCAGGTCCGCCCCCTGGTGGCGCGGCACGCGGCGACTATACATAGGGTGTATACGCGGCGTTTATAGGGGGCCCGGGCAGCGTGAAGCCCCGGCGGCCGGGTCGGCCGCCGGGGCTTCGGTCAGGGTGCGAACCTCCCGCGGGTCAGCCGTTCGCGAGGGCCTGTACCCGGTCGAGGGCGCCGTTGAAGTGGTTGTGGTCACCGACCGTGGGGCCGGACGAGGTGTACTGCCACATCGTGTAGAAGCCCCAGCCGGCCGGGAGTTCACCCACGGTCGAGGCGTAGCGGGCCACCCAGAGCGGGTTGGTGGCGCCGAAGCTCGCGTTGTTGCCGGTGCAGTCCTTCCACCAGCTGGTCGCGGTGTAGATCACCGCGTCCCGTCCGGTGCGCGCCTTGTAGGTGTTCACGAAGTCGCGGATCCAGGCGACCATGGCGGCCTGGGTCTTGCCGTAGCACTGCGCGCCGTACGGGTTCCACTCGATGTCCAGCACGCCCGGCAGGGTCTTGCCGTCCCGGGACCAGCCGCCGCCGTTGTCCACGAAGTGGTTGGCCTGGGCCGCGCCGCTGGTCGTGTCCGGGGTGGCGAAGTGGTAGGTGCCGCGGATCATGCCCACGTTGTACGAGCCGGTGTACTGCTGCGTGAAGCTCGTGTTCTTGTAGTACGTCCCCTCGGTGGCCTTCACGTAGGCCCACTTCACGCCGCTGTTCCACAGCGTCGACCAGGCGACGTTCCCCTGGTGGCTGCTGACGTCCACCCCTTCGGTCTGGGCGGCGGCGGTGGTACGGGCGGG
>NZ_KL585393.1:125563-125698 GCF_000721935.1 Streptomyces sp. NRRL WC-3549
CCGCCGCTCTGGCCGTCGTGGGCGATGACGCCCTGGCCCATCCTCGCCGTACCCCTTTCGGGGACGGCTGTGCCGTCGGCCGCGGAGGCGGCGCCGGGCAGGGTGACCAGGAGGGCGAGGGCGGCGAGGAGGGCG
>NZ_KL585393.1:125971-133422 GCF_000721935.1 Streptomyces sp. NRRL WC-3549
GGGCGCCCGCCGCGGCGACGCGGGGGCGGGGGATCAGGGCGGTTCCGGATCTGTGCACGGGCATCTTCGTGCCTCCGAAGGCTCGGTGGGGGGAGCTCATGACCCAGGAGCGGGTGCGGAACACTCCTGTGGGGCGTGCGCCGTGGTGTGAACATGCCACCGTGGCGCCCCTGACGCTACGCACGTAGACCCGTCTGGCGGAAGGGGGCCCGGGCGCCGCCGGAGGTCTACTCCTGCGAAATACTGGCCGAGCTGCGGCGATGACCGCGGTTGGCGGAAACTTTCATCGGCGGGAAAGCGTGTGAGGGGTGCTGACGTGCACGGGAGCGAAAGCGGCGGTGAACCCGGCCCGACGTCCCGAAGTGGAGTGGACCACGAGTTCCTCGCCCTGGAGCGGGAGTTGGCGGTCTTCCTGCGCCGGGCGCGGGCCAATTCCGGGGAGATGGCCCGGGAGGTCCACCCGGATCTGGAGGCGTCCGCCTACGGAATCCTCGTCCGCATGGAGGCGGCGGGGCGGCAGCGGCCCACGGACCTGGCCGCCTATTTCGGGGTCGGCAGGGCGACCATGAGCCGTCAGTTGCACGCTCTGGAGGAGCTCGGCCTGGTCTCCCGTGAGAGCGATCCGGCGGACGGCCGTGTTTCACTCGTCCGGCTGACGGAGGAGGGCCTCGCCCGCTTCCGGCGCGTACGTGACGCACGGCGTGGCCGGTACGCCGACAAGCTGGCGGACTGGGACCGCGCGGAGGTGGCCGAACTGGCCCGGCTGCTGCACCACTTCAACGCGCGAGCCGAGGACTGACCGGCGCCGGAGCTGTCGGGCGTCGCGGGTGGCCACCCGTTCACCGCGCGGCGGGGTGCCTGACGTGCTCCGCCCGCGCCGGTGCCCACGGCCGGGCGGTGAGGGAGGCCTCCGGGGTCGCACCGGAGCGGCGCGCAAGGCGGCTGCGGCGCGATCCGGCCGCACGGCGGGCCCGCGGGGCCGGGCCGGGGCCCCGGCGGCGTCCCCGGCCGCGTGCGGCCCCGCGTGCCTCCCGGTGCGAGGTGCCGGAGCCTCCGGACGCCGCGCGCCGGCCCACCGGGTGTGACGGGCAGCCCTGACGACCTTGACCCGCTCTTCATCGTGCGCCAGGCCGTTGCTCCGGCCGGTTCCGCACCGGATCGTCCACACGGGTTAAAACCCGAGCCGCGCGGCGCAGGACGTCCGTGGACGGACGGGTACGCGGCCCGGTCGGGCAATGTGGAGCCACACAACCAGCTCACCCATCGCCCCCTCCGACCACGCCTCCGACGTCCCACCCGTCAGAACGCCGGCGAAAGGCGCCGGGGGTGCGGGCACGAAGGCAGGAAGACCATGAACAGGGAGACCGACCGGCGCACACCGGACGACGGCGAGGCGTCACCTGGGAACGCCGCCACTCGCCTGCGCCTCCTGTCGGAGGCCAGCGAGGCCCTGGCCTCCGGCCTCGACGCGGAGGAGTCACTGCGGCGCCTGGCCCGCGTGGTCGTGTCCCACCTCGCCGACGCCTGCGTCATCGACGTGGTCGCGGGGGAGGAGCTGCGGCGGCTGACCGTGGTGGAGCGCACCGGGGAGAGGTCGTTGCGGACCCTGCCCGGCGGGCTCCTGCCGGGGCCCGACAACTCGGCCGCCGCCCTGGCGAAGGTGCTGCGCGGCGCCGGACCCGTGGCCGTGACCGAATTCGGGACGCCCGACCGGGACGACGCCCTGATGGCCGCGCAGCGGGCTCTGTACCGCACGCTGGGGGCGCGGACAGCGCTCGTCACCCCCATGCGCATGCGCCGGCAGACCCTGGGCGCCCTCACGCTCGTCCGCCGTGACGCGGACAGGGCCTTCGACGAGCAGGAGCGCGTGCTCGCCGCCGACCTCGGCCACCGGGCCGGCCTCGCCCTGGACAACGCGCGTCTGTACGCCATGCAGCAGCACACGGCCGAACAGCTCCAGCTCTCCCTCCTGCCCGACCTCGCGCACCTCGGCCACCTCCAGCTCCTTGCCCGGTACGTGGCCGCCCGGGAGGAAGCCGAGGTGGGCGGCGACTGGTACGACGCCTTCCGGCTCCCCGACGGCTCGGTCGTCCTCGCCATCGGAGACGTCGTCGGCCACGACCTGACGGCGGCGGTCCGCATGGGGCAACTGCGCAACATGCTGCGCGCCCTCGCCTACGACAGCGAAGACCACCCGGCGGGCGTGATGTGCCGCCTGGACAAGGTGATGCAGGGTCTGACCAGCATCGAACTCGTCACAGCCGTCGTCGCCCGCATCGAGACGCCCCCCGGGAGACCGTGGCGCCTGTACTGGACCAACGCCGGGCACCCCCCGCCCCTGCTGGCCCAGCCGAACGGACGCGTCCTCCTGCTGGAGGACGGGCTCGCCCCGGTTCTGGGCGTCGACCCCGGGCTCAGGCGTGAGACGGCCGCTGTCACCCTGCCCGCGGGTTCGACCCTGCTCCTCTACACCGACGGCCTCGTCGAACGCCCTGGCGAGGACATCGGCCGTGGTCTGACACGCCTGCGTCAGCACGCGGCCGCCCTCGCCCGCGAACCCCTGCCCGTGTTCCGCGACGAGCTGCTCAACCGGATGAGCGACGACGTGCGGCACGACGACATCGCGGTCGTCGCTCTGCGTGCCCCCTGACCCGCCGCGAGACGTGCCCCGCCGCCGTCCGGCACGCCGCCCGAGGCGTACTCGATATGCTGGAGTCCAGCGGTTCCTGCGGGACCGCGCGGCGGTGGGGCCCGCCGTACCCGAACCGCGGTGTCCGCCGCCAACGGTCCCTACTCGTGACAGATCGTTTCCGTGTGCGCGGAAGCCGAGACCACGCGTAGGGAGAGGCATGCGTCCAGAGGAGAGCGGCCCGTTCGCGGCTGCCGTGCCGGCGGACCCCGATGTGGACCTGTCGGTCCCGCCCCGGCGCCGAGGACCCGGGCGGGCCCCCTACGCCGTACCGGGTGTGATCGCGGTGGGCGGCGCGCTCGGCGCGCTCGCCCGGTTCGCGGCCGCCCGGTTGTGGCCGACCGCCCCCGGGACGTTCCCCTGGACCACCCTGTGTGTCAACGCCGCCGGGTGCCTGGTGATCGGGGTCCTTCTCGTCGCGGTCACCGAGACCGGACGGGCCCACCGGCTGCTCCGGCCGTTCTTCGGCACGGGTGTCCTCGGCGGTTTCACCACCTTCTCCACCTACACCGTGGACGTCGAGCGTCTGATCGCCGACGGCCGGGTGGCGACCGCACTCATCTATCTGGCATCGACCCTGGTGGCCGCGTTGGCGGCGGTGAGCACCGGCACGTGGACGGCGCGCCGGTTCCTGGTGAAGTGGAGTCGGCGATGACCTGGGAAACCCTGCCCGCACTGCGGCTGACCGTGCTGGTCGACGACACGGACGTGCGGCACCACCGGCCGCTGTCCAGCGAGATCGTCCACCGCGCGCACGCGGCGGGACTGAGCGGCGCCTCCGTCTTCCACGGTCGCGGTCGTCGTGGTGGACGGGGAAGCACGCGTCCTGGCCTTCCTCCCCCAGTTGGAGGAGCTGGGGATCCGGGGGCTGATCACCCTGGAGCGGGTGCAGGCCGTCCGTTTCACCGGCACGGAGGAGTGACACGCGATGAACGACTTCCTGCTGGTGGCCGCAGGAGGCGCGGTCGGCGCCCCGCTGCGCTACCTGACCGACCGGGCGGTGCAGGCCCGTCACGACACCGTCTTCCCCTGGGGCACCTTCACCGTCAACGTGATCGGTTCCCTCGTCCTGGGCGTGCTCACCGGTGCGGCCCTGTCCGGTGCCGCCGGCCACACCGTGCAACTCCTGCTGGGCACCGGGTTGTGCGGCGCGCTCACCACCTTCTCCACGTTCTCCTACGAGACACGGCGCTTGGCGGAAGACGGGGCCAGGGCCTACGCCGTCGCCAACGTGATCGGTTCCGTCGTGGTCGGCCTGGGCGCCGCCTTCGCCGGTTCGGCCCTGGCCGGAGCCCTCTTCACCTGACCGGCGAACCACCGGGACGAGCCCGCGGGCCGAGTCGGGTCACCGGAGTTCCACCAGGACCGCGGTCGCGTCGTCGTGCCTCTTGCCGCGCCGCAGGAAGACCCGGTCGGTGTCGGCCCGCTCCAGCTCCCTGACGCGGTCGATCAGCCCCTGCGGGCCCTCCTCGCGCAACAGCCCCGGTACGTCGGCCCACTCGCCCGCGGCGAACGTCTCCGTCCAGCGGCTCGCCCCGTCGGTCAGGGCCGTCAGCGAACGGACCGCGGCGAGGGGCGTCTCACCGGTCA
The DNA here is from genome assembly GCF_000721935.1 of Streptomyces sp. NRRL WC-3549. Taxonomy (GTDB): domain Bacteria; phylum Actinomycetota; class Actinomycetes; order Streptomycetales; family Streptomycetaceae; genus Streptomyces. The sequence continues at coordinate 130,251 of NZ_KL585393.1, forward strand.
CCGCGCGCGACGCCACCCCGGGGTCGGCCGCGGCCGTGAAGAAGCCGCCCTCCTTGTTCCGCGCCCGGGTGTCCGTGATGGCCTCGGAGGCCAGGACGTCCGCCGGGAGCCGGTCGAGGCGGTCGTCGAGGACCGGGTGCACCGTGCCGTCCGGCGCCTCCAGGAGCAACGCCGAGTCGGAGAGCACCAGGTGCTCGACGCACCGCGCGTCCCAACGCGCCAGGACCACCGTCGCCTGAGGCGTCCGTGCGTGAGAAAGGTCACACGAGGAGCGGTGGGCGTCGGCGGTGCGCCGGATGGACGCCGCGAGGACCTCCGTGAGCGTCAGGTCCCCGCGTGAAGTGGACAGTTCGACCAGGGAGCCGCCCAGCCGGGCGGTGAACCAGGGCACCGAGTGCACACACCCGTCGTCTCCCCGGGGCGGCGTCACACCGTCGAGGACGACGAGGACACCTCCCAGGCCGGATGCCGGGACGGCGGTCGACGCCCAGTCCTCGTTGGGGCGTTCGGGGTGGCCCGGCTCGGTGGCGAGTGCGCTGTGCATGGGGTCAGTCTGCACGACGCCTTCACATCGCCCGTACGACGCCTGTATCGGTCCGTACCAGCAGGTCAGGGCGGGCGGTCGGGCCGGGAGGGAGGGGGCCGGGGGCGTGCGGGCGGGCATCTTGCCAAAGCCGGGGCGGAAGTTCCACCCGGCGGTCCGTGCATGACGGGGGGCGGCTCTGGGGAGACTTGTTCGCCAACTCCGGAGTGATGTTCACTCGTTCGAGTGGCGGAGCGGTTGATGCGCACCCCCCTGTCAGCAGCGCTGGAATGGTCGGAAGCCTTACCAGGGGTGGGGCGCCCTGAAAACATGTGACCGCGCGTCACCTCTGCTTCATGGGTGGACGAGTCAAGATTGCGAGCACCGGTGCAGAAGAAGCGGCCTCGGAGCAAGGACAGCACGCGCGACGTATCCGGGGCGACGCCTCCGGCCGTGGGCGCGGGCAAGCGGACCGTACGGGTGCGCAGCAGGCTGGTCGCCGGCGTGGCCGTCGTCGGGATCACCGTGATCGCCGCGGGCGCCCCGATGGCTCTGAGCGCCTCCGCCGACCTCAACGAGTCCCAGCGGCTGGTCACGCTCGCCGAGCTGAACCAGCAGGCGATCACCCTCGCGCACTCCCTCGCGGACGAGCGCGACGAGGTGGTCGCGCACATCGCGGCGGGCCGTGACGAGGACGGCGAGGGCGACTCGGCCGACGCCGCCGCACGGGTCGACCGTCAGGTGGACGAGATCACCCCCGACGCCTCCGCGTCGCTGCGCCGCGACCTCTCCACCATCCCCTCCCTGCGCCGTGAGGCACTCACGGGCAAGGGCTCGGCGCTGGAGGCCTACCAGGCGTACTCCGAGGTGATCGCCAAGCTCCACGGCATCGCCGGTGAGCTCGCCGAGAAGACCCCTCCGCGCGCCGCCGACGCCACCCGTGCCCCGCTCGCCCTCGGCGGCGCGGTGGAGCAGGCGTCCGCCACGCGCGGCCTGCTGCTGGCCGCGCTCGCCGTGCCGGGTACGAAGCCGTCCGGCCCCGCGTTCGATCCGTACACCGGCCTTCCGGTCGAGGGCCAGGACGACAGCGGCAGCGAGGACGCCCGGACCCGGGACGACCTGAGCGCCGCCGCCCAGCAGGCCCGCGTGCGGGAGCTCGCCTCGCTCGCCACGTTCGACCAGGCGGCCGGGCCCGCCGCCCGCGACCGGCTCGCCTCCACGGTGTCCGGCCCCGAGGTCAACACCGCGGAGAAGTACCTCACCCGGCTGACCGACAGCCCCGAGCTGTCCGACGCGGACCGCCGCTCCGACCCCAAGAAGGTCGAGGCCGCGCTCTCCGCCCGGGTCGACCGGATGCGCAGCGCCGAGTCCGCCCTGGGGACCGCTCAGGTCGCACGCCTGGAGAAGCTGCGGGACGACGACGTCACCGCGCTGGAGATCCGGCTCGCCCTGCTCGGAGGCTGTCTGCTGATCGCGGTCGGCGTCTCGACGGCGGTCGCCCGCACCCTCACCCAGCCGCTCGCCGTCCTCAGGCTCGGTGCCGGCCGGATCGCCGCCGACCCCGAGACCGCCGAACCGGTCCGCTACACCGGGCGCAACGACGAGTTCGCCCAGGTCGTGCGGTCGATCAACACCCTCCACGGCAAGCTCCACGGCATGCGTCAGGGCACCACGGGCCGGCTGGAGTCCCTGGAGGCCGAGCACGGGGAGCTGCTCGCCGGCCGGGAGGCCCTCACGGCCGAGCGGGCCGCGCTCCAGGCCCAGGTCACCGAGCTGACCAAGCAGCTGGAGCGGTTGCAGAACACCGTCCACCACACCTTCGTCAACCTGTCGCTGCGCACCCTGGGCCTCGTCGAGCGGCAGCTCGCCGTGATCGAGGGACTGGAGGAGCGCGAGCAGGACCCGGAGCGGCTCGCCACCCTGTTCAAGCTGGACCACATGGCCACGGTCATGCGGCGCCACAGCGAGAACATGCTGGTCCTGGCGGGGAACGAGCACAACCAGGGGCACGCCGGCCCGATTCCGCTGGTGGACGTGGCGCGGGCCGCCGTCAGCGAGATCGAGCGGTACGAGCGGGTCACCATCCAGTCCCTGCCGCCGCACGCCCAGATCGCCGGCTTCGCCGCCGACGACCTGAGTCACCTGGTCGCCGAACTCCTGGAGAACGCCACCTCCTTCTCGCCCCCGGACTCCCCTGTGGAGCTGTCCGGCTGGCTGCTGGAGACCGGTGAGGTGATGCTCTCCGTGCAGGACGAGGGCATCGGCATGTCGGCCGTGCGGATGACCGAGCTGAACGCCAGGCTGGCGGACCCGGCGTCCTTCGAGGCCGGTGAACAGGCCGCGGACGGCGCCGGACTGGGCCTCCAGGTGATCTCGCTGCTGGCCGCGCGCCACGGCGTCCGGGTCGAGCTGCGCGAGCACAAGGGGAGCGGGGTGACCGCCGTCGTGGTCCTTCCGCAGGCCCTGCTGCCGAAGGCGCTGCCCGCCGAGGCCCCGCCGCAGGTGCAGCTGCCGGGAGAGGCGCCCACGCTGAACCTTCCGGGCTCCGTCGCCGAGGCCAACTCCAACGCCCTGCCGACGCGTTCGGCCGGGCGCGACGGCGACCCGCTGATCGCCGCCGCCGAGCAGACGCTCCGGGACACCGGCGTG
>NZ_KL585393.1:133591-137471 GCF_000721935.1 Streptomyces sp. NRRL WC-3549
CGCCGCCGCCGAGCAGACGCTCCGGGACACCGGCGTGGACGCCACGACCGCCGACGAGGACGCCGGTCAGGACGCGTCCGGGGACGCACCGGCCGAGGAGACGGCCGAGGGGACGGCCGACGCACCGGTGGCCGCGTCCGGCGCCGAGGCACCCGGTGAGGACGCGCCGGACACCCACGCGCCCGACACCGACGCGCCCGACACCGACGCGCCGGACACCCACGCGCCCGACACCGACGCGCCCACCGCCGACGCGCCCGACACCCACGCGCCCACCGCCGACGCGCCGGAGGACGCCCCGGACGACCACCGGGCCGCTCCTCCCGCCGAGCCGGACCCCGAGACCACGATGAAGGTCCGGCTGCCCTCGCCGCAGCGGACCCACGACCCGCAGCGGACCCACGACCCGTACGCCATCGGCCCCGACCGTCACGAGCGTGCCGCCGACAGCAGCCCGGCGGCCCCCGCGGACCCCGGAGCCGCTCCGCCGGCCCCGCCCGCCGCCACCGCGGTCGACACCCTGCCGGGCCCCCGGCAGCCGGCCGCCGCGCCCCCCGGCGCGGGACTGGGCGAGGAGGTGCCCGACCCGGCACCGGTACCCGAGCGGCTCACCGACAAGGGCCTGCCGAAGCGGACACCGAAGATCGTCGCTCCGCCCGCCGCCACGGGCACCGAACGCAAGGGCACCCTCGACAAGGACGCCCTGCGGCGTAGGCTCGGCGGCTTCCACCAGGGTGCGATGGAAGGCAGGCGCGACGTCGAGGCCGAACTCACCGAGAACACGTCAGAGACCGATGAGACGGGGGACACAGTCGAGGAGGCACGCAGTTGACTGCTCCCAGCACGTTCGGGCTGAGCACCGAGGCCCGGAACCTGCACTGGTTGCTGAGCAATCTCGTGGAGGAGGTGCCAGGGGTCCACTCGGTCACCGTCGTCTCGTCCGACGGGCTGATGCTGCTCTCCTCCGACCCCGGCCTCACCACGGCCAAGGCGGCCGGAGGACAGCGGGGCCCGAGGGGTTCCAGCGCCGATCTCGCCACCATCGTCTCGGGCATCGGCTCGCTGACCGTCGGTGCCGCCAAGCTGATGGACGGCGGAGCGATCAAGCAGACGATGGTCGCGATGGACGAGGGCAGCGTCTTCGTCATGTCGATCAGCGACGGCTCCCTGCTCGGTGTGCACGCCACGCCGGACTGCGACATGAGTGTCGTCGCCTACCACATGGCGCTCTTCGTCGGCCGCGCCGGTCATGTACTCACCCCCGAACTCCGCAGTGAGCTGCGCAAATCGATGGAGAGTGCCCAGTGACGTCCGCCGCCGAACCCGTACGCAAGCTCCCCGTCCGGGGCGCCGGCCGCAAGCCGGCGCGGGTGCGCCCGTACTCCCTCACCGGAGGCCGGACCCGCTTCGGGCACGTGCTCCTCGTGGAGACGTTCGTGGCGGCGCTGGAGGCACCCGAGGAGCGCCGCGAGCTGACCAACGGCAACCTCGCCTCGCGCGTCATGCCGGAGCTCCGCGCCATCGTGGAACTCTGCCGCCGGATGCGTACGGTCGCGGAGATCTCGGCCATGCTGAAGATGCCGCTCGGCGTGGTGCGGGTACTGCTCAGCGACTTGGCCGACCAGGGAAAGATCCGCGTGTACGGGACCGGTCACGGCGCCGGGCAGCCCGACCGCGCACTGCTCGAAAGGGTGCTCAATGGACTCCGCCGTCTCTGAGGCTCCGCTCTTCGCCCCGCGGCAGCCGGGGCCCGAGGACCAGCCCGAGGAGTCGGTGCAGGCCTGGCAGCTCGACCACACCCGTGCGCCCATCGCGACCAAGATCGTGGTCGCGGGCGGATTCGGGGTCGGCAAGACGACCTTCGTGCGCTCCGTCTCCGAGATAACCCCGCTGCAGACCGAAGCGCTGATGACCCGGGCCAGTGAGGGCACCGACGACCTCAGTGCCACCCCCGACAAGGTCACCACGACCGTCGCGATGGACTTCGGCCGCCTCACGCTCGACGACGACCTCGTGCTGTACGTCTTCGGCACGCCCGGTCAGCAGCGTTTCTGGTTCATGTGGGACGACCTGGTGCGCGGTGCGATCGGCGCGGTCGTCCTCGCCGACACCCGCCGCCTCGCCGACTGCTTCGCCGCGCTCGACTACTTCGAGAGCTGCGGGCTGCCGTACATCGTCGCCGTCAACCACTTCGAGGGGACGGCCGGTTACGAGGAGGCGGACGTCAGGGAGGCCCTGACCGTGCCCCCGCACGTCCCTGTGGTGATCATGGACGCACGCCAGAGGATCACCGTCGTCGAGTCGCTGCTCGCCCTGGTGGGCCACGCACTCGACGTCACCCCCGACTGAGGGGTGCCGCGCAGTCCCGGCGGGCGCCCGGCAACGGCGCCCCGCCGGGGCGCTGGCACGTCCGCACGCGTCCGGTGTGCGGACGTCCCCGCGGCCTCGCGGTGCACCGCGTCCGGCACCGCGCACCGGCCCACCAGGGGCCGGGGGACGCTCCTCAGGCCCCGGCGCCCCGTACCCATGTCCACGTAACGGAGAACGCGATGCGGAAGATACTGATAGTCGGAGCCGGCCAGTCCGGTCTTCAGCTGGCCCTCGGCCTCCAGTCCCAGGGGTATGAGGTCACCCTCATGTCCAACCGCACGGCCGACGAGATCCGGACCGGCCGGGTCATGTCGACCCAGTGCATGTTCCACACGGCGCTGGAGCACGAGCGCGAACTCCAGCTCGGCTTCTGGGAGTCGCAGGCCCCCCGCATCGAGGGTCTCGGCCTCTCGGTGGCCGCGCCCGACTCCACGCGTGCCGTCGACTGGGTGGGCAGGCTCAACGGCTTCGCGCAGTCCGTGGACCAGCGCGTGAAGATGGCCGGCTGGATGGAGACGTTCGCGCAGCGCGGCGGGCAGCTCGTCATCCACGGCGCCGCCGTCTCCGACCTCGACTACTTCTCCCGCACCTACGACCTGGTGATGGTCTCGGCCGGCAAGGGCGAGCTGGTCTCCATGTTCAGCCGTGACGCGGCCCGTTCGCCCTACGACGCCCCGCAGCGCGCCCTCTCCGTCGCGTACGTCCACGGGCTGGCCCCGCGCCCGGAGCACCCGGACTTCGACGCGGTCCGCTGCAACCTGGTGCCGGGGGTCGGCGAGCTCTTCATCATGCCGACGCTGACCACCTCGGGGCGCGCCGACATCCTGTTCTGGGAAGGCGTCCCCGGTGGCCCGCTGGACGTCTTCCAGGGCATCAAGGACCCCGCCGAACACCTGGCGAAGACCCTGGAGCTCATGGAGCGCTTCCTGCCCTGGGAGTACGCGCGCGCCACCAAGGTCGAGCTGACCGACGCCAACGGCACCCTCGCGGGCCGTTACGCCCCGACCGTCCGCAAGCCGGTCGGCCGGCTGCCCGGCGGCGGCCTGGTGCTGGGCGTCGGTGACGTGGTCGTCGCCAACGACCCGATCACCGGCCAGGGTTCCAACACCGCCTCCAAGTGCGCGCACTCCTACCTGCACTCGATCATCGAGCACGGGGACCGCGAGTTCGACGCCGCGTGGATGCAGGCCGCCTTCGACCGGCACTGGGAGAAGACCCAGCACGTGGTGAGGTGGACGAACGCCATGCTGGCCCCGCCGCCGGAGCACGTGCTGAACCTGATCGGCGCGGGCGGGCAGTTCCAGCCGGTCGCCGACCGGTTCGCCAACGCCTTCGACGACCCGGCGGACCTGGACGCGTTCTTCTTCGAGCCGGACCGGACGAACGCCTACCTCGCCGAGGTCGCGGCCGCCGCCCGGGCCTGACCTCCCGAACCCGGGGCCTCCCCGCGTGCGGGGCGGCCCCTCAGAGGCCCCGGGCGTCGAAGCCGGTGTCCGCCCCCTCGGCGGCG
>NZ_KL585393.1:137677-140232 GCF_000721935.1 Streptomyces sp. NRRL WC-3549
AGATGTGTATAAGAGACAGCCCCGGGTCCGGCCGCACCGCCCCCAGCAGCGGGTTCGACGCCAGCGGCGACACCTTCACCGAACTGCCGGGCCGGGGCGCCTGGACGACCCGCCCGCCGCCGATGTAGAGCGCCACATGGGTGGCCTCCGGGAAGTAGACCACCAGGTCCCCCGGGCGCAGCTGCGAGAGGGGGACGTGGGGCAGTTGCCGCCACTGCTCCTGCGAGGTGCGCGGAATGGGCCGCCCCGCCGCCGACCAGGCCGTCGAGGTGAGTCCCGAACAGTCGTAGGACTCCGGGCCCTCGGCGCCCCAGACGTAGGGCTTGCCGATCTGCCCGACGGCGTACCGCACGGCCTCGCCGCCCTGCTCCGACGGCGACCCGGTGCCGCTCAGCGCGCCCGAGGCGACCAGCTCCCGCTGCGCCGCCCCGGTGGTGCGCCGCTCCAGGTCCGTCAGCCGGGCGAGCTGCTCCTCGGAGAGCGAGGCGAGCATCGCCTCCACGTCCCGCATCCGGGACCACACCGCCTCGCGCTGCTCCTTCCGCTTCTTCGTCAGCGCCCGCTGCCGCTCCACCACCGCACGTGACGCCGCCGCCAGGTCCTCGGCCCGCTTCTCGGCCGCCGAGAGCTGTTCGACGGTGGCCGTCTTCCCGGCCTGGGCGCGCGCGATCACATGGCTCTGGTCGAAGGCGTGCTGGGGGTCCCGGGCCAGCAGGAGCCGCAGGTAGACGGAGAAGTCGGTGCGCCCCCGGTACTGCTCGCGGGCCAGGCGCCCCGCGTCGCGCCGGGCCGCGGTCAGGGCGTCGCGGGCCGCGGAGAGCCGGGTGTCCAGCTTCTTCGCCTCGGCGGTCTTCTTCTTCAGCGCCTCGACGGTGCCGTTGTACGCCTCCCCGGCCTTCTCCGCCTCCTGGTAGAGGGCCTGCAGGCGGTTCAGCAGCGCGGAGACGCTCTGCGGGGCCTCGTCGCGGCCGGGAGCGCCGGGAGCGCCGGGAGCGCCGGGAGCGGCGGGAGCGGCGGGGACGGGCGCGGGTTCCGCGAGGGCGGGGGAGGCGGCCACCATCGCGGCGGTCGCCGCCGTGCAGAGGGTGCGCACGAGTCTGCCTGACACGACATCACCTCCGGTGACGGGGCCGGGCCCGCATTCCGTAGGTCTGTCGGATCGGCGGACAACCCCATGGATGAACGGATCCCGTCCATCCGGTCACCCGGCACCGCGCGGGGCAAGGACCGCCCGGCGTGGCGCCGGCAGGAACGCCCGAACGCCCCACGCCGGGCGTAGGACCGCCCGGATCACCGGCTCACGCGACCGGGAACGCGTAGAAGGCCCGCTCGCGCTGGACGACCGCGCTCTTCTTCGCCGCCAGGACCCGGTAGGGCGCGCTGACCGTGGCGCCCTTCGGGTCCTGTACGCCGATGTCCTGGAACTTCCACAGCCGGCGTCCGTCCGCCGCGTCGAACGCCGTCACCTGGGTGGCGTCCGCCGCGAGCAGGGTCCTCCCGGCGCCGCCGAGGGTGAGGACGGGGGCGTCGCCGCCGAGCGGTACCTCTGTGGACCGCCGCCAGACGACGCGTCCGGTGGCGGCGTCGACCGCGCCGACCTGCTGGGCTCGGTCGGTGGTGTGGAGCAGCTTCCCCGCCCGGACCGGGGTGCCGTACACGGACGCCTCGGTACCGGGGAGGGTCCAGAGCGGCTTCCCGGTATCCGTCTCGAAGGCCTGGAGACCCGTGCCGGCCGCCGCGTACAGCCGCCCGTCCGCGTCGCCGAGCGCCGCGGCGGCCGGGGCGACCGAGCCGAACCGCCGGTTCCACAGCGCCTTCCCGGTGGCGCGGTCGAAGCAGCGGAAGACGGCCTTGCCCTTCCCTGCCCCGACGTCGGCCGGGGTGAGCGTCGCCGGGTCCTGGACGACGACGACATCGGCCTCCCGGAGGGCCGTCAGCCGGTAGGACGGGGTGCCGGGGTCCCGGCCCGCGGGGATCTCGGTGCGCCAGACCTCCTTGCGCCGGACGACGTCGTACGCGAAGAGGTACGCCTTGGCGGCCTGGGTGTCCTTGCCGGGCTTCTTGCCCTTCTTCGGCTTCGGCGCCTTCACGGTGACGGTGTGGGAGCCGGTGAACCACAGGACGGTCCCGTCCGTCCCGACGAGCGGCCCCACCTTCAGGCCGGGTACGCCGGCGAACTGGTCCGCGTACCGGACCCGGTGTCCGACCCGTCCGTCCCGGGACGACAGCCAGAGGAACTCGGTCGGGCCCGCCAGGAGGCAGAGCCCCTCGCCTGCGGCCCCTACCGCCTGGGCGCCCGCCGCGTCCGGGCAGGTCCAGCGTGCGCGCCCGGTCCGCAGGTCGATCCCGGTCGCCTGGGCGGTGCTGGTCAGCACCAGCAGTTCGTCCTGCCAGATTCCGGCTGTGAGCGGGGCCGGTTCGTCCGCCGGGTGGGTGTACGTCCACCGGGGCTCGGGGGCCCGGCCGGGGACGGCGGGGCGCGGCTTCGCCACGGGCTTGTCGTCGGTGGCGGCGGCCGTGTCGTCGGATCCGAGGGCCAGCACGCCGCCCCCGCC
>NZ_KL585394.1:0-4146 GCF_000721935.1 Streptomyces sp. NRRL WC-3549
CCGTCGCACCGCCCGCCGCCGCATCGCCAGCCGCCGCGCCGCCCGCCGCCGCACCGGCGCAGAGCGCGCCGACGAGCGCCGTCACATGCGCCGTGTAGGACCGGCGCTCCCGCCGGCCGTACGCACGCCCCAGGCCGGTGGCGAGCCTTCCCGTCAGGCCACGCGCCGGACGCGCCTGGGCGGAACCGACGCCCGGGGTCCACAGCGGAGCCGTCCGGACCCGGCCGATCCCGTCCGGGAGCCTGACCCGTCCCTGCTGCTCCTGACGGGCGGAGCGGCTGAGCGCGTAGAGGTCGAACTCGTGCTGGGGCAGGCCGCGCACCAGACGGTCGCACCAGAGCCTGGACTCACCCGTCGCATACGGATAACCACCGTCCGTGAGGAGTCCGATCCGCACGAGTACACCCCCGATCTCCCTTGTGAGCGGCCGACGTTGATCGGCGACCAGCAGCGGGACGACCGTAAGCGGATACGCCGGTGGTGCGACGGACGGTTGTCCGTCGCACCACCGAAAGGGGTGAACCGGCGTAACTTTCCCGCCCCCGTCGCGTTCAGTCGCGACAGGAGGTCCCGTCGTCACTCGGAGTCAGGCTGCGGCCAGCCCCTCGGGGGACGCGGGACCTGCGGTCAGGTGCCGGGATGAACCCAGGGGTTGGGCCGGCAGGTGATGCCTTCGAGGTCCAGCGTCTTGGTCTGCTGCTGCATCACGGGCGCGAGGGAGCCCGGCGTCCGGCAGCTCTCGTGGTTGTGCCCCAGCCGGTGGCCGACCTCGTGGTTGATCAGCATCTGCCGGTAGATCAGGAGTTTGTCCGGGCCGAACGTCGAGGCGCCCTGCGCCCAGCGGTACGCGTTGATCATCACGCGGTCGGTGGCGGCGGAGTCGCAGGAGACGTTGTCCACGGTGGTGTCCAGGCCCGACTTCGCGCACCAGAGCGCGGTGGTGCCCGGACTGGCGAGCGTGATCACGAAGTCGGGCTCGCCGGAGGAGATGCGTTCGAACGTCATGGCGCCGTTGTGCGCCCAGCTCCGGTCGTCGTTCAGGGTCTTCTGCACGGCTTCGGCGAAGAGCCCGGCGTCGAGACCGAGCCCCTTCTCGACGTCGATGCGGTACCGGTACATGTGGCCCTTGCCGGGCGCCTTCGCCAGCCCCGGGACCGCCTCGAACGTTCCGGAGGCCGTCAGGTCCGGGGCGAGCGGATAGGGCTTGGCCATCTTCTGGGCGTACGAGAGGGGCTGGGCCTCCACCCGCTGGGCCTGCGGATCCGACCGTTCGTCATGGCGGGAGACGTCGTCCTGAGAGGTGTCCCGGTCGGCCCCCGCGGCCCGGGAGCCGCCGGAGGGCCCTCCGGAGTCCTGCGCCACCTGCCCGGCCACGACGACCGCGAGCACCGTGGTGACCGCCGCGGCCGCGATGCCGGTGAAGGTGCGCCCCTTGCCACCCCTGGCGTCCCGGGTGGCACCGGTACCGTCGCCACCGTCCGGTCCGGCGGCCGCCCCCGGGGCACCCCCGGGCGTTCCGGCTCCGTCGGCCGCCGCCTGCCGAGGGGGGGTTCGGCCGGGGTCGGGCGGGGCGGCGTCGAACGCCTCGACGAACTCCCTGCGCGGGCCCGGTATGAGCGGGGCACCTGCCGTGGGGCCGGGCGCCGGGGCGCGCCGGGTGGCGGCGCGCTGGGCGGCCTGCTGCGCGGTCAGCTGCCGCGCCACCGCCTGCCGGGCGTGTGCCTCCTGGCTCCGTGCGGCCTGCCCCCGCGTCGCGTCGTACCGGGGTTGCGGGCCGGTCCCCCAACCGCCGCCCGGCTCATGCTGTTCGGGGTGCCCGCCGCGCACCCGGGGATCGTCGTGGGACGGGGCGTGGCCGTCCCCGGGGGCCGGGACGGCGGCGTCGCGCCTGCGTCTGCCGCGCCCCGGCCCGGCGTCGGCCCCGGCCTCACCGCCGCCGGCGGCGGCCTCTCGCCCTGTGGCCTCAAGGCCCTTACGACTGTGTCGTCCCACGCCCCGGATCAGCTCCTGCCGCGTTCGTCGAGCAGTTCCCGGAACGCCTGGGCGATCGTTTCCGGGTACTCCATCATCGCCACGTGCCCCGCGTCGGGCAGTGTCAGCAGCCGCGAGTCGCGGAAGGCCGCGGACGCTCTGCGTGCCATCCGGTACGAGACGAGCTGGTCCCTTCCGCCGTACACCAGCAGGGTCGGTGCCAGCACCCTTTCGGCCTGGCGCCACAGTCCGTGCTGTCCGCCCAGGGTGTAGGCATCGACGATGCCCCGGGCCGAGCGCGTCATGGCGTCCCAGAAGTACGGCAGTTCCAGCCGCCTCTCCATCTCGGCCACCGCATGACGGAAGGCTTCCTCGGAGACGCGCGCCGGATCGCCGTAACAGAGTGCCATGACACCGCGGGTGCGCTGCTCCGCCGTCCACTCACGAGTGAGCCGGGCGAACAGGGAAGCGACGCCCGGGAGTGCGAGGAGTCCGGTGGGCACGGCGGGCCGCTGTACCCGGATCTCGGGCAGCGCAGGCGAGATCAGCGTCAGCGTGTGCACCAGGTCCGGCCGCACCGCCGCGACCCTGGTGGCGACGGCGCCGCCCAGGGAGTTGCCGAACAGGTGGACGGGGCCGCGCCGTTCCGCGTCGAGCAGCCGGATCACGGCCCTGGCGTGCCCCGTGACCGAGTAGTCGCCGTCGTCCGGGGGCGGGGAGTCGCCGAAGCCGGGGAGGTCGACGGCGTCACCGTCGACCACGTCGGCCAACAGCGGCATGAGCGCGGACCAGTTCTGCGAGGAACCGCCGAGTCCGTGCACGAGGAGCGCCGGGGCGAGCCCTTCGTCCGCACCGGGGCGGGATCGGACGGTCAGGGTGAGGCCGGGCAGCTCGACGGAGCGCAGGTCCTCCCCCTCCGCGACCCTGACGGCGCTGACCGTGGGGGCCACGGCGGCAGCGGCGGCGGCACGGGTCCCGGACAGCTCGGTCGAAGACATGCGGCAATGTTACGAGACGATCACACGCCGATTCATGTGTTCGCGGTCACAGGCCGCATAGCAACACTGGCGTGTTGCTCCTAGGCTGCAAGGGAAGGAAGGGAGCTCACATGACGGTCGACCCCACCGACCCGGACACCTTCGAGGACACCCCGCCGGAGGACGAGCGGGACCAGGAGGCCCCCGAGGCCGACTCCGCGGAACAGCGTGCCGACGTCCACCCGGAGCGCGACGAACCCCTCACGGACATCGACCGGAACACCGCCAACGAGGCGGACGCGGCGGAACAGGCCCGCGTCGTCCCCCAGGACGAGGACGATTACCGATAATACGTTCCGCTTTGTCACATCACCCGGCGGACCCACGGCTTCCACAGCCGTCCGGTCCGTGAAATTCTGCGTCCGCGCCGCGCACACCCGGGTTACTCAAAAGTACGATGGCCCCATGGCGCGGCATGCACGGACAGCTGGGCCGGAACACATATTTGGGAGGCGGCGTGACAGCCATCGAGCAGACCGAGGCAGCGCGCCCGCGGGGCACCCGGCTGCCCCGCCGCGCCCGACGCAATCAGCTGCTGGGCGCCGCGCAGGAGGTCTTCGTCGCCCAGGGTTACCACTCGGCGGCGATGGACGACATCGCCGAGCGGGCCGGGGTCAGCAAGCCGGTGCTCTACCAGCACTTCCCCGGCAAGCTCGAGCTCTACCTCGCCCTGCTCGACCAGCACTGCGAGTCGCTGCTCCAGTCGGTCCGTACGGCCCTGGCCTCGACGACGGACAACAAGCTGCGCGTGGAGGCGACGATGGACGCCTACTTCGCGTACGTGGAGGACGAGGGCGGGGCGTTCCGCCTGGTCTTCGAATCGGACCTGACCAACGAGCCCGCGGTGCGCGAGCGGGTCGACCGGGTCTCCCTGCAGTGCGCGGAGGCCATCTCCGACGTGATCGCGGGCGACACCGGGCTCTCCAAGGAGGAGTCGATGCTCCTCGCGGTCGGCCTCGGCGGTGTCTCCCAGGTGGTGGCGCGGTACTGGCTCTCCAGCCGGTCGGGCATCCCCCGGGACACCGCGGTGCAGCTGCTGACCTCGCTGGCCTGGCGCGGTATCGCGGGGTTCCCGCTGCACGGCACCGACCCGAACTGATCCGCCCGCCCGCACGGCGGTGCACCGCGCCCGCCGGCG
>NZ_KL585394.1:4381-12360 GCF_000721935.1 Streptomyces sp. NRRL WC-3549
CCCCCCCGCCGCACCGCCGGCGGGCGCCGGTGTTCGCTCCCGGCGTTGCCGGTCGACCCGTGGTCCGTCCCTTGACCGGGCTAATGTGTGCTGCGTACGGCGCGGTTCACCGCGCAGAGACGGACCGTCGGAGGGACATAGCCGTGGAGGTCAAGATCGGGGTTCAGCACACGCCCCGGGAGATCGTTCTGGAGAGCGGACTTTCCGCCGAAGAGGTCGAGAGCGCGGTCGGTGAAGCGCTCGACGGCACGGCGCGGCTGCTCAGCCTCACGGACGAGAAGGGCCGCAAGGTCCTGGTGCCGGCCGACCGGATCGCGTACGTGGAGATCGGCGAGCCCACCGCCCGGCGGGTGGGGTTCGGCGCGCTGTAGACCCGCGCCCGAGCGCACGGCGGCAGAAGGGGAAGAGGCCCGGCGGATTCCGCCCGGCCTCTTCCCCTTCGCCGCTTCCTCGCGTTCCTCGCGCGGGGCCTTCCGCGCGGGCCGTCCCTCGGTGGGGTTCACGTCCTGCCGGGAAGGGTTGTCATCCGCAGGTCAGGGGTAGGACGGCCTACGACCGACCGCCCGCCACCAAGCGAGGTGACCTCAGTGCTCTGGGAACCCATCAGCTCCGTCGTGCTCGGCCTCGCCCTGTCCTGGGCGGCACTGCGCTCACTGCCCGGCCGGCTCCCGTCCCGCAGGGCTGTGTTCCTCACCGGTGCGCTGGGCTCCCTCTTCGGCGCGTACCTCACGCACTCCACGGTGGGGCCGGGCCACGCCCTGGCGACACCGGCCGGTGCCGTGCTCGTCGGGGCGGTGACCCTGTCCCTGCTGATCCGCCCGCGCGGCCGCCGGCCGGTGCGGTCGGTGACGGCCCAGTAGCCTGCGGACGGCGCCCCGGCGGTACGGCGACCGGTCAGGCCGCGAGTCCGAGCGCGGCCATCCGCTTGGTGTGCGCCTCGGTGATCCGGGAGAACATCCGGCCGACCTCCGCGAGGTCGAAACCGTCCGCGACACCGCCCACCAGCATCATCGAGAGCGCGTCGCGGTCGGCGACGACCCGCTGGGCCTGGGAGAGCGCCTCCCCCATCAGCCTGCGGGCCCACAGGGCGAGCCTGCCGCCCACCCGGGGCTCCGCCTCGATGGCACCGCGCACCTTCTCGACGGCGAAGTTCCCGTGACCGGTGTCGTCGAGCACCGCGAGGACGAGGGAGCGGGTGTCCGTGTCGAGGCGGGCCGCGATCTCCCGGTAGAAGTCACTGGCGATGGAATCACCGACGTACGCCTTGACCAGGCCCTCCAGCCAGTCCGAGGGCGCCGTCTGCCGGTGGAACTCGTCCAACGCCCTGGCGAACGGCTCCATGGCCGCCGTGGGGTCCTCGTCGATCGCGGAGAGCCGGTCGGTCAGCTGCTCGAAGTGCTGGAACTCGGCGGACGCCATCCGCGCCAGCGCCGCCTTGTCACCGAGGGTCGGGGCGAGTTTCGCGTCCTCGGCGAGCCGCTCGAAGGCCGCCAGCTCCCCGTAGGCGAGCGCGCCGAGCAGATCCACCACCGCGGCGCGGTACTGGGGGTCGGCGGAGGCCGTGGCCCAGTCCTGGGCGGCGATCCCGGTGGGTGCGGCGGCTCCGTCGGATGCTTCCGTGGCGTTGTCTGGCGTCTCCATGGAGCGCAGAATAGCCCGCTCGTACGGGGGTGCAGGGCCGCGGTCGGCCGGACACATCACACCCTTCCCATGAATTCGCCCAACACACATGCGCGAATCCGGGGTACAGTGGTATTGCGCTTACTGAGCATTTTCGTGTGCCAGAAGCGCGACCTTGAATGAGGATGCCCGGTCGGTGGCCCGATCGGCTCCGACCCGACAGCCCTCGCGCGGGGCGTACGCCATGTACGACCGCAGATGAGGGGCCCCCTCAGCGGCACGAGCGCTCGAGCGACGGCAGTGGTCCCGCGCCACCCGGCCCATCCACGGCCGGATGACCAACCCAGGCACGGTTGGACCCCCAGCGTTCGCCTCGGGCCGCGTCTCACAGAAGAGGCAGCACCCTGACTACGTTCCGCGACCTCGGAATCCTCACCGAGACGGCCGAAGCCCTTGAGGCGGTCGGTATCACGTCCCCCTTCCCCATCCAGGAGATGACGCTCCCCGTGGCGCTCTCCGGCTCCGACGTCATCGGCCAGGCCAAGACCGGCACCGGCAAGACGCTCGGCTTCGGCCTCCCGCTCCTGGAGCGGGTCACCGTCCCCGCCGACGTCGAGGCCGGGCGGGCCGGGCCCGACCGGCTGACGGACGCGCCGCAGGCGCTGATCGTCGTCCCCACCCGCGAGCTGTGCCAGCAGGTCACCAACGACCTGCTCACCGCCGGCAAGGCCCGTGACGTACGCGTCCTCGCGATCTACGGCGGCCGGGCGTACGAGCCCCAGGTCGAGGCCCTCAAGAAGGGCGTCGACGTGGTCGTCGGCACACCCGGGCGCCTGCTCGACCTGGCGGGCCAGCGCAAGCTCGACCTCTCGCACGTCCGCGTCCTGGTCCTCGACGAGGCCGACGAGATGCTGGACCTCGGCTTCCTGCCCGACGTCGAGCGCATCATCACCATGCTTCCGGCCAAGCGTCAGACCATGCTGTTCTCGGCGACCATGCCGGGCGCCGTGATCTCCCTCGCGCGCCGCTACATGTCGCAGCCGACGCACATCAACGCCACGTCGCCCGACGACGAGGGCACCACCGTCAAGAACACGACGCAGTTCGTCTACCGCGCCCACTCGATGGACAAGCCCGAGATGGTCTCCCGCATCCTGCAGGCCGATGGCCGCGGGCTCGCGATGATCTTCTGCCGGACCAAGCGGACCGCCGCCGACATCGCGGAGCAGCTGGAGCGGCGCGGTTTCGCCTCCGGCGCGGTCCACGGCGACCTCGGCCAGGGCGCCCGTGAGCAGGCGCTGCGCGCCTTCCGCAACGGCAAGGTGGACGTCCTCGTCTGCACCGACGTCGCCGCTCGCGGCATCGACGTCGAAGGTGTGACGCACGTCATCAACTACCAGTCGCCCGAGGAGGAGAAGACCTACCTCCACCGCATCGGCCGCACCGGCCGCGCGGGCGCCAAGGGCACCGCGATCACGCTGGTCGACTGGGACGACATCCCGCGCTGGCAGCTGATCAACAAGGCGCTGGGGCTGGACTTCCCGGACCCGGTCGAGACGTACTCCACGTCCGCGCACCTGTACGAGGACCTCGGCATCCCGGCGGGCACCAAGGGTGTGCTGCCGCGTGCCGAGCGGACCCGGGCGGGTCTGGGCGCTGAGGAGATCGAGGACCTCGGTGAGACCGGCGGCCGTGGCCGCAAGTCCGCCGCGACGGCCCCGGCTCCCCGCGAGGAGCGGGCGCCGCGCACTCCGCGCCAGCGCCGGCGCACCCGGGGCGGGGCCGAGGTGGCCGAGGACGCCGTGGCCGTACCGGCGCCGTCCGTCGAGGCGGACGCCGATGACACCGCGCAGCCGCGCACCCCGCGCCGTCGCCGCCGTACCCGCGCCACCGTGGCCGAGGCCGGCGTGGCCGTGGCGGAGGCTCCGGCCGCTCCCGTCGTGGAGACCGAGCAGGCCGAGCCCGCGCCGCGTCGCCGCCGCGCCCGGGCCGCCGCGCCCGAGTCGGTGACCGAGGCGCCGGCCGCGCCCGCGGCCGAGGAGGCCCCCGAGCCCGCGCCGCGTCGTCGCCGCACCCGGGCCGCCGTGTCCGAGGTCGCCGAGGAGGCCCCGGTCGCGGAGGCCGGGCCGCGTCGTCGTACCCGTGCCGCGGCGCAGCCCGCCGTCGAGCCCGTGGTCGACTTCCAGACCGTGGCCGCCGTGTCCGTGGCTGAGCCCGTGGTCACCCGGCCGCGTCGCCGCCCGCGCGTCGTCAAGCCCGCCGTCGACGAGGTCGACTTCCAGATCGCCCCGGCGTCCGAGCCGGTGACCGAGGCCCGTCCGCGCCGCCGCAGCCGTGCCGCCGCCAAGCCGAAGACCGAGACGGTGGCTCCGGTCTCCGCCGTGGCCGAGGACGCGGCCGCACCGGCCAAGCCGCGCCGCCGCCGGGCGACGACCGCCGCGAAGGCCGAGAGCGCGCCGGTGTCCGAGGCGGTCGCCGCCAAGGACACGGCCCCCGCGAAGCCGCGCCGCCGCCGTGCCCGCGCGACGACGTCGGTGGCGGCCGAGTCGGCCGAGAGCTGATCCACCGGTCCCTCCCAGGGCCCCGGCCCCGCACCCAGCGGGCCCGGGGCCCTGTGCGTGGGGAGCTGCACGGACTCCCCCCGCGCCCCACAGGTCCGGGAAGCGGCCAGCGGCCCCCGCCTTGCGGCGGCTCGGGGGGACGGGCGCTAGCCTCGGCTCATGAGCCGGCCGCCCACCTTCACCCCGCCCCCCTGCGCCCGGGCCCGCGTCCTGCGCACCGCACGCGGCGACTTCGCCGTGCTGGACGCCGTCCCGCGCCGCCCGGCGCACGCCACCGCCCTTCTGCTGCCGGGGTACACCGGCAGCAAGGAGGACTTCATCGCCTTGCTCGAACCCCTGACGGACGCCGGTTTCCGGGTCGTCTCGGCCGACGGCCGCGGCCAGTACGAGACCCCCGGCCCGGATCGCCAAGAAGCTTACGAGCAAGAGGAATTGGCCCGGGACGTACAGGCGCAGGCCGAGGCGCTCGGTGAACCCGGCGGCGTCCATCTGCTGGGGCACTCCCTCGGCGGGCAGATCGCCCGCGCGGCGGTGCTGCTCGACGCCGCGCCGTTCCGCTCCCTGACCCTGATGTCGTCCGGCCCCGCCGAGATCGTCCCGGCCCAGCAGAAGAAGGCGCGGATGCTGAGCGACGCGCTGGCCTCCCTGACCATGGACGAGGTCTGGACGGCGATGCGCGCCCTGGATCCGCCCGAGGACGCCGACACCGGAGACGGCGAGGAGCTGCGCCGCCGCTGGCTGCGCCACAACCCGGCGCAGCTGATCGCCACCGGCGCCCAGCTCTCGGCCGAGCCGGACCGGGTGGACGAACTCGCCGCGCTCGGCCTCCCGGTCCACGTGGTGTCGGGCGAGAGCGACGACGTCTGGCCCGTACCGTCGCTGGACGCGATGGCACGGCGGCTGGGAGCCCGGCGCACCGTGATCGAGGGGGCCGAGCACTCCCCGAACACCGCCAGGCCCGGTCCGACGGCGAGCGCGCTCGCCGCGTTCTGGAACTCCCTTGGGACGGTCTGACGGTCGCGGGTCAGTACTGGGCCTGGAGGTGCTGCCAGAAGCCGTCGCGCAGGGCACGCCGCAGGTGGGCGTGGCCCCTGAGCGAGTACTGGAGCAACCGCTCGGCCTCGACCAGCAGGTCCTGGTCGACGGATCCGGGAAGGTACGGGCGGCCGGGCAGCAGGTCCGCCAGGGATTCCCGGCCGCGCGCGGCAAGCCAGGCGGCGGCGATCTGGGCCCCCACGAAGCGCACGTCCTCGCGCGCGGGGGCGGGGCTGTCGTCCTCGTACATCGTGACGGGGCGCCGGGTCACGTACGGGCGGCAGAAGTCGAGGTCGAAGGTGCGCTGGCTGTCGACCTCCCAGAGCAGCGGCTCCGCCTGGTTGCGGCCCTCCCCCGCCTCGATGCCCCAGAGGTGGACGCGGGCGCCGTAGCCCTGGGCCGCCTCGACGGCGGAGACCAGGTCCTCGTCACCGCCCACCAGGGCCGCGTCGCTGATGGCCCGGTGCCGGGCGAGCGATTCGAGGTCGGAGCGGATGAGTGAGTCGACGCCCTTCTGCTGGTTGTTCGCGTTGAGGTTGCCGAGTCTGACCTTCACGTCGGGGAGCTCGGCGATGGACTGCTGCTCGGTGGTGTGGATCCGCCGCCTGGCCCCGTCGTACCAGTAGACGCGCAGCAGCCGGCTGTCCGCGAAGATGGTGCGGGCCTTGTCGATGAAGGCTTCGATCAGCCCTTCCGCGTCGAGGTCGAAGGACCGCCGGTCCTCGGTCCCGGTGACGAGCAGCCCGGCTGCCGCGTAGACGTAGCCCGCGTCCACGAAGATGGCGTGGGTGGAGGGCGTCTTGGACACCTCGGCGAGTACGCGCTGGAGCAGTTCGTTGGTGCGGTCCAGCTGCTCCCGGATGCCGGGGCCCGCGTCCACGGGGTTCACGCGGCCCTCATCGGCTGCGCATGGTTCCTTACCGACGGGTACTTAGGCATCCAAAAAATTTCCTTAGCATAGGGAATGTTTGCAGTCAGCAAGTCGTTGTCACCCTTGTAGAGCACGAGACGCAGGACGGTTTGTGCTCCCATCCTTGCGGACGGCCCCGCCCGTCCATCCAGCAGTTCTCCAGCAGGAGGATCAGACGAAGGGAAGCCCTATGCGCTTCGAGATCACGCGACTCGACGACGTCGACGGTACCGCCGTGGACAGCACCGTCGTGGACGCCGCCTCCGTCAACCGGATCGTGCAGCAGGCCGCCGCCATAGGCCAGCGCATCCTGATCCGGCCGGCCGATGGGCCGGCTTCGTAACACCGTGCGCGCCGCCCCGTGCGGCCGAGTCCGACGACGCGCCCCCGTACGGAAGGATCCGTACGGGGGCGAGTGGTGTCCGGGTCAGGAGTTCTGGATGACCTGGGTGACGCCGTTGATGATCTGCTGGACGGCGATGGCGGAGAGCATCATGCCGGCGAGCCGCGTCACGAGCACGACGCCGCCGTCCTTGATCACGCGGATGATCAGCAGCGAGTAACGCATCGTCAGCCAGAGGACCACGTGCATGGCCACGATCGCCGACCACACGGACACCTGGCCGCCGACACCGTCCGCGTGCTGCACGGCGAGGATCACCGAGACGATCGCGCCGGGCCCGGCGAGCAGGGGCATCCCCAGCGGTACGAGGGCCACGTTGACGTCCTTGGTCTGCGTCGGCTCGTCCGTCTTCCCGGTGAGCAGGTCCAGCGCGATGAGCAGCAGGAGCAGTCCGCCCGCGATCATCAGCGCCGGGACGGAGACGTGGAGGTAGTCGAGGATCTGCTGGCCGAGCACGCCGAACACGGCGATCACGCCGAAGGCCACGGCGACCGCCTGGAGGGCCATCTTGCGCTGCACCTTGGCAGGGCGCCCCGCGGTGAGGGCCAGGAAGATCGGGGTGATTCCGGGCGGATCCATAATCACAAAAAGAGTGAGAAAGAGGGATCCGAAGACAGCGACGTCGAACACGATGAGCCTTGCGAGAGAGGGAGGGGGAGCGGGTCGGTACGGAGGGCGCACGCGCCGGGGCCGCAGGACGCGGCCGGGCGCACGGGAGTGCGACCGGGGGACGGATGACGTGGACGAGCGGGTGGGGTGCGCGGGGGCGCGTTACGCCTGGCGGTTTCCGCCGGCGCCCGGCACCGGGAAGGCCCCCGTGGCGCGCCGGGTGATCTCGCCGTAGATCTCCGGGTCGGTGGTGTACTCCCCGATCCGGACGGTCTTGCGGGTGCCGTGGTAGTCGCTCGACCCCGTGGGCAGCAGCTCCAGTTCGGCGGCGAGCGCGCGCAGCCGGGCCCGCGTGGGCGCGTCGTGGTCCATGTGGTCGACCTCGATGCCGTCCAGTCCCGCGGCGGCCAGGTCCGCGATCACGGACTCGGGCACCACCGCGCCGCGTTTGACGGCGAGCGGGTGGGCGAAGACGGTGACGCCGCCCGCGGCCTTGACCAGCCGGACCGCCTCGAACGGGTCGAGTTCGTGCTTCTCGGCGTAGGCGCGCCCGCCGTTGCCGAGCCAGGCCGGGGTGAAGGCGTCGGACACCGAGTCCACGACGCCGAGCTCGACGAGCGCGGTGGCGACGTGCGGGCGGCCGACCGAGCCGTCCCCCGCGATCCGTGCGACCTGCTCCCAGGTGACGGGGACCCCGAGTTCCCGGAGCTTGCGCACCATGGCCTTGGCGCGCGGCACCCGGTCGTCCCGCACCAGCTCGCGTTCGCGTGCCAGTTCGGGTTCGGCGGGGTCGAAGAGGTACGCCAGCATGTGCAGGCCGATGCCGCCGACACGGCAGGAC
>NZ_KL585394.1:12552-15917 GCF_000721935.1 Streptomyces sp. NRRL WC-3549
GGGCAGGAGAGCTCGGCGCCCGGGACGAGGGTCAGCCCCTCGGGGAGGGCCGCTGCCGCCTCTGCGTGCCCGCCCACGGTGTCGTGGTCGGTGAGGGCGACGACGTCGAGCCCCGCGGCAGCGGCCCGGGCCACCAGCTCGGCGGGGGTGTCCGTACCGTCCGACGCGGTGGAGTGGGTGTGCAGATCGATGCGCACGACGCTGACTCCGGTGCTGGTGGACGGACAGGGGACGCTCAAGGATAACCGGCGCCCGCACCCGCACGGGCCCGTCGGCCGGCCTTCCACGTCACACCCCGGCGCCCCCGGGCCACGCCCGCCTCTTCCGGGTCACACGAGGTCAGGGGCGGGTGAGCAGCCGGGGGGTGAGCGCCCCGCAGGGCACGAGGTCCACCTCGGCGCCCGCGTCACGCAGGTCGGTCAGCACCAGCTCGTCGTACATCAGGAGTCCGGACTGCTCGGGCCAGACGATCGCCCAGAGCCAGAGGCCGCGGGCCTCACCGGCGAAGACGGCCCGGTCGGCCGGGGCGTTCCTGACGTGCCAGAGCGGGGTGGGCCGTCCGGCGGCGAGCACCTTGGCGTCCGGGGCCCCGTCGACGCACAGCCCCGCGCCGGGGTCGGGGCCGTCGATGCCGGCGTAACGGGCACCGAGCCCGACGCCGAGTTCCTCGGCGACCAGCACCAGCTCGCCCATGCCGCCGAGCGGTGCGGGGCCCGAGCAGGCGACGGCGGTGGCACGGCCACCGCTGCGGTCGTCCCCCGCGTACGCGGCACCGGTGAGCAGCCAGCCCACCGGGAGCGGCCAGGGCATCCACACCGGGACCTCGGACCGGTGCACCACGACGCCGAGCGATTCCACGCTGGGCGGGATCACCGGCTGCATCGGGTGGACCTGGCCGTGCGTCGCGCACTGCCAGGAGTCGGCGAAGAGACCGGGCGGCCTGACCCGGCCCCCGCACTTCGGACAACTGGGTTCGCCCCTCATACCGCCCCACGGTCCTCTCCGGCCGCCGCCGCGTCAAGGACGATCACCCGTCCGCAGTGCGGCGACCGGTGTCCGCTCAGTCCAGCGGCACCGAGCCGCGCAGCGGGTCGCGCAGGTCGGTCCCCTGCGCGAGCCAGCGCTCCTGGAGCTCCTGCGCGCCCCGTACGCGCTTCCACGCCGCCTCGTTGTGCGTCATCGGCAGCAGCGGGAGGAACCGCACCGGGTCCATCGGGGCGTCCAGTTCCAGGTCCTCCACGAGGCCCCCCGGTTCGGCGACCAGGACGGAGCTGAACGGCGCGCCGGGCCACAGCTCCCGGCCCAGCTCCAGCGACGCCCCGGGGGCGACGATCACCCCCTCGACCTGCGGGGACGCGGCCAGTACCGCGAGCGGCCGGAGCACCTGGTCGGTGTCGGCGAGCCCCACCCGCACGGAGAGGACCAGCTCGGCCCGCGGGCCCTTCACCGGGTCGGCGAGGGGAGCGGTGGGGTCGGCCATCGGCTGCCCGGACATACCGAGGGTCGCGTAGCGGACCACGTCGCCGTCGATGAAGCGGAGTACCTCGATCCGGTCGGTCCCGATGAACGTCACGTCGGCCCGCGCGTCCGGTTCCCCCAGGGCTGTCCGGAGCCGCGCCTCCACCAGATCAAGAATTTCTCCCATGGGGCGAGCATAGAACGCGTCGATGACGGGCAATGGATCAGATTGGCCCCGAGACGGCTGCTAGCCTGAACCGTCGGTCGGGACAGCACGCAGAAGCGGCTCTCAGTCCCGGCAACACGTGATCCCCCACGGGGGACCGGCCGGAGGAGGTGGGGCTGCGGTGGATCCGAGTCGACCGTGCAGTACCACCCGCTCTCCCGCACGACGCCTCCCTCCCTCGGTCTGACGTTCCCCGTGGACCGGCTCACGGCCGTTCGCGCCCCGGGAGAGCCCCCCGTTTTTGCCTGTCTGTAGCGAACGCCGTCATCGCGCCGCGCGCGGTGCCGCCCGCTTTGCGGACGTGAGCGCACGTCCCCATTCCGGGCAGTTCCACGCCCCCGCCGACGGCCCTCCGTGTAGAGGAGCCAGCCATGTCGATGATCCGCGACCTGCGCGCAGCCGTGCGCCCGTCCCGTAAGAGCAGCGCCACCCCGCACAACGGCTACGACGCCACCCGTGACCCGTCCGCCTCCAGTGCGGTGGTCGACTGCGCGGTCTACCGCGACGGCCGCCGGCTGACCGAGGCCGCCTCCCTGACCCCGCACGAGGCGATGCTGCGGGTGCGGGAGGAGGGCGGCTTCGCGTGGATCGGCCTGCACGAGCCGACCGAGGGCGAATTCGCCGGTATCGCGAGGGAGTTCGGCCTTCATCCACTCGCCGTGGAGGACGCGGTCCACGCCCACCAGCGGCCCAAGCTGGAGCGGTACGACGACACGCTCTTCACCGTCTTCAAGACCATCCACTACGTCGAGCACGCCGAACTGACCGCGACCAGCGAGGTGGTGGAGACCGGTGAGGTCATGTGCTTCACCGGGCCGGACTTCGTCATCACCGTCCGGCACGGCGGCAAGGGCTCGCTGCGCGCCCTGCGCCACCGGCTCCAGGACGACCCCGAGCTGCTCGCCAAAGGGCCCTCGGCCGTGCTCCACGCCATCGCGGACCACGTCGTGGACGGCTACATCGCGGTGGCCGCGTCCGTCCAGGACGACATCGACGAGGTCGAGATCGACGTGTTCTCCACCCCGGCGAAGGGCGGCCGGCGCGGATCGGACGCGGGCCGGATCTACCAGCTGAAGCGTGAGGTACTGCAGTTCAAGCGCGCCGTGTCGCCGCTGCTGCGGCCGATGCAGCTGCTGAGCGAGCGGCCCATGCGGCTGATCGACCCGGACATCCAGAAGTACTTCCGCGACGTCGCCGACCACCTGGCCCGGGTGCACGAGGAGGTCATCGGCTTCGACGAGCTGCTGAACTCGATCCTCCAGGCCAATCTGGCGCAGGCCACGGTCACGCAGAACGAGGACATGCGCAAGATCACCTCGTGGGCCGCGATCATCGCCGTCCCGACGATGATCTGCGGTGTGTACGGCATGAACTTCGACATGCCCGAGCTCCGGTGGACGTACGGCTACCCGATGGTGCTGGGCCTCATCGCCACCGTCTGCTTCTCGATCCACCGCATCCTCAAGCGCAACGGCTGGCTCTAATAGAGTGCTCGCATGACTGCTGCTGACGTGTTGCTGGACCGGGCTCTCGTCGAGGAGGCCACCAAGAAGTCCGGCCTCGTCTGGGTGCGCGGCTCCGGCTCCGCCCGGGCGCTGTGGCACGTGTGGCACGACGGCTCGGCGCTGCTCGTCGGGGACGGTCCCGGGGAACAGCCGCTGCCCGCCGGTCTGGAGGCGGG
>NZ_KL585394.1:16109-18799 GCF_000721935.1 Streptomyces sp. NRRL WC-3549
GGGCGGCACCGCCGAGGTGACCGTGCGCAGCAAGGACAAGGGCGGCAGGATCGTCGCGTGGACGGCCGGCGTCGCCGTACTCGCGCCGCACTCCGAGGAGTGGGAGGCCGCGGTCGGCGAGCTCAAGGGCAAGCGGCTGAACGCGCCGGACGCCGAGCGGCTGACCGCGCGCTGGGCGCGTGAGTGCCGGGTGGTACGGCTGACGCCCACCGCGTCCGGCACCGACCTGCCGCGGACGTCGTTGGCGGCGCCGCCGCTGCCCACCCCGGCCACCACCCGGCGGCCCGTGCCCGCCGCGCTCCCCCGGCTGCTCCTCAAGCGCCGCCGCCGCACGGGCTGACGGTCAGCCGGAGGACTTGGGGAGCTGTCCGCCGTAGTCGACGGTGTCCCCCTCGTCCGGCGCCTCCAGCGCGAAGTCCTCGCCCCAGTCGGCCAGCGAGACGGATCCGCCGCCGCCGCCCCGGGCGACCCGGAGCGGATACGGTGTGCCCTTCAGGGAGACGTGGAGGGTGCCGCCCTCGCCCTGTCCGCCCATGATCTGCACGGTCCGGACCCCGCCGACCGTGTCGCGCTCGCCCTTGTTGACCTTCCCGTGCAGCGTGAGCATGCCGTCCAGGAGGGTCTTCTTCTCGGTGAACCCGCGCAGCTGCTGATAGGTCGGATCGTCCTCGGGCACCTTGACGTACTTGCCCTGGAGTTTGCCGGCGGCCTGCGTGCTGCCGTCGTCGCCCTTCCCGTCGGTCCAGAAGCCGGCGTCGGCCTTGAGGAAGAGCTCGTCCCCGACCCGCAGCAGCGCGAAGGTGTTCTTCCCCGTGGTGACCGAACCGGTGCCCCCACCGGCGCTGAGCTGCATGTTCAGGGTGTACGTGCCGCCCTTGCTGACCAGCTTGCCGGTCAGCCGCACGGCGTCGGCCGCGTCGGCCGCCGCCCGGGTCCTCTTCTCGATCTGTGCCGCCGTCAGCTTGCCCACCCCGTTGGTCCCCTTGTCGGGGTCCTCGCCCGAACAGGCCGTCAGCGCGGCGGTCACCCCCGCACAGAGCACCACGGCGAGAAGGGTCTGGCGACGGCTCCGGGCGCCCGGGGCGAAAGAGGTCACGGCGCACTGCCTCTCATCTGTGTGTCTGGGTGGCAGACGGCAGCGTACCCGTGCGCCGTACGCCTTTCGGCCCAGCGTCGTACGGACGGTCCGCCACAACGGTGCGAACCGGTACGGGCCGTGGACGCTCCCCGTGATCCGCCGCGGGTCGGCTCGCGGCGCCGGAGGCGGCGCGTCGCACGGCGGAGGGATGTCCGCATACTGGGTGTGCGGGCGGGTGCCGTGGCCGTCCTGGTGCGCCCGCCAGGCATCCCGGGACAGCCCTCGGCCTGATTCACGGCTTCACGGCGCACGAGGACACCGACGCGAGGGAGACGCGGAGCATGGCGGCAGGCACTCCCCGGGTCTTCGTCTCGCACCTCTCCGGCGTACCGGTGTTCGATCCCAACGGTGACCAGGTCGGCCGGGTCCGCGACCTGGTGGCGATGCTCCGGGTCGGCGGCAAGCCGCCGCGCCTCCTCGGCATGGTCGTCGAGGTCGTGAGCCGGCGCCGCATCTTCCTGCCGATGACCCGGGTGACGGGCGTCGAGTCCGGCCAGGTCATCACCACCGGCGTGGTCAACATGCGGCGCTTCGAGCAGCGCCCGACCGAGCGACTGGTCCTCGGGGAGTTCCTTGACCGCCGGGTGCGCCTGGTCGAGACGGACGAGGAGGTCACGGTCCTCGACGTGGCCATCCAGCAGCTGCCGGCCCGCCGCGACTGGGAGATCGACAAGCTCTTCGTACGCAAGGGCCGCGGCGGCGCGCTGCGCCGCAAGGGCGAGGCCCTGACCGTGGAGTGGTCGGCGGTCACCGGGTTCTCGCTGGAGCAGCACGGGGGCGCCGAGAGCCTGGTCGCGACCTTCGACCGGCTGCGCCCCACCGACGTCGCCAACGCGATGCACCACCTGACGCCGAAGCGCCGGGCAGAGGTGGCCGCCGCGCTGGACGACGACCGGCTCGCCGACGTGCTGGAGGAGCTCCCCGGGGACGACCAGGTGGAGATCATCGGCAAGCTGAAGGAGGACCGCGCCGCGGACGTCCTGGAGGCGATGGCCCCGGACGACGCGGCCGACCTGCTCTCCTGGCTGCCGGAGGCGGACAAGGAGCGGCTGCTGACCCTGATGCGGCCGGACGACGCGGCCGATGTGCGCCGTCTGCTCTCCTACGAGGAGCGGACCGCGGGCGGGCTGATGACGACCGAGCCGATCATCCTGCGGCCGGACGCGACCGTCGCCGACGCGCTCGCCCGGGTCCGCCAGCAGGACCTCTCCCCCGCACTGGATGTGTATAAGAGACAGACCCTGGTCAGCGCCCTGGTCGACAGCAACCTCGTCCCGCTCGCGCCGGACACCCCGCTGCCCGCGGTGACCAGCTACCTGGCCGCGTACAACCTCGTCTCGGCGCCCGTCGTGGACGAGAGCGGGTCGCTGCTGGGCGCGGTCACCGTCGACGACGTACTG
The DNA here is from genome assembly GCF_000721935.1 of Streptomyces sp. NRRL WC-3549. Lineage (GTDB taxonomy): Bacteria > Actinomycetota > Actinomycetes > Streptomycetales > Streptomycetaceae > Streptomyces. Next base: position 18,648 of record NZ_KL585394.1, read on the forward strand.
GACCACCTGCTCCCCGAGGACTGGCGGGAGAACGACTTCGAGGACGGGGAGGAGGTCCCCGGTGGCCGCTGAGGACCGTACGAAGGCGCAGCCGTCGGGCGCGTCGGGCATCACGCGCCCCCCGCGGCCCCGGCTCTGTCTCTTATACACAT
>NZ_KL585394.1:18989-22937 GCF_000721935.1 Streptomyces sp. NRRL WC-3549
ACCGAAGGCACCGCGGCGCCGGCTGCTGCCGGAGTACGACCCGGAGGCGTTCGGCCGGTTCTCCGAGCGCATCGCGCGCTTCCTGGGGACCGGGCGGTTCATCGTCTGGATGACGCTGATCATCATCGTCTGGGTGCTGTGGAACATCGTCGCGCCCCGCGGACTGCGGTTCGACGAGTACCCGTTCATCTTCCTGACCCTGGCCCTGTCCCTCCAGGCCTCGTACGCGGCCCCGCTGATCCTCCTCGCGCAGAACCGCCAGGACGACCGCGACCGGGTCACCCACGAGCAGGACCGCAAGCAGAACGAGCGCTCGATCGCCGACACCGAGTACCTCACCCGGGAGATCGCGGCGCTCCGGATGGGGCTCGGCGAGGTCGCCACCCGGGACTGGATCCGCTCGGAACTGGAGACCATGATCAGGGACATGGAGGAGCGCCGGGTGCTGCGTCCCGCGGAGAGTGACGAAGCCGACCGCTGAGGGGCTACCCGCGCGTAGGCACCGGCGCCGTACCATCGTCGGTATGGCTACGGAAGACGCGGTGCGCGAAGCGCTGGCGACAGTGAACGACCCGGAGATCCACCGACCGATCACCGAGCTGGGCATGGTGAAATCGGTCGCCATCGATCCGGACGGCGTGGTCGCAGTCACCGTGTACCTCACGGTCTCCGGCTGCCCCATGCGGGAGACGATCACCCGGAACGTGACCGACGCGGTGGCCCGTGTCGAGGGCGTGTCGCGGGTCGAGGTCACGCTCGACGTGATGAGCGACGAGCAGCGCAAGGAGCTGGCCTCCTCGCTGCGTGGAGGGACGGCGGAGCGTGAGGTCCCGTTCGCCAAGCCCGGTTCGCTGACCCGGGTCTACGCGGTCGCGTCCGGCAAGGGCGGCGTCGGCAAGTCGTCGGTGACGGTGAACCTCGCGGCGGCGCTGGCGGACGACGGGCTCAAGGTCGGCGTGGTGGACGCGGACATCTACGGGCACAGCGTGCCCCGGATGCTCGGCGCGGACGGCAGGCCCACCCAGGTCGAGAACATGATCATGCCGCCGTCCGCGCACGGCGTGAAGGTCATCTCCATCGGCATGTTCACCCCGGGCAACACCCCGGTGGTGTGGCGCGGCCCGATGCTGCACCGGGCGCTCCAGCAGTTCCTCGCGGACGTGTACTGGGGCGACCTGGACGTCCTGCTGCTCGACCTGCCGCCGGGCACGGGTGACATCGCGATCTCCGTGGCGCAGCTCGTGCCGAACGCGGAGATCCTGGTCGTCACGACCCCTCAGCAGGCGGCGGCCGAGGTCGCCGAGCGGGCCGGTTCGATCGCCGTGCAGACCCACCAGAAGATCGTCGGTGTCGTCGAGAACATGTCGGGCATGCCGTGCCCGCACTGCGACGAGATGGTCGACGTGTTCGGCTCCGGTGGGGGGCAGCGGGTCGCCGACGGGCTGACGAAGACGGTCGGCGCCGAGGTGCCGGTCCTGGGTTCGATCCCGATCGACGTACGGCTGCGTGAGGGCGGTGACGAGGGCAAGCCCGTCGTCCTGTCCGACCCGGACTCCCCGGCCGGTGCGGCGCTGCGGTCGATCGCGCAGAAGCTGGGTGGCCGTCAGCGCGGCCTGTCCGGCATGTCGTTGGGGCTGACCCCGCGCAACAAGTTCTGAGCCGTTCGGCCCACTCGGGTGCGGGGCGGACCTCGACGGAGGCCGCCCCCGCACCCGTACGGGCCGCTCAGGCCTCGTACGTCCTGATGTCACCGATCACCGCGAAGCCGAGGCCGTAGGCGCTCATCCCGCGCCCGTACGTGCCGATGTGCGTGCCGTCGGGGGCCGACCCGGCGAGGACCCAGCCGAACTCGGACTCGCGGTAGTGGAAGTCCACGGGGACGCCGTCCACCGGGAGGGACAGCGTCGACCAGGGGGCCTGGCCGACCTCGTCGGCGATCACGAACGCCGCCTCGGTCTGCTGGCTCAGCCATTCGGTGCGCAGGACGTGGTCCATCTGCGCGGGCCAGGTGTACGTGAGCAGCCCGGAGCCGGCCAGCCAGGCCGCCGAGGACACCGTGGTGGCCTCCAGTACGCCGGTGCCGTCGCCGCTGTGCCGCGTCGGGCTGCCGGCCACGGTCACCACCACCGCGAAGCGCGCCTTCTCCTCGCCGTCGGCGACCCGCAGAACCGGTTCCTCACCGTGCCCGGTGCAGCCGTGCCGGACCGTGCCGTCCGCCGCCGCGGTGACCTGCATCAGCCAGCGCGGACCGGTGAACGCCTCGTCGAGGCCGTACCAGGGGAACGGCGCCTTCAGATATCCGTCGACAGTACGCCGGGTCGCCGGCATCCCCTCTGCGGTGCCGGTGCCCGGGGCCCCGTCCGCCTCTGCCCGACTCGTCGTCTCCATCTGTCCGGCCGCCTCCTCGATCTGTCAGTGATCCGGAGCGGCCCTCCCTCTCGGGCATGGGCGATCGCGCGACCGGACAGATGGAGAATAGCCATACCGTCCGGACGAGCCGGGATTGACGGGTCTCAGGTGGCGTCTGCGTCGAAGGGCGGGCGCTCGTCCTGCGCGGTCTTCTTCAGGGGGTCGGACGCGGACTCCTTCTTCAGGAGACCGGGGGACGTGTCCTTCTTCAGGAGACCGGGGGTCGTGTCCTTCTTGAGGAGATCGGGCGTGTCCGCCGCCGCGGGGGCGGTGGACGAGGCGCTCTCCCGGCCGTTGACCGCGTCGGTGACCTCGGCCATCTCCTTGCGCAGGTCGAAGCTGTCGCGGATCTCCTTCAGGCCCAGGTCGTCCCCGCCCTCCGAGAGCTGCTTGCGCAGGAACGTCTTGGGGTTGAGGTCCTCGAACTCGAAGTCCTTGAACTGCGGTCCGAGCTCCGTGCGGATGTCTTCCTTCGCGCTGTCCGAGAACTCACGGATCTTGCGGATGGTGCGCGCGACGTCCTGGATGACCTTCGGCAGTTTCTCCGGACCGAAGACGAGCACGGCGATGACCACGAGCGTCAGCAGCTCCAGTGCGCCTATGTCATTGAACACCTTGCTGCTCCTCGTGTTCTCTGCGTGTCTCAGCGGTTGCCTGCCCGCCGGGTGCCGTGGCCCGGACCGGATCCACGGTACCCGGCGAGGCCGCCCGCGCGGTACCTGCCGCCCGCCCTCAGGTGCCGCTCGCCGAACCCAGGGTCAACGTCTTGGACAGCTCTTTGCCTCCGCGCTCCAGCCGCAGGTCCAGCCGGTCGCCGGGGCGGTGGGCCCGGATCTTGATGATCAGCTCCTCGCCGCTGTGCACCCGCTGGCCCTGCACCTGGGTGATGACGTCGCCCGCTTCGATGCCCGCCTCGGCGGCCGGGCCGCCCGGGGTCACCGCGGGTCCGCCGTCGGCCGCCTTCCCGCCGACCTTGGCGCCGTCGCCGGTGAACTGCATGTCCAGCGTGACGCCGATCACGGGGTGGGACGCCTTGCCGGTGTTGATCAGCTCCTCGGCGACGCGCTTGGCCTGGTTGATCGGTATGGCGAACCCGAGGCCGATGGAGCCGGCCTGGCCGCCGTCGAGCCCGGAGCCGGCGTCGGCCGCGCGGATGGCGCTGATGATGCCGGAGGTGACCGTGTTGGACAGGTCGAACGGCGCGCCGATGGCCACCACCGGGTCGCCGACCTGCACGTTGTCGGAGTTGCCGAGGGGCAGGGGCTTCAGGCCGGAGACACCGCTGACCTTGACCACCGCCAGGTCGTAACCGCTGTCCTGCCCGACGACCTCGGCCGACGCGGTCTCGCCGCCGCTGAAGGTGACCGTGATGTCGCCGGTGGACCCGGCGGGGGCCACGACGTGGTTGTTGGTGAGGATGTGGCCCCTGCCGTCGAGTACGAAGCCGGTACCGGTGCCGGACTCGGCGGACCCGCTGACGTGCAGGGTCACCACACTGGGCAGGGCCCGCGCGGCGATGCCGGCGACGCTGTCCGGGGC
>NZ_KL585394.1:23072-25578 GCF_000721935.1 Streptomyces sp. NRRL WC-3549
ACCACACTGGGCAGGGCCCGCGCGGCGATGCCGGCGACGCTGTCCGGGGCTCTGCCCCCGCCGTCGGAACCGGCCTGGGGCAGCTCCACGGTGGTCAGGCCGCCGTTGCGCTCGACGTACGAACCGATCCCGCCGCCGATGCCGCCCGCGACGAGGGCGAGCAGCACGGCGCCGACCAGCACGGAACCACGGCCGCCCCTGCGGGCCTTCTTGCCCTCGCTCCCGGCGTCGGGATGGCTCAGGGGCTGCCGGGGGGCGCCCCAGGGGTCGTAGCGCAGCCACTGGGTGGTCTGCTGCTGGTGCGGCGGCTGCGGGGGCGGTGCCGGGGAGGGAGACGGGTGCTGAGTCGGTGTCATCGCTGTGGGGTGCGGGTGCTGGTGGGGCAGGGGGTGCGGGGCGGGCTGCGCGGCGTACGCGCCACCGGGCGGTGGACAGGCCTCACCCGGGGCCCGGCCGGCCGGGGCGGGGGCTGCCGGCGCCTGGCCGCCGCCCGCGTGGGGCGACGGTACGGGGGTGCCGTGGGCCGGCGTCGGAACCGGCCGCTGGACGGGCGGAGCGGGGGCCCAGGGCCCCGGACCGCCGTAGGGCGGGGTGCTGTACTCGTCGGGCGCGTGCAGCGGCTGTGGCCGCGGGGCGGCCGGTTCCGCGGCAGGCGGGGCGGGGGCGTCGGCACCGGCCGGGGCGGGCACCGGCGGCGGGGCGTCGTCCGGCACGGAGGCGGCCTCGTGGGTACCGGAAGCCGTGGACCGGGGGGTGGCGGCGGCCGCGCGCCCGGGCCGCTCGGTGTCCGGCCGCTCGGTGTCCGACGGCTCGGTCCCGGGCGGCTCGGTCTGCGGCGCCGTGGGGACGGGCGGACCGACGGGGCGCGCCGGCGCGTCGGCGGCGGGCGGTGCGGGTGAGCCGGTGTCAGGGGCCGGAGGCGCGAGCGTGAACGAGTCGTCCGCTGCCGCCGCCCCGGCCCCGGCGGCGACCGGTGTCGCGGGAGCCGTCGCCGGCAGGTCGCGGAGGGCCGTGCCGGCCGTGGCGCCCGAGGCCGTGTCCTCCGGCTCGGCGGTGCGGGCCCGTCCCGCCGAAGGGCGGCTCCACCACTTCGTCTTGGGCCCGCTGGGCTTCCCGTCGTCCATGCTCTCCCCGCCACTGGCCTCTGCGCGCCCCCACAGGGGCGCCCCTCCCGGAATTCAACCAGGTTTGCGAATCCGCGCGCAGAGGTCCGGTCAGCGCAGCGACGAGAGCGGCAGCGCGTGGTCGGTGCGCGGCGGCGCGGACGCCGTCGCGGAAGGCGTCGCCTCCGGGTCGGCCGCACCGCCCGGCGGGGCCGACAGCAGGGGTGGCGCGTCGGTCGGGCGTATCAGCGGCGGCACGCTCACGTTGAGCACCGGGAAGGCCGGGCTGCGCCCGCCGAGCCCCGTCGTCCCGAGCAGCAGGGAGGGCGCCGCGGCGAGCACGGGGCGGGCGGGCGGGGAGACGGCCGGTGCCGGTACGGGGGCCGTCGTCGGCGCCCGGCCGGTCCGGTCACCGAAGGCGAGTGCGCTGCCGCCCCCGCGGCTGGCCGCGGAAGCGGCGCCGGCCGTGCGCACGTCGGCGTCGAGCGGGGTGGCGCTGCTCCCCGCGCCCTCCGCGCTGAGCGGTGCGTCGGAGCCGTACTCCAGGGGCAGGGTGCCGCCGAGGGCGATGGCCGCCAGGGACACGGCGCTGGCGGCGGCGAACGCGAAGCGGCGGCCACGCCAGGGGGAACGGTCGGCCGCCCGGCCCACCTCGTGCACGGGGAACCCGGAACGTCCGGGACCGCCCGGCAGCACCGCGGTGGAGCCGTGCACCGTGGGCAGGTAGCCGAAGCCGTCCAGCGGTGAGGAGGGGCCCCGGACGGACCGGGCGCGCCCGCGGACGGGGTGGGGGGCCGGGAAGACGCCCTCCCCGAAGCGACGGCCGCCGAGGGGTTCGCCGGGGCCGTCGCCGTCCTTCCCGGGGCCCCCGGGGAGGCCCTGGAGCCGGGCCAGGAACCCTTCGGAAGGCGGTGGAGGGGTGGCGGTGGCGAAGGCGCTCTTCAGCCGCCGCTGCGCGTCCGCCTCGGCCTTGCACCGGGAACACGTCGCGAGGTGGGCCAGGACCCGCTCGCGTGCGTCGTGCTTGAGCTCGCCGTCGACGAGCGCGGCGAGCCGGTCCCCCAGGTGCTGCTCCGCGGGTGTCGGACCTGTGAGGCTCATGGGGTCCCGCCCTCCCCCGCCACGACGGCGTCCGCCAGGGAACGCTGCTCGGCGCGGGCCTCGGGCGAACGGTGCTTCAGGGCCTTGCGCAGGTGGGAGCGGCCGCGGTGGATGCGGCTGCGCACGGTGCCGAGCTTCACGCCGAGCGTGGCGGCGATCTCCTCGTAGGACAGGCCCTCGATGTCGCAGAGCACGACCGCGGCACGGAATTCGGGCGCGAGGGTGTCCAGCGCCTGCTGAACGTCCGCGTCGAAGTGTGTGTCGTTGAACACCTGCTGCGGCGACGGCTCACGGCTCCGCAG
>NZ_KL585394.1:25788-30531 GCF_000721935.1 Streptomyces sp. NRRL WC-3549
GCCGCTCGGCGGCGTCGTCGCCGAGCGAGTCGAACCGGATGCGCTGCTTCCGGCGGACCATGTCCAGGAAGAGGTTGGTCGTGATCCGGTGCAGCCAGCCCTCGAAGGTGCCGGGCGTATAGGTCGACAGCGACCGGAAGACACGGACGAAGACTTCCTGCGTGAGGTCCTCGGCGTCGTGCTGGTTACCCGTCAGCCGGTAGGCGAGTCGGTACACGCGGCCGCTGTGCGTGCTGACGATCTCTTCCCATGTGGGCGGGGTCCACGCCTGGGATTCCGCATCTGCGGCGAAGGTCGCGGTCGGTGCGGAGACGTCGGAAGAACGGTCAGCGGTGTCGGTCACGGATTTCGGCTCACCCGCCGACCTGAGAAAGCGCCGCAGCACTCCTCCCCGATCCACAGGCGCAGCCGCACCTCCCCTATCGGCTCTGGTGGTGTCCAGTGGAGTCCCTACCATAGCCACCTCGCCCGTTAGCTCCGGATAAGCCTTATTCCCTGATGGGGCCCGGGATGTCCCCGGGCGCAAGGCGACCCTCCGGGCCCGGCCACGGGGGCCTGTCCCGGCGTTTTCCCCTGCCTCTTCCTAACGCCCGGTCCCATCTGCGGGTTCCCGGGTTCAGCGGATACAGTCACCGTTGCGTCAACTACGGGGACAGGAGAGGGTCATTACCGCCAACCGGCAGACGAGCTGGGCGTTCGCCGACGCCTTTGTCCCCGAGGACGACGCTCTGCTCTGGGCCCGGGACCGGGCCCACGAGACGGGGCTCCGGTCGGTGTCCCCGGGGACCGGCGCCGCGTTGCGGCTGCTCGCTGCCACCGCCGACGCCAAAGCCGTGGCGGAGATCGGCACCGGGACGGGCGTGTCCGGCATCTACCTCCTCCAGGGGATGCGGCCGGACGGTGTGCTGACCACCGTCGACCCCGAGCCGGAGCGGCAGCAGTTCGCGCGCGAGGCGTTCCGGGCGGCCGGCTTCGCCACCAACCGGTCACGCTTCATCCCCGGCCGCGCCCTCGACGTACTTCCGCGGCTCGCGGACGGCGGTTACGACCTCGTCTTCTGCGACGGCGACCGGCTGGAGAGCATGGACTGCCTCGCCGAATCGTTGCGCCTGCTGAGGCCCGGCGGGCTGGTCTGTTTCGAGGGTGTCTTCGCCGACGGCCGCACGATCGACTCCGCCGCCCAGCCGGCCGAGGTGCTGCGCCTGCGCGAACTGCTGCGGGCCGTGCGGGAGAGCCAGGAACTCATGGCCACGCTGCTGCCGGTGGGCGACGGACTGCTCTGCGCGGTACGCCGCGGCTGACCGCCCGCGTCACACCCGGTGCCCGGGGCGGGCCCAGGCCCCGTCCGAGGCACCCGGCGCGCGCCCCACAGGGCCGGCCGACGGGCCGCGGCGCGCGGCACACGGACCCGGCCCCCGGCACACGGCTCCCGGACGCACCACTGCCCCGGCACGGGAGGCGTGCCGGGGCAGTGGGAAGTGTGGGCGCCGCTTCCGCCTCAGCCGACGACCTTCTTCAGGGCGTCGCCGAGTGCATCGGCCTCGTCCGGAGTCAGCTCGACGACAAGCCGACCGCCGCCTTCGAGCGGAACGCGCATGACAATGCCCCGCCCCTCCTTTGTCACCTCGAGCGGGCCGTCGCCCGTCCGCGGCTTCATGGCCGCCATGCTCGTTCCCCTTCCTGAAACCAGCTCATCGCAACCGGCGGCCCCATGACAGGCGCTGCCTCACCGGCGTCGAACACAATGCTTCCTCCGCATTATCCCGCATCAAAGACCCCGATGACCAACATCGGTCGGCATCGCTTGCGCAACGCGCTCTCTCAAAACCACCCAATTCGGCGATCCGACTGCGATACTGCGCCGCCACCACCCCTCAGTCGGCAGCGGATTATTAGACGTGGGTCACATTTCCGGTCCGCCCCGAGTCGGCCATGCTTGCCTGGACAGCACATAGCCCGAGCCGTAAGGGGACCCAGGAAATGGCCGACACCATGGCTGACACCGTGCTCGTGGACGTGAGCGACGGGCTCGCGACGATCACGCTCAACCGCCCCGACGCGATGAACGCCATGAACACGGCGGCCAAGGTCGCGCTCCGCGACGCGTTGCGCGCCGTCGCGGACGACACCGCGGTACGAGCGGTGCTGCTCACCGCCACCGGACGCGCCTTCTGTGTGGGACAGGACCTCAAGGAGCACGTGTCGAAGCTCACCGAGGCCCGCCAGCAGGAGAACGGCAACGCGCTGAGCACCGTCAGCGAGCACTACAACCCGATCGTGCGCGCGATCACCGAGATGGAGAAGCCCGTGGTCGCGGGCGTCAACGGGGTGGCGGCGGGGGCGGGCTTCGGCTTCGCGCTGGCCGCGGACTACCGCGTGGCCGCCGACACGGCCTCCTTCAACACGTCCTTCGCGGGGGTGGCGCTCACCGCCGACTCGGGCGTCTCATGGACCCTCCCCCGGCTGATCGGCGCGAGCCGCGCCGCGGACCTGCTGTTCTTCCCCCGCTCGATCCCGGCGCGGGACGCCTTCGAGCTGGGCCTGGTCAACAAGGTGGTCCCGGCCGCCGATCTGGCGGACGAGGCGGCGGCGGTGGCCCGCGCCCTGGCGGACGGGCCCACGGTCGCGTACGCGGCGCTCAAGGCCTCCATGGCCTACGGCGCGGGCCACACCCTCGCCGAGACCCTGGAGAAGGAGGACGAACTGCAGACGCGGGCGGGCGCGTCCGAGGACCACACGATCGCGGTCGAGGCGTTCCTGGCCAAGCAGCCGCCGACCTACCTCGGCAGGTAGCGGCGGTCAGCCTCCGCCCCGGGCCACGCAGTCGGCCAGGTGGTCGTCGACCAGACCGCAGGCCTGCATCAGGGCGTAGGCGGTGGTGGGTCCGACGAACCGGATGGACCGCTTCTTGAGTTCCTTGGCCAGCGCGGTGGACCCGGGCGTGACCGCCGGGACGTCGCCGAGGGTGCGGGGGGCCGGACGGGACGCGGGATCGGGGGCGTACGACCAGATGAGGGCGTCCAGCTCCCCTTCCTCCCAGCCGGCCAGTACCTTGGCGTTGGCCAGGGTGGCGTCGATCTTGGCGCGGTTGCGGATGATGCCGGGGTCGGCGAGGAGGCGCTCCCGGTCGGCGTCCGTGAACCGTGCCACCGCCGGGATGTCGAACCCGGCGAAGGCGCTGCGGAACCCCTCGCGCCGGCGCAGGATCGTCAGCCAGGAGAGTCCGGACTGGAACGCCTCCAGGCACAGCCGCTCGAAGAGGGCGTGGTCGCCGTGGACGGGCCGGCCCCATTCGGTGTCGTGGTAGACGAGGTAGTCCTCGGTGCTCAGGCCCCACGGGCAGCGCAGGCGGCCGTCCGCGGCGGGCCGGGCCGTGCTCATCCCCGGTCCCCCTCGTCCGTCGGCGGGGCCTCGTGGGCGGCCGCGTGCTCCTCGTTGGCGGCCGCGTGCTCCTCGCCGGACCGCGGCTGTCCGGTCAGCGGCTCGCCGGGCCGCTTGAACAGGTCGGGGCCGCCCGCCGCGGTCGCCTGGGCCCCGGCGAGGGCCGTCTCCAGCTCGGCGATCCGGGCGTCCCGCTCGGCGAGTTCGGCGCCGAGCCGGCCCAGCGCCTCGTCGACGTCGGTCATGCGGTAGCCGCGACCGGGCGGTTCGCCGGCAGCGGGTCGGTGAGCCGCTCCGGCTCGACGTCCTGCAGGACCGCGCCACCGCCGCCGCCGACCACCGCCAGCGTGACCGCGGCGACCACCACGGCCATCGTGAGCAGCAAGAACCAGAACACGCGCATCTCCCCGGAAGCCGAAACCCGTCCGGGTCAGATCGTGCCATGCGCCACCGACGGTTAGGGTCTTTCGTTCGGGTCGGGCTGGATTATCGAGGAGGAACCAGGCATGCGAAGCGGTGTGCTCAGGCTGGGGCGGCGCGAGTTCGGCGCCCACGAACCGGTGGTCATGGCGATCGTGAACCGGACGCCCGACTCGTTCTACGACCAGGGCGCGACCTTCCGCGACGAGCCCGCGCTCTCCCGGGTCGAGCAGGCCGTCTCGGAGGGCGCCGCGATCATCGACGTCGGCGGGGTGAAGGCCGGCCCCGGCGAGGAGGTGTCGGCCGAGGAGGAGGCGCGCCGCACGGTCGGCTTCGTCCGCGAGGTCCGCCGCCGCCACCCGGACGTGGTGATCAGTGTGGACACCTGGCGGCACGACGTGGGGGAGGCCGTCTGCGAGGCCGGGGCGGACGTCCTGAACGACGCGTGGGGCGGGGTGGACCCCAGGCTCGCGGAGGTGGCCGCACGGTTCGGTGCGGGGCTGGTCTGCACCCACGCGGGCGGCGCCCGGCCGCGTACGAGGCCGCACCGGGTGGCGTACGAGGACGTGATGGCGGACATCCTGCGGGTGACCGTCGGCCTCGCCGAACGGGCCGTGGGGCTGGGGGTCCGGCCGGACGGGATCATGATCGACCCGGGGCACGACTTCGGGAAGAACACCCGGCACTCGCTGGAGGCCACGCGCAGGCTGGGCGAGATGACGGCCACGGGCTGGCCGGTGCTGGTCTCGCTGTCCAACAAGGACTTCGTCGGGGAGACGCTCGACAAACCGGTCAAGGAGCGGCTCCTGGGGACGCTCGCGACGACCGCGGTGTCGGCGTGGCTGGGGGCCCAGGTCTACCGGGTCCACGAGGTGGCGGAGACGCGTCAGGTCCTGGAGATGGTGGCGTCCATCGCGGGCCACCGTCCCCCGGCGGGGGCCC
>NZ_KL585394.1:30726-33408 GCF_000721935.1 Streptomyces sp. NRRL WC-3549
CCGCGGGCTGGCGTAGCACCGCCCGGGCCGGAACCTCCGCGGAGCCCGGCCCGGCACGGCCCCGGGCGGCCACCGGGGAGCACCCGGCCCGGCCCCGGACGGCCGCCGCCCCGCCGCCTCCCCGGGCGGGCCTACCGCCCGACCTCCTTCGTCACCAGCCGCACCGCCTCGTCCACGTCGTCCGTGACGTGGAACAGCAGCAGGTCGCGTTCGGACGCCTTGCCCTGGGCCACCACCGTGTCCCGCAGCCAGTCCACGAGGCCGCCCCAGTACGCCGAACCGAACAGCACGATCGGGAAGCGCGTCACCTTGCCCGTCTGGACCAGGGTGAGCGCCTCGAACAGCTCGTCCAGCGTGCCCAGGCCGCCCGGGAGGACGACGAAGCCCTGGGCGTACTTCACGAACATCGTCTTGCGGACGAAGAAGTAGCGGAAGTTGACGCCGATGTCGACGTGCGGGTTCAGTCCCGACTCGAAGGGCAGCTCGATGCCCAGCCCGACGGAGACGCCCTTGGCCTCCCGGGCGCCCTTGTTCGCCGCCTCCATCGCCCCGGGCCCGCCGCCCGTGATCACCGCGAAGCCCGCCTCGACCAGTGCCTTGCCGATCCGGACACCGGCCTCGTACTCCGCCGAGCCGGCCGGGGTGCGGGCCGAGCCGAAGACGCTGATGGCGCTCGGCAGTTCGGCGAGCGCGCCGAACCCCTCCACGAACTCGGACTGGATGCGCATGACCCGCCAGGGGTCGGTGTGCACCCACTCGGAGTCGCCCTCGGAGTCGAGCAGCCGCTGATCGGTCGTGCCCGGCTGTACCTGGTCCCTGCGGCGCAGCACCGCGCCCAGCCGCTGTTCCTCGGGCTTCACCGCGCCCTCGGGAACCTCCGCGCCCTCGGGGATCCGTGCGTCCTCCGGGTTGCCCATGACCTGCTCCCTCCGCCGACCTGCGATGTACGTACGTCACTTCAGCGTAGATCGGCGGAGGTTACGCGCAGGGGAACGCCGTCGGTCAGCCGGTGAGCCAGGAGCGCAGCCGCTCCTCGCAGTGGGTGATCCGCTCGGTCCGGACGTGCTCGTCGCGCTTGTGCGCGTAGAACGGGTCGCCGGGCCCGTAGTTCACCGCGGGGACGCCGAGGGAACCGAACCGCGACACGTCCGTCCAGCCGAACTTGGGCCTGGCCGTGCCGCCGACCGCCGCCATGAAGGCCTTGGCCGCGGGGTGCGAGAGACCCGGCATCGCCGCGCCGGAGTGGTCGTCCACCGTGAACGCGGCGACGCCGCAGCCGGCGAACACCTCGCGCACGTGCGCATCGGCCTGCTCGGGCGTGAGGTCGGGGGCGTAGCGGTAGTTGACCACCACGGTGCAGGCGTCGGGGATCACGTTCGTCGCGACACCGCCCTCGATCCCCACCGCGTTGAGGCCCTCGCGGTACTCCAGGCCGTCGATGACCGGCCGGCGCGGCTCGTACGCCGCCAGCCTCGCCAGCACTGGTGCCGCCGCGTGGACCGCGTTGGACCCCATCCAGCTGCGGGCCGAGTGGGCCCGCTCGCCGTCCAGCCGCAGGTGCATCCGGAGCGTGCCCTGGCAGCCGCCCTCGACCTCGCCGTCGGAGGGCTCCAGGAGCACCGCGAAGTCCCCCTCCAGCCACTCGGGGTGGGCCTCGGCCACCTTTCCCAGGCCGTTGAGGTGGGCGGCGACCTCCTCGTTGTCGTAGAAGACGAACGTCAGGTCCCGGTTGGGCTCCGGCACCGTCGCCGCGATCCGCAGCTGCACGGCGACGCCCGCCTTCATGTCGGTGGTGCCGCAGCCCCACAGCACGCCGTCGGCGTCCAGCCGCGAGGGCACGTTCTCCGCGATCGGCACGGTGTCGATGTGCCCGGCCAGCACGACACGCTCGGCTCGGCCCAGCCGCGTCCTGGCGACGACGTTGTTCCCGTACCGGTCGACCTCCAGGTGCGCCAGCGGGCGCAGGGCCCCCTCGATCGCGTCGGCCAGGTCCTTCTCCTGCCCGCTGACCGACGGGATGTCGACGAGCCGGGCGGTGAGCGTCGGACCGTCGAGGGCGAGGTCAAGGGTGTGTCCGTCCATGGCCACGACTCTAGGTGACAGCGCTCCCGGCCCCGGCCCTACCCTCCAGTACGGTGGCCCCGTGCAGACCACAGCCCCCGCCCGCCCCCGCCGCCTCCTGCGTGTCGTGGCCGCCTTCGCCGTGCTCTCGGCCCTGGCCGGATACGTGGCCCTGCAGTACGTCACCGGACACCAGGGGTCCCCCCGGTGCGTCGTGCGCGCGGCCGGCGCGGGCGACGGGAGCAGCTACGAGCTGAGCCCCGAGATGGCCGCCAACGCCGCGACGATCTCCGCCGTGGGGACCACCCAGGGGATGCCGGAGCGCGCGGTGACCATCGCCCTGGCGACCGCATTGCAGGAGTCCTCGCTCCGCAACCTCGACCACGGCGACCGGGACTCGCTCGGGCTCTTCCAGCAACGGCCCTCACAGGGCTGGGGGACACCGGCGCAGATCATGGACCCGGTGTACGCGGCCGGGGCGTTCTACACCCATCTGGCGAAGGTCCCGGGCTATGCGGGGCTGCCGCTGACCGAGGCCGCGCAGCGGGTGCAGAAGAGCGCCTTCCCGGAGGCGTACGCGAAGCACGAGCCGGATGCGGCGCTGCTCTCCGCCGCGCTGAC
>NZ_KL585394.1:33627-37479 GCF_000721935.1 Streptomyces sp. NRRL WC-3549
TCGCTGAGCTGTTCGCTGCCGACGGTGGCCGACAGCCTTCCCGGGGACGCGGACGAGGTGCGGGCGGACCTGGTCCGCTCCTTCGGCAAGGACGTGCTGCCGGCCGCCGGGTCCTCGGGCGCCGCGGCGACGACCACGGTCTCGGTGCCGGTGCGCGGGCAGGCGCGGACCGCGGACGGTTCGGAGTCCCGGCGCGGCTGGGAGATCGCCCACTGGGCGGTCGCCCGGGCGGGGACCCTGCGGATCGCCGAGGTCTCCTACGAGGGCCGGGTGTGGCGGCCGGACACGGGCTGGCGGACGGAAGCCGGGGAACCGGGCGCCACTTCGGTGCGGATGAGGCTCGCTCAGTAGTCCGGGCCGTCCTCCGTACGGGCTTCGACGACCCCTTCCATGACGGATTATCCGACGCATTACCCAGTCTTTACCCGCGAACCCCGCAACCTTCCCCGCCCTCCGAGCGGTTGTCAGGGCGTCCGATCACCGGACAGGTGGATTCCGCGTCTGCCGTGACCCGTTGACTTCCCCGTCGAAGGAGCATCATGTCCCTCCCCCTGACCCGTCGGATCGCCCGCACCGCGCTGCTGATCGCTGCAGGCGCGGCCCCCGTGGTCGGTGCGGCCGGTGCCGCGGGTGCCGCGGGGCTTCCGCAGACCCCCGCCCTCGGCAGCCTGACCTCGCTGGACGGGGCCGGCGTGAGCGACACGCTGGACTCGACCTCGAAGCAGGGTGCCCAGGTGGCCGGCGAGACCGGCGGCAAGCTCGTCGGTACGACGCTCCCGGCCGCCGGCAAGACCCTCAAGAAGGCCGGCAGCGTGACCGACGGCGAGCTGACCGGCGACACCCTGCCCGCCAAGGGCCTGCCGCTCGGCTGAGCCACCAGGCGTCACACCGCCGTAGGCGTGACGAGGGGGCCCCGGGAGTGCGCACTCCCGGGGCCCCCTCGTCATGCCCCAGCCGAGGCCCCTCGTCACGCCCTAGCCGTGGAGCCGCTTGACCGCCGCGTCCACCCGCTCGTCCGTCGCCGTCAGCGCGACCCGTACGAAACGGTCCCCGGCCGGCCCGTAGAAGTCGCCCGGGGCCACCAGGATCCCGAGCTCCGCGAGGTGGGCGACGGTCTCCCAGCAGGGCTCGTCGCGGGTGGCCCACAGGTAGAGGCTCGCCTCGCTGTGCTCGATGCGGAAGCCGTGGCCCTCCAGCGCCGCCCGCAGCACGCTCCGCCGGCGCGCGTACCGGGCGCGCTGCTCGGCGACGTGGGTGTCGTCGCCCAGTGCCGCGACGGTCGCCGCCTGGACCGGGGCGGGGATCATCATCCCGCCGTGCTTGCGGATCTGGAGCAGCTCGCCCAGGACCGCCGCGTCGCCGACGACGAACGCCGCGCGGTATCCCGCCAGGTTGGACCGCTTGGAGAGCGAGTGGACGGCGACCAGGCCCTCGTACGTCCCGCCGCACACCTCCGGGTGGAGCACGGAGACGGGCTCTGCCTCCCAGCCCAGCTCCAGGTAGCACTCGTCGCTGAACACCGGCACGCCGTGCTCACGCGCCCACGCGACGGTACGGGTCAGCTCCTCCTGGGACAGGACCCGCCCGGTCGGGTTGGACGGCGAGTTGAGCCAGAGCAGCCTGAGCCCCGCCGGGTCCAGCTCGGTCGGGTCGTCGTAGACGACCGGCTCGGCGCCGCAGAGCCGCGCGCCGACCTCGTACGTCGGGTAGGCGAGCCGGGGGTAGGCGACCTTGTCGCCGGGGCCGAGACCGAGCTGGGTCGGCAGCCAGGCCACCAGCTCCTTGGAGCCGACGACCGGCAGGACGTTCTGGTGCGTCAGGCCGGTCGCGCCCAGCCGCCGCCCCGCCCAGCCGGTCAGGGCGTCGCGCAGGGCCTCGGTCCCCCACACCGTCGGGTAGCCCGGGCTGTCTGCGGCCGAGACCAGCGCCTGCTGGATCAGTCCGGGCACCGGGTCGACCGGGGTGCCGACGGACAGGTCCACGACACCGTCCGGATGGGCAGCGGCCGTCGACTTGTAGGGCGCGAGCTTGTCCCAGGGGAAGACCGGGAGGCGTGAGGAGACGGGTGCTGCGGGCACGGGACTCTGCTTTCTCGTACGGGGGCGTGGGCGTTTCACGTACTGGCCGTGAGCGGGTACGTACGCCGGAAACGCTGCGGTCCCGCACGGTGTGAAGCCGTACGGGACCGGGCGGCGCTGGTGAGGCGGCCGTTACTGGTTCTGCGGCGGCAGCGCGGCGACGAACGGGTGGTCGCGCTCGATGAGACCGAGCTTGGAGGCGCCACCCGGCGAGCCGAGATCGTCGAAGAACTCGACGTTCGCCTTGTAGTAGTCCTTCCACTCCTCCGGGGTGTCGTCCTCGTAGAAGATGGCCTCCACCGGGCAGACCGGCTCACAGGCTCCGCAGTCGACACACTCGTCCGGGTGGATGTACAAGGACCGCTGGCCCTCGTAGATGCAGTCGACGGGGCACTCTTCGATGCAGGCCTTGTCCTTCACGTCGACACAAGGCTGCGCGATGACGTAGGTCACGCTGTCGTTCCTCCTCGGTAGGGCGTTGGCTCTCGCGCGGGAGCGCGGCGTCGTCGATGCCCGCCCCTAGTATCTCCGTTCCGGGGCACGATCCGAACAGGAGGGGCGTACCGAGCTGTGGAATTCACCGTCGGCGGACGACTTGAGGTACGGGTGACACCGGATGACGTGGGCAAACGCGTCTCGGTGCGGCAGGTGGTGCACGGAGGCGGTGAGGGCGCGAAGTTCACCGACACGGTCGGGGTTCTCACATCGTGGGACGACGATGTGGTGACGATCACGCCCCGGTCCGGCGAGAGCGTCCGCATCGCGGAATCGTCGCTGGTGGCGGGCAAGGTCGTGCCTCCCGCCCCGGCGCGCCGGCGTGGTCCCGCCGCCTCGTTCGAGGAGCTCACCCGGGTCGCCGCGCGGGCCTGGCAGCCGGTGGAGAGCGAGGCGCTGGGCGACTGGCGGCTGCGCGCCGCCTCCGGGTTCACCCGGCGCGCCAACTCCGTGCTCCCGCTCGGCGACCCCGGCCTCCCGACAGGCGAGGCGCTGGGGCGTGTCCGCCGGTGGTACGAGGAGCGGGGGCTGCCGGCCTACGTGCAGGCGGGCACCGGCGCGCAGGGCGCGCAGGAGCGGCTCTGCGCCGCACTGGAGGAGCACGGATGGCGGCGCGAGGTGACGGCCGAGACCCGGGTCGCCGCGCTGGCGCCCGTCGCGGACCTGCCGGCGGACAAATCAGGGGTCCTGCTGGCCCGCGGGACGGACGACGCGTGGCTCTCCCGGTACCAGCGCTTCGACACCCCGGGGCGGAGGCCCGGCGCCCATGTCCTGAAGGTGCTGGGCGGCGGCCCCTCGGTGTGGTTCGCGTCCGTCCCCGGCGAGAGCGGCGACGGGGTCCCCGCGGCGATCGGGCGTTGCGTGGTGGACGGCCGGTGGGCCGGGTTCATGGCCGTGGAGGTCGGCCCGGAGTACCGCCGCCGCGGTCTCGCCACGACCGTGATGGCGGCGCTGGCACACCGTGCGCTCGACGAGGGCGCGTCGGCCGCCTGGCTCCAGGTGGAGACGGACAACACCCCGGCCCGGGCCCTGTACGACGGCATGGGCTTCGCCCACCACCACCTGTACCACCACTTCCGGCCCGCGTAGCCCAGGAGTACACCTCGTATGAGCGCTCAGGACCCCGGCACCGCCGGACACCGGCGGCGGTTCGCCGACGAGGCGCGCGCCGAACGGCCGGACCTCGCCCTGCTCTGCCTGCTGCTGGGCGCGGAGGCCGGGCCGGCCGACCCCGCCGCGCCCGCCGACCCGTACGGCGTCGACGCCGCGCAGATCGAGC
>NZ_KL585394.1:37681-39652 GCF_000721935.1 Streptomyces sp. NRRL WC-3549
GTACGGGGCGCGCCCCGCCCGCGCGTGGGCGTCGGCGCTCCAGGAACTGCTGGGCGGGCGGTGCGGGTTCGCCGGCGGTCCGGCCGACTACCAGCGGCTGGAGTCCTCCCTGCTCCAGCACGTCCTGCGGCGCCGCAGGGGGCTGCCGATCCTGCTGTCGGTGGTGTGGACCGAGGTCGCGCGGCGGGCCGGTGCGCCCGTGTACGGGGTGGCGCTGCCCGGCCACTACGTGGTGGGCTTCGGTGATCCGGCGGAACAGGTGCTGGCCGACCCGTTCGCCGGCGGGGCCCCGCTCAGCGGCGAGGACGCCGCGCTCATGGTGGCCGGGACGACCGGGACGCGGCTGGAGCCGTCGATGCTGGTACCGGCGGGGCCGCTGGAGACCCTGCTGCGGGTCCTGAACAACATCAGGGCCTGGGCCGCGGCCCGTCCCGAGCGCACCGATGTGGCCCTGTGGGCGCTGGAGCTGTCGCTGCTGCTGCCCTCGCATCCGGCCAGGCTCCGCTACGAGCGGGCCCAGCTCCTGGTACAGCGCGGGGAGTTCCTGCGCGGAGCGGCCGAGATGGAGGAGTACGCGGAGGTCGTCGACGGCGTGGAGCCGACGGCCGCGGCGGAGATCCGCCGACGCGCCCAGGCCGCCCGGGCCCTGCTCAACTGAGAGCGGACCGCCCCACCCCCACCAAGGAAGAGGAGAGGGCAGGACATGCCGAGCCAGAAGGACGCCATGCTCGCCGGTGAGCCGTATCTCGCCGACGACCCCGAACTCGCCGCCGAGGCCCTGCGTGCGGCGCTGCTGAGCGAGCGGTTCAACTCCACCTCGGCCGCCGACGCCCAGGGCCGCCGGGCGGCCCTGGGCGAGCTGCTCGGCGAGGTCGGCGAGGGGGTGGAGATCCGGCCCCCGCTCCGGGTGGACTACGGCTACAACATCACCGTCGGCCCCCGTACGTTCGTGAACTTCGGAGCCGTCCTCCTCGACGTCGGCCGTATCACGATCGGCGCCGACGTCCAGATCGGCCCGAACGTACAGCTGCTCACGCCCACCCATCCCGTGGAGCCGGAGGCGCGGCGTGCCAAGTGGGAGGCGGCCCGGCCGATCACGATCGGGGACAACGTGTGGCTGGGTGGCGGGGCGATCGTCTGCCCGGGCGTCACGATCGGCGAGAACACCGTGGTCGGCGCGGGGGCGGTGGTCGCCAAGGACCTGCCGGCCGGTGTGGTGGCGGTGGGCAACCCGGCTCGGGTGATCCGCGAGGTGTGACGACCGGGAGTCTCCCGGGCACACCCCCGCCCGCCTTGCCCTGCCCTGGTCCCGCCCCTCGCCCGGCTCCACCGCCGAGAACAACATCCTGTGAAGTCAGCCCGTCCCGGATTCCTGACGATATCGGGACAACTGCCTTTCCCCTGCCGCTATTTCTTGCGCTCACGGCATCCATGCGCACCTCTTGGCGCCCACCTCTTGACGTGTCCCGGACCATAGCGGTTACATCGGCGAAACGCCTGAGAGCGCTCTCTCCCTCTCTCGCCCGACCGTCGTGCCCCCCACGCGACCACGACTCAGGAGACGTACTCCATGCAGGTTCCCCCCACGGATCCCGCGCGTTCCGCGCCCCCCACGACCCCCCACCGCCGCCGCCGTTCCCCGGTGCTCGGCCTCACCGCGCTCGCCGCCGCCATGCTCATGGCCGTCCCCGCGACCCAGGCGGCGTTCGGCAGCGACGTCCGGGAAGCCGCCGCCCAGGAGGTGGTCGGCGGCGGTGACCTCGGCCCCAACGTGCTGGTCTTCGACCCGTCGACGCCCGACGTCCAGGGCAAGGTCGACGAGGTCTTCAGGAAGCAGGAGTCGAACCAGTTCGGCACCGACCGCTACGCGCTGATGTTCAAACCCGGTACGTACAACGACATCAACGCGCAGATCGGCTTCTACACCTCGATCGCGGGCCTCGGGCTGAACCCCGACGACACCACCTTCAA
>NZ_KL585394.1:39913-40127 GCF_000721935.1 Streptomyces sp. NRRL WC-3549
CCCAGAACTTCTGGCGGTCGGCCGAGAACCTGGCGCTCAACCCGGTCAGCGGCACCAACCGCTGGGCGGTCTCGCAGGCCGCGCCCTTCCGCCGGATGCACGTCAAGGGCGGCCTCAACCTGGCCCCCGACGGGTACGGCTGGGCCAGCGGCGGCTACATCGCCGACAGCAAGATCGACGGCCAGGTGGACCCGTACTCGCAGCAGCAGTGGTA
>NZ_KL585394.1:40403-43145 GCF_000721935.1 Streptomyces sp. NRRL WC-3549
CTCCATCGGCGGCTGGGGCAACGGCGTCTGGAACATGACCTTCTCCGGCGTCGAGGGAGCGCCCGCGCAGAGCTTCCCGGAGCCTCCGTACACCACGCTCGACACCACCCCGGTCTCCCGGGAGAAGCCCTTCCTCTACCTGGACGGCGACGACTACAAGGTCTTCGTCCCCGCGAAGCGCACCGACGCGCGGGGCACCACCTGGGGCAACGGCACCCCGGAGGGCGAGTCCCTGCCGCTCGACCAGTTCTACGTGGTCAAGCCCGGCGCCACCGCCGAGACCATCAACGCGGCCGTGGACCAGGGTCTGCACCTGCTGTTCACGCCCGGGGTCTACCACGTGGACCAGCCGATCGAGATCGACCGCCCGGACACCGTGGCGCTCGGCCTGGGCTTCGCCACGATCATCCCGGACAACGGGGTGACCGCGCTCAAGGTCGGTGACGTGGACGGGGTCAAGGTCGCCGGTCTGCTGATCGACGCGGGCCCGGTCAACTCCGAGACCCTGGTCGAGGTCGGCCCCGACGGCGCCTCCGCCGACCACGCGGCCAACCCGACGTCCCTCCAGGACGTGTTCGTGCGCGTCGGCGGTGCCGGCCCCGGCAAGGCGACCACCGGCATCGTCGTCAACAGCGACGACGCGATCATCGACCACACCTGGGTGTGGCGCGCCGACCACGGCGAGGGCGTCGGCTGGGAGACCAACCGGGCCGACTACGGCGTCCACGTGAAGGGCGACGACGTGCTGGCCACCGGCCTGTTCGTCGAGCACTTCAACAAGTACGACGTCCAGTGGTCCGGCGAGAACGGCAGGACGATCTTCTACCAGAACGAGAAGGCGTACGACGCCCCGACCAGGCCGCCATCCAGAACGGCGACATCAAGGGCTACGCCGCCTACAAGGTGGACGACTCGGTCACCACCCACGAGGGCTGGGGCATGGGCAGCTACTGCTACTTCAACGTGAACCCGGACATCCGCCAGCAGCACGGCTTCCAGGCCCCGGTGAAGCCCGGCGTGAAGTTCCACGACCTGCTGGTGGTCTCCCTGGGCGGCCAGGGGCAGTACGAGCACGTCATCAACGACATCGGTGACCCCACCTCCGGTGACACCACCATCCCGTCGCAGGTGGTGTCCTTCCCCTAGGAGGCCGGGCGGTGCGGCGGGGCCCGGTCGCCGGTGCGGCCGGGCCCCGCTCCGTTCAGAGCCAGCCCTTCTCGCCGGCGGTCCGGACCGCCTCCGCGCGGTTGCCCTCCATCAGGCCGCCGGTCTGCAGCATGGCACCGACGCGGCCCGAGGCGATGGCCGCCTGCGGTGACGTGCCGAAGAGCCGGACCGTACCGGAGTCGGCGGTGCGCAGGCCCAGGAGCAGGTCGAGGGTGGAGGACTTCCCGGCGCCGTTGGGGCCGAGCAGGGCCACGGTCTCGCCGGGGCGCAGGTCGAGGGTCAGTCCGTCGACGGCGCGTACGGCGACGTACGCGCCGTCGACGGCGCGTACGTCGCCGTACGCCTTGCGGACCTCTTCGAAACTCACCACGGCGGCTCTCGCCGTGGCGGGTGCGGCGGCTGTCGTTGTCATGCGCTCAGCCTGTCGGAACGGGGTGCCCGGTCGGCAGGGCCGCGGATCCCGCATCCGGCATGACAGATGTCATGCCGGGAAGGTGCGACGCCGCCCCCGGCCGGAGGTCCGGCCGGGGGCGGCGGGTACGGAGGGCGCCGCGTGCGGTCAGCCCGCGCCGCCCAGGTCGATGGAGACGGTGCGCTCGGCGGGGGTCTTGCCGAGGAGCGCGGTCTGCATGGCGTGGGCCACGTCGTCGGCGCTCACCTCGTGCTGCTTGCCGTCCCCCTTGGTGATCATGATGCCGTCGAAGACGCCGTCGAGCAGGGAGTCGATCGCCTTCTTGTCGTAGACCTCGACCAGCCGGCCGTCGACCGGCTTCATGGACAGGATCTTCGGCAGCGACCGGGAAGGGCCGAAGTCGATCTGCTTGGGGCCCGCCTTGATCGTGATCAGCCCCGACATCGCGGGCTCCGCGAACTCCTTCATCGCCCGGTCGAGTTCGGCCTGGTCGATGGTGGGTTCGGTGGTGGCGACGGGCAGTTCGACGACGGTGTGCCTCCCCGTCTCGACCTGGGCGCGGTAGGCGTCGCGGACCGAGATCATCGACCGGTTGACGTCGAGCGCCTTGCCCGTCTTCCCCGGCACCGGCACCGCCTTGTCCGGCTCGAACCTGATGGTGCCGTCGTCGGCGGAGCCCGAGACGCCCGCCAGCTCGGTCAGCGCCAGCCCGAGCTTCTCCTCGTCGACCGGGATCACCGGATCGGCCGGGCGTGCCCCGCCGAACAGCGAGCCGATCACGGAGACCGGGTTGTAGTCGCTGCCCGCGGCGCCCCGTACGGTCTCCTGGCTGTTCAGCGTGAGGCCAGCCTTCTCCGGGTCGAGCTTCTCCTCCTTGCCGTCCACGGACAGCGTCAGGGGTGCCTTGGCCCGCTCGCCGAAGGCGGCGTCGAGCTTGGCGACCGCCTCCTCCTTCGTGCCGCCGCCGATGTCCGCGCCGAGGACCGTGGTGCCCTTGGGGACCTCGGAGTGGTTCATCAGCAGTCCGGCGCCGTAGGCAATGCCGAACAGCACGAAGACGCCGACGCACAGCAGGACCAGCTTGGAGCGGCCCTTCTTGGCGGGCGGCGCCGGCTTCGGCGCGGGCGCGGGCTTCGGCGCCGCAGCGGCGGGGCCGCCGGGGC
>NZ_KL585394.1:43337-46620 GCF_000721935.1 Streptomyces sp. NRRL WC-3549
CCTGCCGAAGTCGCCGGGGCTGCCCGGGAAACCGGACCGGGAGTCCGGGGGCACGACGGGGATGCCGCTGGTGAGCGTGTCACCCGAGACGTTCCCGGCCGGTTCGGGTGCGGGGACCTGCGGGGTGAGGATCGCCGTGTCGTCGGACATCCGCGGCGCTGCACCGCCGGGCCCGCCCGGGCCGGAAGCGGCCGGAGGACGGGGCTTGCCGGTGCGGCCGGCGAGCTTGTCGAGGTCCGGGGTCAGCGACGAGATCCCGGTCACCGGGCCGGTGGTGGGGCCGGACGGCGCCTGGGCGCGCCCGCCGGGCGCCGCGGCGCCGGGACCGTCGGCGCCGAACGCGTCGAGGGAGCTGCGGTCCGGCCCGGAGGTGCCGCCCTCGGGGCGGAACGGCAGATCGGCGCGGGGCGGCACCTGGGCGGAACCGGAACCCCCTTGGGCGGCCGGGCCGCCCGAAGCGGAACCGGCGCCCGGCCCCGAGCCGAAGCCCGCCCCGGACCCCGTGCCCGAACCGGGACCGAAGGACGGACCGGGACCCGGACCCGGGGCACCGGACTCGCCGCCACCGCCCGAAGCGGCGGCGGGTGCCACCGGCTTGCGCGGGGCGAACCAGTCGCTGGCGGGCTTCCCGGCGGGCGCGGCGTCACCGTCCTGGCCTTCGTCCCGTGCCCGGGGTCCTGGAATGCCGCGCTCCTCCCCGTCCGGCGCCTCGCCGTCGGCGGGCGCGGGAGCGTCCGGCCGCGGGGTACCGCCGGTGCGCTCGGCGTCCGGCCGGCCACCGGAGGCGTCGGTGTCACTCATCGGCGTACGCATGACGACAGGCGGGATCGGACGCGAACCCGGGATGTTGATCCGGATACGGGTCGTCAGCGTCGTCTCGGTCCTGGGTTCCTCGGGCCGAGGCGGGTCCGCAGGCTCCGGAGCCTCCCCCGGCCCGCCCTCGGACGGGTGCAGCGACGGATACTGGCGTGATCCGTACGGCGGCGTACCCGAGGGGTACGCGGCTCCGCCGCGCCCCTGGGGCCCGGAGGACGAACTGTCAGTTTCACGACTCAAAGCAGGTTCTCCCGATTGGCTCCGCCGCCCGTACTTCCCCCATGCCGCAGGCCAGGGGACGGCTCGGCGCGGGGACCACCTTACTGGCCGCCGCCGCAGGACTCTTCGCTCCCCGGGGTGACGACAAGGCGCCCGCTCCCGTCCGGGGCGGCGGTCCGGGAGCGGAGACAGCACATCATGTGCCGGGTGGACGGGTGTCGTTGGCCGGATAGGGCAGGCGGGACAGGGTGGCGCACATCACAGCGACGGCCGTCGAACCGAGCATGAACAGCGCCAGACCGATCTCGTCGCCGAAGACGTAGTCGCCCTCGGGGCGCCCGCCCAGCAGGAACACCACCGCGACGAACCAGCCCACCGCCGGTGCCAGCGCGCCGAGCTGGGTACCGGTCGCGACCCTGCCGCCGTAGAACAGTCCTGCCGACGCCACCAGCGCGAGGATCAACCCGCCCGGGAACAGGGCCGCTTGCACCAGCGTACCGGCGATCCCCACGGCCGCCCCCAGGACCGCGAGACCGGCGTACACGGCGATCCTGGCGGGGTTCGGGCGGGCGGCGAGCCCGGTGGGCTCCGGGGCCCTCGGCGGGGCGTTGGTGCGCGGCGCCCGCGACGAGGCGCGCTCCCTCTGCGGCCTGCCGCTCATGCCCGCTCTCCCGGTGCTCCCGGCACGCCCGCGAAGAGGTCGTGCTCCCTGACGCCGTCGTCGCCGCCCGCGGTCCCGCGTACCAACTCGTAGTACTCGGTGGTGAAGACGGGCTGCCCGAGGTCGTTCGAAAGAGCGAAGAACGGGCCGTCCACGGCGATCTGGGTGGCGTGCGCCCGCATGGCGGCGGTCTTCGCGGCGGCGTGGGCCGAGCCGTCGATCTCCGCCGTGACGCGCTCGTCGTCCACCACTCCGGGGACGTCGTCGACGGCGGCCGTCCCCCCGAAGGAGTCCGGAGCGTTCTCCCGCAGCCGGGCGAAGGCCTCCTCGGCCACCGTCCGGGGCACCCGGTTCCAGTAGATCTTCACGATCGTGTGCGGGTCGCCGGGGACCGCGTCGTACGCGGGGTCGGCCGCCAGATCGGCGGCGCGCATCGCGACCCGGTGTGCCTGGATGTGGTCCGGGTGGCCGTAGCCCCCCTCGGGGTCGTAGGTGACCAGCACCTGCGGCCGCACCGAACGGATCACCTCGACGAGGTGTCCGGCCGCCTCGTCCAGGTCGGCGCCCCAGAAGGCACCGGGCCGGTGGTTCTGCCCGGTGCCCATCATCCCGGAGTCCCGGTACCGCCCGGGGCCGCCCAGGAAGCGGTGGTCGGTGACCCCCAGCTCCCTCATCGCGGCCGCGAGTTCACCGATGCGGTGGGCGCCGAGGGTGTCGTCCCGGTCGGCGGCGAGGTGGGCCAGGTCCGACGGGATGACCTCGCCCTCCTCGCCGAGTGTGCACGTCACCAGGGTGACGTGGACGCCCCGGGCCGCGTACGTGGCCATGGTGGCGCCGTTGTTGATCGACTCGTCGTCGGGGTGCGCGTGCACCAGGAGCAGGCGGCGGGGGGGAAGGTCCTTCATGGGACCAGCCTACGAGCCGCCCGCCCCTCGGCCCGACCGCCCCACGGGGCCGGCAGGCGTGAAGAGGCGCGGCCCGGGTAGCCGGATCAGAACTTGATCCCCCCGATCATTCCGGCCACGTTCGAAGTCACCTCCGAGATGGTCGGGGCGATCGACGAGCTCGAGAGATAGAACCCGAGCAACATGCAGACCACCGCGTGTCCGCCCTTCAGTCCGGATTTCCGGATGAGCAGGAAGACGACGATCGCCAGCAGCACCACCGCCGAAATCGAGAGTGCCACGGCGGTTCACCTCCATCAGTACGGTCGGGACGGGCAGCACACATGGAGCCAGCAGGTTCATACCCACCGAGCGCTACGGATCATAACTATCCGTGCCGACGCATTGATCGGGGCACAGCAGCACGAGGGGCGCACGGAGCGGTGTTCCGGGGCTAGGTTCGGTGCCATGACCTCGCAGAAGCCGTCCTTTCCCCTCCAGCACGCCCGGACCCAGCGGTTCACTCTCGGCGCACCCCGCTCCTTCACCGTCTCACCGGATGGGACGAGGGTGGTCTTCCTCCGGTCCACCTCCGGCACGGACCGGACGAACCGCCTCATGGTCCTCGACACCCGCACCGGCGAGGAACGCGTCGCCGCCGACCCCGGGGCCCTGCTGGGCGGTTCGGCGGAGAGGCTGTCGC
>NZ_KL585394.1:46892-49780 GCF_000721935.1 Streptomyces sp. NRRL WC-3549
ACGCGGGAGGGCTCGGCCGGCATCGTCGGCTACGCGCTGGACGCCGCCGCCGAGTTGGCCGCGTTCGCCCTGTCCGGCACGGTGTACGTGGCCGAGTTGGGGGCCGGCACCGCGCGGGCGCTGCCCGTGCCCGGACCGGTGCTCGACCCCCGGCCCTCCCCCGACGGCCGGCACGTCGCCTACGTCGCACAGGGCGCGCTGCGGGTCGTTCGGACGGACGGCGAGGAGGACCGCGCGCTCGCCGAGCCGGAGGACGAGCACACCACGTACGGTCTCGCGGAGTTCGTGGCGGCCGAGGAGATGCACCGCCACCGCGGCTTCTGGTGGTCGCCGGAGTCGGACCGGCTGCTGGTCGCCCGGGCCGACGACAGCGCCGTACGGCGGTGGTGGATCGCCGACCCGGCCAACCCGGACAGCAGGCCCGCCGAGATCGGCTACCCGGCCGCCGGAACGCCCAACGCCGAGGTACGGCTCTTCCTGACGGACCTCGACGGGTCCCGTACGGAAGTTGTCTGGGACCGGACCCGCTTCCCCTATCTGGCGCAGGTCCACTGGTCCTCGGGCGGCGCCCCACTGCTGCTGGTGCAGGCCCGCGACCAGCGCAGTCAGCTGTACCTCACCGTGGACACCGAAACCGGAGCGACTCGCACCGTCCATGTGGACGAAGATCCGGTATGGCTGGAACTCTTCGTCGGAGCGCCCGCCTGGGCCCCCGACGGGCGGCTCGTGCGCATCGCCGACGAGGGCGGCGCGCGGGTGCTCTCGGTCGGCGACCGGCCGCTGACCGGGGACCATCTGCACGTCCAGGCGGTACTGGACATCGGCGAGTCGGACATCCTGGTGTCCGCCACCGCCGGCGAGGGGGCGAAGGACCCGGAGACCGGCCAGAGCCATGTGTACCGGGTCAACGAGCTGGGCGTCGAGCGCGTCAGCGAGGGCCCCGGGGTGCACACGGCGGTGCGCGCGGGCGGGGTGACGGTCATGGTCTCCGCCTCCCTGGAGCACCCGGGGGCGGCCGTACGCGTCCTGCGGGACGGCCGGCCGGTCGCCACCGTCGCCAACCTCGCCCAGAAACCCGTCCTCACGGCCGGAGTGCGGTTGACCGAGGGGGGCGCACGGCGGATTCCGTGCGCCGTACTGCTCCCCACCGGCTACACCGAGGACGACGGTCCGCTCCCGGTCCTGATGGACCCCTACGGCGGGCCGCACGGCCGCCGGGTGGTCGCCGCGCACAACGCGCACCTCACGTCCCAGTGGTTCGCCGACCAGGGCTTCGCCGTGATCACCGCGGACGGCCGGGGCACCCCGGGGCGTTCCCCCGGCTGGGAGAAGGCGGTCAGGGACGACTTCACCCTCACCCTCGACGACCAGGTGGAGGCCCTGCACGCGCTGGCCGGACGCTTCCCGCTGGACCTGACCAAGGTCGCGATGCGCGGCTGGTCGTACGGCGGCTACCTCTCGGCCCTCGCGGTGCTGCGCCGCCCGGACGTCTTCCACGCGGCGGTGGTCGGCGCCCCGGTGACCGACTGGCGGCTGTACGACACCCACTACACGGAGCGCTACCTCGGCGACCCGGCCGACCAGCCCGAGGTCTACGCGTCCAACTCCCTGGTGACGGACGAGGGGCTCTCCCGCGCCGCCGACGAGGCACGGCCCATGATGATCGTCCACGGCCTCGCCGACGACAACGTGGTGGTCGCCCACGCCCTGCGGCTGTCCTCGGCGCTGCTGGCGGCGGGACGGCCGCACGAGGTACTGCCGCTGAGCGGGGTCACGCACATGACGCCGCAGGAGCAGGTGGCGGAGAACCTGCTGCTGCTCCAGGTGGAATTCCTCAGGCGGTCGCTGGGGCTGCGCCGGTAGCACGGCGGACCTCACCAGCCGGGCGGAGGCGGTCCGGGTGGCTGCGGACAGCCGGCCCCGGCGGCCGTGTGGAGGAACGCGGTGACCAGTCCGGGGAGCGGGGAAGGGCCCGTGCGGCCGGCCGGGGTGGGGTGGTGACGGCCGGGTGGCCGACGGACGCACCCGGTCGTCGTCCTGCGGCGTCAGTCCCGGTCGTCGTCCCCCCGGGGCGGCGCGTCCGCGGGTTCGGGCGTCTCCAGGAGCCCCTCCGGCGGCACCACCCGCTTCTCCTCGGCGAAGTGGCAGGCCGAGTCGTGCCGGGCGGGGGTGTCCACGTCGCGGAACACCGCCGGCACGGC
The DNA here is from genome assembly GCF_000721935.1 of Streptomyces sp. NRRL WC-3549. Lineage (GTDB taxonomy): Bacteria > Actinomycetota > Actinomycetes > Streptomycetales > Streptomycetaceae > Streptomyces. The sequence goes on from NZ_KL585394.1 coordinate 49,094, forward strand.
CAGCAGCGGCACCTCCAGTGCGCACCGCTCCTGCGCCTTCCAGCACCGGGTGCGGAAGCGGCAGCCCGACGGGATGTTCGCCGGCGAGGGCACGTCGCCGTGCAGGATGATCCGCTCCCGGTGGTCCCGGGCCGTCGGGTCCGGTACCGGGACGGCCGAGAGCAGCGCCTGGGTGTAAGGGTGCGTGGGGTGGTCGTAGATCTCCGCGTCGGTGCCGGTCTCGACGATCCGGCCGAGGTACATGACGCCGACCCGGTCCGAGATGTGCCGGACGATCGACAGGTCGTGCGCGATGAAGACGAAGCTCAGGCCGAACTCCGTCTGGAGCCGGTCCAGCAGGTTGACCACCTGTGCCTGCACCGACACGTCCAGGGCCGAGACCGGCTCGTCCGCGACGATGATCTCCGGGTTGAGCGCGAGGCCCCGGGCGATGCCGATGCGCTGGCGCTGACCGCCGGAGAACTGGTGCGGGTAGCGGTTGATGTACTCCGGGTTCAGCCCGACGACGTCCAGGAGGTCCTGCACCTTGCGGCGCCGGTCGCCCTTCGGGGCCACCTCGGGGTGGATCTCGTAGGTCTCCCCGATGATGTCGCCGACGGTCATGCGCGGGTTCAGCGAGGTGTACGGGTCCTGGAACACCATCTGGATGTTGCGGCGTACGGCCTTCAGCGCCCGGCCGGACAGCTT
>NZ_KL585394.1:50032-60732 GCF_000721935.1 Streptomyces sp. NRRL WC-3549
GGTGATGTCCTGGCCCTTGTAGAAGACCTCACCGGCGGTGGCCCGCTCCAGGGTCATCAGCAGCTTGGCGACCGTGGACTTGCCGCAGCCGGACTCCCCGACGATGCCGAGCGTCTCACCCGCGTACAGGTCGAACGAGATGCCGTCGACCGCCTTGACCGCGCCGACCTGCTTCTTGAACAGGATGCCCTGGGTCAGCGGGAAGTGCTTGACCAGGTTGCGCACCTGCAGGATCGGCTCGCCCTGGGACACCGGGGCGTCGATGGCGGCGACCGCCTCCGTCTCGGTGGCCGCGTTGACCGTGCCGACCTCGGTGACGTTCGGGGTGGCGTCCACGGGCTTCTTGTCGAGCTCAGCCATGGAGCGTCTCCTTCCAGAAGTGGCAGGCGCTGCCGCGGCCGGCCAGTTCGGTACCGTCCTGCTCGGTGACCGGGAGCAGGGCCGGGATGTCCGTGCGGCAGACGTCCTGCGCCCTCGCGCAACGCGGGTTGAAGGCACAGCCGGACGGCACGTGCAGCAGGTTGGGCGGCAGCCCCTTGATCGCGTAGAGCTCCTGCCCCTTCTGGTCCAGGCGCGGGATCGACTCCAGCAGGCCCTTGGTGTAGGGGTGCGCCGGGCGCTTGTAGATGTCGTGGACCGGGGCGGTCTCGACGATCCGGCCCGCGTACATCACGGCGATCTTGTCCGCGACGTCGGCGACGACACCGAGGTCGTGCGTGATCAGGATCAGGCCCATGTTGAAGTCGCGCTGGAGCTCCGCGAGCAGGTCCATGACCTGCGCCTGGACGGTCACGTCGAGGGCCGTGGTGGGCTCGTCCGCGATGATCAGGTCCGGCTCCAGGGCCAGCGCCATGGCGATCATGATGCGCTGGCGCATACCGCCGGAGAACTGGTGCGGGTAGTCCGAGACGCGTGAGGCGGCGGCCGGGATCTTCACCCGGTCCATCAGCTCGATGGACTTGGCCTTGGCCTCCTTCTTGGACATGCCCCTGTGGACCCGGAACATCTCGCCGAGCTGGTAGCCGACGCTGAGGACCGGGTTCAGGGAGGAGAGCGCGTCCTGGAAGATCATCGCGATCTTCTGGCCACGGATCTTCCGGCGCTCCTCGGCGGACATCTTGAGCATGTCCTGGCCGCGGAAGAGGATCTCCCCCTTGGGGATGCTGCCGGGGGGCATGTCCAGGATGCCCATGATCGCCTGCGCGGTCACGGACTTGCCGGAGCCGGACTCGCCGAGCACGGCGAGCGTCTCGCCCGCGCTGACGCTGTAGTTGACGCCGTTGACGGCCTTGGCGACGCCGTCCCGGGTGTGGAACTCCACGTGCAGGTCACGGACTTCGAGCAGCGGGCCGCTCGTGTCGTCGGTGCCCCGCGGTGCGGGGACATCCGCGGTCTTGTCGATGATGGTCATGTACGCCTCCCTCAGCGCAGCTTGGGGTCGAGGGCGTTGCGTACCGCATCGCCGAGCATGATGAACGCCAGAACGGTGATCGACACCATGACCGACGGGATGATCAGCACGAACGGGGCGTTGCGCAGCTGCTCCTGACCGGAGGAGATGTCGACACCCCACGACACGGTCGGCTCCGCGAGACCGATGCCCAGGAAGGACAGCGAGGCCTCGGCCGAGATGTAACCGCCGAGCGCGATGGTGGCGACCACGATCACCGGGGCCATCGCGTTGGGCAGGATGTGGCGGAGCAGGATGCGGCTGGTCGAGGCGCCGAGCGCCTTGGCCGCCATCACGTAGTCCGCCTGCTTGATCGTCAGCACCGAGCCGCGTGCGACACGGGCGATCTGGGTCCAGCCGAGGAAGGCCAGGGCCAGGATGACGACCCAGACGTGACGCTCCTCGAACGACGTCAGGATGACCATGGCGCCGAGGATGAAGGGGACACCGAAGAAGATGTCGGTGACACGGGACAGGATCGTGTCGATCCAGCCGCCGAAGTAGCCGGCCAGCATGCCGACCACCGCACCGAGGACGGTGACGAGGCCGGTGACGATCACGGCGACCATGATCGAGGCGCGGGCGCCGTAGACGACACGCGCGTAGATCGAGCGGCCCTGGACGTCGTAACCGAACCAGTCCTCCTGGAAGACGTTCCCCCACTTGGGCTTCTGGAGGTAGTGGTTGGCCAGGTCCGCGTAGCGCGGGTCCGCACCGGTGAACAGGCCGGGGAAGACCGCCATCACCAGCAGGAGGAAGATCAGGACGGCCGAGACGACGAACAGCGGGCTGCGCCGCAGGTCGTGCCAGGCGTCCGACCACAGGCTGCGGGGCTTGCCGACCTTCGGGGTGGCGGAGACCGGCTCCGGCGCCTTCGCGGTGTCGGTCGCGGTGGTTTCCTTCAGCGTCTCAGGCATAACGGATCCTCGGGTCCAGGACCGCGTAGAGCAGGTCGACGAGCAGGCTGGTGGCGAGATAGACGATGACGATCAGCGTCACGATGCCGACCACCGTGGCCCCCTCGCGGTGCTTGAGCGCATCGAAGACGGTCCAGCCGACACCCTTGACGTTGAAGATTCCCTCGGTGATGACCGCGCCACCGAGCAGGGCGCCCAGGTCGGTACCGAGGAAGGTGACCACGGGGATCATCGAGTTGCGCATCAGGTGGATCCCGACGACGCGGCGCCGCGGCAGCCCCTTGGCCACGGCGGTACGCACGTAGTCCGAGCGCAGGTTCTCCGCGATCGAGGTACGGGTGAGCCGCGCGACGTACGCCAGCGAGAGCGACCCGAGGACGACCGCGGGCAGGAACAGTTCGCTCCAGTTGGCCTCCGCGCTCACGTTGGGATCGACCCAGCCGAGCTGGAAGGCGAAGAAGTACTGGCCGAGGAAGCCGAGCACGAAGGACGGGACCGAGATGAGCAGGAGCGTCAGCAGGAGCAGTCCGCGGTCGCGGAAGGTGTCCGCCTTGAGACCGGCGAACACACCCATGGAGATACCGACGAGGACGGTGAAGACGAAGGCAAACAGCGCCAGTCGGACCGTGATCGGGAACGCTTCCGAGATGATGTCGGCGACCGGTCGCCCACTGGCGATCTGGGTGCCGAAGTCTCCCTGGAAGAGACCGGAGAGGTAGTTCCAGTACTGATGCCAGAGCGGCAGGTCCAGGCCCAGCTTTTCCTTCATGGCCTGGATCTGTGCCGGGTCTACGGTCTGTTCACCCGCGAGCGCGCGCACGGGATCGCCGGGCAGCGCGTACATCATGGCGAAGACCAGCAAGGTTGATCCGAGGAAGACCGGGATCATCTGGAGCAGTCGCCGTGCGACATAACGCCCCATGTTTGCCTCCGAAAGGGATAAAGCAGCCCGAGGGGCCGCTCTCCGGATGCGGAGAGCGGCCCCCCGGGACCTACTGCCTGCGTGGGCGGCTGATGGCCGAGTGGGGGCCCTCAGGCGTGGTTACTTCACGGTCACGTCGGTCATGACGTAGTCACCGCGGTAGTCGATCGCGACGTTCTCGACGGACTTGCCGTACCCACCGTTGATCTTGTAGTTCCACAGCGGGATCGCCGGCATCTTGTCGAGGAGGAGCTTCTCCGCCTCCTGGTACGTCTTGATGGAGTCGTCCAGGGAGTCGGCGTTGTCGCCCTTCTTGAAGGCCGCGTCGACCTCCTTGTCGGAGAACCGGCCGTTGTTCGCCTCGGCGGTGGTGCCGTACAGCTCCCGCATGAAGTTGACGTTCAGCGGGTAGTCGGCGACCCAGCCACCACGGTACATGGCCTTGACTTCGTCGTTGTCACGCGCTTCCAGGTCGGTCTGGAAGTCCGGCTTGGCGTCCGGGATGCAGTCGACACCCGTCGAGTTGCGGATGGACTCGCAGACCGCGGTCACCCACTCCTTGTGGCCGCCGTCGGCGTTGTACTGGATCCAGACCTTGTTGCCCGGGACGCCGCCGCCTTCCTTCACGAGCTTCTTGGCCTTGGCCGGGTCGAACGTGAACACGTCGGTGTCCAGGTCCTGGTTGCCGGCGACGCCCGGAGGCGTGAAGCTCGTGGCCGGCTCGCGGGTGCCGTTGAGCACCGTCTTGGTGATCGTGTTGCGGTCGATGCCCATCGACAGGCCCTGGATGACCTTGGGGTCGATGTCCTTGAAGGCCTTGGAGTAGAAGACCGGGGTGAGCGACTGGACGGCCGCGTACGGCTCGTCGATCACGCGGTCGCCGAGGTCCTGCTTGTACTTCGGCAGGTCCTTCGGGCCGACCTGGCGGATCATGTCCAGGTTGCCGGAGAGCAGGTCCTGGTACGCCGCCTCGACGGTGGCGTAGTTCTTGAACAGGATGCCCTTGTTCTTGGCCTTGTTCGGACCCTGGTAGTCCGCGTTGGCCTTGACCTGGATGAGCTTCTTGTGGTCCCACTTCTCGAAGACGTAGGGACCGTTGCCGACCGGCGCCTGGCCGAACGCCTTGGTGTCCTTGTAGAACACCTCGGGCAGCGGGGCGAAGGTGTAGTAGCCGAGCTTGTACTCGAAGTACGGGACCGGCTTCTCGAGCTCGACCGTGAAGGTGGTGTCGTCCACGGCCTTCAGGCCGGACATCTCCGTGCCCTTGGGGTCGCCCTTGGCGGGGTGGACGTCCTCGTAGCCCTTGATGTCCTCGAACCAGAAGGCGTTCTGCTGGCCGTTCTTGATGTTGGCGTACCAGTTCCACGCCTTGATGTACGACTCGGCGGTGACCGGGGTGCCGTCGTGGAACTTCCAGCCCGGCTTGAGCTTGACCGTCCACGTCTTGGAGTCGTCCGACTTCACGGACTCCGCGTTCGTGTAGACGATGTTGCCCTCGGCGTCGAACTCCAGGAGCTGGGTGAACAGCGCCTGGATGACGTAGCTGCCGAGCTGCTCGTTGGTGTCGGCCGGGATCAGGGGCTTCTGCGGCTCGCCGACGTCGACCGAGACGTAGCCGGCGGGCTTGCCCTTCTCCTTCGAAGCGGACTTGCCGCTGTCGTCACTGTCGCCGCCACCACAGGCGGTCGCGGCCAGGGCGATGATTGCCGCTCCCGCGACCCACTTGGCGCTCTTGGCACCGCGCATGGGTTTCCTCCTCATGAGTCCACTTTTGACTACAAGAGGGGCACTGGAGAGATCAACCGACACCCCTGACGGCGATCGTTTCAGTGCCCCGAGTGTGCTCGTGAGTCGGCACTCCCCACAGTGCGCTGACCCATTGACCCGAGCTCAATGGAGCCAACTATTAAGGAACACCGGGCTGTAAACCACACTTAAAGGGTCTCGGTTTGACAACATCAGAAACCTCGCCCAGCCCGAAATCCGGACAAAGCGATCCCAGACAGACACCCCCGAAACGGACCGTTAACACATGTTCCGGAGAGCAACGGTCGAATAACGAACACCTCGCCCGCTAAATCCGGTTGACCTCGATCTCTTCGGCGTGGCCTCGCGGGACCGCCCGCCCGGCCCGGGTCCGGTCACTCGGCGGCGCGGCCTGCCCGGCCGTCCGGCCCGGACCGGCGGGGGGCGGGGGCCGCACCGGCGGGCCGGTGTACGACCTTCACGAGAACTCCCCGCCCGGAAGAGGAGGTGCCTCTTCCGAACGGGGAGTCGTCCCTCGGTGCCGGACCGGTCCGGCGCCGGGATCAGCCGTGCTTGGCGCGCGAGGCCGTGCGTCCGCGCTGCTTCTGGTCGAGGACGACCTTGCGGATACGGACCGTCTCCGGGGTCACCTCGATGCACTCGTCGTCGCGGCAGAACTCCAGGGACTGCTCCAGCGAGAGCTTGCGGGCGGGCACCACGTTCTCGGTGGTGTCCGCGGAAGCCGCACGCATGTTGGTGAGCTTCTTCTCCTTGGTGATGTTCACGTCCATGTCGTCGGCGCGGGAGTTCTCGCCGACGATCATGCCCTCGTAGACCTCGGTGCCGGCCTCGGTGAAGATCACACCGCGCTCCTGGAGGTTGACCATCGCGAACGGCGTCACGGAGCCCGCGCGGTCGGCCACCAGGGAGCCGTTGTGGCGGGTGCGCAGCTCGCCGAACCAGGGCTCGTGGCCCTCGAAGATGGAGTGCGCGATGCCCGTGCCGCGGGTCTGGGTCAGGAACTCCGTACGGAAGCCGATGAGGCCGCGGGAGGGGACGATCCACTCCATGCGGACCCAGCCCGAACCGTGGTTCGTCATCGTCTCCATGCGGCCCTTGCGGGAGGCCATCAGCTGCGTGATGGCACCGAGGTGCTCCTCGGGCGAGTCGATCGTCATGCGCTCGACGGGCTCGTGCGTCTTGCCGTCGATCTGCTTGGTGACGACCTCCGGCTTGCCGACGGTGAGCTCGAAGCCCTCGCGGCGCATCTGCTCGACGAGGATCGCCAGCGCGAGCTCGCCGCGGCCCTGGACCTCCCAGGCGTCGGGGCGCTCGGTGTCCAGGACGCGGAGCGAGACGTTACCGATCAGCTCGCGGTCCAGGCGGTCCTTCACCTGGCGGGCGGTGACCTTGTGGCCCTTGCCGCCCTTGCCGACGAGCGGCGAGGTGTTGGTGCCGATGGTCATCGAGATGGCCGGCTCGTCGACCGTGATCAGCGGCAGCGCGATCGGGTTCTCGGGGTCGGCCAGGGTCTCGCCGATCATGATGTCCGGGATGCCGGCGATGGCGCAGATGTCGCCCGGGCCCGCCTTCTCGGCGGGCTGGCGGGTGAGCGCCTCGGTCATCAGGAGCTCGGTGATGCGCACGTTGGACATCGTGCCGTCGCGCTTGATCCAGGTGACCGTCTGGCCCTTGCGCAGCTCGCCCTGCTCGACGCGGCAGAGGGCGATGCGGCCGAGGAAGTTGTCGGCGTCGAGGTTGGTGACGTGCGCCTGGAGCGGTGCGTCCTCGTCGTACTCGGGGGCCGGGACCGTCGAGAGGATCGTGTTGAAGAACGGTTCCAGGTTCTCGCTGTCCGGCGGGACGGTGCCGTCCTCGGGCTTCGTCAGCGAGGCGACGCCGTCACGGGCGCAGGCGTAGACGATCGGGAACTCGATCTGGTCCTCGTCGGCGTCCAGGTCCAGGAAGAGGTCGTACGTCTCGTCGATGACCTCGGCGATACGGGCGTCGGGGCGGTCCGTCTTGTTGATGCAGAGGATCACCGGGAGCTTGGCGTCGAGCGCCTTGCGCAGCACGAACCGGGTCTGCGGGAGCGGACCCTCGGAGGAGTCGACGAGGAGGACGACCGCGTCGACCATCGACAGACCGCGCTCGACCTCGCCGCCGAAGTCGGCGTGGCCGGGGGTGTCGATGATGTTGATCGTGATCGGGTCCCCGCCGTCCTTGGGGTGGTACTTCACCGCCGTGTTCTTGGCGAGGATCGTGATGCCCTTCTCACGCTCCAGGTCGTTCGAGTCCATCATGCGTTCGTCGAGGTTCTCGGCGGCGTGGGCGGCGAAGGCGCCCGCCTGCCGGAGCATGGCGTCGACCAGGGTGGTCTTGCCGTGGTCGACGTGGGCAACAATGGCTACGTTACGGATGTCGTGGCGCGTGGGCATGGGTGGCTTGCGCTTCTCTCGATCGGGGATCAGGCGTCTCAGTCGGTCTGGAGTCCTCGTACGCCCGCCGGGCGGACACGCCACGGCTGGTCCAATGGTACGGGCTTGACGCGTCCGGAGCGTCCCGGCCCGGTCGGCGAGGCCGTTCGCCGGGCGTTGTCCACCCTGTGTTCAGCCGTCGTACGGCGGGGGGCGGGGCCGGACGGCGAGGGGGTGCGGGGGAAGCGGGGAGCCCGGGTCCAGGCAGATGCCACCTTGCCCGCCGGCGGTGCCGACGGGCAAGGGAATTGAGCTGGTTCTGAGCTTGGATCAGGCGGGTGACCTGCTATTTCCTGGGGCTCGCGGGAGCACCTGCCGCTTGGCCCCCGACGAATCCGATGTCCTGGTAGCGGGGGGTGGAGAAGCCGAAGGCGCCGACGTTGCGGAGCTTCTTGTCGACCGCGACCAGCTGCGGCCGCTGGTACAGCGGAATCGATCCGGCCGCTGCCCAGATCCGTGCGTCCGCCTGCTTCAGCAGGTCCCTGGAGGTCTTGTCGTCGAGCTCGGAGACCGCCCGGTCGAAGAGCTGGTCGATGTGGTCGGAGCCGACCCGGGTGTAGTTCTGCTCGACCAGCAGCGATCCGTCGGTGGCGGGCTCCGGCTTGGCGAAGATGGGGCGCCCGTCGGTCGCGGGGTAGGCGGTGGCGGGCCAGGAGTAGAGGGCCATGTCGTAGTCGCCCGAGGCGATGTGGTCCTTGAAGTAGCTCTCGTCGTCGACCTTGGTGATCTGGGCCCCGATACCGACCGCGTCCAGCATCTCGACGATCCTGTCGCCGACGCTGCGCAGCGGCTGCGACCCGGGGCCGGACGGCAGGACGAAGCGCAGGGTGAGCGGCTTGCCGTCCTTGCCGAGCCGGTTGCTGGCCGGGGCGGGGGCGGGGGCCGCCGTGCCCTTGGGTGCGTAGGCGCCGGGCGCTCCCCCGGGCGGCTGCTTGTCCTGGGCGCTGACCCGGCCGCTCTCGTCACCGGTGAAGGCCGCGACCTGGCGCATCACGGCCGCGCTCTGGGCCGCGGCGGCCGGTGCGGTGGCGAGGGCCTGGGGGACGGCGGTACGGCCGGCCCGGCCGCCCGGCTTGTCGTCGCCGACGATGTACAGCCCCTCGTCACGGGAGGCCTTGTCGTCCTTCTCCTCCGTGTCGGAGGCCTGGTCGGCGTCCGCGCCGGAGGCCTCCTCGGTCGCCTTGCCGGACGCCTTCTTCCCGGCGTCCTCGTCCGTCTTCTTGTCGGCCTCGCTGCCGGCCTTGGTGTCCGCGGGCTTCTCGACGGCTCCGCCGGTCGTCCAGCCCGCGTCCGCCAGCAGCGCCCGCGCCTCCTTGGTGTCCTGCGCGCCCAGGGCCCCGCTGGCGTCCTTGTACGCGGGCTGCCCGGCCAGGGCCAGGTGGCTGCCGGGCGGCTTCGCGGGCAGCCCGAGCGGCTTCAGGACGGTGTCGGCGAGCTCCTGGCGGTCGAGGGCGCGGGCGACCGCGCGGCGCACCCGGTCGTCGGCGAGGGGCCCGGACTCGCCGTTGAGCGCCAACTGCGTGTAGGCGGGCTCCAGCGACTTGCGTACGGCGAAGCCGTTGAGCGCCTTCTGCTCGGCCGCGTACGCCGCCACGGCCTCGCGTTCCTCGGCACGGGCGGCCTGGGCGGCCTCGGCCGCCTCCTCGTCCGACCCGTGTGCAAGTGCCCAGGAGCGCAGCGCCGAGGCCGGGGTGGTGTCGGCCCCGGGGCCGTGGGCGGGCGGCCGTCCGTCGCCGGTGCGGTAGCGGGCGGCCTGGGCGATGCTGTTCGCCGCCGCCGGGTCGACGTCGGCGACGTCCACGGTGCCCTCGGTCAGGGCCTCGGCGCGGTCCTCGGGCTTCACGGCCCGGAAGACGAGCGATTGGAGCTTGGCCCGGTCGCCCCACCAGCGGGGGTCGCGGTCGAGGGTGACGGTCCCCTTCTTCTTGTCCACGCTGCGCAGGCGGAACGGCCCCGCGGTGTTCTTGAGGGCGGTGCGGGCGCCGTCGTTGAAGGCGGCGGGAGACCCGGTCACCTCCTTCGGGTACAGCGGGGAGAACAGCGCCCGCCAGTCCGCGTACGGCTTGGAGAAGGTGACGCGGACCTGGAGGTCGTCCTTGCCGCGCTCGATCTTCTCGATCCGTTCGTAGCCCGCGTTGCGCGCGGTCCAGAACGCGGAGTCCTTGCCGCTGAGCGCGCGCCACTGGGCGACGAAGTCGGGGGCGCCGATCTCCCGTCCGTCGCTCCACACGGCCCGTTGGTTGAGCTTGTAGAGCACGACCTGTTTCGGTTCCTGCTCGATGACCTTCGCGGACTCCAGGAAGTCGGGGTTGAGCCGGGGCTCCCCACGTGCGTCCATCGGGAAGAGCGTGGGTAGGACGGCGCCGGTGACCCGGGTGGTCGCGCCGTCGGCGTCGGCCTGGAAGGCGTTGAAGGTGGCGGGCAGCGCGTCGATCGCCCAGGTGAGGGTGGAGCCGTCGGCGACCCGGTCCCGGGCCGCCGGGGCGATGTCCTGGCCCACGGCCACCGGGACGCGGCCGTCGTGGTCCGAGGAGCAGCCCGCCAGCACGGGGATCGTGAGCACCCCCGTCGCCAGGAGTGCGACCGAGCGGCGCTTTCGGGCCGTCCCGCGCGGGACGCCGAGGTGGGCCATGGCTGATACCTCCGGGGCCGGCCCGGCCCACCCGTACCGGAATGGACCGGATGACAAACGTTTTGGTGGCATTTGCAGCTGATCACACTGATGTGGTGATCCAACTGAACGCACCTCCACGCACGAGGGGGCACAGGCACGGCCGGTGCGGGCGGCGATGTCACCCGTGCGGCCCCGGAGGTCGTACTCGGCCGCACCCGCCCGGGTACTCAGCCGAGCAGCTCGACGATCGCCGATGTGGTGCCGGTCTCGCCGAGCCTCGGGAAGACCTTCTCGACGCTGTTGCGGTGGGTGTCCGGGTCGAGGTCGGTGACCGCGTCGGTGGCCACGGTGACGTGGTAGCCGAGTTCGTGGGCGGCACGGGCCGTGGACTCGACGCCGATGGCGGTGGCGATGCCGGCCAGGACGATCTGGGTGACGTCCCGGCGGCGCAGCTGGAGGTCGAGGTCGGTGCCGTGGAAGGCGCCCCAGCGCTGCTTGGTGACGACGACGTCGCCCTCGCGCGGGCCGAGCTCCGGCACGATGTCCGCCCAGTCGGCGGGCGGCTGCCGGCGCG
>NZ_KL585394.1:60925-64264 GCF_000721935.1 Streptomyces sp. NRRL WC-3549
GGCCTCGGTACGTCCGGGGGCGCCGCCGGTGACCCGGACGAGCACGACGGGAAGGCCCTTGGCGCGGAAGGCGTCGGCGAGGGTCGCGGCGTTCGCGACGACGTCGCCGGCGGGGTGGACGGTGGAGGCGCCGACGATTCCCTTCTGCAGGTCGACGACGACCAGGGCGGTCTTCGGGTCCAGGGTGGTGGCGGTCATGTGCGTACTCCTCGTGGGGGGCGTTCAGGTGCGTGCGCGCAGGGCGCGGTCGGTGACGGTCAGGACGGTGAGCAGGACTCCGAGGACGACGGAGACCGCGGCCATGAGGTGCAGGCCGGCGTCGCTCGCGGTGTCCGCGTAGGCGAGGGCGATCAGACCGGAGGCGGTGATCGCGCCGAGGTACTGGGCGGTGCGCTGGAGGCCGGCGGCGGAGCCGATGGACTCGGGCGGTGCGTGGGCCTGGACGGCGGCCTGGTTGCTCGTGCCGATGAGGCCCTGCGGTGCGCCGAAGCAGGCGCCGGCGAGCAGCAGGACGGCGAGCGGGGTGGAACCGGTCAGGGTCAGCAGGACGCCCGCTCCGGCCATGAGCAGGACGCAGGCCAGGGTCAGCGGGGCGCGCAGGGACTTCGTGCGGGCGCCGAGGAGCGAGCAGGCCAACGCGGTGAGGGACATCGGCAGCATGAGCAGCCCGGTGTGGCCGGAGGAGTAGCCGCGTGCCTCCTCCAGCCACTGGGTGAAGCCGTACATCACGCAGTAGATGAGGAGGTAGCCCAGGCCGTGGCGGGCGTAGGTACGCAGCAGCGCGCCGTTGCCCGCGAGCATCCGGAGGTCGATGAAGGGCCGCGGGGTGCGCAGCTGCCACCACCCCAGCACGGCGGTCAGTGCGGCGAAGGGCGCGAGCAGCCACCACAGGGGGTCGGTCAGGCGGAGCAGGAAGAAGACGAGCACGGTCAGGGCCGCGGAGAACAGGGCGATGCCGAGCGGGTCGAGCGCGAGTTTCCGGGTGTCGCCCCGGGCGTCCCGCTCGCGCGGGGGGTCGGCCGGTACCCAGAGCAGCGCGGCGCCGGACGCGACCAGCGCGACGGGGACGTTGACGGCGAAGATGCCCCGCCAGCCGACGACGGTGACGAGCAGCCCGCCGAGCGCGGGCCCGACGGCGGCGCTGCCGAGCGCGGCGAAGGAGAGCCGGGCCAGCACCGGGCGCGGGGTGGCCCGGCCGACGCGGCGCGACTCGTCGCGCAGGACCGCCATGGCCGCCGGGTAGGCGGCCGAGGTGCCGACGCCGAGCAGCAGCCGGGAGACGATCAGCATGCCGAAGCCGGTCGCGAGGGCTCCGACCAGGCCGGACGCCATCACGACGACCAGACCGGCCTGGAAGACCCGGCGGGGGCCGAGCACGTCGGCCAGCTTGCCGAGGACGGGCTGGGCGACGGCGCTGGCGAGATAGAGGACGGAGATCAGCCAGGCGGTGTCGGCGGCCCCGATGCCGAAGGTGCGTCCGATGGCCACCAGGGCGGTGGAGATCATGGTCGTGTTGAGCGGATTGAGCAGGGAGCCCATCAGCAGCGGCGCGGTGAGGCGGACGCCGAACCCCCGTTCGGGCCCTGCGGGCCGCCCCCGCTCCGGTGCGGGTTCCGCCGGGGCCCGCCCGGGTGGCCCCGGCGGCCCGCCATGTGTATAAGAGACAGGGCGGGTGTACCGGGCGCCCACCGGCCGGTCACTTGTCGACCAGGCGGCGGATCAGAACCACGGCCTCGGCGACGGTACGGCGCTCCTCACCGTCCAGCTCCTCGGCGATCGTGTCCGCGAGCCAGCCCCGGGTGACCGCCCGGACCCCGGCCAGGGCGGAGAGCCCCTCGCCGGTGACCGAGACGACCGACTTGCGGCCGTCGGACGGATCGGGGGCCCGGGCGACCAGCCCCCGGGCCTCCAGCGCGGCCAGCGTCAGCCGCATGGACTGCGGGCGTACGAACTCGGCGCGGGCCAGCGCCGCCGTGGTGGCGGGGCCGCTCTCGTCGAGCCGGGCCAGCACCGAGCGCTGGGACGGCGTGAGCACCCCCTCCGGCTGCATGGTCCGCATCCGTCGCAGCAGCCTGCCGACCACGGTCGCGAGATCCGTCGCCACGTGCTCCGCGGCCGGATCGCCGGGCGTGGGATCGCGGGGTTCCAGGGGTCCGGTGGTCATGCGTTCCACGCTAAAGATGCGCAGTACATCTTGCAAGGTTGACTGTTCATCTTCCGGCAAAGACGGTGCGCGGCCCGTGAGGCCGCCGGTCTGGCCCGACGCCCGGTCGCGGGCCGCGCGGGCCGGACATAGCCTCCCCGTGTGACACCGCCCGCGAGCCGTATCCGGCCGCCCCTCCGGCCCTCGACGCGCGGCAGGATCCTCCTCACCGTGCCGGCAGCGCTGTGCGGGCCGGCCCTGCCCACGGCGTACGGCGCCCGGGCCGCGGCCCCGGTCCCCCTCTCACACCAGGGGCGGGTCAGCGACCGGGTGGGGGCGCTCGGGGACGACCCGGTGGGGGGCGGTTCCGTCGACCTGGTCCTCCCCCTCGTCGTGGCCGCCGTCGTGCTCGCGGTCGCCGGCTGCGCGTGGCTGCGCCGCAGGCATCGCACCGCGACCCGGACCACCCCGGCGCTGCCCGGCCGGGGCGGCCCGTCTCCCCGGGGCGGCGGTCGGGTCACGCCGGCCGAGCTCGACGCCCGTGCCGAGGCGGACCTGGTGGGCACCGACGACGCCGTACACACCAGCGAGGAGGAGCTCGGTTTCGCTGTCGCCCGGTACGGCGAGGAGGCGGCGGCCCCCTTCACCGAGGCGGTCGAGTACGCCAGGGCCGAGCTGGCCGAGGCCTTCCGGGTGCGGCAACGGCTGGACGACGCCGTCCCGGACGACGCCGTGGAGCACCGCCGCATGCTGGACGAGGTCATCCGCCGCTGTACGGACGCCGGCGCGCGCCTGGACGCCGTGTCCGAGGACTTCGACCGGCTGCGCGCCCTGGAGGAGACGGCGCCCCGGGACGTGGCGGCGGCGGAGGCCGTGTTCCGCCGGCTGACCGGGCGCGTGGCCGCGGCGCGGGTGACGCTCGACGGGATGCGGGACCGGTACGCCGCCTCGGCCCGGTCCGCCGTGGCCGGGAACGTCGCACAGGCCCAGGACCTGCTGACCTTCGCGACGTCGAGCCTCAACCAGGCGCGTCGGGCCGTGGACGGCGGGGTCCACGCCCGGGCCGCGGTCCAGCTGCGCGCCGCCGAAGGGGCGATCGCCCAGATCTCCACCCTGGTGGACGGTGTGGAGCGGCGGGCCGCGGAGCTGACCGAGGCCGAGGCGCGGCTGCCGGGCGCGCTCGCCCGGGCGGACAC
>NZ_KL585394.1:64475-64785 GCF_000721935.1 Streptomyces sp. NRRL WC-3549
AGCCGGCCGGAGCCGGGGGCACGCCCGGAGGGGCCGGGCCGGCGGACGGGCCGCGAGACGGTCCTCGGCCCGGGACCGTACGGGCCGATGCGGTGCGGGAGGGCGTGCGGTCGGAGCCGTACGACCCGGTCGACGCGCTCCGCCGGGCGGTGGAGGCGGGCACGGCGGGCGCGGGCACGGCGTCGGCCGGGGCGCCGGAGCGGGGGCACGGCGACCGGTGGGCGCGTGCGCTGCTGGAGCATTCGCTGTTCCTCGCCGGCTCGGCGATCGGTGCCGCCGCGGACTACATCGGCACCCGCCGGGGAGCCGG
>NZ_KL585394.1:64949-73700 GCF_000721935.1 Streptomyces sp. NRRL WC-3549
ATGTGTATAAGAGACAGGCCGGGGAGCCGTCGGCGGCCAGGCCCGTACCCGGCTGGCACAGGCGCGGCTCCACTGGGGGCGGGCCCGGGAACGGTCGGCGTGGGACGATCCGCGGGCGGCCCTGGCCGAGGCCCGGCGGGCGGACGCGCTGGCCGGGCAGGCGCTGGACCTGGCCGAGCGGGACGTACGCGCCTGTCGCGGCGGGCCGGACCCGGGCGGACCGTCGGCGGGGGGCGGGGTGGGCGGTGCCGTGCTGGGCGGCATCCTCCTGGGCGGCCTCTTCGGGGGCGGCCGGGGAGGGGGCGGCGGGGGCCTCGGCGGCGGGGGGTCCGGCGGCGGGCCGGGCAGTTTCGGCGGCGGGAGGACCCGGGGCCGCCGGGGTGGCGGCCCCTTCTGACCACGGCCGCTCGCCGTGGGCCGCCGTCGCGCGCCGCACGGGGATCTCCACCACGAGCCCGCCCGGGTCTCCGTACGCCTCAGTGAGGGTGGGCCAGCACGTTGACCACCCGGCCCTCCGGGTCCCGGACGAAGAACCGGCGCACCCCCCACTCCTCGTCCTGCAAGGGGTGCACGATCTCCGCGCCGCTCTCCCGCACGGCCGCGTAGACCGCGTCCACGTCGTCCACCTCCACACTGACGTCCGGGTGGACGGGCCCGGTCCTGTCCTGGGTGATGAAACTGACCTGCGCCGACGGGGCAGACGGGGAGGCGACGGTCATGATCCACCCCTGGTCCATGACCTCCTCGAAGCCCAGCAGCCCGTAGAACTCCCGCTGCTCCCCCGGGTCCTGGGTGCGCAGGTTGGGAACGACTCGGCGGACTGCCATCGACTGCTCCAGGGGTCGTGGGCCAGGGGCCGGGAAGAGGACGTGGCCCTCCACCTTCGCATCTCAGTACATGCTCAGCAGCTGTTCGACGGAGAGTTCGGGGCTCGGCGCGCCGTCGGGCAGGGCCAGCTCGAACCAGACCGTCTTGCCGCGCGGGGTGCGGCGTGAACCCCAGGCCGCGCTGAGCAGCCCGACCAGTTGCAGCCCGCGCCCGCCCTCGTCGGTGTCACGGGCCCGCCGCCGCCGGGGCTGGACCAGACCGGCGTCCCAGACCTCGCAGACCAGGGTGCGGTCGCGCAGCAGCCGGAGCCGGACCTCGCCCTCGCCGTAGCGCAGGGCGTTGGTGACGAGTTCGCTGACGAGCAGCTCCGTGGTGTCCACCAGGTCGTCGAGGTCCCAGGCCATGAGCTGCCCGCGGGCCAGCTCGCGGGCGCGGCCGACGGACCGCGGTTCCCGGGGCAGCTTCCAGTCGCCCACCGCCTCCGCGGGCAGCCCCTGGATACGGGCCATCAGCAGCGCGATGTCGTCCTCGCCGTGCCGGGTGTGGAGCGTGCTCAGTACGTGGTCGCAGACGTCTTCGAGCGACTGGGACGGTTCGGCGAGGGAGCGGCGCAGGGAGGCCAGGCCCTCGTCGAGCGGATGGTCACGGGCTTCGACGAGGCCGTCGGTGTACAGGGCGAGCAGGGCGCCCTCCTTGAGCTCCACCTCGACCTCCTCGAAGGGCTCGCCTCCGACGCCGAGCGGCATGCCCGGGGGTACGTCGAGCAGCAGGGGCTTCTCGCCGGGTTCGGCCACGACGGGCGGCAGGTGGCCCGCGTTGGCGAAGGTGCAGCGCCGGGTGACGGGGTCGTACACGGCGTAGACGCATGTCGCCAGGTAGACCTCGGAGAGGTCCGCCTCACGTGACTTGTGCGCGGTCCGGGCCGCCCACTGGACGCCTCCGCCGAAGCCGTCGGTGCGGTCGCCGCCGCCCGGGGTGCCGAGGCCCCGGACGACCTCGTCGAGGGCGGCGAGCACCTCCGCGGGCTCCAGGTCGAGCAGCGCCAGCGTCCGTACGGCGGTGCGCAGTTCGCCCATCGCGACGGCCGCCCGCAGCCCGCGTCCCATCACGTCACCGACGACGAGCGCCGTGCGGTGGCCGGGGAGCTCGATCACGTCGAACCAGTCGCCGCCGACCTCGGTGGCGGTGTTGCCGGGGAGGTAGCGGCAGGCGATGTCCAGGCCCGCGGCCTCCGGGTCGCCGGGCGGCAGCAGGCTGCGCTGGAGGATCAACGCCCGTTCGTGCTCACGGCGGTAGAGGCGGGCGTTGTCGATGCAGACGGCGGCGCGGGCGGCCAGTTCGGTGGCCAGGGCCCGGTCCCGCTCCCCGAAGGGTTCGCTGCCCTTGGTGCGGGAGAACCGGACGAGGCCGACGACGATGTCGTGGGCGACCATCGGCACGGCGAGGGTGGAGTGGACCAGGCCCCGCTCGTCGCCGGGCACGTCCGCGACCCGGCCGGTGCGCAGGGCCACGGCGCAGGGCGAGTGGAAGGGGTAGCGGTGGACCGAGCCGAGCGCGGGCGGGCCCGCGCCCTCGGTCCCCTCGCCCGCCGCGATGTCCGGCAGGGCGTCGGACACGGCACTGGCGTGGGCCACGCGGCGCAGCTCGGCGGAGCCGCTGCCGGACTCCTGGTGGCGCCTGCCCCAGCTGCCGGGCGAGACCTCGTCGCCGGTGAGCAGGCCTTGGTACAGGTCGACGGAGGCCAGGTCGCAGAAGCCGGGCACCGCGACGTCGAGCAGCTCGCGGGCCGTGGTCTCCAGGTCGAGGGAGTTACCGATGCGTGCGCTGGCCTCGTTGAGCAGGGCGAGGTTGCGCCGGGCGCTGGCCGCCTCGCGGGCGGCGATGTGGCGCTGGGTGACGTCGGTGGCGAGTCCGGCGACTCCGACCGGGCGCCCGGAACCGCTGTGGACGCGGTAGAGGTTCATGGACCAGTGGCGTCGGCCGATTGACCCGGGCGTGGTGCCCGTGAGCTGGAGGTCGGTGACGGCGTCACCGGTGTCCAGGACCCTCTTGAGCGTGGCCGCCAGCCGCTCGGCCTCGGGACGGGCGAGATAGTCGTGGACCGTACGGCCCCGGTGGTCGGCGGCCTCGCCGCCGAAGACCGTGGCGAACCGCTGGTTGGCGCGTACGACGGTGAAGTCGGTGCCGAACAGCACGAACCCGAACGGCGATTGGCCGAATATCGCCTGCGAGGCGGCAAGGTCGGTTTCGACGCGTTGCAGAGCCCGTACGTCCACGACGATGCAGAGCGCGGCGCGTTCGCCGGTGCCCGTCTCGCTCGGCATGACGTAGATCTCGGCGAGTCCGGACGCCCCGTCCCCTCCGGGCATCCGGAACGGGACGAGGCCCGTCCACTCCTTGCCGTCGAGGATCTCGCGCACCTGCCGGCGGGCGCCGGAGCGCAGCCCGGCGGGCATGAACGCCTCGACCGGGTCTCTGCCCAGCACCTGGCGCGGCTCCATGCCGAACAGGTCGGCGGCCCGGCGGCTCCACTGCTCGATCAGCCCGTCCGCCCCGATGGAGAAGGAGGCGACTCTGATGGAGTCATAGATCGAGCCAGGCGGACTGCTCTGCCACATGACGTCGCCCGCCGTCCCACATATCTCGCTCACGCGACCGTCCCCTCCAGCTCACACACCGGACCGGTCCTGCCCGCAGTATTCAGCACTACGGCCCCGAGCGGCACGGCGTTCACGATCACAGCACGGTCTCAGTCCCTTTCGGCCAGACTTGCCGACGCCGATGATCGCTGTTGCATCCCCTCCCTCTCCTAACCAGGCAGAGCGAGCTCGAACCACACCGTCTTGCCGGTCTTTCCGCGCCGGGTCCCCCAACGGCGAGCGGAACAGGCCACGAGCTGCAGTCCACGGCCGCCTTCGTCGTCGGGTCCGGCCGTGCGTTCGGTGGGCGGATCCGGAAGCGGATCGGAGACTTCCACCAGCAGGCCCCGCCCTGCGGCGGCCACGCCGGGGCCGTCGCCGTCGGGGTGCGGACGCATCACCCGGACCCCGATCGGGCCGTCGGCGTAGCACAGCGCGTTGGTCACCAGTTCGCTGACGAGGAGGACGGCGACGTCGCCCACCGCCGCGTCCAGGTCCCAGCTGTGCAGTGCGTCACGGACCGCGTGCCTGGCGCTGCGCACGGACCCCGGCCGCGCCGGAAAGCTCCACGCGGCACAGTCGCCTTCGGTCTCGGTCACGCCCGATCACCTCCCAGGGGACGGCATCGGGGGCTCCGCCCCTGAAAAGGGAGCTAATCAGCCCGCACCCGGCATTTCGAGCACCCTACCGCGCGCGCCGGGGCACGGGGGTGTGCGGGCGGGCCGGCGGCCACGGCTCAGCGCAGCTCCCCCGAGGCCCGGAGGTCGTCGAAGAGGAGCTGGTCCACCGGGGGGACGCGCGGTCGGTCCGCGTAGGAGAACCAGGCCATCTCGTCGATCTCGCTGCTGACGGCCAGCGTGCCGCGGTAGTCGGCGTAGTAGCAGCTCATGCGCACGACGACGCCGTCCGGGTGGCCGTGGGCCTGCGCCTCGTAGGTGCCCGCGTGCGTCACGCTCGACGGGACGACGGCGACGGTCAGCTCCTCCTCGACCTCGCGCAGCAGCGTCTCCAGGTCACTCTCGCCGCTCTCCCGCTTACCGCCGGGGATGTAGAAGACGTCCTTGCCCCGCGGCCGGGCGCAGAGGATCCTGCCGTTCTCCACCCGCACCCATGCCACCGTGTCGATCAGGACCGACATCACTCCACCTTCGTTCACACACCCTGGTCGACCGGGACCCTACCGGTCGCGCGGGTCCGTCCTGTCCGGCCCTCCCCGGCCGCTCGCGCGAGCGTGAGGTGTGCGCCGGGCCGCGGTCGTGGCCCGTGACCCGGCGGCGGACGGTCTCGGGCGTCAGGGGCGCGCGCTCTGGCCCACGCGCTCCACCCAGTAGAGCTGCTTGTGTCCGTGGCGGTCCAGGCCGTCGGCGATCTCCTGGGCCTCGTCCCGGGTCGCATAGCGGCCCACGCGGTACCGGTTGCCGTTGTCGTCCTGCCTGATCACCAGCCAGGGGAGTACCGCGCCGCTGTCCGTCATCGCGTTTCTCCCCAGCATGTCGCCCCTCTCCCCACTGCCATGCACGTCTCTAAGGATCCCCAGGAAACCGCAGTACGCATATGCCCGAGCGTACGCCTGACCTTCACGCAGAGGAGGCGCGTTTACACAAAGAGGTACGCATCCGGCCATCACGCAGGGGGCGCATTCACGTGAATGCGCCCCCTGCCCCACCCCTGCGACCTGACGGTCACCGGCCGGACGTCCGGTCGGCGGGGGCGCCGACGCCGACCCGGCGTGCGCCCCCTTGCGACGGAATCCCCTTGCCGCTGCGATCGCGCGATTGCAACGGCCACGACCGCCGGGAGGGCCCCGGTCCGGGGCCGGGGCCAGGGCCAGGGGCGGGATCTCGATCGGGTGGCCGACCGGTGGCCACGGCCGCGCCGGTGGGCGCCGATGCGGCACCGGGGCAGCCGGGGCAGTCGGGGCACCGGGCACCCCCAGCGGGTCATGACCGGCCCGGGATCACGCGAGCGGAGACACGGCGGCGGCACACGGAGCGGCTCAGGCTCAGCTCAGGCTCACGCACGGCCCGGGCGCGCGGAACGGGGAGACCACACGGGCGGGCCCGCACGCGGGCGGGGCCCGCACAGGCCGGCCCGCACAGGCCGGCCCGTACAGGCCGGCCCGTACAGGCGGGGCCTGCACACGGGGCGGGGCGGGCCCCGCAGGGCGGTCCCGGCGGCCGAGCAGCCCCGGGTTCACGGAGTGGGCGGGCTCATGAGCGACCCGGCAGACGGGACCGGCCGCCCCAGCTCCCGGGAGGCACCCGGGCCGCCACGCACGGCTCCGGGCTACCTGACCGGCAGGTGGTAGGCGATCCGGTACCGGTCGGCGGGGACCACCACGTCGGCCGTCTCCACGGCTCGCCCCGAGGCGTAATACGTACGCCCGATGACCATCACGACATGCCCCGGCACACCGCCGAGCGCCAGGAGCTCCTCCGCCAGCCCGGGGCGCGCGCCGACCTCTTCGGCGACGTTGTCCACGACGACACCGATGGCCGCCATCCGGTCGACCACACCGCAGCCGCCGAGCGGGCCCTCCTCCGGCAGCATCACGGGTGAGCGGCCGGTGACGGCCAACGGCTCCCAGGAGGTGGAGAGCATCATCGGCTCGCCCGCCTCACGGTAGAGGTACCGCGTCCGCATCACCCGGTCGCCGGGCTCGATGCCGAGGCGGCCCGCGATCTCCGGACCGGCCTCCTCCTGCTCACTGCGCGACTCCCACGTGCCCCGCGCGCCCTCCGCCGTCTGTTCCTGCCGGAAGGGGTCGACACCCCCCTCCCTGCGGTAGCCGGAGCGGGCGATCCGCCGCGGGACCGGACGCTCGCGCACATAGGTGCCCGACCCGGAACGCCCCTCGACGAGCCCTTCGGCCATCAGCACCTTCCGCGCCTCCAGGGCGACGGTGTCCGAGACCCCGTACTCCTGGCGGATGCGTGCCTGCGACGGCAGCCGTGTATGGGGCGGCAGCGCGCCGTTGACGATCTTCTCCCTGAGATCGCTCGCCACGCGCAGATAGGCGGGCTGCTCACCGAAAGGCACAGGCCACTCCCAACAGTTGACGGACAGCAACAGAGTGACAACCCTCGGTTGGGCAAGCAAGCGCGGGCCAGAGTTTCACCCGAAGTGATGATTTCGCGCCGACCAGCGCATACCCGGCGAGCAAACGCCAGGTATGGACCACCCATCGGTCCAGACCAGCAGCCGCGCCGCTCCTCTCCGCATCCCTGCGTCACGGCGGACTGCCCGCCGCGCGCGGGACGGCCGACCGCGGGCGCCGTCCCGCGCGCCGTAACCGCACCGGCGCCGCCGGTGTCCCTACCTTCGTACGGTGAGCCTCACGCGCATCCCTCTCCTCGCGTCCCTGGTCGCGGCCGTGCTGGTCGCGCCCCTGCCTCCGCTCGCCCACGCCTCCCCGGGCGCCCCGCTGACCCCGGTGTGCGGCCCGTCGGACACCTCGGGCGCGGCCGGGGAGGAGGACCCGTCCTGGGCGCCGGCGTCCACCGTCTTCGGGGAGGCCGGCGGCTACGACCCGTACGTCGGCAACGGCTACCTGGGCCACCGCGTTCCCGCCGCCGGAGCCGGGTACGCGGCGACCGGGCAGAAGACGGGCTGGCCCCTCTACACCCCGCGCTACGACGGCGCCTTCGTCGCCGGCCTCTTCGGGCGCGAGCCGGACCTCGCCGGGGGGCGCGAGGTGATCGCCGCCCTGCCGAGCTGGACCACCCTGGACGTCCGCGTCGGCTGACGGCCGCGCCACCGATCTGACGTACGAGGTCCTCGCCGACCGCTCCGATGTACACACCGGTGCGGTACGCCTGCGGATGACTCCGCGCTGGAGCGGAACGGCGACCGTCACGGGGCGTCTGGACGAGAGGGGCGCACGCCGGCTCACCCTCGCGGACGACGGCACCTTCACCACCACCGGCACGGGCACGAAGGGAGCGATCGCCCAGGCGGGCAGCGGCGAGGGCGTCCACACCGTCCGGGTCTCCGGCGGGCGCTCGTACACCTTCGAGAAGTACGTCGGCGTCGACACCGGCCTCACCTCCCGTGCTCCCCTGGCGTCCGCCCGGGCCGCCGCCCGCCGGGCGGAGCGGCGAGGCTGGTCCGGGGTGCTCGCGGACAACGCGGATGCCTGGCGTACGGCCTGGTCCGCCGACATCTCCGTACCGGGCAGCACGGACCTCACCGCCTGGCTGCGTGCCGCACAGTACGGGCTGCTCGCCAACGCCCGCCCCGGGTCGTCGGACAGCCTCGCGCCGGCCGGGCTCACCAGCGACAACTACGCGGGCATGGTCTTCTGGGACGCCGAGACCTGGATGTACCCGGGGCTGCTCGCCACCCGTCCCGAGCTGGCGCGCTCGGTGGTCGAGTACCGCTACCGCACCCGGCACGCGGCCCGCGCCAACGCCGAACAGCTCGGCTACCAAGGCCTGTTCTTCCCGTGGACCAGCGCGAGCCGGGGCCGGCTCGACACCGAGTGCCAGAGCTGGGACCCGCCGCACTGCCTGACCCAGAACCACCTCCAGGGCGATGTGTCGCTCGCCGTCTGGCAGTACTACCTGGCCACCGGCGACCGCGACTGGCTGGCGGGGCGCGGCTGGCCGCTGCTGAAGGGCATCGCCGAGTTCTGGGAGTCGCGGGCCACCGCGAACCCGGACGGCGGCTACTCGGTGAGGAACGTCGCGGGCCCCGACGAGTACAGCAACGGCGTCGACGACGGGGTCTTCACCAACGCGGTCGCCTCCCTCGCCCTGCGCAACGCCACCCGCGCCGCCCAGCTCCTCGGGGAGAGCGCCCCCGCCGGGTGGACCAGGGTCGCGGACGGGCTGCGCATCCCGTACGACGCGGAGCAGAAACTCTTCCTCCAGTACGCCGGGTACCACGGCTCGACCATCAAGCAGGCCGACACCGTGCTGCTGACGTACCCCCTGGAATGGCCGATGGAGGACGGTGCCGCCGCCGCGACCCTCGGCTTCTACGCCGCCCGCACCGATCCGGACGGGCCCGCGATGACGGACTCGGTGCACGCGATCGACGCGGCGGCCATCGGGGAGCCGGGCTGCTCCACGTACACGTATCTCCAGCGCTCCGTACGTCCGTTCACGCGCGGCCCCTACCACCTCTTCTCCGAGGCGCGCGGGGAGAAGTCCGGTGCGCAGGACCCGCTCTCCGGCTTCCCCGCCGAGGACTTCCTGACCGGCAAGGGCGGGTTCCTCCAGGTCTTCACGCACGGCCTGACCGGGCTGCGGCTGCGCGAGGACGGGGTGCGGCTGGACCCGTT
>NZ_KL585394.1:73885-74646 GCF_000721935.1 Streptomyces sp. NRRL WC-3549
GACCCGTTGCTGCCGCCGCAGCTGCGGGAGGGCGTGGAGCTCACGGGGCTGCGCTACCGGGGCCGGACGTACGACGTGTCGATCGGCGCGCGGACGACCACGGTCCGGCTGACGGACGGCACGCCGTTCACCGTCCACACCCCGGCCGGTCCGCGCCGCCTGACCGGCACCCTCACGCTGCCCACCCGGCGCCCCGATCTCACCCCGACGCCGAACGCGGCGCGTTGCCGCCCGGTGACGGCCACCTCCGAGGCGCCGGGGCTCTACGCGGCGGCGGCCGTGGACGGCAGCCCGTCCACGGCCTGGTCGCCGCAGGGCGCGGCGGGCACGCTGACGGTGGACCTGGGCCGGGCGGCAGGGGTCACGTCGGTCACCCCCGCGTGGTCGGACGTGGCACCGGCCGCGTACACCGTCGAGACCTCGCCGGACGGCCGGACGTGGGGACCCTTCCGGGCCGGGGACGTGGCCCGGAAGGTGCGGATGACGGTCACCTCGGACGATCCGGGGAAGCCGGCGGGGGTGACCGAACTGGCCGTCGGCACACGGAGCGGCCCCTGAGGGCTCACCCGACAGCGCGCGTCCGCCCGGGAGTCGACGGTCGGCGCTCGGACCCTGACACCCTTCCACGGCCTCGGGGCCGACCGTGCCTCCGTACCCGGGCGCGGGCCTCGGTCACGCCTCCGCCTCCGCCACCGCCTCCACCCCGACGGCGGCCGGGGCGGCGCCGAGCCGCGCCTGCTCCTCCTCCACGATGCGGCGGG
>NZ_KL585394.1:74875-75208 GCF_000721935.1 Streptomyces sp. NRRL WC-3549
GTGTGGTGTCCGAGACGTCGACGGCGTCCGGCGTCGACTCGGCGACCTCGCTGCGGCGGGCGTACGCGTCGAACAGCCGGGACTTGTTCTCCAGCATCGCGACCATCCGCTCGTCCACCCCGCCCGTCGCGAGCAGCCGGTGCACCTGGACCGAGCGGACCTGCCCCATCCGGTGCGCCCGGGCCACCGCCTGGTTCTCGACGGTCGGTTTGAGCTGGGGCTCGCAGATGACGACGACGGAGGCGGCCTGCATGTTGAGGCCCACGCCGCCCGCCTCGATCTGCGCCAGCAGCACGGCGTGGCCGGGCGCGGCGGCGAAGTCGTCGACGAGCT
>NZ_KL585394.1:75398-76654 GCF_000721935.1 Streptomyces sp. NRRL WC-3549
CGAGCTGCTGCCGTCGCGCCGGCGGTACGCTCCCCGAGATCGGCCCGAGCACCTGGCCCCCGGACGCCGTGAGCGCGTCCCGCACCACGGCGAGGACGTCCCGGAAGGCGGAGAACACCACCACCTTCAGCCCGTTGGCGTCGGCCTCGGCGACGATCTCCCGCAGTCGGTGCAGCTTGGCCGACTTCTCCGGGCGCGCGTACGCGGCCCGGCGCATCGCCATGAAGTTGCCGGCCAGCACGGCCTCCCGGTAGGCCTCCTCGTCGGACGCGCTCAACTCCTCCCAGACGTCCGTACGCTGGAGCGCGGGCAGCTCGGTCAGCACGTCCTTCTGGTTGCGGCGCAGGTAGACCGGTGCGACCGCCTTCCGGAAGGCGACGGACCCGGCCACCGAGTCGTGGTCACCGATGGCCTCCGCGAGTGCGGGCCGCAGGACGGCCACCAGGCTGCGGAACTCCGAGACCCGGTTCTCCATGGGGGTGCCGGTGAGGAAGGCGACCCGTTCGCAGCGTTCGGCCCATGCGGCGACGGTCATGGAGCGCCGGGCCGCCGGGTTCTTGACGTAGTGCGCCTCGTCGACGACCAGCAGGCCCAGTTCACCGGGCTCGGGCACGGAAAAGCCCCGGAGCGCGTCGAAGGTGGTGACCCCCACGCCGCCGCGCTCCTTCCAGTCGGCGAACGCCTCCTGCCGGTCGGGCCCGTGGAGGGCGGTGACCCGGAGCCTGCTGCGGTTCTCGACCTCCCGCGTCCAGTTGATCAGGACACCGGCCGGACAGACGATGAGGAAACGGCTCTCCCCCTCGGCCGCGAGGTGTGCCAGCACGGCGATGGCCTGGATGGTCTTGCCGAGCCCCATCTCGTCCCCGAGGATCACCCGCCGCTGCGCCAGGACGAACCGCGCCCCGAACGCCTGGTACCCGCGCAGCGAGACCCGGCGGTGGGTGTCGTCGAGCGTCTGGTCCCTGACCCGCCCGGCCACCTCGTCGGGCAGGAAGCCCTCGGCCGCGGCCGTGTCGGGACGACGGCCGGACACCTCGGCGAGCAGGCTGTAGTACTCGGCGGACCGCAGCTCGAAGTCGACCAGGGCCGCCACGTCGCCGGCGGGCGCGCGCAACAGGTCGACGGAGGCCTGGGCGAACAGCTCCGGGGTGCCGTCCTGCTCGGCGCGCGCGGTCAGTTCGCGTATCTCGGCGACGGCCGCCACCGCCCGCCCGCGCCTCTCCTTCCCGGCGACGAGGAGGCGCAGCCGCCCGGCG
>NZ_KL585394.1:76897-89490 GCF_000721935.1 Streptomyces sp. NRRL WC-3549
GTGTATAAGAGACAGGTGCAGGGCGGCCACCAGGGCGGAGGTCTGCGGATCGGGCCGGTCAGCGTCGATGCGTACGGCGATGGTCTCCCGGACGGCCTCTTCTATCCGGCGGGCCGCCGCGACGGTGTGGTCGGCGGTCTGCTGCCCGACCCCGGGGATCTGCCGCAGCCGGTACGGCCCGGCGTCGAGGACCTGCCGTACGGTGCGGAAGCCGCTCTTCTCGACCTCCCCGAGCCTCAGTCTGCCCTCGGTGACGTCCTTCAGCCGGGCCACCGGGATGGCGTCCAGCTCCGCCTCCGCCAGCCCGTCGTGGATCGGCCGCAGGGCCGCCCGCACCGCTTCGACGGCCCGTGCGTGGTCGGCGACCAGCGCCTGGGCCGTCCCGAACAGACGCCCGCCCCGGGCAACGGCCTCCCGCTCACTGCGCCCCATCGCTCCCCGGCCCCTCTCGTACGTCCCCGCATCCTTCCACCTCCTCAGGGACGGCCGTCGCCGTGGCCCAGGAGGGGGACCAGGCCGCCGTCCCGGGGAGCGGCGGCAGGCTTCCGAGGTGGTCGACGACCGCGCGGAGTCCCGGGTGCGGGTCCGCGCGGCGGAAGATGAGCGAGAGCGGGTAGACCAGCGCCGGATCCACGATCGGGATGCGGCGCAGGTCGTAGTGGGGCGGCCAGACGTACCGGTCGCGTGCGCCGACGAGGGTGGCCACGTCCGAGGAGTCCGCGAGGATGTCGAGGAGTACCTCGTTGCCGAAGTTCGGGCCCGCCGCGTCGAGCCGGAGGTCGAAGGCGGTGACCAGCTCGTCGTAGAACTCCGCCCATTCGCTTCCCGGCGCGATACCCGGCACCCAGATCCGGTGACCACGCAGCTGGGCCGGGGTCACCGGCCGTGCGGAGGCGAGCGGGTGCCTCGGGCCGACGAGGAGTTCCAGCGGGGAGCCGAACGCGTGGATCATCCGCAGGTCGGGCGGCAGCGCGGCCGGGTCGGTGACCGAGCGGAAGGTGGCGTCGATGTCGCCTGCCTGGACGGCGGTGACCGCCACACGTGGATCGTTGACTCTGAGGGTCACCACGTCGAGGTCGGTCCCGGGGTGCGCACGCCAGTAGTCGTGCAGGACGACGGCCTGTGCGGTGCGCAGGCCGAGGACGTCGATGCGGAGGGCGCGCGAGCCCGGCCTGATCGCGGTGACGGCACGATCGGCGCCCGCCACGACGGTCCGGGCGTGCGGGAGGAAGGCCTGGCCGTCGAGTGTCAGCTCGACCCCCCGGGCGGTGCGGGTGAACAACCGGACGCCGAGTCCGCGCTCGAGGGCCGCGATCCGCTTCGACACGGCTTGCTGCGTCACGCCGAGCTCGTCGGCCGCGTGCCGCAGCTGCCCGAGCTCGGCCGCGCGGACGAACGATCGCACCGCCTCGGTATCCATCGGTCCACCGTACCCAGGGCCAACCGATGGTTGTGGCTCGCCCGGAACCCGGTTGTTTGATCAGGCATCGGTACGGCCGCTGTGATGGGGGGACCCGAACATCGGTTGTCGCGAGGAGTGGATGGCGCGTGCGGTGGGAGCCCGGTTTCGGCCGGCTGTGGTCGGCCTACGCCGTCAGTACGTACGGCACGTGGATCGCCTTCGGCACGTTCCCGCTGATCGCGGTCCGCGTGCTGCACTCCTCGGCGTTCGCCGTGTCACTCCTGGAGGCGGCGGGACTCGCCGTCGCGGCGGTCGCCGCCTTCCCGCTCGGGCCGTGGGTCGAGCACCGGGCCAAGCGCCCGGTGATGATCGCGATGGACCTGGTCCGCTTCGCCGCCATGGCGAGTGTCCCGGTCGCGTACGCGCTCGGGGTGCTCTCGTACGGCCAACTGCTGGCCGTCTCGGTGGTCTCCGGGACCGCGGGCATCGCCTTCGCCGCCGCGTCCGGCGCGTATCTGAAGCACCTCGTCCGTGGCGACCGCCTCCTGGTGGCGAACGGCAGGTTGGAGGGCACGAGTTGGGTGGCGACCGCTGCGGGGCCGCCCCTCGGTGGCGCGCTCGTGGGGCTGCTGGGCCCGGTCGTCACGGTCCTGGCCGACGCCTTCAGCTATCTGCTGTCCGCGCTCGCGGTACTCGGCATCCGGGGCGGTGACATCGCGACACCCCCCGACCGGGCCACGGGGCCGCACCGGGCCGGTCTTCTCGGCGGCTGGCGGCTCATCCTCCACGACCGTGTGCTGAGAGGCCTGTTCCTCAACTCGATCCTGGTCAGCGGCCTCATCATGGCCACCGTCCCGCTCCTGTCCGTCCTGCTGCTGGGCCGGTACCACTTCCCGCCCTGGCAGTACGGTCTCGCCTTCGGCGTCCCCGCGCTCGGCGGCCTCGCGGGCGCCCGCCTCTCCGGGCGCCTCGTGGCCCGCTACGGCCGGCGTCGGGTCATGGCCGTCTCCGGGTGGCTGCGCTCGCTCTTCCCCCTCGGTCTCGCCCTGGTCCGGCCCGGCGTCCCCGGGCTCCTCACCGTGATCGTCGTCGAGGGCCTGCTGATCACCTGCATGGGCGTCTTCAACCCGATCTACGCGACGGAACGCCTGCAACGGACTCCCGCGGACCGCACCGCCCAGGTCCTCAGCACCTGGAGCGCCGTCAGCAGACTCCTCCAAGCCGCCCTGGTGGCGCTCTGGGGGGTTCTCGCCACGGTCACCGGCCCGCTCACCGCGATCACCGTCTCCGGCGTCCTCCTGCTCGCCACCCCGCTCCTGCTGCCCGGCGGGACACCCGCGTCCACCCCTGAGCCCGCCGCCGCGCCGGCCGAAGACACCCGGGCCGCCTGACGACACCGCGGCGCCCGCTCGTGGCCGTGGGGAGCCGCATGCGGACGGAACGGCCCCGCCCGCATGCGGCCTGCCGTCGTACGTCAGCCGCGCGCGGCCATCCGCACGAACGCCGCCCACTGGGCGGGCCCGACGTCCAGGACCGGCCCTTCGGCGCGCTTGGAGTCGCGTACGTACACGGAGGCGTACGTGGTCGCCACCTCGACGCAGTCTCCGCCGTTGCCCGCGCTGTAACTGCTCTTGCACCACGTCAGGTCATCTGCAGGCGGAACGGGTACCACTGTGTTCATCGCTCTCCCAACAGTCTCTCGATGAAGGCCAGTGACTCCCTCGGGGTGAGGGCCTGGGCCCGGAGCACACCGTAGGTCGATTCGTAGGCGCCGACCTTCTTCGGTTCCGAGTGCAGTGCGCTTTCGTCCTGCACCTCCGCATAGGCCATCCTGCGACGATCCCCGATGTGGAGCAACGTGAACGCCCCGGCCAGTCCGGCGTGTTCGACGATGCGGGTGGGCATCACCTGGATCTCGATGTTGCGCTCGTGCCCGTAGAGCAGGAGCTGCTCCAACTGTCCGTGCAGGACGGCCTCTCCGCCGAGCGGGCGCCTCAGAACGGCTTCCTCCACGACGAAGCTCAGCAGCGGGGCCGGACGCCGCGCGAAGAGTCTCTGCCGCTCCATGCGTGCGGCGACCCGCTGTTCCACCGTGTCCGCGTCCAGCAGTGGACGCCACATCTCGAAGACCGCTCGCGCGTACTCCTCGGTCTGCAGCAGCCCTTTGACCACGTGACTGTCGTAGGCGTGCAGTTGCGTTGCCTCCGCCTCCAGCCGCGCGTACTGCCGGAAGAACGACGGGTACCGCGCCCGCTCCACCTCCCCCTTCATGGCCACCAGCACCCCGCGCCCGCCCAGGACCCGGTCCACCGCGTCCACCATCTCCGGTTTGGGGATGCGGCGCCCCTGTTCCACCGAGGCGATGTGGGCCTCGCCGTACCCGACGCTCGCGCCGAGCTCCGCCTGGGTGAGCCCCGCGGCCTCGCGCAGCAGCTTCACCTGGCGGCCGAAACAGCGCAGGAACCCGCTCCCCGGATCTGCGGAGCCCTCGACGGCACCGGCCACCGCAACGTCCATGCTTCCTCGCCTCCTGATGCGTACGCAGGGAGAGAAGGCTATGACTCTGCGTAGCAACGGGGAGTGGGTTTCGCCGGAATGTCCGTCGGGCGGGTGACGACGGCGCCCGTCGCCCGGGGAGCCGGGCCTCTGCTTCCGGACGGCGCGCCCGTACTGCTACGTCAGGAGCGGGGCAGGCCCCGACAAGCCGTGTCCGTACGGTCGTCGGTGCTGGTGGAAGCGGTGCACGAGGCGGGATCTTCGTCCCATGACGTTCCCCGGCCGCACCGCGCCACACCCCGCAGACACCTTCGAACTCCGCTTCTCCTCCACCCCGCGCGGTGCCCGCCTCGCCCGGCGGCTGGCCTCCCACCGCGTCCACGAGTGGGGGCACCGCTACGGCTCCGAGGTGAACGACACGGTGAGCCTGGTCGTCGGTGAACTGGCCGCGAACGCGGTCACGCACGGGCTGGTGCCCGGCCGGGACGTACTGCTCCGGCTGAGCCGGGCAGCGGGTGGGCGGTTGCGGGTCGAGGTCGGTGACACCCGGGGCGAGCGTCTGCCGGCGCCTCCCGCCGACCCGCCCGGCGACGCGGAGACGGGGCGAGGACTGCTGCTGGTCGCCGCGCTCGCCGAGGAGTGGGGTGTCGTTCCACGGGAGGGTGCGCCGGGCAAGACCGTATGGGCCTCCCTGCGCGCCGCGTCCCCCTGAGTCCCGAGCCGCCCACCGCCGTCCGTCGACGAGGCCGGACTCCCAGGCGCAGGCGGCGATCTCCCGCGCGGGGATTGCGGTCTGAGGTTTCCTGGACACCGGCACGGCGTTGTCGAGGCGTCGCAGCGGGCGGACCGTGACGGCGGGGCTCGCCAGCGCCTCGCCGGAGGCGGCCGCCCTGATGGCCTCGACCAGCAGGACCACCGGGCCCGGTCTTCGTCCTCGGCGGCGACGGCCGAGGACCCGGCGGCCGGCACGCGCATGCCCGCCGCGGTGATGGGTACGACCCCTCCCGTACAGCGGCGTCGCGGAAGCGACCGGAGATTCAGGAGTACCGGAAGTGATTCGAAAGCTGCAGGCGGTCGCACTGGACTGTGCCGACCCGGCCCGGCTCGCGCGGTTCTACGCTGAACTGCTCGGTGGGCGGGTGGTCGCGGACTCGGAGGACTCCGGCTGGGTCGAGGTACAGGGATTCGAGGGGACGCCGCTGGCCTTCCAGCGGGTGGACGGCTACCGGCCGCCCGAGTGGCCCGGCCAGGAGCGCCCGCAGCAGTTCCACCTGGACTTCGACGTGGACGACCTCGACGGGGAGGAGAAGCGGGCGCTCGCCCTCGGCGCGACGGTGCTGGAGCGGACCGACCAGGTCCGCCCGGGTACCAACTGGCGGATCTACGCGGACCCGGCCGGCCACCCCTTCTGCCTCTGCGTGCACTGAGGCCCTCGGGCCCCGCCCCGGCTCGGCGGCAGTCGCCCCCTGTCCGCCCGGCGGCTGCGAACGCGCCCACGGAGCCCGGTGTCCGAAAGGGCCCGGCCCGGCGCTCTTGGGCCCGTGCAGCCGGTCCCTCCCCCGCCGGGACCGGCTGCACGGACCAAGAGTGCCGGGCCGGAGCACGATGATGTTGCCCTTCC
The DNA here is from genome assembly GCF_000721935.1 of Streptomyces sp. NRRL WC-3549. Lineage (GTDB taxonomy): Bacteria > Actinomycetota > Actinomycetes > Streptomycetales > Streptomycetaceae > Streptomyces. The sequence continues at coordinate 82,417 of NZ_KL585394.1, forward strand.
GTCCACGGTTTCTTGCCAGCGCGTCCATGACAGGGCCCTTGGCCGCCTCGGGGCCCCGTTCAGCCCGCCTCTTCCGCCTCGCCCTGCCCCTTCTGCTGCTGGGCGCGCAGCCGGTGCTCCCTGGGTGAGAGCCCGTAGGCGGCCCGGAAGGCGCGGCTGAAACCGGAGGCGCGGGGGAAGCCCCAGCGCGCGGCGATCCCGTGGACCGGTTCGCCCCGGAGCGCGGGGTCCTCCAGATCGCGCCGGGCGCGTTCCAGGCGCCGGCTCCGTATGCTCGCGGCGACCGTCTCCCCTTGCGCGTGCTCCTCGAAGACGCGGTGCAGCTGGCTGAGGGAGATGTGGTGTGCCGCGGCGACGGTCTGGGGGGACAGCTCCGGGTCGTGCAGGTTCTCCCGGATGAACGCGTAGATCTGCCGCAGCAGGACCTGGCTGCGGTTCTCGGGCGGCAGCGCGGATTCGGCGTCCACCGCCTGGGCGAGCAGGGCCGACACCAGATCGAGGACGACCCCTCCCAGCCGGGGGGCGTCGGTCGGCCGCAGGGCCCCCGCCTGCTGCTCCAGGCCGGTGAGGAATCCGGCGAGCAGCGCGCCCATGCCCTCGTGCCCGGGGAGCCCACGGCCCAGTACCTGCCTCAGCCGGCGCGGGGCCAGCGGGAGCAGCGCCTTGGGGAAGTCGACGCCCACCCCTCGGATGGGGCTGCCCACTCCGCCGTCGGACGGCCGGAGGTCGTACGGCAGGGAATCGTCCACCAGATGCAGGTCCAGAGGCCCGAAGGTGTCGGTGCCGCCGGAGTGTTCGAGGGTCAGCTCCCCCTCCAGCAGCAGCGTCAGGTGGTACAGCCCGTCGTCGGTCCGGCGTGCCCGCCGAGGGCTCTGCCGGTAACGCGCGGGCAGGACCGATGTCGGCCACACCGTCACCGGGCCCAGCTCCATCAGCCGCATCTCCGCGCGGAAGTCACGGGCGTACGGACTGCTCATCTCGCTCGCGCGGGTCCGGCCGAGGAGTTCGCGCCAGTAGTCGAACCTGTCGGCGGCCGGCACCTCGCGGGTGTCGAAAACAGTCCCGATCACGCTCCCACCTCGGCCTTCTCGCGGAGTCTCAGCTTCCGGCAGCCTAAGGGGTGGCCCTCATACAGGTTCCCGAGACGGTGAAAGGTGCGGTAGTTCGGCCATCTCCCGCCCCGCCGAGAGCCACGGTTCCGGCCGTCCCGATCCAACGCCGCTGCTCCGGGGGAGATTCCCTCCTGTCCGGCCGACCGCGCCACGCTGTCAGCCCAGCAGGACGTCAGTCAGTGGCAGAGCCACGATCACCGGGACCTGAGTATCAGCATCAATGTCAGTGGCGGCTGCTTCCATGGCGTCATGAGCACCGTGCACGAGACCGCCGCCCGCCTCCCCGGCCCCGGCCAACTCCGCGCCCACCTACGCGCGCTGGCCGTCCTCGACGCGGCGATCTGCGACGATCCGCGGTTCTGCCGGTACACCTTCGACACCGCCTGGGGTCCCGACGAGGAGGCGGCTCTCATGGACAACGGCTCGGGGGACGACTTCTCCGTCCTCTTCACCCCGGCAGGCGTGCTCATACGCGGGTTCGCCCACGAGTCGGAGATGAGTCCGTACGGGACGGACGACGAGCAGGTCTGGCCCGGTGTCATCGACGACGTGCCCGCCACGCTGCGCCCTCTGCTGGACGAGCCCGCGTTCCGCGGCGAGGCTGCCGACGCTCCTCGCATCACCGCCTGCCTGTGGTGGGAAACCGGTGACACCGCCTGGCGCACCGGCTCGGCCATCGCCTTCCCCGCGGGCAACCAGGACCCGGACGGCTCCGGCTTCCTCTTCCACCTCCTACGGTTCGTGGCAGGTATCGGCAACGCCAACGTCGGAGTCAGCTGGAACACTGCGGCTGTGATCAACGAAACAACGCCAGACCTTCCCAATACGCCCGTCAGCTCCCTGCCACCCACAGCACGAGCGGAGCTCGCCGGAACAGCCTGGGAAGAGCTGCCACACTTCTGCACGGGCCGGCACGGTGTGCCCGATACACCGGACATCCTCGGCGCCGTGCTCGCCGACGACCCGGCCCACCGAGTGCGAGCGGTTGAGGATCTGTACCAACTACTTCTCAACGAGGCGCGGGTGTTTCCGGCCACCGCCCCGGCGGCCCTGGTCCTCACTCGTCTTCTCGACGACCCGCGCACCCTCGCCGAGGACCGATGGGAGCGCAGGGCCGGCCGACGACCGCTCCGCGCCGAACTGCTGAACTGGCTGGCTTCGTTCGCCGACATCACTCGCCTGGACGTCGAGAACGGTGCCGGGGCCGTGCAGGAACTGACCGCTGCCCGTGCGGCCCGGCCGGTGCTTCACGTCCGCATCGCGAAATTCTGTGATGCCGATGATCCACTGGTGAGGGAGGCCGCGCTCGCGGCTACCGCCCTGCTCCTGGCCGACCCCGCCCTCGCCCCAGCTGTCCCCCAATACGCACCCGCCGTCCGTACGGTCCTCGCTGTGAGCGCAGACTCGTACTACCGGTGGATCGCCCGGGAGCGCCTGGCAGCCTGGGGCGAGGACGTCACCGATCTCGTCGCCGCAGAGAGGGACCATCACGCGGCCCTGAACAGGGCACACGCTCTGGCGGACGACCCGTTCGGGGAGGGCCAGGAGCAGGCGATCCGCTGGTTGGAAGAGCAACCCGAGGACACTGCAGCTCCGGAACAACTCAGCCGCCGGAGTGAGGACCGGACCGCGCCACCACAGGCGGCTCCTCACGAGTCGGCACCCGAGCCGCCCATTGCCAATCCGGGGAGCGAGGTGGGGTACCTCGGCGCCTGGCGGATCGCCAGGGAAGAGGAGCGCGCCGAGTGGACGTTCACGCCGTACATAGGAGTCGGTCCCCTGCGTTTCGGGATGACCCTGAAGGAGATCACAGGCGCCCTCGGGGAAGAACCGACCGTCTTGTCCCACTCCGGTCACGGCGAAGACCAACAGCTCAACTACGCCGATTTCGCGGAGAGTGGGGTCAGAGCCCTGTTTGAGGAAGGCCGCCTCGGGTGTGTCGCCGTGAACGCCCTCACCGGCCCCCAGGTGAGACTGGACGCAGCCCCGCTGACCGGCTGCGCACCGTCCCACGTGGAGGACTGGCTCGTCCACCGCACAACGCGGCCCGGGAGCCTGACGTACAGCCCCGCCGCCGATCCGATATTCCACGACCTCGGCCTGGCGATCAGATCCCAGCGGGCCGGCGACGTCGTCCTGACCCGACCGCTCTTCCTGCTCCACGACTGGCTCGACCTGTGGCACTCGCTGCCCAGCGAAGAGTGGAACTACGTCTGAAAGGACGTGACGCGAGCATCTGCCCAAGCCGTCAGCGGTGTCGGCTGCGCTCTTCGGGCCTCCTGACCACTGATATGGGACTGTAAAACGTTCGGCTCTGTCCCGTACCCGGCGTCACCACCGACTACGGGACAGAGCCGCTCGTTTGACAGACCCACTCATGGATGCGTATCCCCCGCTTCGACTACACCCCCTCCAGCCGCCTACGTTTCATACTCCGCGGCGGCAGCCCGCACCGTGCAAGCGAATGGGCAGATCTGCCCGACCGGCCTCTGGAAGAACAACTCGCCGAGATCGTGCAGGAGGTCGGGCTCCGCGGCGAGGCCGCAGAACGCAAACGCCTTGCAGCCCAGCAAGCCAGAGAGGTACACCAAAAGCGCTGGGAAGCCGCCATGCAGGAAGCCCACGCCGCCTACGCCCACGCCTACCGCGTCAAACACCTCGGAGAACAGGCAGACACCTGGTACCAGGCCAGCCGCCTGACTGAATACGTCGCAGCAGTAGGCGTCCATGCCACATCACTTCCGCCCGGGCAGGAGCGGACTGAGGTCGAGGCGTGGCTCGCGTTCGCGGACGCGCACCTCCAAAACGTCACCGAATCGGCCTCAGCGCCGAAACTGCCCACGCCGCCGAAACCCAGCGGCGACGACCTCAAGCCCTTCCTCGGTCACTGGAGCCCCTACGGACCCCGCTCCTACTGAGCCGGGCCAAGGGAAATCACACCGCCACGAGCCGGACTCGATCGCCGCACAGCTTGGCCATGTCGTCAATATCGGAAGTCAGCATGACCACGGGGCGGTGCTGTCGCAGCGCGGCCTCGGCGATGGCCGCATCGATCGCGTACTTGTGTCCGTGCAATCCGGCATTCATCAGCAGCTTCGAGGCAGCCCTTGCCTCCTCGTGGCCGACGGGAACGACCCGCAGCCCGGAAAGCACCCAGTTCAGGCGGGACTTGTTCGTACGGGCGTGGACGGCTTCGATGATGGTGAGTGCACTGATCACGACCTCCATGCCCCGCGAGCGCGCCTCAGCGATCAGAGCCACCACCTGTTCTTCGTCGGCGAGCAGCTTCGAGAGTCCCTCGCTGTCGAGGACCAGCGTCCCCTCGTGACTCAGCCTGCGGCGGGCCATTCGGCCTCCTCGGCGAACACCTCGTCGAAGACCTGCCGCGCCCGCTGACGAGCCGGCTCGGAGACCGGCCCCTTGCGGCTCTCGTAGTCCGCCAGGTACTCGTCCAGGACCTGCCCGCGCAGCTCACGCTCGACCGCCTCGGTAATGAACGCGGAGAACTCCCGCTTGCCCACCCGAGCCCGGATCGCCTCCGCGGTCCCCTCCGGCAGCGACAAGCTCACCCGCGTCGCTGGCCCTTCCCCGATGCTGTACGTCGCCTCAGCCATGCCCCGATTGTGTCAAACGAGTAGGAAAAGCGCCATGTCCGCACTACCTTCACAGCTCGGTCAGCGCCCCGCTCACACAAATCCCAGCACGGGCACCCCCACCCCATCCCAACACGATCCCAGCACGGTACGGATGACCAGGGATGACGACAGGTGACGAGGGATCAGCTATCCCAGCACCATCCCAGCACGGGAAAAAACAAAGGGCCCGACTCCGAAGAGTCGGACCCCATCCGACCTGCACGTTTGCCAGATCAGCGACGTGGTGTTATGTCAGCCGCTACACGTTGAAGCGGAATTCCACCACATCCCCGTCCTGCATGACGTACTCCTTGCCCTCCATGCGGGCCTTGCCCTTGGCGCGGGCCTCGGCGACCGAGCCCGTCTCGACCAGGTCCTCGAAGGAGATGATCTCCGCCTTGATGAAGCCCTTCTGGAAGTCGGTGTGGATCACACCGGCCGCCTCCGGGGCCGTGGCGCCCTTCTTGATCGTCCAGGCGCGGGCTTCCTTCGGGCCTGCCGTGAGGTAGGTCTGCAGGCCCAGGGTGGCGAAGCCGACGCGGCCGAGGGTGGCGAGGCCCGGTTCCTCCTGGCCCATGGACTGGAGGAGTTCGAGCGCCTCGTCGTCGTCCAGCTCGATCAGCTCGGACTCGATCTTGGCGTTGAGGAAGATGGCCTCGGCCGGGGCGACCAGGGCGCGCTGCTCGTTCTTGAAGTCCTCGTCGACCAGCTCGTCCTCGTCGACGTTGAAGACGTACAGGAACGGCTTCGTGGTGAGCAGGTGCAGCTCGTGCAGGAGGCGGCCCGTCTCGGTGCCGGCGGTGATGCCCCGGGAGAAGAGGGTGTCGCCCGCCTCAAGGATCTTCTGCGCCTCCTCGACCGCCGCGAGCACCGCGACCTTGTCCTTCTGGAGGCGGGCCTCCTTCGTCAGGCGCGGGACGGCCTTCTCGACGGACTGGAGGTCGGCGAGGATCAGCTCGGTGTTGATGGTCTCGATGTCGTCCTTGGGCGAGACCTTGCCGTCGACGTGGACGACGTTCTCGTCCTTGAAGGCGCGGATGACCTGGCAGATCGCGTCGGACTCGCGGATGTTCGCGAGGAACTTGTTGCCCAGGCCCTCACCCTCGCTCGCGCCGCGCACGATGCCCGCGATGTCGACGAAGTCCACCGTGGCCGGGAGGATCCGCTGCGAGCCGAAGATCTCGGCGAGCTTGTCCAGGCGCGGGTCCGGGACGCCGACCACGCCGACGTTCGGCTCGATCGTGGCGAACGGGTAGTTGGCCGCCAGCACGTCGTTCTTGGTCAGGGCGTTGAACAGGGTCGACTTGCCGACATTCGGCAGACCGACGATTCCGATCGTGAGCGACACTTTGGCGACTTCCTGAAGTTCGGAGGGGGCCCTGCGGAGGCGGGCCTGGGAGGGGAGGCGATTCTCCAGTTTACGGGCGGGGCGGCGCGCCCGGTCACGGGCACGGGAGGAGGCACGCGAGGCGCTCGAACGGATATGCGAGATACCTGTTCCAAGCCTCCCGAACGGTCCCATTTCGGCCGACCGGTGTCGAACGCAGTGCCAAGGTCGGCCAAAGGGCGTGTCCCACACCCGGAAGCGCATGCCGGGCGACCTAGGTTGTCACGGTGGAGCAGCACAGGACACGTACCCCGCGCAGGCAGCCCTCGCCGCCCGAGCAGGCCCCGGCCATGGCCGCGGGCGGTCTCGGTGAGGGCGCGGCCGGCTATCCGGTGGCCGTGACGGTCACCCCGGCGGTGTCGCGCCCGCGGCCCCGGTCCGGCCAGGTCGCGCCCTTCGTCCTCGCGCTGCGCAGATTCCCCAACCCCCGGCTGACCGGCATCGGCGCGGGCCTGTTCGCCGCGGCCGCGATGTTCCTGCTGGGCTGCCTGGACCAGGTGATCCTGGACGGTTCGGAGATCGTCTACGGGGTGCTGTTCCTGCCCGTGAGCGCCCTGACCGCGCTCTGGGTGCGCCCCGCCGACCTGGTCACCGCCCCGATCAGCGTGCCCATCGCCTTCGCCGTCGGCGTGATCCCGATCGCCGGCGGCACCGGCGGCTTCGGCGGGCAGGCCATGGCCGTCGTCACCGCGCTCGCCGTCCAGGCCGGCTGGCTGTACGGCGGCACGTTCGCCGCCGGGCTCATCGCCACCGTGCGCAAGATCCGGCTGATGCGGGAGCGGCGGCGGCACCAGGCCAGGGTGGCCGCCGGCCAGGGAGCGCGCCGCCCCCGCCCGTAAAGGGTCGAGGGAGCGCGCCGCCCTCGCCCGGAGAGGGGTCGAGGGCGCGCGCCGTCCCTTGCCCGGTGCAGGCTGTCCCCGGTCAGTCGCGGGCCGCCGCC
>NZ_KL585394.1:89773-93527 GCF_000721935.1 Streptomyces sp. NRRL WC-3549
CTTCTCCGCCTTGCGGCTGACGCCCCCGCCGATGACGAACAGCGCGGGCGAGAACAGCATCTCGACGTGGACCAGGTACTTCTGCACCCGGTGCGCCCAGTGGCTCCAGCTGAGGTCCTCGTCCTCCTTGGCCTTCGTGGACGCCCGCTTCTCCGCGTCGTGGCCGTGCAGTTCCAGGTGGCCCAGCTCGGTGTTGGGGACGAGCCGCCCGTCCGTGAAGACGGCGCTGCCGATGCCCGTACCGAGGGTCAGCACGATCACCGTGCCCTTGCGGCCCCGTCCCGCGCCGAAGGTCATCTCGGCGACGCCGGCCGCGTCGGCGTCGTTGAGGAGGGTGACCGGCTGACCGATCCGGTCGCTGAGCAGGGTGCGCGCGTCCGTGTCGATCCACGCCTTGTCGACGTTGGCCGCGGTCCGGGTGATTCCGCCGGTGACCACTCCGGGGAAGGTGATGCCGACCGGACCCTTCCAGCCGAAGTGGCCGACGACCTCGGCCACACCGTCGGCCACGCCGTCGGGCGTGGCCGGATGCGGTGTCAGTACCTTGTGTCGCTCCTGCGCCAGCTCTCCGCGGTCCAGGTCCACGGGAGCGCCCTTGATCCCTGAGCCGCCGATGTCCACACCGAAGATCTCCATGGATCCACGGTACGGGCAGCGGGCCCCGGACACGCACCGGACCCGGGGAGCGCCCGCGTCGTCACTTCGCCGAGAGCTCGGCGGCCTCGGCGCGCAGGTCGCGGCGGAGCTCCTTGGGCAGCGAGAAGGTGATCGACTCGTCCGCCGTCTTGACCGTCTCGACGTCCGCGTACCCGCGCTCGGCGAGCCACTCCAGCACGCCGTCCACCAGGACGTCCGGGACCGAGGCACCGGAGGTGAGGCCGACGGTGGTGACGCCTTCCAGCCAGGCCTCGTCGATCTCGGCGGCGAAGTCCACCAGGTGCGCGGCGGGTGCGCCGGCGTCCAGGGCGACCTCGACCATGCGGATCGAGTTCGAGGAGTTCTTGGAGCCGACGACGATGACGAGTTCGGCGTCCTCCGCGAGCTTCTTGACCGCGATCTGGCGGTTCTGCGTGGCGTAGCAGATGTCGTCGCTGGGCGGGGAGAGGAGGTTCGGGAACTTCTGCTTGAGGGCGCCCACCGTCTCCATCGTCTCGTCGACGGAGAGCGTGGTCTGGGAGAGCCAGACGACCTTCGACTCGTCGCGGACCTCGACGTTCGCCACGTCCTCCGGGCCGTCGACGAGCGTGATGTGGTCGGGCGCCTCGCCGCTGGTGCCGATGACCTCTTCGTGGCCCTCGTGGCCGATCAGGAGGATGTCGTAGTCCTCCTTGGCGTAGCGGACGGCTTCCTTGTGGACCTTGGTGACCAGGGGGCAGGTCGCGTCGATCGTGGCGAGCCTGCGCTCGGCGGCCTCCGCGTGGACGGTGGGCGCGACGCCGTGCGCGGAGAACATCACGATGGAGCCCTCGGGCACCTCCGCCGTCTGCTCGACGAAGATCGCGCCCTTCTTCTCCAGGGTCTGCACGACGTACTTGTTGTGCACGATCTCGTGGCGGACGTAGACGGGGGCCCCGTACTGCTCCAGGGCCTTCTCGACGGCGATCACGGCACGGTCCACGCCCGCGCAGTAGCCACGGGGCGCGGCGAGCAGGACACGGCGGGCAGGAGTGTCAGTCATGCGTCCCATCGTAAGGCCGTGCCGGGGTAAGGCCGTGTCGGAGAGACGCGGGGCGGCCGGGGGTCGGGAGACTGGGGCGTACGCGATCGAGCGACGGAGGGTTCATGGCCGGCGGTGCTACGGAGCAGGCGGGACTGCACAGGACGCTCGGGTTCAGGGACCTGGTGGTCTACGGGCTGCTGTTCATCGCCCCGATGGCCCCGGTCGGTGTGTTCGGCACACTGGACGCGAAATCGGACGGCGCGGTGGCGCTCGTCTATCTCGTGGCGACCGTCGTCATGGCCTTCACCGCGTTCAGTTACGCCCAGATGGTGCGGGTCGCCCCGATGGCCGGGTCGGTCTTCGCCTACGCCCGCAAGGGGCTCGGGGAGGGGCCGGGGTTCATCGCGGGGTGGATGGCGATGCTCGACTACCTGCTCATCCCCGCCGTCGCCTACCTGTTCTCCGGGATCGCGATGAACGCGCTGGTCCCGGAGGTGTCGCAGTGGGTGTGGACGGCGATCGCGGTCGTCGTGACCACGGCGCTCAACCTCTGGGGCGTCCGGACCGCGGCGCGGGTGGGGTTCGCGGTGCTCGCCCTGGAGATCGTGGTGCTGCTGGTGTTCGTGGTGTCCGCGGTGGTCGTCCTCGTCAGGGACGGGGCCCAGCGCGGCTGGCTGACTCCGCTGGCCGGGGACACCGACTTCTCGATGACGGCGGTGCTCGGGGCGGTGTCGATCGCGGTGCTGTCCTACCTCGGCTTCGACGCGATCGCCTCGTTCGCCGAGGAGGTGACGGGCGGCTCGGCGAAGGTGGCGCGTGCGGTGCTGTTCTGCCTGGTGCTGGCGGGCACGTTGTTCGTGGTGCAGTCGTATCTGGCGGCCCTGCTGGAGCCGGTGTCCTCGGCCGAGCTGGCGGCCGACCCGGCGAAGCAGGGTTCGGCGTTCTACGACGCGGTGGACGCCTCGGTCGGGACGTGGCTGCACGACCTGGTGGCCGTCAGCAAGGCGATCGGCGCGGCGTTCGCGGCGCTGGCCGGGCAGGCGGCGGCCGGGCGGCTGGTCTTCGCGATGGCCCGGGAACGACGGCTCCCCTCGGTGCTGTCCCGGGTCGACCCGAAGTCGGGGGTGCCCCGGGTCGCGATCCTGGGGGCGGCGGTCGTGACGATGGTGGCGGCGGTGTGGGCGGCCCGGCGTGACGACGGGCTGGACCATCTGGTGTCGGTGGTGGACATCGGGGCGCTGACCGCGTTCGTGCTGCTGCACGCGTCGGTGGTGGGCTGGTTCGCCGTACGCCGGATGGAGGGGCCGCCGAGCTGGTGGCGGCACGTACTCGTGCCCGTGGTGGGCGCGGGGGTGCTGGTCGCGGTGATCTGGGAGGCGACGACGAGCGCCCAGGTGGTCGGGGTGTGCTGGCTGGGGGTCGGCCTGGTGGTACTCGCGCTGCAGGGGGGCCGCCGGGCTGCCTGAGCCCGTTCTTCCGGTTCGGCCCCTGCCCCGCGGGCCCGCACCCGGGCCGCCGGCACGGCGACGCGTGGTCGCGCCCGCCGGCCGGCCCCGCACCGGTCGCGGGCCGGGCGGCCGAGCGGGCCGGGTCGCGGGCCCCCGCACTCCCGCGGGCCCCGGATCGCGGCCGGCGCCCGGCTGGGCCCGGATGTCGGTACCGGCCGATACGCTCGCCCGTATGGCTCTCACTACCTCACCGGAAGCCCCGCTGCCCGTCGGCGACGTGTCGCGGCTGATCGGAGGGTGGATCGACCGCCTCGGCGCGGTCTGGGTGGAGGGGCAGATCACCCAGCTGTCGCGGCGGCCGGGCGCCGGCGTGGTCTTCCTGACCCTGCGCGATCCTTCGCACGACATCTCGGTGAGCGTGACCTGCTTCCGGCAGGTCTTCGACCGGATCGCCGACGTGGTGACCGAGGGCGCCCGGGTCGTCGTCCTCGCCAAGCCCGAGTGGTACGCGCCCCGGGGGCAGCTGTCCCTGCGGGCCACCGAGATACGCCCGGTGGGCATCGGGGAGCTGCTCGTCCGGCTGGAGCAGCTGAAGAAGTCGCTGGCCGCCGAGGGGCTGTTCGCCCTGGACCTGTCTCTTATACAC
>NZ_KL585394.1:93679-96460 GCF_000721935.1 Streptomyces sp. NRRL WC-3549
CTGTTCGCCCTGGACCGCAAGCGGCCGCTGCCGTTCCTGCCGCAGCTGATCGGCCTGGTCTGCGGGCGGGCGTCGGCCGCGGAGCGCGACGTCCTGGAGAACGCCCGGCGGCGCTGGCCCGCGGTGCGTTTCGAGGTGCGCAACACCGCCGTGCAGGGCGTGCACGCCGTGAACCAGGTGGTCCAGGCGGTCCGGGAGCTCGACGCACTGCCCGGGGTCGACGTCATCGTGGTCGCGCGGGGCGGCGGCAGCGTGGAGGACCTGCTGCCGTTCTCCGACGAGCAGCTGATCCGGGCGGTGGCCGCGTGCCGTACGCCGGTGGTCTCGGCCATCGGCCACGAACCCGACTCGCCGCTGCTGGACCTGGTGGCCGACCTGCGGGCGTCGACGCCGACCGACGCGGCGAAGAAGGTCGTCCCGGACGTGGGTGAGGAGCTGGACCGGGTGCAGCAGCTCCAGGACCGCGCGCTGCGGACCGTGCGGGGGCTGATCGACCGGGAGGAGCGGGGGCTGGCCCACGCGCTGGGCCGGTCCTCGATGGAGCGGCCCCACCGGATGGTGGACGAACGCGAGGCGGAGGTCGACGCGCTGGTCGGGCGGAGCCGCCGGGTGCTGGGGCATCTGCTGGACCGGGCCGACTCGGAGCTGGCGCACACCCGGGCGCGGGTGGTGGCGCTCTCCCCGGCGGCGACCCTGGAACGGGGCTACGCGGTGCTGCAGCGGCCGGACGGCCACGTGGTGCGCTCCCCGGGCGACGCCGGGGCGCCGGGCGAGGAGCTGCGGGCGCGGGTGTCGGAGGGCGAGTTCACGGTGCGGGTGGCCGAGTGACGGGCGGGCGGCTCTGTCGGACCTCACACATAGGGTGGATCGCATGACGGACGACGGGACGACGACGGCTGCCGCGACCGGCACGCTCGGGTACGAGCAGGCACGCGACGAGCTGATCGAGGTCGTACGCCGCCTGGAGGCGGGCGGTACGACGCTGGAGGAGTCGCTGGCCCTCTGGGAGCGCGGCGAGGAGCTGGCGAAGGTGTGCCGGCACTGGCTGGAGGGGGCCCGCGCCCGGCTGGACGCGGCCCTGGCCCGCCCGCGCGAGGAGCCCTCGGAAGGCGGCGGCGGGGGCGGTGCCGACGGAGGCGGGGCGGCGTCGGGCTGAGGTGCCCCCGGGGGGGAGGCCCGGGGAGGCCCGCGGAGGCGCCGAGGAGGCCCTGGACGCGGTTTCCGGGCCGGGTGCCGGTGCGGTGTGCCGTGCGGCGGGCCTGCGTTGGTTGGCCTGTGCGGTGAGTACGTGGCGCCCGTGCGGTGAGTACGTGGTGCGCCTGTGCGGTGAGTACGTGGTGAGCCTGTGCGGTGAGTACGTGGTGAGCCTGTGCCGTGGATCACTCCGGAGCGATTTAGTTGAACCTTAATCTATCTCTCCGTTACGGTGAACGGGTTGTTCCACCACGTTTTCACCCGGAAGGCAGTTCCACAGATGTCCCTCGCCCTTGACCCCGCCGCCCAGGACCTTCTCTTCCGTGAGGCCCGTACCGCCAACACCTTCTCGGACGAGCCGGTGACCGACGAGCAGGTCCAGGCGATCTACGACCTGGTCAAGTACGGCCCCACCGCCTTCAACCAGTCGCCGCTGCGCGTGGTCCTGGTCCGCTCGGCCGAGGGCCGCGAGCGCCTCGTGAAGCACATGGCCGAGGGCAACCAGGCCAAGACCTCCACCGCCCCGCTGGTCGCGCTGCTCGTCGCGGACAACGAGTTCCACGAGGAGCTGCCCGCGCTCCTGCCCCACTTCCCGCAGGCCAAGGACGCGTTCTTCTCCGAGCGCCCGGTCCGCGAGCAGTCCGCCGCGCTGAACGCCTCGCTCCAGGCCGCCTACTTCATCATCGGCGTCCGCGCCGCCGGCCTGGCCGCCGGCCCGATGACCGGCTACGACGCCTCGGGCATCGAGAAGGAGTTCCTGGACGGCGACCACAAGCTGCTCATGGTCGTCAACATCGGCAAGCCCGGCGAGGACGCCTGGTTCCCGCGGCTGCCGCGCCTCTCCTACGACGAGGTCGTCACCACCGTCTGATCCGGGACACAAACCGGCACAGCACGAAGCCCCCGCGAGCAGACGACTTCTCGCGGGGGCTTCGGCATGCCGTGGTGGTACGCGAGGGCCGGACACCGGACCGGCGGGAGCCTCAGGAGGCCGCGGGGGCCGTGGTCGGGCCGGCGGACGCCACGGGGGCCGTCTCCAGCGCGGCGGCCATCTCCACCAGCCGCTCGGTGGGGGCCGAGCCGGTGACCACCGTCGTCACGTCCTCGGCGTGCAGCACGAGCGCGTCGTACTTGGGGCCCTCCCAGACCTCCCACGCCTGCCCGGCGACGTCACGCGTCCGCCCGGTGTTCTTGGCGTCCCGGCTGACCTCGGGCACGTACTTCTTCGCCGGGGCCGTCGACTGCTCCACCGCGACGTACCGGTCGTCCGGGTCGAGGTAGCCGAGGTGCCAGCCGGCACCGTTGTGGCCCCGGTACGAGACGGAGGTGGCCTTCCAGCCCTCCGGGAGGCCCGCCGGGGCGGCCACCGGGTACGGGGCGGCACGCCTCGCGGTCGTGAGTTCGACCCGGTAGTCGACCGCCTTGACCGGATTCGCCTTGTCGTCGTGCGGGATGAAGATGTAGACGACGCCCGCCACTGCGGTGATCACGAGCATCGACAGGAACATGTCCCGGACCGTCTGCTTGCCTCGCTTGCTAGCCACGGGGTCAATGGTGGCATGGGCCTTCGCACGCCCGACCGGCGGG
>NZ_KL585394.1:96666-101272 GCF_000721935.1 Streptomyces sp. NRRL WC-3549
CATACGTGACCCGCTCTGCTCATTTTATCGGACTGCAGATAGAGTCACAGCACCCTCTTTTCCGGTCGTCGTCGTACAGAAAGGTGCGCTCCGATGTCCGAGCATCATCTGCCGTCCCAGCTCGAGGTCTCCCCGGAAGCCCCGGACCGCAACCTGGCCCTCGAACTGGTCCGGGTCACCGAGGCCGCCGCCATGGCCGCCGGGCGCTGGGTCGGCCGCGGCGACAAGATCGGCGCCGACGGCGCCGCGGTCAAGGCCATGCGCACCCTCGTCTCCACCGTCTCGATGAACGGCGTCGTCGTCATCGGTGAGGGCGAGAAGGACGAGGCCCCCATGCTGTTCAACGGCGAGCGCGTCGGCGACGGGACCGGTGCCGAGGTCGACATCGCCGTCGACCCGATCGACGGCACGACGCTCAACGCCAAGGGCATGCCCAACGCGATCGCCGTACTCGCGGCGGCCGACCGCGGGGCGATGTTCGACCCGTCCGCGGTCTTCTACATGGACAAGCTGGTCACCGGCCCCGAAGCCGCCGACTTCGTCGACATCAACGCGCCGGTGTCGGTGAACATCCGCCGGGTGGCCAAGGCCAAGAGCTCGGCCCCCGAGGACGTCACCGTCGTCGTACTCGACCGGCCCCGGCACGACGGCATCGTCAAGGAGATCCGCGAGACGGGCGCCCGGATCAAGTTCATCTCCGACGGCGACGTCGCCGGCTCGATCATGGCGGCCCGCGAGGGGACCGGCGTCGACCTGCTCATGGGGATCGGGGGCACACCCGAGGGGATCATCTCGGCGTGCGCCATAAAGTGCCTCGGCGGCGTCATCCAGGGCAAGCTCTGGCCGAAGGACGAGGCCGAACGCCGCAAGGCACTGGACGCCGGGCACGACCTGGACCGGGTGCTCTCGACGGACGACCTGGTCAGCGGGGACAACGTCTTCTTCGTGGCCACCGGCATCACCGACGGTGAACTGCTGCGCGGCGTGCGGTACCGCGGGGAGACCGCGGCCACGGAGTCCCTGGTGATGCGGTCCAAGTCGGGCACGATCCGCAGGATCGACTCCACCCACCGGCTTTCGAAGCTGCGCGCCTACAGCGCGATCGACTTCGACCGGGCGAAGTAGCGGCGGAACCCGGTAGCCCCGGGATACCGCCCGGGTCGCCCCCCGCGGTGCGGGCGGGCGGCGGCCCGGGCGGACACGGCCCGTACGGCGCGGGACGGCGCGGCGTCAGCCCGCCGCGGCGACGCGTTCCGTCGCGGACGCCGCCGTGAGCTCGATGTCGCGCCTGCGCCGCCGGGCGAGCACGACGCGGCGCTCGGCGGCGGTGAGGCCGCCCCACACGCCGTACGGCTCGGGCTGTATGAGCGCGTGCTCCCGGCACTCCACCATCACCGGGCAGCGGGCGCAGACCTGCTTCGCGGCCTCCTCGCGGGACAGCCGGGCGGCGGTCGGCTCCTTCGACGGGGCGAAGAACAGCCCGGCTTCGTCCCGGCGGCACACCGCCTCCGAGTGCCAGGGGCCCGCCTGGTCCTCCCGCGCGGGAATGCGCTGGGACGGCACAGCGGCGACCTGCAGGGGCTGATGCGGCGGTTGCAGCACGGTCCACTCCTGACGACGGCTTCGCGAGCGAAAGACGATGCAGCAGTCCCTACCCGCTGTACGCGCGCCTATGCACTGAGTGGCACCGGCTCCGGTCACCGCACCGTTCTCCGATCGCGTTCCGGCCGGAATGCGATCGGAATCAGCCGGACCGGCTCAGCTGCCGAGATGCTTGCGCAACTGCTTGTGGAGATTGGCAATCAGCTTGCCACGCTTGGGTTTCGCCTCGACGTTCCCCAAGACGGAATAGCCGTTCACCAGGACCACCGGGGCTTCCGGGTCGGCCGATTCCAGTGTGTCGACCTCGAAATTGCCGAGAATGCCCGTACCGCTTCCGCGCAGCGAGATGTTCTCCGGCACCTTGATCTCGACGCTGCCGAAGACGGAGGTCGCGTTGATGACGGTCAGACGCTGGCCGAACAGGGCCTCGGTCAGGTCGATCTCGACGCTGCCGAAGAGCGCGAACGCGTTCGTACGGCCGCCCACCCGCCAACGGCCCCTGCGGGTCGAGCTGCTGAACCTGTCTCTTATACACAGGTCGCGCCGCCCGCGGGCAGGTCCCGCACCAGCGGCTCCAGTTCACCCACGGTCTTCGCCCGGTAGACCAGGTCGACCCGCTCGGCGTGCTCCTCGGCGGTCAGCCGGCCTTCGGCCATGGCCTCCCGCAGGATGTCCGCGATCCGGTCGCGGTCCGCGTCGGAGGCACGGATGCCCACGGGGGCGGGCCCGGCGGGCGCGGGACCGGCCGGAGCGACGGGCTGCTGGGGCTGCTTTTCGAGGTCCACCGCACCAGCCTACCCAGACGCGATAGATCGCGACCAGTACCCGAACCCCCGTGGCTCGGAATTCGGCCGCCCTCCGGCCGTCCCGCCGCGCCCGGTCACCGTCCGGTCCCCGGCCGGCCATCACCCGGGCCCCGGTGCGGTGTTCGGGGCCGGTCCCGGTGAGCCCTACCTCACAAGCCCGGCCGGGCCGCGGGGTCCTACCCTGGTGGGTGCGCTGCCCGAGGGAGGTCAGCCCCGTCACCGAGTGAGGAATGGCCCGTAATGCCAGAGTTTGCGTACTCCGATCTGCTGCCCCTGGGCGAGGACACCACTCCGTACCGGCTGGTGACCTCCGAGGGCGTCTCGACCTTCGAGGCCGACGGCCGTACGTTCCTCAAGGTGGCCCCGGAAGCCCTGCGCACGCTCGCCGCCGAGGCCATGCACGACATCTCGCACTACCTGCGCCCGGCCCACCTGGCGCAGTTGCGGCGCATCGTGGACGACCCGGAGGCCTCCTCCAACGACAAGTTCGTGGCGCTCGACCTCCTGAAGAACGCGAACATCGCCGCGGCGGGCGTGCTGCCCATGTGCCAGGACACCGGTACGGCGATCGTCATGGGCAAGCGCGGGCAGAACGTGCTCACCGAGGGCGGTGACGAGGAGGCCCTGTCCCGGGGCATCTTCGACGCGTACACCGAGCTCAACCTGCGCTACTCGCAGATGGCCCCGCTGACCATGTGGGACGAGAAGAACACCGGGTCGAACCTGCCCGCGCAGATCGAGCTGTACGCCACCGACGGCGGCGCGTACAAGTTCCTCTTCATGGCCAAGGGCGGCGGCTCGGCCAACAAGTCCTTCCTCTACCAGGAGACGAAGGCGGTCCTCAACGAGGCCTCCATGATGACGTTCCTGGAGGAGAAGATCCGCTCGCTGGGGACGGCGGCCTGCCCGCCGTACCACCTCGCGATCGTCGTCGGCGGCACGTCCGCCGAGTTCGCGCTGAAGACCGCCAAGTACGCCTCCGCGCACTACCTGGACGAGCTGCCGGCCGAGGGCTCCCCCACCGGTCACGGCTTCCGCGACAAGGAGCTGGAGCAGAAGGTCTTCGAGCTGACGCAGCGGATCGGGATCGGCGCGCAGTTCGGCGGCAAGTACTTCTGCCACGACGTGCGCGTGGTCCGCCTCCCCCGGCACGGGGCGTCCCTGCCCGTCGCCATCGCCGTCTCCTGCTCGGCCGACCGCCAGGCCACCGCGAAGATCACCGCCGAGGGCGTCTTCCTGGAGCAGCTGGAGAAGGACCCGGCGCGCTTCCTTCCGGACACCACCGACGAGCAGCTCGACAGCGACGGGGACGTCGTGCGCATCGACCTGAACCGGCCGATGGACGAGATCCTCGCCGAGCTCACCAAGTACCCGGTCAAGACCCGGCTCTCGCTGACCGGCCCGCTGGTCGTGGCCCGCGACATCGCGCACGCCAAGATCAAGGAGCGGCTGGACGCGGGCGAGGAGATGCCGCAGTACCTGAAGGACCACCCGGTGTACTACGCGGGCCCCGCGAAGACCCCCGAGGGCTACGCGTCCGGTTCCTTCGGCCCGACGACGGCCGGCCGCATGGACAGTTACGTCGCCCAGTTCCAGGCGGCGGGCGGCTCCAAGGTGATGCTCGCCAAGGGCAACCGGTCCAAGCAGGTCACGGACGCCTGCGGGACGCACGGCGGCTTCTACCTCGGTTCGATCGGCGGCCCGGCGGCCCGGCTGGCGCAGGACTGCATCAAGAAGGTCGAGGTCGTCGAGTACGAGGAGCTCGGCATGGAGGCGGTCTGGCGCATCGAGGTCGAGGACTTCCCCGCGTTCGTCGTCGTCGACGACAAGGGCAACGACTTCTTCACCGAGCCCGCGCCCGCCCCGACCTTCACCAGCATCCCGGTGCGCGGCCCGGGTCTGGGCTGACCCGCCGGCCCCGCGTGCCGGGGCCGCACCGAACACGGGGGTGTCCCGGCCGCGGCCGGGACACCCCCGCGGCGATTCCGGGCCCCGGCTCACGGTGTCGCCGACGGCGAGGCGTCCCCTCACCGGTATGTACTGCTGGGACACCGGGGAATACGCGGTGGACGCCGCACGCTCATCTCCAGTAGGAGGGCTGATACACATGACCGGACCGGCCGAGGACACGGAGTACCGCGTCGAGCACGACTCGATGGGTGAGGTGAAGGTGCCCGCGCACGCCAAGTGGCGGGCCC
>NZ_KL585394.1:101490-104992 GCF_000721935.1 Streptomyces sp. NRRL WC-3549
GGCCCAGACGCAGCGCGCCGTGGAGAACTTCCCCATCTCGGGCCAGCGCCTGGAGCGGGCCCACATCGAGGCGCTGGGGCGCGTCAAGGCGGCCGCCGCCAAGGTGAACGCCGAGCTGGAGGTGCTGGATCCGGATATCGCGGACGCGGTACGGGAGGCCGCCGCCGAGGTGGTCGCGGGACGCTGGGACGAGCACTTCCCGGTCGACGTGTTCCAGACGGGTTCGGGCACCTCGTCCAACATGAACGCCAACGAGGTGATCGCCACCCTGGCCACCGAGCGGCTGGGGCGTGAGGTCCACCCCAACGACCACGTCAACGCGTCGCAGTCGTCCAACGACGTCTTCCCCTCGTCGATCCACATCGCCGCCACCGCCGCCGTCTCCGCGGACCTGATCCCGGCGCTGGAGCACCTGGCGTCCGCCCTGGAGCGGAAATCAGCCGAATTCGCGGACGTCGTGAAGTCCGGGCGCACACATCTGATGGACGCCACCCCCGTCACCCTCGGGCAGGAGTTCGGCGGTTACGCGGCGCAGATCCGGCACGGTGTCGAGCGGCTCACCGCCTCGCTGCCCCGGCTCGCCGAACTCCCCCTGGGGGGTACGGCGGTGGGCACCGGCATCAACACCCCTCCCGGGTTCTCCGCCGCCGTCATCGCCGAGGTCGCCCGTGCCACCGGGCTGCCGTTCACCGAGGCCCGCGACCACTTCGAGGCGCAGGGCGCCCGGGACGGGCTCGTCGAGGCGTCCGGCCAGCTGCGCACCGTGGCCGTCTCCCTCACCAAGATCTCCAACGACCTGCGGTGGATGGCGTCGGGTCCGCGCACCGGGCTGGCGGAGATCAACCTGCCCGACCTGCAGCCCGGTTCGTCGATCATGCCGGGCAAGGTCAACCCGGTGATCCCGGAGGCGGTGCTGATGGTCGCCGCCCAGGTCACGGGCAACGACGCGACGGTCGCCGCCGCCGGGGCGGCCGGCAACTTCGAGCTCAACGTGATGCTCCCGGTGATGGGGAAGAACCTGCTGGAGTCGGTGCGGCTGCTCGCCAACGCCTCCCGGCTGCTCGCCGACCGGACGGTCGACGGGATCACGGCCAACGCCGAACGGGCCCGGCGGTACGCGGAGTCCTCGCCGTCGGTCGTGACGCCGCTGAACAGGTACATCGGCTACGAGGCGGCGGCCAAGGTCGCCAAGAAGTCCCTGGCCGAGGGCGCCACGATCCGGGAGACGGTGCTGGCCGAAGGATACGTCGAGCGCGGGGATCTGACCCTGGAACAGCTCGACGAGGCCCTGGACGTGTTGCGTATGACCCGGCCGTGAACTTTCCCGTACCAACCGGGCGTCCGCGTACCTAAGATCTTTTCATGACAGCCACGGAAGCGGGTACGGGAGCGGGCGCCGGGGCGGATGCGGGAGACGGCGCGCGGTGGGCGCCGGGAGACCACATCCTCTGGCGCTACCGGGGCAACGCGGACGGGGACCGGGTGCACATCTGCCGCCCGGTGACCGTCGTACAGGACACCGCCGAGCTGCTCGCGGTGTGGATGGCGTCCGGTACCGAATGCGTCAGACCCGTGCTCGCCGACGGGACGCAGGTGCACGCCGAACCGCTCGCCACCCGCTACACCCGGCCGCGCACCACGGTGCGTTCGCGGTGGTTCGGCTCGGGCGTGCTCAAGCTCGCCCGGCCGGGCGACCCGTGGTCGGTGTGGCTGTTCTGGGACCGCGGCTGGGTCTTCCGCAACTGGTACGTCAACCTGGAGGAACCCCGCACACGCTGGTCCGGTGGAGTGGATTCCCAGGACCACTTCCTGGACATCTCGGTACATCCCGATCACAGCTGGGAGTGGCTCGACGAGGACGAGTTCGCCCAGGCCCAGCACGTCGGGCTGATGGACGCGGCCACCGCCCGGCGGGTGCGCGAGGCCGGTCTGGCGGCGGTCGAGACGATCCTCGCCTGGGCCTCGCCGTTCCGGGACGGGTGGGAGCACTGGCGGCCCGATCCGCGGTGGTCGGCCCCCGCGCTCCCGGATGACTGGGACCGCACCCCTGCCCGTACCCCGTCGTGAGACCCTTGTCGCACCCCAGGGGGGCGGCCGTAGGATCACCCTCCATGCACCGCTCCACCGCGCCGGCACTCACCATCGGTTCGTGGGAGCGCGGGGGCTGACCACAAGTCACCGCACGATGCGCGCCATGCGCCCGGTCCACGGAGCCGGACGCACGGCGCGGTCGCACGAACCACTACGAGGGGGTGGAGACGTGCTCGCTGTCCGCTGCCCGGCCACCGGACCGGGCTGCCCCGGACCGGTGCGCGGCCGGACGGTTTCGGCCCCGTTCGCCGGGGCATCCGGTGACAGCCGTTGTTCTCACCGCACTCGCCGGGGCACAGTGGCGCCCCACGAGGTGATTGCCTCATACAACCGGCCCGGACGGACGGAACCCCACGCGTGACGGAGCATCCCACCTCCCACGAAGGCCGGCAGCCCCTCGCTGCCCGGCCGCAGGAACGCGCCCGGCCCCGGCAGCAGGAGGCCGTGCCCGGCTCGACGGCCACCGCGGCGATCCCTGGCCCCGCCGCCGCGCCCGGCGCGGGACCGGGCGGTGCGGAGCAGGCCGACGGCCATGCGGCGGCCATCCGCCGCGAGGGGGACCGGCTGCGTTTCGTCGGCGCGGCGACCCGCCGGATCGCCCGGGGCATAGACCTGGACGAGATCGTGCTGGGACTCTGCCGGGCCTCCGTGCCGACCTTCTCCGACGCCATACTCGTCTATCTGCGCGACCCGCTCCCCGTGGGCGACGAGCGGCCGGTCAGCCCGTTCGTGCGGGGGAGGGCGAGCGGCTGCGGATTCCCTTCACCGACCCGCAGGCCGGGCTGCTGCCCGCGGCCGACCTGTGCGAGGTCCGGGCGGGCGGCGCGCTCGCCGAGGTGCTGCGCGGGGTGCGCCCCGTCTTCGGGGACTCGGCGGCGGCCCGGGTCGCCGTGCCCGAGCTGCTGGGGGCGGGCCGGACCGTGCCCACCGGGCACCGGGCGATCCTCGCGCCGCTGCGCGGCCGGCGCCGGGTGATCGGTGCCGCCGTGTTCCTGCGCGGCCCCGAGCGCCCGCCCTTCGAGGCGGGCGACCTGCTGGTCGCGGCCCAGCTGGCCACGCACACCGCGCTCGGCATCGACAAGGCCGTGCTGTACGGGCGTGAGGCGTACATCGCCGACGAGCTCCAGCGCACGATGCTGCCCGACTCGCTGCCGCAGCCCACCGGCGTACGCCTGGCCTCGCGGTACCTCCCCGCGGCGGAGACGGCCCGGGTCGGCGGCGACTGGTACGACGCGATCCCGCTGCCCGGCAGCCGGGTCGCGCTGGTCGTCGGCGACGTCATGGGCCACTCGATGACCTCCGCGGCGATCATGGGCCAGCTGCGGACCACCGCGCAGACCCTGGCCGGCCTCGACCTGCCGCCGCAGGAGGTCCTGCACCACCTGGACGAGCAGGCGCAGCGGCTCCGCAG
>NZ_KL585394.1:105228-109597 GCF_000721935.1 Streptomyces sp. NRRL WC-3549
CAGCGACCGGATGGCGACCTGCCTGTACGCCGTGTACGACCCGGTCGCGCACCGGATCACCGTCGCCAACGCCGGCCACCCGCCGCCCGTCCTGCTGCATCTGGGCGGCCGTGCGGAGGTGCTGAAGGTGCCCCCGGGCGCGCCGATCGGTGTGGGCGGGGTCGACTTCGAGGCGGTCGAGCTGGATGCTCCGGCGGGCGCCACGCTGCTGCTGTACACCGACGGCCTGGTGGAGTCGCGGCTGCGGGACGTGTGGACGGGGATCGAGCTGCTGAGGGAGCGGCTGGCGGCGACCGCCCGGCTGACCGGGCCGGACCACTCGCCGCCGCTGGAGGCGCTCTGCGACGACGTGCTGGACATGCTGGGGCCCGGGGACCGGGACGACGACATCGCGCTGCTGGCCGCGCGTTTCGACGGGATCGCGCCGAGCGACGTCGCGTACTGGTTCCTGGACCCGGAGGACGCGGCGCCGGGCCGGGCCCGCCGGCTGGCCCGCAGGGCGCTCGGCCGGTGGGGGCTGGACGCCCTCGCGGACGAGGTGGAGCTGCTGGTCAGCGAGGTGGTCACCAACGCCGTGCGGTACGCGGAGCGTCCGGTGACGCTGCGGCTGCTGCGTACGGACATCCTGCGGTGCGAGGTGGGCGACGACGCGCCGCAGCTGCCGAGGCAGCGCCGGGCCCGTGAGACGGACGAGGGCGGCCGTGGGCTGTTCCTGGTCAACCGGATGGCCAGGCGGTGGGGGGCGACCCGGCTCTCCACCGGCAAGGTGGTCTGGTTCGAGATGGCCATGCCCGCCTGACAGGCGCGCGCAGGGAGGGGCGGTGCCGTGCCGGCACCGCCCCTCCCTGCGTGGTCACCCGGACCGGGTCACTGCCCGAGCAGGCCGTTCTCCGGCCGCTCGCCCGGCGGCCGGTCGTCACCGCCGGGCCACTCGGGGGCGCTGGGGGATCCGCTGGGCGTCCAGGAGGGCGTCTCGCCGGGCGTCTCGGCGGGGGACGACTCCCCCTCGCCCGGGGTCGCGCTGGGGCTCTCGGAGGGCGTCGAGGGCGTCTCGGACGGGGTCTCGGAGGGGGACTCGCTCTCCGACGGCGTGGCGGAGGGGCTCCGCGTCACCGGCGGTGCCTCGCCGTGTTCGACGCCCTCCAGGTCGAAGGTGGCGTCGGAGCCGCCGCCGAGCGCGCCCAGGGTGTAGTCGGCCCAGATCCGGGCGGGGAACCCGCCGCCGTTGGCCCGGCCGGAGTTGGCCGTGCCGGTCAGCGTGACCTGCCCGCCGCCCTCGTCGGTGGACTCGCCGTACAGGGCGACCACGGTGGTGAGTTCGGGCGTGTAGGCGGCGAACCAGGCGGACTTGTTGTTCTCCGAGGTGCCGGTCTTGCCCGCGGCGTCGTACGCGGAGGTGTCCGCCTCGTGGCCGGAGCCGAGGTCGACGACCTCGGTCAGCGCCTTCGTCACGGTGTCGGCCGACGTCCGGCTGATCACCTGGCCGCCGGTGCCGTCGACCGGTTCCATGGTGCGGTCGCGGTGCTCGGCGGACTTGACGATGGTCGGGGTGACCTTCTTGCCGTGGTTGTCGAGGGTGGCGTACACGCCGGCCATGTCCCAGGTGGAGGCGTTCATGGTGCCGAGGGTGATCGCGGGGCGCTCGGGGAAGTTCTTGTCCGGTACGCCGAGTTCGAGCGCCGTCTTCTTCACGGCCTTCGGGGTGACGTCCACGACCATCTGCGCGAAGACGGAGTTGATGGACTTGTCCATCGCCGTCCGGACGGTGGGGTGGTCGTAGCTGATGTCGTCCTCGTTCTGCGGGGCGAACGGGGTGTCGCTGCCGACCACGGGGCGTCGGCTGGTGCCGTCGTAGACGGTGTCGAGGCCGATCAGGTTGCCGTCCTGGGTCTTCGACCCGTTCTCCAGCGCGGAGGCGAGCACCAGCGGCTTGAAGGTGGAGGCGGGCTGGTAGTCCTGGCGGGTGGCGTTGGATATCCAGTGCTCGGTGGCGCCGACACCGCCGTACAGCGCGACGACCTTGCCGGTCTTCGGGTCCACCGAGGTGGCGCCCGCCTGGACGGTCGCGTCGGTCTTGTTGTTCTTCCGGTCGAGCTGGCTCTCCAGCTGCCGGTCGACCGACTTCTCCAGCTGCTTCTGCTTCTTCTTGTCGATGTTGAGGGTGATGGTCCAGCCGCCGGCGTCGAGCATCTCGCCGGTGACGCCCTGCCGGGCCATCTCCTGGTTGGCCGCCTCGACGAGGTAGCCGGTCTGGCCCTCCAGGCCGGGGGCCGCCTTGGGTGACTGCGGGACGGGGAAGGTCAGCTTGCCGCGCTCGGTCCTGTCGAGCCATCCCTCGTCGACCATGTTGTCGAGCGTGTACGCCCAGCGCTCCTTGACGAGCTTCTTGCCGGTCGGGGAGGCGACCGCCCAGTCGTACTGGCTGGGGGCCTGGAGCAGGGCCGCGAGGTAGGCGCCCTGGGCGACGTCGAGGTCCTTGGCGTCCACCCCGTAGTAGGCCTGTGCCGCCGCCTGGACGCCGCTCGCGCCGCGCCCGTAGTAGACGGTGTTGAGGTACCCGGCGAGGATGTCCTCCTTCTTCATCCGCTGGTCGACCTTGAGGGAGATCACCAGCTCCTTGAGCTTGCGGCTGACCGTCTGGTCCTGCGTCAGGTAGTAGTTCTTGACGTACTGCTGGGTGATCGTGGAGCCGCCCTGCTTGCCCTTGCCGGACAGGGTGTTGACCAGGCCGCGGGTGGTGCCCTTGAGGTCGACGCCCTTGTCCCGGTAGAAGGACTTGTTCTCGGCCGCGACGAAGGCGTGCTGGACCTTCTCGGGTACGACGGCGAGGTCGACGATCTCGCGGTTGACCCCGGAGCCGGTGCGGGCCAGGAGACTGCCGTCGCTGTACTTGTAGACGTTGCTCTGCTTCTCCGCCTGGGCGTTGGCCGCGGGCACGTCCACGTAGACGTAGAGCGCCACGAAGGCGCCCATCACCAGCAGGCAGAGCCCGAAGAACGTGCCCAGCATCTTCCGCCAGGTGAAGAGCGCGCGTATGCCGCCGCTCCTGGCAGCCCGACGCGCATCCGCTCGACCCATCGCTGTGGTGCTCCTGTTCCTCTGCTCGAACCCGCTCCGGCCAGATCCGCCGACTCACTCAGACCTGCCAGCTAACACCGAAAGCCTGGACAAAAGACAAGCGATCCGGTCTTTTCCGGACGTGAGAATCAGCACCCACCCCCTGAGGAACCGACGCTCCAGGGGTGCGCATGGTTGTGAAAGACAGGTAATGTGTAATCACATTGCTAGCGCGGCGACAGGCCGCGGGAACGGGGGACCCATGTCCGTACCGCAGGAGCGACCCGACACCACCGGCGCCGGCCCAGGCCTCGCACCGGACACGCCCGAGATGCCGGCCCCGCAGGTCAGGGAGACGGCGGCGCACTCCATCCCCGGGGGGCTCGGGCTGCTGCTGACCGTCCTGGGGGTGGTCCTCGGCGTGGGCCTGGCCATCGTCGGCGGCGTCGTCGGGTCGAACGGGAACAACGCCGTCGGCATCCCGGTCTGCATCCTCGGGGTGCTGCTCACCATCGGCTCGTTCTTCTGCATGTCCGGTGTGAAAATGGTCGCTCCGGGCGAGGCCCGGGTCATCCAGCTCTTCGGCCGGTACGTCGGCACGATCCGTGCGGACGGCCTGCGCTGGGTCAACCCGCTGACCTCCAGCCGCAAGATCTCCACCCGCGTCCGCAACCACGAGACGGCGGTGCTGAAGGTCAACGACGCCTACGGCAACCCCATCGAGCTGGCCGCGATCGTCGTCTGGAAGGTGGAGGACACCGCGCAGGCGCTCTTCGAGGTCGACGACTTCCTGGAGTTCGTCGCCACGCAGACCGAGTCGGCCGTCCGGCACATCGCGCTCGAGTACCCGTACGACGCCCATGACGAGGGCGGCCTCTCGCTGCGCGGCAACGCGGAGGAGATCACCGAGAAGCTGGCGGTCGAGCTCACGGCGCGGGTGCAGGCGGCGGGCGTCTCGATCATCGAGTCGCGTTTCAGCCACCTCGCGTACGCCCCCGAGATCGCCTCGGCGATGCTCCAGCGGCAGCAGGCGGGAGCGGGCATGGCGCCCCGCCAGCAGATCGTCGAGGGCGCGGTGGGCATGGTCGAGATGGCACTGAGCAGGATCGCGGAGCAGGACATCGTGGAGCTGGACTCCGAGCGCAAGGCGGCCATGGTCAGCAATCTGATGGTGGTGCTGTGCGGTGACCGCGCAGCGCAGCCGGTCCTGAACACGGGCTCGCTCTACCAGTGACCGGCCAGGGCACGCCGGCGCCGGGTGCCGCCGGATCGGAGGGGGGCTCCGCCGGGACCCCCCGGCCCGCCGGCGCCG
>NZ_KL585394.1:109791-112023 GCF_000721935.1 Streptomyces sp. NRRL WC-3549
GGCTCCGCCGGGACCCCCCGGCCCGCCGGCGCCGCCCGGCGGCAGCGGAAGCAGACGCTGCTGCGGCTCGACCCCGCGGTGCACGACGCGCTCGCCCGGTGGGCCTCGGACGAACTCCGCAGCGCGAACGCGCAGATCGAGTTCCTGCTGCGCCGGGCGCTGGCGGAGGCGGGGCGCCTGCCGCGCGGTGCGGCACCGATCCCCCGCCGGGGGCGGCCGCCGAAGGACGGGGGCAGCGAGGAGGGGTGATGCCGGGGCCCGCCCCCGGCATCACCCCTTTCCGCGACCGCACACCGAGAAGCCCCGACCGCACCCGTCCTGGGCGGTATACATGCGGCGTATACACACCGTGTACAGTGCTCCGCATGTCAATCGGTCACACCCTGCTCGGACTCCTGGAGTCCGGCCCGCGCCACGGCTACGACCTCAAGCGCGCCTTCGACGAGAAGTTCGGCCACGATCGCCCCCTGCACTACGGGCAGGTCTACGCGACCATGTCGCGCCTGCTCAAGAACGGCCTGGTCGAGGTCGACGGCGTCGAGAGCGACGGCGGCCCCGAGCGCAAGCGCTACGCCATCACCGACGCGGGGATCACGGACGTCGCGGCCTGGCTGGCGCAGCCCGAGAAGCCCGAGCCGTACCTCCAGTCGACCCTGTACACCAAGGTCGTCCTGGCCCTGCTCACCGGACGCAGCGCCGCCGACCTCCTGGACAACCAGCGTTCCGAGCACCTGCGCCTCATGCGCGCGCTCACCGACCGCAAGCGCAAGGGCGACCTCGCCGACCAGCTGATCTGCGACCACGCCCTCTTCCACCTCGAAGCGGACCTGCGCTGGCTGGAACTGACCGCCGCGCGCCTCGGCCAGCTCGCCGAGGTGGTCGCCCCGTGACCCCCGCCGGCTCCCTGCTCGTCGCCCAGGACCTCCACAAGGCCTACGGCTCGACGCCCGCGCTCGACGGCGCCTCGTTCTCCGTGCACCCCGGCGAGGTCGTCGCCGTCATGGGGCCCTCCGGCTCCGGCAAGTCCACCCTGCTGCACTGCCTCGCCGGGATCGTCACCCCCGACAAGGGCACCATCAGCTACGCCGGCCGTGAGATCTCCTCGATGTCCGACGCCGAGCGGAGCGCCCTGCGCCGCGGCGACTTCGGCTTCGTGTTCCAGTTCGGCCAGCTCGTCCCCGAACTGACCTGCCTGGAGAACGTGGCCCTGCCGCTGCGTCTGAACGGCACCCGGCGCAAGGCCGCCGAGCACACCGCCCGGCAGGGGCTGGAGCGCCTGGAGGTCGACGGCATCGCCGGCCGGCGGCCCGGCGAGGTCTCCGGCGGCCAGGGTCAGCGCGTCGCCGTGGCCCGTGCCCTGGCGGGCTCGCCGAAGGTGATCTTCGCAGACGAGCCGACCGGGGCACTGGACTCCCTCAACGGCGAGCGGGTCATGGAGCTGCTCACCGAGTCCGCCCGGTCCGCGAACACCGCCGTCGTCCTCGTGACCCACGAGGCCCGCGTCGCCGCCTACTCCGACCGCGACGTCGTCGTACGCGACGGCCGCGCCCGGGATCTGGAGTACGTCGTATGACCTGGCTGCGCGATCTCGGCCTCGGCGTACGGTTCGCCGCCGCGGGCGGCCGCGAGGGCTGGGCGCGGACCGCGCTCACCGCCGTCGGCGTCGGGCTGGGCGTGGCACTGCTGCTGGTCGCCTCGTCGGTGCCCCACCTGCTGGACTCGCGGTCCGCGCGGGGTGACGCCCGCGCGGAGTCCCGGTCCTCCAGGGACGCCGAGAACGCCGAGAAGTCGGACACCACCGTCCTGCGGATCGACACGGAGACCGAGTACCGGGGACGCACCGTCGGCGGGTTCCTGATGCGCGCGGAGGGTGCGCGTCCGCTCACGCCGATCGGCGTCACCGCCTTCCCCGGCCCGGGAGAGATGGTGGCCTCCCCCGCCCTGAAGGAGCTGCTGGCCTCCCCCGAGGGCGAACTCCTCAAGGAGCGCCTGCCCTACCGGATCACCGGGACGATCGGCGACGCGGGTCTGCTCTCGCCCAACGAGCTGTACTTCTACGCCGGCAGCGACACCCTCACCCAGGCCGCCGGCGCCCACCGGGTGACCGGGTACGGGTACGGCTCCCCCGACGAACCGCTCTCACCCGTCCTCGTCGTACTGGTCATCATCATCTGCGTGGTGCTGCTGGTACCGGTGGCCATCTTCATCGCCACCGCCGTACGGTTCGGCGGG
>NZ_KL585394.1:112211-113741 GCF_000721935.1 Streptomyces sp. NRRL WC-3549
CGCCGGGACCGCCGGCTGGCCGCGCTGCGCCTGGTCGGTACCGACATCCGGCAGACCCGCCGGATCGCGGCGGGCGAGGCCCTGTTCGGTTCGGTGCTCGGGCTGCTGGCCGGCGGGGCGTTCTTCCTGGCGGGCCGCAGGTTCTCCGGGGCCGTCGAGCTGTGGAACCACAGCGCCTTCCCGTCCGACCTGACGCCGGCCACCTGGCTGGCCGTGCTGGTCTTCGTTGCGGTGCCCCTCTCCGCGGTGGGCGTCACGCTGGTCGCGATGCGCTCGGTGGTCGTCGAGCCGCTCGGCGTCGTGCGCCACTCGGGCAGCCGCGGGCGGCGGCGGGGGGCGGTTGTGGTGGCGGCTGCTGATGCCGGTCGCCGGGCTCGCGGTGCTGGTTTCGACGGGCCGGGTCGGGGAGTTCGACCCCGTCAACCCCTACCCGATCGCCGCCGGCGCCGTACTGGTCCTGCTCGGGCTCGCGTTGCTGCTGCCCTGGCTGGTCGACGCGGCCGTGAAGCGGCTCCGCGGCGGCCCGGTGCCCTGGCAGCTCGCCGTGCGCCGGCTCCAGCTGACCAGCGGTGCGGCCTCCCGCGCGGTCAGCGGGATCACCGTCGCGGTGGCGGGTGCGGTGGCCCTGCAGATGATGTTCGCCGCCGTCGGCGACCAGTTCGACGAGGTCACGGGTCAGGACCCCTCGCGGGCCCAGTTCCACGTCTTCTCCGATCAGGTCACCGGCGACGCCGCCACCCGGACCATCCAGAGCTTCCGGGCGACGAAGGGGGTGGAGAAGGTCATCGGGACGGTCGAGGCGTACGTGGCGAAACCGGGCAGGCCGAAGGACCCCGACGGCATGCAGCCCATCACCTCCCTGGCCCTCGGTGACTGCGCCACCCTCAAGGAACTGGCCGACATCGGCTCCTGCCGGGAGGGGGACGTCTTCGTCGCCCACCCCAAGGACGACAAGGAGCAGGCCGACTGGATCGACGAGACGGCCCGCAAGGGCGAGAAGATCGAACTCAACGGCTCGTACATCGACGTACCGGGCGAGAAGTCCCGGCTCTGGACCCTGCCCGCCGACGCCCGCACGGTGCGGGCCGACCGCGATCCACTGGGCGCCGAGCACTGGGGCATCCTGGCCACGACCGGGGCCCTCGACCCCCGGATCCTCCCCCGGGCCCAGACCGTCGCGCAGATCCGGATCGACGAGAGCGTCCCGGACGCCGCCGAACACGTACGGAACACGGCGGCCAGGATCGACCCGGGGATGCGGGTCGCCACCCTGACCTCGGTGACGCGCGACCGGCAGTACGAGAGCGTGCAGACGGGTCTGCTGCTCGGCGCCACGGCGACGCTCGTGCTGATCGCCCTGTCGATGCTCGTCTCCCAGCTGGAGCAACTGCGTGAGCGCAAGCGGCTGCTGTCGGTGCTGGTCGCCTTCGGCACCAGGCGCTCCACCCTGGCCTGGTCCGTACTGTGGCAGACCGCCCTACCGGTGGCCGCCGGCCTGCTGGTCGCCGTCGCGGGCGGGACCGGGCTGGG
>NZ_KL585394.1:114013-122791 GCF_000721935.1 Streptomyces sp. NRRL WC-3549
TGTGTATAAGAGACAGCGTCGTGGCCGTGACCCTGCTCTCGCTGCCCGCGCTGTGGCGGCTGATGCGCCCGGACGGCCTCCGGACGGAGTGACACTCCCGGCCACGGGGGCGCGCGGCCGGCTGCGGCCGGTCGCGCGCCCCTCTCAGGCCCCGCCGTCCCGCGTCCGCACCGGCAGCGCCTCCATCGCCCCGCGCAGGGCCGCCGCGAACTCCTCGAACTCCGCGTGCCGCGCGGTGCCCGTCCGCACCGCGAGCGCCACACGCCGGGAGGGTGCCGGTTCGGTGAAGTAACCGGTGGACAGCGCCTCGTTGCGGGCGGTCTCGACCGTCACCGCCGTACGCGGCAGCAGGGTCACCCCGAGCCCGCCCGCGACCAGCTGCACCAGGGTGGAGAGTCCGGCCGCGGTCGTCGTCACCGGGCCGCCCTGGGTGCGCCCCGCCTCCCGGCAGACGTCCAGCGCCTGGTCGCGCAGGCAGTGCCCCTCGTCGAGCAGCAGCAGCGGCAGGTCCCGCAGCGCCTCGCGCGGGATGTCGTCGCGCCCGCCCAGCCGGTGCCCCCGCTCCATCACCAGCACGAAGTCCTCGTCGTAGAGGGGGAGTTCGGTGACCCCGGGCACTCCGAGCGGCACGGCGAGCAGCAGCAGGTCCAGCCGGCCGGCCGCCAGCCCGTCCAGCAGCGAGGACGTCTGCTCCTCGTGGACCTGGAGGTCGAGGTCCGGGTAACGCTCGTGGACCAGCCTGAGCACGGTCGGCAGCAGATAGGGGGCGACGGTCGGGATCACCCCGAGCCGGAGCGTCCCGGTGAACGGCGCGCGTACCGCCTCGGCCTCCTCCATCAGCTCGGCCACCGTCTCCAGCACGGCGTCCGCCCGCGCCGCGAGCCGCTCCCCGGCGGGCGACAGCAGTACCTTGCGCGTCGTACGCTCGATGAGCTGGACACCCAGTGCCACCTCCAGCGCGGACACCGCTCCGGAGAGTGCCGGCTGGCTCATCCCCAGGGATGCCGCCGCGTCACGGAAGTGCAGATGCTCCGCCACCGCCGCGAAGGCACGCAGCTGGGACAGGCTCGGCTGCTTGGCCCTGTTGGCCTGATTTACATACCTCACTGATAGGCACCTCCGATCACCGCGAGCAAGTGTAGCTATTTCCGTGATCAATGCACTCTGTGCCATGGTGGGGCCAGTCCAACCCCCAGGAAAGCCCCCAAAAAGGGCCTTCCTATCCAGCAAGGAGTGCGCGTGCTCACTGTCGGTGACAAGTTCCCCGAGTTCGACCTGACCGCTTGTGTGTCGCTGGAGAGCGGCAAGGAGTTCGAGCAGATCAACCACAAGACCTACGAGGGCAAGTGGAAGATCGTCTTCGCGTGGCCGAAGGACTTCACCTTCGTGTGCCCCACGGAGATCGCCGCCTTCGGCAAGCTGAACGACGAGTTCGCCGACCGTGACGCCCAGATCCTCGGTTTCTCCGGCGACTCCGAGTTCGTGCACCACGCCTGGCGCAAGGACCACCCGGACCTGACCGACCTGCCCTTCCCGATGATGGCCGACTCGAAGCACGAGCTCATGCGTGACCTCGGCATCGAGGGCGAGGACGGCTTCGCCCAGCGCGCCGTCTTCATCGTCGACCAGAACAACGAGATCCAGTTCACGATGGTGACCGCCGGTTCCGTGGGCCGTAACCCCAAGGAGGTCCTGCGGGTCCTCGACGCCCTGCAGACCGACGAGCTGTGCCCGTGCAACTGGACCAAGGGCGAGAACACCCTCGACCCGGTCGCGCTCCTCTCGGGCGAGTGAGCTGATACGGACATGGCACTCGACGAACTCAAGGCAGCCATACCGGACTTCGCCAAGGACCTGAAGCTGAACCTCGGTTCGGTCATCGGGAACAGCGAGCTCCCCCAGCAGCAGCTCTGGGGCACCGTCCTGGCCTGCGCGATCGCCTCGCGCTCGCCGAAGGTGCTCCTGGAACTGGAGCCGGAGGCCAAGGCCAACCTCTCCGAGGAGGCCTACACCGCGGCGAAGGCCGCCGCCGCCATCATGGCGATGAACAACGTCTTCTACCGCACCCGGCACCTGCTGTCGGACCCCGAGTACGGGAACCTCCGTGCGGGCCTGCGGATGAACGTCATCGGCAAGCCGGGCGTGGAGAAGGTCGACTTCGAGCTGTGGTCGCTCGCCGTCTCCGCGATCAACGGCTGCGGCCAGTGCCTGGACTCCCACGAGCAGGTGCTCCGCCAGGCCGGCGTGGACCGCGAGACCATCCAGGAGGCCGTCAAGGTCGCCTCGGTGATCCAGGCGGTCGGCGTGACCCTCGAAGCCGAGGGCGTACTCGCCGAGCAGTAGAAGTGACGCACGCAGTACCGTTGTGCGAGAGGGGCCCCGCGGACGACCGACCGTCCGCGGGGCCCCTCTCGTGCCGTACGGGTGCTCAGCGCTGTTCCGGCCCACCGCCCGGGGCGCCGTCCGACTCCGGGCGGTCCGGGCGGCCGGGGCCCTCCTCGCGCCGGATGCCCGAGGCCTCGGTCGGCGAGAGGTCGATCGCGGTGGCACCGTGCGGGCCGGGCGTGTTCCGCATGGCCGCCTCCCGCCCGTACGCCCGCAGATAGCCGACCACCGTGTTGGTCACGGCGACCAGCGGTACGGCGACCACCGCGCCGCCGATGCCCGCGATCATGCCGCCCGCGGCGACCGACAGGACGACGGCCAGCGGATGGACGCGTACCGCGCGGCCCAGGATGAACGGCTGCAGGATGTGGCCCTCGATCTGCTGCACGGCCAGCACCACGATCAGCACCATCAACGCGGTGAACACGCCCTGGGTGACGAGCGCGACGACCACGGCGAGCGCTCCGGAGACCACGGCGCCGACCAGCGGGACAAAGGCGAAGAGGAAGATGAAGACGGCCAGCGGCACCGCCATCGGCACGTCGAGGAAGTAGATCCCGAGCCCGATGAAGATGGCGTCGATCAGGGCGACGATCACCGTGCCCCGCACGTAGGCGGTCAGCGTCCGCCAGGCACGCGGACCGGCTCCGGCGACGCCCGGGCGGGCCTGTGCCGGGACCAGCTTGAGGACCCATTCCCAGATGCGCCTGCCGTCGTAGAGCAGGAAGAGCGTCGAGAACATCGCGAGCAGCAGCCCGGTGAGGAACTCGACCATCACGGTGACGCCCTGGAGGCCGGCGGAGGTGATCTCCTCCGTGTTGGTGCCGATGGTGTCGCTGAGGTTCTTGGCGACGTCGTTGATCTGCTGCTCGGTGACGTGGAACGGGCTGTCCAGGAGCCAGCGCTTCAGCTCGTCGATGCCGTCGCGCACCCGGTCGGAGAGGGTGTCCAGGTTGTCCATCACCTGCCACACCACGAACCAGCCGACCAGCCCGATGACGACGAAGCCGAGCACGGCGGTGACCGCGGTGGCGAGCCCCCGGGGCAGCCCGAGGCGCTTGAGGCGTACGACGGTGGGCTGGAGCATCGCCGTCACGAGCAGCGCCGCGGCGAAGGCGAGGACGACCAGCTGGACGGCGCTGATGACCCGCATCAGCACCCAGAGGGTGCCGGCCAGGACCAGCAGCCGCCAGCCCGCCTCGGCGGCGACGCGCATCCCCCAGGGGATCGCAGCGACCGGATCGGGCCGGGCGGCGACGGAGGGCGCGTAGTCGGGAGGGCGGGGCACCTGGTCGGCGGCGGCGGCCTGCGCCGAGGGATCGGGGCTCGCGGCGGCCACGTCCTCGTCCACCTCGCGCGCGCCCTCGGCGCGGCGTTCCTCCAGGCGCGCCCCGACGTCGCTGAGTCCGGCGCCCAGCCGGTCGAGCCACCCCGGAAGTCTGGACATGAGCTTTCCCCTTCCCCCGCCTGCTCCCATCACTCCCCCGGAGCCGTTCGAACCGAACCGTACACGCGTGGAGCCCCGCACCGTAGGACGGTGCGGGGCTCCAGGAGGTTGAGAGCCGTAGCGGCCGTCCATGTAGCTGAGGCCCCACTTGATCTGGGTGGCCGGGTTGGTCTGCCAGTCGGCGCCGGCGGACGACATCTTGGAGCCGGGGAGGGCCTGCACGAGACCGTAGGCGCCCGAGGAGGGGTTGCTCGCACGGTAGTTCCAGCTCGACTCGTGGTTCACGATGTTGCTGAAACACTGGAACTGGTCGGCCGGGATCATCTGACGGGCCATCGCCTGGACCTGGGCCACGCTGTAGGAGCCCTGCGCGGCGAACGAGGAGGCGTCGCGGACCGACGAGCGGCTGGCGCGCTCCTGCTCGGCCTTCTTGCGCTCCTTCTCCTTGCGCTCCTGCTCCAGCTTGTCCTCGGCCGCCTGCTTCTTGGACTTGGCGTCCTTGGCGGCCTGGATGCGGGCCGTCTCCTCGGCGGACTTCTTGGCCGCGGCGTCGGCCGCGGAGGCCTGCGCGTCGGCCTGCTGGGTCAGCGAGGCGGTCTGGACCTGGGCCTGCTGGCCCGCGGGGATGTCTGCGAGCAGCGTGGTGTCGGCTGCGGCCGCCTCGAAGTTGTTGTCGTCGACAGCGGGAGTGCTGCCCGAAGCAACGCCTACGACGGCGCCTACGGTGGTGACCGCGGTGGCGGATGCCACGGCGAACCCCCGGACCGAGATCCGGCTCACACGGTGTCCTTCCAGCATCGCCCGCTTTAGGTGACCTCGCGGGCGCAATCGTGCCCCTGGCACTGGCCTCCCTACTGCTTGGGTCACGGGAGGCACGGGCCCGGTGGGCGACTTCCTCACGGAAGCGCCGCGTGGTGCTCGCGGGCGGCATACGGGCGACGTGTGTTGAGTTGTGTGGTGCGGGGCACCTGTGGAGGTGCCCGAGTGCCGTATGCGGGGCCTGACGGAAGCAAGACTCTGCCGGAGAGACACGCGCTGTTGCAATTCTGTGTCGCGTGGGAAAGGTCACACCCCGTTTGGCGCACGGGATTTTCGGAAATGACGGCGCGACACGACACCGCCCGGCTAAGCTCCTTCGCTCGCCGGGCGGCATCGACTGGACGTTCCGGATCAGATGTGGCCTTCCTCCAGCATTTCGGTCACCAGCGCGGCGATCGGTGAACGCTCGGAACGGGTGAGCGTGACGTGCGCGAAGAGCGGATGCCCCTTCAGTTTCTCGACCACGGCGACGACTCCGTCGTACCGCCCGACCCGGAGGTTGTCCCGCTGGGCCACGTCGTGGGTGAGAACGACACGCGAGTTCGCCCCGATCCGGGACAGGACGGTCAGCAGCACGTTCCGTTCGAGCGACTGCGCCTCGTCCACGATCACGAACGCGTCGTGCAGGGAGCGGCCCCGGATGTGGGTGAGCGGCAGGATCTCCAGCATCCCGCGCCCCAGCACCTCTTCGATGACCTCGCGCCCGGCGACCGCCGACAGGGTGTCGAAGACGGCCTGCGCCCACGGGCTCATCTTCTCGGCCTCGGTGCCGGGGAGGTAGCCGAGCTCCTGGCCGCCGACGGCGTACAAGGGGCGGAAGACCATCACCTTCTGGTGCTGCCTGCGCTCCAGGACGGCCTCCAGGCCCGCGCAGAGGGCCAGCGCGGACTTCCCGGTGCCGGCCCGGCCGCCCAGCGAGACGATGCCGACGTCCGGATCGAGGAGCAGGTCGAGCGCGATGCGCTGCTCGGCGCTGCGCCCGTGGATCCCGAAGGCCTCCCGGTCGCCGCGCACCACACGTACGTTGCCTTCGGCGGTGACCCTGCCGAGGGCCTTGCCTCGCTCGGACTGGAGGACCAGTCCGGTGTGCACCGGGTACGCGGCCGCCTCGGGGACGTACAGCGTCTCCTCGGTGAACAGCAGGTCCACCTGCTCGGCGGTCAGGGCCAGTTCGGCCATGCCGGTCCAGCCGGAGTCCGTGATGGCGAGTTCCGCCCGGTACTCCTCGGCGAGGAGGCCGACCGAGGACGCCTTGATCCGGAGCGGGAGGTCCTTGGAGACGACGGTGACGTCGTACCCCTCGGCCTGGAGGTTGCGTGCGACCGCGAGGATCCGTGAGTCGTTGTCCCCCAACCGGTAGCCGGCGGGCAGGACGCCGGGATCGGAGTGGTTGAGTTCGACACGGAGCGAACCGCCCAGGTCCCCGAGCGGGATCGGGGCGTCCAGCCGGCCGTACCGGACCCGGAAGTCGTCCAGCAGGCGCAGGGCCTGCCGGGCGAAGTAGCCGAGCTCGGGGTGGTGCCGTTTGGCCTCCAGCTCCGTGACCACGACGATCGGCAGCACGACTTCGTGCTCGTCGAAGCGGGTCACGGCGTTGGGGTCGGCCAGCAGGACGCTGGTGTCGAGAACGTAGGTGCGCCGGTCGGGCATGCGGCGCTTGGCACTGGTCACCACGGAAGGACGTACCCCCTCGGACGAGGTCGGGGAGTGCGACGGAGGTCGCGTAACTTCCCGGAGGAAGAGGACGGACCGGGTTCGGGCCCCGAGCGCGGGCCGAACACCGGCCCTCCGCGTCGGCCGCAGGGTGTGCGGTCCTTCGTGTGCAAAGGGCCTCCCGGGCGAGCGGGCTGGGCCCCGCTCACTTGGCTGCGACGTCCGCCTGGCTGGTGACCGGACATCGACCTGACAGGGGTATTCCCAGCCGGTCGGCCGGTCATGCGGCCGAACGGGTGCGACCGGCGTACGGGGGACGGCCGGGGTGGTGCGGCCGTCCGGCCCGCACGGGCGTCGGGCAGGGAGGGAGGGGAGGGTGGTTCAGGCGCCGTAGCGGCGGTGGCGGGCCGCGTAGTCGCGGAGCGCCCGCAGGAAGTCGACCTTGCGGAAGGCCGGCCAGAAGACCTCGCAGAAGTAGTACTCCGAATGGGCGCTCTGCCAGAGCATGAAGCCCGACAGACGCTGCTCCCCGCTGGTGCGGATCACCAGGTCGGGGTCGGGCTGGCCGCGGGTGTAGAGGTGTTCGGAGATGAGGTCGGTGGAGACGACCTCGGCGAGCTCCTCGAAGGTCGTGCCCTTGGAGGAGTGCTCCAGCAGCAGGGACCGGACGGCGTCGGCGATCTCCTGGCGTCCGCCGTAGCCGACGGCGACGTTGACGATTATCCCGTCGACGTCGTGGGTGGCCTCCTCCGCCTCCTTCAGCACCAGTTGGGTCTGCGAGGGCAGCAGGTCGAGCGTGCCGACGTGGTGGACCCGCCACCGCCCGTCCGCCGCCAGCTGGCGCACGGTGTTCTCGATGATGCGGAGCAGCGGGGTGAGCTCGGCCTCGGGCCGGTCGAAGTTGTCCGTGGACAGCAGCCAGAGCGTGACGACCTCGACGTCCGTCTCGCTGCACCAGCCGAGGAGCTCGGAGATCTTGTCGGCCCCGGCCTGGTGGCCCTGGACGGCCGAGCCGCCGGACGCCTTCGCCCACCGCCGGTTCCCGTCGAGGATGACTCCGATGTGCTTGGGCACCTGGGTGTGGTCCAGGCGACCTCCCACCCGGCGTGCGTAGAGCCCGTACACCAGGTCGCGCAAGTTCACTGAAGTCACCCTCTCGGTTCCTTACGGGCCGCCGGCCCGCCTTCCCCGTCGCCGGGGGTCCGGGGTCGTCCCCGGGGGACAGCCGCACAGCCCACACCCATGTATGCACATCGCGGACCGGCTTTTCCCGAAGCGCCACATTACTGCGGTCGGGTCACGGGGGCCCAACCCGGTCTGTCACAACTCCGTGATAAGGAGTGGAAACGTGACTGAATCCCTCCACCACCGCGCCGACGCTTCGCGCTACGACTCCATGGAATACCGCCGCACCGGCCGCAGCGGCCTCAAACTGCCCGCCGTCTCGCTCGGCCTCTGGCACAACTTCGGCGACGACCGGGCCCTGGACTCCCAGCAGGCGATCCTGCGCCGCGCCTTCGACCTCGGCGTGACCCATTTCGACCTCGCCAACAGCTACGGTCCGCCGCCCGGCTCCGCCGAGCTGAATTTCGGAAAGCTCTTCCACCAGGACTTCGCGGCCTACCGGGACGAGCTGATCATCTCGACCAAGGCCGGTTACCTCATGCACCCCGGCCCTTACGGGGAGTGGGGACCCCGCAAATACCTGCTGTCCTCGCTCGACGCCTCCCTGCGGCGGATGGGCCTGGACCACGTCGACATCTTCTACTCGCACCGCTTCGATCCGCACACCCCGCTGGAGGAGACGATGGGGGCGCTCGCCTCCGCCGTGCAGCAGGGCAAGGCCCTGTACGTCGGGGTGTCCTCCTACAACGCCGAGCAGACCGCCGAGGCGGCCGGGCTGCTCAGGGAGATGGGGGTCCCGGCCCTGATCCACCAGCCGTCGTACTCGATGGTGAACCGCTGGATCGAGGCCGACGGGCTCCTCGACGCGCTGGAGTCGGCCGGCATGGGCTGCATCTCCTTCGCGCCGCTGGCCCAGGGGCTGCTCACCGGTAAGTACCTGGCGGGCATCCCGGAGGGGTCGCGGGCCAGTCAGGGCAAGTCCCTCGACCCGGGACTGCTCTCCGAGGAGATGCTCCGCCGGCTACGCGGGCTGAACGACATCGCGGCGGGCCGTGGCCAGTCCCTGGCCCAGCTCGCGCTCACCTGGGTGCTGCGGGACAGCCGGATGACGTCGGCGCTGATCGGCGCGTCGAGCGTGAAGCAGCTGGAGGAGAACGTGGCCGCGCTCGGCGGACCGGCGCTGTCGGCCGACGAGCTGAAGGAGATCGACACCTTCGCCGTGGACACC
Organism: Streptomyces sp. NRRL WC-3549; assembly: GCF_000721935.1. Classification (GTDB taxonomy): domain Bacteria; phylum Actinomycetota; class Actinomycetes; order Streptomycetales; family Streptomycetaceae; genus Streptomyces. The sequence continues at coordinate 122,671 of NZ_KL585394.1, forward strand.
GCGAGCACCAACATCTGGGCCAACCGGGGCTGACGCCCGGCCCCGCGCCCGGCCCCGCCCGGTGCGCGGCCGGAGTGGCGGCGCGCGGGCACAGAAAAACGGGCCGGTCCGTGGGGGGGGG
>NZ_KL585394.1:123062-141511 GCF_000721935.1 Streptomyces sp. NRRL WC-3549
GGGTTACGGACCGGCCCGAGGGGGGGGTTTCCACCATAACCCTTCGTAAGTGATGCTGCGTGCCACGCCACTCCATCATTACTCTCCGAATTCACCGGAATGCGCTGTGAGCACGATTCCGCGTTCTTTTCCGGCCGGGAGTTCGAGGGGTACGGGACGGTTTCCGGCCCGGGTGGCGGCCCGGGCCGCCTGCGGGGGCTGGAGGAGCGGGTGGAGCGGGTGGGCGGTTGACGGTGGGCGAGGCCACCGACGGCGGCACGCGTGAGGGCGGCCGGTTCCCCCGGCCGGGACGGCGGGACGGCGGGTCGGCGCATTGCGGGTCGGCGGGGCAACGGGTCGGCGGGTCAGCGGGGCAACGGGTCAGCGGGTCAGGAAGCGGATCGTCACGGTGTCTCCGCCGGTGACCACGAAGTCACCCTCCTCGCACCGGAGGACGGCCTCGTGCACCTTCTCGTGTGCGCCCCGCCGCTCGTGCGTGCCGACGATCGTCCAGGCTCCGGTGTACGGGAGCGGCGGCAACTGGGGCAGCGGGCCGAACTCCCACTGGCCGGCGGGTACGCACCAGTCGGGCAGGGCGGGCCAGGCGCCGGAGGTGATCCCGAGCGTGCCGTCCGACGCGCAGGTCAGCAGGACCGAGGCGCCCCCGTCGAGGACGAACTCCACGGCCTCCGGTTCCCCCGCACGCCCTTCGGGCCGGTAGAAGAGCCCGTGGACCGCGCTGATCCGCGCCCCGGTGAGCCAGTCGGCCCTGCTGCGGCGCCGGCGGCCTGCCGGGCGGGTGGCCTCTCCGCCGGACGTGTCCCTTCCTACCGTCATGACCCGCTCCTTCGTTGTGCGCTCGGCCAACAGGGTCGCACTACCTATGAGGAGGACGGTGGGGCAGGTGAGCTCGTTGCGTCTGCCGTGCGGGGCGGGCGCGTTGCCGCGTGGGTGTGGGGCGTGGGGTGTGTGGTGCGGGGTGCTGCGGGGGCGTGGGCGCGAAGTCGCCCTCACCGTACGGCCCGGTGTGCTCTCCGTCGTGCGCGCGCCAGGCCGTCGGCACGTCGGGGTCACCGGGCTCTGCGGGCCTCGATCAGGAAGCGTGAGCTGTGCGCGACGAAGGGCCCGTCGGCCTCGATCTCCCGGTGCAGCGTGTGTAGTTGCGGCAGATAGGCATCGACCGTGAAGCCGGGGACCATCCAGATGACCTTGCGCAGGAAGTAGACGACGGCCCCGATGTCGGAGAACTCGACGCGCAGCCGCTCCGCGCGCAGATCGACCACGTCCAGCCCGGCGGCCTCCGCGTCGGCCGCCGCGCGCTGCGGGTCCCGGGCGGCGCGTGACGCGGCCGGCTGCGGCCCCAGGAAGTACTCGACGACCTCGAACACGCTGGCCGGGCCCACCTGCTGGGAGAAGTAGGTGCCGCCGGGGGCCAGCACCCGGGCGATCTCCTCCCACCAAGTGGTCACCGGGTGCCTGCTGACCACCAGGTCGAAGGCACGGTCCCCGAAGGGCAGCGGTGGCTCGTCCGCGTCCGCGACGACCACCGCGCCGCGCGGGTGGAGCAGTTCCGTGGCGCGGGCGATGTTCGGCGGCCAGGACTCGGTGGCCACGGTCAGCGGGGGGAGCCGGGGCACGGAGGCCAGGACCTCGCCGCCGCCGGTCTGGATGTCGAGCGCGGACTCGGCCCGTGCCATGCGGTCCGCCATGGCCCGGGCGTACCCCCAGGAGGGGCGCTGCTCGGTCGCCCGTCCCTCCAGCCAGGAGAAGTCCCAGCCGTCGACGGAGACCGCGTCGGCCTCCGCGACGAGGGCGGCGAACCGCGCGTCGGACTCCGGGCCGGGGGCGGAGGGGGAGGAGGCGGGCGCGGGGTCGGCGGGCGGCGGGGTCATACGGCCAGCGTGACAGCGCCGCGTATCGAAAAGCGACCGTTTAACCCTGCGGCGAGGCACTGCGCGGACGCGTGACCGGCGGACGCGTGACTGACAGACGCGTGACTGGCGGACGCGTGACCGGCCGCCCAGCCGCCCAGCCGCCCGGCCGCTCGGCCCTCTGCCCGTCCACCTGTCCGCCCGGCTCAGGCCGCGAGGCCCGCCGGTTCCCATTCCCCATGTCCTCCTGAGCGCGTATGAGCTGCCGCGGAGTGGGCCGTACGGTCAGATGCCCCGACTGCTCGACCGAGTCATGTGTCCCCTGAAGGCGATGGCACGGGCTCTCCTGAGCAGGCTCGGCGTGCCCCGCGCCTTGGCGGTCGCCATCAGCCGTCAAATGTCCGCCATGGAATGTCCAGCCGGCGCAGAGGGTGCAGTGCGCTGCGTTGCGCGGCGCCGATCCAGACCTGGAGCTTGTCCTCGTCCCGGTCTGCTGTGACGTCGGCGACCAGGCCGGGAGCGACCAGAAAGTCCCTCGGTGCGACGGGTGACAGGAACGGCCGCAGGGGCACGCGCTGGAGGCAGCCTTCGAGCGTGGGCAGGGAGTCTCTGGGAACGTCGTGGGAGAGGGCCAGGTAGGGGGCGGTCAGGGCTGCTTCGTGCAGCAGGAACTGCAAGAGGAACCCACTCAGCGGTTCCTGTTCGGGCACTGGGTGATCATCTTCCAGCCAGACGGTCGGATCGGTGTCGGTGGCACCGGGCTGCCAGGGGAACGACCAGGTCCAGCAGCCCTGGTTCTCGACGCCGAAGACCAGGCGCTCCGCGCTGTTGTCCGGGCGCAGTCCACTGGCCGGCAGGATCGTGTTCTGCCTGCCGGAAACGGCCGGGTGCCGCGCGGCCAGGTGGTAGAAGTCGGCCAGCGCCCACGGAACAGAACCCGGTAAGTCGGTGACCAGTCCGTCTGTGCCGGTCGCCGGAAACCAACCCTTGACGAAGAGCTCAAGGGCCTTACCACGGTCGGTGTTCACGTGGTCGAGCCACTCCAGGCCGGGAAGGCCAGGTGGCGTGGTCGGCGGCCGGACTCTGTCGAGCACCTCCTGGTCCAGTTGGGAGTCGAGGCGCAGCACGCAGAGCATGAATCGGTCGTTGCTCCGTTCACCTCTCACCGGCCGTGCCGTGCCGAGGTAGATGCATGCCTCTTCGAGCCGGACGAACACGTGCACGGGTCGGCGGGGATCTTCGTCCCAGATCCGTGAGGCGAGCCTGGCTGGGCCCGAGCCGTGCAGCCGGAACTCCCTGCTGTTCCACACGCAGCTGGTGGTCAGGCCATCCACGGCGTCCGCAATGATCACGGGCTCCGCCGCGCCGAACCCGACGACGGCGCCGCCGATCGTGAACATTTCGGCGTCGGGCCCGACGAGAGCCAGGGCCTCGGCTTCATCGACCAGGTCCAAGCAGGTCAAGGGCATGGCGGCGAGTGTAACCAGGCCGGACAGCGCAGTAGCCGGGCGATCGTGGCGGGTGGGCCGGTGGAGTCTCGCGACGCCGATGCCTGCTCATGACCGCCCCCGGCATCGCGCGCAGGTCACGGCGCCGGTGTGCCGCCGACGACCGATCACCACCCCGGGGCGGAAAGCGACTACGAAGAGCAGAGAGACACCCCATTTCCGGGTTCCTTGAGCCGGACAGGGGCCACGAGCCCCTGGAAAGGGGCATCAGAAAGTGGACGCTGCGAGGCCGCCGAGCAGCAGGCCGAGCAGGGCGCCCCCGATCATGAACGGGCCGAACGGGATGCCGGTCTTGCGCCCGGCCCGGCGCAGCAGCAACAGCCCGGCCCCGTACACCGCTCCGAACAGGAACCCGGCGAAGCCCCCCGCGCACAGCACCGCCCACCCGTACCACCCCAGGGCCACCCCGAGGGCCAGGGCCAGTTTCACGTCGCCGAAACCCATACCGCTCGGGTTGATCAGGAAGAGCAGGAAGTAGAAGCCGCCGAGCGCGGCCCCGCTGAGCAGTGCCGTCGTCCAGGAGCCTTTGTGCCCGGGGAGCAGGGCGGCGCCTCCGAGCAGCAGGGCCACGGCGCCGGCGAGCGGCAGGGGCAGCGCTGTCTCTTATACACAGCCCGACGGCCCAGGCGAGGGCCCCGCAGGCGAGCACGGTGACGGCCGGGGCGACGGCGACGGGGGCGTAACGACGGGGACGCACGGCCGGAGCGCCGGTCCCCGGGGCGTGCTCGTGGACGGCCTCGGAGGCGGCCTCGGAGCCCTGGGGGGTGGGGACGGGTACGGCACAGCTCGCGCAGGCGACCGAGCCGAGCCAGCCGCGCCCGGGACCGGTGAGCGCGTGCCCGGCCGGACACGCCTCCCGCCACGGTTCCTCCGGCTCGACGGAGAACCGGTACGCGACCCGTGGTAACAGCAGTCCGGTGGCGGCACCCCAGAGCACGGCGACCGCAATCAGTGTGGTGTCCACGGGACGGACCCTAATCGGCTTCCCCTGTACGGGTCTTGGGCCCTGGGGCCCACGGGGGTCGTTGTGGACCCACGGCGGCGGTACGAGGACTACGGTCGGTGCCCATGGGGACTTGGCGCAACGGCAGCGGCACACTGACGGTCGACGCGGACGCCGACGCGGGCCCGGGACCCGTCGAGGCGGGGGAGATCCCGCTGCGGATCGCGGCCTCGTACCGGGCGCGGGCGAAGGGGCTGCTCGGCGTGGACGGCGTGGACGGGGCGCTGCTGATCTCCCCGTGTCAGAGCGTGCACACCTTCCGGATGCGGTTCACCATCGATGTGGCCTATCTGGACCGGGGGTTCAGGGTCCTGGCCGTCCGCACGATGAGGCCCGGCAGGCTCGGGCTGCCCAGGTTGCGGGCGCGTCATGTGCTGGAGGCCGAGGCGGGGGCGATGGAGCGGTGGGGCCTGCGTCCGGGCGGCCGGGTGCGGGTCTCGGCGGCGCCGCGCGGGGAGGCTCCGCCGCCTGGGCGGTGACGCGTTCGGCCGGCACCGTGGTGTCGTGCCCCACGACCCGTGAGCCCGGATCAGGGCGGGCCCGGCCCCAGCAGGGTCCACGCCCCGTAGCCGGCGGAGGCGAGCGCCAGAACGGTGAGTACCCCCACGGTCCTGGCGGTGGACCGCAGTCGGAGCAGCGCGAGCGCCGGCGGGATCAGGAGCGGGAAGGCGGGCATCATCAGCCGTGGCCGGGACCCGAAGTAGCCGGAACCGATCAGCGAGATCACGACGATCGCGATGCCGTACACGAGCACGGGGAGCGGCTGTCTCTGCCGTACGCACAGGACCACCAGCCACCCCAGCAGCCCCAGCACGGCGCAGAGGCCGAGGGCGGCCGGCAGGGGGAGCCCGGCGATGAAGGCGGCCAGCGCCCGGCCGCCGTCGATGCTGTTGCCCCACTCGGCCTGGACCTCGAAGTAGGCGAACGGGCCGCCCTGGCGCACGGCGACGAACACGACGTACGCCAGCCAGCCCACCGGCGCGAGGCAGACGCCGATCAGCATGCGGGCCCGCCGTCGCAGGAGGCCCGGGCGCGGGCCCGACCGGTACTCCCGTACGAGGGTGACGGCGGCGGTGACGGTGAGCGCGGCGACGAGGGCCGCCGCCGAGGGCCGGGTCAGCCCCGCCAGGACGCTCAGCGCGCCCGCCACGATCCAGCGGTCCCGCAGCACCGCGTACAGCGCCCAGGCGGCGAGCGCGGTGAACAGGGTCTCGGTGTACGCCATCGACTGGACGAACGCCGTCGGGTACGCCCCCCACAGCGCGGCCAGCACCACTCCGGCACGCCGTCCGTGCAGCCGCGCCCCTACGGCCCCTATCCCCCAGGCGGCGAACAGCCCGGCCAGCCAGGCGACGGCGATCCCGGCGCCCTGGAGGGTCAGCGGGGTGGCGGCGGCGAGCGACCGTTCCAGGGCGGGCAGCAACGGGAAGAAGGCGAGGTCGGGGTGGAGGGTGCCGTCCGGGAGGGTGGCGGTGTAGCCGTAACCGTTCTCGGCGATCCGCTGGTACCAGACGGAGTCCCAGCGCCCGCCGAGCAGGTGCCAGGCGTCCTTCCCGGCAGCCGAAGCCGCCCCCTGGAAGACGAGCAGCCCGACGGCCCGGACGGCCGCGTACGCCGCGAGGGCGGGGGCCGCCGCGGTGAGCGCCGCCCGGGCACGGAGCCGGACGCCCGCGGCGCGGGGCGGCGCCCCGGCGGCGGCAGGCCGGGGCAGGGTCTGGTTGTCGGGCATACGGCCGATTATGACGACCGGGGCCCGGCGGCCGTCCCGCCGTATCCCCGGCACGGGTCCCTCCCACGCCGCGCGGGGCCCTCCCGCGCCGGCCGTCGGGGCCGGGGGGCCGGGGGCCGCAGGCCGCAGGCCGCAGGTGCCAGGAAGGGAGAGGACCGAGGCCCCGCCCTGCCAGGAGTGCCGCGTTCCCCTCTCGCACCCGAGGAAGGGGCCCAGCCCGGAGAGGCCGTCCCGTCGTACCGGAGCCGGGCCGGGCCGACCGGGCCGAGCCGGGCCGACCGGGCGGTGCCCACCCACGCGGAACCGGACCAGGCGGAACCGAACCGGGCCGGGCGGAGTTATCCACAGGCCTCAGCGGGATCGGCGCCGGGCGTGCATCGTTACCCCATGAACACTCACTGTTACCCCATGGACACCCGGTGGATTCCGCCCGCGACGCAGGAGACCCGCGCCGGGAGAAGGCAACGTGAACTGCGCGCGCTCGACCGTCTCGCGCCCGGTGGCGTGCTGTTCACCGCCCGGGCCAAGGCGGCGGGGTGGCCGCAGCAGCTGTTGAACCGCCGACTCGCCCAAGGCGGCTGGCAGCAGGTCCACCGAGGCGCCTGGGCCGCCCCGGGCCGTCTCCTCGACTGGTTCACCCATGCCTGGGTCGTCCACACCTTGCAGCCTCACCTGGTGTGCAGTCACCGCACCGCTGCGGCTCTGCACAAGGTGGAGGTCTTGACAGCCACCCCCGGCCACCGCCCGCTCACCGCGGAGTTCACCGACCCCCGCCCCGGTGCCCGCCACCGCGCCGGTGCCCGCGTCCACCGTCTGAGCCTCGCCCCCGCCGACCGGACCGTGCGTCGGGGACTCCGCACCACGTCCGCCGTCCGCACGGTCGGCGATCTCATACGGTGCCTTCCGCGCGAGCAAGCCGTCGCCGCCGCTGATTCCGCCCTCGCCACCCGCACCGTCCATGGTGTCCGGCGCCCCCCTCTGCTGACGGGCCACGACCTGCGTGAGGAACTCGACACCCACCGCGACGGGGCCCGCCGTGCCCGTACCTGGCTTCCTCTCACCGACCCGCTCTGCGGCTCCCCCGCCGAGTCCGTCGCGCGTCTGCTTCTGCTCGACGCCGGGCTGCGGCCCGTGTCCCAGGCCCGCCTGCGTGCGCCCTCGGGTGCCGTCCTGCGCCCGGACTTCTTCTTCCGCCCTCAGGGCCTGGTCGTCGAGATCGAGGGGTACGCCTTCCACGGCACGCGTGAGGCCCACGCCCGTGACCTCCGCCGCTTCAACGAACTTCAGCGTTGTGCGGGTGTCCGCAGGGTCGTCCGCTTCACCGCGGTGGAGGTCTTCCGCGCTCCCGGCCGCGTGGTCGCGGATGTCCGGGCGGCCCTGAGGGAGCTGGCATGATCCTGCGAGCGTTCGCACCACTTCCAGCCCACGACCCGGCCGACGGAAGTCGTCCTCTTTCTCCGAAACGCTGTCTTCTGTGGCGCTGGGCGTGGTCAGACGCTGTTGGTCGCGCTGCCGAAGAGGCGCCAGGGCGACTGGACGACGGAGCCCAGGGCCGCGAGCTGGGGGTGCCGGGCGGCGATGTCCTCCCGTACGGCGACGGCGTCGGGCCAGCCGTCGAGGAACGCCGTCCCGGCGACGACCAGGCCGTCCCAGTCGGCGCCGGCGCTGACACCCGTACGGTCGAGGACGAACCCGACGCACAGGACGGACGCCCGCCCCACGGTGAGCCTGACGGCCCGTATCACCCTCTCCCGCTCCGGCAGGGGAAGCCCGTCGAGCCCGAACTCGACCGCCACAGCACGGTCCCCAGCCTGCCGTATGCGCATCAGGACGTCCAGGTCGTGGCGCACCCACAGCCGGACGCCGACTGCGGGCAGCCGCTCCAGCCCGGACAGGGACAGGAACTGCTCCCGCGTCACCACGGACCGCGTGCCGCCCGCCCCGGTCGGCGAGGAGGGGTCGTGGCTGTCCAGCAGGACGCGCCCGGTGACCGGATGCGCGATCCGCAGGCCGGCGGCTTCGAGGTCGGTGAGCAGGGTCAGGGCGTCGGCCCGGGTCCAGCCCAGGTGGTACGAGTGGAAGAAGCCGGGACTCATCGGAACGCCTCACCCCATCATGTGCGCACGCCACCCCTGCACCGGTCGGCCGCCGGACCGGCTCACCGGCGAGCGTACGCAGACACCGCCCCTGGCGCGTGGGCCCAGGGGCCCACCGTCGGCCCCAGCCTGGTGCCGGGTGCGGGTACAGCGCGCCGGAGCGCGGCCCGAACTCCGGTGCCGCGCTCACCAGGTGGGACGCGGCGCCGATACGGGCAGGGGCTCCAACGCGCCCGCGTCGGCGAGGGCCCGGTGTGCGGCCATGACCGCTTCGGTGGAGTGCCCGGTGCCCAGGACCAGCCCTCCGTCCGCCGTGCGGTGGCGTGGGCCGGGCAGTTCCCCGGGCACGAGGGCGGCGCGGTTCGCGGAGAGGTACGTCGCCCAGCCGCAACGGGGCTGCGAGTTGTGGAGGCCGAAGGCGGCCTTGACCGTACGGAACAGTTCCCGGTCGTACGTCAGCCCGGTGTCGGGCTCCCAGGACTCGGCGAGGGCGACGAGCGCCTGAGGCAGCCGGTCGCTGAACGGCGCCGCCGAGCCCGCCCCCACCGCCGCTCCGGCCCCGGGCGCAGGGAACAGCTGAAGCACCGCGGTGAACGGCGTGCGCACGTCGCTGCCTCCTCCCTTGGCCCTGAGGTACGCGTAGGCGCCGTTCGGCCACCGTCCGACCACGGCGGCGGACCAGCCGATGATCTCGGCGTCCTCCTCCGGCCCTCCGGCCTCGACCACGGCGGCGAAGTCCTCGGCCTCGGGAGGGACGGGCTCCCCCACGCCCTCGCCGTCCACGTCCTGACGCCAGTCGACGGGCACCCCGGCCGACAACTCGGTCAGCCGGCCGAGTGCCGCCGTCCACCGTGCCGCCAGCTCCAAGAGGGACTCGGGGCGGGGGCCCCAGGACACCTTCACCACCAGTTCGCCCGACATGCGCGCCTCTCCGCCCTTGTGCGTCCGCTGCCACTCCTCCTACCGCAGTGCGCTTGCACCCACACGCCCGTGCCGCCGATTCCGCTCACCGCCCCGCCGGAGTCTTGGTCCTCGGGCAGCATCCGTCTCCCCGGCTGCCCTGGCCTGCGCGCGCTGACCGCCGGAATGCTGTCCTCTCGTGATCGTCGGCGCCAACACCGTGGCCGTGACGGCCGACTCCCCCAGGGCGGTCCGGCGGACCGACCTGGCGACGCCGCTCGCAGACGTTCAGCGGGGAAGCACGGCCCAGGACTTGACGCCCGGTTGTCCGGGGCGGGCGCTACGGACACCCCACTCGCCACCCCAGTCCCCCACGACGACCGCCACCAGCCACAGAGCACGGCGGCGGAGCGGATCGCACCCGGGATGCCCGGAGTGCTCCGGGTGCTGGTCCCAGACCAGGAGCCGGAGCCTCTCGTCACGATGCCGGAGAGACAGGTAGAGGTCACGGCCCGGCGTGAACGTGGAGGCCACGGCGACCATTTCCGCAGCGACGCTCACGGCCGGCCACAGGTACCCCGTCAGCCCGTGCACCCGGAGCGCGGCGGCGACCGCCGCCCGCGCGACGGAGGCGCTCCGGGGGTCACCGGGCAGAGTGAGGCTGAGGGCGGGCTGCGGCGGGGAACCGGTGTCGCCGGAGGCGAGGCAGGAGGCGGTGGAGGGGTATGGGTGCATGCGTGGGCTCCCCTTGTACGGAGGAATGTTGGTGGATGCGTCTCTCTTGCACGTCCGAGCGCACAGGGGCCCAGCGTCTTGACCGATGGACAGTGGCTCGTCTCCCTGGCACGGGCCCGCCCCTCCCAGGGCAGGAGGTTGCGGACTGGCCCGCGCGATGCACTTCTTGCCCATCGGTACGTGAGCAGTGCACCACCGAACGTAGTGGATGCGGGGGCAAAATAGCCCCACCTTCGGGGTAAGTTAGCCCTTTCGTGATCGGCTCGTACGCACAGGCGGCAGACTGCCTTTGACCGCAGGCGGAAAGGAACGGCATGGCAGCAAGGACGTCTCCTACCCAGCGACAGAGGCGACTTGGCGCTGAAGTCCGGAAGATGCGCACGTCGGCAGGGCTGTCAGCAGGGTCCGCCGCCAGCCTCCTTGGTGTCGATCGCGGCAAGATCTCGAACATCGAGTCGGGAGCCCGCGCCATCAGCCCTGAGCGTCTGCGGGTCTTGGCGCGCGCGTGTGCCTGCACGGATGCGAGCCTCGTGGACGCACTGGTGGACATGGCCCAGCCCACGACGCGCGGCTGGTGGGAGCAGTACCGCGAGGCTCTTCCCAGCAAGTTGGGGGACATCGCCGAGCTGGAGTTCCACGCGGTCCGGATGAGGGCGGCCTACTCGATGCACGTTCCCGGCCTTCTTCAGACCCCCGATCACGCCTTGGCGTTGTTCAGGGTCGTTATCCCCGCTCTGTCAGAGCGTGACATCGCGCTCCGCCTCGCCCACCGCTTGGAACGTCAGGCGACTTTGAACGGCCCGTCCGCAACGCCCTACACGGGGATCATCCACGAAGCCGCCTTGCGCATGCAGTTCGGTGGCGCTTCTGTCGCGCGGGCGCAACTCCTGCACCTCATCGACAAGTCGGAGCAACCGAACGTGCGACTCCTGGTCATCCCCTTCGAAGCCGGAGCCATCCCCGGAGCCGGCCAGACCGTGCTCTATGCGGAAGGCCCCGTGCCTGGGCTCGACACCGTGCAGATCGACAACTCGCACGGCCCCGACTTCCTTCACTCGGACTCTCAGCTGGCCAAATACCGGGCCCATCTGGACTGGATGGAGAACGTCGCGCTACAGCCCGAAAGGGCGCGGGACTTCATCCGCGCCATCGCACGTCAACTCTGAGGAGACGATCCATGCGAGAGATCAACTGGGAAGAAGCCTTCTGCGGCGAAGGGAACTCCTGCTTCCGGCTGGGTACAGACAGCCAGGGCAACGGCTACATAGCCAAACAGGGCGAGGAGGGCGCCTACCTCACCGACACACGCGAAGCGCTCCAGCAAATGATCCGCGACATCAAGGCTGGCAAGGCCGACCACCTGTTGTAGTCCGCAGCCCACCACAGCCGGAAGCCCGTCTCCGCGGACACACTGCGGGGACGGGCTCCTCCTTGTTGCAGGATCAGTCCTGGGAACCCTCGGTCCTCTGGAACGAGATCTCCACACGGCGGTTCTTCTTGCGCCCCTCTTCGGAGCTGTTGTCGGCGATCGGGTACTGCTCGCCGTAGCCCCGGATCTCGAAGGTGATGCCGGAGCCGGTCAGCGCCTTGTCCAGAACGTTGTGCACGGCTTCCGCTCGCTCCTTGGAGAGGACGTCCCCGTGCGCGGAGGAACCCAAGTTGTCGGTGAACCCGAAGACCCGGACCTTCTTGGCGTCCTGCTTCTTGATCTCGGCAGCGATCGCGTTAATGCGGCTGTTGGCGTCGGAGCTCAGCTTCGCGCTGTCCTTGCCGAAGAGGACCTCGGCCTGGAGAGCGAACATGATGTTGGTGTTGGTGTCCTCGCGCCGTTCCTCGCCACCGAGGTCTTCCACGACGGATTTGATGTCGAGGACCTTCGGGGGGGCGAGGGTGGCGCCCTCGGGCAGTTTCAGGTCTGAGTCGTTGGCGTCGATCTCAACGGGGGCTTCTGCAGAGGCCGAGGGGTACGGACTGTCGTCGGCGACGGCCTGGGAGTGCGCAGTGAACCCGTACGCGCATACGCTCACGAGGAGGGTTGTGGCCGCGCGAAGCCGCATACGCTGCGCGGTGGCGATTGCAGCGCTCATCAGGGAATCTCAACCTTCGCGGTATTGAACCCGGGGAACTGGATGTCTACCTGCTTGGATGACTCAGCCGGGGCCGGGAACTGCGCGAAGAACGTGAGGGATTCTCCAGCATCGATGCGAGGAGCGAAGCCGGTTGTGGTGAGCGGACGGTTGTCGGTGTCGCGGAGGACGTAGTACCGCTTCTTCGCCAGCGAGTCCACCAACGTCATACCGGCCAGAGAACGACCTGTCCTACTGACCTCGGCCTCTTCTCCACTCCAGGAGACCGGAGTCGTCCAAAATTTGGACCCATTATTCTTGAATTGCCCAGAGACGGTAACAAACCCCCCCTCATCGCGAACGACGGAGTTAACGACCATGTCGATACCTTGATCATTCTTGATCGTCACTAGGACGTTATCCGTGTCCGGGACAGTTCCCCCGCCGCCGTTGGCATCGTCAGTCTTTGCCGGGGCCGACGAAACCGACGCCTCACCCTTGGGCGCGCCTCCGCCATCGCTACCACAAGCAGTCAAGGACAGCGCGAAGGCAACTACCAGCGCTGCAGCACCCCCGGCGCGGCGCACCGTCCTCACGTGCGCATTAGTCATGGGACCCGTTCCTTTGCGTTCGGTTGTGATCAGTCTTCGCTCAGTCGGACAGTGAAGAGATCGACCATGCTGGGCATGAGTCCCAGGTTCTCCGGATCGATAATCCAGTCCCGGGTCGCCTCACAGACGAGCTTGCCCGGAGAGGGCCGCTCCTCGCCATCCGCCTCGCCAGCACCGGCAGGAGGTTTCTCGGCCCGTCCATTCGACTGAAAAACACAGCGGGGTTCGACCACAGCAACGGCCTGCGCTGCCGCCCGCTTCCCGGCAATACCCGGAATCAGGTTGACGCTCATCTTCTTGTCCGATTTGACCTGAACCCTGAACCCCCACCGCCCATCGAAAACCATGGCGCAACTAACGTCGCCGGCACCATTCTGCGCGGCAAACCGGTAGGCTTGTGCGCAGCCGTTGTAGGTACCGGCAAGATCGCCACCGAAGACGTCACGGAGATAGCGGCTGTCCAAAATATGGGCAATCAAGTCACCCCTGAGCGCATCGCGGGATTCCTGTGCTGCAGCCAGCGCTGCCGCATCGGCCGCGCTCTGAGCACCATTTCGCTTGACGTCCGCTTCTCCGAACACAAGAAAAACTAGCGCAAGAAAGAGCAGACCGGTTAATGCCGTGATGTACAGCGGTGCGGCCTGCCCTGTCTCGCGACTAGTGCCCCGTATCACCTGCCAAGGACCTCGTTGATCTTGTTCGTGAACGAGTCGGCGATGGTCGCACCCATGTTCGTGTTCAGCAGCGCCACCACGATCGCCACCACCAGAATCGTGATGCCCACGTATTCGATCGCGCCCTGGCCCCTGTCCCGGCGGCGCTTCATGTGCTCGACCGTGGTCTTCGCCCACGTGTTCACGTAAACCTGCGTCGTGGCGGCGGCCTTCAGGGCGATGTTCGACATGGGATTCCCCTCCGAGTTCGGCCGACCGGCGATCGGCCGACGCTGCTGCGTGCGTCTTCGCGTCGTCCGCGCTTCCGGCTTCCCCCTGGCCGGTCTCGCCTCCGACGGGAGAAACGTACGCCGGGAAAGGCCCCGTCCGCATGGGTCTGCGGGCCCAACTCCGGGCCCACGTGGCCGGTTGAGGCTCCGAGTCCGGCCTGTGCTCAGCCATGTCTCGTCGACCCCCCGGACGACAGGCGGTGCCAGAGGGCGATGGCCTCGCCCCGGCTGCCGGCGTTCAACTTGGCGAAAATGCGGTTGATGTGGTTCTTGACGGTCTTCTGGCTGATGAAACAGGTGGCCGCGATCTGCTGGTTCGTCATGCCGGACGCGATCAGACCCATCACTTCCACCTCCCGTTCACTCAGCTCGTCGACCATGCCCCGGGGCGCGGGCGCGAAAGCCTCCGCGCTCGAATGTCCCACATCGGGTTGCGCGAGCGAAGGGTTTTGAGCGAACTGCGACCATGCCGGATTCGGCCCGACATGCCCTGCGTGCGGGGCCTGTCCCGATGCGGAGTTTGCCCGCTCCTGCGTGATGTGTGCGGTTGCAGACGCCGGGCCCGTCGGTGGCGGGGTGGGACGGTGGCCCTGGCCCGGGAGCGGCGCGCCGAGGCCGTCCGGGAGGTGCCGGGTGGGCGGGGTGGCGGGTGCGCCGGCCCGTAACGACGCCAGGAGTGCGCTGGAGGCCGAGTGCGTGAAGTGGGCCCGGCCCGCCTTCGTGTCCCGTACCGCCGCGACCAGCTCGCCCGCGGTGAACTCGCCGTGGACCAGGTATCCGCCGGCGCCGAGCCGCAGTGCCTCGTGGACGATCTCGCTCTCACGGCTGTACGTCATCATCAGCACCGGAGCGATCCGGACCAGGTGGGGCAGTGCCGAGATGCCGTCGACACCGGGCATGCGCACGTCCAGCAGGATCACGTCGGGCCGGTGCCGTACGGCCATTTCGTACGCCTCGCGGCCGTCACCGGCCTCCGCGACCACGTCCGCGTCCTCCCGCCCCTGGAGCAGGACCGTGAGGCCCGCCCGGACCACCGGATTGTCGTCCGCCACCACGACTCTCAGCGGGGACGGCGGGGGCGTCGCCACCGGCCCGGGGAAGGGCGGGAGCTCCGAGGAGGGCGGGAGCTCCGGAAAGGGTGGTCGCTCCGGGGAGGGCGGGAGCTCCCCGGACGGCGCGGACGGGACGGCGCCTGGGGTGGGGGGCGAGCTGAGAGGGCTGGGGTGTACGGACGTGTGCTGCGAGGCGTGCGGGCGCTGGGTCCACTGCTCGCCGGAGGTGCGGGGGTTGTCGTCCGGCATGGTGCACGGCCTCCTCTCTCGAAGGTGGGGACGGTGGTGTGGCGGCTGTCGTTCCCGGGTCAGTCACGGCTCCGGGAAGACTGTCCCGGCATCCGCCCGAGCGGGGGCGGACCTCCGGGGTTCGTGGGTGGTGCGGGGGGTGCCAGGCCCATGGCGGCTAGGGAGAGGTCGAGGCGCACCTCGGTCCCCCGGGCCGCCTCGCCGCGGCCGATCCGGATGCGGGCGCCGACGGAGGCGGCCCGTTCGACCATGCCGACGAGGCCGAAGTGCCCCGCCTTCTTCAGTTCGGCCAGCGAGGTGCCCGGGGGCAGCCCCTCGCCGTCGTCGTACACGCTGATGCGCACCACGTCGCGGACGAGCCCGGCGGAGACCGCCACATAGCTCGGGTGCGCGTGGCGGTGGGCGTTCTCCATGGCTTCGGCGGCGATCGTCAGGGCGTGCCGGGCGACGGCGGGCGGGATGGGCGGTACGGGCCCCGTGCCCAGCCGCCTGAAGTCCGCCTTCAGGCCGTGGCGGCGGGCGAAGTCGGCGGCCCGCGCCTCCAGTTCGTCCAGGACGTCCACGCCGCCGTCCAGGCCGGACTCCCGGCGCAGGTCACAGAGCAGCTCGCGGGACTCGGCGGCGGCCCGGCGGGCGGACCGGGCGACCAGTTCCGCCTGGTGCTTCACCGTGAGCGGGTCCATACGGTCGGCGGTGCCCGCCAGTCCGTCGGCGGCGAGGGCCAGCCCGTGCAGGGTCTTGGCCACGGAGTCGTGCATCTCGCGGGCGAGGCGGGCCCGTTCCTCCTCCACCGCGCCGCTGACCGCGAGGCGTGCCCGGGTCTCGGTGAGCGCCTGGGACGCCGCTCCGAAGCGGAGCAGCAGTCCGCGCAGGCTGCTGCCGACGGCACCGGCCATGATGCAGAGCCCCACCATCAGCAACGCCGACACGCCGGCCTCCGCCTCCCGGCTGACCCCGTACGCCGTCGCCAGCAGCACCGTCTGGAGCACGGCGAAGACGGCCCCGCCGCGCCAGCCGTAGACCAGGCCGGCGAGCAGCGGGGTGCATACGGTCACGTACGAGAGGGTGGACCCGGGGGTGGCGGCGAAGAGCAGCAGCGCGCCGAAGAGCATGTCCGCGCCGAGCAGCGCCGGGTGGCGCAGGAGGACCGGGCCGAAGCGCTCCCAGTCCCGCATGAGGATGTACGAGACCATGACGGTGACCAGGACGGCGGCCCCCACCAGCCAGCTGCCGAGCTCGTCCTCGACCCCGGTCAGCGCGAAGGGCGCGGCCAGGGCGGTCATGGCGAGCCGGAACCCGTACAGCTGGCGGCAGAGGGCTTGGAGCGCGTTGACCTGGATGGGCAGCGGGGGGACGTGGCCGGGAGCGCCGTCCGGGGTGGCCGCGTCGGGGCCGCCGGTCAGGGCGGGGCCGCCCGGTCGTCGTCCCACGGTCCTCTCCTCCTCGCCCTCGTCCTCGTCCCCCGGTACCCGTCCAGGGCGGTCGGCCGCCGTCCCATGCCGTGTCCGCCGTCCCGTCGTGTGCCGCTCCACGCCCCGCCGCGCCGCCTCCCTCAGGTCCCGAAGACATCGCCGATGTTGACGTCGGCCGCGTAGTAGAAGCCGACGGCGATGAGGATCATCGTCCCGGGGAGCATGAAGCTGGTGACGATGAGCGTGGCCTTCGGTACGGCCTTGGCGGCCTTCCGGCGGGCGTTCTGGGCGTCGGTGCGCCGCATGTCGTTGGCGATCTGGATGAGGGTGTCGACGATGGGTGCGCCGAGCTCCTCGCCCTGCTGGAGGGCGGAGACGAACATGGAGACCTGCTCCGACTCGTTGCGTTTGCGCAGCTGGTCGAAGGCCTCGCGCCGGCTCACGCCCATGTCCATCTGGCGCAGGGTGATGCGCAGTTCGTCGGCCCACGGGCCGGAGTACTTCTCGGCGACCCTCTCCAGGGCCTGGCGGAAGCCGAGTCCGGCGGAGACCACGACCGCGAGGACGTCGAGGAAGTCGGGCAGCGTCCGGTCGATGTCGTCCTTGCGGCGGCTGATGGCGGACCTGATGATCACATCGGTCCAGAAGTAGCCGTACACCCCGAACAGGACGGCGAGGACGGTCTGCCCGTTCATGAGCATGGACAGGGCCGCCACACCGCCCAGACCGGTGTAGACGGCCCGGCGTGCCGCGTAGCGGTCGACGGTCATACCGCCGGGGTTACCGGCCATGTCCAGTTTGCGGCGTACTTTGTCGACCCGCTTGGGGCCCATCATGCGCAGCACCTGGGGGGCGTACCGCATGCCCACCCGGTCGATCGCGGAGCCGGTGGCCGTGGTGCGGGTGGCGCCGACCTCCAGGGCGACGGCCAGGTCGCCGGGGAGCTTGGCCTCGGCGCGGTACATGCGGATGCCGTGGAAGGCCCCGTAGACGGCGAGGCCGAAGACGGCCGCGATCAGCAGCTCCATGGTGCCGCCCCTTTCCTGTGTCGCCGGGCCGTCAGATACGGACGCGGGTGAGCCGGTTGATGAAGAAGAAGCCCAAGGCATACAGGCCCGCCGCGATGACGACGGCGATCCGGCCGGGTGTGGAGCCGGTCATGTCGTCGAGCGCGCCGGCCCGCATCCCGTTGATGAGCAGCAGGAAGCCCAGGCCGAGGATCGGCACCGCGACCGCCGTGACCTTGACCTGCGACAGCAGGGTGGTGACCTCGCGCCGGGTCTCCTTGCGCTCCTCCAGGGTCTCGGTGAGGTTGCGCAGGGACGAGACGATCGTGCCGCCGGCCCGGTTGGAGAGGATCAGGGTGGAGACGAGGACGGTGAGCTCGCGGGAGGGCAGGCGTTCGACGAGTTCGTTGAGCGCGTCCTCCAGCGAGTGGCCCACGGCCAGCCGGTCGGCCACCTGGCGCAGCTCCTCCTGTGCCGGGTTGTCCAGCTCCTCCACCGCCATGCCGATGGCGGTACGCAGCGCGAGCCCCGCCTGGGTGGCGTTGGCCAGGACCCGGGTCAGCTCGGGGAGCTGGTTGATGAAGGCCTCGGTGCGTCTGCCGCGCTGCCAGTTGAGGAAGGCGTTGCCTCCCCACAGGCCCAGCAGGACGGCGAGCAGGCCGAAGAACGGCGCGAAGACCGAACCGACGACGAAGTAGAGGGCGAGCAGCGCGGCCACGACGTAGACGACGTACTCGCCGGGTGTCAGGTCCAGGCCGGTGGAGGTGATCTTGCGTCCGATGCGCTTGCCCAGCGCCGTCCGGCGCAGTCGCCGGTCGATGCCCCGGAAGCGGCGGGTGCGCCCCCCGACGGCCGGCTGCCCGGTCTGGGACATCCGGTCGAACAGGAGCTGCCGCTGCGCCCTGCCCGCCGAGTAGCCGTGCACACCGAGCACGCCGAACAGGCCGGCGAGCAGCGTGACGCCGATCGTCAGGAGCGGGAGTTCATCCATGGCGGGTGTGAACCTTCTCGGTGAGCGGTGGGTGGGGTGGGGGCCGTCGGGAGGGTGGGCGGTGGCGGCGGGCGGCGAGGCCGCCGGGGGCCCGGTTCAGGCGGTCGAGCGGCGCATGACCAGGTGCTCCTCCGACCGGGCCACTCCGAACGCGGCCGGGACGGCCTCACTCGTCATGTGGAGGCGCTCGGCGACCCGTCGCGGCAGCGGGTAGTACTCGAAGGCACCGTGGACGTGCCCGTCGGGGCCGACCGGCTGGGACCTGAACCGGCAGACGGAGACGATGCGGTAGTCCTC
>NZ_KL585394.1:141764-143047 GCF_000721935.1 Streptomyces sp. NRRL WC-3549
GAGCCGTCGGCGTGGCGGGTCAGCTGGATGATGACGTCCACGGCGCTGTTGATCTGGTCGTGGATCGCCACGAAGGGGATCTCCACCTCGGACATGGAGCTCAGGGTCTGCAGACGCATCAGGGCGTCCTCGGCGCTGTTGGCGTGGACCGTGGCGAGCGATCCGTCGTGACCGGTCGACATCGCCTGGAGCATGTCGAGCGTCTCGCCGCCGCGGACCTCACCGACGATGATGCGGTCGGGACGCATGCGCAGGGAGTTGCGGACCAGGTCGCGGATGGTGATCCGGCCCTTGCCCTCGACGTTGGACGGCCTGCTCTCCAGGGTGATCACATGGGTCTGCTGGAGCTGGAGCTCGGCGGAGTCCTCGATGGTGACGATGCGCTCACCGTTCGGGATGAGCCCGGACAGGGCGTTGAGCAGGGTCGTCTTGCCGGTGCCGGTCGCCCCGGAGACGATCACGTTGAACTTGGCCCGTACGAGGCCCGCGAGCAGCATCAGCATGTGCTCGTCCAGCGAGCCGAGGCCGATCATCTCCTGGAGGGTGAAGGCCCTCGGGAAGCGCCGGATGGTGAGGATCGGGCCCTTCAGGGAGAGCGGCGGGATGACCACGTTGACACGCTCGCCGGAGGGCAGGCGTGCGTCGACCATCGGATTGGCCTCGTCCACCCGGCGGTTGACGGTGGAGACGATGCGCTCGATGGTCTGCATCAGCTGGTCGTTGGAGGAGAAGCGCATCGGGAGGAGTTCGAGTCGCCCGCCGCGCTCCACGTAGACCTGGTCCGGTCCGTTGACCATGATCTCGCTGATGGAGGCGTCTTCGAGCAGCGGTTCCAGGATGCCGAGGCCGAGGGCCTCGTCGACGACCCGCCGGATGAGCTGCGAGCGCTCCGCGGAGGAGAGGACCGGGCCCTCACGGCTGATGATGTGGCCGAGCACCCGTTCGAGGCGGGCCCGGCGCTCGGCCGCCGCGAGGGCCGACATCTCCGCGAGGTCGATCTCCTCCAGCAGTTTGGCCCGGTAGGCCCCGACCAGGCGGCCTTCCTCGCTCAGCCCGTTCGCCGGTTCCGGACCGGTGATGCGCGCCCGCAGGCTCATGTCCTCAACTCCCTGTGTGGTGCCGCGGTGCGGCGGTCAGTCGCGCGGCATGGTGGCGCTCTTGGTGACCGACCCGAAGCTGAACATCGGGAGCAGCGCGGGGACGGGGACCTTCACGGTGACGGTCATCTCGTCGCCGCTCATGGACGGCTGGAACGACGCCTCGTCCTGTCTCTTATACACATC
>NZ_KL585394.1:143251-147910 GCF_000721935.1 Streptomyces sp. NRRL WC-3549
GAGCCAGTCGCTCATGGCGGCCCGGCCCGCCTGGGCGTACCTGCCCTCCTGCCCGTCGAACGAGGCGACACGGGCCGCCGCCCGTGAGGCGGTCTGGGCCTGCTGGGCGGCGTAGACCGCGATGCCCAGCTGGACGACGGCGAGGGCGACGACCAGGAGGAGGACGAGCACGCCCACGTACTCGATGGCCGCCTGCCCGCGCTGGCGGCCATCGGCGCCTCCCGTCCGTACGCGGTGGGGTTCGGTCCGTGCGCGCACGGACTCGGTCGGTACGTGCACGGGTTCGGTCGATACGCGTGCGGGTTCGGTCCGTACGCGTACGCGCTCGGTCGGTACACGTGCGAGCGCGGTCGGTACGGGTTCGGTCCCTACGCGTACGCGCTCGGCCGATACGCGTACGCCCTCGGCCCCTGCGCGTACGCGCTCGGTCGCGGCGCCGCTCCGCCGCCGGTACATCACCATCCCCGGCTCTCCGTCGCGGCCCCCGCCCTGCCCGGCACGGTGAACGGCAGGTTGACGGCGCAGGGGAAGAGCAGCGGCACCTTCACATCGACCCGGGCCTTCACCATGTCACCCTCCTGCCCGCAGCTGAAGTCGGCCGCCCAGGCGCCCGGCAGATCCTCGCGCCCCGCACGTTCGCAGGCCGCCTGGCGGCTCCCGTCGGTCCTCGTCGCCGCGCTCACGGCCTTGTCCGCCGCGTTGCCCGCGAGGGTGAAGGTGTACCCGATCACCGCGGCCTGCCAGAGCAGGGCGAGCGTGATCAGGATGAGCGGGAGCGTGCCCGTGAACTCGATCGCGGTCTGCCCCCGGTCGTCCCGGAGCCCGCCCACCGGGCGGCGCTCAGCGAGCCACGAGGGCGCGGCACCGTGCGTGCCGTCCCTCTCCGCGCTTCCCCGGCCGGTGGCCGGCCGCGTTCCTGGACGTCTCATGGTTCAACTGTCCCCCCGGTCGTACGGGTCCGCTGCCGGTTTCGCCGATCGCCTCGCCCGCCGTCGTACCCCGGTCCGGTCCCGTACGTCATCTGCCCCGCCCCCACCGGCCGCCCACCGCCCCGCGGTCGCCCTTGGACCGGCCCTGCTTCTCGGCGGTCTCGCCGCTCCTGACCAGGCCGAGGTCCCCCGCGAGGGACCACAGCGCCTGCTTCACCGTGGACTTGGCCTCCAGGTCCTGCATACGCCCCGCGTCCACGGCCCCCTGCAACTCCTTGAAGTTGGCGGGGACCGCGATCCGGGCCACCTTGGTCGCCGTGATCTTCTCGATCAGCGGCGGCTGGATCTCGGTGTTGCGGGTGTGCCGGTTGACGACCGTGATCGTCTCCTCGGCCTTGCGGATCTGCAACCGGTTCCAGAGCCGGACCATGCGCTTGGCCGCCCGCACCGTCACCACGTCCGGGGTGGCGACCAGCAGGGCCTGGTCGGCCATCTCGATCGCGGCGGCGTTGGCGGAGTTCATGTGCGTACCGCAGTCGACGACCACGACCTCGAAGCGGTGCCGGAGCGCACTGAGGGTCTGGCGTACGACCCGGTCGCTGACCTCCTCACCCCGCTCACCGTCCGCCGGTGCGAGCAGCAGCCCCATGCCGGTGTCGTGCTCGTACAGGGCGTCCTGGAGGACCCGGGGCGAGATGTCCTGGATGGTGGAGAGGTCCACGATCGACCTGCGGAACTGCACGTCGAGGTAGGAGGCCACGTCACCGGACTGCAGATCCAGGTCGACGAGGGCCGCCGTGTGGCCGGACGCCTTCGCGGCCAGGGCCAGTTGCACCGCGATGACGGTCGCGCCCACCCCGCCCTTGGCTCCGCTCACCGTCACGAGCGTGCCGCCGGGCCCGGTGAAGACGTCCGGCCCCTGGCCGAGGTGGCGGCGTACGCCCGCGGACCAGCCGGCCGCCGCCTGGACCCGCTGGGCGAGCTCCTCGTACGAGAGGGGGAGGCCCACCAGGCCGCGTGCGCCGGAGTCCATCGCCGCCGAATAGAGCCCGGGGCTCGTGTCGGCCGTGACCAGGACGACCCCGACCGCCGGGAAGCGGAGGGCCACCTCCCGGATCAGTTCGAGTGCGGGGACCGGGCCGATCCGCTCGTGGACCAGCACCACCTCCGGCAGTTCCTCCAGCGACTCCGCCGCGAGCCGGGCGAGGGTGTCGAGCAGCGAGGTCGAGTCCCCCAGCGCCCCGGCCGGCTCCGCGTCGGGGAGCTGGCTGAGCAGGGTGGCGACGGAGCGGGCGGCGTCGGCGTCGCCGACCGCCGGGAGGATTCTGGTGCTCATCCGGCCCTCACTTGTTCTTGTCTTCGTCGAGGCTGTAGCTGCCCTCGCCGGGACGCAGGGTGGTCGGGCTGTTCTCGGGCAGGAGGGCCAGGCGCACGTGCTCGGCGAAGGACTCGGCGTAGGCGACGCGCTGGGCGTCGGTGGTGTCGAGGGCGAAGGTGATCGGCACCGCCTCGGTCGGGCCGCCGCCGCGCTGGTTCCTGTCGGGTTCCAGGGCCGTCAGCCGGCCCACGTCGATGACCTTGGCGTTGGCGACGATGACGCGGGAGGTGGCCTTGCCGCCCTCGTTCTCCGCCGCGAAGGTGGCGAAGATGTTGACGAGGTTGCCGGGCCGGATCTTGCCCGCCACCCCGGTCGCCGCGTCGATCATGATGGCTATCTCCTGCTCTCCGTTCTCCACCCTGGGGCGCTTGACGAGCATGTCGTCCTGGAGGAGCGAGCCGGCGTGCAGCCGGGTGACGGCGATCTTGCCGTTGATGGCCGCGAGGTCGGTGACCGCGTTCTTGGAGAGCCAGCGTCTGGGCATCGTCACCTTCTCGAACTGCCCCGGTTCGAGGGCGGTGTAGGGGGCCACCTCCGTCTTCACCTGGTAGGCGGCCACCTCGGGGCCCACCTTCGCGTTGACGTCGCTGATCACCGAGAGCACGCCGGCGAACGCGCCGAAGGCGCACAGGACCGACAGGAGCAGCAGGATGACGCCGCGGCGTTGCCGTGCATTCATGAGCGGAGCAACCTCGTTGGGGGATATGGGCCGATGGGTGAGCGGAGTGTCGTCGGGCACCGGCGGGGGCCAGTGCGGCGGGGCGCGGGCTCCGGCCGTCCGTTCCGGCCGCCTTTCCCCGTACGGGAACCGCGGCCGGAACGCGCGGTGCGGTCGTCAGCCGGTGGGGTGGGCGGCCGTTCCTCGGGTGAGGACACCTGAAGTGTGCCGCTGCCTCTCCTGCGTCCGCAGCGGAACGGAACACAACCCGCACCGGTCACCCAGGAGTTCATTGCCGCACCAGGTGCACACCTCTCTGCGGACCGAGGAAACCAACTGGTAGACGACCGAGATATCGGGCAGAAAGGCGGCGAATTCGATCATCTTCGCGGTACCCCACCACCCGGGGGAATCCGCGGGAAGGGCCGCTTCGTGCATGGCCTGCACCTGCCAGGCGGGTGCGAGCGTCTCCAGCACCCAGTCCGACTGGAGCTGCCCCTTGGCGACCAGCAGATGGGTACCGAAATCCGGCCCGGCCAGCTCGCCCGTGCCCACCTTGACCAGCTGCGGGCGGGGGTTGGCCAGTACGGCGAACTGGGAGCCGGGCACCCAGGACCTGGCGTGCGACGTGAGGCTGACGGGCACGCGGTCGAGTTTGGTGACCGAGTTCAGCAGCGCACCCGCGTGGACGTAGTGGGCCAGCAGTCTGGCGGCGGAGGCCACCACGCCGGCACTGAAGTCGCAGACGGACAACTGCCGTAACTGGCGCACCAGGACGCCCACGGCGAGCGGGGGCAGGTCCACCTTGAGCAGCGCGATGCGGTCGCTCTCCAGCACGGATCGGATGGTGTGCAGCCGCCGTTCGTGGGCGGGGGCGATGTTGGACGGGTACACGGCGACGACGTATCCGTGCTGGTCCAGCAGGAGCTGCATGTCGGACAGCGCCAGGTCCAGCGACTGGTCGCCGGGTGCCTGAAGGACCACGGCCGGTGGCGTCTGCTGGTCCATGGGCGGTAGGACCAGGTCGGCGCTGGTCACTGCTATAGCGGTCGGCACGCTGTTCCCCGTTCGCCCCGGCCGCCGCCTGCCGTCGGCCGCAATCGCTCCTGCTCCGTGCTCCTGCACTTTATCCAGCTATTCGGACACGGAGAACACCTTTCGGTCACCAGTAAGACGGACCACGGCACTTGGGCACAGAGCACGCCGTTGCCGAATCTGCCGGGCGGCCCGCTCGTTGAATTCCATAGCAGTCGGAGGTTTAATCGCGTACTTTCTGGATTCGCGTGACCGGATTCCCGTTCCCCCACGTCAGCGCGGTGAGATCCGCCCCAATTTCCTTCTGCGGGACGTCGGTTCAGGCCCAGTCGGCGCTCTGGGCCCGGATTGGGGTCCCAGGGCCCACGCCCCGGCTCGCTCGCCTCCGTAGTCTCCGGGTCCGGCCGGTGGTGGCCACCATGTGCGAAGGGAGCTCCTCGAATGGACCAGATCGGGCGAATACCGCCGGTCGCCGGGCGGCGGGGCGGCAGAGGGTGGTACGGCCTGCCGCTGGACGACCGCGGCGCCACCGCCACCGAGTACGTCGGCGTGGTCGTGGTGGTCACCTCGATCGTGGGCGCCCTGGCGGCGACCGGTGTGGGCGGGCGCATCGCCGAGCGGTTCCGGTGCGCGGTCGCCTTCGGCGACTGCGGCAGGGG
>NZ_KL585394.1:148111-150187 GCF_000721935.1 Streptomyces sp. NRRL WC-3549
TGTCTCTTATACACATCCGGACGCCGACTACGAACCGCCGCTCTGCCAGCTCTCCTCGCTC
Source organism: Streptomyces sp. NRRL WC-3549 (assembly GCF_000721935.1). GTDB lineage: Bacteria > Actinomycetota > Actinomycetes > Streptomycetales > Streptomycetaceae > Streptomyces. Next base: position 148,173 of record NZ_KL585394.1, read on the forward strand.
TCCGACAAGGCCGGCGCCACGGCCAAGGTGCTGTTCGTCGAGTGGGGCGAGGAGTACGGCTTCCAGCAGCAGACCTTCCAGGCGAAGACGGACATGAACGGGGACGGCGAGGTCGACGAGAAGGACCGGCAGGTCACGATGACCTTCACCGACGCCGCTTCCGTCGCCGCCCGGAAGGACTGGAAACCCGGCGCCGAGGTCGGAAGGTTCGGCGCGGACAAGGTGGAGCTCGGGGCGGGCCTGAAGGTCACCAACGGCGACACGTGGGTCTTCGGCAGCGAGGAGGAGGCCAAGGCCTTCCGTGACGACATCGAGCTGCTCAAGACCTACGAGCTGACGAACCGGCACTCCGGCGCGCAGGGCGGCGGGCTCGGCAACAGCATCCTGGCCCTCTTCGGCAAGGGGCCGATCGCGGAGGAGGAGAAGCTCCGCAAGAGCATCGACGAGAAGCTCGGCGACCGGCACATCAGCTACGGCAAGGTCGGCCTGGACGCCAGTGCCGCGGCCGGCATCAGGATCGGTGCCGGGGACGACGAGAGGCTGAGCGCCGCGCTCGGCGGCACCTTCAGGTTCTCGCCCGAGGTGACCTGGACGGACAACGGCTTCGAGGGCACCAAGGCGTACACCTACTCGGCGGCGGTCGGGTACGGGGCCGAGGCGTCCTACGAGGCCGGGCCGGTCGGCGGCGGCGCCTCGGTCCCCGGCACCCGGACCGGCTCCCTCACCGTCACCCACGACAAGCGGACCGGCGAGCTGCTGCGGATCGACATGACGCGCACCGTGGAAGACGGCGTCGGCAAGGGCGGCGTCAGGGTCGGCGGGGACAACGGGAGGTCCGGAGGCGACGAACGCGGCGGCGGCGGGAGCGCCGGGGGCAGCGACGCGGAGTCGGGCATCGAGGTCCTCACCGACTCCGTCGTCCTGCGGCCGGGACCGGAAGGCGACGCGGACCGCAGGGTCGCCCAGGACTGGCTGGACGGCGGCGGGCAGTACGGCATGCCCTTCGGCTACATGTTCGGCGACCACGCCCCGACGTCGCGGCCCGGCGCCGACGACCCGTTCGGGCAGCTGCTCTTCGACTCCGGGCTGTCCAGCCGGGCGACGTACACCGGGCGGACCGAGGCCGCGGAGTACGGCTTCGAGCTGAACCTGGGACTGAGCGTCGGGTTCTCGGTGTCCACGGAGCAGAAGGAGGAGATGCTCGACGGCGCCGAGTTCCTCGGGGCCCCGAACGGAGACAGCCGTGGCTACCTCCCGTACGGCTACTGTGCGAACTGATCACCGCCGACAGGAGCGACGAGCCATGAACCACACAGGAATCGGGCACGGCCGCCCGGGTCCCCGGCGCACCGGCCGCGGTCTGCCGACCGCCGGGCTGCTCCTCGCCGTCGGGCTGACGGCTGCGGGCTGCGGCGACGACGAGGTGGCCGGCAAGGCCCCGGAGGGGTGGGCCGAACTGACCACCGCGTCCGTGACCGTCGCCCACCCGGCCGCCTTCCGCGCCCAGGGCGACGCGGAGCGCGACCGGCACAACGCGGCCGCCGCCCGGATGGCGCAGGACGGCCGGACGACGGGCACGCTCACCGTCCAGCTGGACTTCACCGACGCGGACTCCGCCGAGGAGGCCGCGATCGGCGCCGAGGCGGGGATCGCGCTGGGATCGAGGCTGCGGAAGCAGTCGGACGTACGGGTCAAGGGGCCCGAGCAGGTGCGGGACGCCAAGCGCGTCGACTTCGACTTCACCTCGGGCGGCGAGGACGACAGCCCGCCGAGGGGCACCCGGGTCTCCGGGGTGATCGTCACGGGCCTGGACTCGCACCACCGGACCTACGCGGTCCGCGTCGACACCGCCGAGGGCGCGCTGCCGGACGCGGACCTGGACCGGATCGTCGAGAGCATCACCGTGCGGTAGCCCTGTCCCGGGCCACCCCGATGTGAACCGCCCCTCCCGCACCCGCCGACACGGAGGCAGACCCGCATGACGCGCCAGGACCACCCCTGTCTCTTATACACAT
>NZ_KL585394.1:150422-153198 GCF_000721935.1 Streptomyces sp. NRRL WC-3549
ACGGGCGGGCGGCGGCCCTGTTCGCGCTGGCCCGCGCCTGGGCCGCCGGCATCGTCGTGCTGGTCGCGACCGAGTACGTCCAGGCGACCGTGGTGTACGAGCACGTGGCGACGCCCGAGCGGATGGGGACCTTCGGCGGACGGCTGCTGCTGATCCACCTGCCCGACGCGGTGTGCCTCGCGCTGGCGGCGTGGGCCGCCGCCCGTGCGCACCGCGAGCCGTTCCGCCACGTCCCGCCGCACCACCTGGCCGCCGTCGTCGCGGTGCCCCTCGCCGCCCAGCTCCTGAACATGGCGGTGCGGTGGGAACACCTGGCCGCCGAGGGGCTGCTCATGTCGAACGTGGTCATGGCCACGGGGTGCGCGGTGGGGTACCTGGTGGCCCGGTTGCGGGAGGACGGCTGAGGCCGCCCGACGGCCCGCCTCCCGGGCATCTTGTGCCAGAGGTCTTGACAACTTGATTGGTCTGGACCAGTTTATGCGCCAACGGTGGCCACCGTTCCCCGCCCGCACTCCCCCAACTCCCCCACCGGAGGCAGCAAGTGGAACGCTCCGCAGGCAGCAGACGCAGAAGCCGACGCTCCCGTCCCGTACTCGGCGGTGCCGTGGCCGTCCTCGCGGCCGGGGCCCTGACCATGACCGGCCTGGTCGGCAGCGCCCAGGCGGCGGACGTCAACGTCGCCAAGAACGCTGGACCTGTACCGCCGGCAGCGGCGCCACCGTCTCCTCCCCCGTGCACGGCGGCTCCGCCGCCCTCCAGGCCACCCCGAGCGGCCAGGACAACGCCCAGTGCACGCAGACCGTGGCCGTGAAGCCCAACTCCACCTACGCGCTGAGCTCCTGGGTGCAGGGCGGGTACGCGTACCTCGGGGCGAGCGGCACCGGCACCACCGACGTCTCCACCTGGTCCCCCGGCAGCACCGGCTGGACCCAGCTGCGCACCAGCTTCACCACCGGCCCGTCCACCACCTCGGTGAAGGTCTACACCCACGGCTGGTACGGCCAGGCCGCCTACTACGCGGACGACGTCGAGGTCACCGGCCCCGACGGCGGCGGCGGTACGGACCAACCCGGCCCGGCGGTCCCCGGCGCCCCCGCCGGTCTCGCCGTCTCCACCGCGACCTCCTCCTCGGTGTCCCTGTCCTGGAACGCGGTCTCCGGCGCCACCGGCTACACGGTCTACCGGGACGGTGTGAAGGCGACCACCGCCACCGGCACCTCCGCGACGGTGACCGGCCTGGCCGCCGACACCGCGTACCAGTTCTCGGTGAGCGCCACCAACGCCGCCGGTGAGTCGGTCAAGTCGGCCACGGTCAGCGGGCGTACGGCCAAGAAGGACGAGACCGGCCCCGGCCCGTCGACCTCGGTGCCCAAGCACGCGGTGACCGGCTACTGGCAGAACTTCAACAACGGCGCGGCCGTCCAGAAGCTCAGCGACGTGCCCGCGAACTACGACATCATCGCCGTCTCCTTCGCGGACGCCGCCGGCACTCCGGGCGCCGTCACCTTCAACCTGGACTCGGCCGGGCTGAACGGCTACACCGTCGCCCAGTTCAAGGCCGACATCAAGGCGAAGCAGGCCGCGGGGAAGAACGTCATCATCTCCGTCGGCGGTGAGAAGGGGACCGTCTCGGTCAACAGCGACGCCTCCGCGAACGCGTTCGCCGACTCGCTGTACACGCTGATCCAGGAGTACGGCTTCAACGGGGTCGACATCGACCTGGAGAACGGCCTCAACTCCACCTACATGACCAAGGCCCTGCGCTCCCTGTCCTCGAAGGTGGGCCCCGGCCTCGTCATCACGATGGCGCCGCAGACCATCGACATGCAGTCGACGTCGGGTGAGTACTTCAAGACGGCGCTCAACATCAAGGACATCCTGACCGTCGTCAACATGCAGTACTACAACAGCGGTTCGATGCTGGGCTGTGACGGCAAGGTCTATTCGCAGGGCTCGGTGGACTTCCTCACCGCGCTGGCCTGCATCCAGCTGGAGGGCGGCCTCGCCCCGTCGCAGGTCGGCCTCGGGGTGCCCGCCTCCACCCGCGGCGCGGGCAGCGGCTACGTCGCCCCGTCCGTGGTGAACGCGGCCCTGGACTGCCTGGCCAAGGGCACCGGCTGCGGCTCCTTCAAGCCGGCCAAGACGTACCCCGACATCCGGGGCGCGATGACCTGGTCGACCAACTGGGACGCCACGGCCGGCAACGCCTGGTCCAACGCGGTCGGCCCCCACGTCCACGGCCTCCCGTAACCCCTCCCACCCCATGACCCCTGTCTCTTATACACATCGCCGTGCGCTCGTCGCGCTCGTCCATTCCGGCGAATCACGGGCGCGAGGCGATCCGTACCGCCCCGGAGCACGGTTACCCGGGGGGCGCGAGCGCGCCCGGGTACACGACGGACAAGGGTGTGAGGCAGGCGATGACGGACATGGACCGCAGGAGCATTCTGCAGCTGACGTCGGCGGCGACCATCGCCGGAGGGCTGGTCGCCGGGGCGGGCGGGACGGCCCACGCGGCGCGCAGGGCCGCCCGCCAGGTCGTCCTGACGGGCAGGCGCACGGGCGCGAACATCCCGGACGTGCTCACGGCCGGCGTCCCCTACTTCGTCCGGTACGACCTGTCGGACGACCAGGGCCGCAGCGTCGGCACCGAGAACGCGCACTGCCTGCCCGTCGCCGTGTCGCTGGACGGCTCGTTCGTCATGGCGACGCTGGTCCTGAGCCTCGACGACGGCATGATCACGGCGGCCACCGCCTTCCAGCGGCCGCTTCCCGC
>NZ_KL585394.1:153370-154338 GCF_000721935.1 Streptomyces sp. NRRL WC-3549
GCCTTCCAGCGGCCGCTTCCCGCCGTGACCGAACCGCCGGTCGGCGCCCGGCAGTGGTCCCACGTGTTCGCGATCACCGGGGGCACCGGAACGTATCTCGGCGCGGCGGGATCGGTCACGATCGAGCACCCGTCCAGGGACGCGGACGTGCTCACCATCGACCTGACCGACGCGGCCGGGTAGTCGGGGCGGGGAGGTGGAGGTCAGGGCACGGGGCACCCGTGCCGGGCCCCGGATGCGGTGGCGAACGCCGTCAGCAACCGCTGCGCGTCCTGGGCGCCCACGGTGCTCCGTGTCCCCTCCTCTCCGTCCGGCCTGGGGAACTCCTGGAACGTGAAGTAGGCGGTCCCCAGGGCCCCCGTGCATCCGTGGGACCGCGTGACCGCGCCCTTCACGCTGCCGGGGTAACGGCCGTCCAGGTACGTCTCCTGCTGCGCGGAGGGCCCGTAGTACGCGGTCAGCCAGACGTGGTGCCCCTCGGCCGGGAGGTCGAGGGAGCACCTCTCGGTGAGCGCGCGTCCGGCCGGCTTCTCCGAGGCCGTGGTGAGGCCGAGCCGCGCGGCGTCCCGTTCGTCGGCGACGCCGCGGCAGGTGCCCTCCGCCCGGGTGACGGGACGTGTCCGCAGGGGGGTGCGGTCGACGGTCGAGGGGCGCGTGCCCAGCGGCCCCTCGCACCCGAAGCGTTCCGCGGCCCGTCGGGCCGACTCGGTGGTGAAGCGGGCCACTTGGAGCATCTGGGCGTCGGACAGCTCCTTGACGTCCTGGCGTGTCCCGGCCAGGACGAGAAGGCCCTCGCCGGGCAGTGGTGCACAGTCGACGAGCACTCCGGCCTGGGCCTGGTCCGAGACGACGAAAGAGCCGTTCCAGCCGGATCCGATCGGGGTCGCCGACCCGTTCTCCGCCGCGTCGGTGGCGCGGTACGCCGCCGCCGGCCGGATATCCAGCCGGAGCCGTGCGCCATCGGCTTT
>NZ_KL585394.1:154544-162476 GCF_000721935.1 Streptomyces sp. NRRL WC-3549
GCCGCGGCCCCCGCCTCGCAGTACTCGGTCTCCTGGCCCATCTGCTCGGCTGTCCGCCCGCTGAACTCCAGCTCGGCACCGCCGAAGTACGCCTCGGCCTCCTCGGCCGCCAGTGCTCCCCGGCAGGTGTCGGCGGGGCTCCCCTCCGTGCCGCCCCGGAGGCCGGACCCCCAGATCAGCCCGCCGGCCGTGAGCGCCAGGACCAGCGCCGCCCCTGCCGCCCAGGTACGTCGTCCGCTCATGCCTCTCCCCCGGTCACGGCGCGTCGGTGTGCGTGGGCGCGGCGGGCTCGGAACAGTGGTGGGCCGCGGCCGAGCGCTCGGCGAAGACCTTCAGCGCGGAGAGCGCGTGCGCCCGGCCGGCCCCGCCCCCCTCGGCCTTGTCGTCGTACCGCACGAGCCGGAAGAGGGCGGGTTCCCCGCCGCCGGGGCAGTCGGCGGTGGTCCAGTAGCTGCCGTCGGGCAGGACACCCGCCCGCTGGCCGGCCTCGACCGGGTTCCGTGTCCCGGAACCCGTGGTGAGGACGTGCAACTCGCTCTCCGCGTACGGGCCGTACTGCGCGACGAGCGTGTAGACGGTGTGGCCGTCGGCGCCGCCGAGCACGCACTGCTCGAACGGTGCGGTGCCGCGCTCGCTCTCCCAGGCCCGCACCACCGCCTTCCCCCGGGCGCTGATGCCGGAACAGGTCCCCTCGGCGTCCGCGAGGGCCACGTACTCGTCCTCGTTCACGGGCAGGGCGACCGTGGACAGCGGTGTGCCGAGGTCCGCGTCGCAGTTCCACGTGCGGGAGGCGTTGGCGGCCGTGGCGGTGGCGATGCGTGCGAACGCGGTACGGCGCCGCGGGTCGTCGAGGGGGGTGTCGTCCAGGTACCCGCCCACCTCCGCCTCGACGGTGACCAGCAGGTCGCCCGGGCCCGCCGCGCAGTCCAGCAGCACGGAGGTGGTGGCCTTCGCCTCCGCGCCGCGGGATCCACCCGTGCTGAACACACCGTTCCATCCCTGGCCCAACGGGGTGGGCGGCAGCGCGGACCGCACCGATGGGTAGAGGCTCTCGTAGGCGCGGTCCTCGTGGTCGAGGGTCGGCACCCCGCTGACGGTGACCCTCACCGACCCGTCGCCGGGGTACTCCCCCGCGTCCGCGTCGACGTCGCGGCTGACGCCGCACACCACCCGCAGCGAGGTCGTGGTGTCGTCGAGGCTCCCCTCGCTCGTGTTCTTCCCGGCCTTGAGATGGCGGTCGCCGAGGACGGAACGGACCTCGTCGGCGGGGAGCACCCCGTCACAGGCCTGGGTGAGCACCCGGCCGGAGGACCAGCGGTCGTAGCCGCCGCCGAACCAGAGGACACCGCCCGCGACCAGCGCCAGCGCGCCCAGCCCGGCTCCGGCCCTCGCCGCGTACCGCTTCACCGGGACCATTCCTCCACCTCCCCCAGGACCTCCGTGTCGTGGCAGTGCGCACGCTGCGGCCAGCTGCCGCCGGCCGTCAGGTAGCGGTCGAGGGCGGCCTGCGCGTCCGTGGAGAACCGCCTGCGGACCCCGGCCTCCACGACGACGTCCCGCTCTCTCCCCGCGTCGAGTGCGGGGGTGACGGCGATGCGGTGGTAGCTCGGTCCGCCGTCGCACTGCGACTTCGCCCACAGGGCCAGCTGCGGGCGGGGGAACTCCTCGGTGTCGAGCACCACACCGCCGTCCTTGGCTCCGGGTGACCGGGGGCCCTCGGTGGGAGCGGCTCCGGCGCGGGAGTAGCGCTCGTACGCGCCCCGGGCGAACTCTCCCGACCAGCTCTCCGCCCGCAGCTCCTCGACGGGCAGGTCGGCCGGGTAGCCGAATCCGGTGGTGCTGCCCGCGCAGTACCCGGCGCGCCCGTCGTACGCGCCGTCTCCGGAGAACGTCCAGTCCCCTCCGGCGAACCGCAGCTCCTCCGGGTCGATCCACGCGCAGAGCTCCGTCGGCGTGGGACCTTCGACCCGGTGGGGCGAGGCGTCCGTGCCGATCGGTCCGCGGCCGCAGTCCTGCCGCCCGATCACCCAGTTGGCGACGTCCACGGCCGTGCGGGCCACGAGCAGGTACTCGGCGTCGGACACGTCGTACTCGCGGTCCTGTTTCGACGGCAGTTTCACCGAGACGTCGAAACCCTTCGACGGCAGGCTCCGGCCCCGTACCCCGCGGGGGCAGTCCACCCGCAGGTGGGCGCGGACCTCGCTGCCGTGCAGCCGTCCGTCGGACGTGGTGCTGCCCCGTACGCCCGACGGGAGGGGAAACGGGAAGTCGTAGACGGACCCGGCTCCCCCGGCCTGCGCCGCGACCAGCGCTTCCGCCCGCACCCGGACGAGCGCGTCGGGCTCCCACCGCCCCGGGCCCCAGGCGAGCGTGCAGTTCAGCAACGCCCGGCTCTCCTGGTCCGGGTCGAGCATCGTGCCGTACTCGTCGAGCACCCCGGCGCTGTCCGCCGGCACGAAGTCCCGCAGTTGCTCGTGGGGCAGCAACCCCGCGCAGGCGTGCTCCAGTTGCTCCAGGTTGTCGGTCCGCTGCCGCGCCCGCCCGGCCGAGGACCACACCAGACCCCCGGCGACGAGGGCCGCGGCCACCCCGCCGACTACGGCGTAAAGCAGCCAGGTGCGCCCTCGTATGCCGCGCATCGCATGCCCTTCCCCCCGCGCTGGTCCGAACGAGGACGCTATCAGAGCGGTCTGCGGCGCCCTCGGCCGCGCTTCCGGCCTGGGCACCACGGTGACCGGTGCCGCGTCAGCCCGGGTCCGCCCCGGGCGGGCCCGGGCGGGCCCGGGCTGACGCCGTATCAGATCACCAGGCTCAGGGCCGCCGCGACGACGAATCCGGCGACCGACAGCACGGTCTCCAGGACGGTCCAGGACTTCAGGGTGTCGCGTTCCGAGATGCCGAAGTACTTGGAGACCATCCAGAAGCCGCCGTCGTTGACGTGCGAGGCGAAGATGGAGCCCGCCGAGATCGCCATGATGATGAGCGCCAGGTGCCCCTGCGACATGTCCTGGCCCTCGACCAGCGGGACGACGATGCCGGCGGTGGTGACGATCGCGACCGTCGCCGAGCCCTGGGCGACCCGCAGGACGACCGAGATCAGCCAGGCGAGGAGGATGACCGGCAGGCCCACGTCGTTGAAGGTGTCGGCGAGCGCGTCCGCGATGCCGCTGCCCTTGAGCACGGCGCCGAAGATGCCGCCCGCGCCGACCACCAGCAGGATGTTGCCGACCGGCTTGAGCGAGGCGGTGGAGACCGCTTCGAGGGACTTGCGGGACCAGCCGCGGCGGATGCCCAGCAGGTAGTAGGCGAGCAGCAGCGCGAGGGTCAGGGCGACGAACGGGTTGCCGAAGAACTCGACGACCGAGCGGAAGAGGGAGGGGTCGAGCGCGATCGAGGAGAACGTCGCGGCGAGGATCAGCACCAGCGGGGTGCCGATGATCGCGAGCACGGTGCCCAGCGCGACGGGCTTCTCGTGCGGGGTGGCCCCGGCGGCCCGCTGCTCGGCGACGACGGCGGCCTTCGACTCGGCGGCGGCCTCGACCATGTCCTGCGGTACGTCGACGAAGAGGCGGTTGCCGATCCAGGCGGCGTAGGCCCAGGCGGCGAGGACCGACGGGATGCCGACGAGGGCGCCCATCAGGATGACCCAGCCCAGCGAGACGTCGAACAGTCCGGCGGCGGCGACCGGTCCGGGGTGCGGCGGCAGGAACGCGTGGGTCATGGAGAGGCCGGCCAGCAGCGGCATCGCGTACAGGAGGATCGATTTCCCACTGCGCTTGGCGGCGGCGTAGACGATCGGCGCGAGGACGAAGATGCCGACGTCGAAGAAGACCGGGATACCGAAGATGAGGCCGGTGAGGCCCATGGCGAGCGGGGCCCGCTTCTCCCCGAAGAGGTTCAGCAGGCGGGTGCTCAGCACCTCGGCGCCGCCGGACACCTCCAGGATCGCGCCGAGCATCGTGCCCAGCCCGATGATGATCGCGACGTGGCCGAGGATGCCGCCCATGCCGGACTCGATGACGGAGACCGCCGCGGATTTCTGGACCGTTCCGAAGAGTTCGGTGACGGAGAGGCCGGCCCCCAGGCCGACGGCTATGGAGACGGCGAGCAGCGCGACGAACGGCTGCAGCCTGGCCTTGATGATCAGCAGGAGCAGGAGCGCGATACCGAGGACGGCGACGGTCAGCAGGCCCGCGGTGCCGTCGATCAGGAGGAGGAGTCCACCGGTGTGGGGTGGCGCCTCGGCGGCGGCCGGTGCGGCGAAGGGGAGCACGATCGGTCAACTCCGGTGAGGGTGAGGGTGTTTCGGGCAGGGGGGAGCGCGGCACGGCGCTCCCGTGGGGCGAGGTCGGAGCGCCGGGCCGTGGTGCGGGGTGGGGTGGTGCGCGGGGTGGGGCAAGCGGCTCAGGGGGTCGGAGGCGGTGCAGGCGGTGGTGCGGGCCCCAGGGGCCCGGCGGACGTCAGCCCAGGACGGCGAGGGCGTCGATCTCGATGAGCAGCCCCTTGGGCAGGCCCACGTAGACCGTCGTACGGGCGGCGGCGGGGGCGGTGAGGCCCTGCTGCTCGAAGTACTCGTTGTAGATCGCGTTCATCTCGGCGAAGTGGTCGACGTCGGTGAGGTAGACGCGCATCATCATCACGTCGTCCCAGCTCGCGCCGCCCTCCTCCAGGATGGCCTTGACGTTGGCGAAGGTCTGGAGGGTCTGCTCGCGCAGGGTGGGGCCGGCCGGGGTGGGGGCCTGGCCCTCGACGGCGGGCAGGAAGCCGACCTGGCCCGCGACCTGGAGGATGTTCCCCTTCCTCACCCCGTGCGAGAACTTGGCGGGCGGGGTGGTGTGGGTGCTGGGGGTGAGGGCGGTCTTCTCGGTCATGGTGGTTCAGGCCTTCTTCGCGGGGGTGGAGGTGCCGGAGTACTCCCGGCTGACGGCGTCGGCGGTGCGGCGCACCAGCGGGAGCAGGGTGAGGAGTTCCTCGGCGGTGACGACCACGTTCGGCGCGGACACCGACATGGCGGCGACGACCCGCCCGTCCGCGCCCCGGATGGGGGCGCCGACGCAGTTGATGGACTCCTCGTGGCCGCCGAGGTCGGTGGCCCAGCCCTGTTCGCGGACGACGGCGAGTTCCTTGAGGAAGGCGCCGGCGTTCGGGGTCGAACGGGACGTGTACAGGGGGTAGTCGAGCCGTTCGGCGATCGCTCGCCGCTCGGGCTCGGGCAGGTCGGCGAGGAGCAGCTTGGCGACCGCGGCGACGGTGATCGCGACGGGTTTGCCGATCCGCGAGTACATCCGTACCGGGTAGCGGCTCTCGACCTTGTCGATGTAGAGGACCTCCTCGTCCTCGTACACGGCGAGGTGGACGGTGTGCCCGCAGCTCTCGTTGAGTGCGACGAGGTGGGGGTGGGCGATCTCGCGGACGTCGAGGTTCTCGACGGCTTCCTGGGCGAGGGCGAAGAGCCGGGCGCCGAGGCGGTAGCGCTGGTCCTCCTGACGGTGGACGAGGCCGTGCTCGTGGAGCGTACGCAGCAGGCGCAGCGCCGTGGACTTGTGGACGCCGAGTTGTTCGGCGACCCGGCCGAGGTCGGCGGGGCCCTGGGCGAGCAGCGGCAGGATGCTCAGCGCGCGGTCGACGGTCTGGCTCATGTGGCGGGTACCTCCTCGTTCGCCCCTGCGGCTGCTGTCCAGCCGGGGCCGAGACGAAGTGTGCCCCAGGCGGTGTCGTCCAGGGCGGCGAGGCGGTCGGCGAGCGGGCGGGCGGGGGGCGCGGTGAGGTCGCCGGGGACGGTGAGGACGGCGGCGGCCATCAGGTGCCCGTGCCGGGCCCGGTCGCGTACGGGCAGGCCGCGCAGGGTGGCGGAGAGGAACCCGGCGGCGAACGCGTCCCCGGCGCCGACGGGGGCGACGACGTCCACGTGCAGGGCGGGGACCTCGGTGACGGTGTCCCGCCCGCCGCCGGTCCGGGAGAAGACGGTGGCGCCGTCCGCGCCCCGCTTGACGACGAGGACGTCCGGTTCGGGCAGCGCGGCGCGGATGGCCGCCGTACCGGTGACGCCCCAGGCCTCCTCCGCCTCGTCCTCCCCGGCGAAGACGAGGTCGCAGCGGCGGGCGAGGTCCAGCAGGACACCGGGGCCGGGGCCGCCGGGCCGCCACAGGCCGGGCCGGTGGTTCACGTCGAAGGAGAGCAGGGGGCCCTCGGGGCGGGGGGCGGTCAGCTCGTGGAGCAGGGCCAGGCAGTCGGTGGAGAGCGCGGCGGTGATGCCGGACAGGTGCAGGACCCGGCCGCCGAGGAGGGCGTCGTGGGGGACGTTGTGCGGGGCCATCGCGGAGGCGGCGGACCCGGCCCGGTAGTACGCCACCTCGTGGACGTCGGTGGCCCGGTCCGTGGCGGTGCGGAAGTAGACGCCGGTGGGGCGGTCCGGGTCGCGGCGTACGGCGGAGGTGTCGACCCCGTACGCGGAGACCGCCTCGACGAGGTGGTCCCCGAACCCGTCGGCGCCGACCCGGCTGACCCATCGCACCGCGTGCCCGGCCGAGGCCAGTGCGCAGGCGACGTTGGACTCGGCACCGCCGATGCCCCGGGTGAAGGCCGGGACGTCGGCGAGGCGGCCGGGCCGCGAGGGCAGGAACGTGACCATGGACTCACCGAGGCAGACGACGTCCGTGTCCGCGGCGGGTGTCCTGGCTGCGTGTCCGGGCACTGCGGGCTCCTCGTGGTCGGCCGTGGGCGCCGGTGGTGACCATTGACCCGGCATCGGCTCGGATGTTAGACAGCCCCAAGCGATATACGCAATGCCCGTTGCAAGCTTTGCAACATCACTTCTCCGAGGAGGCTCCCTTGGCCGCCGAGCAGCAGCCCGCCGCGCTCTCCGCACTCGCCGGTGAACGCGTCGACCACCGCTTCAAGGGGCTGCCGCCCGACGCCGAGGGGCTGACCGTCGGCGCCCTGGCCGCCGAACGCCGGAACCTGTTCACCGGCGGGTTCACCACGCCCGTACTGGCGCTGTCCGCCGAGTCCGTCGAGGCGAACCTCGCCCTCCTGGAGACGTACACCGAGCGGCACGGACTGGCCTTCGCCCCGCACGGCAAGACGTCGATGTCCCCGCAGCTCTTCGCCCGTCAGCTGGACTACGGCGCCTGGGGCATCACGGCCGCCGTCCCGCACCAGGCGCGGGTGTACCGGGCCCACGGCATCCGCCGGATCTTCCTCGCCAACGAGGTCGTCGACCCCGTCGCCCTCGGCTGGCTCGCCCGCGAGCTGGACGCCGACCCGGACTTCACCTTCGCCTGCTACGTCGACTCGGTGCGCGGGGTCGAGCTGATGGACGAGGCCCTGCGCGCGGCCGGTGCCGTGCGCCCCGTCGACGTCGTCGTCGAGCTGGGCGCCGGGCAGGGCGCACGCACCGGCGCCCGGACGGAGGAGGACTGCGCGGCGGTCGCCGACGCGGTGGCCGCCGTGTCCACGCTGCGCCTGGTGGGGGTCGCCGGATACGAGGGCGAGGTCCCGGACGCCACGCCCGAACGGGTCCGCGCGTGGCTCGGCCGGCTCGTCGCGCTGGCCGCCTCCTTCGACGCGGACGGCCGTTTCGCGGAGCTCTCGGCCGACGAGGAGATCCTGCTCAGCGCGGGCGGCAGCGCCTGGTTCGACGCGGTCGCGGAGGTCTTCGCGGACGTGCCCGCGCTCAGCCGCCCCGTGTGCAGGCTGCTGCGCTCCGGCGCGTACGTCAGCCACGACGACGGCCACTACCGCCACCTCACCCCCTTCAACCGCGTCCCCGAAGAGGGCGCGCTGCAGCCGGCGTTCCGGCTCTGGGCGCAGGTCGTGTCCCGGCCGACCCCCGAGCAGGCATTCGTCAACGCGGGCAAGCGCGACGCGGCCTACGACCTCGACCTCCCCGAGGCGCAGGCCGTCCGCTCCGCCCGCGACGGCTCGGTGCGG
>NZ_KL585394.1:162688-164658 GCF_000721935.1 Streptomyces sp. NRRL WC-3549
GGCTCGGTGCGGCCCGCCACCGGCGTCACCGTCACCGGCCTCTCGGACCAGCACGGCTGGATCCGGACCGGCCCGGAGGCCGGGCTGGAGGTCGGGGACTGGGTCGGCATGGGCCTCTCGCACCCCTGCACGTCCTTCGACAAGTGGCAGCTGATCCCGCTGGTGGAGGCGGACGGCACGGTCACCGACTACATCCGCACCTTCTTCTGACCCCGCTACCGCTCTGGAAAGGCGGCACCCCCATGGACCTGGTCATCCGCGACGCCCGCGTCGTCGACGGTTCCGGAGCACCCTCCTACCGCGCCGACGTGGGCGTCACGGACGGCCGGATCACCGAGATCCGCCGGGAGGACGACGGCGGCCCGCGCCCCACCGCCCCCCGGGTGCTGGACGCCGGCGGACTGGCGCTCTCCCCCGGCTTCACCGACATGCACGCCCACAGCGACCTGGCCCTGCTGCGCGACCCGGACCACAGCGCGAAGGCCGCCCAGGGCGTCACCCTGGAGGTCCTCGGCCAGGACGGGCTGTCCTACGCCCCGGCCGACGACCGCACCCTCGCCGAGGTGCGCCGCGCCATCGCCGGGTGGAACGGCGACGGATCCGACATCGACTTCGACTGGCGTACCGTCGGCGGCTATCTGGACCGCCTCGACCGCAACTTCGGCGGCGAGGGCATCGCGGTCAACGCCGCCTACCTCATCCCGCAGGGCACCGTCCGGATGCTCGCGGTGGGCTGGGAGGACCGGCCGGCCACCGAGGCGGAGCTGGTCCGGATGAAGGACCTGGTCGCCCAGGGGATGACCGAGGGCGCGGTCGGCATGTCCTCGGGCCTGACGTACACCCCCGGGATGTACGCGAAGGACTCCGAACTGGCCGAGCTGTGCCGGGTGGTGGCCCACCACGACGGCTACTACTGCCCGCACCACCGCTCGTACGGCGCCGGGGCGCTCGCCGCGTACGAGGAGATGGTCCGGCTCACCCGCGACGCGGGCTGCGCCCTCCATCTCGCCCACGCCACCATGAACTTCGGCGTGAACAAGGGCAGGGCCCCCGAGCTCCTCGCCCTCCTGGACGACGCCCTCGCGGAGGGCGCCGACATCTCGCTCGACACCTATCCGTACACCCCCGGCTGCACCACCCTCGTGGCGATGCTCCCGAGCTGGGCCGGGGAGGGTGGCCCCGAGTCCGTCCTGGCCCGGCTCGCGGACGACACCACGGCCGAGCGCATCCGCCACCACCTGGAGGTCGTGGGCTCGGACGGCTGCCACGGCGTCCCGATCGAGTGGGACACCATCGAGATCTCCGGGGTCGGCGCCTCCCACCTGGCCGGACACGTCGGACGTACGGTCGCCGAGCTGGCCCGGCTGCACGGCGAGGCCCCCTGGGTGACGGCCCGCCGGCTGCTCACCGAGGACCGGCTCGGCACGACGATCCTCCAGCACGTCGGCCACGAGGAGAACGTCCGGCAGATCATGCGCCACCGGGTGCACACCGGAGGCAGCGACGGCATCCTCCAGGGCGACAAACCCCACCCGCGCGCCTACGGCACCTTCCCCCAGTACCTCGGCCGGTACGTCAGGGAGCTGGGCATCCTCTCCCTGGAGGAGTGCGTCGCCCACCTCACCTCCCGCCCCGCCGCCCGCCTGCGCCTGACGGACCGGGGGTACGTCCGCGAGGGCTACCGCGCCGACCTGGTCCTCTTCGACCCGGACACGGTGGCGGCCGGCTCCACCTTCGCCGAGCCGCGCACCCTGCCGGTGGGCATCCCGCACGTGCTGATCGACGGCCGCTTCGTCATCGAGGACGGCCGGCGCACCTCGGTCCTCGCGGGCCGCGCGGTCCGGGGAGCGGGGCGGGCGGCCCGGTCCTGACCCGCGACGCCGACGGCCGGCCGGGGAGCGGGCGCGCGCGCCCCGGCCGGTCCGCCCCCGCCACAGCTCGGGCGGGGGCCCGCTACGGCTTGGGCAGCG
>NZ_KL585394.1:164865-165830 GCF_000721935.1 Streptomyces sp. NRRL WC-3549
GCTTGGGCAGCGCGCAGCCCGTGCGGTTCAGGTCGATCCGGTTGCCGGGGGCGACGCACGGCACGATGCCGTACGTCTGCTGGGCGTAGTTGATGCCCTTCCGGACGGTCACCGCGCCGTTCTCGTCGACCTCGCACGGGTTGTTGTCCGTGCACCGCTGGCCGTCCTCGTTGCCGGTGTTGTTGACGGCGACCACCTTGCCGGTCGCGTCGTTGATCACCGGGGAGCCGGAGGTGCCGCCGATCGTCTGGCAGGCGGAGGTGTAGCGGACCGAGTCCTTCCAGGTCCAGGAGCCCTCCTTGAGGCGGTACGCGAACCCGTCGACGGAGCAGTTGTACAGGCGCTTCCAGTAGCCGGACGCCACGGTGATCGCGGTGCCCTTCGCCGGGCGCGCGGAGTCGAGTTCGAGGGCCTTGATGCCGTAGGCGCTCTCGATCTGGGCGTACGTCGTCGTGAGCTGGTAGAGCGAGACGTCGGTGTCCGTCATCGTCCCGTAGGCGATCTTCGAGGCCCGCAGCGTCCCGACGCCGCTGCCCGCCGCGTTCAGCAGCGTGAAGCTCCGGGTCGAAGAGCGGTTGAGCACGACCTGGCCGGGGCCGGGGAAACCGGTCTCCAGGCAGTGGCCGTTGGACAGCACGAGGGCCGGGTCGCCCGGCTGGGACGAGGGCACGCGGACGACCGAGCCGGAACAGTTGCTGAGCGCGACCGTACCCGCGAAGCCGACCGCCTTGGCGCGGACCTCGGGTGTGTCCGGGCTGTCGTGTATAAGAGACAGGAGCAGGGCGGAAAGAAACGCACCGACGAGAGGCTTCTTCATGTGGGGTCCCCTCCAGGTATGCCATGGACCGAAGTTCTTCCGGTTTGACATGCGCATGCTGCTGCATGGAGGGGTGGCCCACAAGGGTCGAATTCCGGCCGCGCTCCGGCGACGGCCCGCTCCCTGTCTCTTATACACATCTCTGATG
>NZ_KL585394.1:166050-169381 GCF_000721935.1 Streptomyces sp. NRRL WC-3549
TCCGCGACGGCCGGCCCGCCCCTCACCTGCCGGGGGCCGCCTCCGCTCCCGGGGACACGGCCGCGGCCTCCCGGGCGTACGTCACCGCCTGGAGGAGGGACAGGCCCGGCTCCGCCCGGCGCAGCGCCTTGACGGCGGACACCGAGTCGAGCGGTCCCTCGTACCCCGAGGCCGCCAGCCGCTGCCGCACCCACCGGGCGCGCAGTTCGGCGTCCGGGACGGCGGCCACCTCCTCGACGAGCGCGAGGGCCCGCTCCAGGCCGGGGCGCCGGTCGTCGGTCGCGGTGCCCAGTTCCTGCCGGAGCAGCTCGGTGATCTCCTGCACGTCCCGCAGTACGAGCACCGCGCTCTCCTGCTTCTTCCCGAAACCGATCATGTGCCGAGCCTTCCCCCGACCGCTGCTCCCCGCACCGGATTTGAGGGACATCTGAGGCTGCGTACGGTCGGGGCATGACACTCGACCTCGACGCCTACTTCACCCGCATCGGCTGGGCCGGGGAGCGACGGCCCACCGCCGACGTCCTGCGGTCCGTGCACCGCGCCCACATGTTCGGCATCCCGTTCGAGAACCTGGAGCCCGTGCTCGGCGGCGCCCCCTCGCTCGCACTGCCCGACCTGGAGGCGAAGCTCGTCCGTTCCGAGCGCGGCGGCTACTGCTACGAGCACAACACGCTGCTCGCCGCCGTCCTGACCCGCATCGGCTTCCGGGTGGCGCTGCTGGCCGGGCGGGTGGTGCTGGGCGCCGCCCCCGGGGACGTCCGGCCGCGTACGCACATGCTGTTGCGGGTCCAGGCGGAGGACGAGCCCACGCCCTTCGTGGCGGACGTCGGGTTCGGCTCCACCGGCGCCCTGCTGGAGCCGATCCCGCTCGTGGCCGGCGCCGAACTGGACGACGCCCCGCGCCGCCACCGGCTGGTGCACGCGCCGCACGACGGACCGCTGGAGCTCTGGCAGTTGCAGGCCGAGAAGGGCGGCACCTGGGAGCCGCAGTACGAGTTCACCCTGGAGCCCTTCGGGGCGCCGGACTTCGTGGTCGCCAACTGGTACGTCGCGACGAACCCGCGCTCGCCCTTCCGGCAGGCGGTGTTCGCCCAGCGCACCCGGCCGGGGCTCCACCAGGCGCTCTCCGGCCGGACCCTCGTGCGGACCGCGGACGACGGCACCGTCGAGGAGCGCGGACTGGCCGGGCCGGCGGACGTCCTGCGGGTGCTGGCCGACGACTTCGGCGTACGGCTCCCGGAAGGGACCGTCCTGCCCGGCTGACCCGGAGGCCGGGCCGCGTGGCGCATCTCACCCGGTTGCGCCCGTCACGCCCCGAGCCGCCCGGAATCCAAGCCCGGGCGGCACGCCGACCGGTCCTTCCCACGGTTCCCGGCCGGGGCGGCATGGCGATGGAAGAGCGCGGTCTTCCCCGGGGGAGACGACACGGCGGTGAACCGGGCGCACCGCGCGAAACGCGGTCGTAAGCTCACAGCCATGCAGGTCATCCAGTCAACGAAGCTCTCCGGCGTCTGTTACGAAATCCGCGGCCCCGTCCTCGAGGAGGCCATGCGGCTGGAGGCGGCGGGCCACCGCATCCTCAAGCTCAACACGGGCAACCCCGCGGCGTTCGGCTTCGAGTGCCCACCGGAGATCCTGGAGGACATCCTGCGCAACCTCTCCGGGGCGCACGGTTACGGCGACGCGAAGGGGCTGCTGTCCGCCCGCCGCGCGGTGATGCAGCACTACCAGACCAAGGGGATCGACCTCGGCGTCGAGGACATCTACCTGGGCAACGGCGTCTCCGAGCTGATCCAGATGTCGATGCAGGCGCTGCTCGACGACGGCGACGAGGTCCTCGTCCCCGCCCCGGACTACCCGCTGTGGACCGCGTCGGTCTCCCTGGCCGGCGGCACGGCGGTGCACTACCGCTGCGACGAGCAGGCCGACTGGATGCCGGACCTCGCCGACGTCGAGCGCAGGATCACCGACCGCACCAAGGCGATCGTGATCATCAACCCGAACAACCCCACGGGCGCCGTCTACGACGACGAGATGCTGCGCGGCCTCACCGAGATCGCCCGCCGCCACAACCTGGTCGTCTGCTCCGACGAGATCTACGACCGGATCCTGTACGACGGGGCCACCCACACCCCGACCGCCGCCATCGCCCCGGACCTGATGGTCCTCACCTTCAACGGACTCTCCAAGAACTACCGGATCGCCGGGTACCGCTCCGGCTGGATGGCCGTCTGCGGGCCGAAGGCGCACGCCTCGTCGTACATCGAGGGGCTGACGATCCTGGCCAACATGCGGCTCTGCGCCAACATGCCGGCCCAGCACGCGGTGGCCACCGCGCTCGGCGGCCGGCAGTCGATCGACGACCTGGTGCTGCCGGGCGGGCGGATCCTGGAGCAGCGGGACATCGCGTACGACCTGCTGACGCGGATCCCCGGGGTGACCTGTGTGAAGCCGAAGGGGGCGCTGTACCTCTTCCCCCGGCTGGACCCCAAGGTGTTCAAGATCAAGGACGACCGGCAGATGGTGCTGGACCTGCTGCGGGCCGAGAAGATCATGGTGGTCCACGGCACCGGCTTCAACTGGCCGGAACCCGATCACTTCCGGGTGGTCACGCTGCCGCCGGCCAAGGACCTGACGGACGCGGTGACCCGGATCGGGAGCTTCCTGGACGGCTACGGCCAGCCCTGAGCGACCGCCCCCGCACGGCATCGCTTCGGATCACGGACAACTTTAGACAGAATCTAAGATAGGATGGCCTTACTGCACTACCAGGAGGCCACCCATGTACGAGCCGATCCGCACCAAATCGGTCCACACATCGGCCGACGACGCCGATTTCCCGCACCGCAGCCGTGAGGACGAGCTGGACATCCAGCTCGCAGGACACCTCGGCGCCCTGCTCGCCGTCACCGACGAGCTCGGGCTCACCGAGGACGGCGACCGTATCGCCGCCCAGGTGGCCCGGCTGCGCGGCGCACCGCCGGCCCGGCACGCCGGGCGGAGCGACGCGGCGGCGCAGGCCCTGCACCGCCGTGCCCACGCCCTCGCGGGCCGGGCCCTGGTGGTGGCCGCGTCCCGCGCCGACACGGCGGTCGCGATCCTCGCCGCCGAGGCCATGGACGCGCACGACGCGGCCCTGACCCCCGCCACCGCGCCGACCGCTCTGGCCGGCGCCCGCTGACGGCCCCGGTCCGCGACGGGTGGACCGGGCGCCACCGACGTGGGACCGCTGCCGGTCCGGGCAGCACGACGCCCCGCCGAGTTCGCGCCCGGCGGGGCGTCGCGGTTTCCGGCTCCCGGATCGGGGGCGGCCCGAGAGGGGTGCGGGAGC
>NZ_KL585394.1:169599-173971 GCF_000721935.1 Streptomyces sp. NRRL WC-3549
GGGAGCCGTACCGCGGCGGGGGCGACCCACAGGTCAGGGCGGATGTCGTGACGCCCGCCGCGGGGTCCGGGTCAGCCCAGGCGCTCGACCAGGGCGCGGTACTCGTCCCACAGCTCCTTCGGCGTGTGGTCGCCGAAGGTGTTGAAGTGCTCGGGGATGAGGGCGGCCTCCTCGCGCCAGACCTCCTTGTCGACCTTGAGCAGGAAGTCCAGGTCGGACTCGCTCAGGTCGAGGCCCTCGGTGTCCAGGGAACCCTGGGCGGGCAGGATGCCGATCGGGCTCTCGACGCCCTCGGCCGTGCCCTCCAGACGCTCCACGATCCACTTCAGGACGCGGCTGTTCTCACCGAAGCCGGGCCAGACGAACTCGCCCGCGTCGTTCTTGCGGAACCAGTTGACGTAGTAGATCTTCGGCAGCTTGGACTGGTCGGCCTTGTCGGCGCCGACGTCCACCCAGTGCTTCATGTAGTCGCCCATGTTGTAGCCGCAGAACGGCAGCATGGCGAACGGGTCGCGGCGCAGCTCGCCGACCTTGCCCTCGGCGGCGGCGGTCTTCTCCGAGGCCACGTTGGCGCCGAGGAAGACACCGTGCTGCCAGGTGAAGGACTCGGTGACCAGCGGGACGGCGGAGGCGCGGCGGCCGCCGAAGAGGATGGCCGAGATCGGCACGCCCCTGGGGTCCTCCCACTCCGGCGCGATGATCGGGCACTGCCCGGCCGGGACGGTGAAGCGGGCGTTGGGGTGGGCGGCGGGCGTACCGGACTCGGGGGTCCAGTCGTTGCCCTTCCAGTCCGTGAGGTGCGCGGGCGGCTCCTCGGTCATGCCCTCCCACCACACGTCGCCGTCGTCGGTGAGCGCGACGTTGGTGAAGACGGAGTTGCCCCACATCGTCTTCATGGCGTTGGCGTTGGTGTGCTCGCCGGTACCGGGCGCCACGCCGAAGAAACCCGCCTCCGGGTTGATCGCGTACAGCCGGCCGTCCTCACCGAACCGCATCCAGGCGATGTCGTCGCCGATGGTCTCCACGGTCCAGCCGGAGATCGTGGGCTCCAGCATGGCGAGGTTGGTCTTGCCGCAGGCGCTCGGGAAGGCCGCCGCGACGTACTTGCTCTCCCCGCGCGGCGGGGTGAGCTTGAGGATCAGCATGTGCTCGGCGAGCCAGCCCTCGTCCCGGGCCATCACGGAGGCGATGCGCAGCGCGTAGCACTTCTTGCCGAGCAGGGCGTTGCCGCCGTATCCGGAGCCGTACGACCAGATCTCGCGGGCCTCGGGGAAGTGCGAGATGTACTTGGTGGAGTTGCACGGCCAGGGGACGTCCGCCTCGCCGGGGGCGAGCGGCGCGCCGAGGGTGTGGACGGCCTTGACGAAGAACCCGTCGCTGCCGAGCTCGTCCAGGACCTCCCGGCCCATGCG
Source organism: Streptomyces sp. NRRL WC-3549 (assembly GCF_000721935.1). GTDB lineage: Bacteria > Actinomycetota > Actinomycetes > Streptomycetales > Streptomycetaceae > Streptomyces. Next base: position 171,012 of record NZ_KL585394.1, read on the forward strand.
CGTCATGGTGCGCATCGACACCGCGACGTATGCGGAGTCGGTCAGCTCCACACCGATGGCGGAGAGCGGCGAGCCGACGGGTCCCATGCAGAACGGGACCACGTACATCGTGCGGCCGCGCATGGAGCCGCGGAACACGCCCCGTTCCCCCGTGAAGACCTCGCGCATCTCCGCGGGAGCCTTCCAGTGGTTCGTCGGGCCCGCGTCCTCCTCCTTCTCGGAGCAGATGAAGGTGCGGTCCTCGACGCGGGCGACGTCGCTCGGATCGGACGCGGCGTAGTACGAGTTGGGGCGCTTGACGGGGTCGAGCCTGGTGAAGGTGCCCTTGGCGACGAGCTCCTCGCACAGGCGCTCGTACTCGGCCTCGGAGCCGTCGCACCAGACCACCCGGTCCGGCTCGGTGACTGCCGCGATCTCGTCCACCCAGGAGGCCAGCTCCTGGTGGTTGGTGGGAACAGTGAGGGGAGCCGCGATGTCGCGCGCCACGATCGCTCCTTGAAGTGGGTTTCTGTGGAAGAGGCCCCGTGGGGGCTGCGGCCCGGATGCTTCGATTCCCCCATGGCGCTCATCCGGTGCCGACCGCACTCATTTGAGTTTCCGCTTCTCGCGCCCATATGTCCAGAGGGCCGCCCAAGTGAGCAGACGTGAGGCGCGCCACTCACATCTCCTACCTACGGAGGCGTAGGTAGCATGCGGGCATGACTTCTGTCGCTTCCGGGCCCGTCGAGCTCACCGACCCCGTCCCCGTGAAACCACGGCTGCGCGGCTGGCTGCACGCCGGAATGTTCCCCGCGGTGCTCATCGCCGGGATCACCCTGATCGCGCTGACGGACAGCGCCCGCGCGCGGATCGCCTGCACGGTCTACATAGTCACCGCGTGCCTGCTGTTCGGCGTGAGCGCCGTCTACCACCGCGGCACCTGGGGCCCGCGCGGCGAGGCGGTGCTGCGGCGGCTGGACCACGCCAACATCTTCCTGATCATCGCGGGCACCTACACCCCGCTGACGATGCTCCTGCTGCCGGAGTCCACCGGTCAGCCGCTCATGTGGGCGGTCTGGGGCGCCGCGGCGGCCGGTATCGCCTTCCGGGTCTTCTGGGTCGGCGCCCCGCGCTGGCTCTACACCCCGTGCTACATCGCGATGGGCTGGGCCGCGGTGTTCTTCCTGCCGGACTTCATGCGCACCGGCGGTATCGCGGTCCTCGTCCTCGTCGTCGTCGGAGGGCTGCTCTACAGCGCGGGCGGCGTGATCTACGGCATCAAGCGCCCGAACCCCTCACCGCGCTGGTTCGGCTTCCACGAGGTCTTCCACTCGCTGACCCTGGCGGCGTTCGCCGTGCACTACGTCGGCATCTCCCTGGTGGCCTACCAGCACGGGTGACGCCCCCGCCCCGCACGCCGCGAGGCCCGGCCGTCACCGGCCGGGCCTCGCGCATGTTCCGCGGCTCCGCGCCTCAGCCGCCGAGCCTGCTCTCCAGCTCCCCCGCGTCCGTCGTCGGCGCGTCGCACACGAAGTGCCGGCAGACGTACGCGGTCGGTGCGCCGTCCACCAGCGGCCGGTCCACCAGCAGCGGGAACTCCGCACCGCCCTCGGGGGCCTCCCCGGCAGCCACCACGGCCCCGGGTGCCCGCCCCAGCAACGCCGTGCGGTGCAGCTCCCCGCCGACCGGCCCGGCCACCGCCACCTCACGGGGACCGTCCAGCAGCGCCTCCGCGACCGCCAGGCCCCAGCCGGTGAACCGGGGCGCCTTCGGACCCAGCGCCTTCACCACTCCGAGCGCCCCCTCGGCGGCCGTGCGGTGCGCCTCGGAGCCGGTGTGCGCGGCGTACGACAGCAGCGCGCCCGCGGCGGCGGTCCAGCCGGCCGGGGTGGCGCTGTCGGTGGGGTCCTGCGGGCGGCGGATCAGCTGCTCGGCGTCGTCGGCGGTGTCGTACAGCTGGCCGTTCTCGCCGGTGAAGCGCTCCAGGACGATGTCCAGCAGGAAACCGGCGAAGTCCAGCCAGGCGCCCTCGCCCGTGACGGAGGCCAGCGCCAGGAACCCCTCCGCCACATCGCCGTAGTCCTCCAGGACCCCGGCGTTGTCCCCGGCCCGGCCGTCCTTGGAGGTGCGGCTCAGACGGGCGGTGTCGCCCATGTGGACCCGGACGAGCAGATCGGCCGCCTCGGTGGCCCGCTCGACCAGGTCGGGCCGGCCGAAGTAGGCGCCGGTCTCCGCGAGCGCGGCGACGGCCAGTCCGTTCCAGGCGGCGACGATCTTGTCGTCGCGCTCCGGCCGCACCCGCTCGCCGCGCGCGGCGAGCAGCCGGGCCCGTACGTCAGCGACCCGCGCCGGGTCCTCGTCCGGGCCGGTCCGGGTGAGCCGGAGGACCGAGGAGCCCTCCTCGAAGGTGCCCTCCTCGCTCACCCCGAAGTACCCGGCGGCGAAGGCCGCGTCGTCCTCGCCCAGCACCTCGCGCAGCTGGGCGGGCGTCCAGACGTAGTACGCGCCCTCGACGTGCCTGCCGTCCGCGTCCTCGCTGTCGGCGTCCAGCGCGGAGGCGAAACCGCCCTCGGCGGTGCGCAGTTCGCGCACCATGAAGTCGGCGGTCTCCAGCGCCACCCGGCGGGCCAGGTCCGAGCCGGTGGCCCGCCACAGATGCGCGTACACCCGGCACAGCAGGGCGTTGTCGTACAGCATCTTCTCGAAGTGCGGGACGGTCCACTCCCGGTCCACCGAGTAGCGGGGCGCCGAGCTGGTCGTAGATCCCGCCGCGCGCCATCGCGGCGCAGGTGTCCGCGGCCATCTCCAGGGCGCCCTCGGCGCCGGTACGGGCGTGATGGCGCAGCAGGAACTCGACGGCCATGGACGGCGGGAACTTGGGGGCGCCGCCGAAGCCGCCGTGCTTCTCGTCGTACTCCCGGCTCAGCGCGAGCAGCGCCTGCGCCAGCTCCGGCTCGCCGGGCACCCCGTCGCCGCCGTGC
>NZ_KL585394.1:174138-176139 GCF_000721935.1 Streptomyces sp. NRRL WC-3549
GCAGCGCCTGCGCCAGCTCCGGCTCGCCGGGCACCCCGTCGCCGCCGTGCGTGAGGGAGCGGCCGGCGAGGTCGGCGACGATGCGCCCGGCGACCTCCGCGACCTCCCCGCGCCGGTCGGTCCAGGCGGCCGTGACCCCTTCGAGCACCTGCCGGAAGGAGGGCATGCCGTGGCGGGGCTCCGGCGGGAAGTAGGTGCCGAAGTAGAAGGGTTCGGCGTCCGCGGTCAGGAAGACGGTCATCGGCCAGCCGCCCTGGCCGGTCGCGGCCTGCACGGCCTCCATGTAGACGGCGTCGACGTCGGGCCGCTCCTCGCGGTCGACCTTGACGGGCACGAAGTGCTCGTTGAGGTACGCCGCGAGCGCCGCGTCCTCGAAGGACTCGTGGGCCATGACGTGGCACCAGTGGCACGCCGCGTAGCCGACGGACAGCAGAACGGGCACATCGCGCCGTCGCGCTTCCTCGAACGCCTCCGGCGTCCAGGGCCACCAGTCGACGGGATTGTCAGCGTGCTGAAGCAGATAAGGCGAGGTCACACCAGCCAGCCGGTTCATGCGGACCAGCCTCTCACGCCGACACGGCCCTGCCGGTTCGGCCCGCAAGCCCCCGCCCTACTTGGCCGATTTGCACTCATGCGCCCTCACGTGGTGCATGCGAATCGGCCCCTTTGCACCCAGGTGGCCCCTGCGGACGCCGGAGGTTCTGCCCCGACCCCGAAGCCGGTGCCCGACTGGAAGCGGGCAGTACGCTGAGTCGAGCAGCACCGCATCCTCGAAGGAGGTACACCATGACCGCCGAGATGGTGACGCCCGCCTGGATGCACACCCAGATCAGCGCGGAACAGTACGACTCCTGGTCCGAGGAGCAGTGCGCCGGCGTCGAGATCGTGGACGGGATGGTCGTCGTGAGCCCGAGCGCCTCCAAGCGCCACAACCGGCTGGCTCGAATCCTGGCCAATGCCCTGGACGCCGCCGCGGGCGCGGACTGGAACGCCGACACGGACTTCGACGTCCGCTTGCAGGACGTGCCGCTCACCAACCGCCGTCCGGACGTCATCGTCTACCGGGCGGAGACGATCGACCTCACGCCCACCCGTCCCGAGCACGTGCTCCTGGTCGTCGAGGTCGTGTCGCCCGGGTCGGAAACAACCGACCGGGTCGTGAAGGTGGACCAGTACGCCAAGGCCGGCATCCCCTTCTACTGGCGCATCGAGCAGTCCGCCACCGGCGTTCCGATCGTCTACACCTACGTCCTCGACCCAGCCAGCAGGGCCTACCGGGACGGCGAGGTGTTCACCGGTACCGTGAAGGCCACCGCGCCATTCCCTGTCACGGTCGGCCTTGGGACCCTGTGAGCAACGAGGAACCGCCCGCGCCCTCGGCGCCTCCGATGTCCTGTGGGCCAAGACATGTCCGCCGCCGGGGGCCTCTGGGCAGCGCCCCCGGCTCGGCCCGGACCCGTCGTAGGCGGTCCGGAGGGAAGGTGCAGAGCTCCAACCAGGTGTCGATCTGTGCATTCTCGCCGGGGACGAGCCGCAGGGGGAGCCGCCCCCCTTCATGCCCGTCACCCTGATGGCGTGGCGTCGTCAGCGGATCATCACGTCGTGGTGATCCGCCGGCGACGACCTTGCCGTCCTTGACGATCCGTACCTCCACGTAATGCCGACCCCGATACCTGGTGCGCTCTTGGATCCGTGGTCCGCGCCCCGGCCCCGTATCTGACGCCTGTGGCCCTGGGCGCGCTGCTCGCCGTCCCCTTCGGGCGGCCGGCCCTGTTCCTCGCCGCGGGCATCGGCGCCGGCCTGACGAACCGGGTGCTCCCGAGCCGGGAACGCGCCTTGGACGCGACCGCGGCCCCGCGCTCCGCGCAGGCGGAGTGAGGGTGCCTCCTCCCCCGAGCGCCCCACGGCTCCGGCTCTCAACGAGTTGATCCACCGGCCGGCCCGGCTCACCGTGCTGTCCTTCCTCTCCGGCTGCAGCCGTCCGACGGCGCAGGGACGTCC
>NZ_KL585394.1:176339-178805 GCF_000721935.1 Streptomyces sp. NRRL WC-3549
TGCCTTGCCAGCCCGCTCAGAGATGTGTATAAGAGACAGCGTCCGGGTGCCGCGAGCGGAACAGCCGGACGGGACTCGGGCAGCCGGGTCAGGCGCGCTTGCGGCGCCGCATCACGACGAGGGCGGCCCCGCCGGCGGCCACCAGGGCGGCACCGGCCGCGGCCAGTGGAGCCGGTGGCGGCCAGGTCGGCGGAGGCGCCGGTGCCTGCGCCGGACGAGGGCTCGTCACCGGTGGCCGGTACCGAGCCGCCGCTCTTGGTCTCGGTGCCGTCGGCGTCACCGTCGCCGTCGCCCGCGTCGGTGTCCGAACCGGTGTGCTCCGGGTCCGGCGTCGCGGTCTTCTCGGGGGCGCTCCCGGCTTCCAGCCTCTCGCCGTCGAGGGAGACCTTCACCGTGGCCTTGCCGCCACCGGAGGAGACCACGGCCACGGAGACCTTGCTCGCGGTGTCGGTCACGGCGGTGATGGCGTCCGCGTCGGCCGGGGCGTCGTTGCCGGCCGTCTTGTTGGTCTCGGTCATGTCGATCAGCGAGGAGGAGCCGTAGGCGTCCTTGGGCACCCGGTAGGCGTGTACGCCCTCGATGGCGGCGTCCAGGGTCCCCGCCGCGTGGCGGTACTCGACGACGAGCCGGTCCTCGCCCATCGGTATGTCCAGCGCCCGGGTACCGGTGCCCTCACCGTGCAGGGACCGCAGGGTGTACGTCCCCGACGCGGTGACCTGGAGGGCCTCACCGCCGGAGAGCCAGCCGGCCCGGATCATCTCGGGTGCGGAGAAGCCCGCCGCCGGGCCCCCGCCCCCCATCAGCGACTTGGCGCTGGTCCCGTCCGTCGTGCAGTCGACGAGGTCCCCGTCGGCGCACATCGAACGGCCCTGGTGGCCGAGGCCCAGGTTGTGCCCGAACTCGTGGCCGACCACGCCCAGCCCGCTGGCCGTGCCGTACAGGTTGATCCAGGTGTAGGGGCCCGGGACGGAGCCGAGTCCGGCCCAGTCGCAGCCGGTCTTCTGCGCGGGGAAGACCATGGACAGGCTGTCGTAGTCCTCGCCCCGCACCAGGCCCTGCTCCGCCAGCGCCTCCTGGGTCAGGGTGTTGATCCGGCCGTGCTCGCAACTGGCGTTCATCGGCAGCTTGATCGGGCCGACGAAGTCGCCCTGGACGGCGGGCACCGTCGTGTACCGCCCGCGCGACACCTCCGTGAAGAACGAGGCCAGTGAGTCCTTCTTCGCGCCGAAGTAGGTGTCCGGCGTGCTCGCCTTCACGGCGTCCACGTCCTGGAAGGAGGCGTCGGCGAACTCCACCAGGACGGGGAGGGTCTTCCTCTCGACCGTGCTGCCTTCCGCGTGCGCCGTGGCGGGGAGGGCACCGGTGGTGAGCACGGCGATGCCGGCGGCCAGGGCGATGCGGCCAAGGGCGGATGTCTTCATGAGGTCCTTATTCCTTCGGAAGTGCTTCCGGAGGAGAAGGAGGGCGCCACTCGTCCGCCATCCCGCGACTTTGCCTGTTCTTTACCCTCCGAGCTGGGCGGGCTCGACGAGGAACCTCATGGAGGCGGATCCGTAGTAGTACCGCGTGGTGCCGACCGCCGCCCCGTGGGCCTGGTCCTTGTCGGCCCGGGCCCACTCGACGAGGCCGAGGTACCGGGCCCCGTCGGCGGTCCGCAGGGCCGCCTCACCCCTGGTCATGTCGGTCCACAGGTTCCAGAGCTGGTTCTCCCGCGAGGCGTCGCAGACCTGCTGGTCCACCGGGGCGTGGTCCTGGGTACCGCCCGAACGCGTCAGGCACAGTCCGCTCGCCTCGTTGCGCACCTGCGTCCGCCCGCGGTCGCCCTCGTACGGGTCCAGCAGCACCCACCGCTGGTCCCGTCCCCCGTCGCAGGCGGCCTCCACCGGCCGGGCCCCGGCCCCGGCGGCGACCCCCAGACAGCTCCCGGTCGAGACGAACCGCAGGGTGCCGGGCCCGCCCAGAGCCGGTGCCCCGGGTTCCGGGGGCACCGGCGAGGGGGACGGGCTCGCCGTCCCGGAGGCGGAGGCGGAGGGCGACGGGGGCGCGCTCCCGGTCACGGCCGCCGAGGGCGACGGCGGGACCTCGGACACGGCGGAGGGCGGCGGGCCGCTCGCCGAAGGCGCGGGCCGTTCCCGCCCCTCTCCGTCCCCGGGCCAGAGCGCCCAGCCGCCGAGCAGCACCGCGGCGGCGCCCACCGCGAGCACGGCGGCCTTCGCCCCGGTCACCCCCGCGCCCGTCCCCGTGGCGCCCGTCCCCGTGGCTCCCGCGCCCGTCGCCCCGGCGCCCGTCACCGCCGCCGCCGCGCGGGCCTCCAGATAGGCCGGGCCGCCGAAGAGCAGCACCGCCACCGGCAGCACCGTGCGCAGCCGCTGGTTGAGGTCGGTCAGCTCACGGGCCGCCCCGCGGCACCGGCCGCACCGCTCCAGGTGACGGTCCAGGCCGGGATCGCGGTGCGGCCGGGGGCGC
>NZ_KL585394.1:179023-181160 GCF_000721935.1 Streptomyces sp. NRRL WC-3549
CCAGCCGGCCGCTGCACCTGCGGCACTCCTCGTCGGCCGCGCGCTGCCCGGCGTAGGCGGCGAGGTACGCCTCCCGCAGCCCTTCCCGGGCGCGGGCCACCAGCGAGGCCACCCCGCTGGGGGTGAGGCCCAGCAGGGTCCCCACCTTCGCCGCGGGCTCCTCCTCCACGACCGAGTGCCAGAGCACGGCCCGCCACCGTTCGGGCAGGGAGCGGAAGGCGGCCGCGACCATGCCGCCGTCCTCCGCGCGCAGCACGTGTTCCTCGCCGCCCGCCGCACGGCTCACCGGCTCCGCGCCCTCGCGCCGTGCGGCGGCGTCCAGCCAGGCGCCGAATCCGGGCGTGAGGTCGACGCGGCGGGCCTGGTCGGCCCAGTCGGCGGCGGTGTGGCGCACGACGGCCAGCAGATAGGGGCGCCAGGCGTCCAAGGGCCCCTTCCCGTCGCGTACCGCCCGTACCGTCCGGGCGAACGCCTCCGAGGTGAGGTCCTCCGCGGTGTGCGGGTCGCGGCAGCAGCCACGGGCGTACGACAGGGCGGCGGGGGCGTGGCGGCGGTACAGCTCGGCGGCTGCCTCGACGTCGCCCCCGTCGCGTATCCGCGCCGTCAGCTCCGCGTCGGGTCGTACGTCCACGGCGCTGCCCGCGGCACCGTCCGCCCGGTGCCGCCCCAGGGGGACGCCGCTCCGCACGCGGCCACCGTTCCCTCGGTCGTTCATGATTCCAGCGCTCCGCATGTCCGTACGACTGTCGGCGCGCAGTCTCGCAGACTCCCTGTCGCCGTGGCCCCCGACGCAGGAGACTGGGCTGTCCACACGACTGATCCGGCCGCGACCGGCCGACGGGTGACACCGAGGGGGACGCATGGCGATGCGGGACGGCCACCGGGCCGACGCCGAACGGCTGTTGGTGCGGGCCGTGGAGGAGGAGGCGCGGCACTCCGGCGGGCGGACGGACTCCGGCGCGTTGCTGGCGCGTGCGCGGGGCGCGCTCGACACGATGGCGGCGGGTGCGGCCGAGGAGTACGCCGCGTACACGCAGGCGCTCGACGCGGCAGAGGCCGGGCAGCGGCCGCTCGGGCAGCGCTTCACCAAGGCGTCCCTGGGCACTCCGCTGCTGGTGACCGGGGTCGCCGCGGCTGCCGCGTTCGGGGCGGACCTCGCGTTCGGTACGGATACCGGCCTCGCCTTCGGCGCGGGCGCCGTGGTCGCCGTCGCGGGCACCACCGCGACCGTCGCCCGGGTGACCGCCTCGCACTGGCCCGCCGCCCACCGCAGGGCCGCCGCGCTCAGCCAGCCCGGCGGCGCCGAACAGCTGCGGCTGCAGTGGCTGACGGCGCTGGAGGTACGGGGCATCCGCCCGTTCCTCGACCAGCAGCGCATGCTGACCGCCGCCACCCGGAAGCCGAAGAAGGCCGCCGCCTCCGCGGCCCCGCGACTGCGCGGCCAGGACCGCAGCGCGGCGGCCCGCACCCGTTCGCTGCTGGCCCAGTCCTTCGGCCATCTGCCCGCCGCGGAGGGCCCGTTCGCGGGGCGCCGTACCGAGATGGCGCAGATCGCCCGCTGGGTGCACGCCGCCCGGGCCGCGACGGAGACCCGGCCGACCGTCGTCGTCCTGCACGGGGCGCCCGGTTCGGGCCGCACGACGCTGGCCGTGCGGGCGGCGCACGCGCTCCGGGACCAGTTCCGCGGGGCGTGCGTGGTGGACCTGCGGGGCCAGGTGGCCGGCGAGGCCCCGCTGTCCACCCGGGACGCCCTGCTGCACCTGCTCAACCGGCTGGGCGCGCCCCGGGAGCAACTGCTGTTCCGGGAGCAGTCCTCCGCCGAGCAGCAGGTACGGCGTCTGGGCGAGCTGTACCACCAGCATCTGGCGGGCACTCCCGTCGTGATCGTCCTGGACGACGCCACCGACGCGGCCCAGGTCGCCACGCTCGTCCCGGAGCGCTCCGACAGCCTGGTCCTGGTCACCGCCCGGGAGCCCCTCGACCTGCCCGCGGACGTGTCGGCCCGGGTCCATGTGCTCCCCGTCGGCGCTCTGGACGCGGCCGGGGCCGAGGAGTTGCTGCGGGAGTCGGCCCAGGACCCCGAGCAGGGCCCGTACGACTACCCGTCCACGGACGCGGTCGTGGAGCTCTGCGGCGA
>NZ_KL585394.1:181362-181552 GCF_000721935.1 Streptomyces sp. NRRL WC-3549
GGCCTGCCGCTCGCCCTGCGCGTCGCGGGCTCCGCGCTCGGCGCCCGCACCCGGTCCGAACTCGCGGAGGGCCTCGGCGCGTACGGGCCCGTCGCACCCGTCGACCGCGCCCTCTGGCTGCGCTACACCGACCAGGGCGAGCAGGCCCGGCGGCTGCTGCGGCGGCTCGCCCTGGCGGGGCGCACCAGCC
>NZ_KL585394.1:181781-184741 GCF_000721935.1 Streptomyces sp. NRRL WC-3549
TCAGAGATGTGTATAAGAGACAGCTCCTGGAGGGCCTGTCCCGGGCCGGGCTGCTCGCCCACGTACGCGGTTCCCGCTACCGGTTGCACGACCTCGTACGGGAGTTCGCCCAGGCCCGCCTGGTCGACGAGGAGACCGCCGAGGAGCGGGGCGCCGCGCAGGAGCGCCTCGTGCGGAACTACGCGGAGCTCGCCGACGCGGTGATCCGGATGGTGGACGGCAAGATGTCCACCCGGGCAGGCCAGTTCGGCCCCCACGGCTTCAGTTCGCTGGACGCCGCGCTGCGCTGGCTGGACGACGAGTCGAGCTTCATCACCGCGGCGCTGCGGAACGCGGAGGGCGTGGACCAGCGTGCCGTGCTGCACCTGCTGGGCGCCCTGTGCGACTACTGCCTGCTCCGCGGCGACCTGTACCGGCTCGGCGAGATCAGCGAACTGACCCGGGCCGTCGACCGGGGGCTGCTGGAACGCTCCGTGCAGTGGCGTACGGGCATCGCGGCCCGGCAACTCGGTGAGCTGGACAAGGCGCGCACCACGCTGTCCTCCGTCGTCGGCCTCTACCGGGACGCCGACAACGACGCGGGGGCGGCCCTGGCGCTCTGCTCGCTGGGCATCACCCTGCACCACCAGGGCAACCTCACCGAGGCGTCGGCCCGGCTGCGGGAGGCGATCGGCCTCCAGGCGTCCGACGACCAGGCCGAGGACCGGGCCTGGTCGATGCACGCCCTGGCCGCCGTGGAACGCGACCGGGCCAACCTCGCCGAGGCGCTGACCCTGCTCGACACCGCGCTGGCCCTGCACCGGGAGGGCGAGTCGCTGCACGGCGAGGCCTGGACGCACTTCCAGCTGGGCCAGGTCTGCCTGCGCCTGGGCGAGGTGGACCGCGCCGAGGAGGAACTGTCCACCGCCCTGGAGCTGTACGGCCGCACCCGGGACGAGCGCGGCGAGGCATGGGCCCTGACCCAGCTGGCCCGCGCCCGGCTGCTGGACGGCGACGCGGCCCCCGCGGTGGAGCACTTGCGCGAGGCGCTGGCCCGGCACCGGGCCAACGAGGACGCCCGGGGCGAGGCCTGGACCCGGTACTACCTGGGCCAGGCCCTGGAGGAGGACGGCGACACCGATCAGGCCGTACGCGAACTGGAGCGCTCACGCACGATGTTCTCCCGGATGCGGGACGTGTACGGGCTGGCCTGCGCCCGGTACCACTCGGGCCGGGCCACCCGCGACCAGCGGGCCGCGCGGACCGGCAACCTGCGCAACTCCGGTTTCGCCCGGCAGCTCCTGGTGGACGCCCGGGCCGACTTCCGGCGGATCGGGGTGGCCCACGGGGAGGCCTGGACCTGCCTGGAGCTGGCTCTGGTCGACGGCGGCAACAACCGCACCGCCCAGGCACTGGAGCTGTGTGACGAGGCGATCGGCCTGTTCGCCTCGTACGGGGACGCCCGGGGCGGCGACTGGGCCCGCTTCCTGCGGTGCACGCTGCTGCCGTACGCGTCACCGGGCGGCAGCGAGGTGGGTACGGCGGTCGCCCAGCAGGAGCTCGCCGACCTGGCCGGCGCCGCCCACCCGATGCGGGACCCGAAGCTGACCGACTGCGCCGACGCCTTGCGGGTGATCCTGGACCGGGGGGTGGACCTGGAGGACGGCTGGCAGGCCTGGCGTCTCGGGCTGACCCCGTCCCGTCAGGCCCGTGAGGTCATGGGCGTACCGGTGGGGGCACGGCCGTGACCGTCCGGTGAGGGGGCGCCCCGGGCGGCGGCCGGGGCGCCCGGTCGGGCGCGGGCCGTCCCCGCCTCAGCCGGTCGCGTGCCGCTTCGCGCCCGTGTCCGGCACCGGTGGGCAGCCGAGCCGGCCGCGGGTGACGACGAGCAGGACGGTCGCCACGGCCACCGAGCTCACCAGGAAGGCGTGGGTCGCGTACCTCGCGTCCAGCGACGGGAACATGTCCGTGAAGACGACGGAGAAGTAGTTGTTGACGCTGGTGTGCAGCAGCATGGCCAGCAGCAGGGCCTGCCGGGTGTGGTTGAAGATCCAGGTCATGACGAAGCTGAAGGCGGTCGTGGTGACGACGAACTCCACCGGGGTCCACCAGACGACGTCCTGGCCGCCCCAGTCGCTGAGGTAGAGCGGCAGGTGCCAGGCGCCCCACAGCGGGCCGAGGACCAGGGTCCCGCGGACGGGGCCGAACCTGTCCTGCAGCCGGGGCATCGCGAAGTCGCGCCAGCCCGGCTCCTCGGCGACACCGGTGGTGATCATCTGCAGGACCAGGCCGGGCAGGAACGCGGCCAGCACCGCGGCGCTCGGCATGACGGGGCTCTCGCCGCCCAGGGCGTACAGCGTGAGGACGAGCACGAGGGGCACACTGACGATGATCGAGACCCACCAGCGCCAGCCGACCCGCCACTTGGTCATCCGGCCGGTCCAGGCGCGGAGTCCGGCACGGCCGTCGGCGACCGCGGTGACGAGGAACGCCGACAGGATCGGGCCGAGATAAGCACCCGGGAGCACCCCCAGCAGCTGGGAGCCGCCCGCTCCCCCGGGGTAGGTGAAGTCCAGCACCCCCTGGCCGTTCCGGGACAGGATGTACGGCGTCCAGGCCACCCAGCTCAGCACGAACGCGAGCAGGAAGAACCAGGTCAGGGGGCGGCGGCGGATGGCCGCCCGCACGCCGGCGGGCGGCTGCGGGGCGTCGTACGCCGGGGGAGGGGTGTTGCCGAGCTGTGGCTGGATGCTCACCGGAGTTCCTTCATCGGTTGCCTGAACTGACGTGTCAAGCACACCGGTTGAGGGGCCCGCCGGGCATTCCCGCGGACACCCGGAGCTCCGGTACAGCAGGCTGTACCGGAGCGGTCGTGCACACACCGCCCCCGCGGTCAGCCGCGGGCCAGGGCGCCGACGGCCGGGACGCGCAGGGCCCTGCGCGTCGGCACCTCGACGGCGGCGAACGCGATACCCGCCACC
>NZ_KL585394.1:184970-185519 GCF_000721935.1 Streptomyces sp. NRRL WC-3549
ATCAGAGATGTGTATAAGAGACAGGCCAGGGGCGGCCCAGGAAGCCGACGGAGAGCAGGACGAGAGGGAGGACGGACAGCAGGAGACCGGTACCGAGCGCCATGCCCGCGATCAGGGCCGCCTCGCGGCGCATCATCATGCGGACCTGCCGCGGGGTGGCACCGATCAGCTGGAGGGTGGCCAGCTCCGTGCGGCGGCTCGTGGTGGTGGCGACGAGCTTGTTGGCGACACCGAGGAGCAGGTAGCCGAGGAGCACACCGATCACGGCGATGTTGATCCACAGCTCAGGCTGCACCCCGCCCGCCGCGCCCGGCGTCCCCGGAGGGCCGTCGTCCAGGACCAGCCCCGGGCGGGCCCCGGCCAGGGCGGCGACGTGCTCGTGGGCCGTGCGGCTGCCGTCGGTGCGGACCAGGACGCGCTGCGCGAGCCCGGTGGTGGTGTGGCCGGCGGCCAGGTCCCTGGAGAGCACCATGGGCCCGGCACCGAGACCACGGCCGTACGTGGCCACGACGCGGGCGGTGACCCGGCCGCCGTCGCCGAGGACCAGCC
>NZ_KL585394.1:185713-190544 GCF_000721935.1 Streptomyces sp. NRRL WC-3549
CCGAGGACCAGCCGCACCCGGTCGCCGGTCTCCGCGTCGAGGGAGGCGGCGGTCTCGGAGCCGAGGGCGACCGTGTCACCGGTGAGCCGGTCCAGACCGCCGGTCCGCACGTCGAGGTCCAGGACCCCCGCGGCCTCGGGGGTCAGGACCAGGGCCGAACCGCTGTCGGTCGTCGGTTCGCCGAACATCCTGTACTGCCACACGACGGTGGTCTCACCGACCGGGGCGGCCGACTCGACGCCCGGGACCTCCCGCAGGGCGCCCGGCAGGTCGTCGGGTACTCCGCCGAGTTCCGGCGCGCTCAGAGCGAGCTGGGCCCGGGTGGCCTCGCGCATGTCCGCGCCCGTCGCGGCCTGCACCGTGGTCTGCGTCAGGGTGTAGGTGAGGGTGAAGACCACGGTGATCGCGAGCGTGCTGACGGCGGCGGCGCCGCGCAGCGCGTACCCGTGACTGTTCTCCACGGCGAGCCAGGTCGGTGCGGGCGTCTTCGCCGACAGCCTCCCCGCCAGCGCCCGCCCGGCCCATCCGACCAGGGCCGGGCCGGCCAGGGCGAGACCGACCGCCGCGCCGAGACCGGCCACCGCGGTACCCGCGGCCCCGGCCTGCGTCCGGTCCAGCAGCGGCATGACCGAGACCCCGGTCGCCACCACGATCAGTGCCGCCCCGGCCCGCGTCCGCAGGGCGGAGGGTGTACGGGGCTCGCTGCGCGACTCCGCCACCGCCTCGGTGGCCGGCATCCGCGAGGTGCGCCACGCGGCGCACACGGCGGCGGCGGCCACGACGCCGGTGAGCAGCAGCAGGGCGGCGACCGCGGGCAGCGGCCCGACGGTCAGCGGCAGCCCGGGCGGGAGCATGCCGACCGACACCAGCAGGCTCCGCAGCTGCTCCGCGAGGAGGTAACCGAGGCCGATGCCGGGCACGCAGGCGGCGAGCGTGATGATGACGGCCTGCCCGGCGGCCAGGCGCCGGATCTGCCGGGGGGTGGCGCCGACCGCGCGCATCAGCGCGAGTTCACGGCGCTGGGAGGCGATCGACACGGACAGCGCGCCGCCGACGATGAAGGCGACCACCAGCAGGGTGACCCCGGCGAGCGATCCCGCCAGAGCCGGCAGCAGGGAGCCCGCCGCCGCCGTACCGGGTGACTCGATGTCGCCACGGGCGGCGCCCGTGGTCACGGTCAGCCCGTCCTTCCGGACGGCTGCACGGACCGCTGCGGCGACCGCGTCGGCCTCGCCCGCCCGGGCCCGTACGGCGATCAGGTCGGCCCGGCCGGGGGCGGCGGACTCCGCCACGGAGTCCGGGAAGTACACACCGCCCGCCCCGGTCCCGGCGGTCTTCACCACGGCCGAGACGGTGTACTCGGCGGTCCGGCCCCACGCGCTCACCGTGACCTCCCCGCCCGGCCGTACGCCCGCGGCGGCGGCGGTGCGCCCGTCCAGGGCGACCTCCCGGGCGCCGCGCGGGGCGGAGCCGTCGATCTGCGGTGCGGCGAGCAGGGCCGCGGAGGACCAACCGTGTCCGTTGGTCCCCGGGTCGCCGGCCGGTACCGCCCCTCCGCGCCCGCCGGCCGGCACCCGGGCACGCTCCGGCAGCGAGATCGGCAGGTCGTCGCCCGGGTGGTACGTCTGACTCGCGGAGACGACGACGTCGGCCAGGGACAGCCGCTCGACCGGCGCGTGCGAGCGCAGGCCGGTCTCGGCCAGGACACCGATACCGGTGACCATCGCCGCGCCGCCCAGCGTCGCGCACATCACGGCCAGGAGGGCGGCGATCCGGCGGCGCATCATGTGCCAGGCGAAGTACAGCACCGGTTACTCCGCCTCCCGCAGGTACGGGTTCGGGACCGTCTGCGGGCGCCCGGGGCCGCCGGCGCTCCGGTGGGCCCCCAGCACGGTCACGCTCCGGGCCAGGTCCTCGGCGGTGGGCGCCTCCAGGACCTGGACGATGCGTCCGTCCGCCATGACCGTGGCCACGTCGGCCCGTGCGGCGGCCGCCGGGTCGTGGGTCACCATCACCACGGTCTGGCCGACGCCGTCCACCAGGTCGCGCAGCAGGTCCAGCACGTCCCGGGCGGTGCGCAGGTCCAGGGCGCCCGTCGGTTCGTCGGCGAAGACGACGGCGGGCCGGGCCACCAGGGCCCGTGCGACCGCGGCGCGTTGCTGCTGGCCGCCGGAGAGTTCGGAGGGGCGGTGGCCCAGCCGGCCGGTCATCCCGACCCGCTCGACCAGCTCACGCACCCAGGCGCGGTCGGGTGCCCGCCCGGCCAGGCGGAGGGGGAGCATGATGTTGTCCTCGATGCTCAGGGACGGCACGAGGTTGTAGGCCTGGAAGACGAACCCGACGCTCTGCCTGCGCAGCTCGGTACGGCGGGTCTCGTCCAGCGCGCCGATCTCCGTACCGTCGACGAGGACACGCCCTCCGGTCGGCGAGTCGAGTCCGGCGGCACAGTGCATCAGCGTGCTCTTGCCGGAGCCGGAAGGGCCCATCACCGCGAGGAACGTACCGCGCGGCACGGTGAGGGAGACCTGGTCCAGCGCCCGCAGCCCGCCGGGATACGTCTTGCTGACACCGGCCAGTTCCAGGGCCGGGTGTGCGGGCCCGAAGGCCCGGTGGGCGTCGTGCACGTCCGTCACGCGCGCCTCTGCCTGCGGTGGTGGACGACCAGGCCGGCGATGCAGCCGAGCGTGGCCGCCCCGAGGACGAGCGGGACCACCGGCCCGACGCCGCCGGCCGACGAGGTGACCGCGTTTCCGACGGCGCACAGGAAGAGCAGCGTCCACAGGACGGGGCGGACGGCCCCGCCGCCGGTGCCGGCCGCTCGCCGCGGCGGTTCCGTCTCGGGTGCGGCGAAACCGCGGTACGGGTCGGTCATCGGGTTCTCCCTGTCCGTGAGGCCGTTGTGCACGGACAGGAACCTACGGACGTCGGCCCCCGGCCACGATCCCGCCAGATGGAGGAGCGGGGTACAGCAGGCTGTACCGTCCGCACCCCTGCTCACCGCGGGCCCGGGTCCGGTGTCATAGTGGCGCGGTGCAGGAGGTGCCGACATCCGATCGAGAGGCCGTGCCGAAGACCGGTGCGCGCCCGGTCGGTCCCCGGGACGCCTTCGACCGCGTCCGGGCCGCGCTCGACGCCTTCGAGCGCCTCGTCGGCGGCTTCGGCACGGCGGCGCTGGCGCTCCTCATGCTGCTGTGGCTGCTCGTCACCGCGGTCGCCTGCCTGTTCGGGGTCGGCCTCCTCCTGGTACCCGGCACCCTGCGCGCGCTGCGCGCCGTCGCCGGCCGCGAACGCGCACGGCTGTCCCAGTGGGGCCCCGAGGTCATCGGCCCCGGACCGGGGCCGAGGGGACTGCGGGAGGCCGTCGCGGACCCCACCACCCGGCGCGAGGTGCGCTGGGTGGCCTCGCACGCCGCCCTGGGGACGGGGCTCGGCGTGGTCGGGCTGACGCTGCCCTTCGCCTCCGTGACCGATGTCACCTGCCCGGTGTGGTGGCGGCTGGTGCCGCCCGAGCAGGCCACCCCGTCCGTCGAGCTGTGGACCGTGCACGACTGGCCCGGCGCCTTCGCGGTCTCGCTGCTGGGGGCCGTCTGGTTCGCCGTCACCGTCTGCGTGACCCCGGGCATGGCCCGGCTCCAGGCCTGGCCGGGCCGGCGGCTGCTCCCCCCGCCGCCCGGGACCGATCTCGCGATGCGCGTCATGGAGCTCACCGCGACCCGCGCCGCCGCGCTGGACGCGCACGCCATCGAACTGCGGCGGATCGAGCGGGCCCTGCACGACGGCACCCAGAACCGCATCGTGGCCGTCAACGTCCTGCTCGGCGCCGCCCGGCGGGCGGTGGCCCGCAACCCCGCGGACGCCGACGCCGTGCTCGGGAAGGCGCAGGAGGCGGCCGAGCAGGCCCTCGCCGAACTGCGTGCGGTCGTCCGCAGCATCCTGCCGCCGGTGCTCGCCGAGCGGAGTCTGCCCGACGCCCTGTCGGCCCTGGCGGGCAGCTGCCCGGTGCCCTGCCGGGTCGACGCCGACGTGCCCCGGCGGTTCGCCGCGTCCGTCGAGGCCACCGCCTATTTCGTGGTGGCCGAGGCCCTCACCAACGTCGCCAGGCACAGTGAGGCCCGGCACGCCACCGTCGAGGTCCGCCACGGCGAGGACCGGCTGCGGCTGCGGATCACCGACGACGGCAGCGGCGGGGCGGACGAACACGCCGGTTCGGGACTGGCCGGCATCCGTCAGCGCACCGAGGCGCTCGACGGCACCCTCACCCTGACCAGCCCGCCCGGCGGGCCCACGACCCTGGAGGTGTTCCTGCCGTGCGGATTGTGATCGCGGAGGACGATCCGCTGCTGCGCGAGGGACTCGCGCTGCTGCTGCGCGCGGAGGGCCTGGACGTGGCGGCCACCGCCGCCACCCCGGACCGGTTCCTCCGGGCCGTGGACGAGGAGAGGCCCGATGTGGCGATCGTCGACGTCCGGATGCCGCCGACCCACACCGACGAGGGGATCAGGGCGGCCGTGGAAGCACGGCGGCGTCAGCCGGGCCTGGCGGTCCTGGTGCTCTCCGCCTACGTCGAGCAGGCGTTCGCGACCGACCTGCTGGCCGGGGGCAGCGCCCGGCTGGGCTACCTCCTCAAGGAGCGGGTGGGCCGGGTCGAGGAGTTCCTGTCGGCCCTGGAACGGGTCGTCGGCGGCGGTACCGCCATCGATCCCGAAGTGGTCGCGCAGCTCTTCGCCCGGACCCGCCCCGACACCCGTCTGGACCGGCTCAGCCCGCGCGAACGGGAGGTCCTGGCCCTGATGGCCGAGGGGCTGGGCAACACCTGTCTCTTATACACATC
>NZ_KL585394.1:190716-198086 GCF_000721935.1 Streptomyces sp. NRRL WC-3549
AGAGATGTGTATAAGAGACAGGCCGAACGGCTCGTCGTGACGGACGGCGCCGTGCACAAGCACATCCGCAGCATCTTCGCCAAGCTGGACCTGGCGCCCGCGGACCGCACGGACCGCCGGGTCGCCGCCGTGCTGCGCTATCTGGACGACGCCCGACGCCGCGTGTGAGCGTGGTCGCCCCCGGCTCGTGTCCGGGGGCGACCACGGGCGGTGCGCGGTGGCTCAGTCCTGTCCGGCCGCTCGCGCCTTCACCGCGGTGTCCTCCGCCCGCCCCGCCGGTTCCGGCGCCTCCTCGAAGTCGACCTTGCCCATGTGGCGGTTCATCGACTTCATCAGGAACCACACGCCCACGGCCAGCGCCGCGAAGACGAGGAAGCCGAGGACGCCGGGGGTGACCTTGTTCTTGTCGAGCTCGTCGGCGGCGAGCGGGACGAGGTGCGTCAGTGCCTGGGTCGCGTACATATCAGGCATTGTCGCGGATGCCCGCGAAGAGGTCGCTCTCGGGGAGGGAGGTGGCGACCAGAGACTTCGCCAGCTCGTACTCCTCGGTGGGCCAGACCTCCCGCTGGACGTCCATCGGGACCCGGAACCAGCCGCCGTCCGGGTCGATCTGTGTGGCGTGCGCGATCAGCGCCTTGTCACGGATCTCGAAGAAGTCGTCGCACGGGACGTGCGTGGTCAGCGTGCGTTCGGCGCGCCCGAACTCCTTCCAGCGCTCCAGCCAGTCGCCGTACGGGGACTCCAGCCCGCGGGCGAGCAGCGCCTCGTGGAGGGCGACCGTGCGCGGCCGGTTGAAGCCCTGGTTGTAGTAGAGCTTCTGCGGCTGCCAGGCCGGGCCGAACTCCGCCTCGGGGAACCGCTCGGTGTCCGCGGCGGCCTCGAAGGCGATCATCGAGATGGTGTGCGTCTTGATGTGGTCGGGGTGCGGGTAGCCGCCGTTCTCGTCGTACGTGGTGATCACCTGCGGCCGGAACGCGCGGATCTTCGCGACGAGGCGCCCCGCCGCCGTCTCGTCCTCCTCCAGCGCGAAGCAGCCCTCGGGCAGCGGCGGCAGCGGGTCGCCCTCGGGCAGCCCCGAGTCGACGAAGCCGAGCCACTCCTGCTTGACGCCCAGGATCTCCCGGGCCTCGTCCATCTCCTTCTTGCGCACCTCGTGGATGTTCGCCTCGATGTACGCGTCCCCCTGGAGCTTGGGGTTGAGGATGGATCCCCGCTCACCGCCCGTGCAGGTGACGACCAGGACGTCCACCCCCTCGGACACGTACTTGGCCATGGTGGCCGCGCCCTTGCTCGACTCGTCGTCGGGGTGGGCGTGAACGGCCATCAGTCGCAGCTGCTCGGTCAAGACTGGTCCTCGGTGATTCGTCGCGGTGGTCGGCTTCTATAGTGACTGAACCAGGGGGCGGAAAATTCCTCGATTCCCGGTACCGGAGGAACGATCATGGCAGCGGTGCGCGAGGCCTTGCCCGACGGGCGCTACGGCCGGTCGCGGGACCAACGCGCCGACCGCACGCTGAAGATCGTCGGCGCGGTGCTCGGTGCGGTCCTGCTCGCCGTGATCGGCTGGTTCGGCTACGCCTACGTCGTCGGCCAGGACGTGAGCGCCGAGATCATCAAGTCCAAGGTGGTCTCCGACGAGCGGGCCGACGCGCACCTGGAGGTGCGCAAGGAGCGCGACGTCGTGGCGCACTGCACGGTCCGTGCCCTGAGCGAGGACGGTGGCGAGGTGGGCCGCAAGGAGGTCCGGCTCGACACGGGTTCCGACCGGATCGACACGGTCGTCTCGATGCGCACGACGTCCAGGGCGACCGCCGTCGAGCTGCTGTCGTGCGGCGTCAGCGACTGACCCCTCCGGCAGGCGTATGACGCACCCGGGACCACGGGGGCGCGGCGTCGCGCCCGGCCCGTGTCCGAGGGCGCGGATCACCGCTGACGGCGTGTGACCGTTTACCTTCTCCCCCTTTTCGCGGGGAATTGTTAGGCTCGTGGTTTCGCCCACCCGTTGCAGCACATGCTTGGGGTAGGGCGATGCTTTGTATTCCCAGTACCGACGAGGAGCACCCTGTGACTCAGACCAGCGATAACGTCACCTGGCTCACGCAGGAGGCGTACAACCAGCTCAAGGCCGAGCTGGAGTACCTGTCTGGTCCCGCGCGCACGGAGATCTCCGTCAAGATCGCGGCGGCCCGCGAGGAGGGTGACCTCCGCGAGAACGGCGGGTACCACGCAGCCAAGGAGGAGCAGGGCAAGATGGAGCTCCGGGTGCGTCAGCTCACCCAGCTCCTGGAACACGCGAAGGTCGGCGAGCCGCCGGCCGACGACGGCGTGGTCGAGCCCGGCATGGTCGTCACGATCGCCTTCGACGGCGACCCGGACGACACGCTCACCTTCCTGCTCGCCTCCCGTGAATACGCGACCGGCGACATCGAGACCTACTCCCCCCAGTCCCCGCTCGGCACGGGCGTGAACGGCAAGAGGATGGGCGAGGAGGCGGAGTACGAGCTGCCGAACGGCAAGAAGGCGATGGTGAAGATCCTCACTGCGAAGCCCTACACGGGCTGACCGCACCCACGCCGTCGAGGAGCCCCGGCCCGAGCGGCCGGGGCTCCTCGCGGTCGTGGGCCGGTGCTCAGGCGGCCGCCGAGCGGTACTTGCGGACCGCGAGGGTCCGGAAGACCACCAGGATGACCACCGACCAGAGGACCGACGCGAGGATCGGGTGCTGCATCGGCCAGGCGTCCGGGGTCCTGAAGCCCGGCGGCAGGTTGCCGAACAGCTCGCGGCAGGCCTGCACGGTGGCGCTGAAGGGGTTCCATTCGGCGATGTGCCGCAGGAACGCCGGCATCTGGTTGGCGTCCACGAAGGCGTTCGAGACGAACGTCAGCGGGAAGAGCCAGATCAGCCCGCCGGAGGTGGCGGCCTCGGGTGTCCTCACGATCAGGCCGATCAGTGCGCCGATCCACGAGAAGGCGTACCCGAGCAGAAGCAGCAGCAGGAAGCCCAGCAGCACCTTTCCGACGTTCTCGTGGGTCCGCCAGCCGACGATGAGTGCGACCCCCGCGAGCACGACGAGCGTGAGGGCGGTCTGCACGAGGTCGGCGATCGTACGCCCGGTGAGGACGGCGCCCCGGGCCATGGGCAGGGACCGGAAGCGGTCGATGAGCCCCTTGTGCATGTCGTCGGCGATGCCCGCCCCGGCACCCGCGGTGGCGAAGGTCACGGTCTGGGCGAAGATGCCTGCCATCAGGAACTCGCG
The DNA here is from genome assembly GCF_000721935.1 of Streptomyces sp. NRRL WC-3549. GTDB lineage: Bacteria > Actinomycetota > Actinomycetes > Streptomycetales > Streptomycetaceae > Streptomyces. The sequence goes on from NZ_KL585394.1 coordinate 193,973, forward strand.
GTAGGCCTGGGGCGAGATGGTGCCGCCGACCCTGATGGAGCCGCCGAAGACGTAGGTGAACAGCACCACGAACATGATCGGCTGGATCAGGCCGAAGATCACCATCTCCGGGATCCTGATCATGCGGATCAGGTTCCTCCGGGCGACGACCAGGGAGTCCATGACCGACTGCGCGATGGCTCCCCGGCGCGCCCGCGGGGCGATGTCCTGCGTGGGGGTGGTGGCGGTCACCGCTCTGTCTCCTCACGGCCCTGGTCGGCCCCGGTCGGTCCGGTCCCGTCGTTCTTCGCCTGCTCGGCGGCGTGCCCGGTGAGCGAGATGAAGACGTCGTCGAGGGTGGGCCGGCGCAGCCCGATGTCGTCGATCTCCACGCCGCGGGTGTCGAGGTCGCGGATGACCTCGGCGAGCAGCTTGGCCCCGCCGGTGACCGGGACGGTCAGCTTGCGGGTGTGCGGGGAGACGGTGATCTCGCCCTTGCCGTAGGTGGCGAGGACCGAGCGCGCGGGCTCGATCTGGTCGCTCTGGTGGACGACGACCTCGACGCGCTCGCCGCCCGTGCGGGCCTTGAGCTGGTCGGAGGTGCCGCGGGCGATGACCTTGCCGTGGTCGATCACGCAGATGTCGTGGGCGAGGTGGTCGGCTTCCTCCAGGTACTGCGTGGTCAGCAGCAGTGTCGTGCCGCCGGCGACGAGGTCCTGGATGACCTCCCAGAGCTGCTGCCGGTTGCGGGGGTCGAGGCCGGTGGTCGGCTCGTCCATGAACATGACCGGCGGGGAGACGACGAGCGCGGCCGCCAGGTCGAGGCGGCGGCGCATGCCCCCGGAGTACGTCTTCGCGGTGCGGTCGGCCGCGCCGGCGAGGTTGAACCGCTCCAGCAGCTGGTCGGCCCGCTTCTTCGCGTCGCGCCCGCTCATCTGGTAGAGCTGCCCGACCATCCGCAGGTTCTCGCGGCCGGTGAGGTATTCGTCGACGGCCGCGAACTGACCCGAGAGACCGATCGAGCGGCGCACCTCCTCGGGCCGTTCCAGCACGTCGATACCGGCCACGACGGCCTGCCCGCTGTCGGGCCGGAGCAGGGTCGTCAGGACGCGTACGGCGGTCGTCTTACCCGCACCGTTGGGGCCCAGGAGGCCCAGGACGGTGCCTTCGGGTACGTCGAGGTCGACGCCGTCCAGTGCACGTACGTCGCCGAAGGTCTTGACCAGGCCTTCGGCGTAAATGGCGCCTGGCATGTGGGATTCCCCCAGTTGCGTTCAGGTGACTTCCGAAAGGGATCGTAGAGTTCCCGGCCCCCGTGCGCCGGGAACACCGGAGTGTCCGGCGGTGGCACGGTATCGCGATACATCGCGACACACAACGGGTTTCCCGACATCGCTCCCCGGCCCGCCCCCGGGCCCGCACCGGCCGTATCCCTGGCCACCCGGCGCCACCCCGGGCTCAGCCCGTCACCCGGTACCCCGCCTCCCGCAGCACCTCGGCGACCTGGGCGCAGTGGTCGCGGCCCTGGGTCTCCAGGTGGAGCTCCACCTCGGCCTCGGTGAGCCCCAGCCGCGGGTCGGTCCGCACATGGCTCACGTCGAGCACGTTGGCGTCCGCCCGGGACAGCGTGGAGAGCAGCGCGGCGAGCGCCCCGGGGCGGTCGGTGAGCCGGAGCCGCAGGCTCAGATAGCGGCCCCCCGCCGCCATGCCGTGGGTCAGGAGGCGCTGCATCAGCAGCGGGTCGACGTTGCCGCCGGACAGCACGGCCACGACGGGGCCGCGGAAGGACCCGGGGTCGCTCAGCAGGGCGGCCACCGGACTCGCACCGGCCGGTTCGACGACCATCTTGGCGCGTTCCAGGCAGAGCAGCAGCGCACTGGAGAGCTCGTCCTCGGTGACCGTACGGACCTCGTCCACCAGCTCCCGGACGAGCCCGAACGGGATGTCTCCGGGGCGGCCGACCTTGATGCCGTCGGCCATCGTCTGCACCGAGTCGAGCGAGACCGGGTGCCCGGCGGCCAGCGACGGCGGATATCCGGCGGCGCCCTCCGCCTGGACCCCGATGATCCGCACGTCGGGGCGCAGGGCCTTCACCGCGACCGCGATCCCGGCGACGAGGCCGCCCCCGCCGACGCCCACGACGATCGTGCGGACCTCCGGGCACTGCTCCAGGATCTCCAGCCCGACGGTGCCCTGGCCCGCGATGATGTCCGGGTGGTCGAAGGGGTGGATGAAGACGGCCCCGGTGCGCTCGGCGTACTCCTGGGCGGCGGCCAGCGTCTCGTCGACGACCTGGCCGTGCAGCCGCACCTCGGCCCCGTACTCGCGGGTCGCCGCCACCTTGGGCAGGGGGGCGCCCACCGGCATGAAGACGGTGGAGCGCACGCCGAGGAGCGAGGAGGCCAGGGCGACCCCCTGCGCGTGGTTCCCGGCGCTCGCGGCCACCACCCCGGCCGCCCGCTCGACGGGGCTGAGGCCGGCGATCCGCACGTAGGCGCCGCGCAGTTTGAACGAACCGGTGCGCTGGAGGTTCTCGCACTTGAGGTGGACGGGAGCGCCGACCGACGAGGACAGGTGACGGCTGCCCGCCATCTCGGTCGTCCTGACCACCCCGGAGAGCATCTTCTGCGCGCCCCGGACGTCGTCGAGGATCAGGGGCGGGACGGGGGCTGTCGTACGGAAGCTCATGACCGCAAGTCTTGCAGTCCGGGGCCGTCCCGGCCGTCGCGTCTCATGGTGGGCTGCGGTGTTGTCCACAGGTTTGTGCAGCGCTGGTACACGTTGCCCCGGGGCCGCGTACTCTGTCCCCCACCCATCCGACACCGCACGAAGAGAGCTCCCGGCCATGCCCCCTCAGGACATGTCGACTGCCGCGTCCCCCTCCGGGGGCGCCGTCCCCGAAGGCCCGGGGACGGACCACCTCCTCGACGCTCTCCAGCACCAGGTGGCCGTCTTCGCCCGCCGTGCCGAGCAGACCCGCCTCGGCGGTGTCGGCCAGGTCCGCAATTCGATGGACCGGGCCGCCTACCTGCTGCTCAACCGGCTCGACAAGGAAGGGCCGATGGGGGTCAAGGCCCTGGCCGCCGGCATGGGGATCGACTCCTCGACCGTGACCCGGCAGGTCGCGCCCCTCGTCGACACCGGTCTGGTCAAGCGGACCTCGCACCCGGAGGACGGGCGGGCGGTCGTCCTGCAGCTGTCGCCGCGCGGCCAGACGCGCCTGGAGGAGGTCCGCGTCTCACGCCGCGAGCTGATGTCCCGGGTGACCGACGACTGGAGCGAGGAGGAGCGCGACACCTTCTGCGCCCTGCTCACCCGCTTCAACATCTCCCTGGCCGACCGGGCGGCGCACCAGGCGGCGCAGGAGGGCTGAGGCCGGACCGGGGTGTCCCGGGCGGCCCTCCCCCGCAGGTACCGGCACGTGCGGGTCGAAGAGGCATCCGTGCCCCGGAGGACCGCCGGCCCGGCTCCTCTCACCCGCGGACGTCCGGCGACCGGGGTTTCCCGGCCGCCGGATCGGTCCGCACCCGTCCTCAGCCCAGCGCCTGCGTCAGGTCGGCCAGCAGGTCGTCGGCGTTCTCGATGCCGACGGACAGCCGGACCAGGTCGGCCGGCACCTCCAGCAGGGAACCGGCGGTGGACGCGTGCGTCATCCGCCCCGGGTGCTCGATCAGCGACTCCACCCCGCCGAGCGACTCACCGAGCGTGAACAGCTTCGCCCGGTTGCAGACCTCGACCGCCGCCTCCTCGCCGCCCGCGACCCGGAACGACACCATCCCGCCGAACGCCTTCATCTGCTTGGCGGCGATCTCGTGCCCCGGGTGCTCCGGCAGCCCCGGGTAGAGGACCTGGGTCACCTCGGGGTGCCGGGTCAGCAGGTCGGCCACCTTGGTGGCGTTCTCGTCGTGGCGGTCCATGCGCACCGACAGGGTCTTGATGCCGCGCAGCACCAGCCACGCGTCGAACGGGCCGGCGACGGCGCCCATCGCGTTCTGGTGGTACGCCAGTTCCTCGGCCAGCTCCGCGTCGCCGGTGACCAGCGCGCCGCCGACCACGTCGGAGTGCCCGCCCATGTACTTGGTGGTGGAGTGCACCACCACGTCCGCGCCGAGCGCTGTCTCTTATACACATCTCT
>NZ_KL585394.1:198289-206894 GCF_000721935.1 Streptomyces sp. NRRL WC-3549
GGCGAAGGTGTTGTCGACGACGAGCCGCACACCCGCCTGCCGGGCCACACCCGCGACGGCCGCGATGTCCGTGATGCCGAGCAGCGGGTTGGACGGCGTCTCCACCCACACCGCCTTGGTGCGCGGGGTGATCGCCGCGCGTACCGCGTCGACGTCCGAGGTGTCGGCCACCGAGAACTCCACGCCCCAGCGCGAGGCGACCTTCGCGAACAGCCGGAACGTGCCGCCGTAGGCGTCGTTCGGGATGACGACGTGGTCACCGGGGGTGAGGAGCGTGCGCAGGAGGCAGTCCTCGGCCGCGAGGCCGGACGCGAAGGCGAGCCCGCGCCGGCCGCCCTCCAGGGCCGCCAGGTTCTCCTCCAGTGCGGTGCGGGTCGGGTTGGCGCTGCGGCTGTACTCGTAGCCGCCGCGCAGCCCGCCGACGCCGTCCTGCTTGTACGTGGACACCTGGTAGATCGGCGGGACCACGGCGCCGGTGAGGGGATCCGCCGTGTTGCCGGCGTGGATCGCGAGGGTCTCGAAGCTGTGCTGGTCGCTCATGGGGCCGAGCGTAGTTCGTCCCAGGGGTACTTCCGGGCCACTGCGCCGGACGGGTACCCGTCCGGGGACAATGGGGGGCATGGAGATTCTGTGGTTCCTGCTCGCGCTGTGCATGCTCGCCGCGGTCGTCGGCCCGATCATGCTCCGCCGTCGCGGCGGCATCCGCCAGGTCGCGCCCGGCTCGCCGGACGCCGCCGACCCCGACGCCTACGGTTTCGCGCGCCAGGAGGAACTGGACGTCCGGATGCCCGGACCCGACCAGGACCTCATCGACGTCCTCGACGTCGTGCAGGGCACCCAGAACTGGCGGGCCGCCTCCCAACTGCTCGCGGCCACGCCCAAGGAGAGCGAGACCCGCTGGCAGCGGGTGCAGGCGTTCGCCGGCGCCGCCTCGCTCGAACTGGCCGGACGGCCCGGCGAGGGCGGGGCCTGGCTGCGGAACTGGCGGGCCGAGGCCCCCAAGGACGCCGGCGCCGCCGCCGTGCACGCGGAGTTCCTGGTCCAGCAGGCGTGGCGTACGGGCACGGTGGGCACGGACGATTTCCGGGTGATCCTGGAGGAGGCCCGCACGGTCTGCGGCGACGCGGCGCTGCTGGCACCTGGGGACCCGATCCCGTACGTCGTGGAGCTGGCCGTGGCCCGCGGCCTCGGCTACTCCCCCGAGCAGTTCGACCAGCTCTGGGCGAAGATCATCGACCGGGCGCCCGCGCACATGGGCGCGCACATCGCGGCGCTGCACTTCTGGTGCGAGAAGTGGCACGGCTCCCGCGAGGAGGCCGAACGCTTCGCGACCGCCGCCGCAGCCCGCGCCCCGCAGGGCTCACTGCTCGCCGCGCTGCCGCTGTTCGCGGTGTACGAGCATCTGCCCGAGGTCGTCCTGGTGCAGGGTTTCTACCAGGGCGCGGTGGTGACGAAGGCGGTCGAGGGCGCCCTGTTCGCGGTGCACGCGGCCCGCCGCGACGACCCGATGCTCGCCCATGTCCGGCACCTGCTGGTCCTCTTCCTGGTCCGCATGGAACGCTGGGCGGAGGCCGTGCACCAGCTGGTCCACATCGACGGGCACGTGGGCGCGCTGCCCTGGACGCAGAACCCGGACCCGGCCGCCGAGTACACGGTCTACCGCGCGCTGGCGGTCGCCGGGTACGAGGCGAACGGCGGCAGCCCGGCGACCCTGCCGCACTGACCCGCACCCTCCACCCTCCTCCGTCCTCCCTCCTCCCTCCTCCCTCCGACCGGAAGGGCACCTCGATGGCCCGCCTGATCCCGCTCGTCCTGCTCGGCCTCGCCGTCTACTTCTGGCTGCGCACCCGGAAGAAGACGGCCGCGTACCTGGCGTCGTACGAGTCGGTGGACGACCCGGCCCGCGACCGCCGCGACCCGCCGGCCCCCGCCGCCTGACAGGGCGGAACACCCGCACCCCGGACCGTGTTGTAGACGGTGAACCCGATCCCCGGAGGAGCCCCCGCATGTTCCTGACCCACCGCACCCCGCAGCTCCCCACCCGCGAGGAGGCCCTGCGCGGCCGCCCCGTGCCCGAGTTCTCGGTCCCGTCCCGTCACACGGTCCTCGGCAACCCGCTGACCGGCCCGTACCCGGAGGGGCTGGAGGTCGCCGACTTCGCGCTGGGCTGTTTCTGGGGTGCCGAGCGCAAGTTCTGGCAGACCGAGGGCGTCTGGACGACGCTCGTCGGCTACCAGGGCGGCTTCACCGAGAACCCGACGTACGAGGAGACGTGCTCGGGTCTGACCGGCCACACCGAGGCGGTCCGCGTCGTCTTCGACCCCTCGGTCGTGAGCTACGCCGAACTGCTGAAGCTGTTCTGGGAGTCGCACAACCCGACCCAGGGCTTCCGTCAGGGCAACGACGTGGGTACGCAGTACCGCTCGGCCGTCTACACCCACTCCCCCGAGCAGGCGGAGGCCGCGGCGGCGTCCCGCGAGGCGTACCAGCGGGTCCTGACCGGCGCGGGCTTCAAGGAGATCACCACGGAGATCCTCCCGGCCGAGGGCCGTACGTTCTGGCCCGCCGAGGCCTACCACCAGCAGTACCTGGACAAGAACCCGGACGGCTACTGCGGCATCGGGGGCACGGGCGCCACCCTGGAGTCCCCCTCCGAGACCAACTGGGGCCGCGCCTGCCCTACGGGCATCGCCCCCGCGCCGGAGGCGGCGGACAAGTAGTTCCCGGCCCCTGCTCCTCCGGTTCGGCGAGGTCCGGCGGCGGCCCCGGTCACACGACCTCAGCTCCGGCCGGGGCCGCCCCCGGTGTACGGGTGACGGGCGCCCCCGCGAGCTGACGAGCCGTCAGGATGTGGTCAGGTAGCAGGTGTAGGCCCCGCTCAGCTCCGTGGTGGTCGTCCCTCCGCCCGTGAGCGTCGAGACCGACCCGGTGCCGGTGAACGCGAAGGCATCGGGGTCGGTGGCCTCACGGCGCCAGGCGGCCGGGGCGTCGGCGTGGACGCGGCGGCACTGCTCCTCGGCGTAGTCGTCCACGTCGACGCGGTCCGCCCTGTTGCCGGGGAAGGACTCCTCCACCTCGGTCTGCGCCAGGACCCTGATGTCGTGCGGGTCCCCGCAGTCGGCCAGCCGTACGATCGCCGGGCTGTCGAGTCCCGTGGTGGTGGCGGCGCACCGCCCCCGCTCCAGGTCGGCCAGCTCCGCCAGCACCTTGTCCGCGTCCTCGGTCTTCGCGCCCTCGCCCGGCCCGAGCCGGCCGGCCGCCTCCCCGTACGAGCCGATCCTGAACACGGCCTTCATGCCCGTGAGGCCCCGGGTGAGGGTGTCCTCCCGGTGCAGGACGGCGAGGACGGGCGCGAGGTCCGCGGTCACTTCGGACAACCGGCCCGCGGAGTCCAGTCGCACCACCAGGTCCACCGGGGCTCCGCCGGTGGCCCTGAGGTTCTGGGGCAGGAGCTCGGAGACCACGTCGGTCAGCGCGGTCGCCCGGTAGACGCGGCTGCCGTCCGATCGCCGCTCCGGTGCCGTGCGGGGGATCACCCGCGGGACGAGGTCGGCGAGCGTGCCGCCGTACGGTGCCACCTCACCCTGTCTCGATGTGTATAAGAGACAGGGCTCGCCCAGTCGGGTCACCGCCTCGGGGGTGTACCGCAGCCAGGACGAGGAGGGGTCCTGCCGGGTGTAGACGTCGTCGCCGTCGGTGGCCACGGTCCGTTCGACCGTCGCCCCCGGCTCACCGATGCCCTCGGCGGCGGCCTCGTCGAAGTGCCGGTCCACCGTGAGGGTGACGACCGCACGGGACGTCCCCCCGGTGAAGTCCAGGCTGCCCTTGGTCCGCTCGACGGCGTCGCCGCCCCTGGACGTATAGGTCGTCGTGGCGGTGAAGACGGCGGTACCGGCCGCGCGCGTCGCGTCGACCGCGGCGCCGAACTGCTCGGCCAACGGCAGGCCGTAGACGGCTTCCCCCCGGGCCGCCCCCGACCCCGGGCCCCCCGCGTCGCACCCGGCCGTCGTCACACATACCGAAGCCAGCGCGAGCGCGGCTGTCCAGCGTCCTGCGATCCCCATGTCCCCACCCCTTGTACCTGCTGTGAGCAGGAACTCTTCCCTGTCCGGGGGGAGGGGTGCCAGCACAGGGGGATCACAAGGTCCTCTCAGGCGGGCCCTCCGGTCCGGGGCGCGTGCCCCGGACCGGAACGAGCGGGACCGGATCAGATCAGGCCCTGGGCCAGCATCGCGTCCGCGACGAGCTCGAAGCCCGCGATGTTGGCGCCCACCACGTAGTTGCCCGGGCTGCCGTAGCGCTCGGCGGTGGTGAAGCACGAGTCGTGGATGTGACGCATGATCTCCGCCAGGCGCTCCTCCGTGTGGGCGAAGGACCAGGAGTCGCGGGAGGCGTTCTGCTGCATCTCCAGGGCGCTGGTGGCCACGCCGCCCGCGTTGGCCGCCTTGCCGGGGGCGAAGGCGACACCGGCCTCCTGGAGCACCCGGACCGCCTCGGGGGTGGCCGGCATGTTGGCGCCCTCGGCGACCGCCTTCACCCCGTTGCGGACGAGGGTGAGCGCGTCCTGCTCGTGCAGTTCGTTCTGGGTGGCGCAGGGCAGCGCGACGTCGACCGGGACGCTCCAGACGCCCGCGCCCTCGACGTACCGCACGTGTCCGCCGCGCCGCTCGGCGTACTCGGAGATCCGGCCGCGGCCGGTCTCCTTGATCTCCTTGAGCAGGGCGAGGTCGATGCCCTTCTCGTCCACGACGTAACCGCCGGAGTCGGAGCAGGTCACGACGGTCGCGCCGAGCTGCTGGGCCTTCTCGATCGCGTAGATGGCCACGTTCCCCGAGCCGGAGACGGCGATGCGCTGGCCCTCCAGGGACTCGCCGCGGCTGCGCAGCATCTCGGCGGTGAACAGGACGCAGCCGTAGCCGGTCGCCTCGGTACGGACCAGGGCGCCGCCCCAGCCGAGGCCCTTGCCGGTGAGGACACCGGACTCGTAGCGGTTGGTGATGCGCTTGTACTGGCCGAAGAGGTAACCGATCTCCCGGCCGCCGACGCCGATGTCGCCGGCGGGGACGTCGGTGTACTCGCCCAGGTGGCGGTGGAGCTCGGTCATGAACGACTGGCAGAACCGCATGATCTCGGCGTCCGAGCGGCCCTTGGGGTCGAAGTCCGCGCCGCCCTTGCCGCCGCCGATCGGCATGCCGGTGAGGGCGTTCTTGAAGATCTGCTCGAAGCCGAGGAACTTCACGATGCCGAGGTTGACGGACGGGTGGAAGCGCAGTCCGCCCTTGTACGGGCCGAGCGAGCTGGAGAACTCGACGCGGAAACCGCGGTTGACGTGGATGTCGCCGGCGTCGTCCGACCACGGCACCCGGAAGATGAGCTGGCGCTCGGGCTCGCAGATCCGCTCGATGATGCGGGCGTCGACGAACTCCTGCCGCTGCGACAGCACCGGCCCGAGGGTTTCGAGGACCTCGCGGACCGCCTGGTGGAACTCCTTCTCGCCCTGGTTGCGACGGAGGATGTCCGCGTAGAGCTTCTCGATGACACGGTTCTCGGCTGCGTGCGGGGGCAGGGGTGCGGAGTTGGCCGGCATCTGATCAAGACCTTCCATGGGTGGGCGTCATGCGCTCGGCGCACCCGTCCCTGGGGCGCCGCTGGTCCCCCTCCAGGAGGAGAACCTCACGAAAGCGACGCTGCTTCCGAAGGCGTATGGAACCATTGCACCGGCCAATTGTCCCAGTGCCCGCCGAAGATCTTCGACTGCATCCACATACTGACCACCTCTGCCCGCCCCGGGCCCGCCGGATCAGGCGCCCACCGGGTGCGACCGGCCCCCGGTACGGGCCCGGCGGGCGGGCCCCGCAGTGGCGAAGCTCACACCTGACGGGCGGCCCGGGCGGCCGGCTCGGGACTCGCGCGGGCCGCGCAGCGTCCGGAGCCACGAGGGAGGACGCGCCCCCGGAGCCGGGGTGCAGCGGGCTGCGCCCCGGCTCCGGCGCGTCCGGTACGGCCGGTCAGGCCGCCGCGTTCTCCGTGATCGTCACCTTGCCCTTGCGGATGGTCGCCACCCGCGGCGCCTTGCGGGCGAGGGAGCTGTCGTGGGTGACCATCACGAACGTCAGCCCGTGTTCCTTCCACAGCCCGTCGAGCAGTTCCATGATCTCGTCGCGCATGGACTCGTCGAGGTTGCCCGTCGGTTCGTCGGCGAGCAGGACCTTGGGGCGTTTGACCAGGGCCCGGGCGATGGCGACGCGTTGCTGCTGGCCGCCGGACATCTCGCTCGGCAGGTGGGTGGGCCGGTCGCCGAGGCCGACGGACTCCAGGGCCTCCGCGGCGCGCTCGCGGCGGGCCTTGGCACCGAGGCCGAGGGGGACGAGCGCGGTCTCGACGTTCTCCTGGGCGGTGAGGGTCGGGATGAGGTTGAAGCTCTGGAAGACGAATCCGATGGATTCGGCCCGCACCTTGGTGAGCCGGGACTCGGGGAGCTTCGCCAGGTCGACGCCGTCGAGTTCGACGGTTCCGGCGGTGGGCCGGTCCAGGCCGCCGAGCATCTGGAGGAGCGTGGACTTCCCTCCCCCGGTCGGCCCCTGGATGACGAGCCGGCCGCCGTCCTCGATGGTCAGGTCGACACCGGCGAGTGCGTCGACCGGGTTCTTGCCTCGCATGTAGCGCTTGGTGACGCCGGTGAGCTGGTACACGTGTGGACTCCTGCTGTACGTATGACGGTGAGGGGCGGGCGGGGTGTCACTCGACGCGGCGCAGGGCGTCGGCCGGGCGCAGCCGGGAGGCCCGCCAGCCGCCGAAGGCACCCGCGACGATGCCGCCCGCCACGGCCAGGGCGACGGCGACGAGGATCGTGCCGAGCGAGACCGGGGCGGTCAGCGCGATGTCCAGGGTCTTGGACCCGGACCCGCCCCCGGGGCCGCCGCCCATGGGGCCGCCACCGCCCATGGGGCCGCCTCCCGTCCGGCCCGCGCCGCCCGAGGCGCCCAGCTCGGCGGTGAGGGTCGGGCTGACGGCGGTCACGGCGTACGCGCCGGCGACGCCGACGGCGATGCCGAGGACACCGCCCATGAGGCCGTTGACGAGGGCCTCGCCGACGACCTGCCGGGTGACGCGTCCGCTCTTCCACCCCAGGGCCTTGAGGGTGCCGAACTCCCGTACGCGGCGGCTGACCGCCGAGGAGGTGAGCAGTCCCGCGACGAGGAAGGCGGCGATCAGCACGGCGACGGAGAGCCACTTGCCGACGCTCGACGCCAGGTCCGAGGCGGTGGAGAGGGAACCGGAGACCGTGTCGGCGAGGTCGGCGGACGTGGTGACCGTGGTACCGGGGACGTTCTTCTGGATGGCTGCCTTGACGGTCTCGATCTGCTGGGAGTCCGCGGCCTTCACGTAGACCGTGGTGACCTTGTCCGCCGAGTCGGCGACGGTCTGCGCCTGCTCGAGGGGGATGTAGACGTCGGCCGCCGCGTCACCGCTGTCGGCCGTCGACATGCCGACGATCTTGTAGTCGGTCCCGGAGACCGTGACGTCCTCGCCGAGGGCGAGCTCCTTCTCCTCGGCGTAGGCGGAGTCGACGACCGCGACCTTCGCGTCGGTCTCGGTGGCCTTGAAGGTGCGGCCCTCGGTGATCGCGGAGGAGGTCAGCGGTCCGAGGTCCTGCCGGGTGACGTCGGTGCCGTAGACGGTGAAGGAGTCGACGTCGAAGGAGGCGCCACCGCCCCGGACCTCGCCCTGCGGCTGGCCACCGCCGCCGCCCCGGCCGCCCTGCGGGGCGCCGCCGCCCCCGTCCTGCTCGAACTCGCCGCGCTTGAACTGGCCGTCGACCTTCATGACGGTCAGGCTGAGGCCGCCCACGGCGTCCGCGACCCCGTCCTGCGCACCCACCGTGCCGACGGTGGCGGCGGCGAGTGTCTGGAAACCCTGGACCATGACCCGGTCGGTGCTCTGGGTCGCCTCGTCGTCGTCCTTGGCGTCGAACTCGAACCGGGGCCGCTCGGTGCCGCCGGACTCGGGTGCGGCGGCGGCCTTGGTCACCGTCATGTCCGTACCCAGGCCGTACAGCGACTCCAGGACCTTGTCCTGGGCCTTGCCCATGCCCGAGGAGACCGAACTGACGATGATGACCAGCGCGATACCGAGGGCGAGCCCCGAGGCGACGACGAGCGCCGCCTTTCTGCGGCGGCGCAGCTCGCGCCGGAGGTAGGTGAAGAACATGGCGCGAACGCTATGGAGCGGGGGTGATGAGGGGGTAAGCCTCCGATGAGAGCCGGATGAGAACCGTCACCGGGCCCGTACTCCGGCGCCCGGACACGGCAAAGGCGGCGGCACTCCGGGTGTTCCGGGGTGCCGCCGCCTCCGAGCGGGTACGGGGTCGGGCGGGTGGTCAGCCGGCGGAGCCCGCCGTCCAGTCCGACCAGCTCAGGTTCCAGCCGTTGAGCCCGTTGTCGGGGGCGATCGTCTTGTCCGGGGAGTTCTTGACGATGACCACGTCACCGATCATGGAGTTGTCGTAGAACCAGGCGCCGGCCGTGCCGGGGTCGTTGGCGCCCTGGGCGTCGGCCAGGCCGACGCATCCGTGGCTGGTGTTGACGCTGCCGAAGATGCCCTT
>NZ_KL585394.1:207128-209105 GCF_000721935.1 Streptomyces sp. NRRL WC-3549
TCGCTCTTGCCGTCGTCGTCCGTGAAGCCGACGGTCGCACCGTCCATGTGGGTCTCCTTGTACTTCTCGGAGATCACCATCTGGCCGTTGTACGTGGGGTTGTCGGGGGAACCGGCGGAGATCGGGATGGTCTTGATCGTCTTGCCGTCCCGGGTGACGGTCATGGTGTGCGACTTGACGTCCACCGTCGAGACCTGGTTGCGGCCGACCTTGAAGGTGACCGTCTTCTGCTGCACGCCCACGACGCCGTCGGCGCCCTCGACGCCGTCCAGCTCCAGCTTCAGGGTGACGGTGGAGCCGGACTGCCAGTAGTCCTCGGGGCGCAGGTCGAGGCGCTGGTTGTTGAACCAGTGGCCGACGACCTCCTGGCCGCTGCTCGACGTGACCTTGATGCCGTCCTGGACGGCCTTCTGGTTGGTGATCGCCTTGTTGAAGTTGATCGAGACGGGCATGCCGACGCCGACCGTGGAGCCGTCCTCGGGGGTGAAGTTCCCGATGAAGCTGTTCTCCGGCGAGACGGTGGTGAAGGAGCTGTTGGCGTGCGCCTGACGGCCCTCGGAGTCGGCCGCCGTGGCACTGATCTTGTACGTGGTCGAGCGCTCCAGCTGGCCGTTCGGCTTCCACTTGGAGCCGTCGGCCGCGAGCGTGCCCTCGACGGCCTCGCCCTCCGCCGTGGTCATCGTGACCTCGGTCAGCTTGCCCTTGGCGACGGTGACCATGGCCGCGTTGTTGATGCTCGCGTTGATCGCGCCGTTCTTGGGCGCGATCGTTATCTGGGCCTCGGACGCGGCTTTGGCCGCCGCCTCGTCCACCTGCGCCTGCGACGTCTTCGAGCTGTCGGCGCCCCCGCCCGATCCACCGTCGTCGCTGCAGGCGGAAAGCACCAGCACGCCGCCGAGCAGTGCGGACGCGGCCATGAGGCCCCGGCGCCGCTTGCTGTCCGTCATCACACGCTTCTCCATCGTTGCCGATTCCCCGAAATCCCCGGACGGGGCGGCAGTGCCGCTCTCCCCGTCAATGTTCTAGAACACCCTGAACGGGTCGTCCGTTCCACATCCCGCGAGGATGTGGGAAACACCACTCATCGACGCGCTGCCGACCTCGGCGGTTCCCGTCGGGTGTCAGCGTCCCGTCACGTCGACGGCTTCCTCGTCGTCCGTCTCATTCTCCTCGGTCCCGTCGTAGGCGTCGTCCTCGTCGTCCTCGACGGCCCACTCCCCGGTGTCGGGGTCGTGCTCGACCGGCTCGCTGTCCCAGGACGCCTGGACGAGTTCGACGCCGGGGACCTCGCCGACCAGGTCGAACGGGTCGATGAGCGCGGCGACCGCCTCAGCTGCGTCTTCCCTGACCGCCTCCTCGGCATGCGTGTCGTTCCCGGCGGCATCCTCCGGGGCGAGGTGTTCGGCGGTGAGGGCTTCGAGTGCGGCACCGGTCAGGGCGTCGGTGTCGGTGATCTCCAGCATCAGGTCGACGCGGAGCCGGACGAATCGGGTGGTCTGCGGGGTACTCATGTGCCGGAGCGTACGGCCTCGGGGACCCGCGACTTCCCCCCGGCCCGCCACGTTGCTTAGCATCGGCCCACGGGGGTCAACTGACGCTTGTCGCAAGGGGATCGATTCTGTGTCCATCGCTCGTCGCACGCTGCTGACCACCACAGTCGCAGGCACGCTGCTCTGTGCTCTCTGGTTCGTCCCGTCCGCCGACGCGACCGCCGGGACGGCCACCCAGGCCGCTGCCGCCGGCTCCTTCGAGCAGGCCGGACAGCCGTCCGGCCGGGAGAGCGGGCGGGCGGGCGGTCAGGAGACGCTCGCCGACACCGGTACCGGCGTCGACACCACTCCGTATCTGGTCGGCGGCACGCTCTCCCTCTGCGTCGGCGCGGGATTCGTCGCGTACTCGATGCGCCGGGGCGGCGCCCTGCCCGCCGGTATCTGACGGACGAAGGGCCGCCGCACCCGGGGCGCGGCGGCCCGCCGC
>NZ_KL585394.1:209293-213232 GCF_000721935.1 Streptomyces sp. NRRL WC-3549
CCCGCCGCGGGCCGCGGTGGTCAGGCCAGCGGCCCCGTCACCGCTTCCACGGCCCGGACGAGTCCGCCCCGTGCCACGAAGGCGTCTGCGGCGGCGAGGTCCGGGGAGAGGTGGCGGTCGGGGCCCGGGCCCTGGACGCCGACGGCCCGCAGCGCCTCGACGGCGGCCAGCGAGGCGGGCGCCGGTGTCATGCCGTCCGCGACGCGCAGTTCGACGGCGCGGGTGGCCGCGTACAGCTCGACGGCCACGATCCGGCGCAGGTTCCCCACGGCCGTGCGCAGCTTCCGCGCGGCCGACCAGCCCATGGAGACGTGGTCCTCCTGCATGGCGGAGGACGGGATGGAGTCGACGGACGCCGGGACGGCGAGCCGCTTCAACTCGCTGACCAGGGCGGCCTGTGTGTACTGGGCGATCATCAGCCCCGAGTCCACCCCGGCGTCGTCGGCGAGGAACGGCGGCAGCCCGTGCGACCGGTTCCTGTCCAACAGCCGGTCCGTGCGGCGTTCGCAGATCGAGCCGAGGTCGGCGGCGACGATCGCCAGGAAGTCGAGGACGTACGCGACGGGCGCACCGTGGAAGTTGCCGTTGGACTCCACCCGGCCGTCCCGGAGCACCACCGGGTTGTCGACGGCGGCGGCCAGCTCGCGGTCGGCGACGAGCCGCCCGTGCGTCAGGGTGTCCCGCCCGGCCCCGTTGACCTGGGGCGCGCAGCGTACGGAGTAGGCGTCCTGGACCCGGGGGGCGTCGTCCTGGTGGTGGCCGGTGAGGCCGGAGCCGGCCAGGACCCGCAGCATGTTCCCGGCGGAGGCGCCCTGCCCGGGGTGGGGGCGGATGGCGTGCAGTTCGGGGGCGAGGACCTTCTCCGTACCGAGGAGGGCCTCCAGGCTGAGCGCGGCCGTGATGTCGGCGCTGGTGTAGAGGTTCTTCAGGTCCGCGAGGGCCAGCACCAGCATGCCGAGCATGCCGTCCGTGCCGTTGAGGAGGGCGAGCCCCTCCTTCTCGGCCAGCTCGACGGGGGCGATCGCGTGCGCGGCGAGCAGTTCGGCGGCGGGGCGTACGACCCCGTCGGGACCCTCCGCGTCGCCCTCGCCCATCAGCGTCAGCGCGCAGTGCGAGAGCGGGGCGAGGTCCCCGGAGCAGCCGAGCGAACCGTACTCGTGGACGACGGGGGTGATGCCCGCGTTGAGCACGTCGGCCATGGTCTGCGCGACCTCGGGGCGTACGCCGGTGTAGCCGGAGGCGACGGTCTTCAGCCGCAGGAACATCAGCGCCCGCACCACCTCGCGCTCGACGCGGGGGCCCATGCCCGCGGCGTGCGAGCGGACGATGTTGCGCTGGAGCTGCGCCCGCAGTCCGGGGCTGATGTGCCGGCTGGCGAGGGCGCCGAAGCCGGTGGAGACGCCGTAGACCGGTTCGGGCTCGGCGGCGAGGGCGTCGACGATCTCGCGGGCGGCGGCGAGCGCTTCCACGGCGGCCGCGGAGAGCTCGACGCGGGCGCCCTCGCGGGCCACGGCGACGACGTCCTCGGCGGTGGTTCCGGACGTCCCCACCACGACAGTGTGCATATCCATATTCAGAAGCGTACGGACTGAAAGCCGTCATGTCATCAGTGGTCGTGCGGTTGACCCCTTACGCCGTCACGGCCGGTGCTCGTCCGGCGGCGGGTTGCCCCGCAGCCTGCGCCGGTCGTGCGGCGACCTGGGCGGGGAGTCGGCGAGCCGGATCACCTCGCCGTCCCGGCCGGCCACCACCGGGTTCCTGGAGTGGGCCGCCTTCGCCTGGTACTGCGCCGCGTCGGCCAGCCGGAAGAGACGGCGCGCGGAGCGCACCGGGCCGATGTCGTCACCGGTCGAGGCGACCCCGCAGGCCACTCCGTCACCGAGCTCCAGCCCGACGGCCCGCGCGCAGAGCTCCTCGGCCACCCGGACCACCTCGTCGGCGGCGGGACCCACCGCCAGCAGGCAGAACTCGTCCCCGCCCAGCCGCGCCGCCAGAGCGCCCGGCAGCATCGCCCCGCAGAGGGAGAGCACCGAGCCGAAACGTTCCAGCAGACGGTCGCCGACGGCGTGGCCGTGGGTGTCGTTCACCGTCTTGAGGCCGTTGACGTCGCAGACGACCAGGCTGACCACCGCGTCCTCGATCCGATGCCGGTCCAGCGCCTCGTCGAGCCGGATGTCGACGGCCCGGCGGTTGGCGAGGCCCGTCAGCGGGTCGGTGAAGGCCAGTTTGCGGACCTCCTCCAACCGCTCGGTCTGGACGATCCCGGCGGCCACGACCGCGGCCAGCACCGTCGCGAAGTCCGCGTCGTCCCGGCCGAAGACCGCCGCACCGGCCGGACGGGCGACGTACAGCTCACCCCACGCCCGCCCGTGCAGCACGATCGGCGCCACCACACAGCACCCCCGGCCGCGCCGGCGCAGCGCGGCGACCCGCTGGTGGCAGTACGGCCGGGCGCCCCGGGCGGGGGCGCCGACCGCACGGGCGCCGTCGACGGTCTCCACCCAGGCGTCCGGCTCACCGCCGCCGGCCCACCGCTCGTGCAGGAATTCCGTGATCTCCGGGAACTGGTGCACGGGGTAGGCCTCCTCGTCGGGGAACTCCTCCTCCCCGGCGGCCCGCTCCCCCGCGTTGACCAGCACCCGCAGCCTGCCCCGGTCGCGCTCCCACACGGAGAGGGCGGCGAAGCTGCCGCCCAGCGCCTCGCACGCCCCGAGCGCCGCCGCCCGCCACGCCTCCCGCGGCGTGTAGGCCGCCGCCATGGCCTGCGCCAGCGACACCACGGCGCGCAGCCGCACATCATCACCGCCCATCGCTCCAGCTTAGGGAGGTTTACACCTGTTCGATCAGTCGGCGACGCGGACGGTCTTCACCGCGTACCGCCCGTCCGGGTCACTCGCCGGGCCAGTCCGGCTTCCGCTTCTCGTTGAACGCGGCCACGCCCTCGGCCCGGTCCCCGGAGAAGGCCACCGAGCGCCAGGCGGCGTCCTCCACCTCCAGCCCGGCCCGCAGGTCGAGCCCCTGCCCCAGCCGGAGCGCCCGCTTCGCGGCCCTCAGGCCCACCGGCGAGTTGGCCGCGATCCTGGAGCCCAGCGCCAGCGCCTCCTCCCGGTCCCGGCCCGCCTCGACCAGCTCGTCGACCAGGCCCAGGGCGTGTGCCTCGGCCGCCTCGACCCGCCGGGCGCTGAAGACCAGCTCGGCGGCGCGCGCCGCGCCGACCCGGCGCGGCAGCAGCTGCGTACCGCCGCCGCCCGGGATGACCCCGACGGACACCTCGGGCAGCCCGACGACGGCCGTACGGTCGGCCACGATCACGTCGCAGGCCAGCGCCAGCTCGAAGCCGCCGCCGAGGGCGAAGCCGTGCACGGCCGCGACGACCGGCATGGGCAGCTCCAGCACCCCGGTGTACGCGGCCCGGGCGGTGGGCCGCTGCCGCACCAGCTCGGCGTCGCTGAAGGAGTTCCGCTCCTTGAGGTCCGCGCCCACGCAGAAGGCGCGCTCATGGGTGGAGGTGAGCACCGTGGCGCGCACCCCCCGGTCCGCGGCGAGCGCGTCACAGGCGGCCCCGATCGACCGCGCCATCTCGCTCGACACGGCGTTCATGGCCTTCGGCCGGTCGAGGACCAGCTCCGCGACGTGCTCCTGGCCCTCGTGCCGCCGTACGACGACGAACTCCCCGAACCGCTGCTCCGACATGACGGTCATGACTGATCCCCTCCGGTTAACGAGCGTTACCGGATCCTAGTGCCGTGACCGTGCGGACCTGCGGGGAGCGGCACCGGGGGCCGGGGCCCCACAACCAGCCCCTCCGGCGCTTGAGGACATCCGGGGGTCCGGGGCCGAGCCCTCTGTTTCGGGAAGGGGCGGGGGCAAGCCCGCCGCAGGCGCACCCGGTACCCCCGCACCCGCACCCCTGTCAGCCTGTCTCTTATACACATCTCT
>NZ_KL585394.1:213484-228083 GCF_000721935.1 Streptomyces sp. NRRL WC-3549
CGCCGCCGCGGCCTCCTCGGCGGCCTGCGCCTCGGAGGCGGGCGCGTCCCCGGTCCGCGTCAGCTCCTGGGCGAACGCCCCGTCGACCAGCACGGCGTCCTTCGGCGCTATCGAGGTGAGCCGGCTGGCCAGGTTCACCGTCGTACCGAAGACGTCGCCCATGCGGGTGGTGACCGTACCGAACGCGATGCCGACCCGCAGCGCGGGCATCGTGGTGTCCTGGGCCATCGCCTCGACCAGCCGCAGGGCGATCTCGCCCGCCGTACCGGCGTCGTCCGCGGCGAAGAGGACCTCGTCGCCGAGGGTCTTGATGAGCCGGCCCCCGTGCGCGGCGACCAGGTCGGCCGACGTCGTCTCGAAGGCCTCGACCAGTTCGCCGAGCTCCTCCTCCTCCAGCCGCCGGGTCAGCCGGGTGAAGCCCACCAGGTCGGCGAAGCCCACGGCGAGGCGCCGGTCGACCATCTCCTCGTCGTCCGCGGCCTGCACGACCCGGCCCGTCGCCGCGGCCAGCTGCCGCCGCCACACGTACACCAGGAACTCCTGGAGCTCGGGCAGGAGCAGCTCGACCAGCGGATAGGTGACCTCGGTGCGGGTCATACCGGGCTCGGGGGGCTCGGTCAGCCCCTCCAGGAACGAGTCGATCTGCCACTCCGCGAGCCGGGCCGTGGTCTGCCCGGTCGACCGGGCCACCTGGATCGCCATCGGCTCGCTGAGCAGCCCGGCCTCCACCAGACCGGCCAGCCGGCGCAGCGCCAGCACGTCGGCCTCGGTGAGCGCCTTGGCCTGGCCGATGTCGGCGAAGCCCATGGCCCGCCAGAACCGGGACGCCAGGTCCATGGAGACGCCGGCGGTCCGGGCCGCCTGGAAGGGCGTGTAGCGGCGGTCGGCGCCCAGGATGAGGGCTTCCAGCCTGATGGCCAGGGGGTCGTCGGTCGGTTCCGCCGTGTGGTCGACCTCGTGGTGCGGGGTGGAATGGACCGAGGAATCCGGCGGGGGGTCGGTGCCCTCCCCGGAATTCGTGTCGTCGACGGTCACCGGCCGCCTCCTGCCCGTTCCCTGGCCACTGCCCTGCCGATCTGTCGCTGGATCGGCCCCAACGATACGGCAGGTGTGCCTTGGCTCACGTCCGCGGCCGCCCGGACCGGGTGCCGTCCGGGGTGACATCACCCGTATGTGGGGGCCCCGAACGCGCCGGGCGCGCGCCCCGCGCGGACCGCCACCCGGCACGGAACGGCCCGCGCGGGCCCGCGCCGCGGAAGCAGCCGGGCCCGCCGGGGCGACCGGATCGCCGGGGCAGCCGGGCCCGCCGGACGCGCCGCCCCCGCCGGTCAGGCCGGCCCGGCGGTTTCAGGTGAGCCCGCCCTCCACACCGCGCAGGTGCACGATGTCGCCGGCCGAGACGGGCTCCTGGAGTCCGTCGTCGGTCGCCAGGACCAGTCGGCCGTCGCCGTCGATCGCGACCGCCTCCCCCACGACCGACCGGTCCCCGGGAAGCTCGGCCCGCACCGGCCGGTCCAGCGTCGCGCAGCCGGCCGCGTACGCCGCCTGGAGCCCGCTCTCGGCCGCGTCGCCGTCCGCGTCGCGCCAGCGCCCGTACCACTGCTCCAGGGACCGCAGGACGGCCCGCAGCAGCGTCTCCCGGTCCGTCGAGGCCGCTCCGGCGAGCGCCAGCGATCCGGCGTGCGGGGCGGGCAGCTCGGCGGCGCGCAGGGAGACGTTCAGGCCGATGCCGACGACCACGCCGTCCCCGGCGCGTTCGGCGAGGATGCCGCCGGTCTTGCGTTCCGTGCCGTCCACGGTGACCAGGAGGTCGTTGGGCCATTTCAGCGCCATGTCGACGCCGGCCGACTGCGCGAGCCCGGTGGCCGTGGCGACCCCGGCCAGCAGCGGCAGCCACCCCACCGCTCGGCGGGCACGTCGCCGGGGGTGAGGTGGACCGAGAAGAAGAGGCCGGAACGGGGCGGCGCCGACCAGCTCCGGTCGAGCCGCCCCCGGCCCGCGGTCTGCTCCTCGGCGACCAGCACCGCGCCCTCGGCCAGTCCGCCGGCGGCCCGTGCGGCGAGGTCGGAGTTGGTGGAGCCGGTCGCCTCGACGACGTCGAGCGAGCTCCACAGGCCGCCGGGTCTGAGCAGTCCACGCCGCAGCACGGCGGCGTTCAGGGGCGGCCGGTCGAGGTCCGACCAGCGGTTGCGCGGAGCGTCCGGAGGAGTCATGAAACCCAGATTAGGTGTGGCCAACGACGCACTGCCGAACCGTATCCCCGCCGATACGCTACGGACCAGTAGTCCACAGGAGCCGACGAGCGGGTAGCCGTCGAGCACATACCGGTCCAGCACTTCCACTGGATGTACCAGCCGTCCCCGTGACCAGGCAGGGAGCCGCCACCCGATGTCCGAGCCGCAGAGCGACATCCACACGACCGCGGGCAAGATCGCCGACCTCCGGCGGCGTATCGACGAGGCCACGCACGCAGGTTCCGCACGTGCGGTCGAAAAGCAGCACGCCAAGGGAAAGTTGACCGCGCGCGAACGCGTCGAGCTGCTGCTCGACGAAGGTTCCTTCGTCGAGCTGGACGAGTTCGCCCGGCACCGGTCGACCAATTTCGGCATCGAGAAGAACCGCCCGTACGGCGACGGCGTCGTCACGGGCTACGGCACGGTCGACGGCCGCCCCGTCTGCGTCTACTCGCAGGACTTCACGATCTTCGGAGGCTCGCTCGGCGAGGTCTACGGCGAGAAGATCGTGAAGGTCATGGACTTCGCGATGAAGACCGGCTGCCCGGTCATCGGCATCAACGACGGCGGCGGCGCCCGCATCCAGGAAGGCGTGGCCGCGCTCGGGCTGTTCGCCGAGATCTTCCGCCGCAACGTCCACGCCTCGGGGGTCGTCCCGCAGATCTCGCTGATCGTCGGACCGTGCGCGGGCGGCGCGGTCTACTCCCCCGCGATCACCGACTTCACGGTGATGGTCGACCAGACCTCGCACATGTTCATCACCGGGCCCGACGTCATCAAGACGGTCACCGGCGAGGACGTCGGCTTCGAGCAGCTGGGCGGCGCCCGGACCCACAACACCACCTCCGGGGTGGCGCACCACATGGCGGGCGACGAGAAGGACGCCATCGAGTACGTCAAGTCCCTGCTGTCCTACCTGCCGTCGAACAACCTCTCCGAGGCCCCGGCCTTCCCGGAGGAGGCCGATCTGGCGGTCACCGACGAGGACCGCGAGCTCGACACCCTGATCCCGGACTCGGCGAACCAGCCGTACGACATGCACACCGCCATCGAGCACGTGCTGGACGACGGCGAGTTCCTGGAGACGCAGGCGCTGTTCGCGCCGAACATCATCACCGGCTTCGGGCGGGTCGAGGGCTATCCGGTCGGGGTGGTCGCCAACCAGCCGATGCGGTTCGCCGGGTGCCTGGACATCGACGCGAGCGAGAAGGCCGCCCGTTTCGTGCGGACCTGCGACGCGTTCAACGTGCCGGTGCTGACCTTCGTGGACGTGCCCGGCTTCCTGCCCGGCGTCGACCAGGAGTACGGCGGCATCATCCGACGCGGCGCCAAGCTGATCTACGCCTACGCGGAGGCCACCGTCCCACTGATCACGGTGATCACCCGCAAGGCGTTCGGCGGGGCGTACGACGTCATGGGCTCCAAGCACCTGGGGGCCGACCTGAACCTGGCCTGGCCGACCGCGCAGATCGCGGTGATGGGCGCGCAGGGCGCGGTGAACATCCTGCACCGCCGCACGATCGCCGCCGCCGAGGACCCGGACGCCACCCGCGCCGAGCTGATGGCCGACTACGAGGGCGCGCTGCTCAACCCGTACGTCGCGGCCGAGCGCGGATACGTCGACGCGGTGATCATGCCGTCCGACACCCGGGCCCACCTGGTGAAGGGGCTGCGCCAGCTGCGGACCAAGCGCGAGGCGCTGCCCCCGAAGAAGCACGGCAACATCCCCCTCTGACCGCCATCGCCGAACCCACCGGGAGCCACCATGATCAAGGTCGTACGGGGCAATCCGACCCCAGAGGAGCTGGCCGCCGCCCTCGCGGTGGTCAGGGCGCGCGCGGCGGCGGCCACCGCCGTGCCGTCCGGCCCCCCGCTGCCGCCCGAGCAGTGGTCGGACCCCGGCCGCATCGCCCGCCAGGGGACGCGCCGTCCCGGCCCTCGGTCCTGGGCGCGTACGTACTGGCCCGCCTGACCCGGACGACGGGCCCCGCGGCGCTTGAGTACGCGTACTCAGGCGCCGCGGCCGTACCCGGAGCACCATCGGACCCATGCTGTGGTCCGACCCCGAGAACAAGCCGCCCAAGGAGCTGCGCGACGCCCAGGACATGATGCGTCGCGCGGGGCTGCTGCTCGCGCTGGCCATGGTGGTGGCGATGATCGTCCTGGGGATCCGCTGACACCCGGGCGCCCGGGTGTCCCACGGCGTCCGCCGGGCGTGCGGACGGTCCACGGGCGTCCGCCGGGCGTTCGGGCCCGCCTACGATGGCCGGTATGACTGATCAGCGCCGCCTCGTGCTCGGCTCCGCCTCCCCCGCCCGTCTCGGTCTGCTGCGGCAGGCGGGCTTCGCCCCCGAGGTCGTCGTCAGCGGCGTGGACGAGGACGCGCTCACCGCCGCGACCCCGGGCGAGCTGGCGCTCGTCCTGGCGGAGGCCAAGGCCGCCGCGGTGGCGGAGCGGCCCGAGGCCCGCGGCGCGCTGGTCATCGGCTGCGACTCGGTGCTCGAACTGGACGGTCGGGCGCTCGGCAAGCCCGCCGACGCGAAGGAGGCCACGGCCCGCTGGACGTCCATGCGCGGGCGGGCCGGTGTCCTCAGGACCGGGCACAGCCTCATCGACACGGCGACCGGCCGCACCGCGTCGGCCACCGCCTCGACCACGGTCCGCTTCGGCGAACCGACCGACGCGGAGGTCGCGGCCTACGTCGCCTCGGGCGAACCGCTGCACGTGGCGGGGGCGTTCACCCTGGACGGCCGTTCGGCGCCGTTCATCGAGTCCATCGAGGGCGACCACGGCAACGTCATCGGCCTCTCGATGCCGCTGCTGCGCCGCCTCCTGGGCGAACTCGGCATCTCCGTCACGGAGTTGTGGGCCCGGTAAGGGTCATGCGGCGGCCGGGGCCCCGGCCGTGGAGTCCGGCTCGCGCGACCCGTAGGACACCAGGGTGAGGACGAGCAGCCCCAGGACGGCCATCATGACCGCGAAGGCGGCCCAGCCGACCAGGCCGACCGCGAGCGCGCCGAGTACCCCGTGGACGACCGCGCAGCCTATGAGCGCGATCCTGGCGAGCCGGCCGGGCGCCCGGTCCCGTACCGCCGCCACGAGCGGTATCAGCCCGCACAGCACCAGCAGGACGCCGGAGAGGCCGCCGAGCACCCAGGTACCGGTGGACATGGCGTCCGGGTCCACACCGGCCAGGGACATCCGCTGGTTGCCGACGACCGTCGCGAGGACCGCGTTGACGAGCACGATCCCCACGGCCTCCCCGAACAGCACGATCGCGGTCACCACGGCCACAGTCCTGCGCACCACGGCGCCACCCCCTGTTACCTGCAGTACGTGCGGACAGCGCGGACCTTACTCATGGGTAATGCATCGGACAAGGGGTCGCGCGCCGCTCATGCGCCCCACGCGCCGCCGTCACCCCTGACACGCGCTTCCTGCGCGCCTGCTCCCCACCGCCTCGCCCCGGCGGCAAAGTTTCCCTCGACCGTTCGTAGGGAGTCCACAAAGAAACGCCACGCGGGGTTGACCGTACGAACAGAGACTTGGACCACACCTCGTGGCTACTGTGCGGTCAAGGGTCCCGGCGTACCGTGGTGCGACAAGGGATTTCACGACTCGAGCAAGCCTCGAATCACACTCCGTGTGGGCAAGTTCACCATTGGGGACGGGTCGTACGGCCGTGTCGGTAGTCCCTAAACTCAGCTTGTTCTCAAGGAGGGAGTCATCGTGCGCAAGGTGCTCATCGCCAACCGTGGCGAAATCGCTGTCCGCGTCGCTCGGGCTTGCCGGGATGCCGGAATCGCCAGCGTAGCCGTCTACGCCGATCCGGACCGGGACGCTCTGCACGTCCGCGCGGCCGATGAGGCGTTCGCTCTGGGCGGTGACACCCCGGCCGCCAGCTACCTGGACATGGCCAAGGTGCTCCAGGCCGCCAAGGACTCCGGGGCGGACGCGATCCACCCGGGCTACGGCTTCCTGTCGGAGAACGCCGAGTTCGCCCAGGCCGTGCTGGACGCCGGTCTGACCTGGATCGGCCCGCCGCCGCAGGCGATCCGGGACCTGGGTGACAAGGTCGCGGCCCGGCACATCGCCCAGCGCGCCGGCGCCCCGCTGGTGGCCGGCACCGCCGACCCGGTGTCCGGGGCCGAGGAGGTCGTGGCCTTCGCCGAGGAGAACGGCCTGCCGATCGCGATCAAGGCGGCCTTCGGCGGCGGCGGGCGCGGTCTGAAGGTGGCCCGCACCCTGGAGGAGATCCCCGAGCTCTACGACTCGGCGGTCCGTGAGGCGGTCGCGGCCTTCGGGCGCGGCGAGTGCTTCGTGGAGCGTTACCTGGACAAGCCCCGGCACGTGGAGACCCAGTGCCTGGCCGACACCCACGGCAACGTCGTCGTCGTCTCGACCCGTGACTGCTCGCTGCAGCGCCGCCACCAGAAGCTCGTCGAGGAGGCGCCCGCCCCCTTCCTGAGCGAGGCTCAGAACGCCGAGCTGTACCGGGCGTCGAAGGCGATCCTGAAGGAGGCCGGCTACGTCGGCGCCGGCACGGTCGAGTTCCTCGTCGGTCTGGACGGCACGATCTCGTTCCTGGAGGTCAACACCCGTCTCCAGGTCGAGCACCCGGTCACCGAGGAGGTCACCGGCCTCGACCTGGTGCGCGAGATGTTCCGCATCGCCGACGGCGAGGAGCTGGGGTACGACGACCCGGCCGTGCGCGGTCACTCCTTCGAGTTCCGTATCAACGGTGAGGACCCGGGCCGCGGCTTCCTGCCCGCGCCGGGCACCGTCACCCTCTTCGCCCCGCCGACCGGTCCCGGTGTCCGGCTGGACGCGGGGGTCGAGTCGGGCAGTGTCATCGGCCCGGCGTGGGACTCGCTGCTGGCCAAGCTGATCGTGACCGGCGCGACCCGGCAGCAGGCGCTGCAGCGGGCGGCGCGGGCGCTGGCCGAGTTCACGGTCGAGGGCATGGCCACGGCCATCCCCTTCCACCGTGCGGTCGTCGTGGACCCGGCGTTCACCTCGGACCCCTTCCGGGTCCACACCCGGTGGATCGAGACCGAGTTCGCCAACGAGATCAAGCCGTTCACCGTGCCTGCCGAGGCGGAGGCGGACGAGGACTCCGGCCGCGAGACCGTCGTCGTCGAGGTCGGCGGCAAGCGCCTGGAGGTCTCCCTGCCCTCCTCGCTCGGCATGAGCCTGGCACGCACCGGCCTGGCGGCCGGAGCGAAGCCCAAGCGCCGCGCGGCGAAGAAGGCCGGCTCGGCCGCCTCGGGCGACACCCTGGCCTCGCCCATGCAGGGCACGATCGTCAAGATCGCGGTCGAGGAGGGCCAGGAGGTCAAGGAAGGCGACCTCGTCGTCGTCCTCGAGGCCATGAAGATGGAACAGCCCCTCAACGCCCACCGCTCCGGCACCGTCAAGAGCCTCGCCGCGACCGTGGGTACCTCGGTCTCCTCCGGCGCCGTGATCTGCGAGATCAAGGACTGAGCGGCCCCGCCTCACCACCCGGCCGCCCGGCCGCCCGACCGCACGCGTCCGCGTGCCCGACGGCGGCCGGGCGGTCGGTGGCATCCTGGACCCGGAGTGGACACCAGGAGGGCAGTGCGATGGCGACGAGCAGTACGACGGGCACGCGGGCCCCGGCCCGCCCCATGCGCGCCGACGCGCGCCGCAACTACGACCGGCTGCTCGGCGAGGCCCGTACGTCGTTCGCGGAGCACGGCACGGACGCCTCGCTGGAGGACATCGCCCGGCGCGCGGGCGTCGGCATCGGCACCCTGTACCGGCACTTCCCCAACCGGCACGCCCTGATGAACGCGGTGTTCCAGGAGGCGCTGACCGCGCTGCTGGCCCGCTCCCGGGAGTTGGCCGGGTCCGAGCAGCCCTGCGTCGCGCTGGTGGAGTGGCTGGGCGCGCTCGTGAGCCACGCGGGAGAGTACCGCGGCCTGGCTCAGGCCCTCATGTCCGCATCGGCGGACCGCACCTCCGCCCTGACCCAGTGTCACGTACCGCTGCGACAGGCGGGCGCCCTGCTGCTGGAGCGGGCCAAGGCCAACGGCGCCGTACGGGCGGACGTCTCGATCGACGACCTGTTGCAGCTGACGAACGCGATCGCCCTGGCGGCGGAACAGACCCCGGCGGACCCGGACCTGGCCAACCGCCTGCTGCGCCTCACCCTCCAGGGGCTACGCGCCGAGCCCTGAGCCGGATGTCCGGCGGGCGCGCTCCCCCCGCGCCCCGTCTACCGGCGCCGGAGATCCGCCACCCGGGCCCGCTCCCCGGGCCCCTCCGCCAGGGACGCGCTGCGCAGCTGCGGCCCGAGGCCGGCCGGGCCGCCGCCGCCCGGGTGCGTACGCCGCTGGCCCGGCAGCGGCATCTCACGGCGCGGCCGGTGCCCCTGCACCGGCCCCTCGCCACCGCCCTCCGAGTCCGGCCCCGCGACCGTGATCTCGACGCCCTGGTCCGCCAGGGCCTGCAGCTCGGTGGCGGCCCGTTCGTCGTGGGCCGGCGGCTCGTCGGTCACCAGGCGGGTGATCAGCTCCGTGGGCACGGTCTGGAACATGGTGTCGGAACCGAGCTTCGTGTGGTCCGCCAGGACCACCACCTCCGCGGCGGCCTGCACCAGCGCCCGGTCCACGCTCGCCGAGAGCATGTTGGACGTGGACAGCCCGCGTTCCGCGGTCAGTCCACTCCCGGAGAGGAACGCCCGGGAGACCCGCAGCCCCTGGAGGGACTGCTCGGCCCCGCTGCCCACGAGCGCGTAGTTGCTCCCGCGCAGGGTGCCACCGGTCATCACCACTTCCACCCGGTTGGCATGGGCCAACGCCTGGGCGACCAGCAGCGAGTTGGTGACCACGGTCAGTCCGGGGACGCGTGCGAGCCGGCGGGCCAGCTCCTGCGTGGTCGTACCGGCACCGACCACGACGGCCTCGCCCTCACCGACCAGTCCGGCGGCCAGGTCGGCGATGGCCGTCTTCTCCGCGGTGGAGAGATGGGATTTCTGCGGAAAGCCGGACTCCCGCGTAAAACCGCCCGGCAAGACCGCACCGCCGTGCCGGCGGTCGAGGAGTCCTTCTGCCTCCAGCGCCCGCACGTCCCGCCGTACGGTCACTTCCGAGGTCTGGACGACGCGGGCGAGCTCACGGAGCGATACCGCCCCGTTGGCGCGCACCATTTCGAGGATCAACTGACGACGTTCTGCAGCGAACACGGAACTGACAGTAACCTGACCGTGGGTTGCTTTTCAGCAGTTTGCGCCGAATAACAGAAGTTGTACATGGACGGGGCCTCCCAGTGGTATAGGAGGCCCCGCCGTCGTTCAGGAGTCGTCCGGGAGCGGTCGCGGGCCTGACGCCCGTCGTCCGGCGGGCCGCCGGAGACCGGGCGGTCCGCCGACCGCGCCTACGCCTCGCCCGCGCCCTTGCGGGTGTGCAACTGCCGGGCCACTTCGGCGATCGATCCCGACAGGGACGGGTACACGGTGAAGGCGTTCGCGATCTGCTCCACCGTCAGGTTGTTGTCGACCGCGATCGAGATCGGGTGGATCAGCTCGCTGGCGCGCGGCGCGACGACGCAGCCGCCGACGACGATCTCGGTCCCCGGCCGGCAGAAGATCTTGACGAAGCCGTCCCGGATGCCCTGCATCTTGGCGCGCGGGTTGCGCAGCAGCGGCAGCTTCACCACGCGGGCGTCGATCCTGCCCGAGTCGACGTCGGCCTGGCTGTAGCCGACCGTGGCGATCTCGGGGTCGGTGAAGACGTTGGCGGAGACCGTCTTGAGGTTCAGCGGGGTCACCGCGTCGCCGAGGAAGTGGTACATGGCGATACGTCCCTGCATCGCGGCGACCGAGGCCAGCGCGAAGACGCCGGTGACGTCACCGGCCGCGTACACCCCGGGGGCGCTGGTACGCGAGACGCGGTCGGTGCGGATGTGCCCGGAGTCCTTGAGCTGGACCCCGGCCTCCTGAAGGCCCATGCCCGCCGTGTTGGGGATCGCGCCGACCGCCATCAGGCAGTGCGTGCCGGAGATGACCCGGCCGTCGGCCAGGGTGACCTCGACCCGGTCACCGACGCGCTTGGCGGCCTGGGCCCGGGAGCGGGCCATGACGTTCATGCCGCGGCGCCGGAAGACGTCCTCCAGGACGGCGGCGGCGTCCGGGTCCTCGCCGGGCAGCACCCGGTCGCGGGAGGAGACGAGGGTCACCCGGGAGCCGAGCGCCTGGTAGGCGCCGGCGAACTCGGCGCCGGTGACGCCCGAGCCGACCACGATGAGCTCCTCGGGGAGCTCGTCGAGGTCGTAGACCTGGGTCCAGTTCAGGATGCGCTCGCCGTCCGGCTGGGCGTCCGGGATCTCGCGGGGGTGGCCGCCGGTCGCGATCAGGACGGCGTCGGCGGTGAGCCGCTCCTCGCTGCCGTCGGCGGCGGTCACCACGACCTGGCGGGAGCCGTCGGCGGCCTGGAGCCCTTCGAGCCGGCCACGGCCGCGCATGACGCGGGCGCCCGCGCGCGTCACGGAGGCGGTGATGTCGTGGGACTGCGCGAGCGCCAGGCGCTTGACCCTGCGGTTCACCTTGCCGAGGTCCACGCCGACCACGCGCGCGGCCTGCTCGTTGTACGGGGTGTCGTCGGCGACGATGATGCCCAGCTCCTCGTAGGAGGAGTCGAAGGTGGTCATCACCTCGGCCGTCGCGATCAGGGTCTTCGAGGGCACGCAGTCGGTGAGTACCGAGGCCCCGCCGAGGCCGTCGCAGTCGACGACGGTCACCTCCGCGCCGAGCTGGGCGCCCACCAGTGCCGCCTCGTAGCCGCCGGGGCCGCCGCCGATGATCACGATCCGGGTCACGAAAAGTCCGCCTCGCGTGGTGTCATCCCGCGGCCGTCTGCCGCCCCGGCCGGGGGTCCGGGGGATCGCCCCGGGGTATGCAGTACGTAGTTCATTGTCCCGCACCCCCCGACCCGCTTCGCCCCGGGGCCCTCCATCCGGGAACGCGCCCGGTCCCGCCTCCGCGTTCCGGCCCCGGCACGCCGGTCGGGACCGTGCCTCCGGCCGGCGGAACCGGGCGTGTTCCCCGTCGCCTCCCGTACCCTCGACCCATGTCGCTCTACGCCGCGTACGCCGGCAACCTCGACGCGCGGCTGATGACGCGCCGCGCCCCGCATTCACCGCTGCGCGGCACCGGCTGGCTGAACGGCTGGCGGCTGACCTTCGGCGGGGAGCAGATGGGCTGGGAAGGCGCCCTGGCCACGGTGGTGGAGGCACCCCGGTCCCAGGTCTTCGTCGCGCTGTACGACCTGGCGCCGATGGACGAGGACTCGATGGACCGCTGGGAGGGTGTCGGCCTCGACATCTACCGCCGCATGCGGGTGCGCGTCCACACCCTGGACGGCGAGGAACCGGCCTGGATGTACGTGCTGAACGGCTACGAGGGCGGTCTGCCCTCCGCCCGGTACCTGGGCGAGGTGGCGGACGCCGCCGAGTCCGCGGGTGCCCCGCACGACTACGTGATGGGCCTGCGCAAGCGCCCCTGCTGACCCGCCCGGAGGCCGCCCGGCGCGGCGCTTCTGTACGAACGCACGAACAGGTCGCGCCAGACTCTGGACCCGCACATCTACGCGCGTAGGGAATCAGCGGTTACCCTCATCCGCGTGAACGCATCAGTTATTCCGGACCACATCCAGGGCGACCCGCACGCCGCCGCCGCCGACGCCGCCGCCCGCCTGCGCGAGCTGACCGGCGCCGAGACCCATGACGTCGCCCTGGTGATGGGCTCCGGCTGGGCCCCGGCCGGCGATGCGCTCGGCACGCCCGAGACCGAGTTCCCGGTGACCGCGCTCCCGGGGTTCCCCGCTCCCGCGGTGGAGGGGCACGGCGGGAAGATCCGCTCCTACCTGATCGGTGGGAAGCGCGCGCTCGTCTTCCTCGGCCGCACGCACTACTACGAGGGCCAGGGCGTCGCCGCCGTCGCCCACGGTGTCCGTACGGCGGTCGCCGCGGGCTGCCGGACGGTCGTCCTGACGAACGGCTGCGGCGGTCTGCGCGAGGGCATGCGCCCCGGTCAGCCGGTCCTCATCAACGACCACATCAACCTCACGGCGGCGTCCCCGATCGCCGGCGCCAACTTCGTCGACCTGACCGACCTGTACTCGCCGCGGCTGCGGGCCCTGTGCCAGGAGATCGACCCGACGCTCGAAGAGGGCGTCTACGTGCAGTTCCCCGGCCCGCACTACGAGACCCCGGCCGAGATCAACATGGTCCGCGTCATGGGCGGCGACCTGGTCGGCATGTCCACCGTGCTGGAGGCCATCGCGGCCCGCGAGGCCGGTGCCGAGGTGCTGGGCATCTCCCTGGTCACCAACCTGGCGGCGGGCCTGAGCGGTCAGCCGCTGAACCACGAGGAGGTCCTCCAGGCCGGACGGGACTCCGCCACCCGGATGGGCTCGCTGCTGGCTCGGGTCCTGGACCGGATCTGACCTCGGCGGACGACGCCCCTCCGGCACCCGGGCCCGCCGGGCCCGAAACCCAGCCCGTCCGGCGACTGACGGCGCCAGGGGCCGGGGGCGGCGGCCCCCGGTTCCGGGAAGGGGCGGGGAGGGGACGAGCCCGCGCAGCGCCACCCCTGTCCCGCCCCGCGCCCCCGCACCCACCCCCATCCCACCCGCACCCCCGAGAGGCGGACCCGTGCAGCAGGACCTCATCGCCCGCGCCCAGACCTGGCTGGCCGAGGACCCGGACCCGGAGACCCGCGAGGAGCTCGCGGCCCTCCTCGCCGCCGGGGACCACGACGCCCTCGCCGAACGCTTCGCCGGCACCCTCCAGTTCGGCACGGCCGGACTGCGGGGCGAGATCGGCGCGGGCCCGATGCGGATGAACCGTTCCGTCGTCATCCGCGCCGCCGCCGGCCTCGCCGCGTACCTGAAGGCGCACGGCGACTCGGGCGGTCTGGTCGTCATCGGCTACGACGCCCGCTACCTACGACGCCCGCTACAAGTCGGCCGACTTCGCCCGCGACACCGCCGCCGTGATGACCGGTGCGGGCCTGCGCGCCGCCGTACTCCCCCGCCCGCTGCCCACCCCGGTCCTCGCGTACGCCATCCGGCATCTGGGGGCCGTCGCGGGCGTGGAGGTCACCGCCAGCCACAACCCCCCGCGTGACAACGGCTACAAGGTCTACCTCGGCGACGGCTCGCAGATCGTGCCCCCGGCCGACGCGGAGATCGCCGCGGAGATCGCGGCGGTCGGCCCGCTGGACGGCGTACCGCGCCCGGAGAACGGCTGGGAGGTCCTCGGTGACGAGGTCCTGGCCGCCTACCTCGCCCGTACCGACGCCGTCCTCGCCCCCGGGTCGCCCCGCACCGCGCGGACCGTCTACACCGCGATGCACGGCGTCGGCACCTCCGTCCTCACGGCGGCCTTCGCGCGGGCCGGCTTCCCCGAGCCGGTGCTCGTCGCCGAGCAGGCCGACCCGGACCCGGCGTTCCCGACGGTGGCGTTCCCCAACCCGGAGGAGCCGGGCGCCATGGACCTCGCCTTCGCGACCGCGCGCCGGGCGGAGCCGGACCTGGTCATCGCCAACGACCCGGACGCGGACCGCTGTGCCGTCGCCGTCCCCGACCCGTCGGCCGGGGGCGGCTGGCGGATGCTGCGCGGGGACGAGGTCGGCGCGCTGCTCGCCGCCCACCTGGTGGGCCGGGGCGTCACCGGGGTGCTCGCCGAGTCGATCGTGTCCTCCTCCCTGCTCGGCCGGATCGCCGAGAAGGCGGGCCTGGGCTACGAGGAGACGCTGACGGGCTTCAAGTGGATCGCCCGGGTGGACGGGCTGCGGTACGGCTACGAGGAGGCGCTGGGCTACTGCGTCGACCCGGAGGGCGTACGCGACAAGGACGGCATCACCGCCGCGCTGCTCGTCGCCGAGCTGGCCTCCGTCCTGAAGGAGCGGGGCCGCACGCTGCTCGACCTGCTCGACGACCTCGCGCTGGACCACGGGCTGCACGCGACCGACCAGCTCTCGGTGCGGGTCGAGGACCTGAGCGTCATCGCGGACGCCATGCGCCGGCTCCGCGAGAACCCGCCGGCCGCGCTGGCGGGCCTGCCCGTCACCTCGGCCGAGGACCTGGCCCGGGGCACGGACCGGCTGCCGCCCACGGACGGTCTGCGGTACCAGCTGACCGGCGCCCGGGTGATCGTCCGCCCGAGCGGCACCGAGCCGAAGCTCAAGTGCTACCTGGAGGTCGTGGTACCGGTCGCGGACAGGGACGGACTGCCCGAGGCGAGGGAGACGGCCGCGAGCCTGCTGTCCGGCATCAAGCGGGACCTGGCGGCGGCCGCGGGGATCTGACCGTCTCCGGTGCGGCGGGTCGCCGCGGCGGCCC
>NZ_KL585394.1:228260-234842 GCF_000721935.1 Streptomyces sp. NRRL WC-3549
TCCGGGGCGGCGGGTCGCCGCGGCGGCCCACCGCTCGGACGGCTCGGGGCGGGTCAGCGGCCTTCCGGCATTCCCGTGCGCCGGTTGCGAAGGAGGAGCGCTCCGACCCCGACGGCGGCCAGTGCCCCGCAGACCGCCCAGCTCCCTCCGTCGGTCGAAGCGGCCCGGGGCCACTCCCACCACCGCGCGTGCGCTCCCCCCGCCCCGGGGGAACCGACCATGAAGGCCGCGACGGCCTGGACCAGGGGCAGAATCCAGGCCGACCGGAAGCCCAGCACCGCCGCGCAGAGGGCGGCCGCTCCGGTGAAGCCGAGGAGGTTGCGCACCGCGAGGGGGATCGACTCCGCGGCACCGGAGAGTGCCAGCGCCACGCAGGACAGAAGCACAGCGACGGTGACCGCCGCGGTGAGATGCAGGGCCAGCACCCGATGACGCGGCACCGCGGCCACCGAGGAGAACCGGCCCATGCCGTCCGTGCAGGACAGGACCACGGCGCAGCCGGACAGCAACGGCATGAAGCCGGCTCCCGACGCGGATACGGGCTCCTGACCGCTGACGCTGGGAAAGAGCACGGCTTCCCCGCCCCACCAGGTGAGTACGGCGGCACAGGCGGCCAGGAAGGCCAGGGACCAGCCCGCACGGTGGGACCTGAGGTGGCTGCGCCAGGGGGAGAACACCTCGTGGTTCAGCACGGCGCCGCCAGGACCCCGGCCCACCGCCGCACGTACGGGGTCTGCTCCGGGACCGGTCGTCCGAGGACCCGCTTCACCTCCGCCGGATCGGCCGCGTCGCCGACCAGGTCGTAGGAAGCCGGTGTGCGGCTGCCCCGCGCACGCGAGTCCAGCCACGAGTTCAGCTTCACCGCCGCCGCCGACCTGCGTTCCAGCACCGCGTCCTCCTCACGGCCGCACTGCGGCCACAAGGCGTTCGTGGTCTCGGCCGCGAGGCTGTCCAGCAGGGCGCCCGCCCCGTGGTCCAAGGTGAATCCTCCCGCTCCGGGGCCGTTCAGGCCGTCCTCCGTGAAGCGCTCGGGCAGGGAGAGCACGTTCGCGGAGACCGCCCGCATCTTCCCGACCGCCGCCACCGCCTCGGGAAGGCGGGGCTCGTGCTCGGGCCAGACGCACACGGTGCCGTCGTCGGCCGGAGCGCAGGCCGTGGCCGACGGGGTGCGGTGTTCCTGCAGGGAGCTGCCGTTCCCCGGGGAGACCGCGACGGCCAGCAGGGTGAGTACGCAGAACGCCGTGCCGGGCACGAGGGCGGCCCTGCGCCGCCGGCCCTCGGCCACTGCCTGTCCCACGGTCACCGCCGCCCCGACGGCCAGCACCGCGAGGGCGATGCGCCACCCCAGGTGCGCGGAGGACAGCCGCAGACCGATCGACTGGTGGAAGAGGCTGTGGGCCAGAGGCGAGGACTGGGTGTCGACGACCATGCCGAACAGCGCGAACCCCGCCACGGCCGCCGCGGCCCCGGTGAACCGGGAAGGCAGCAGGCAGCCGGCGACGTACCCGAGTGCGACGGCGAAGACGATCCCGGCCACTCCGAAGAGCGGGTACTCCGGCCAGGGGGCCCCCGGGGCCCCCACGGTCATGGCCCAGGTGACGGCGGTGCTCACCAGGTAGACGCCCGACAGCCACGACGCGTCGGCCGCCAGCCGGGCCCCTTCCACCGCGGGCAGGGGCCGGGCGGACAGGAGGACGTCGACCCCGCTGCGTCGCAGCTGCGACGTCCGGTGAGCCGCCAGCCCCACGGCCCCGATCACGAGGGGGATCCCCGCGCGGGTGGCCGCCGCCGACGTCTCCGGCCAGGACCCCTGCCAGTCCTCGCCGACCAGGAACACCAGAGCGAGGGACGCGGCCAGCAGGGGGGCGGCGAACCAGCGGACGGGAGTCCGGCGCAGCTCGATGAGGTAACCGGTCACCAGGCGGCCTCCGACCGCTGCTCCGGGGCCACGCTCAACGCGGCGGCGTAACCGCGTTCGAGCGGGGTGTCACCCGGCTGGTCCTCGCTGCCGTTCTCCTCCAGCTCCGCCGGGGTGCCGTCGAACCGCAGCTCCCCGCCGTGGAGCACGCCGATCCGGGCACAGGTGTGCGCGAGGTCCTCGACCAGGTGGGTGCTGAGCAGCACGCAGCTCTGCTCCGCCAGTTGCCGGATCAGTTCACGGAACCGCACCCGCTGGTGGGGGTCGAGCCCGGTGGTGGGCTCGTCCAGGATCACCAGGTCCGGTTCACCGACGACCGCTTGGGCGATGCCCGCCCTGCGGAGCATTCCGCCGGAGAGCTTGCGCAGGGGGGAGTCCGCCCGGCTGGTGAGCCCGACGCGTTCCACGGCCTCGTCCGACGCCGCCGGAATGCGCCTGCGCGGCACCTCGCGAAGCCAGGCGCAGTGGCGGACGAAGTCGGTGACGGTGAAGTCGCCGGGGTAGGCGAAGCTCTGGGGGAGGTAGCCCAGGCACGCAACTGCCGCCCGGTGCGCACCTCCTCGCCGAACAGGCGGAGATCACCGGAAGTCGGGCGGTCGGCCGTCGCCACGGTGCGCAGGAGAGTGCTCTTGCCCGCACCGTTCGGGCCGAGCAGGCCGTAGGCGCCGGCACCGAGGGTGAGGCTGATGCCGCGGACGACTGGTTTCCCGCGGTATCCCTGGTGGAGGTCGTTCAGTTCGAGCAACGGCATGTACGGTCCTGGACCCCTTGGTGCGGGCGTGCTTTCACCATGCCCGCACCAAGGACGATTGACGGGTCGGATGACTGGACTTCGAAGACGAGGTTCGCGACGTCGAACGGGCACCGGTGCACGGTGGGGTACTCCGTGCCGGGGTTCCGGGTGATCCGGACCGAGTACCTGTCGCACGCGCGGCCCCGGACGGCCCCGCCCCGCCAGATCCCCGCCGCCCGTGCCCCGAGCGGTTCCGCCGGTGCTGCCGGCGGTCCCGCCCCGGTGCGGCGCCGTGCATGCCTGCTGACAGGGCCGCGCCGACCATGAGTGCGCCCGTACACCCTTCTTCGTGTTCGTGTCTCTCGTGCGATGGGTTCCCGCGGGCGGTCACCGGCCCGGGCGGACGTCGGTCCAGTGATCGACACGCTCGGCACCCTAGCCACAACGGTGAGCGAGGACAGGGGGCCCGGCGCACGCGGCCGGACGGAGCGGAGCGGTCAAATGGCCCAACCCGGATGTTGCGGGGCCCGTCACCCCTTCACCAGGCCACCTGAAACAGGGCAAACCGGGACACCGGGCGCGACCGCGATCCGACCAGTGATGTGCGTCACGTGACCCCCGGAACGGCCGCCTGGCGGAACATCAGGCGCCGTACCCTCTCCGGCCGTTGGCGTTCCACGCAGCCCGCGCAGCGCGGACGAGACGGCTCCGGGCACGGGCTCGGCGGGCGGCACCCGCAGGCTCCGCGACCGCACGGGTCACACGGTTCGCCGCGCCCGGCCCGCTCCACTCACGAGCGGGCCGGGCGACGACGGGCGGCGGACGCGGCGAAGGGCCGGCCGACGCGTCACGGTCACGCCGAGCCCACCGGCGCGCGAAGGACGGCCGCCGCGGCTCAGCCGATCGCCAGCAGCACCGCGAACAGCACCGCGCCCACGGCGGCCGGGGCGAGCACCTCGTACGCCCAGCGCACCGACGCGCGGGTGGCGCTCCGCTCCGGGCCCACCCCGCGCTCGCGCAGTTCGCGCAGTTCGTTCACCGTCCGGTCGGCCGCCGCGATCCGGGCCTGGGTGTCGCGGACGTCGGCGTGCACCGAGGCCTTGCCGAACGGGTCGTCGTGCGCGGCCTGGGAGGCCCTCCTGGCGGCCTTCTTGCGCTCACGCAGCGACACCGGCACCGCCCACAGCTGGTACTTCCTGCCATCCTGGGCGAACAGCTCGCACGTGTACGAGGCGCGGACGTCGGCGACGTCGGTCCAGGGCAGTTCGATGGTGCGGAACGGGTTCCGGACCCGGATGCGCTCCTCGTCGGCGTAGACCGCCGGCCGCAGCGTGAAGGCGACGATCAGCGGGATCACCGTCAACAGCGCGGCCAGGGCGATCCACGGGGCCCGGCCCTCGCCGCGGATCGCCGCGTCCACACCGGCCCAGCCGATCATCAGGATCAGCACCGCGCCGGTGACCAGCCCGCCTCCCGAACGGTAGGTCCGGTCGGCGGAGGAGGGCTCGGCGGGGGGCGTGGGGCTCGTCATGGCCCCGATTCTGCCTGACGCTCCGGGCGGACGGCCCGGTGGCCGCACGGGGGTGGGGCGCGGGCCCTGTACGGCGCGGAGACGGAGGGGGACTGTACATGCTGCTACGCGCGTAGATATGCTCCTCTGGTGACCATGCCCACGACTGCACCGCCCCCCAAGCACCCAGCTGCGTCCGAGCGGGGAGGCAGCCCCTTCGCCGACGCCACCGCGTCCGACAGTGCGCTGCGCCGCTTCCTGCACGGGCTGCCCGGTGTCGACACCGTCGGTCTCGAAGCGCGCGCCGCCTCCCTCGGCACCAGGTCGATCAAGACGACCGCCAAGGCGTACGCCATCGATCTGGCCATCTCGATGATCGACCTGACGACGCTCGAAGGCGCGGACACCCCGGGCAAGGTCCGGGCGCTGGCCGCCAAGGCCGTCAACCCGGATCCGCTCGACCGCACGACCCCGCGCACCGCCGCGGTCTGCGTCTATCCCGACATGGCCGGGACCGCCGTCGCCGCGCTGGCCGGGTCCGGGGTCAAGGTCGCCTCCGTGGCGACCGCCTTCCCCGCCGGGCGTGCCGCGCTGGACGTCAAGCTCGCGGACGTCCGCGACGCGGTGGCGGCCGGGGCCGACGAGATCGACATGGTGATCGACCGGGGCGCCTTCCTCGCCGGCCGCTACCTCAAGGTGTACGAGGAGATCGTCGCCGTGAAGGCGGAGTGCGGCCCGGCACGCCTGAAGGTGATCTTCGAGACGGGCGAGCTGTCCACGTACGACAACATCCGGCGGGCCTCCTGGCTCGGGATGCTGGCGGGAGCGGACTTCATCAAGACCTCGACCGGCAAGGTCGCGACCAACGCCACCCCGGCGAACACCCTGCTGATGCTGGAGGCCGTGCGCGACTTCCGGGAGCAGACCGGCGTCCAGGTCGGGGTGAAGCCCGCGGGCGGCATCCGCACCTCCAAGGACGCGATCAAGTTCCTCGTGCTGGTGAACGAGACCGCCGGTGCGGACTGGCTGGACAACCACTGGTTCCGCTTCGGCGCCTCCAGCCTGCTGAACGACCTGCTGATGCAGCGCCAGAAGCTCAGCACCGGCCGCTACTCCGGCCCCGATTACGTGACGGTGGACTGATACGCCATGGCATCCGCATTCGAGTACGCACCGGCTCCGGAGTCCCGCTCCGTCGTCGACATCGCCCCGTCGTACGGGCTGTTCATCGACGGCGAGTTCACCGAGGCCGCCGACGGCAAGGTCTTCAAGACCATCAGCCCCTCCACCGAGGAGGTGCTCTCCGAGGTCGCGCGGGCCGGCGCCGAGGACGTGGACCGTGCCGTGAGGGCGGCCCGCAAGGCGTTCGAGAAGTGGTCGGCGCTGCCCGGCTCCGAGCGCGCCAAGTACCTCTTCCGGATCGCCCGGATCATCCAGGAGCGCTCCCGTGAGCTCGCCGTCCTGGAGACCCTGGACAACGGCAAGCCGATCAGGGAGACCCGCGACGCGGACCTCCCGCTGGTCGCCGCGCACTTCTTCTACTACGCGGGCTGGGCCGACAAACTGGACCACGCCGGATACGGCGCGAATCCGCGTCCGCTGGGTGTGGCCGGGCAGATCATCCCCTGGAACTTCCCGCTCCTGATGCTCGCGTGGAAGATCGCCCCGGCGCTCGCGACCGGCAACACGGTCGTGCTGAAGCCCGCCGAGACGACGCCGCTCTCGGCGCTGTTCTTCGCGGACGTCTGCCGCCAGGCGGGGCTGCCCAAGGGTGTCGTCAACATCCTCACCGGCTACGGCGACGCGGGCTCCGCGCTCGTCGAGCACCCGGACGTGAACAAGGTCGCCTTCACCGGTTCCACCGCCGTCGGCAAGTCCATCGCCCGGCAGATCGCGGGCACGGACAAGCGCGCGACGCTCGAACTGGGCGGCAAGGGCGCCAACATCGTCTTCGACGACGCGCCGATCGACCAGGCCGTCGAGGGCATCGTCACCGGGATCTTCTTCAACCAGGGCCAGGTCTGCTGCGCCGGCTCCCGCCTCCTCGTCCAGGAGTCGGTCCACGACGAGGTGCTGCACGCGCTCAAGCGCCGGCTGTCCACGCTGCGCCTCGGCGACCCGCTGGACAAGAACACCGACATCGGCGCGATCAACTCCGCCGAGCAGCTCTCCCGGATCACCGCGCTCGTGGAGACCGGCGAGGCGGAGGGCGCCGAGCGCTGGTCCGCGCCCTGCGAACTCCCCTCCACGGGGTACTGGTTCGCCCCGACGCTGTTCACCGGCGTCACCCAGGCGCACACCGTCGCCCGCGACGAGATCTTCGGCCCGGTGCTGTCGGTGCTCACCTTCCGCAGCCCGGACGAGGCGGTCGCCAAGGCCAACAACAGCCAGTACGGCCTCTCGGCGGGCATCTGGACGGAG
>NZ_KL585394.1:235050-237376 GCF_000721935.1 Streptomyces sp. NRRL WC-3549
CCAGCCAGTACGGCCTCTCGGCGGGCATCTGGACGGAGAAGGGCTCCCGCATCCTCGCGGTGGCGAACAAGCTCCGCGCCGGTGTGGTGTGGGCCAACACGTTCAACAAGTTCGACCCGACCTCGCCGTTCGGCGGATACAAGGAGTCGGGCTACGGCCGCGAGGGCGGCCGTCACGGTCTGGAGGCCTACCTCGATGTCTGACGGGCGACTCAGCGTCTTCAAGACCTACAAGCTGTACGTCGGGGGCAAGTTCCCCCGCTCCGAGAGCGGTCGGGTGTACGAGGTGAACGACTCGAAGGGCGGGTGGCTGGCGAACGCCCCGCAGTCCTCCCGCAAGGACGCCCGTGACGCGGTCGTGGCCGCCCGCAAGGCGTTCGGCGGCTGGTCGGGCGCGACCGCGTACAACCGCGGCCAGATCCTCTACCGGATCGCGGAGATGCTGGAGGGCCGCCGGGAGCAGTTCGTACGGGAGGTGGCCGACGCCGAGGGGCTGTCGAAGTCCAAGGCGGCGGCGGTCGTCGACGCGGCGATCGACCGCTGGGTCTGGTACGCGGGCTGGACCGACAAGGTCGGCCAGGTCGTGGGCGGGGCGAACCCGGTCGCCGGCCCGTTCTTCAACCTCTCCACGCCCGAACCCACCGGGGTGGTCGCGGTGCTGGCGCCGCAGGAGTCGTCCTTTCTGGGCCTGGTCTCCGTCGTTGCCCCGGTGATCGCCACGGGCAACACGGTGGTCGTCATCGCCTCGGCCGACCGGCCGCTGCCCGCGCTCTCGCTGGGAGAGGTGCTGGCCACGTCGGACCTGCCGGGCGGCGTGGTGAACATCCTGTCGGGCCGTACGGCCGAGCTGGCGGCGCCGCTCGCCTCGCACCAGGACGTCAACGGCATCGACCTGACGGGGGCCGCGGGCGACGCGGACCTGGCCAAGGAGTTGGAGGCGGCCGCCGCGGACAACCTGAAGCGGGTCCTGCGTCCACAGGCTGTGGACGGTTCCGGCGACGGCTGGACGGCCTCCCCCGGTACGCACCGGCTGACGGCCTTCCTGGAGACGAAGACGGTCTGGCACCCGACGGGCGCCCTGGGGGCCTCGGGCTCCTCGTACTGACCGGCGTACGCACCCCGCAGAGCCCGCCTCCGGTCACCGGGGCGGGCCCTGCGCGCTCTCCGGGTCCGGTCGTCAGCCGGTGACCAGACCGGTGACCTTGCCCACCAGGGGCAGGTCGGCGAGCGCACCACCGCTGGTCAGCGGGTCGGTGACGATCGCCGTGGTCACCGGCTTGAAGTCGGCGATCTGGGCGCCCACCGCGTTGTCCAGCGGGTCCGCGCCCGTCCCGGCGAGCGGGTCCAGCTGCAGGTCGGTGACGGGCGCCACCGCGCCCGCCAGCCCGTAGCCGAGCGCGCTGTTCAGCGCGGGACCCGCCGCGTCGCCGACCGCACCCAGCGTGCCGTCCGCGGTGTCCGAGCCGGTGGCCGGGACGGTGGGCAGCGGGGCCGCCTGGGCCGCCGCGCCTCCCGCGCCGAGGGCCGCGCCCAGCGCGGTGAGGGTCAGACCGGCGCGCAGCAGAGCGCGACGCCGGGGCTTGGACAGTGCATGACGTGCCATGTTTTTCCCACCTGATCGAGCCTGATCCAGTAATCGTGCGTGTGCGCAGCGTAGTCGGGGTGTGATGCTCGATACCAACAGCGCCTCCCGGGGATCCCCTGCGCGGGTCGATGCCTCACACTTCTGTTCTGTGAGTTCCCAACCGATCCCCACTCGCGTCGTGCTGCTCGCCGGTCCCTCCGGATCCGGCAAGTCGTCCCTCGCCGCCCGCACCGGGCTTCCGGTGCTTCGCCTGGACGACTTCTACAAGGAGGGCAACGACCCGACCCTGCCCCAGGTCACCGGTAGCGCCGACATCGACTGGGACTCGGTGCGTTCGTGGGACGCCGACGCGGCGGTCGCGGCCGTCGCGGAGCTGTGCCGGACGGGACGTACGCACGTGCCGGTGTACGACATCGCGACGAGCTCGCGGACCGGGGTGGAGACGCTCGACATCGAGCGCACGCCGCTCTTCGTGGCCGAGGGCATCTTCGCGGCGGACATCGTGGGCCGCTGCCAGGAGCTCGGCCTGCTCGCCGACGCGCTGTGCCTGCGGGGCCGCCCGTCGACGACGTTCCGGCGGCGGCTGCTGCGGGACCTGCGGGAGGGTCGCAAGTCGGTGCCGTTCCTGCTGCGGCGCGGCTGGCGGCTGATGCGGGCCGAGCGGCGCATCGTGGCCCGGCAGACGGCCCTGGGCGCGTACCCCTGCGCCAAGGCCGAGGCGCTGGGCCTGTCTCTTATACAC
>NZ_KL585394.1:237534-237845 GCF_000721935.1 Streptomyces sp. NRRL WC-3549
GGGCGCGGGGCCGGCTGGCCGCCGCGGCGGCGGGCCGCTGCCGGCGGGCGCCGGTGGAGGGACGGCTCGCGGAGCAGGGGGCCGCCCCGGGCCCCGCCGGCGACTGAGCGGGGGCGGGCGCGGGCCGGACGGCGCGACAGCGGTGCCCCCGGCCGCGACAGGGGCCGTAGGCAGGACGTCCCGAGCCCGGGACGTGAGCCGAGCCGGCGCGGATGACCACGCCCGGGCACCGGGCCCCGGTCGCGCCACGGGGCGGGAACGGCGAAGCGGGGCCGGACGAGACCCCCCGGCCCGTCCGACCCCGCCCGGAC
>NZ_KL585394.1:238066-241747 GCF_000721935.1 Streptomyces sp. NRRL WC-3549
CCCCCCGTTCCCCCGTACCGCGGCCTCCCCCCGGAGCCGCGGTCCCTGCCCCCCGTTGTCCCCCCGTTTCCCCCCGTACGCCTTCAGGCCACCAGCTCGCCGAAGGACTCCTCCTCGTCACGGCCGAAGCTGAGGACCTCGTCCTCACGCAGCCGGCGGAGCGACCGCCAGATGCTCGACTTCACCGTGCCGACGCTGATGCCGAGTATCGACGCGATCTCCGGGTCCGTGCGGCCCTCGTAGTACCGCAGGACCAGCATGGTGCGCTGGAGTTCGGGCAGCCGGGCGAGCGCCTGCCACAGCACCGCCCGCAGCTCCGTGCCGCGCATCGCGTCCGTGTCGCCCACCGTCTCCGGCAGCTCCTCGGTCGGGTATTCGTTCAGCTTGCGCCTGCGCCAGGCGCTGATGTGCAGGTTCGTCATGGTGCGGCGGAGGTAACCCCCGACCGCCGCCTTGTCCGTGATCCGGTCCCACGCCCGGTACGTCGAGAAGAGGGCGCTCTGCAGCAGGTCCTCGGCCTCGAACCGGTCTCCGGTCAGGTGGTAGGCGGTCGCGTACAGGGAGGCGCGCCGCTCCTGGACGTAGGCCGTGAACGCCGCTTCGGCGCTCTCCGCCCCCGCCAGGGGCTTCTGCTCCCCCGGGCCCTCCCCGTACGCGGGGCCCCCGTTCGCCCCCTTGGGCACGTCAACCATCGCCAGGTGCGGCGAGTGCTGACGCCCGGCACCACGGAAGCACCCCCGCCCTCCCCCGGTGCCGGACTTCTCCGCGCTCCGACCGGCGTCGTGGAGGCGCGTGACAACTGCGCTTGAGGTGGTGCTGTGCAGTGCGTTCATCTCACGCCCCCCATCGGTGGAGTTCGTCCGTTCCTTGTGCCAACGAGCTTGCCGGGGCGATTTCATGGCCCTGTCCCCCGACTGTCACAGGGCTGTCACAAGGCAGGTCAGGGCTCTGCGGGCCCTTCGGCCCACCCCGGTGGGGCGATCAAGGGGGGAGCACTGTCGAACTGTGACACCCCTATGGGCCACAATGGCCTCCGTGCCTTTCCTGTTGCTGATCGAGGACGACGACGCCATCCGCACGGCCCTCGAACTCTCGCTGTCTCGCCAGGGCCACCGTGTGGCCACCGCGGCGACGGGAGAGGACGGCCTGGAGCTGCTCCGCGAGCAGCGGCCCGACCTGGTCGTACTGGACGTGATGCTCCCCGGGATCGACGGTTTCGAGGTCTGCCGCCGCATCCGGCGCACCGACCAGTTGCCGATCATCCTGCTGACGGCCCGCAGCGACGACATCGACGTCGTGGTGGGTCTGGAGTCCGGGGCCGACGACTACGTGGTGAAACCCGTGCAGGGCCGGGTGCTCGACGCCCGTATCCGCGCGGTGCTGCGCCGGGGCGAGCGGGAGTCCACCGACTCGGCGACCTTCGGCAGCGTGGTCATCGACCGTTCGGCGATGACCGTCACGAAGAACGGCGAGGACCTTCAGCTCACCCCGACCGAACTGCGCCTC
This sequence comes from Streptomyces sp. NRRL WC-3549, assembly GCF_000721935.1. Lineage (GTDB taxonomy): Bacteria > Actinomycetota > Actinomycetes > Streptomycetales > Streptomycetaceae > Streptomyces. The sequence continues at coordinate 239,573 of NZ_KL585394.1, forward strand.
CTGCTGGAGCTGAGCCGCAGGCCCGGACAGGCGCTGTCACGGCAGCAGTTGCTGCGGCTGGTGTGGGAACACGACTACCTCGGTGACTCACGGCTCGTGGACGCGTGCGTCCAGCGGCTGCGCGCGAAGGTGGAGGACGTGCCGTCCTCGCCGACCCTGATCCGTACCGTGCGCGGTGTCGGCTACCGGCTGGACTCGCCTTCGTGAGCGGTGCCGCACGACGCTCCTTCCTCGCGGGTCTTCGCTGGACCAGTCTGCGGCTGCGGCTGCTGATCGTGTTCGCGCTGGTGGCCCTGGTGGCGGCGGTCTCCGCGTCGGGCATCGCGTACTGGCTCAACCGCGAGGCGGTCCTGACCCGTACCCAGGACGCGGCGCTCGGTGACTTCCGGCGGCAGATGCAGAACCGCGCGGGCTCGCTGCCGACCCGGCTGACGGCGACCGAACTGCGGGACGCGGCCGAGCAGATGGCGAGCAGCGGTGCCGGTTACCACGTGCTGCTGGTCGACTCCCACGACGGGAAGCCGGTCGTGGGCTCCTCGGACCTCGACGCGTTCACCAAGCAGGACGTGCCCGAGTCGCTGCAGAGGCAGGTGAACCGGAAGCAGCCGCTCAAGAACGGCGACTCCTTCGAGTACCACCTGTTCTGGCAGCGTACGAGCATCAACGGCACCCCGTACCTGGTGGCCGGCACGAAGATCATCGGCGGGGGCCCGACCGGGTACATGCTCAAGTCCCTCGACCAGGAGCGGCAGGACCTCAACTCGCTGGCCTGGTCGCTGGGTGTGGCCACCGCTCTGGCGCTCATCGGTTCGGCCCTGCTCGCGCAGGCTGCGGCGACGACCGTGCTGCGGCCGGTGCAGCGGCTGGGCGATGCCGCCCGCAAGCTCGGCGAGGGCAAGCTCGACACCCGCCTGGTGGTCTCCGGCACGGACGAACTGGCCGATCTGTCACGGACGTTCAACCGGGCTGCGAGCTCGCTGGAGAAGACGGTCGCGGACATGAGCGCCCGTGAGGAGTCGAGCCGGCGGTTCGTCGCCGACATGTCGCACGAGCTGCGCACCCCGCTGACGGCGATCACCGCGGTCGCGGAGGTGCTGGAGGACGAGGCGGACAACCTGGATCCGATGATCGCGCCCGCCGTGCACCTGGTGGTCAGCGAGACCCGGCGGCTGAACGACCTGGTCGAGAACCTGATGGAGGTCACACGCTTCGACGCGGGCACGGCCCGGCTGGTCCTGGACACGGTGGACGTCGCGGACCAGGTCACCGCCTGCATCGACGCCCGGGCGTGGCTGGACGCCGTCGACCTGGACGCCGAGCGGGGCCTCATGGCACGGCTCGATCCGCGCCGGCTGGACGTCATCCTGGCGAACCTCATCGGCAACGCGCTCAAGCACGGCGGTTCGCCGGTCCGGGTGGCGGTGCGGGCCGACGACGACGAGCTGACCATCGAGGTGCGGGACCACGGCCCGGGGGTCCCCGAGGAGGTCCTGCCGCACGTGTTCGACCGTTTCTACAAGGCGAGCGCCTCCCGGCCGCGCTCCGAGGGCAGCGGGCTGGGCCTCTCGATCGCCATGGAGAACGCCCACATCCACGGGGGCGACATCACGGCGTACAACTCGCCGGACGGCGACGGCGCCGTGTTCCTCCCTGCGGCTGCCGCGCGACGCCGGCCGGCCGGCCGGCAGCAGCCCCGCGGACGAGGACCGCGACGCGGGACGGGACGAGGAGGACCAGGACGTGGACCGCGGCGCGGGACGGGAGCGGGACGCCGGCCGTTCCGGGGAGCCGGGCCGCGGCGCGATGGGGAAGGACGACACGACGTGATGCGCAGCGAGCGCTCGTACGGCACCCGCCGCGGCGCCCGGCGCGGTGCCCGTACGGCCGCCGGAGCCCGTCCCGGGCGGGCCGCCGCGTTCACCGCCGCCCTGGCCTGCGTGGCGCTGGCCGCCGGGTGCGGGATCCGGAGCACCTCGGTTCCGGTGGACGCCGGGGCGGCCCCGTCACGGGTGTCGTGCCGTACGACCGACGGGGCCGGCGGCGGTGACCGGTCCTCGAAGACCCTGACGGTCGAGGTCTACCTCGTGTGCGCCTCCCAGCTGGCGCCGGTCGAGCGCACGGTCGAGGCCGACGCGTCGGGGACCGACCGCCTGTGGGCCTGTCTCTTATACACAT
>NZ_KL585394.1:241962-242631 GCF_000721935.1 Streptomyces sp. NRRL WC-3549
CCGACGACGAGCGGCGGGCGGGCTTCTCCACGCTCGTACCGGCGGGGCTCCGGGTCGACGGTGCCCGCGAAGGCGACCCGGAGGGCAGCCTGCGCCTCAGCGAGCAGCCCGAGGACCTGCCGGCCCAGGCACTGGCGCAGCTGGTGTGCTCGTACGCGGAGGGCCACGTGGGCGGCTCCGGAGGCCCGGTGCGGCTCGGGGGGCCCGGGAAGTACCCGCCGCGGGACTACCTGTGCACCCCGGAGACGAAGAGCAGGCCGACGGGGGTTCCGACGCAGCGGGCCACGGGCGCCCCGTAGCGGACGCCGGTGCGGCACGGGGAGAGCCCTGGAGTGGTGTCCCCGCACGGTCGTGACGGCGCGTGCCGGTCGTCACAGCTCCTTCTGCGGAACCGATCCTGCCCGTCGTGGCGTCTTGGTGCTCGTGCGTCACAGTCCGGACGGCCGGTCCGTCATCCGCTTCCGCGCGGCGGGGGTAGCCCTGCTCCTCGCGCATCTGCTGTTCGTCGGCTGGCTGACGCTGCGCCCGCTCGACGTCCCCTGGGTGACGGCCGCGAATCTGCAACCGTTCGACGGGATCAGGGCGGACCTCTCCCTCGGCCGGGCCGAGGCCGTGCGCCGGATCGGCGGGGGGCTGGCGCTGCTGGCTCCGCTGGGCGTCCTGCTGCCC
>NZ_KL585394.1:242821-248983 GCF_000721935.1 Streptomyces sp. NRRL WC-3549
CTGCTGGTCTCCCCGTGGGCGTCGCTGGTCCGGACGGTCGCGGCCGGGGCCCTGATCTCGTCGGCCATCGAGCTGGCGCAGACGGGGGTGCCCGGGCAGGTCGTGGACGTCGACTCGATCCTGCTGAACACCGCCGGTGTCGCGGTCGCCCATCTGCTGGTCGTCCCGGTGTGCCGGGTGCGGCTGCGCCGGGGCGACCGGGTGGGTACGGGCGACCTCTCGCGGTTCCGTCACGAGGCCGGGACCCTGGGGAGCGACGCCCCTCAGGGAGCGACCCCGAGGATTTCCAGGGTCGGTATCGCCCCGTAGAGCGATGCTTTGTCCTCCTTCGTGGGGGCACCCTGGAGATATCGGGAGCACGACGGAGCTGCTCCCGCGACGGTTCGCGAAGGAGTCACCATGGCCGCACTTGTCCGCCCGACCGAAGGCCGCATGATCGGCGGGGTGTGCGCGGGGCTGGCACGCCGCTTCGGCACCTCCGCCGGGACGATGCGCGTGATCTTCCTGGTCTCCTGCCTGCTGCCCGGCCCGCAGTTCCTGGTCTACCTGGCGCTGTGGGTGCTGCTGCCGTCGGAGAAGCGCTCCTCCGCGACGGCCTGGTGACACCGGGGGCCACGGGGAGAACAGCAGGCACGGGGAGAACAGCAGGAGGGCGCGCACCCTGACCGGGTGCGCGCCCTCTGTGCGTGCCGGCGGGGCACACGGGAGCGTGTATCGGGAGTGGCGCCCTCCGCCCGGAGGGCGGGACTTCCGGTACACGCCCTGGTCAGGCGGGTGAGGCCTCAGCGACCGATCGGCAGGGCGCCGGTCAGCCCACCGGCGGGCAGGCCGCCGAGCAGGTTGGTGCCCGTCGACTTGAGGGCGCCGCTGCCCTTCTGGCCGCCGCCCTTGTGCTGGTCGAGCAGGCTGCCCGCGGCCTTCTGGGCGGTGGGCAGCGCGTCGGTCACGCTGTCGAGCGCGACGTTGGCGGGCAGCGCGCCGGCCAGGGAGTCGACGGGCAGAGCGACGGCGGAGGCGCTTCCCGCGCCGGCGGCGGCGAAGGCGGCACCGAGAGCGGCGGCACCGATGGTCCTGACAGCAGACTGCTTCATGTGACATTCATCCTTGGGAAGGGGATGTGAGCGGCTCTGCAACGTAGTCAGCCCCCGACGGCTCCCGCAAACATCCCCGGACACGGAAAACGGCCGGAATTCCGTGACCCCGGCCGCTCCCCTTCGTGTCCGCTCAGGCAGAGGCGCCCGAAGAACCGCTGGTGGTGGACGTCTGACGGAACAGCCACTCCGACTTCAGTTCCGCGTACCCCGGCTTCACCACGTCGTTGATCATGGCGAGACGTTCATCGAAAGGAATGAAAGCGGATTTCATCGCATTGACGGTGAACCACTGCATGTCGTCGAGCGTGTATCCGAAGGTCTCGGTCAGTTTCTCGAATTCCCGGCTCATGCTGGTGCCGCTCATCAACCGGTTGTCCGTGTTCACGGTGGCGCGGAAATGCAGCTTCCGCAGCAGCCCGATGGGGTGCTCCGCGTACGAGGCCGCGGCTCCGGTCTGGAGGTTGGAGGTCGGGCAGAGCTCCAGCGGGATGCGCTTGTCGCGGACGTAGGAGGCGAGGCGGCCGAGGGTCACGCTGCCGTCGTCGGCGACCTCGATGTCGTCGATGATGCGGACGCCGTGGCCGAGCCGGTCGGCGCCGCACCACTGCAGGGCCTGCCAGATGGACGGCAGCCCGAAGGCCTCACCGGCGTGGATGGTGAAGTGGTTGTTCTCCCGCTTGAGGTACTCGAACGCGTCGAGGTGGCGGGTGGGCGGGTAGCCCGCCTCGGCGCCGGCGATGTCGAAGCCGACGACGCCCAGGTCGCGGTAGCGGTTGGCGAGTTCGGCGATCTCCAGGGCGCGGGCGGCGTGCCGCATCGCCGTGAGGAGGGCGCCGACCCTGATGCGGTGGCCGTTGGCCCTGGCCCTGCGCTCACCCTCGCGGAAACCGTCGTTGACCGCCTCGACGACCTCTTCGAGGGTCAGCCCGGCGGTGAGGTGCTGCTCGGGGGCGTAGCGCACCTCGGCGTAGACGACACCGTCCTCGGCGAGGTCCTCGGCGCACTCGGCCGCCACCCGGAACAGCGCGTCACGGGTCTGCATGACCGCGCAGGTGTGGGCGAACGTCTCCAGGTAGCGCTCCAGCGAACCGGAGTCGGCCGCCTCGCGGAACCAGGTGCCGAGCTTGTCCGCCTCGGTCTCGGGCAGCGCGTCGTAGCCTTGCGCGGCGGCCAGTTCGACGACGGTACCGGGGCGCAGGCCGCCGTCGAGGTGGTCGTGGAGCAGCACCTTGGGGGCGCGGCGGATCTGGTCGGGACCGGGGACGTTCGGGGTCTGGCTCGTCATTCGGGCACTCTAACGCCTACGCGCGTAGATAGCTGCCCCCGATACGTAACAGTGACCGCGAAGCCGGGTGGAACACAGGTGCGCTCTGACACTGTTCTGCCATGGCACAGCGCGCACTTCCCCAGCCCGCCGCGAGGCTGGGACGGGCCGTCCAGGCGGCCGGGGCACTATCCGAGGTCAGCGGCGTGGTCCTGCTGCTCCCGGACGGCGAGACCGACTCGCGTCGCCGTCCCTCCACCCTGTCGTACGCGGCCCAGCTGCCCCTGGCCCGGACCCTGGCCCGGGCCGGGGCGCGGGACGGGCTCGCCGTGCACGTGGTCCGCTACCGCCGCCGCGGCTGGGACGACGTCCCCGTCTGCCTCGTCGGGCACGGGATGGGCGGCCGGGCGGCCCTGCGGGCGGCCGGGCACACGGCCGTCACGTCGGTGATGGCGATGGCGCCCTGGCTGCCCGAGGCCGCCGCGCCGGAGCCCGGAGCCGAGCCGGTGAAGCACCTGGCGGGGCGCCGGGTGCTGATCGTGCACGGCACGAACGACGCGCGGACCGATCCGGAGCTCTCCTACCGGCTGGCCGAACGCGCCAAGAAGACCAATCGGGACACCTGCCGGTTCGAGGTCCATTCGGACGGGCACGCCCTGCGCCAGCACCGCTCCGAGGTCGTGGCCCTGGCGGTGGACTTCGTCCGGGGGTCGCTCTTCGGAGGGGCGTACGCCCGGCCGGTCACGGACGCGTTCGCCGCACCGCCGCCGCTCGGGCTGCGGATGCCGCTGGCGGCCGGTTTCGGCCGCTCCCTGCGGAACTGAGGAGCCGTCAGCGGGCGGGCCCGCCGCTCGGTGCGCCCGGTTTCCTGGGCGCGTACACCGGGTCGGCGGCGGGGGCACCCGGGCCTTCTCCCCCGGCGCTCAGTCCGGCAGCAGGTTCCCCCGGCGCGACAGCAGGAAGCGCTTGAAGGCGGCCACCGGCGGGGTGTCCGGGTGGCCGTCCAGCCAGGCGACCCCGATCTCCCGGACCGCGCGCGGGGCGGTGACCGTCAGTTCGACCACCCCCGGCCGGGCCACGGCGGGCGGCGGCAGCAGGGCCACCCCGAGCCCCGCGGCGACCAGGCCGCGCAGGGTCTCGGCCTCCTCGCCCTCGAACGCGACGCGCGGGGTGAACCCGGCCTCCGTGCAGAGGTCGTCGGTGATCCGCCGCAGGCCGTACCCGGGCTCCAGGGTGACGAACGTTTCGTCGGCGGCCTCCGCGAGGCGGATCCGCCGGCGCCCGGCCAGCCGGTGGTCCTCGGGCACCACGAGGCGCAGCCGCTGCTCGTCCAGCCTGCGGGCCACCAGGTCCGGGGCGTCCGGTACGGGCGAGGTGAGGCAGAGGTCGAGGCCCCCGGCCCGCAGCCGCTCGATCATCGCCTCGCCGTAGTTCTGGACGAGCTGGAAGCGGACCCGGGGGTGGTCGGCGCGGAAGGCCCGGATGAGGGAGGGCACGGTCTCGGAGCCCATCGTGTGCAGGAAGCCGAAGGCGACCTTGCCCGCGGTGGGGTCGGCGTCGGCCCGGACCGAGTCGGCGGCCTTCTCCACCTCGGCCAGGGCGCGTTCGGCGGAGGCCAGGAAGGTACGTCCGGCCGGGGTGAGCGAGACGGTGCGGCCCCGGCGGGCGAACAGTGTGACGCCCAGGTCCTGTTCGAGCCTGACCATGGCCCGCGACAGCGTCGACTGCGGGACGCCGAGTTCGTGCGCGGCACGGGTGACGTGCTCGTGCCGGGCCACCGCCTCGAAGTACGCGAGGCGGGGCGCGAGTACGGCGCGGATGTCTTCTTCGTAACCACTCGGTGACAGCCGCGTCTGTGAGCTGGGTTGATGCGCCATGGGAATGATTATGGCGACTTCATGCATTGGACGCATCAAACCTCTCGGTCCTAACGTCGCCGTATGCCTCCTGCCAGTACCGGGGCGTCCACCGTCACGCTGGACGCCTCAGCTCCGTCATCCGCCGCGGCCACCACCCCGGCCGCCTCCGAGACCGCCGCGCCCGCGACGGCCGACCCGGTCACCACCGGCCCGGCCACCGTCTCCGCCGGCACCGCCGACCGCCTGGAGCCGGGCCGCCCCGGCTACCGCCGGATGAGCTTCGCGCTCTTCGCCTCCGGGGTCGCGACCTTCGCCCTCCTCTACTCCACCCAGGCCCTGCTGCCCGCCGTCTCCGCCTCCTTCGGCGCCACGGCCGGCCAGGCGAGCTGGACGGTCTCCGCGGCGACCGGGGCACTGGCCCTGTGCGTCCTGCCGCTGAGCGCGCTCTCCGAGCGCTTCGGGCGGCGGCAGATGATGACGGCCTCCCTGACGGTCGCCGCGCTGGTCGGACTCCTCGTGCCGTTCGCCCCGTCGCTCGGCTGGCTGATCGCGCTGCGCGCGGTCCAGGGTGCGGCGCTGGCCGGGCTGCCGGCCTCGGCGATGGCCTACCTCGCCGAGGAGGTACGGCCCAGGGCACTGGTGGCCGCGATCGGTCTCTTCGTGGCGGGCAACAGCATCGGCGGCATGAGCGGCCGCATCCTCACCGGCTGGGTCGCCCAGCTGTGGGGCTGGCGCGCGGCGCTCGGCGCGGTCGGGCTGCTGGCGGTCGGCTGCGCGGTCGTCTTCCACCTGATGATCCCGAGGGCCCGGCACTTCACGCCGGGGTCGCTCAACCCGAAGGCGCTGGCCAAGACCGTCGGCACGCACCTCTCCGACCCGCTGCTGCGCCGGCTCTACGCGATCGGCGCCCTGTTCATGACGGTGTTCGGCGCCGTCTACACCGTGATCGGCTACCGGCTGGTCGAGGCGCCGTTCGGCCTCCCGCAGGGCATCGTCGGTTCGATCTTCCTGGTCTACCTGGTGGGTACGGTCTCCTCCGCCGCGGCCGGGCGGCTCGTCGCCCGGCTGGGCCGCCGGGGCGCGCTGTACCTCGCCGTCTCGACCACGGCCGCCGGTCTGCTGCTCTCGCTGGCCGACCAGCTGGTGGCGGTCCTGCTCGGCCTGGTGCTGATCACGGCCGGCTTCTTCGCCGGACACGCGGTCGCCTCCTCCTCGGTGAGCCGTACGGCGACGACGGGCCGCGCCCAGGCGTCGGCGCTCTACCAGTCGGCCTACTACCTGGGGTCCAGCGCGGGCGGCACGCTCGGCGCGGTCGCCTTCCACGCCGGGGGCTGGGGCGGCACGGTGGTCCTCGGCCTCCTCGCGGTGCTCGGCGTCGTGACGATCACCCTCTTCGGCACCCGGGCCGCCCGCACCGAGCGCCGGACCGCCCCGCGGACGGCCGCCGCGCACAACTGAGGCCCTCCCGCCCGGCCTCCGACCAGCGGTTTCCGTCTTTTCCGCCCCGACTGTCAGTGCCCTGGGGTAGCTTCCCCAGTGCCGGGTGAGCGGCGTCACAGCGCAACAGGGGTGAGCGATGAGTGATCGGGCGGCGACGGCCACGGCCGGCATCGACAGTCGTCTGGAGGGACACCGGGTCGAGCTGACGGGGTACTGCTACCGGATGCTCGGCTCGGCCTTCGAGGCGGAGGACGCGGTCCAGGACACGCTGGTCCGTGCCTGGCGCGGCTTCGACACGTTCGAGGGCCGTTCCTCGCTGCGCTCCTGGCTCTACCGCATCGCCACCAACGTGTGCCTGGACATGCTCAAGGCGGGCAACAAGCGGGCCAGGCCGGTGGACCTCACCGGCCCGACCCCGCTGGCGCGGGCGGCGCTCAACCCGCTCCCGGAGAACACCTGGCTGGAGCCGATGCCGGACGGCCGGATCCTGCCGACACCCGACGAC
>NZ_KL585394.1:249198-249908 GCF_000721935.1 Streptomyces sp. NRRL WC-3549
ATGTGTATAAGAGACAGCCCGGGAGTCGGTGCGCCTGGCGTTCGTCGCGGCGCTCCAGCACCTGCCGCCCAAGCAGCGCGCGGTACTGATCCTGCGGGAGGTGCTGGCGTGGAAGGCGAGCGAGGTCGCCGAGCTGCTCGACACCTCGGTCGCCTCGGTCAACAGCGCCTTGCAGCGGGCCAGGGCGACCCTCGCGGACACGGACGCCACGGCTCCGGACGCGGCGAACCCGCTGGACGAGGAGCAGCGCAAGCTCCTGGACCGCTATGTGGCGGCGTTCGAGGGGTACGACATGGCGGCGCTGACCGCGCTGCTCCGCGAGGACGCCGTGATGACCATGCCGCCGTTCGACCTCTGGCTCCAGGGGCACGACGACATCACGGGCTTCATGCTCAGCATCGGCGCGGGCTGCGCGGGTTCGAGGCTGGTCGCGATCGAGGCCAACGGCTCCCCGGCCTTCGCGCACTACAAGCCGGATCCGGACGGCCCCGGGTTCGTTCCGTGGGCGGTGCAGGTCATCGACGTCTCGGGCGGTGCCGTCACCGGGATGCACTGCTTCCTGGACACCCCGCGCTTCTTCCCGCTGTTCGGGCTGCCCGACCGCCTGGACGCGGGGTGAGGTTCCTGGGCCGGCGCCCCCTGCGGAACGGACTGATAGCCGGCTGGACGGTGGTGGCGCTCGCCGGCTGGGGCGCCACGCAGTGGATGGG
>NZ_KL585394.1:250087-252784 GCF_000721935.1 Streptomyces sp. NRRL WC-3549
GCGCCACGCAGTGGATGGGCGAGCCGGCGGCGACCGACGGCCGGACGTCCACCCCTGCCTGGGAACCGGTCTCCGGTGACCCGGCAGCCGGCACCCCCGCTCCCGGACCGCAGCCGGAGGGCGGATGCGACACGGCGGTGGTGGAGCCGTCCCCCGCGTCGGGTACGGCGCCGGCGCCGGACGGGGGGAACAGTTCGCCGGACGTGCGAGCGGCGGGGCGCTTCTGCGCTGCCACCGTGTCCCACTGACCGGTGTCAGGGCGGGTCCGGGTCCGTACCGCCGGGACCCACCACCTCGGCCAGGCCCACCAGGCCGAGCAGGGAGCGGAGTTCACCGGGGGCGTGGCGCAGCCGCAAGCGGGCCCCGGCCCGGCGCGCGACCAGGGCGAGCCGGGCGACCGCCTCGACCAGGGTCAGATCCGCGCCCGGTACGCCGTGTACGTCGCAGTCCACCACGGCGGCCGGGGAGCGGGTCAGCAGCGCTTCGAGTTCCGCGCAGAGGGCGGGCACGTCGGCGCGGGTGACCCGGCCGGTGACGACGAACGTGATCGGGGTCTGGGCATCCACGGAGAGGGAGACCGGCGACGTCCCGCGAAGTCATCGCCACGCGCCCGCTTCCACCTCAGCCGGCCGGGAAGTCCTCCGTGTCCAGATCCAGCCCGAACGGCTTCGGCAGCGTCAGCGTCTCGCCGTACTCCACCGCCTCCAGCACCCGGTAGGTACCGTCGCTCGGCTCTCCGTACAAGGTGGCTGTCGGGCGCCCGGTGTGCCATGGGTCGAGGAGCAGGAAGAGCTCGATCCCCGCCTTCGCGTAGCCGTGAGCCTTGCCGATGCGGTCGTGGTTGGCGTTGGCCGGTGAGGTGATCTCGACGACCAGCCGGACCTCTTGGGCCGGTACGCGGTTCCCGGGTCCGGACGCCACCGCGCGCGGCAGGACGACGAGATCGGGAATGTAGAGCCCGGCCCGCCCCGGCACGGAGACACCGAGGGTCTGGTAGATCCCCCAGTCCTCCGGGATGACGGTGTACAGCCTGCGCTGGAGCAATTCCGCGGTGCTGTTGTGGTCCTTGGACGGCGGTGGCGACACGGTGACGATCCCCTCGATGATCTCCACCTTGCAGCCCTCGGGTGCGTCCGTCTCCTCCCAGATCCGGACGAGGTCGTCCCAGTCCTGGCCGTAGCCCGGCACGGGATCGACGGTGAGTGCGCTCATGGCGGTCTCCTCTTATCGGTGCGTCACCGAGTCCAGCATGCCGAACGGGACCGGTGCAGGTCCACCGGTCCCGTTCACCCGAAAGGAGAAACCGCAGGTCAGGCGATACGTTCCCGCACCACCGGCGTGGCGGTGAAGGGCGTGCCCGCCGGGGCGATGTCGTACGCGCCGGGCAGGGCCTTCAGGGCGTACTCGAACTTCTCGGGGGTGTCCGTGTGCAGGGTCAGCAGTGGCTGGCCCTCGGTCACGGTGTCGCCCGGCTTGGCGTGCAGTTCGACGCCCGCGCCCGCCTGCACCGGGTCCTCCTTGCGGGCGCGGCCCGCGCCCAGGCGCCAGGCGGCGACGCCGACGCCGTAGGCGTCCATGCGGGTCAGCACCCCGGAGGAGGGGGCGGTGACCACGTGCTGCTCGCGGGCCACGGGGAGCGGGGCGTCCGGGTCCCCGCCCTGGGCGGAGATCATGCGGCGCCACACGTCCATGGCGGAGCCGTCGGCGAGGGCCTTCTCCGGGTCGGCGTCCTTGAGTCCGGCGGCGTCCAGCATCTCGCGGGCGAGCGCCAGGGTCAGGTCGGTCACGTCCTTCGGGCCGCCACCGGCGAGCACCTCGACGGACTCGCGCACCTCGAGGGCGTTGCCGGCGGTCAGGCCGAGCGGGGTGGACATGTCGGTGAGCAGCGCGACGGTCCGGACGCCGCTGTCGGTACCGAGCGCGACCATGGTGGAGGCCAGTTCGCGGGCGTCCTCGATGGTCTTCATGAAGGCGCCGGAGCCGACCTTGACGTCCAGGACGAGCGCGCCGGTGCCCTCGGCGATCTTCTTGGACATGATCGAGCTGGCGATGAGCGGGATCGCCTCGACGGTCCCGGTGACGTCGCGGAGCGCGTAGAGCTTCTTGTCCGCCGGGGCGAGCCCGTCGCCCGCCGCGCAGATGACGGCGCCGGTGGTGTCCAGGACGTCCAGCATCTCGGCGTTGGACAGCAGGGCACGCCAGCCGGGGATGGACTCCAGCTTGTCGAGGGTGCCGCCGGTGTGGCCGAGGCCCCGGCCGCTGAGCTGCGGTACGGCGGCGCCGCAGGCGGCGACCAGCGGGGCGAGCGGCAGGGTGATCTTGTCGCCGACGCCACCGGTGGAGTGCTTGTCGGTGGTGGGGCGGGACAGCGCGCCGAAGCTCATCCGCTCGCCGGAGGCGATCATCGCGGCGGTCCAGCGGGCGATCTCGGTGCGGTTCATGCCGTTCAGCAGGATCGCCATGGCCAGCGCGGACATCTGCTCGTCGGCGACCTCGCCGCGGGTGTAGGCGTCGATCACCCAGTCGATCTGCTCGGGGCTGAGTTCGCCCCGGTCCCGCTTGGTGCGGATGACGGAGATGGCGTCCATGTCCTGGGAGTCCTTCCGGCCGGATGCGTACGCAAGAGTCCCGACAGACTCTACGCGCATAGAGAGAGGGGTCACCGGGTGGCTCCACGGGGAGCGCACCCGGCGGCCG
>NZ_KL585394.1:253001-259781 GCF_000721935.1 Streptomyces sp. NRRL WC-3549
CCGGCGGCCGGGGCCGCCGGGTGTCGCGGCGGCCCCGGCCGGGCGTTCAGCGCAGGTGCTGCGGCCCGAAGGCCTGGGGCAGCATCTCGTCGAGCGTGCGGAAGCCGTCCGGGGTCTCCAGGACGAGCCCCGGGCCCCCGAACTCGTACAGCAGCTGGCGGCACCGCCCGCACGGCACGAGGGGCGCGCCCTCGCCGTCCACGCAGACGAAGTGGGTCAGCCGGCCGCCACCCGTCGCGGCGAGCTGGGAGACCAGCCCGCACTCGGCGCACAGGCCCACGCCGTAGCTGGCGTTCTCGACGTTGCAGCCGACGAGGGTCCGGCCGTCGTCGGCCAGCGCGGCGACGCCGACCCTGTAGCCCGAGTACGGGGCGTACGCCCGGGACATGGCGTCCCGGGCGGCCGTCCGCAGGGCGTCCCAGTCGACCGGCGCCTCGGCCCCGGTCACTTGCCCTCCCCCTTGCGGTAGGGCACACCGTCGGCCTTCGGCATGCGCAGCCGTTGCGCCGACAGGGCGAGCACCAGCAGCGTCGTGACGTACGGGGCGGCGTCCACGAACTGGCTGGGGACCTGGTCGGTGAGCGCGTACCAGGTGAACAGCAGCGCCGAGACGGCCGCCGAGACCACCGCGGCGACGTACTTCTTCCGGTACAGCTGCCAGAACACGACGATCACCAGCAGGATCGCGAGGAGCAGCAGCATCGCGTGGACGTTCTCCGCGCCGCCGCGCAGCTTGAGGCTGTCGGTGAAGCCGAAGAGGCCCGCGCCCAGCGCCATGCCGCCGGGCATCCAGTTGCCGAAGATCATCGCGGCGAGGCCGATGTAGCCGCGGCCACCGGTCTGGCCCTCCTGGTAGATCCCGGTGGAGACGATCGCCAGGAAGGCACCGCCGAGACCGGCCAGCGCACCGGAGACGGTGACGGCGATGTACTTGTACTTGTAGACGTTCACACCGAGGCTCTCGGCGGCGACCGGGCTCTCACCGCAGGAGCGGAGCCGCAGGCCGAACGAGGTGCGCCACAGCACCCACCAGGTGGCGGGGATGAGCAGCAGGGCGACGACGGTCAGCAGCGACAGCCCGGTGAACACGCCGCCGACGATGCCGGCCAGGTCGGAGACGAAGAACCAGTGCCGTTGTTGCAGGTCCTGCATCCAGTCCGAGAGCCCTGGAACGGTGATCTTGTCGATCGAGTCGATGCGCGGGGACTGCTTGGAGGTGCCGCCCTCCGCGTCGGCGAAGGTGAAGTTGGAGAGGTACCGGGTGACGCCGACGGCGAGGATGTTGATGGCCACACCGGAGACGATGTGGTTCACGCCGAAGGTGACGGTGATGACGGCGTGCAGCAGGCCGCCGAGCGCCCCGCCGATGATGCCGAACAGGACACCGACCCACGGGCCCCACTGGAAACCGGCCCAGGCCCCGAACCAGGTACCGAGGACCATCATGCCCTCGAGCCCGATGTTGACGACGCCCGCCCGCTCGGCCCAGAGGCCGCCGAGTCCGGCCAGGCCGATCGGTACGGCCAGTTCCAGGGCGCCGTGCACCTGGCCCACGGAGGTGACGTCGTCGGCGCCGCTGATGAGCCGGACCAGGGACACGAGGGCCAGTGCACCGGCGATGATCAGCAGGACGACGGGCAGGGAGAGCTTCCGGCGGCCACCGCCCTTCGGCGGCGCGACGCGAGCGGCGGAGACTTTGCTGGTGCTCACAGGGCCGCCTCCTTCTCGGTGGTGAGGGCGTGGCCGGCGGCGAGTTCCTCGCCGACCTTCTGCTGCTGCCGGCGGGTTCCGTAGCGCCGGACCAGTTCGTAGCTGACGACCACGGAGATCACGATGAGGCCCTGCATGATCGTGGCGATCTCCTTCTCGTACCCGAACTGGTCGAGCGAGGAGGACGCCTTGTCCAGGAAGGCGATCAGCAGTGCGCTCAGCGCGATGCCGAGCGGGTTGTTCCGGCCCAGCAGGGCGATGGTGATGCCGGTGAAGCCGATGCCGGTGGGGAAGTCGAGGCTGTAGGTGTGCGTGTCACCCAGCAGCGTCGGCATGCCGGCCAGACCGGCGACCGCGCCGGAGATGAGCATCGAGGTGAGGACCATCTTCTTGGCGTCCACGCCGGATGCCTGGGCGGCGCTCTCGCTGGCGCCCGTGGCGCGCAGGTCGAAGCCGAAGCGGGTGCGGTTCAGCACGAACCAGTAGACGAGGCCGCAGCCGGCGGCGACGAAGGTGAACCCGTAGATCTCACCGGCCTCGGCGCCCATCGAGAGGCCCGGGAACCAGCCGGTCTCGGGGATCTCGCCGGTGGTCAGGTTGTTGGAACCGGCGGCCTGGTCACCGAAGTTCTTCGGCAGGATCAGCCAGGCGATCAGGGCGGTCGCGATGGAGTTGAGCATGATCGTCGCGACGACCTCGCTCACCCCGCGGGTGGTCTTGAGGAAGCCCGCGATACCGGCCCAGAAGGCTCCGACCAGCATCGCGACGACGACGATGAGGAGGATCTGGAGCGGCCCGGGGAGGTCCACGGCGGCGCCGACCAGGGCGGCCATCATCGCGGCGAGGCGGTACTGGCCGTCGACTCCGATGTTGAAGAGGTTCATCCGGAAGCCGACCGCGACCGCGAGGGCGGCGAGGTAGTACGTACCGGCCTGGTTGATGATCAGCACCTGTACGTCGGAGTACGACGCCTGCTCGAACATCAGCCGGTACGGCTCGAACGGGTTGGTCCCGGAGGCGAGCAGCACCAGGGTGGTGAGCGCGAACGCGACGACCAGGGCGAGTACCGGGCCGGCGAAGCCCAGGATCAGCCGGTCCTTGTCGAATTTCTTCATCGGGCCTCGTCCTCCGGTGCTGCTTCGAGGTGACCGGCGGCGGCGCCGGTCATGGCCGAGCCCAGTTCCTCGGGGGTGATGGTGGCGGGGTCGGCGTCGGCCACGAGCTTGCCGCGGTACATGACGCGCAGGGTGTCGGAGAGCCCGATGAGCTCGTCCAGGTCCGCGGAGATGAGCAGGACGGCGAGGCCCTCGCGGCGGGCCTCGCGGATCTGGTCCCAGATCTGCGCCTGGGCGCCGACGTCCACCCCGCGGGTGGGGTGGGCGGCGATCAGGAGCTTGGGGTCGTGGCTCATCTCCCGGCCGACGATCAGCTTCTGCTGGTTGCCGCCGGAGAGCGAGGCCGCGGTGACCTCGATGCCGGGGGTGCGCACGTCGTACTCGCGCACGATCCGCTCGGTGTCGGCGCGGGCCGCCTTGGGGTCCAGCAGGAAGCCGCGGCTGTTGGGCTTCTCCGTGACGTGGCCGAGGATGCGGTTCTCCCACAGCGGGGCGTCCAGCAGGACGCCGTGGCGGTGGCGGTCCTCGGGGATGTACCCGATGCCGTCCTCGCGCCGCTTGCGGGTGGGGGCGTGCGAGATGTCGGCGCCGTCCAGCGTGATGACGCCGGCGTCCGGGCTCCGCATCCCGACGAGCGCGTCGATCAGCTCGGTCTGGCCGTTGCCCTCGACGCCCGCGATGCCGAGGACCTCGCCCTTGTGGATGGTGAAGCCGACGTCGCAGAGGACCTCGCGGACGACGCCGTCCGGGTCCGTGGCACCGAGGGAGAGCCCCTCGACGTGCAGCATCGGCACGTCCGTCACCGTGGACTCACGGGTCTCCGGCGAGGGGAGCTCGCTGCCGACCATCAGCTCGGCGAGCTGCTTGGTGGTGGTGTTCGCCGGGTCGGCGGTGCCCACCGTCGTACCGCGGCGGATCACGGTGATCTCGTCGGCGACGGACAGCACCTCGCCGAGCTTGTGCGAGATGAAGATGACGGTGAGGCCCTCGGCCTTGAGCTCCCGGAGGTTCGCGAAGAGCGCGTCGACCTCCTGCGGGACCAGGACGGCGGTCGGCTCGTCCAGGATCAGGATGCGGGCGCCTCGGTAGAGGACCTTGAGGATCTCCACGCGCTGGCGGTCGGCGACCCCGAGGTCCTCGACGAGCGCGTCGGGGCGTACCCCGAGGCCGTACGCCTCGGAGATCTCCTGGATCTTCCTGCGGGCCGCGGAACCGATGCCGTGCAGCTTCTCACCGCCGAGGACGACGTTCTCCAGGACGGTGAAGTTGTCGGCGAGCATGAAGTGCTGGTGCACCATGCCGATGCCGCGCGCGATGGCGTCACCCGGGTTGCCGAAGGAGACCTGCTCGCCGTCGACCGCGATGGTGCCCTCGTCCGGCTTCTGCATGCCGTAGAGGATCTTCATCAGGGTGGACTTGCCGGCACCGTTCTCGCCGACCAGGGCGTGGACCGTGCCCTTGCGGACGGTGATCCCGATGTCGTGGTTGGCGACGACGCCGGGGAAACGCTTGGTGATGCCGTGCAGTTCTACGGCGGGGGGACTGCTGGACGCGTTGATGACGCACTCTCCTTGGCCGGACAGGAGCGGGGGCACAGGGGCAGAGGGGCGGGGTGAAGTTATCGCGCCTGAGGGCTGTCTACACGCGTAGCGCTGCCGAATCGTAAAGCGTAGGGCCACCACCGCGGGCCGGACCGGAGGCCGGGCCGATACGGGCAGGGCACTGCGAGGGGCACAACTTCTTCGGGACTGTTTCGGTACTTCTCGGTACTTCTGTTACTTCTCGGTACTTCTCGGTGCGGGTACCGCCGCGGTGCCGCACGGGCACGATCGGCTACCCGCGCTCACCTCTCGGTGACCCGGCGACCGGCACCCCACGGGCCCGGAGCGGCGACGGGTGCGCGCTCCGGGCCCACGGGAAACCAGCCGGTCGGACCGGTGCCGTTACGGGGCGGTCTTGACGGTGATCTTGCCGTCGATGATTTCCTTCTTCGCCTTGTCCACGGCGGCGATGACGTCGGTCATCTTGGTGAAGGCCGGGTTGGACATGGACAGGCCGACGCCGTCCTCGTCGAGGCCGTAGCGGACCTCACCGGTCTCGGGCTTGCCGTCCTTGACCGACTTGATCAGGTTGAAGACGGAGTCCTCGACGTCCTTGGTGACCGAGGTCAGGATCGACTCCTTGTAGGCGGCGAGGCCTTCCTGCTTGTACTGGTCGGAGTCGACGCCGATGTTCCACTTGCCGGCCTTGGAGACGGCCTCTATGGCACCCGAACCGGCCAGACCGGCGGCCGAGTAGACCACGTCGGCGCCCTTGTCGAGCTGGCCCTGGGCGGCCGCCTTGCCGAGGTCGGGCTTGGAGAAGCCGGTGAAGTCCGGCGGCTGGGTGAGGTACTGCGGAAGTACGTTGACCGAGGCGTCGGTGTCCTTGACGCCCTGCTCGAAGCCGGCCTGGAACTTCTTGATCAGCGGGGTCTCGACACCGCCGATGAAGCCGACCTTCTTGGTCTTGGTGACCTTCGCGGCGGCGACGCCCGCGAGGTAGGAGCCCTGCTCCTCGTTGAAGACGATGTTGGCGATGTTGTCGCCGGTCACCGAGGAGTCGTCGATGATGCCGAAGGTGACCTTCGGGAACTTCGCCGCGACCTTCTTGATGGCCGGGGCGTAGGCGAAACCGACGCCGATCACCGGGTTGTTGCCGGCGCGGGCCAGCGAGGTGAGGCGCTGCACCTTGTCGGCGTCCGACTCGCCCTCGGTGGGCTCGGCCTCGGTGCCCTTGACACCGAGGTCCTTCCCCGCCCGGGTCAGACCGGCGTACGCGGCGTCGTTGAACGACTGGTCCCCGCGCCCCCCGATGTCGTAGGCGATGGCCGTCTTGCCGCCCTTGGAGTCGGACGAGGTGTCCGACGAGGACGAGGACGACGATTCGCCACACGCGGTGACACTGAGCGCTAGTGCCGCGGACATGACGCCCACGGTGGTGATCCTGGTGATCCGGCGCAAGGGAAGGCTCCTTCAAACCTGACCGAAGCGCCTCTTCCGGCGCTGGTTTCGCCGCGATCGTAACGCGCGTAGATGTCAGATAAGGACCTGTACGGAAGCTGTTATCGGATCGTCGCGAACAGAAGGTGTCGTGGCGGGTTCCTAACGGTTGCCGTCGAGCAGCGCCGAGGCCGTGAACAGCTCCACACCGACCGTGATCGCCTCCTCGTCGACGTCGAAGTTGCCCCGGTGCAGGTCCAGGCCACGGGTGTCCCCCGGGGTCCGCACGCCGAGCCGGGCCATGGCTCCGGGAACCTTCTCCAGGTACCAGGAGAAGTCCTCGCCCCCGAGGCTCTGCTCGGTGTCCTCGATCGCGTACGAACCGCGCCGGATCGTCATGGCGGCGTCCAGCAGGCCGATCGACTCCGCCTCGTTCACCACGGGCGGGACGCCCCGGACGTAGTCGATCACCGTCTTGGCCCGGTACATCGCGGCCACCTCGTCGATGGCCGTGTGCACCATGTCGGGCGCCTGCCGCCAGCTCTCCAGGTCCAGGCAGCGGACCGTGCCGGACAGTTCGGCGTGCTGCGGGACGACGTTGGGCGCGTGCCCGGTCTGGAGCCGCCCCCAGGTGACGGCGAGCCCGGCCCGCGCGTCGACCCGCCGGGCGAGCAGCGCCGGTACGTCCACGGCCACCCGGGCCGCGGCGGTGACCAGGTCGGTGGTGAGGTGCGGCCGGGCGGTGTGCCCGCCGGGCCCGTCCAGGGAGATCTCCAGCCGGTCGCAGGCGGAGGTGATCGGCCCGATCCGGAGCCCGATCTTCCCGACGTCCACCTTGGGGTCGCAGTGCACCCCGATGATCCGGCCGACGCCGTCCAGCACCCCGGCCTCGACCGCGTCGGCGGCCCCGCCGGGCAGCACCTCCTCGGCGGGCTGGAAGAGCAGCCGCACGGGATGCGGCAGCAGCCCCTGCC
>NZ_KL585394.1:259971-262266 GCF_000721935.1 Streptomyces sp. NRRL WC-3549
CGGCAGCAGCCCCTGCCGGTCCAGCTCGCCGAGGACGAGCCCTGCGCCCAGGACGCAGGTGGTGTGCACGTCGTGCCCGCAGGCGTGCGCGCGGTCGGGGACGGTGGACCGGTAGGGGACGCCCGCCTTGGTGTCCGGGATCGGCAGGGCGTCGATGTCCGCCCGCAGCGCCAGCATCGGCGTCACCCCGTCCCACTCCCCCACGTCGCAGATCAGCCCCGTGCCCCCGGGCAGCACCTTCGGCGTCAGCCCCGCCTTCTCCAGCCGCGCCTTGATGGCGGCGGTGGTACGGAACTCCTGGTTACCGAGCTCGGGGTGCATGTGCATGTCGCGCCGGAACGCGATGAGCTCGGCACGCAGGTCGTCGGGGAGGGTGCCGGGCATGGAGGCGGCCTCGGCTCGGGGTGCGCGGGACTTCACATGGTTCACCCAGCGAAGGGTAGGCCCCTCGACCCCCCAACTGGCCACAGATCAACAAAAGTTCAGCCGCACAGGCGAACAAAAGGCGGCGCGGGGACGTGTGACGGCCACTCCGGCCGGGTACACTCACCGGCTTTTGCCGACCCGACCGGCAGGGGCGTCGTGTTCCCGCGCCCCACCGGGCTTCAGGGGCCGATCAGTTGCTGGATGGCGTCCCCGTACCGGGCGACGACGACCCCCGGGTCGGCGGCGAGCAGCACCGGGTCCCGCACCACGTGCATGCTGGTGAGCAGCCCGCCGAGCTGAGCGGCGATCAGATGGGCGCGCACCTCGGCGTCGCCGCCGGTCAGCCGCCGTACGAGCGGCCGGGCGAACACCTCGTCGATCGTCGCGCGCAGGTTGTGGCGCACCTCGTCGCGGTCCGAGGCGCGGAAGAGCGCGGCGAGCGCCGTCACCGCCAGGGCGCCCGTCCGCGTCGAGGGCAGGCAGACGACATGCTCCACGATCGCCCGGCCCATGCCGTCCAGCGGGCCCTCCATGACCTGGATGGCCGGCAGGTCGACCGTCATCGTCTCCAGGAACAGCTGCTCCTTGGAGCCGAAATGGCGGATCACCAGGGCGGCGTCGACGCCGGCGCGTGCGGCCACGGCCCGGATGCCGACGGCGTCGAAGCCCGCCTCCCCGAACAGCTCGCGCGCGGCTTCGAAGATCACGCTCCGGGTCACCGCCGCGGGCTGCCGCGGTTTGGCGGCGCGGGGGCGCGTACTCATGGCGACAGTGCTCCTCGGTTGTGCCGGGCCGGTAAGTCATCATAGATGACTTACGCTTGTCATCAATGTTGATAAATCTCGCGGCAGAAGCGGGACGGAACGATCGGAGGATGACCTGATGGACCGCTTGAAGGACAAGGTGGCGATCATCACGGGCGCGGGCAGCGGTATCGGCCGGGCCGCCGCACAGCTCATGAGCGGGGAGGGGGCGCGGGTCCTGGTCGCGGACCACGACCTCTCCTCGGCCGAGGAGACGGCCCGGGGGATCGCCGAGGCGGGCGGCGAGGCGCTGCCCTGCGCGGTGGACGTCATGGACGACGCGTCCGTGGGCGACATGGTCGAAGCGGCGGTGCACGGGTTCGGGCGGCTGGACGTCCTCTGCAACCACGTCGGGGGCACGAACCCGCGCAAGGACCTGGACCTGCTGCGGCTGGACATGGCGGAGTTCGGCCGGGCCGTGGACCTGAACGTCCGCTCCACCCTGACGGGCTCCCGGCACGCCGTCCCGCACATGATCCGGGCGGGCGGCGGCTCGATCATCAACACCGCGTCCGTGGCCGGCCTGGTCGGTGACGTGCTGCAGATCTCCTACGGGGCGGTCAAGGCGGCGGTCGTCAACATCACCAAGTCCATCGCCGTCCAGTACGGCCCCCAGGGCATCCGCTGCAACGCGGTGGCCCCGGGCACGATCATGACCCCGGCCCTGCTGGACAACCTGCCGGCCGAGGTGATCGAGGCGCTGAAGGGGTACAACTCGCTGCCGTACCTGGGCGCCCCGGAGGACATCGGCCACACCATGGTCTTCCTGGCGTCCGACGAGTCCCGCTACCTCACGGGACAGCTGCTGGTGGTGGACGGCGGGATGACGAGCCAGTCCCCGGCCGTCCCGGGCCGGCGGGCGATGCTCCCCACGGAGTAGGCCGGGAGCCCGGCGGACCGGCACCGGACCGGGTACGCGGCGTCCACACCCCGGTCGGACCGTGCGGCGGGCGGCGTACGCCGGTGCCGAGCCCGGCACCTCGCGCGAAGGACGCGCCCGAGCTCCGTCCAAGGGCTGCCCCGCACTTCCCGGTGGATCAGCGCGCGGCGTCAGATGCGGTGCATC
>NZ_KL585394.1:262468-268375 GCF_000721935.1 Streptomyces sp. NRRL WC-3549
GAGATGTGTATAAGATGCGGTGCATCGCAAGGCGGAGGGACATCCGCATACCGGATATATGGGGATGTCCCGACAACGCGGCGAGGTGCCGTAGCTGTCGTCGTGCGCCCGCCGGGAAGTGCGGGACAGCCCTTAAGCTGCCTGCATTGGCCAACGCATCACTGTGGGGGGTACAGGGCTGATGAGCCATGCGACGAAGGACTTCCAGCCACTTCAGGCCGACGACCCGCCCGTGGTCGCGGGCTACCGGCTCGCCGCACGCCTGGGCTCCGGTGGCATGGGCCAGGTGTATCTGTCGCACACCCAGGGCGGCCGACCCGTGGCGATCAAGGTCGTCCGGCCGGAGCTGGCCGACGACCCGGACTTCCGGCGGCGGTTCGGCCGGGAGATCAAGGCGGCCCGCCGGGTCCGTGGGGCGTACACCGCCGAGTTGATCGACGCCCTGTACGTACCGGGGCCGTCGCTGACGGAGGCGGTGACCGGGCGCGGTCCGCTGCCGGTGCCCGCGGTGCTGTGGCTGATGGCGGGGGTGGCCGAGGCGTTGCAGGCCATCCACGCCGAGGACATCGTGCACCGGGACCTGAAACCGTCGAACGTGCTCCTGGCCGCCGACGGCCCGCGGGTGATCGACTTCGGTATCGCGCTCGCCGCCGACGGGACCTCGTACACGGCGACGGGGAGCACGATCGGCACGCCCTTCTACATGGCCCCGGAGCAGGCGTCCGGGGGCGAGATCACGGCGGCGACGGACGTCTTCGCGCTCGGCCAGACGGCGGCGTTCGCGGCGCTCGGCAGGCCGCTCTACGGCGACGGTCCGGCCGTCAACGTGCTGTACCGCATCGTGCACTCCGAACCCGACCTGTCCCTGCTGCCCGAGTCGCTGCGCCCGTTGTTCGCCCGGTGCCTGGCAGCCGACCCGGCCGAGCGGGCCACGCCCGCGGAGGTCGTGGAGTGGTGCCGGCGACGGCTGGGCGCGGAGGCGGGCGGGGGGCCTGCCGTGTGGAAGGAGATCACCGGCCCCGAGGCGGCGGTACCGGCGCCGGTGCCCGAGCCGACCCTGACCTACCAGCGGTCGGGGGTGCCCGCGCCCGGCCCGCCGCAGCCGGGGTTCGCGGGGCCGACGCAGACGCCGGAGCAGCGCAAGTCCCGCGAGCGGCGCACCGCCCTGATCGCGACGGCCTGTGTGACGAGTGCCGCGTTGCTGGTGGTGGCACTGACCTGGTCGGTCATGGAGGCGAAGGGCCGGTCCGACGACCGGGCCTCGACCGGCTCCCAGCCGTCCGTGACGGGGCCTCCCACCACGCCCTCGGGCTCCTCCGCCGGCACCGCGGACTCGGCCGACTCGACGGACTCTTCGGGGGCCGAGACCACCGGTGACGGCGCCCTCCCGGCGGACTCCCCCGAAGAGCCGCGGCCGGAGGGGTTCGCCATGGTCCAGCTGGACGCCGAGAACTCCATGAGCCTCAAGCAGACGGACCCGGCGCGCAAGGACAGGAAGGGCGACATCCGCTTCGGTTGCGCGGAGACCGGCTGCGAACTGAAGGGTGACAGCACCGTGTTCACCCCGATCTACCAAGGCAACGGCACCACCCTGGACGAGTGCCGTCACTTCCTCGAAACCGCCGAGAAGGAGGGGTACACCCGCTTGCCGCTGGCCGCGACGGCGGCCGGCACCGAGATCTGCATGCAGAACGCCGAGGGCGACATCGGTCTGTACGTGATCCAGACGAAGTCGACCGCCCTGCCGGAAGTCGCCTTCCTCCTGGGCGACCTGACCGTATGGCGGAACGCGGCACGGTAGGTCATCGGCCCGGGACCGGTACACGACCGCCCACCGGCCCGTGCGGACCCGCGTGGATAGACTCCCCGCATGGCGAGACGTGCGGTGCGGCGGCGAGCTCGGAAGGTCCTGGGCGAGGACCCGGTGGCCGTGGTGTGGTGCGAGGTGGCCAAGCCGATTCCCGTACCGCCCAAGGATGTTCACCGGGCGGCGGGCAACGGCCGGCTGAAGTCGAGGCACCACTGGCTGCTGTACGTCCTGGGCACCCTGTTCTTCTTCGTCGTGGTCCCGATGATGCTGCTCGAAAGGGCGGGCCGGCTGCTGGAGCCGGGACGGAGGTCGGGCCGGTCGCGGACCTCCTCCGCGGCGAGGGGCGCCGGGGCCGCCGCCTCCGCGCGGAGGGATGATCCCGGCGGAGGGGTCTTCGACGGTGACTGGTCGCTGGCCGCAGGGCAGTCGCTGCTGCGCTGGTACGGGCACTCGCCCAGCCCGAAGCGCCTGGTGATGCTGACCCGGGACCGCGTCTGTGTGGCCGCCTCCCCGCGTCGCAGGCTGTCGCCGACCAAGGCCGACGACTTCCGCATCGTCGTGGAGCACCCCTTCTCCGAGGCACGCGCCGAGGGCGAGGCGGGGCAGCCACGCGGTTTCGCCACCTTCCGGCTCCGCTTCGCCGACGGTTCCTGGCTGGAGCTCGGCCGGCTCGCCGAGCCGGACGACGCGGACCACTTCCTCCGCACGATCGGCGGCTGACGGGCCGCCCCGGCGGCCGTGCGTGGGCGGCGACGGGACCGCGCGGCACGGGCCGTGCGGCAAGACATCGGCCGGGGAGGGCGACATGTCGGGGCTCGACTGGGACGACGACAGCGACTACCACGCGGCTGTGGGGTGCACCTGGATCATGGTGGTCGTCGCCTCGGTCTGTTCGTTCGGGGTGATCGCGCTGTGGGTGGTCTCCACCGTGGGGGCGTCGTTCCTCCTCCAGCTCATCGAGGCGATGCAGCGGTGACGACCCGCCGCCACGTCCCTCCCCTCCTCACCCCTCCGTCACGGCCGTCGCCCGCCAGGGCGCGAGCCGCTGCACGTCCCGGGCCGTCTCCGTGACCCCGCGCAGGAACCCCTGCGCGCGCGGCGACGCCGTGTCGCGCAGCCACTCGGGCGCTATGTCGCACACCGCGACCTTCACCCCCGTGCCCGTGAGGGCCAGCGGCAGGGTGTGGACCACCGTGGACGGGAAGCTCAGCACCGTGTGGCCGATCGGGCCCCGGCGGGCGATGAGTTCCAGCGGGAGGTCCGGGCGGACGATCTCCAGGCCGGTGGCGGCCTCCAGGGCGTGGAGCTTCTCGGCGGACTCGCGCCGGTGCGCGAAGTAACGGGTCGCCCCGTGGGCGCGGGCCAGCGTGGCCACCGCCTCCTCGTACGGGACCGGGTCGATGACGCCCGTCTCCACCAGCGAGGTACCGACCAGGTCGGCGCCCTTGGTGAGGGTGGGCGGTCCGAAGCGCTCCCGGGTCCAGGCGAGGGTGTTGGGCGTGACCTCGACGCCCTCGGGGGGCTCGACCGGCATCGCCGTGAACACCTCGACCGTACGGGTCGCGGAGGGGACGAAGCTGCGGCGGGCCGCCGTGGTGACCGGGGCCAGCAGCAGTTCGCGCGGGCCCCGGCCGCCGCGCCGGTGCCAGCGCACCAGGCGTTCGCCCCGGGTCAGCTGGGCGACGAACTCCATGGTGGCCGTGCCGTCGTCCACCACCGTGATCCGGTGGGTACGCACCAGGGACAGCAGCAGGTGCACGTACCGGGAGAAGGGGTCGCCGATGACGACGCGGTCGGCCCTGCGGATCAGCCCGGTCAGCGTGCGCAGGGCCTTGAGAGGCGCGCCGGTCTCCCCGCGCGCCTCCTGCCAGCGGACCGTGGCGCCCTCGTCGCGGGCCAGCTCCGCCATCCTGCGCAGCTGTCCGCGCGACATCGGGTCGACCGGGGGGAGGACGACGACGACCGTGCTGTCGTGTTCTCCCCGGATGTGGGTCCACTCCAGGACGTTCAGGAGCTGGACCGGGCTCTCGACGAAGGCGAGGTTCACCGGTCGGCCCGTCAGACCGCGACCGGCTCGGCGGCCGGCGCGTTCTCGTTCTCGTTCTCGGCGACGACGCCCGTGACCCGGCGGAGCTTCTTCATCGGGCCCAGCTCGGAGGCGTAGACCTTCTTGACGCCGTCGCCGAGGGAGGCCTCGATGGTGCGGATGTCGCGCACCAGGCGCGTCAGGCCCTGCGGCTCGACGGAGGCGGCCTGGTCGGAGCCCCACATGGCGCGGTCCAGGGTGATGTGGCGCTCCACGAAGGTGGCGCCGAGGGCGACGGCGGCCAGTGTGGTCTGCAGGCCCGTCTCGTGTCCGCTGTAGCCGATCGGGACGTTCGGGTACTCCTGCTGGAGGGTGTTGATGACCCGCAGGTTGAGCTCCTCGGCCTTGGCCGGGTACGTGGACGTGGCGTGGCAGAGCAGGATGTTGTCGCTGCCCAGCACCTCGACCGCGTGCCGGATCTGACGGGGCGTGGACATGCCGGTGGAGAGGACGACCGTGCGGCCGGTGGCGCGCAGGGCCCGCAGCAGTTCGTCGTCGGTCAGGGAGGCGGAGGCGACCTTGTGGGCGGGGACGTCGAACTTCTCCAGGAAGGCGACGGCCTCGGTGTCCCACGGGGAGGCGAACCAGTCGATGCCGCGCGCGGCGCAGTGCTCGGAGATGGCGGTGTACTCGGCCTCGCCGAACTCCACGCGGTGGCGGTAGTCGATGTACGTCATCCGGCCCCAGGGGGTGTCGCGCTCGATGTCCCACTGGTCGCGCGGGGTGCAGATCTCCGGGGTGCGCTTCTGGAACTTGACGGCGTCGCAGCCGGCTTCGGCGGCCACGTCGATCAGCGCGAGGGCGTTGTCGAGGTCGCCGTTGTGGTTGATGCCGATCTCGCCCGTGACGTAGACGGGGTGGCCGGGGCCGGCGGTGCGGGTGCCGAAGGTGCGCAGGCGGGAGGTGTTGCTCATGGTGGTGCTTCCTTACTGGGTGGGGACAGCGGGGACAGGGGCCGGTACGGAGCCGGTGAGGGTGGGTCCCAGCAGCCAGGCCGCGATCTCGCGGATGGCGCCGGAACCGCCGGGTGTGGTCGTGACGGCGCGCGCGGCGGCGCGTACCACGTCGTGGGCGCTCGCGACGGCGACGGGCCAGCCCGCCAGTCCGAAGCAGGGCAGGTCGTTGACGTCGTTGCCGACGTAGAGCACGCGCTGCGGGTCGACGGACCGCTCCTCGCACCACTGCTTGAGCGCCAGGTCCTTGCGGTCGACGCCGTGCAGGACGGGGACGCGGAGCTTGTGGGCGCGGGCGGCGACGACCGGGTTCTGCTCGGTGGAGAGGATGAGCAGCGGTACGCCGGCCTTGCGCAGGGCGGCGATACCGAGGCCGTCCCCCCGGTGCACGGCGACGGTCTCGCGGCCGTCGGAGTCGACGAGGACCCGGTCGTCGGTCTGCGTGCCGTCGAAGTCGAGCACGACGGCGTCGACGTCCGCGCGGGTCGGCAGGGGGGCGGGGTCCAGCAGCGGGGCGAGCGCGCGGGCGCGGTCCAGGTCGTGCGGGTCGTCGATCTCCAGCGTCCGCGCCGGGTCGGTCGCCACGAGGGCGGTGTGCCCGAAGAAGCGGTGGCGGTGGGCGCGGAAGCCGGTGACGTCCATGGCGTACGCGGCGCCGGTCTCCAGGAAGTCCTGGGGGCGGTCCTGGCGGCGGGGGCGTACGGCCTTGTCGTGGTTGACGCCGTAGGTGCCGTCCTCGACCGCGCTGCCGTCGCGCCACACGAAGCCGTGGAAGGGGGCGACCGTGACGGCGGTGTCGGCGCCTTCGCGGGCGACGGCGCGGGCGACACCGTCGACGTCCTCACGGCTGAGGAAGGGGCTGGTGCACTGGACGAGGAGGACCACGTCGGCGGTGCGGCCGTGTGCCATCGCCTCGTAGGCGTCCAGGGCGTGGAGGACCGCCGCCTCGCTGGTGGCCGTGTCCCCGGCGATCGCGGCGGGACGGGCCACGCAGTGCAGCCGCGTCTCCTCCCCCACGGCGCCGGCCGCGGCGCGGGCCGCCTCGGCGATCGCCGGGG
>NZ_KL585394.1:268556-273056 GCF_000721935.1 Streptomyces sp. NRRL WC-3549
CCGCGGCGCGGGCCGCCTCGGCGATCGCCGGGTCGTCGGTGGTGACGACGACGTCGGTGACCTCGGCGGAGGCGAGGCAGGCGCGGACCGCGCGGGCCACCAGGGGGACGCCGCCGACCTGGGCGAGGTTCTTGGCGGGTACGCCCTTGGATCCGCCGCGTGCGGGGATCACGGCGAGCACGGTGCGGGCGGCCCGGGCCGGGTCCGGTTGCTGGTGCGGTGGCGGGGTCATCTCTGCTCCTGAGGTGGTGGTCACAGCTCTCCCATCCGGCGGATCACCGGGGCGACGCGCTGGACGCCGTGCCGGTAGGCGCCGCGTGCGGCGTTGCGGACGGTCCCGCGTACCGCTCCCCTGACCCGGCCGGGCTCCTTGGGGGCGGACCCGGGCAGCGGGTGGCCGTCGGGGGCCAGGTGGTGGCGGGCGAGGATGCCGGGCAGGTATCCGGGGGCCGAGGCGGGCGTGTAGTACGGCGCGAGGTCGGGCAGGGCGCCGGCCGCGAGGAGTCCGGTCACCCGGGCGCGGGCGGTGTCGTAGGCGGTCGGGTACGAACCGTCGGCGGCGACGCCCTGGCCGGCCAGCCACCGCGCGTCGGGACGTGGCCGGTGGCCGTCGTCGAGCCGGTCGAAGGAGGTGATGAGGCCGGAGCCGACGAAGTGGTGGTTGCCGAGGGCTTCGCGTACGCCGAGGTCGGAGAGGACGGCTGTGGGGATGCGGCGGTGCAGGGACTCCAGGGCGGCCGTCGAGGAGACCGTGACGAGCAGGTCGGTGCGGTCCAGGACCTCCCCCATGTGCCCGTACACCAGGCGGAAGTTGGGCGGCGGCCCGCCCGGGAGGCGTTCCGCCAGGCGCTGGTAGGGCAGTTCCTCGATGTGGGTGGTGTGCTCGCCGGGCTTGGAGCGCAGCTTGAGCAGCACCTCGCGGTCCGGGTGCAGCCGGGCGTGCTCGACGAGCCGGCGCAGCAGATACGTACGGTCGGCGCGGGACGCCGGTACGGAGGGCTGGGCGGCGAAGACGA
Organism: Streptomyces sp. NRRL WC-3549; assembly: GCF_000721935.1. Classification (GTDB taxonomy): domain Bacteria; phylum Actinomycetota; class Actinomycetes; order Streptomycetales; family Streptomycetaceae; genus Streptomyces. The sequence goes on from NZ_KL585394.1 coordinate 269,573, forward strand.
CCGTGTCACGGCCCTCCTGCGGGCGGTACGGCTCCCCGCCGAGGAAGGGCAGGGCGGCCTCGGTGACGGCCGAGGCGTCGGCGCCGACGCCTTCGTACACCGCGCGGAAACGCTCCGCGTCGTCGCGGGAGTTGGCGAGGACGACGTCCGCGCCGTGCCGCAGCAGCAGCCCGTCCGCGAGCTTCTCGTAGACGACGCCGACGTAGCCGGTGACGAGGACGGGCCTGCGGGCCAGGCGCAGCGCGGCCAGGCCGTGCAGCATCGCCTGGACGGCGCCGCCGACGAGGGCGAGGACGACGACGTCGTACCCCTCGTCCCGTACGGCGTGCAGGAACTCGACCGCGGTCACCTCGCGCACCCGGCCGGAGTCCACACCGACCTCGCCGACCTCGGCGAGCTGCCGGGGGGTGGGGGTGGCGCGGCCCCGCAGCAGCAGCCCGCTGACCTCGACCGGGCGGGCGTCCCCGCCGGGCCCGGCGCCCGGGGCGGTCAGACGGCGCGCGGTGAGCGCGCCCCACTTCCACCGGGTGTCGGAGTCGGCGAGGACGGCGACCCTGAGCGCCGGGGCGGTGGCTGCGGTGTCGGCGGGATCAGCCGTGTCACTGGTACGTGGAGGCACGTCCTAGAAGCTAGGAAGCCATTTCGATGAGCGGCCCAACGCGGAGGCAACAGATGGTTACGACCTGGTGCACGGTAGAGAGTGGACCAGGTCGACGCCGGCCCGCCGACGGGGCGATCCCGGCGGCGCGGGCCCTCGGGGCCTCGCCGCTGTCCGGGTCGCCGAGGACGGTGGGGAGCGCCACGCCCCCCCCCTGCGCGTCCCGGCGGCCGGTCCCCGGGAACGACCGCGAGGGCTCGGCCGTGCCGGTCTCCAGTGCCTTCGCGGCTGCCCCGCGCACGGCACCCGGCCGGTCACGGGGACACCCGGAACACTGAGGGCCTTCCCCCGGAGCCCGGCCGGGGCGACGGGGGATCGGGCCGGTCGCCGTGCGGTCGCCCGGGTGGGGGCGAACGGATTAACGGACCCGACATGGTCCGTTCACCCCTCGTCCTCCCCGGGGACAGGCCGCACGACAGGACCCGCGCCTAGCGTGCTCCGCGTGGTCAAGCTCTCCGTCATCGTCCCGTTCTACAACGTGCGGGCCTACGCGCCCGACACCCTCAGGAGCCTGCGCGCCAACGCGCGTGAGGACTTCGAGTTCATCCTCGTCGACGACTGTTCCACGGACGGGACGGCCGACGTCCTGCGCCGGGCGCGCGACGACATCCCCGGGGCGGTCGTGATCAGACACGAGCGGAACGGCGGGCTCGCCACCGCTCGGAACACCGGGCTGGACGCCGCGAGCGGGGAGTTCATCACCTTCCTGGACGGTGACGACTGGCTCGCCCCCGGTTACTACGCGCGGCTGCTGGCCGCCGCGGAGGACCTGGGGTGCGACTTCGTGCGCGCCGACCACGTCCAGGTCACCGGCAGGGCGCGGACCGTGCACCGGGTGCCGCACGGGCTGCGGGGCGTCCCGCTCAGTCCGCGCGCCGCCATCCTCCCGTCCGACCGCACCACGTCGGTGGACTACCCCTACGCCTGGGCGGGCATCTACCACCGCCGCCTGGCCGACCGGGGCCTGCTGCACTTCACGGACGGGCTGCGCACGGCCGAGGACCGGCCGTGGATCTGGCGGCTGCACCGGGAGGCGGAGTCCTTCGCGGCGGTCGGGCTGCTCGGGGTCTTCTACCGTCGCGGCGTCGCCTCCTCGCTCACCCAGATCGGCGACGTACGGCAACTCGACTTCATCCGGGCCTTCGACCAGGTCGTCGAGGAGACCGCGAAGGACGCCGAGGCGGACAGGCTGCTGCCCAAGGCCGTCCGTACCTATGCGGCCGTCATGGCCCACCACCTGAACTCCGTCGAGCGGTTCGAGCCGCCCGTCGCGCGCAGACTGCGCTCCATGAGCGCCGCCGCACTCCAGCGGCTTCCGCAGGACCTCCTCAGCGACACCCTCGACTCGCTCGGTGACCAGCGGGCCGCACGGCTCCGCCGGCTCCGTCGCCGCCCGGTCCCCGCGGGGGCCGTCCCCTCCGTCACCACGGGAGCCTCCGCCTGATGTCCGGCCGCCGTTCCACCCAGCTCTTCTTCGCCTGCTCGCAGTACGCCGCCGCCACGGTCACCGCGGCGATCCGCGCCGGCCAGTTCGGCCCCCGCGACGAACACCGCCGGCTCCTGGTGGTCAGCGACACCTCGTACGCCCCGGAAGTGGGCACCCCGCTCGACCGGATGGACGGATTCGAGTGCCTGCGGCCCGAGTTCGACACCGTGCTCTCCTGGAACGAGTTCATCCACCCCTTCCACCCGGCGGGCTGGTTCCCCCGGGAGCAGGACACCCTGCTCTGGGAGCGGTACCTGCGGCTGGCCTGGGACCTCGGTGACGGGCCGGTGGAGATCGCCTGCGAGTCCATCCAGGCGAACCCGTCCAACGCCCTGGCGAAGATCTTCAGCGAGAGCCCGGTCCACGTCTACGCCGACGGGCTGATGAGCTACGGGCCGACCCGGAGCAAGATAGACCCGCTGATCGGCACCCGGGTGCGGCGCCTCCTCCACCTGGACCTGGTCCCGGGTCTGCGGCCCCTGCTGCTCTCCGAGTTCGGTGTCGAGCCCGAGGCCGTCCCCACCGCCGAGTTCCTCAAGGTGCTCGCCGAACTGGCGGACGCCGCACCCGTGTCGGCCTCCTTCGGCCGCCGCCAGGACCCGCCCGCCCTGCTGCTCGGCCAGTACCTGTCGGCGATCGAGGTCCTGACGCCCGCCGAGGAGGAGGAGCTGCATGTGCGGATGGTGCGCGGCGCCGTCGCCCTCGGCCATCGCCACCTCGTCTTCAAGCCGCACCCCTCCGCCCCCGCCGGCTGGTCCCGCACCCTGGAGGAGGAGGCGGAGCGGCTGGGTGCCGAACTGACCGTCCTGGACGCCCCGGTCATCGCGGAAGTGGTCTACCAGTGGCTGAAGCCGGCGCTCGTCGTCGGCGCGTTCTCCACCGGCCTGCTCACCGCCGCCGCCTTCTACGGCATCCCCGTCGCACGCCTCGGCACGGACCTGCTGCTCAGCGGGCTGACGCCCTATCAGAACAGCAACCGCGTCCCGGTCACGATCGTCGACGCCCTGCTGCCCGACCTGGAGGACGCGGCGGCGGTCACCGCGTGGAGCCTGCCGGACGGGCGACGGATCGGACGGGAACTCACCGGACTGGTCACCGCCGTCGGCTTCGCGATGCAGCCGAAGATCTATCCGGAACTGCGTCCCGAGGCCGAGGCGTTCCTGTCCCGGCAGCCCGCGTCCGGCCGGGACCGCTACTTCAGGCGCCGCCGTCTGACCGCGCTCGCCCTGCCCGGGGCCCTGCCCTCACAGCTCGACTTCATCCCCCGCAACCCCACCGTGCGCCGGTTCGCCCGGCAGGCCCGCACCTGGCAGCGGGCGGCCGGCCGCCGCCTGCAGGGG
>NZ_KL585394.1:273278-276754 GCF_000721935.1 Streptomyces sp. NRRL WC-3549
TCAGAGATGTGTATAAGAGACAGAGCCCCCTGTGACCGTCCGTCTTCCCGGCGGAAGACCATTGGAAGACCCGGAAGGGACCACCGAAGTGACCAGCGCGCCACCACTGCCCGCCCGGGCGGCGGCTCCTGTACCGGCACCACCCGCGCCCAAGGGCGCCGGCCGCCTGCGCGCCCTCGACGGGCTGCGCATCCTGGCGGCCCTGATGGTCTGCCTGTACCACTACGCGGGCAAGAACGGCACGGTGGCCGAGTCCTGGGGCCGGTCGCCGGGCGTCACGTTCCCCACCCTGTCGTCGTTCGCGACGTACGGCAGCCTCGGGGTGCAGCTCTTCTTCCTCATCAGCGGCTTCGTGATCTGCATGAGCAGCTGGGGCCGGAGCCCCGGGGACTTCTTCCGCTCCCGGGTCGCCCGCCTCTACCCCGCCTACTGGGCCGCGATCGTGATCGTCACCGGGGCCGCGGTGCTGCTCCCGGTCGTGGTCCGGCCGCTGCCGCTGGACGAACTCCTGGTCAACCTCACCATGCTCCAGCAGCCGATGGGGGTGGACCGCGTCCTCGGGGTCTGCTGGACGCTCTGGGTGGAGATGCGGTTCTACCTCCTGTTCGCCGTCTTCGTCGTCTGGCGCGGGGTGACGTACCGGCGGGTGGTGGTCTTCTGCGTCGGCTGGACGTTCGCGGGCGTCTTCGCCCGGATCGCGCAGACGCCGCTCACCGACGCCCTGGTGATGCGGGACCACGCGCCGTACTTCATCGGCGGCCTGGCGCTGTACCTGATCCACCGCTACGGCAGCGACCTGCTGCTGTGGGGCATCGTGCTCACCAGCTGGCTGCTCGGCCAGCGGTACTCGGTCACGGCGCTCTGGCACCCGGGCATGGACGGCGACTTCGCGCGCTCCCCCTACGTGATCCAGGCGATCGTGACCCTGGCGTTCGTCGCCGTGGCCGCCGTGGCCCTGGGGTGGCTCAGCTGGGCGAACTGGCGCTGGCTGACGGTCGCCGGCACGCTCACCTATCCGTTCTACCTGGTGCACGAGCATCTGGGCTGGTTCGCGATCCGCGTGATGAACCGGGCGCTGCACCTGCCGCCGCCGGTGACGCTGGCCGCCTCGGTGGGCTGCATGCTCGTGCTGGCCCATCTGCTCCACCGCCTGGTGGAGAAGCCGTTCGGGCTCCGGCTGAAGCGGGCGATGGCCGCCCAGGCGGCGGCCGTACGGGCACGGGGGTAGCGGCGGACCGGGCCCTCGCCCCATCCGGTACCGGGCCCTCACCCCACGCGGTACCGGGCCTCGATCCCCGCCACGATGACCCACAGGCCGTCCTCGAAGCGTTCGTCGTACCCGGTGAAGATCTCCGCGCCGGCCGCCGCGACCAGCGGGTAGCGCTCCATCCGCGCGGCCCGCTCGGCGATGTCGTACCCCTCTCGCCGCTCGTCCGGCATCGGCTGGACGCCCTGCTCCTCGGTGACGTAGCCCATCGTGTAGGCGTTCGCGGTGGTGCCCGCGCGCACGGCCTGCCGCAGCGTGAACCCCGCGTCGGTCATGGTGCGCAGATGGGCCTCCAGGCCGGGCGCGTGGTCGGTCCCGGTGAACCGTGCGCCGCTGTAGACCTTGGCCCCGTCGCGGTAGCGCAGCAGCGCGCGGCGCAGGACGCACTGGTAGGTGACGAGCTGGTCCTGCCAGCGGTCGGGGGCGGGGCCGGGCAGCTCCTCGTCGAGCATCCGGCGGTACATCACCGTGGCCATCTCGTCGAGCAGTTCCTGCTTGTCCTTGAAGTGCCAGTAGAGGGCGGGCGCCTTGACGTCCAGCTCCTTGGCGATGGCGCGCAGCGTCAGCCCGTCGAGGCCCGTCTCGTTGAGCAGCCCGAGGGCGGTGTCGGCGACGCGCGCCCGGTCGATCTTCATCATTCCCACCTCGACAACCTAGCGCCCCCTTGACAACTTAACACCGTTAAGGACAGACTCCCGGCCATGAAACTTAACAGCGTTAAGGAAACTGCCGTGCTGATCGTGGGCGCGGGCCCCAGCGGCCTGGCACTCGCCTGCGACCTGGCCCGGCGCGGGGTGCGCGCCCAGGTCGTCGAGCAGGCGCCCGCGCTCTTCCCCGGCTCACGCGGCAAGGGCATCCAGCCCCGCACCCGGGAGGTGCTGGACGACCTGGGCGTGGGCGACGCCGTCCGCACGCACGGCGGACAAGCCCCCACCGGCCTGACGTGGGAGGGCGGCGAGCGGCTCGGCACGTACGAGATGTTCCGCCGGGCCGCGCCGACCGAGGCCGAGCCGTACGGGGAGCCCTGGCTGATGCCCCAGTGGCGGACCCAGGAGATCCTGCTCGCGCGGCTGCGCGAGCTCGGCGGCGAGGTCCTCTTCGCCACCGCCCTGACCGGCCTCGCCCAGGACGACGACGGGGTCACCGCCCAGCTCACGACCGGACGGATCCGGGCGTCCTACCTGGTCGCGGCCGACGGCGGGCGCTCCACGGTCCGCCGCGCGCTCGGCATCCCGATGGAGGGGGAGACGGTCGACCCCGCGCCCGCGCTGGTCGCCGACGTCCGGATCGCCGAGGCCGCCCTGGACCGGCTGAACTGGCACATCTTCGTGGGCGAGGCCGGGTACACCACCCTGTGCCCGCTGCCCGGCACGGCGGACTTCCAGCTGGTCGCGCAGTTCAAGCACGGCGCACCCGACACCGCCTCCGACGGCGTACGGAAGCTGATCGCCGCCCGCACCCACCTGGCCGCCGACGACGTCACCGAGGTGCGCTGGGCCTCGGACTTCCGTCCCCGCGCCGCACTGGCCGACCGCTTCCGCGCGGGCCGGGTCTTCCTCGTGGGTGACGCCGCGCACATCCACTCCCCGGCCGGCGGGCAGGGCCTCAACACCAGCGTCCAGGACGCGTACAACCTCGGCTGGAAGCTCGGCCAGGTACTGCTGCACGGCGCGCCCGCCGCCCTGCTGGACAGCTACGAGCAGGAACGCCGCCCGGTGGCCGCCGACATGCTGGGACTGTCCACCCGCATCCACCGGGGCGAGCAGGAACGCGGCGCCGCGGCCCAGCAGTTGGTCCTCGGCTACCGCGGCGGCCCCCTGTCGCACGGCCGGGCGGGACTGCTGGAGGCGGGCGACCGGGCGCCGGACGGCAGGGCGGACGACGGCAGGGCGGACGGCAGCCGACGCCTGTTCGACGTCTACCGGGGGCCGCACTTCACCCTGCTGGCCGTCGGAGCGGAGACCCCCCTTCCGTACCCGGAGCACGCCCTGCTGCGCACCCACCGGGTGGACGCCTGCGAGGCCTACGGCACCGGCCTGTTCCTGGTCCGGCCGGACGGCTACGTCGGCTGGGCGGGCGAGGACGACCACGGCCTCGTCGCGTACGCGGACCGACTGGGCCTTGACCTCAAGTCCGCTTGAGCTCCTACCGTCCGGAGCATGGAGTACTCACACGACGACGCGGGCCTCGCCCGCCAGCCCATCGGCTA
>NZ_KL585394.1:276951-279338 GCF_000721935.1 Streptomyces sp. NRRL WC-3549
CGCCAGCCCATCGGCTACTGGAGCTGGGCCGCCCGCGTGGCGACCGTGGGCCACATCCGCGCCGCCCTCGCCGAACACCGCCTCACCCAGCCGCCCTGGTGGATACTGGGCCAACTCCACGACGCGGACGAGGCGGGCCGCCCGCGCGCCGAGGTGGTCGCGACGCTCCGCGGCTATCTGGACGTCGGGGACGCGCTGGAACCGGAGATCGACGCCCTGAGGTCCACGGCCTGAGAGGGCCCCATGCGGACCTCGGGGGACTCGGCGGAGGTCACCAGGTAGGCGACGGCCTGACCGAAGATGCGCTCTGCCAGGTCACGCCCCATGGCGTGGTCCCGCATGACGAGTCGGACTTCCCTGTGCCACACCTGGGTGGGGACGCAGGTGCGGGGGTCTCGGACCTGTACCGCTGTTGCCATCAGTGGTTCCCTTCACGTGGTCGTGCTCGGGTGATGGAACCCGCCCCGGCCACCCGTACGTGCCTGGGTGACCAGGGCGGGGGTTCAGTGGGTCACGCGCCGTCTCAACTTCGCCAACGTCCGTGCCTGCTGGTGGTGTCGGGCTAAGGCGGCAAGCTGAATGCGTTCCCTGTCGTTGACGGGTCGTACTGAGATGGCGCGGGTCTGCCAGCGGAGGCCGGAGGGGCGAATCAGGATCAGCATGGGACCCTGCTGCGCCTGGACGACGCCGACCATCTGACTGGCGTTGTCGAACACGGCCGTACCGGGCTCACACACGGTTCCCTGTCTCATGCCCTCCGCCTTTCGCTGGTGACTGCACCTAGTCAACGGCGGGGAGACGGAGGGAACTTGCACACGAGTTGCACAGTTCTCCGCACACTCCAAGCGGTGGCGAGTGAAGGAACCTACTGCGGTTACCCGTAAGGCTTGCGACGATGGCTCCAGCGACCGTCTTCCTGGGTAGGGCTGATCACATGGGCAAGACCGCCGAACTGGCACCGGGCGCGAACCTTGCTGCGCTCCGGAAGGAACGTGGACTCACTCAGAGCCAGCTAGCGAGGCTTGCCAACGTCAGCGTTTCCCTGCTCTCCAAGATCGAAGTAGGGGACCGAACCCTGACCCCGGCCGTTGCTGCCGACCTGGGTAAGCCCATGGGGCTGAGCATGGCGGAGGTACTGGGTAAAGCGTCCGTGGCCCAGGACGGAGAAGAGCGCCTGTCGGCTCTCCGTTCAGCCGTCCGTGACTACGACCTACCAGGACGCCAAGAGGTCCAGGAGGACGCTCTCAGGGCCTCTGTGGAGGCTGCCGGGAAGTTCCGGGACAAGGCGGAGGTGGATCGGCTCCTAGCGATGCTGCCCGGCCTTCTGCAGGACGCCACGACGTATGCCCACGCTGCCAACACAGTGGACAGCTGGATGGCCCTGTCAGAGGTCTACAGCAGCGTCTATTGGCTGGCCGCCCGGCACAGGTGGATGGACATGGCGGAACTGGCCGTGACTCGCCAGAGGTGGGCCGTCGAGCAGAAGACCAACCCTTTGGGCATGGCGATTGCTGCCAGGGATAGGGCAGGGGCCTACCTGAACGGCGGGGACTTCGAAGGCGGCCTCATGGTCGTAGACCGGGCCATCAGCCAGGCACAGGCCAGCCTGTCAGGGCAGGAGAGGGCCTTTGCGGTCGGACTCCTGAACCTGCGGGGAATGACCTTGGCCGGACGCTTCAAGGACAAGAAGGAAGGAAAGAAGGAGGCGGAACGGCACATCAAGTCAGCCTGGGAAGCCTCCGAGTGGTTCCAGAGGGATTGGAACCGTCACAGCATGATCTTCGGCCCGCAGAACACGACCACACACGTTCTGGCTACTCGGCTGGACCTGGGGCGTCCTCGTGAGGCTCTGAGGGTGGCAGAAGACCTTGACGCGGCCCTGGAGGGCTTGCCCGCTACTCGTGTGGCTCCGTCCAGGATGAACATGGCCAGGGCACGGCTGGACGTGGGTGACCGTGACGGGGCTCTGGAGTCCCTGTCGGATGCGTGGAAGGCCGCCCCCCAGATGGCCCGCATCCACCCCATGGCGCGGGAGGTCTTCCGGGTTCTGTCGTCCCTGCACCGCCGCAGCAACCCTGAGCTTCTGCGCCTGTCCAAGCTGTCCGGCATCCCTGTGTGAAGGAACTGAACTTACTGGACCAACCGGCATCAGTGCCGACGGAAACCGTCACGGCGAAGGGCAGACGCTTCCTCTGCCTCTCCATGGGAGGGTCGGCCAGGGCAGAGAACGGGGTCACCTTCGCAGGCTCCTGGGGGCTCAGCTGGCAAACATGGCTGCGGCTTGGCTGAGGTCAGGCATGGCGGCCTCCTAGGCGCTGGCCAGCGAGAGCTTGACCGCGAACCCGAGGAACAGCTGTCTCTTATACACATCTCTGAGCGGGCTGGCA
>NZ_KL585394.1:279575-298193 GCF_000721935.1 Streptomyces sp. NRRL WC-3549
AGATCAGCGTCGAGAGGTACAGGAAGCTGCCGATCTGCAGCAGCGTGCCGAGCAGCAGGAAGGAGAGCGCGGGATAGGCGTACCCGGGGTCGACGAACTGCACGAAGAAGGAAATCAGGAAGAGGATGGCCTTCGGGTTGAACAGGCTGACCACCAGCGCCCGCCGGTAGGGGCGCTCCCGCTCCCCCGGCTCCGCGCCCGGTACACCGCCCGTCCCGTCGCCCTCCGTCAGCTCGGCCACCCGTCGGTGCCGCTCACGCCACATCGACACGGCGGCCCGCAGCATCCCTATCGCCAGCCAGGTCAGGTAGCCCGCGCCCGCGTACTTGACCACGGCGAACAGCAACGGCGTGGTCTGGAGCAGCGAGGCGGCCCCCAGCGCGGACAGCGTCATCAGCACCGTGTCCCCGGTCCACACCCCGGCCGCGGCCACGTACCCGGTCCGCACCCCGCGCCGGGCGGCGACGGACAGCACGTACAGCGAGTTCGGCCCCGGCAGCAGGATGATGAGCACCAGGCCGGCGAGGTAGGTCGGAAGATCGGTCACACCCAGCATGGACGGAGTGTCGCACGCGGGTACGACACCGTGTCCACACCGTCCGCATCACGGCCGTCCCGCCCCCGGCGTCCACCTGTCGGGGACCACCGTCCGCGAGCCCGCCCGGGTGGCGGGGCGGCTCAGAACGCGTCCGTCGGGACGTACGCCCCCCAGACCTCCCGCAGCGCGTTGCAGACCTCGCCGACCGTCGCCCGGGCCCGGAGCGCGTCCTTCATCGGGTAGAGGACGTTGTCCGTGCCCTCGGCCGCCTTCCGCAGCTGGTCCAGCGCCGCGTCCACCGCGCCCTGGTCGCGCTCGGCCCGCAGCTTCGCCAGCCGGTCGGCCTGCTGGGCCTCGATCGCCGGGTCGACGCGCAGCGGTTCGTACGGCTCCTCCTCGTCGAGGCGGAAGCGGTTGACGCCGACGACGACGCGCTCGCCGCTGTCCGTCTCCTGTGCGATGCGGTAGGCGCTGCGCTCGATCTCGTTCTTCTGGAAGCCGCGCTCGATCGCGTTGACCGCGCCGCCCATCTCCTCGATCTTGTGCATCAGTTCGAGGGCGGCGGCCTCGACGTCGTCGGTCATCTTCTCGACCACGTACGAACCCGCGAAGGGGTCCACCGTCGCGGTCACGTCCGTCTCGTAGGCCAGGACCTGCTGGGTGCGCAGGGCCAGGCGGGCCGACTTGTCGGTGGGCAGCGCGATGGCCTCGTCGAAGGAGTTGGTGTGCAGCGACTGCGTGCCGCCGAGGACCGCGCCCAGGCCCTGGACCGCGACGCGGACGAGGTTGACCTCGGGCTGCTGGGCGGTGAGCTGGACGCCCGCGGTCTGGGTGTGGAAGCGCAGCATCAGCGACTTCGGGTTCTTCGCGCCGAACTCCTCGCGCATCACCTTCGCCCAGATCCGGCGCGCGGCACGAAACTTGGCGACCTCCTCCAGGATCGTCGTACGGGCGACGAAGAAGAAGGAGAGCCGGGGTGCGAAGTCGTCCACGTCCATGCCGGCGGCGACGGCGGTACGGACGTACTCGATGCCGTCGGCCAGGGTGAACGCGATCTCCTGCGCGGGCGAGGCACCGGCCTCCGCCATGTGGTAGCCGGAGATCGAGATGGTGTTCCACTTCGGGATCTCGGCCTTGCAGTACTTGAAGATGTCGGCGATCAGCCGGAGCGAGGGCTTCGGCGGGAAGATGTAGGTGCCGCGGGCGATGTACTCCTTGAGCACGTCGTTCTGGATGGTGCCGGTCAGCTTGTCCGCCGGGACGCCCTGCTCCTCGCCGACCAGTTGGTAGAGCAGCAGCAGGAGGGCGGCGGGCGCGTTGATGGTCATCGAGGTGGAGACCTTGTCCAGCGGGATCCCGCCGAACAGGACGCGCATGTCGTCGATCGAGTCGATCGCGACGCCGACCTTGCCCACCTCGCCGGCGGCGATCGGCGCGTCCGAGTCGTGTCCCATCTGGGTCGGCAGGTCGAACGCGACGGAGAGGCCCGCGGTGCCGTTGGCGATCAACTGCTTGTATCGCGCGTTGGACTCGGTGGCGGTGCCGAACCCGGCGTACTGCCGCATCGTCCAGGGCCGGCCCGTGTACATCGTGGGGTAGACACCGCGCGTGAAGGGGTACGCACCCGGCTCCCCCAGCTTCTCCTCGGCCCGCCAGCCGTCGAGGGCGTCCGGCCCGTACACCGGCTCGATGGGCAGTCCCGATTCGGACTCACGCGTCATGTGCTGTGCCTCCCGTTTCACCTACTAAGCGGTAACGACCTTGCCCGGACTCTAGCGAGGGACTCTAGCGGCGGCTGTCCCACCGGTGCGGTCCGTCCGCTGGGACCTTGCTCACAGCTTGAACCATCACCACCGTCCCGGTCGCACATCATGCGGGGGATTCGGCAACCGGTCGGGGTGGGAATCCCGTCTCATGGGACAGCGGCACGGAACGGTGAACCGAGGGGGCGTGGCATGGGACCGATGCGTACGGGCGGACGGGGCGGCGGGAGGCGCGCGGCGGCGGTCGCGGCCGTCGGCGCGCTCGCTCTCACAGCGCTGACCGCGGGCTGCCGGGTGGAGCCCGCGGGGGCGGCGGGGACCCCGGCTCCGGTGGAGCCGCCCGCCGCGTCGGCGCGCCCCGCAGACGACGCGAAGCCGGGCGGCACCCCCACGAGCGCCTCCCCCTCACCGTCCGCGCCGCCGCCCACCGCCTCGCCCTCCGCCTCCTCCGCGGCCCCCTCCCGGACGCCGGACGCGCCGGCCGCGCCGGAGCCCGAGACGCTGATGAGGACCGGCGACAGCAGCGACCGGGTGCGCGAACTCCAGGCGCGGCTGCGCCAGGTCGGCCACTTCGACCGCAGCCCCACCGGCTACTACGGCACCGCCACGGAGGCGTCCGTACGCTCCTTCCAGGGCAAGCGCGGCCTGGCCCGCACGGGCAGGACGGACACGGTGACCTGGGAGCGGCTGCTGGGGATGACCCGCGAGCCGACCCCCGGCGAACTGCGGCCGCCGACCGAGCGGGAGGTGGCGAAGCCGGACCCGCGCTGCATGAAGGGCCGGGTGCTGTGCATCAGCAAGAACAGCCGGACCCTGGCGTGGATGATCGACGGCCGGGTGGTCTCGACGATGGACGTCCGCTTCGGCTCGGAGTACACGCCCACCCGCGAGGGCACCTTCTCGGTGTACTGGAAGTCCCGCCACCACGTCTCGACGCTCTACGACTCACCCATGCCGTACGCCATGTTCTTCAGCGGCGGCCAGGCGGTGCACTACTCCTCGGACTTCGCGGCCCGCGGCTACAGCGGCGCCTCGCACGGCTGTGTGAACGTCCGGGACGAGGCGAAAATCGCCTCGCTCTACGCCCAGGTGAAGGACGGCGACAAGGTCGTCGTCTACCGGTAGCGGCGACGGGCCGACGGGAGCGCACACGAGCGGAAAAGGGGCGCGGACGGGACCGGGGGAACGTGTCCCGCCCGCGCCGGGTGCGCTGAGCCGAAGGTACGGGGGGAACCCCGGCTCGTCGCGCTGCCGATGACCAGTCGGCACTCTGTACTGCGCCGGAGCCCCGAAAAACGTTACGCCCCTCGCCCGGGACAGGCATAAGCGCAGGTCAGCGGGGTGGCACCAGCGCGTCCCGGCCACGTCCTGCGGGACACCCCCACCGGTCGGCGCCTGCTTCCGGCAACCGGTGGACGCACCGGAGGGCGCCCCCTGGCCGGCGCACGGCGGCCACAGGACCAAGGTGCGCGCCGGAGGGCCGGACCCGGTCAGCGCACCGCCACCACGGGCGCGGACGGCTCGTCGGAGGGCGGCACCCGGCCCTCCGCCGGGCGCACGGTGTGGAAGACGACCGAGGGCAGCGACCTCTTGCCGTCGTCCCCGTCCGGGCCGCCGGGCCGGCCGCCGGGGCCCTCGTCGTCACCGCTCGCGCCTCCGCCGCCGAGGCGGTCCAGAAGGCGGGCGCAGAAACGCTTCACGTTCCGCTCACCGCGGGCGAGTTCGACGAGGCGGCGCCGCTCCTCGCCGCCCAGGGAGTCGTCGCGGTAGCTCCGGCAGACCTGGAGCGACTTCTTGTAGGCCTCGGCGGGGGAGTCGCCCCCGGACGCGCCGGAGGAGGGGTCGGTGGCACCGGTGGAACCGCCGGTCTCCTCCCGTCCGTCCGGCTCGGCCGTCCCGTCCGGCGAGCCGTGTCCCGGGTCCGCGTCGCCGTCGCCCCGGGTACCGCCACCGCCCGCCGGGTCGCCGTCCGGCGCTCCCCCGTCCTGCGGGTCCGCTCCCTCCGGGGCGCCCGGGGTGGCGGGCGGCGAGGCCGTACCGGCCGGGCCCGAGGGCCGGGCCGACGGGTCGGTGTCGGGCAGTTCGGCTCCCAGTTCCCTCGGCGGGGCCGTCGTCGAGACGGACGAGGCCGGTACGGGGGCGCCCTGGCCGCCGAACGGGGCGGGCAGCATGCCCGTACCCCCCGCGACCGCCACCCCGCCGAGCGCGCAGCCCGCGAGCGAGACGGCCAGGCCGTACCGCACCGGGCGGGTCCAGCGCAGGCGCCGCGAGGGTGTCGTACGCCCGGGCCCGATCCGCACGGTGTGCAGGGTGTCCTGCCGTCCGGCGGGCCCGGTGGCACGCGTGGGGTCTGCCCGCTTCCCGGCCGCCGCCCCGGACGCCTCCCGGAACGCGGCCAGCACGGCCTCCTCGCCGGGGAGTTCACCGGCGGGCGGACGGGGGGTGCGCACCGCGCGCAGTGCGGCGTCCAGCCGCCGGGCCGCCGTCCGGTCGTGAGCGCCGCCGGGTTCGGCCCGGTCGCCGCGGAGGAAAGCCTCCGCCGCGTCCGCGTCAAGCCAGTCGTCCTGCTCGTCGGCCATCACATGTCCTTCTGCGTCCACGCACGCGAATGCGTCACACCGGCGGGCGCCACCGCGCCGCCTCGCGCGAGGCGCTGCGCGGGTACGGCGCCGAGCCCCGCGCCGCCCGCCGGAATCTCTTCGTCCAGGCCGTTGCCGGTGTCGTTGTCCGGGCCGTTGTCCGGGCCGACCAGCTCCGCCAGCCGCTTCAGACCGCGGTGCGCGGCCGTGCGGACCGCGCCGGGGCGCTTGCCCAGGGTCCGGGCCGCGCTCTTCGCGTCGAGCCCGACCACCACCCGCAGCACGACGGCCTCGGCCTGGTCCCTCGGGAGCTGGGCGATGAGGTCCAGGGTGCGGCCGGTGGCCAGCGCCTCCAGCGCCTCGTCCGCCGTGTCGGACTCGGCCGGCCGCGCCGTCAGCTCGCTCTCGTCCCCGCCGATCGCGGGGCGCCTGCCCCGCATCCGTATGTGGTCGAGCGAGCGGTTGCGCGCGATCCGGGCGGCCCAGCCGCGGAACCGGTCGGCGTCCCCGCTGAACCGTCCGAGGTCACGCGCTATCTGGAGCCACGACTCGGAGGCCACGTCCTCGGCGTCCGGTTCACCCACCAGCGTCCGTATGTACCCCAACAGCCGCGGGTGCACAGCGCGGTACACAGTACGGAAGGCGTCCTCGTCCCCGTCCTGTGCCGCGAGCACCGCGGCGGTCAGCTCCGCGTCGTCCCCCAGCACTCCCTCAACCCGCCCTGCTGATCCGAATCGCAGCTGGTCATCACTGCCACGCCACTCTGCGTGACTCAGCACGCTACGTGGTCGGACGGCGCCTCGTCCATGACTTGTACAACCCGCAACTGTCTCCTGACGCTGAGCGGTGTGACAGAAAACGCACCGATGGCGCTGAGTTGAGTACGGGGTCGCGGCGCGGCCTCGTGGAAGACGACCGGGGCCTCTCCTGTGGGGGGTGGCGGCCCCGGTCGTCCTCGTCACTAAGCGCTCTGACCAGGCCGTATGTGGGCCAAAGTGGCTGGCACATGGCCAACGCGTGGCCAACGCAGTCAGCGATCACACGATCCGGCGCCGCTCGCAGCGCATCACAGTACGGATTGCAGGCGACCGCCTGACCTTCGCAGATGACAGCGTTGCACTGCGTAGGCCGCAAGGCGCCAAGCCATTGCCAATGGCCAAGCCATTGCCAATGGCTGTCGCATCTACCTCTCGTCCAGGCAAGCGGACGCCGAGGGCCGTACGATGCAGGCGCGGGTGCCCACTGGATTGGGTACACGTCTACTACAGGCAGTCCGTACGGGAAGGGTGACAGGCGTATGGCAGCGAACGCCGACCACCTGAAAGCCCTCGTCCGGGCACACTCCGAAGCCAACGACGACCTCTTCTACAGCGTCGCCCTGCAAGTCGCGGCGAAATCCGCCCGTCAGGGACAGGGAAAGTTCGCTGTAGAGCTGCGTGAGCTGGTCGAGGCTGCCCAACAGCGGCAGGGGAAGCCGGGCACCCGACGTGCCGCTACCCCGGTGGTGCAGCCTCGTGGTGAGCTGACCAGTCTCCTGACGGCAGGCTACCCGGATACCCAGCTCGACGACATGACCCTGGACGCCGGACTGCGCGCTTCGCTGGATCGCGTGCTCCACGAACAGCGACAGCGTGCACGGCTTGAGCGCTTCGGCTTTACCCCGGTGCACCGCATCCTGCTGTCCGGGCCTCCCGGAACGGGCAAGAGCATGACGGCAGCGGCACTGGCAGGAGAGCTGAAACTGCCCCTGTTCACCATTCGCCTGGATGGCCTGATCAGCCGGTTCATGGGCGAGACCGCGGCCAAGCTGCGTCTGGTCTTCGACGCCGTGGCCCAGACCCGAGCGGTCTACCTGTTCGATGAATTCGACGCTCTGGGAGCCGAACGGGCAGCAGGCAACGACGTCGGCGAAGCCCGCAGGATCCTGAACTCATTTCTGCTGTTCCTGGATGAGGCACCCTCCGAGAGTCTCGTGGTGGCCGGCACCAACCACCACCAGCTTCTGGACCAGGCTCTGTTCCGCCGCTTCGACATGATCGCCACCTACGGCCCTCCCACCGGGGAGGAAGCTGTACAGGTGCTGCAGCGACGCCTAGCCGGAATGGACACAAGCACACTACGGTGGGATCTCGTGACAGAACGTGCGTCGGGCCTAAGTCACGCCGAGCTGGTCAAAGCGGCGGAAGCAGCGGCCAAACGAGCCATCCTGGCTGACCGGGACGTGGTGGATGAGCAGCTGCTGCTGGAAGCCCTGAATGAGCGGCACACCTCCCGCCATGCCTGAGCCCGACCCTTCCGCACGGCTCAGTCCGCACCTGATCGTGCCCTGGGAGGCCGCTACCCTCACGCCGCGCTCCGAGGCTCCCGGCGGGAGCGGTCCGAACCTGGTTCAGCACACGAACCGGCAGAGGCACGCAGACGCGTTGGTGGACGGGCTGGAGACGGCCCGCCGTGAGGCAACCCAGCTCGTGCAGCAGACGCCCGAGAACCGTCAGCCTGACGGTTTCGCGGTGCGTATCGAGGCCGCTCGCGATCACTCTCTGAGTTTGGATCGTCTGGACGCATCCGGTCTGACGCTCATGAGCAGCCACCCGCAGACCGAGAACACTCGGCAGGATGCACTGGTCTGGATCCCCTTCGACAAAATCGCCTCGTTCAGCCAGCGGATCGCCGACTTCACGGACAACACTCCTGGCGGCAACCCTAAACAGGCCGTGCTGGTGGCCAATATGGAACAGATCCAGCGGGCTCTGCTGGAGCACCTCTGGCAGGAGCGGCAGGGAATGCCGCCGCTGGACGATGAGCGGTGGTGGGAGTTGTGGTTCGATCCGCGGATCTCGCCGACGGCGGTTGACAGTTTGCGTGCGCTGGCCGAAGAGCGTCGCTGGCGGGTCAGTGAGCGGGCTATCCATGTCGGGGAACATCTGGTGGCCCACGTCGCGACGACCGGCAACGAGCTGGCGTTCCTGTTGGCCACGAACGCCTGCCCTACCGAGATCCGTAGCCCTACCTTCGCCGAGGGCCTCTACGCCGTCGACCGCGAATTCCGCGTCGACCTCGTCAAGGATCTCGCCGCGCGCATCGAACCGGCCGCCCCAGAAGCCCCGGCGGTATGCATCCTGGACACGGGGATAGCTCAGGAGCACGCCCTGCTCAAGCCCGCGTTGCACGAGCGCGCCTACAGCGTGCTTCCTGGCAGCACGCCGGCCGACCGCATCGGGCACGGCACGCAAATGGCCGGCCTCGCCCTTTTCGGGGACTTCGCCGCAGCCCTTGAATCACAAGGTCCCGTCGTCCTCGGTCACGGCCTTGAGTCCGTGAAGATCCTCAACGACGCTCACACACCCCACGCGTCCCCGCGCACTTGTGCGGAGACCACCGCGAACGCGGTCGCGACCGCTGAGATCGGCAACGGGAGCCCCGCACCGTCCGGGCGGGTCTTCTCGATGGCCGTCACCCGGCAGTCCGGGGAAGGGGAGAACGGCGTAGACGGCACCGCGACCCTGTGGTCGGCCACCCTGGACGCCCTGGCGGCAGGCACGGCCGTCACCGTCCGGGATGACCGGATCGAGTTGATCGGAGCGCCCGATCCTGAAGCGTCACGCCTGATCATCGTGAGCGCCGGCAACATCCGCGGTCCTGTCCCCCACCAGATGCGCCGCGACGACGGCACTCTGGATCCGCTGGTTCTGTGCGACCTGTCGCGCATCGAGGAACCCTCCCAAGCGCACAACGTACTCACCGTCGGGGCGTGCACGCATATGGATGCCGTCCCCGATTCTGCCCTGTTCAGCGGATTCCGTCCGCTGGCCGCCCCCGGTTCCCTGTCCCCCTTCAGCCGGACATCGGTGGCGCTGACCAACGGCTCCATCGCCAAGCCTGACATCGTTCTGGAGGGCGGCAACATGCTTGTCGCCCCCGACGACAGCATCCTGGACCCACACGATCTGGTAAGCGTGGCGACCACCCACCACGACCCGGCGCGTCAGCTGACCTGGACGAACGCCACGAGCGCTGCCACGGCCCAGGCGGCTGCGCTCGCCGCCACGGCGATGAGTACCTACCCCGGGCTGCGGCCAGAGACTGTTCGCGCCCTTCTCGTGCACGAAGCCCAGTGGACCCCTGCCATGGAGAAGGGCCTGTTTAAGAAGACCGGCGCCCCCAATCTCGGCAAGGGCGACATGATGCGACAGGTAATCCGCCGGTACGGATGGGGCATGCCCACCGCCGAACGCATCCGCAGCAGCGCCTCGAACGCCGTCACGATGATCATCCAGAACACTCTGGTGCCGTACAAGGTCAAGGGCGGTCAGGTTCGCCTGGCCGAACTCAAGTTGCACGAGCTGCCCTGGCCCCTGGAGCAACTGCGCGACCTGGCCGAGACCACCGTCGACCTGCGCGTGACGCTCGCCTACATGATCGAGCCCAACCCCGGCCGACGCGGCATGCTCGGCCGCTACAGCTACGCATCCCACGGCCTACGCTTCGCCATCAAGGGCTCCACCGAATCCAGCGACTCCTTCCAGAGGCGACTGGCCGAACAGGCCGAACACGAAGGCGACGGCCTTGGCAACCCCAAGGCGTTCGAGTCCAACAGCAAGTGGCTGGTCGGCCCCCGGGCCCGCAACCTCGGCTCGCTGCACGCGGACATCTGGCGCGGATCGGCAGCCGAACTCGCCGACTGCGGCATGCTCGCGGTCTACCCTGTCGGCGGCTGGTGGAAGGCAAATAAACGCAAGGACAGGATCGGCCTGCCTGTCAGTTACGCCCTCCTGATCTCCTTGAGAACACCGGAGATCACCACCGACCTGTACACCCCCATCGCCGCACAGCTGGGAGTTCCGGTAGAGGTCACGCCAACCGCCCAGACCGAGATCACGAACGGCATTCCAATTCAGATGCAACTCGGCTGGTAAGTGATCAATCGAGGCCAGCATCTAGCTTTCATCTCAACCCAACCAGTTCCCTCCCTAAACTTTCACGCGACGAGAGCGCAGACACCGGGGTGGGACGATGCAGCAGACCGTACGACTGGAACTTCTGGGGCTTGCCGACACAGACGATGACGAGCTGCTGCGCCTTGGAGGCCAGCTGCGACGCTCAATCCAGGAGTTGGACGTACTGGACGTACGAGCCGGGCACTCTACGGATCAGATCTCGAAAGGGGCAAAGAGCAGCGAGCTGCTCGTTCCTGGATCGCTTGTCGTTACGGCCGCTTCCCTTACTCTGCGTCAGGTTCTCCTGCTCGCCAACACATGGTTGAAGAACCGACCTGTGCGCGGCATCAAGGTGGAGTTGGAAGGCCATGTGATCGATTTGACTGATGCCTCGGCTGCCGAGCGGACTCGTTTGATCGATATTTTCCTCGCTCACCGCGAGGTTCCAGGCGATGGCCACTCCGAAGAGCGCTCCGCCGAGCAGTCCTGACACTATGACCGCTCAGCCGATCGGCAACGGAAACCGCGGGGCTCTGCTCATCGGTACAGGGACATACGATCACCCAGAACTACCAGCGCTACGTTCACCCGAGGTGGACTGCACTCGCCTCGCCACCTTGCTGCGTGACCCAAAAATCGGCGCATTTGAGGTACAGACACTCATTGATGCCGACCGCGCCGCGTTGGAACGGGCAATCGGAGAGTTCTTCCTCAACGCTTGGGGCGACGACGTACGTCTCCTATACCTCTCTGGTCACGGGATCGTAAGTCGCAACGACAAGCTTTACTTTGCCATCCGCCAGACGGATCCTGACCGACCCACCTATACAACGATCTCTGCGACATTCATCCACGAGGTCATAGACGATTGCCGTGCTCGAAGCATCGTCGTGATCCTCGACTGCTGCTACAGCGGCCTCTTCCTCTCAGGGGCTAAGGGCGAGGAATCAGCACGATTCGAGGAGGCCCTGGCCGGGCAGGGCCGTGTCGTCATCACCGCTGGTACAAGGTCACAGAGAGCCTGGGAAGGGGAGCATTACGACGCCGAGACACCTGCACCATCTCTCTTCACCGGGGTGCTCATCGAAGGTATTTCCACCGGCGCTGCCGATCTCAACGGCGACGGTGTAGTCACCCTCCAGGAACTCTACCGATATACCTGCGAGCGTCTCCACCGGGAGGGGGCCGCTCAAACCCCTCGCATGGGCGGCGAAATGCAGTACGACATCGCGCTCGCCAAAGTGCGAAAACAACAAAAGCCGCGGGCCTCGCTACCAGACCGTACGGGCAGCCGGACTCGCACGTCTGCCGGTTCCCGAGCGCAGCGTAAGCCTGAGCCTTGGAAAGCCCCAGCAGCCCTCGGACCTGCTCGCCAGCCCATCCTGTCCGCCGGCGTGCTTGTGGTGCACGAGCCATACAAGCTGCATGCGATCGACCTCGAATCCCGACAGCGGTTGCCCCTGATCAAGATGTGGTACCCAGGTAACCCTGCCCTATATGGGGGCGCGGCATACTTTCCCGGCAAGGGCAGTTACTTGCAAATGAATGACCTTCGGACCGGGAAGCACCGAGCGTCACACCCAGTCGCAATCCGCGACGGGTTGCTAGGCGTTTCGCAGGACGTGCTGTACGCAACTGCTCAGGACGGCACGCTGCACGCCTTTGTCCCGTCGACGCTTAGGCTCCTCTGGTCGGTTACCACAGACGGACTTACCGCCACTTCCCCACCGCAGACGGCTGCCAAATGTGCACTGTTCACGGCTGCGGTACCCCCAATTACCGGCGCGGCAGCGAGTTTTAGCGGAGATCGCATGGTGGCTGTCACCGACGGGAGGGTGGCCTGGTCTTACCAGGCCGATGCCCCTCTATCTCCGGATTGGGCTGCCACGGACAACGGAATTTACATGGCCTTGCAGCCGGAGAAATCTCTCTCGTGTCAGCGAATCGTGGCGGTGAACCCTGAGAACGGACGGCCGCTCTGGTGGTTCGATACCAAAGCGCTCCTAGCATCGACTCCAGTCGCCACCGACGAGGTGCTGCTCTTCGGTGACATGGAAAACCGGCTTGTGGCTCTGGACACTAATACTGGAACCGTGCTCTGGGAGAAGAAGACCGACGGCCGCCTCCTCAACCGACCGGCTGTTGAGGGTGGCACTCTGTTCACAGCCGACCGCGCCGCGAAGCTGGTCAGGTGGAACCTGCTGACAGGTCGAAAGATCCGATCCTATGACCTCCTTTTGAGTCCAGACCGTCAAGGGTTCCCCACGATCAGCGACGGCGTCGTGTACGCGACTGGCGCCCGAGGTGACCTACACGCTCTGCCCGTATGAGCTCCTTGGCGCGACAGCCCTCAGGGGCCGGCTTGAAGGGCTGACGCCGTGGCCAACGCGTGGCCAACAGCAGTCAGGAACAGGCAGAAACACCCAGATGGAGGCCGATCTAACCAGTAGCCTAGAGCCTCCACCATCGGCACTAAAATGCCTGGTCAGGGGGCTTTCTAGCGGCCATCCCGGCCAGGGGTGGCGGCCCCGGTCGTCGTTCCAACACCTGGTCGCTTGGCCAGGCGCTTTGTGGATCAGCCGGCCTGTCCGTGACCAACGCGTCAGGGAATTCCTCCGGGTGTACGCGTTCTTGAACGTTGGACACCCCAGTGACCAGCGCTTTCCGGAGCTCACCTGACCTGTCTGCGCTCAGTCACCTCGTGACCTCAGGACAAGCTCCTGGCACTGCCGTTCGGCACCAGAGGCCGCCGACGCGGAGAGCCTGTCCACCAGCGCGACCCAGGCGTCTCCGACGCCCAGAACCATGGCGAACGATCACCGGACAGCAGCCACTAGAGTGCCCAGCGTGAACACCGCGCCTCAGCCGACGCCTGTCTTCCGCCTGATCGTGACGGGAGGCGGAACCGGCGGCCACACCTACCCCGCTCTCACCGCGATCCGTACCCTGCAGGCACGGCTGGCCGCTTCCGGCCGCACCCTCGACGTCCTGTGGATCGGCACGGCGGGGGGCCTGGAGGCCCAGGTCACGAGCGCAGAGGGCATCCCGTTCACCACCGTGGCCACGGGTAAGGTCCGGCGTCACGCGAACCCGCTGAAGATGGTGTCGCCCGCCAACGTCCGGGACATGGCACGTGTGCCGCTCGGGGCCGCCCAGGCGCGCAGCGCGGTCTCCGCCTTCCGGCCGCACGTCGTCCTCGCCACGGGCGGTTACGTAGCCGTGCCGACCGGGCTCGCCGCGCGGATGTGCCGGGTCCCGCTGGTCGTGCACGAACAGACCGTCCGCCTCGGCCTCGCCAACCGTAAGCTCGCCGGCTCCGCCGCGCGGATCGCCGTGTCCTCGGAGTCGACCCTGCCGCTTCTGCCGGAGAGCGTGCGGTCGGTGGCGGTGGTCACCGGCAACCCCGTACGACCTGAGGTCCTGACCGGCCACCCGGACAAGGCCGCGACCGCGCTCGGCCTCCACAGCTTCGACCGGCGGCTGCCGACCGTATACGTCACCGGCGGAGCGCAGGGCTCACAGCAGATCAACGACGTGGTCGGCGGCGAACTGCCGTGGCTCCTGGAGCGCGCCAACGTGGTGCACCAGTGCGGCCCGGCCCACCAGGAGGCGCTGTCCGCGCGCGCGGCGGGACTTCCGGCCTCCCTTGTCGCCCGGTACCACCTCACTCCGTTCGTCGGACCGGAGCTGCCGGACGTCTTGGCCTTGGCCGATCTCGTGATCTCCCGCAGCGGTGCGGGCACCCTGGCCGAGCTGACCGCCCTCGGCAAGCCCGCCGTATTCATCCCGCTCGCCACGGCGGCCGGGAACGAACAGGCCCACAACGCCCGCCACCTGGAGGAGTCCGGGGCAGCGGTCGCCCTCCTCGGCGAGGTCTCCGGCGGCCACCTGCGCGAGGCGGTCGGCCCGCTCCTCGACGATCCGGCGCGCCGGGCCACGATGGCCGCGGCAGCCAGGGCACATGGGCGCCCGGACGCTGCAGAAAGGCTCGTGGACGTGATCCTGTCCGCAGCGTCCCAGTAACAGCGCGACCCGCAAGGGCTACGTGATCCGTCCACCGGTATGGAGGGCGGTGCCGGCTTCGATGAGCACAGCGCACTCATGGAACGCAGCATCGTCCTGGCCCATCGGGTCGGGCACGTCCCGGCCGGGCAGGTAGAGGCGCAGTTTGTTCTCGTTCTCCGGACCGTAGACGGCCCGGAGGGTGGCGAGAACGGAGGCGTCCATGGCGAGTACCGTGTCCGCCCAATCCAACATGTCCAGGCTGGTCTGCTGAGCACGGTGGGCGGTGAGGTCATAGCCCAGCCGCCCGGCGGCGTTGATCATGGCGGAATGAGCCGGCTGGTCCTGCCACTTGCCGATCAGCCCGGCTGAGCGAACGGCCATACGTGGTCCACCCCGTCGAGCGAGAGCAAGCTGAGCGAAGGGGCTACGGCAGTAGTTCCCCAGACACACAACGAGCAGATTCGACATCATGATCCGCCCGTGGCCTTGAGAGCCTGTCCGAGGGCGGTCACCACTCGGTGGACATCTGCCTCGGTGAGGTGCTGGTGGAAGGGCAGGCTCAGGATTTCCCGGCTGGCCCGTTCGGTGGCGGGCAGGTCACGCTTCCAGCGTGCGAAGGCGGGCTGAAGGTGGTTGGGCGGGTAGTGAACGCCGACTCCGATGTTCCTCGCCCGTAGGTGGGCGAATACGTGGTCCCGGTGCGGCACGCGTACCTGACACAGGTGCGGCACCGTGTGGCCGAGGCCGACGTCGACGAGCGTCACCCCCTCCAGCGCGTCCAGGGCATCGCTGTAGGTGCGCCACAGATGCCGCCGGGAGCGCACGGTGGCGTCGAAATGGTCGAACTGCGCCAGTCCGATGGCGGCGTTGATGGACGAGAGCTGGTACCGCAAGCCGAAGCATTCCACCTGGTAGCTGGTGGTCTCAGCGCGCTCGCTCTGGGACTGCGTAACGCCCAGCATGCGAAGTCGGCGGACAGCGGCGGCCTCCTCGGGCGTACGGGGGATGACGGCCCCGCCTTGGCCACAGGTAAGATTCTTGACCGGCCCGAAGGAAAAGCACGTCAGGGCCGTGTCGTCGGCGCCGACGTGTTTGGGTCCGCAGTGAGAGCCGAAGGCATGGGCAGCGTCCTCGATGACCACGATGCCCCGCTCAGCCAGATCCTCGCGAATGGAGCTGAGGTGGACGGCCCGGCCGCCGAAGAGCACCGGCAGCACGGCGGCCGTGTCATCAGTGACTGCGTCCATGACGAGTTGCGGGGTGACGCACAACGTCGCCGGGTCTACGTCGATGAACCGCGGGGCAGCTCCTACAGCCCGGATGGCCTGCACAGTGGCGCAGAATGTCATGGACGGCACGATCACCTCGTCGCCAAGGCCGATGCCTGTGGCCAGCAGGGCACTGTGCAGAGCCGCGGTACCGGAACTGACGGCCACCACGTCGGGTACGCCGAGGTACGCGGCGATCCGCCTCTCGAATTCGACGGTGAGGTCAGTGTGTCCGTACTGGCCGGCCTCCAGGACTCGGGCGACAGACGCTGCTTCTCGTCCGTAGAGGTACGGGGACGCGTTGCGCCGGGCGTCGGGGGTGGTCAGGTTCATGTGGTTACCCCGTTCATGGCGATGCGCTTCAGGTCGGCCGTCTCACCCATCCTCCAAGCGGTGGGCAGGCCGGTAACCGAGCTGGTCGCGGGCCTTGGACCAGTCGATCGAGTAGCGGGCGTCGTTCGACGGTCGGTCGGGGATGTACGTGACCGCGTCCCACGTCGCGCCGCAGATGTTCAGCAGGTGGCCGGTCAGCTCCTTGGTGGACAGGTCAGTACCTCCACCGAGGTTGTAGACCTCGCCCGGCTCCCCATCACGCAGCACTGCTTCGATCCCGGCGCAGTTGTCTTCTACATGCAGCCAGTTACGTACGTGCTGCCCCCGGTCGTGGAGCGTGACGGGTACTCCTCGCAAGAGTCGGGTCACGAAGAGCGGGATGACCTTTTCGGGGTACTGATAGGGCCCGTAGTTGTTGCTGCTACGAGTCGCACACAGCGGGAGCCCAAGCGTCTGGTAGGCACCCAGGGCTACCAGATCTGCGGCCGCCTTCGACACCGCGTACGGGACCGAGGGACGCAAGGGCGAATCCTCGGTCGCGGCCCCCTCCAGCAGCGGGCCGTAAACCTCGTCGGTCGAGACGTGGACGAACTTGTCGACGCCGTGGCGGTGTGCGGCATCCACGAGCACCCGGGTGCCGAGAACATTCGTGGACAAGAACGCGTCGGCCGCGTTGTAGGAGCGGTCGACGTGGGACTCGGCCGCGAAATGCACCACTGCTGTGGTACCGGACGCCATCAGGCTGTCGACAACAGCTACGTCACGGATGTCGCCGTGGACGAACCGTAGTTTGTCGGACAGGAACGCCATGCCCAGGTTCTCGATGTGACCGGCGTAGGTAAGGGCGTCAAGGACGGTCACACGGGCGACGTCCTCGGTCTGGATGATCCGCTTGACGAAGTGCGAGCCGATGAAGCCCGCACCTCCAGTGACGAGTACGTGTTTCATGCGCGCCTCCCGGAAGAGTGGCGGCCCGGCACATCGCGCAGAAGCGCCGATGTCGGCAGGCCGTCGACAGATGCCCGGAACCTCCCCGAGCTGCCTCCACGGTGGGCCGCACACCCCATTGGAGTCTGTATCCCCGATGTGGGCCCGCTCTGCGAAGCGGGTCGCTACGGTGCCGTACAGACACCAGAGTTGGGGGGTGTGCATGAAGACGGAAGCAGTACGCCATCCCCTGACCTACGTGCGCCGGCAACGCGGGTGGAGCATGGAAAAACTCGCCCACCACCTGAACCTGGCCGCGCAACGTCGCGGTCTTCGCATCGCTGCCGACCGCAGTCGCATCTACCGGTGGGAGCACAGACGGGTAGGCGCTCCCAGCGACCTCTATCAAGAGCTGCTGGCCGACGTTCTGGGCATCGATACCGCTCGATTGCGGACCGTGGCATGGCCGTGGTGGCTCCCCGCCTACGATCGCCCGTTCCCCTTCAGCCTGGCCGGCGCCCACGCCGCCCACACGGAGTTATTGGTGGAACTCGACCAGCCTGACCGCCGTACCTTCCTCGTTCTCGCCGCCGGATCCTTAGTCGGAATGGCAACCGAATGGGCTCGCGTCGAACCCGAACGTCTGGCCGGGGCTCTGGCTGGGCGCCGTGTCGACGAAAGCCTGCTCACCTGGCTGGAGAGCAGCG
Source organism: Streptomyces sp. NRRL WC-3549 (assembly GCF_000721935.1). GTDB lineage: Bacteria > Actinomycetota > Actinomycetes > Streptomycetales > Streptomycetaceae > Streptomyces. The sequence continues at coordinate 296,633 of NZ_KL585394.1, forward strand.
TCGAACGTCTCCCCGGCCTGGCGAACACATCCCCTCAGGAATGTGCCGACCTCCTCACAGCGGCCATGCGCGTCACGATCAACCTGCTCGGCTCAGCCCGCTACGACGAACCCACCGGCCGCCGCCTGCTTACCGTTCTGGCTCAGGCGGCCCAGAGCGCCGCCTGGCTCCACTTCGACCAAGGCCGCCACGCCTCGGCGCAACGCCACTGGCGCACCGCCCTGCACTCAGCCCACAGCACCGACGACCGCGATCTCGGAGCCGGAGTCCTTTCCGACCTCGCGTACTCCGCCACTTGGCTCGGCCACCCCGGTGAGGCGGTCGAGATCCTCGCCCTTGCCCGTACCCGAACCCGCCACGCGACAGCCCGCTCCCTGCTGGATGTACGCCGGGCTCGCGCCCTCGCGGTCCTCCAGGACGATGTGGGCACCGCCCGCGCACTCAACGACGCCGAACACCAACTGGAGCGTGGCGATGCACAATCCGCACCCCCGTGGGTGTCCTGGATGTCATCCGCCGACCTCGCAGTTGATGCGGGCCGCTGCTGGCTGGACCTGGAAGACCCACGGCGAGCCACCGTCGCGCTGGACGAGGGCCTGGGCCTGCTGGCCCCCGAACGGGTCAGAACCCGCGCCATCATGCTCACGTATCGTGCCCACGCCGCGCTCGCCGAGCGTGACGTCGACGCAGCCGTGTCGGATACCCGAACAGCGCTGGACACCGCCCTGGGGACAGGTGCTTCACGGTGCCTCGACCTGGTGCGCGGCACCCTCGGGGAGTCACTCGAACCCCACAAGGGCGAAACCGCCGTTCGAGACCTGCGCTCGTACGCACAGCAGCGGTTGACGTCCGCGCGTGCGTGAACAGCCCGCCCCGACACGGACGGCCTGGGCGCATCGCACGACCAGCGCGTGGCTGACAGCGCCCAGGGACGGACAGGAACGCCTGGAGCCCCGTTCACGCGGGAAGCGGCCCTCAGCGGCGCCGGAGGAAGAGGACGAGGTGCCGGTGTCCAGCCGGGTCAACGGGGGGCCGGTGGGGCGGCTCGGACCAGGGACCGGGCCAGCTCGGTGCTTCCGGAGAGGGTGTCGAGCGGGAGGGGCTGCGTGGCGAGGGCCCCTTCGTGCAGCGTGAGAAGCCGGGTGGCGAGGAGGGCGGGGTCCGGGCAGCCCGCCGTGGTGGCGAGTTCCTCGAAGAGGTTCAGCAGCCAGAGCTTCTGGTTCGTGGCGATGCGGTGCGCGGGGTGCGAGGGGTCCGGGAGTTCGGCCAGCGCGTTGATGAACGCACATCCGCGGGTGTTGCTCCCGCTCCAGGTCCGCAGGGCGTCGAAGGGGGCGGTGACGGCCTCGACGGGATCGTCGCAGGCGCCGACGGCGGCGAGGACGAGTGACCGCCAGCGCTGATCACGTCCGTCGAGGTAGGCCGCCACGAGGTGGTCCTTGGAACCGAACTGGTTGTACAGGGTCCGCTTGGTCACGCCCGAGTGCTCGGCGATCAGGTCCACGCCGACCGCGGTGATGCCACGGGCGTAGAACAGTTCCTCGGATGTGTATAAGAGACA
>NZ_KL585394.1:298427-315228 GCF_000721935.1 Streptomyces sp. NRRL WC-3549
CCTGCCGGCGACATGGGCCGCGCTTCCCGCATCGGGCACCTCTTCACTGATCGGTGTACGGTCGAAGACATTCACCGATCAGTGTACCGAGGAGAGGGTCGACCATGAAGGGCGTGTCCGAGACCATGCGCGCGGTGCGGATCGCGGAGCACGGGGGGCCGGAGGTCCTCGAACCGACCGAGGTGGCCGTGCCGGCACCGCAGGCGGGAGAGGTGCTGGTCCAGGTCGCCGCGGTGGCGCTGAACAACACCGACCTGTGGACCCGGGAGGGCGCCTACGGCCGGCCCGGGGACCCGGAGGCGCTGTCGGGCTGGCGAGGGCCGATCGGCTTCCCGCGCATCCAGGGCGCCGACGTGGCCGGCCGCGTCGTGGCGGTCGGTGCCGGCGTGGACAAGGGCCTCGTCGGCCGCCGCGTGGTCGTCGACCCCGCGATCTACGACACCGAGGGGCCGGACGCGCATCCGGTGGGCCTGATGGGGAGCGAACGCGACGGCGGGTACGCCGAGTACGTGACCGCACGGGCGGAGCGGGCGCACGACGTGACCGGCTCCCCCCTCACGGACGATCAGCTGGCCACGCTGCCGACCGCCTACGGCACGGCCGTGGGCATGATCGAGCGGGGCCGGCTGCGTGCCGGGGAGACCGCCCTGGTCTCGGGGGCGTCCGGCGGTGTCGGCCTGGCGCTGGTGCAGATCGCCCGTGCGCGCGGTGCGCGGGTGCTCGCCGTCAGCAGCGGGTCCAAGATCGACGCGGTGCGCGAGGCGGGCGCGCACGAAGTCCTCGACCGGGCGGGGGACGTCGCCGAGCAGGCCCGCTCCGCCGCCCCCGACGGCATCGACGTCGCACTCGACGTCGTCGCCGGGGACCTCGTCGGCGCGGGGCTGCCGCTGTTGCGCGAAGGCGGCCGGTGGGTCGTCGCCGGGGCGCTCGGCGGCTACGACGTCACCTTCGACGTGCGCCGTCTCTACCTGCACAACGCGCAGGTGATCGGCTCCGCGATGCACACGCCCACGCACTTCGGCCTCCTCATGGACATGGCCCGTAAGGCCGAGGTCCAGCCCGTCGTCGCCGCGACGTTCCCCCTGGACCAGGCCGCTCGGGCGCAGGAGGAACTGGCCCGCAGGAAGCACGTGGGAAAGATCGTCATGCGTCCATAAGGCTCACCCCGACACCGACGTCAGGGCCCCGGCCGCAGGCAGAGGGGCGCGGCGGCGGGGCCGGGCGTGCCGGTGCGGGCGAAGTCGGACCAGACGGTACGCAGGGTCCGGCCGAGCGCCTCGACGTCCTCCCACGCGGTGTTCCCGAGCATCGGCGAACCGCTCCAGGCGTCCCGGGTGCCCAGGAGCAGCGGCAGTTCGACGCAGTGGGTGGCGCCGAAGGCCGATCCGGCGGGACGCCAGTCGAGACGGTAGGTGTGGACCCGCGCCCCGGCCCGCACCAGCCGGGCGCCGAGCACGCCGAGCGGTTCCGCGTACGTCCGGCGGGTCAGCTCCTGGGCGTCGTCGCCCTCACCGGGGAACGCGGTCATGTCGTCGGCGTTCCAGCCGTACATGACGTCCAGGCCGCGTACGTTCGCGTCGAAGGGGCCGGATACCTCGACCGGGTTGAACGGCGGTTCCAAGGTGCTGCCGGTCCGTTCCTGATGGGCCACCGCCGTCCTCCGCTGGGCCTCCAGGATCGCGGGGAGCCCGGCGGTGCGCGGGTCGTCCGCGAGGAAACCGGCGAAGGTCCGGCCGAGGGCGAGGGCTTCCGGGCGGGGGCGGGCGGTGATCGCGAGCGGAGCGCTCTGGAGAACCGCACGGTGGAAGAGGCCCCGGGCCTCGGGCATCTCCATCAGCATCCGGATGGAGAGGCCGCCGGCGGACTGTCCGAAGACCGTGACGTTGCCCGGGTCGCCGCCGTACCCGGCGATGTTCGCACTCACCCAGTGGAGCGCTTCGAGCTGGTCGTACAGGCCGAGATTGCCCTCGCCGACTCCGTCGAGGCAGAGGTAACCGAGCGCTCCGAGGCGGTAGTTGACCGCGACGACCACGACGTCGCCCTGGGCGGCCAGCGCTGCGCCGTCGTACCAGTCCCTGATCCCCGCGCCGCTGCTGAACCCGCCGCCGTGGAACCACGCCATGACCGGCCGGGCCCGGGCGTCCCGGGCCGGTGTGGTGACCGAGAGGTTCAGGCAGTCCTCGCCCTGGGGTCGGCTGTCCAGGGGCGGGCCCATCACCGCGTCGAGCCGGGAGGGCAGCTGCGGGCAGATCTCGCCGCTCGACGGGCGTGTGTCCTGGGCCGCCACCGGGCGGGGGCGCGCGAAGCGCTCCGCGGTGGCGTAGCGGATGGGGCCGGTCCGGACCATCGCCGAGCCGTTCATGCGTTACCTCCGTAATCGGACCGCCCGGCCCTCGCGGGAGGGCGGGCCGGCGGAACCGGGACGCCGCGCGGGGCCCGGGACGAACCGTACGCGGGATGGGTGCGGGGACGGTGGCCGGCCGCCGGGGCGCGTACCGTGCGAGCGCTCGCCCCGGGCGGCCGGGCGGCACCGGGTCAGACCTGGGAGACGGCCTTGACGGGGGGCTCGGCCTGGTCGGCGGGCCCATCGGGCACCACGCGGAACAGTGCGATCGCTCCGAAGAGGCTGATGGCGCACATCGTGACGAGGTACCACGTCACACCGGCCGAGGAACCGCCGTCCCCCAGCAGCACGGTGGAGATCATCGGGGCGAGGCCGCCCCCCAGGATGGCGCCGGTCTGGAGGATCAGCGAGGAGCCCGAATACCGCACATGGGCGGGGAAGGTGTCGGCGATGATTCCGCCCTGGACGCAGTGCGTCACCGGGATGATGAGACCCATTCCGGCGAGTGCCACGACGGCGAGGACGTCGTTGCCGGTGTCGTACAGCGGGAAGAAGACGGCGCACCACGCCAGGATCGCGGCGGAACCGCCGATGAACATCGCCCGCCGGCCGTGCCGGTCGGCGATCTTCGTCCACACCGGAATGGTCGCGAACCACAGGGCGGCGGCCGCGGTCACGCTGAGAATGAGGAACTGCCTGTCGTAGCCGAGGTTCTTGGTGCCGTAGGACAGGGCGAACACCATGAACACGTAGGCGACGGCGGAATTCGCGACGACCGCGAGCAGCGTCAGTCCGAGGCGGGGGAAGCCGACCTTGAAGGATTCCGCGAGCGGGAACGTGACGACGCCGTCCTGTTCGAGGACACGGTTGAAGGAGGGGGACTCGGTGACGCGGAGCCGGATCACCAGGCCCACCGCGACGAGGACGAAGCTCAGCAGGAAGGGTATGCGCCAGCCCCATGAGGTGAACGAACCGTCGCCCATGAGCACGTTGGTGACGAGGAAGATGATGTTGGCCAGGACCAGCCCCGCCGGGGTCCCCATCTGGGGGAACCCCGCGTAGAGGTTCCGTTTGCCCTCCGGGGCGTGCTCCATCGACATCAGTGTCGCGCCCGCGCCCTCACCGCCGAGGCCGATGCCCTGGACGATGCGCAGGAGGACCAGCAGGACCGGAGCCCAGAAGCCGATCGAGTCGTAGTTCGGAATGGCGCCGATGAGGGTGGATCCGATTCCCATCATGACGAGGGAGACCACCAGCGTCGCTTTTCGCCCGATGCGGTCACCGAAGTGACCGAATACCAGACCGCCGAGCGGCCGGGCGACGAAACCGACGGCAAGCGTGCTGAAGGCCGCCAGTGTTCCCGCCGTCGGGCTCAACGAGGGAAAGAACTGCTTGTCGAAGATGAGGGCGGCGGCTGTGCCGTAGAGGAAGAAGTCGTACCACTCCAGCGTGGTGCCGGCCAGCGTCGCGACCGCCGTTCTTCCCGGAGTGGGTGCGGCACCGCCCGCTTTTTCTTCTGGAGACGGATTACTCATGGGGTGACCTATCGCTTGGGTGGCTCGCGGTCTGTCGTTCGGCGAAGCCACTACGGCGGCTGGCGCGCATCACGCGTTAACGGTGGATACTCACCGCGTGAGACATGACGCACAAATGCCGACTCGGAGGTCTGGCATACCCGAACGGGTATACCGCGTCGCCCTCCGGTGAGGGCGACCCCCCACCCGGCATGCCGCCCGGTCACGCGGAACACGCGGAAGCGACCCCCTCGACCCCGCCCCCGCCGGTCCACCGCGGGCCGGATATAGCAATCCCGGTATGCCAGCACACGAAAAGTTCATTTGTTCGACATAGCTTCACCTCTCAGGGTGGGGGCATGACGGCAGATACTGGGCGGTGGATCCGCAATTTCGTCGACGGAGAGTTCGTCGAACCGGACGAGCGCCGCAGCTTCGGCAAGGTGGACCCGGCCACCGGGTCGGTTCACGCTCGCATCCACGAGGCCGACGGCCCCCTCGTGGACCGCGCCGTGGCGGCGGCGCGGCGGGCCCTGCACGACGGCTGGGCGAACACGGCGGTACGCGAGAGGGCCGCGCTGCTGCGCCGCGCCGCGGACCGCATCGAGGAACGCTTCGAGGAGTTCGTCGCCGCGGAGATCGCCGACACCGGCAAGCCGGTCACGCAGGCGCGGGAACTCGATGTGGCCCGGGCCGTCGCCAACTTCCGCACCTTCGCGGACGTGGTTGCCGCCGCCGGTCAGGAGTCGTTCCTCACCGACCTCGCGGGCGGCAGGCAGGCCCTCAACTACGCGGTCCGCAAGCCGCTCGGCGTCGTCGCGGTCATCGTGCCGTGGAACCTGCCGCTCCTCCTGCTGACCTGGAAGATCGCACCCGCCCTCGCCTGCGGCAACGCCGTGGTCGTGAAGCCCAGCGAGGAGACGCCGGGTACGGCCACCCTGCTGGCCGAGGTCCTGGCCGAAGTCGGCCTGCCGGCCGGTGTGTACAACGTCGTCCACGGGTTCGGCGGCGGGTCCGCCGGCGAGTACGTGACCTCCCACCCCGGGATCGACGGTGTGACCTTCACCGGGTCCTCGGCGACCGGCTCGCACGTCATGAAGACGGTCGCGCCCCGGGTCCGCCCGGTGTCGTTCGAACTCGGCGGCAAGAACGCCGCCGTCGTCTTCGACGACGTCGACGTCGACGAGGCACTGACCGGACTCAGCAGGTCGGTGTTCACCAACACCGGCCAGGTCTGCCTGTGCACCGAGCGGGTGTACGTGCAGCGCTCCGTGTTCGACGAGATCGCGGGCGGGCTCGTCGAGCGGGCCCGTGACCTGCGGCTGGGGCGTCCGCTGGACGAGGCGACCACCACGGGCCCGCTGATCTCCCAGGCCCACCGGGACAAGGTCCTCCGCTACTTCGAACTGGCCGAACAGGCCGGCGCCGAGGTGCTCACCGGCGGCGGGATCCCCCGGCTGGGCGAGGACCTGGACGGCGGTTCGTGGATCGAACCGACGCTGTGGACCGGGCTGACCAACGCCGACCGGGTCGTACGCGAGGAGATCTTCGGCCCGGTGGCCGCGCTCATCCCCTTCGACACCGAGGCCGAGGCGATCGCCCTGGCCAACGACACCGACTACGGCCTCGCGGCCTCGGTGTGGACCAACGACCTGCGCCGCGGGCACCGTGTGGCGCAGTCGATGAACGTGGGCATGGCCTGGGTCAACACCTGGTTCCTGCGCGATCTGCGCTCGCCCTTCGGCGGAGTCGGGCTCTCCGGCATCGGCCGCGAGGGCGGCGAGTCCTCCCTGCACTTCTACACCGAGCCGACGAATGTGTGCGTACAGCTGTGACTCCACCCCCGGACACCGACGAGAACACCGCCACCGGCGCGCAGATCGACGCCGCCACCGCGCTGCTCACCACCGCCGCGGCCACCCGCACCCCCTGTGCACCGGTCCGGCAGTACCTGGGCGAGAGGGACATCGACGCCGCCTATGAGGTCCAGCGCCGCCTCGCCGCCGCCAGGGTCGCGTCCGGGGCTCGCCGGGTGGGTGCCAAGATCGGCCTCACCGCCCCCGTCGTGCAGCAGCAGTTCGGGGTGTACCAGCCCGACTTCGGCGTGCTCTTCGACGACATGACGTACGCCCACGGCGAGCCGCTGCCGCTCGGCGCGTTCATCCAGCCCCGGGCGGAGGGCGAGATCGCCTTCGTACTCGGGCGCGACCTCGACCTGCCGGGCGCCGGTGTCGCGGACGTCCTGCGGGCCACCGAGTTCGTGGTACCCGCCGTCGAGATCGTCGACTCCCGGATCACGGACTGGGACCTGGCCATCACCGACACCGTGGCGGACAACGCCTCCAGCGGCGCGGTCGTCCTCGGGACCACCCCGTACACGCTCGACGCCCGGGACCTCTCCCGGGTCGGTATGGCACTCCACCGGGACGGCGAGCCGGTCTCCTTCGGCGCGGGCCACGCCTGCCTCGGTTCGCCGGTCGTCGCCGTTGCCTGGCTGGCGCGCGAAATGGTCCGGCGCGAACAGCCGCTGCGGGCCGGTGACGTCGTGATGTCCGGTGCGCTCGGGCCGATGGTGCCGGTCGGCGGACCGGGGCGGTTCCGGCTGGAGTTGGACGGGCTGGGCGAGGTCGAGGCAGTCATCGAGGAGGGAACCAAGTGAGCACACCGGCCATCGGCGCCGTTCCGGTCGCCGTCATCGGGTCCGGCAACATCGGGACCGATCTCATGATCAAGGTCATGCGGCTGTCGAAGACCCTGCGCATGGGCGCCATGGTGGGCATCGATCCGGCCTCGGACGGGCTCGCCCGCGCCGGGCGGCTGGGGGTGGCCACCACCCACCAGGGCGTCGAGGGCCTCGTCGGGATGCCCGGGTTCGCGGACATCAAGGTGGTCTTCGACGCCACCTCCGCCAAGGCGCACGGGCCCAACGCGGAGATCGCCCGGCAGCACGGGAAACTGATGGTCGACCTGACCCCGGCGGCCCTCGGGCCGTTCGTGGTGCCGTCGGTCAATCTGGACGACCACCTGGACGCACCGGACGTCAACATGGTGACGTGCGGGGGCCAGGCCACCATCCCCGTCGTCGCCGCGGTCTCCCGGGTCGCCCCGGTCGCGTACGCCGAGATCGTCGCGTCCATCTCCTCCCGGTCGGCCGGTCCCGGCACCCGAGCCAACATCGACGAGTTCACCGAGACGACCGGCGAGGCCATCCGCGTCGTCGGCGGCGCCTCGGTGGGCAAGGCGATCATCGTGCTCAACCCGGCCGATCCGCCCATCGTCATGCGCGACACCGTGTACTGCCTCGTCGAGGGCGCCGTGGACGCCGGGACGAGGGAGCGGATCGCCGCCTCCGTACGGGAGATGACCGGCGCCGTCCAGGAGTACGTCCCGGGCTACCGGCTCAAGCAGGACGTGCAGTTCGACCCGGTCGAGGACGCCATGGTCCCGGCCCTCGGCCGACGGGTCACCGGGGTCAGGGTCTCGGTGTTCCTGGAGGTGCAGGGCGCGGGGCACTACCTGCCCGACTACGCCGGAAACCTCGACATCATGACCTCCGCCGCGGTCCGGACCGCCGAGAAGATCGCCGCACTCCGAGGATGGGTGAACGCATGAAGCTCTACGTACAGGACGTCACCCTGCGGGACGGCATGCATGCCATGGGGCACATGTACACCGTCGGCCAGGTACGTGACATCGTCTCCGCCCTGGACAGGGCGGGCGTCGCGGCCATCGAGGTCGCGCACGGCGACGGCCTCGGCGGGTCGAGTGCCAACTACGGCTTCGGCGCCCACACCGACGAGGAGTGGATCGAGGCCGCCGCGGACGTGGTCGAACACGCGAAGCTGACGACGCTGCTGCTGCCCGGCATCGGCACCATCGAGCACCTGCGCCGGGCGTACGACCTGGGCGTGCGCAGCGTCCGGGTCGCCACCCACTGCACCGAGGCGGACGTCGGCGCCCAGCACATCGCCTGGGCCCGGGAGCACGGCATGGACGTGTCGGGCTTCCTGATGATGAGCCACCTCAACTCCCCCGAGGGCCTGGCCGCGCAGGCCGCTCTCATGGAGTCCTACGGCGCCCACTGCGTGTACGTCACCGACTCCGGGGGCCGCCTGACCATGCGGGACGTCGCGGAACGGATCGACGCCTACCGCCGGGTGCTGGACGAGACCACCGAGATCGGCATCCACGCCCACGAGAACCTCTCGCTGTCGGTCGCCAACAGCGTGACGGCCGTCGAGCACGGCGCGTACCGCGTCGACGTGGCGCTGGCGGGGCAGGGCGCCGGGGCGGGCAACTGCCCGGCCGAACCGTTCGTCGCCGTCGCGGACCTGATGGGCTGGGAGCACGGCTGCGACCTGTTCGCGCTCCAGGACGCCGCCGACGACATCGTCCGGCCGCTGCGCGAGCGGCCGGTACAGGTGGACCGCGAGACGCTGACGCTCGGATACGCCGGTGTCTACTCCAGCTTCCTGCTGCACGCCGAACGGGCGGCGCGGCGCTACGGGGTGGACACCAGGGACATTCTGCTGGAGGCCGGCCGACGTCAGATGGTCGGCGGTCAGGAGGACATGATCGTGGACATCGCACTCGACCTGGCCGCGCGGCGCGGGGCCCTCACGCACGGGAGCGCCGCATGATTCCGGCCGACACCATCGACACCCTGGCCGAGCGGCTCGACACCGCGCAGACGTCCCGGACCGAGACCCCGAGCCTCGCCGACACCCACGAGTTCGGCATCGACGACGCGTACGCGATCCAGGCCGCGCTCCTGGCCCGGCGCGCGGCGCGCGGCGAGCGGCCGACCGGCGTCAAGCTGGGCTTCACCAGCAAGGCGAAGATGGCGCAGATGGGGGTGTCCGACGTGATCGTCGGACGGCTCACCGACGCCATGCGGGTCCCGGACGGCGGTGACCTGGACCTCTCCCGTTTCATCCACCCGAAGGTGGAGCCCGAGGTCGCCTACCGGCTCTGCCGGGACGTGGACCCGGACGACCCGGCGACGGACATCGAGTCCTGTGTCGACGCGGTCGCCCCGGCCCTGGAGATCATCGATTCGCGATACCAGGACTTCCGCTTCACCTACGGCGACGTCGTCGCCGACAACACCTCGGCCGCCGCGTACGTGATCGGGCCCTGGCGTCCGGTGGAGAGCGTGTCCAACCGGGCGGTGCGGCTGCTCGCCGGGACGACGGTGGTGACCGGTTCGACCGCCGCCATCCTCGGCGACCCGGTGCGCGCGCTGCACGCGCTGCTGGACATGTGCCGCCGCCGGAACATCCCGTTGCGGGCCGGACAGGCGGTGCTCGCCGGTGCGGCGACCGCGGCCGTGCCGCTGACGGCGGGCGTCACCAGCTGCGACGTCGCGGGCATCGGCGCCGTTTCGGTGAGGGGGGTCCGATGAGCGGGGCACACGTCATGGAGGGGCGGGCCGTCCCGCGCGGCCGGTTCCCGCACGTGAAGGTCGTCGGCGACCTGGTCTTCGTCTCGGGGACGAGTTCGCGCCGGCCCGACAACACCTTCGTGGGTGTCGAGGTCGACGCGATGGGCACGACGAACCTGGACATCCGGGCGCAGACGCGGGCGGTGATCGAGAACATCCGCGGCATGCTCGCCGAGCTGGGCGCGGAGCTCTCCGACATCGCCCAGGTCACCGCGTACCTGGTGTCCATGAACGACTTCGGCGGATACAACGAGGTCTACGGCGAGTTCTTCGACGAAGGCGGCCCGACGCGGACGACCGTGGCGGTCCACCAGCTGCCGCACCCGCACCTGCTGATCGAGATCCAGGCCATCGCCCATCTGCCGCGGACCAGGCGGAGCAACCAGTCCCACACATCGCACAGCACGGAGGTGGTCTCATGACCGACATCCCGCAGGTCATCGATTTCCAGGGATGGATCACCGAGCACGAGCACCTGCTCAAGCCGCCGGTGAACAACCGGACCATGTCCCTGGGCAAGGACTTCATCGTCCAGATCGTCGGCGGTCCCAACCAGCGGACGGACTACCACCTCGACCCGTACGAGGAGTGGTTCTACCAGGTCAGGGGCGATATGCACGTCAACGTCATGACCGAGGACGGGCCGCGGACCGTACACATCAAGGAGGGACAGGCGTGGTTGCTCCCCGGCAACCTCCCGCACTCCCCGCAGCGGCCCGACCCCGAGTCGATCGGGCTGGTCATCGAGCGGGTCCGTGAGGAGGGCACCCTGGAGCGGTTCCAGTGGTACTGCCTCGACTGCTCGCGGCTGATCCACGAGACCGAGCTCCAGGTACGGGACATCGTCGAGGATCTGCCGCCGGTCTTCAGCGAGTTCTACGCGGACGAGAAGGCCCGGGTCTGCCCCGCGTGCGGGGCGCTGCACCCCGGGAAGGGCTGACCGTGGACCGGATGATCGACGTCCACACCCATTACGTCCCCCGGGGCTGGCCGGACCTGACGGCCGAGATCGGGCCGGACGCGCCGTGGCTGCGGATCGAGTCCGAGGCCGACGCGATGATCATGATGGGGACGAAGGAGTTCCGCCGGATCCAGGCGGACTGCTGGGACGCGGAGACCCGTCTGCGGGACATGGACGCCGACGGTGTCCAGACCCAGGTGGTCTCCCCGACCCCGGCCTTCTTCAGCTACGGGAGCGGGGGCCGGGAGGCGGCGAAGGTCGCCCGTGTCTTCAACGACCTGGCCCTGGAGATCGTCGCCCCGGCACCGGACCGGCTCGTCCCGTTCTGCCAGGTGCCGTTGCAGGACCCGGACGCCGCCTGCCGTGAGCTGGAACGCAGTGTCGCCAACGGCCACCGGGGGGTCGAGATAGGCAACCACGTCGGTGACCTCGACCTCGACAGCGAGGGCGTCGTCACGTTCCTCCAGCACTGCGCGTCGCTGGACGTCCCGGTGTTCGTACACCCATGGGACATGGCCAGTTCGCCACGGCTCGACCGGTGGATGGCCCAGTGGCTGACCGCGATGCCCGCGGAGACGCATCTGTCGATCCTCGCCCTGATCCTGGGCGGCGTGTTCGACCGTATCGACGACAGCCTGAAGATCTGCTTCGCCCACGGCGGCGGCTCGTTCGCGTTCTGGCTCGGCCGGATGGAGAACGCGTGGCACGGGCGCAACGACGTCATCGGTACGTCGGAGCATCCCCCTTCGCACTACCTCGGCCGCTTCTACGTCGACTCGGTCGTCTTCGACGACCGCGCGCTGCGGCTGCTGGTCGACACGGTGGGCGCGGACCGGGTGATGGTGGGCAGCGACTACCCGTATCCGCTGGGAGAACGCCCGGTCGGTGAGGTCGTCCGCAGGAGCGGGTTCCTCGACGACGCGAGCCGGCGGCTGATCACCCGGGGCAACGCCGAGCGCTTCCTCGGCCTTCAGGGCCGGGCCGCCGCCTACTGATCCGCGCGGTGCCCGGGGGTGTGTCCGGGAACGTCCTCCGGCGTCTCCCCGGGCACACCCCCGTCGCGCTCTCCGCGGGCGCCCTGGGGCGCCATGTCCCAGGCGATGTCCTCCAGGCTCTTGATCAGGGCCTGGGCGGAAGGGCTCAGCGTACGGGCGGCCGACGTCGTCAGCCCGACGCTGTGCCCGATCGGGTCCAGCGGTATACGCAGCCCCACGAGCCGGGGGTCGTCCCGGATGATCAGGCTGGGCAGCACCGCCACGACGTCTGTCTCCAGCAGAAGCTGCCGGACCGTCAGGAACGAGGTGGTCTCGACCCGGTTCAGCGGCAGGGCCACGCCGTTGCGGCTGAAGAACTCCTCGATCTCCCGGCGCAGCGCGGTCGCCGCGCCCGGCAGGATCCACGGGAAGTCCGCCAGCTCCGCCAGCTCGACGTGCGGCTGCCCGACGAGGGCGTGGCCGGCCCGGACGACCAGTTCGACCGACTCGTCGTAGAGCTTGCGGCGCACCATCCGCTCGTCGGAGGGAGCGGTCAGCCGGCCCACGACGAAGTCGACGCGCCCTGCCTCCAGTTCCAGCAGCAGCGCCTCGGGCGACGCCTCCCGCACGACCACCGTCAGATGCGGGCGCTCCTTCTTGATCCCGGCGATGGCCCGGGGCAGGAGCACGTTGGATCCGGCCAGGTGCGTGCCGACGACCACTGTCCCCCGGTCGGCGTCGGCGAGCTCCGTCACATGGCGCCCGGCCTGCGTCAGCTGGGCGAGCACGGCCCGCGCGTGCTGGGTGAACGCCTCACCGAAGACCGTGGCGGTGACGCCCCGGGGCCTGCGCTCGAACAGCGGTACACCGAGGATGTCCTCCAGCTCGTGCAGGCTCCGGGTGGCCGCGGGCTGTGTCACGTGCAGCTCCGCCGCGGCACCCACCACGGTCCCCTGGCGCGAGAGGGCGTCGACGAGGATCAGGTGCCGGAACTTCAGCCGGCCGTCGAGCAGGCGGGGAATCTCCACCCCGTGACTCTACCGGGGCGTGCGGAGGCAGGACGGTACGGGCCACAGTCGCAGGTCCGCCGGAGGCCGGACGCGCGCCGTCCCCCGCTACGTCCCGGGGCGCTGCCGGCCGCGGCTTCCCGTTCGGCCGCGGCTTCCCGTTCAGCTGAAGGGGACGGCGTCCGCCGGGGCGGTGTGCCAGTTGGTGACGACCGGCTTGTCGACACGGATGGTGCCGACCTCCAGGGAGACCGGGTTGGGGTCCTCGTTGCCGACGCCGACGATGATGGAGTCCAGTTCCTTGTACGCGTCGGTGTTGGTCGTCTTCGGGTTCACCCCGGCATACGCGGTCGTGCCCCCGCTCAGCTTGACCTGCTGGCCCACCGCCTGCTCCGCGGGGCCCGCCTCGGTGCCGTCGGAGCCGAACGCCACGGTCGGAAGCGCGGCGGGCAGGTAGCAGGTGATCCCCGACTTCGCCTTGGCCATGAGCAGGATGTATCCGCCTGCCTGGCTCTCGGACCTGGTGCTCCAGGTGATGTCGTTGGCGCCGCAGCTCTGCTCGACCGGCTCCCGCTTGCCGTTGCCCGTGTCGACACCGGAGCCGTCCGTTCCCCCGGTCTTCCCGTCCGTGGTGCCGGAACCCTTGTCGCCGCTCTCGCCGCCGTCCGCCGAAGCCGGGGAGGAGACCGGAGCGGAAGCGGACGCCGGGGCGGAAGCGGCGGCCGAGGAGGAGTCCCGTGCGGCGCCGGCGTCCGTGTCCCCGTCCTCGCACGCGGTCATCAGCAGCGCGCCGCTGATGACGGCAGCGGAGACGAGGACGGCCTTGCGACGGTTACTGAACATGAAATTCCCCTTGTTGACAGGTACGTGGTACCGACGCCGTGACGGCTCCCGGTGGCCGCTCACTCACTATGACGGGGCCGGGAGCCGAAGGGACACCGGCGTCGCCGCTCCAGGACAACGCCGTCACCAACTGGTGACATCGCCACGAACAGACGTGGGAAACCGGGCCGGTTCACCCGGCAGACGCTCGTAACGTCCACCGGGCGTCGACGCGTCGGCGACCGGGAACGGAAGCGGATCGCGTCGGACGGGACGACCGGCCAGGCGTCCGCGGTGTCCTCGTCCAGCTCGTCACAGTCGGTGGCAGGGCACCGCTCGGCGTGGCCGAGACCACTTCGGCATCCGCATGGTCGGTGAACAGCGCCCCTTGCGGAGGCCGTACTCGGTGTCAGGCACATCCACCACGCGCGCACCGCATCTCGGCACCGGCCGCACCGCCGGTCGCTCCGGCCGCGTGCGGTGTCGGATCAGGCCCGCCCCCGGGCGCGGCGGGACATCACCGCGCGCAGCACCCGCTGCCCCTCGGTCGACAGGTCGAGCGCCCTGCGCAGACCCGCGCCGCCGCCGGCCGAGCCGGTGGTCTCCGCGAGAACCTCCAGGACGGCGATCTGGCGGTGGAGTTCGCCCATGACGAGCGGACCGGCACCCGGCGCGGCGTCGCCCGCGCGGCAGCGCTCCAGCAGTTCCCCGTCGTCCGGGGCCGGGGGATCGAACGCCCGGTGGACGTCCAGCGCGAGCAGCGAGCAGGCGGAGGCCCAGGTACGCAGCGGTTCCTGCTCGAACTCCCGGGGCGCCGCCCGGACCATCTCCCGGATCCGGCCGGCCGTCGCCGGTCCCGCGTCCGCCGGGGCCGTGCCCTCCAGGGCCGCGTCCACGGCCGCGAGCCGGGAGCCCCAGTCCCGGCCCGTTCCGCAGCTCGCCCAGAGCGGGCGCAGCGGTTCCGGGCCGGTGCCGTCCGCGGAGGGCGGCAGGCACCGCTCCAGGCAGGCGAGTCCGCTCGCCGCCAGGCCCCGCTCGTCGGCCTGGGTGATCAGCTCCAGCAGGCTCATCGACGTCTCCCCCTCGGTCATCGGGTGGCTCGTTTCCCTTACCGCGTACTGCGCCGAGTGGCTCAAAAGCGTCACTGCGGCGATCCGCGCGGAACCATCGCCCCCGGCCAGGGACCTCAATGCGCCATGGGCCCCGCCGCACCCGTCGAGGGTGGAGGCATGTCACGGCTGAAAACCGTCGGTGGGTCGGGCTGGTCCGGGACCTGCCGGCCGGGATGCGCGAGAAGGGCCGCGCGCTCCCCCTGCATCGCGGTCAGCCGGCGGACGACGAGCAGGGCGAGGACGGCCGCCAGGATGTCGAGCGCGTCGGAGACGACCAGCAGCCTGAGCCCGGCGGTGACGTCGTCGAACAGCACCGCCTTCTCGTACCGGTTGGAGGCGAACCGCCCGAAGAGGAGCCCGAACACCCAGAGCGCCCACCAGAGGTTCAGGAGTGCCTGCGAGCCCCCGCGGCGATTCCCCTCGGTGTCCGGCACGGTACTGGCCGTCCAGATCCCACTGGCGATCTGGCGCGGCAGCCAGCAGTTGGCGATCGGCACGAACCAGGCACCGATCGCCCAGCCGGGCTTCATGGGCTGCGCGCCCGCGTCGAACACCTCGGCGTTGTGCCGCACCCTGCGGAACCAGATCAGGAAGAGCACCGCCGTGGCCACCAAGGCCAGGGCCTGGAAGCCCGCCGCCCCCACGAACAGCGACTCGGCCCGCTCCAGCGGTTCCAGGAGGGTGAAGTCGGAGCCGTCGGCGTCGGCGTACGCCTGCCAAAGACGCAGATCGGTGGCCACCGCGAACACGTCGCTCACGATGACCACCCCGAGCAGGGCGACCACGGCCGTGGACAGCCCCCGGGGCGAGCGCAGCCGGTGCAGCCCCTCCGCCGCCGGGGCCGGGACGCCGGGCATCAGCCCCTGCGCCGGCGACGGGTGCGGCGCGGCGCAGCGGGCACACCGCCCCGCGCCGGATGTCGCCGGTCTCTCGTGGCAGGTGGCGCAGAGCATGAAGGGACCCCCCTGATCGGTTCGCACACATGAACCGCGCGCCCCTCCCCGGGACGCGCGGCACACGGAACTTAGCCCGCGTCGGTGGTCCTGTCCACGAAGTTGGGGACCGCCGGGCTCAGTGCGACGCGTCGACCTCGTCGGCGAGCTTCTGGAACTGCGCCCAGCTCAACGCGGGTTTCCGCGGGTCCCACAGCTTCTGGGAGAGCGCGTTGAGCGGCATCCTGATGCCTTCGGCCACCTGCGCCTGGGTCTGCGCGTTCGGGAAGTCGCCCCAGACCGCGAACCGGCCGCCCAGGATCTGCTTCGAGTAGCGCTCGGGCACCGGTTCGGTGCCGCGCAGCACCAGCGGGGTCCACTGCTCGTAGATCCGCCGGCCCGTCGGGTAGACGAAGTCGTTGGGCTGGCCGAGCACGTAGTAGAGGAACTCGTCGTTGAGGTTGACCACCTTGCGGCCCTCGGCGAGGTAGTCCTGGGGCGGCCGTGCCCCGATCTCCTTGCCGGTCCAGTACTCGACCTCGATGCCCTTCTCCGCGGTGACCGCGCCGCCGCTGAAGAAGCCGTCGTTCCACGCCTTGGGGATCTTCTCCGCCTTCCGCACGACGGCCGCCCGGTCGTTCAGCCAGCCCTCGGTCAGGTCCTGGACGGTGGCGCCGTCCCCGTACTTCTTGCGGGCCGCGACGGCGAGCTGCGGGTACGAGGCCGCCGGGTCGCTGACGGTCAGCGCCTGGTACTCGTCCGCGCCCACGTGGAACCACTGGCCGGGGAACAGCTCGGCGTACTCGCTCAGCAGGTCGTCGACGATCTCGGCCGCCTCGGGCTTGGAGATGTCGATGGCCCCCTGCCGGGGGGTGCCCTGGGTGTTGCGCAGTTGCAGGTCGGGGTGGGCCTTCAGCACCGCGCCCAGGTGTCCGGGCGAGTCGATCTCGCCGACGATCGTGATGTGGAGGCTCTGGGCGAGCCTGACTATCCGGCGGACCTCGGCCTTGGTCAGGTGCTCCTCGGAGACCACCTCCGGGTGCGAGTCGGACTCGATCCGGAAGGCCTGGTCGTCGGAGAAGTGCAGGCCGAGCTGGTTGAGCTTGAGGTCGGCCATCTCACGCAGCCGGTCCTCGATCCAGGAGGCGCTGTAGTGCTTGCGCGCGATGTCGAGGTTGAGCCCGCGCTGCGGCCGGTCGGGGGCGTCCTGGACCACGCCCTCGGGGACGGTGCTGTCGGCGGCGAGCGACTGCACGAGCGTCCGGGTCCCGTAGAAGACACCGGCCTGGTCGGGCCCGCTGATGGTGACCCGGTCGCCGGCGGTCTTCAGGGTGTACGACTCCGCCCCGCCCTTGCCGGGGGTACCGAGCGCCAGCTCGACGTCACCGGCCCGGGCCGGGGTCTCGCCGCGGTACTTGATCTTCAGCTCCTTGGCCAGCAGCTGCGCCTCGTCGGCCAGCTCGTGGTCGGCGGCGACCACCGTGCTGTTCTTCCCGGGCTTCCAGCCGGGTCCCCGGGCGGGGGTGTGCTCGCGGACCGCGGGTACGGTGCGCGGCGTCTCGGAGAGGGGATAGCTGCGCGTCGGGGACGGCGAGGGGGTGGTGCGCGAGGAGGCGGCGCCGCTCTGCGGTCCGGAGCCGGAGCTGTCGGGCCACAGGACGACGGTGAGGGTCTGTCTCTTATACACATCTC
>NZ_KL585394.1:315397-323847 GCF_000721935.1 Streptomyces sp. NRRL WC-3549
GCCAGCCCGCTCAGAGATGTGTAGAAGAGACAGCCAGGGCTCCGCGCGGGCGTGACGTGGCTCGATGCGAGGGCGACATCGGTCAGGTTCCTCCGGGTCGTGGGGGGCGATGATCATGGGGGGTCGGCGCCGGTAAGTGAATCCTGGGAGGGGGGTCTGACACCAGCCGGAGCCGGGCGGGCGAAAAGAGGTGTTTCGCCCTGAAAGCGCGTCCATCACGCGTTCCGAAACTCTCCCGTCCGGGTGAACTTCGCGCGGGCTTCAGCCGCTCGCTGCACGGTCTCGCTACCGTTGCGGCACATTCATCTCAGCCCTCACTCTCTCCCCCCGCGCAACCTCGCCGCACTCCGTCCCGTCTTCAGGCCCGGAGATGTCTTTCGTCCGAGGAGTTCTGCTGTCCAGGTCCAGCGAGTCCCCCGCAGGCCTGCCGGAGCGAGGACGCCGGTCCGGGCGGGCGGCCGTCCCCGGCCAGGGCCAAGACCCCTTCCGGAGCCGCGGTCCCGTCCAGAGCCACGACCCCCTCCCGGGCCACGGCCCACTCCTGGGCCGCGACTCCGTCCAGAGCCACGACCGCGCGCAGGTCCCGCAGGAGGCCGGGGCCCGGGCGCCGGTGCGGGCCCCCGCCCGCGTCCCGGTTCCGGAACCAGTCTCGGCCAGCAGCCGCGTCCGTGCCCACTCGGACGGACTCGCCCGCTTCAACGCCTGGCCCGGTGAGCTGGCCGAAGCCGCTCTCCTGGAGTGCTGCGGCAGCCGCCGGCTGTGGCGGCATCCGACGAGGCGGGGTACGACCTCTCCCCCACCGACCTCGCCGAGGCGCTCGCCGCCGAGTCCGCCCCCTGCCTGCACCACGCGGCACCCCGCGCGGCCCACCTCGCGCTCCGGGCGGCGCACGCCGCGTACGAGCACAGTTTCGGACACGTGTTCGTCATCTGCATGGACGGGGTGCCGCCCTCCCAGCACGTGGACCAGGTACTGGCCGCCATCCGCGCCCGGCTGACCAACGACCCCGACGAGGAGCGCGCGCTCACCGCCGAGGAGACACGGCGACTCGCCCGGGGGCGCATCATCGAGCTCGTGACGGCGGCGGGACGGCCGGACCCCCTGCTGTGACCTGCGGCGACAGGGCCCCGGATAGCCCATACGTGCGGGTTTGATTGCCACTTTGATCACACCTTCAGGCCCCGCCGCCATGGAACCGACAAAGCGTCGCTACGATGGCCGGGGCCGGTGGACCGTACCCGGCCGGGTCAGACCGACAGTCAAGCCGGCCGACCCCGATCCCCGCTCCCGGAGGGTTTTTCCGTGCCGGCTGGAACGCTGTACCGCGGCCGGGAAGGCATGTGGTCCTGGGTGGCTCATCGAGTCACCGGTGTCCTCATTTTCTTCTTCCTGTTCGTCCACGTCCTGGACACCGCCCTCGTGCGTGTCTCCCCCGAGGCGTACGACGAGGTCGTGGCCACCTACAAGACCCCGCTCGTGGCCCTGCTCGAGTACGGCCTGGTGGCCGCCATCCTCTTCCACGCTCTGAACGGGCTGCGCATCGTCGCCGTGGACTTCTGGGCCAAGGGCCCGCGCCACCAGAAGACGATGCTCTGGACCGTCATGGGTATCTGGATCGTGCTGATGGTCGGGGCCCTGTACCCCGTCCTCGGCCACGCCGTACGCGAAGTCTTCGGGAGCTGAGGCCCATGTCCGCCGAGACCTCTTCCTCGTCCGCGATCAGTGACGTCGAGGGCGTGACGCTCTACGACGTCGACCACCCGGCACCGGTGATCGAGCCCCCGCGCAAGCGGACGGGCAAGACCCCCAAGGGTTCGCGTACCAACTTCGAGATGTACGCCTGGCTCTTCATGCGCCTGTCGGGCATCGTGCTGGTCGTCCTCGTCATCGGGCACCTGCTGATCCAGCTGGTGCTGGACGGCGGCGTCTCCAAGATCGGCTTCGCCTTCGTGGCCGGCCGCTGGGCCTCGCCGTTCTGGCAGGTCTGGGACCTGGCGATGCTGTGGCTCGCCATGCTGCACGGCGCCAACGGCCTCCGTACGGTCATCAACGACTACGCCGAACGGGACAACACCCGCTTCTGGCTGAAGATGCTCCTGTACACCGCCACGGTGTTCACCGTCCTGCTGGGCACGCTGGTGATCTTCACCTTCGACCCGAACATCCGCTAGGCGCCGGGACAGAGGGACCAGAGGAAACCATGCAGATCCACAAGTACGACACCGTCATCGTCGGCGCCGGCGGCGCCGGCATGCGCGCGGCCATCGAGTCGACCAAGCGCAGCCGCACCGCCGTGCTGACGAAGCTCTACCCCACCCGCTCCCACACGGGCGCCGCGCAGGGCGGCATGGCCGCCGCGCTGGCCAACGTGGAAGAGGACAACTGGGAGTGGCACACCTTCGACACGATCAAGGGCGGCGACTACCTGGTCGACCAGGACGCCGCCGAGATCCTCGCGAAGGAGGCCATCGACGCCGTTCTCGACCTGGAGAAGATGGGCCTGCCGTTCGGCCGTACGCCCGAGGGCAAGATCGACCAGCGCCGCTTCGGCGGTCACTCCCGCAACCACGGTGAGGCCCCGGTCCGTCGCGCCTGCTACTCGGGCGACCGCACCGGCCACATGATCCTCCAGACGCTGTACCAGAACTGCGTCAAGGAGGGCGTGGAGTTCTTCAACGAGTTCTACGTCCTGGACCAGCTGGTCGTCGAGGAGGACGGCGTCAAGAAGTCCGCCGGCGTCGTCGCCTACGAGCTGGCCACCGGCGAGATCCACGTCTTCCAGGCGAAGTCGGTCATCTACGCCTCGGGCGGCACCGGCAAGTTCTTCAAGGTGACGTCGAACGCGCACACCCTGACCGGTGACGGCCAGGCCGCCTGCTACCGCCGGGGCCTGCCGCTGGAGGACATGGAGTTCTTCCAGTTCCACCCGACGGGCATCTGGCGCATGGGCATCCTGCTGACGGAGGGCGCCCGTGGTGAGGGCGGCATCCTCCGCAACAAGGACGGCGAGCGCTTCATGGAGAAGTACGCGCCGGTCATGAAGGACCTCGCGTCCCGTGACGTCGTCTCGCGCTCCATCTACACGGAGATCCGTGAGGGCCGCGGCTGCGGTCCCGAGGGCGACCACGTCTACCTCGACCTCACGCACCTCCCGCCGGAGCAGCTGGACGCCAAGCTCCCGGACATCACCGAGTTCGCGCGCACCTACCTCGGCATCGAGCCCTACACGGACCCGATCCCGATCCAGCCGACCGCGCACTACGCCATGGGCGGCATCCCGACCAACGTCGAGGGCGAGGTGCTGGCCGACAACACCACCGTCGTGCCGGGCCTGTACGCCGCCGGCGAGGTCGCCTGTGTCTCCGTGCACGGCGCCAACCGCCTCGGCACCAACTCCCTGCTCGACATCAACGTCTTCGGGCGCCGTTCGGGTATCGCCGCCGCCGAGTACTCCGCGAAGAACGACTTCGTCGAGCTTCCCGAGAACCCGGCGCAGCTGGTCCAGGACCAGGTCGAGCGGCTGCGCAACTCCACGGGCACCGAGCGGGTCCACACGCTCCGCACGGAGCTGCAGGAGTGCATGGACGCCAACGTGATGGTGTTCCGCACCGAGCAGACGATCAAGACGGCGGTCGACAAGATCGCCGAGCTGCGCAAGCGCTACCTGAACGTGTCCATCCAGGACAAGGGCAAGCGGTTCAACACCGACCTGTTGGAGGCCATCGAGCTGGGCAACCTGCTCGATCTGGCCGAGGTCATGGCGACCTCCGCGCTGGCCCGCAAGGAGTCCCGCGGCGGTCACTACCGCGAGGACTACCCGAACCGCGACGACGTCAACTTCATGCGCCACACCATGGCGTACCGCGAGGTCGCGGACGACGGCACCGAGTCGATCCGGCTCGACTACAAGCCGGTCGTCACGACCCGCTACCAGCCGATGGAGCGTAAGTACTGATGGCTACCCCGACCCTGGAGAAGACCGGCAACGCCGAGGCCGGCTTCGCCGACACCCCGTACATCACGGCCACGTTCCGGATCCGCCGGTTCAACCCGGAGGTCTCCGACGAGGCCCAGTGGCAGGACTTCCAGATCTCGATCGACCCGAAGGAGCGTGTCCTCGACGCCCTTCACAAGATCAAGTGGGAGCTGGACGGCACCCTGACGTTCCGCCGTTCCTGCGCGCACGGCATCTGCGGCTCCGACGCGATGCGGATCAACGGCAAGAACAGGCTCGCCTGCAAGACGCTGATCAAGGACATCAACCCGGAGAAGCCGATCCTGGTCGAGGCCATCAAGGGCCTCACGGTCCTCAAGGACCTCGTGGTCGACATGGACCCGTTCTTCCAGGCCTACCGCGACGTCATGCCCTTCCTCATCACCAAGGGCAACGAGCCGACCCGTGAGCGGCTCCAGTCCCCCGAGGACCGCGAGCGCTTCGACGACACCACCAAGTGCATCCTGTGCGCCGCGTGCACGTCCTCGTGCCCGGTGTTCTGGAACGACGGGCAGTACTTCGGCCCGGCGGCGATCGTCAACGCGCACCGGTTCATCTTCGACTCGCGTGACGAGGGCGGCGAGCAGCGCCTGGAGATCCTCAACGACCGTGACGGTGTGTGGCGTTGCCGCACGACGTTCAACTGCACGGACGCCTGCCCCCGTGGCATCGAGGTCACCAAGGCGATCCAGGAGGTCAAGCGCGCGCTGATCACGCGTCGCTTCTGACCCACCGGCCCCGCACCGGGCCGCTGTCGTATCCAGGAGGCCCCGCTTCCCGCACCGTCCGTGCGGGAGGCGGGGCCTCTTGGTGCGTCGGGCGGGTGGGGACGGTACGGTCGTGCGGGGCGCGGAACCGGGCCGGGGCTCCCGGATAGCCTGGGGGCGTGGCGAAGGCAGAGAAGACGGCGAAGGCCCCGAAGAGCGAGCAGACCCGCACCCTGATCCTTGAGACGGCGCTCCGGCTCTTCGAGGAGCGCGGGTACGACAGGACGACGATGCGGGCCGTCGCGCAGGAGGCCGGGGTCTCCGTGGGGAACGCGTACTACTACTTCGCCTCCAAGGAACACCTGGTCCAGGGCTTCTACGACCGGATCGCCACCGAGCACGAGGTGGCGGTGCGGCCGGTCCTGGACGGCGACGCGGACCTCGCCGTGCGCATCCGGGGCCTGTTGCTCGGCTGGCTGGAGGTGGCCCAGCCGTACCACCGCTTCGCCGCCCAGTTCTTCAGGAACGCCGCGGACCCGGACAGCCCGCTCTCGCCGTTCTCCGAGGACTCGGCCGCCGCACGCGACGCGGTGATCGCCCTCCACGAACGCTGCCTGACCGGGTCCAGCACCCGTTACGACCGGGAACTGGGCCCGATACTCCCGCAGTTGATGTGGCTGATGCAGATGGGCCTGGTGCTGTTCTGGGTCTACGACCGGAGCGGGGGCGCCGCACGCAGCCGCCGGCTGGTGGAGCGCACCGCCCCGCTGGCCGCACGGGCGATCGCGCTCTCCCGCTTCCGGGTGCTGCGACCGCTCGTGCGGCAACTCCACGACGTCCTGGTGGAGTTCATGCCCGGCGCCGGCAAGGGCGCGGGCGTCAGATCCAGCTGAGTTCCCACAGGCGCCAGATCCCGGTGCCGTCGGAGAGGTACTGGGAGCCGGAGACGTCGGACTTGGCGACGACGTAGTCCTTCTTCTGCCACAGGGGGATCAGCGGTACGTCCTCGCCGACCAGCCGCTGCAGTTCCTTGAAGTCGTTCGAGGTGCGGCCGCGGTCGCTGTACTGCTGGGTGGCCGTGATCAGCGAGTCGATCTTCTTGCTGGCGTAGCCGTTGTGCAGGCTGCTGTCCTTGCCGACGAGCGGCTGGC
Organism: Streptomyces sp. NRRL WC-3549; assembly: GCF_000721935.1. Lineage (GTDB taxonomy): Bacteria > Actinomycetota > Actinomycetes > Streptomycetales > Streptomycetaceae > Streptomyces. The sequence continues at coordinate 321,250 of NZ_KL585394.1, forward strand.
TGAAGTTGTCGGAGTCCGGGAAGTCGGGGAGCCACCCGACGGTGTAGGTGTCGTACTTCCCGGCCGCGTACTCCTTCTGGAAGGCGGTCCACTCCACGGCCTTCTCGGTGACCTTGAACAGCCCGCTCTTCTCCAGCTGGCGCACCAGCTCGGCGCCTTCCTTGATGCCGGTGTCGTCGTCGCGGTGCGCGAAGACGATCGGCAGCGGGATCTGGACGCCGGCCTGCTGCAGGAGGTCCTCGGCCTTCTCCAGGTCAGGGTGCGGGTAGGCGTCGAAGAAGGGGGTGCTGTGCCCGATGTAGCCCTGGGGGATCAGGGAGTACAGGGGCTCGACCGTGCTGCGGTAGACGTCGCCGACCAGCGGCCCGCGGTCGATGATCCACGCGACGGCCTGCCTCACCCGCTTGTCGGCGAAGGGCGAGCCGTCGCGGACGTTGAAGACGAGGTTGCGGATCTCGGCGCTCTCGGCCTCGGTGACGCGCTGCTCGGTCGCACCGGGGTTCAGCTTCGCCAGTGTCTCGGCGGGCAGCTGACGGTGCGTCACGTCGACGGTTCCTGCCTCCCAGGCCGCCTGGAGCCGGTCGGAGCCCTCGAAGTAGCGGATCTGGACCGGCCCGCCGGACTTCTTCACCGCGCCCTTGTAGGACGGGTTCGGCACGAGCTCCGCCTGGACCCCGGGCTCGTAGGACTTCAGCGTGAACGGGCCCGAGCCGTCGACCTTGTTCCCGGTGCGCAGCTTGTCCTTGGGGTACTGGGTGGGGTCGACGATGGACCCGGCGCCGGTGGCGAGCTTCTGCGGGAAGGTCGCGTCACGCGCGGAGAGGTTGAAGGTGATGGTGCGTCCCTCGGCCACGATCGTGTCGAGGCCCGGGAAGAGCACCGACGGACCCGCGTCCGCCTTGATCTTCAGCATCCGGTCGAAGGAGTACTTGACGTCCTCGGCGGTGATCTTGCGCCCGTTGGAGAAGGTCAGGTCGTCACGCAGCTTGCACTGGTACGTCTGGAGCTTCTGCCCGACGAAGCCGCAGCTCTCGGCCGCGTCCGGCTCCGGCACGATCGCGTTGGCCTTGAAGGTCATCAGGGACTGGTAGAGGTTGCTGTAGATCGCCCAGGAACCGGCGTCGTAGGCGCCCGCCGGGTCGAGGGACGTCACCACGTCCGACGTACCGACCTTGATGGGGTCGTGACTCGCCTCGTCCGAGGGAAGGAGCTGCCAGGCGCCGACGCCTACGATGATCAGTACCGCGAGAATCGCGAGAATCCGTATCCGGATCGACCGCATGTGCCGTGCTCTCCCTTACCAGCCCACCTCGGCCCATGTGCTGAGTTGACGCACATTGCCGCATGTTCGGACTCACCCAATCACACGATTTTCACATCTGGAAGAGCAAATGGGGCACTCACAGGGTGTTCTTCGCCGAAAGTCTGGTCTTGGCTCCGAAAGGAGGGGCACACCACCTTCCACCTGCAACTTTCGTTGCTGGGCGTGAGGATGGTGTGCTGTTTGCGTGGTCGCGCCGGTGTGCGCGGGGTGTTGCTCAGGTCTGCTTGGAGGCGAGCTCCACGACGGTGATGTCCGAGGGTGCGCCGACCCGCACCGGAGGGCCCCAGGCACCCGCGCCACGCGACACGTAGAGCTGGGTGTCGCCGTAGCGTTCGAGTCCGGCGACGGTGGGGTTGGCCAGTTCGGCCACGAGGTTGCCGGGCCAGAGCTGACCGCCGTGGGTGTGGCCGGAGAGCTGGAGGTCCACGCCGTGCGCGACGGCGTCGTCGATGACGACCGGCTGGTGTGCGAGGAGGACCGAGGCGCGGCCGCGGTCCCGGTCACCGAGCGCGGCGGCGAAGTCCGGTCCCTGGCCCTCGCTTTCGCCCGCCACGTCGTTGACACCGGCGAGGTCGAACCCGGCGATCTCGACCCGGGCGTTCTCCAGCGGGTGCAGCCCCAGTTCGCGTACGTGGGAGACCCACTCGGCGGCTCCGGAGAAGTACTCGTGGTTGCCGGTGACGAAGTAGGCGCCGTGCCGCGACTCCAGCCCGGCCAGCGGCTCGGCGGCGGTGCCGAGGTCGGCGACCGAGCCGTCCACCAGGTCCCCGACCACGGCGACCAGGTCGGGCGAGGTGGCGTTGATCGTGTCGACGATGCGCCGGGTGTGGGAGCGGCCGAGGATCGGGCCGAGGTGGATGTCGCTGACGACCGCGATCCGGAAGCCGTGCGCGGAGCGCGGGAGCCGGGCGAGCGGGACGGTGATCCGCTTGACCCGGGGGCCGCGCAGCACCCCGTAGGTGCCGTACCCGACCGTGCCGAGCCCGGCGAGGGCGGCGGCGCCCCCGACCGCCCGCGCGACGAACAGCCGGCGCGAGGGGCCGGCGACGGCGGGCGGTGCGGGTGTGCCCGCCGGTTCCGCTTCCGCTTCCGGTTCGGCCTCCGCCTGCGTGTCCGGTGTCCCAGGAGCGGCGGGGGCGTCGGTGCCCGTGGCGGTCCCCGTGCCGTGCGTCACGGTGCCGGCGGCCGTGGTCTGCCCGGGGGCGCCCTGGCCCGTTCGCACGGGCTCCGGGGCGGGCCCCGGTGCGGCCTCCGGGGTGCGGCGGTCGAGCACT
>NZ_KL585394.1:324052-328209 GCF_000721935.1 Streptomyces sp. NRRL WC-3549
GGCCGTACCGCCTCCCCCACCAGCAGCGCCAGCGTCAGGTAGAGCAGCGCGGCCAGCCACAGGTAGCCCGGCCAGGCCAGCACCTGCTGGAGGGGGAAGGGGAAGCCGGCCCGCCCCCCGGCGAAGGCGCCCACGGTGAGCAGGGGCAGCACCCACACCGCGACCGTGCCGGCCCGGCGCGCGAGCGTGCCCTCGGCCGTCGTGTCACCGACCAGCCGGCGCCACACGTAGCGGTGCACGCCGGCCAGCAGCGCGAGGACCGCGACCGCCACCAGGACGAAGACGACTACCACTTGCGTTCCCCCGCTCCCCCGCCGGACCGATCCGTGCGGTCACCGTTCACGTACGCGTGTGACGCAGAGCTCTGACGCCACGGAACCCGATGACCCCGACAGCCGTCCCCAGAAGAAACGACGTGACGGCGAGCAGCAGATGGACCCAGAAGTAGGCGGTCGGGTCACCCGCGTCGTCGAACGCGAGCCCGCTGCCGTCCTTCCAGAGGTTCTTGACGAAAGAGATCCAGATGAACCAGCTCCATACCCCGAAGACGAGCAGGAACCAGGAGACGGGGCGGCTGAGCTTCATGGAATCAGTATCGCCACCGCGCTCGGCGGCTCTCGTCCGGGGTGGGCTGTCCCGGCGGTATCCACGGCGGGTCAGACCATCCGGGTCTCGATCCATGGCAACGCCATGTACGTTTCCGACCGTGCCTGCTCTGAAAAAGACTGTGATGACGGTCCTCTCTGCCGCTTTGCTGTCCGTTTGTGTCCTCAGTCCGGCCGCGGCGGCCGACAAGGACAAGACCGACGACAGACAGCCGAAGCCGACCGGCCCCATGTCCACCGTGGGCGGGGAGCGGCTGGGCCAGGTGGGCACCCAGGCCGAGCTGGGGCCGGGCGTCCCGGTGCTGCCGAAGAACCTCACCGCGCGGTCGTGGATCGTCGCGGACGCGGAGAACGGTGACGTGCTCGCGGCACACAACGCCCACTGGCGGCTGCCGCCCGCCTCCACCCTGAAGATGCTCTTCGCCGACACGGTCCTGCCGGCCCTTCAGCCGACCACGACCCACCTGGTGACCGAGCAGGAGCTGGCCGGCGTGGGTGAGGGCAGCAGCCTGGTGGGCGTCAAGGAGGACCACAGCTACACCGTCCACGACCTCTGGCTCGGGGTCTTCCTGCAGTCGGGCAACGACGCGGTGCACGTGCTGTCCTCGATGTACGGCGGTGTGGACGCGACGGTCGCGGCGATGCAGCGGCACGCGGACGAGCTCCAGGCGCTCGACACCCGGGTCGTCTCGCCGGACGGCTACGACGCCCCCAACCAGGTCTCCAGCGCGTACGACCTGACGCTGTTCGCCCGCAGCGGGCTCCAGAAGGCCGATTTCCGGGAGTACGCCGCGACGGCCACCGCGCAGTTCCCCGGGGAGCAGAAGAAGGGCAAGAAGCGGCAGTCCTTCGGGATCCAGAACACCAACCGGCTGCTCACCGGTGCCGACGGCGTGGAGCAGTACCAGGGCATCGCGGGCGTCAAGAACGGCTACACCACCCACGCGGGCAACACCTTCACCGGGGTCGCCGAGCGCGACGGGCGGGTGCTCCTGGTCACCGTCATGCACCCGGACCCGGAGGTGAGCCACGCCGTCTACAAGGAGGCGGCGTCCCTGCTGGACTGGGGGTTCGCCGCGAGCGGCAAGGTGAAGCCGGTCGGCACCCTCGTCCCGCCGAAGTCCGCCGTCACCGGCGCGGGCCAGGGCACCGAGCCGGCCGCGGGGGCGAACAAGACGCCGGGTGCCGGGAAGGGCGACCAGGCGGCCGTGGGGACCACCGTGGCCGCCGCGCCCACCGGTTCCGGGGTGTGGGTCGCGCTGTCGGTCGTCGCCGGGGTGCTGGTGGTCCTCGCGGCGGGGGTGTACCTCGTCAACCGGCGCTGGCCGCTGCCCGACCTGGTGCGCCGCCTTCCCCGTCACTGACGGGCGCGTCCTCGGCGTCCTTCTCGGGCGTCGCCGTCCAGGCGGCGCAGACCAGCAGCAGCTTCGCGCTGAAGTTGATCCACAGCAGCAGGGCGATCGGCACCCCGAAGGCGCCGTACATGCTCTTGGAGGCGACCCCCTTGATGTAGCTGCCGAGCAGCAGTTTCAGCAGCTCGAAGCCGACCGCCCCGACGAGCCCGGCGACGAAGAGCCGGTGGCGGGGCGGCTCCACCCCCGGCAGCAGGGTCAGCAGGTAGAGCAGCAGCAGGAAGTCCGCGCCGACCGCCACCACCAGGGCGGCCACTTGGAGCAGCACACCGCCGACGCCGTTCTCGGGGATGCCGAGCTGGTCGGCGGTCCACCCGATGGCCGTCGAGCCGACGGTGCCGACGGCGACCGTGGCCAGCGCGGCGCCGCCGAGCCCGATCAGCAGACCGGCGTCCTTGAGCTTGCGGACGACCGGGTTGCCCTGGTCGGCGTCGTCCTTCTCCCAGACGGCGAGCAGGCACTCCCGCATCGAGCCGATCCAGCCGACACCGGTGAAGAGCAGCAGCAGACCGGCGACCAGCCCGACCGTGCCCGCGTGGTCCACCAGGTTGCCGATGCCGAGCTGGTCGGAGATGCCGGGGACCTGCTCGGCCAGCTGCTTCTCGATCTTGTGCAGCTGCTGGTCCGTCAGGAGCGCCGCGCCGACCGCGGCCCCGACCGCGATCAGGGGGAAGAGCGCCAGGAAGCTGAGGAAGGTGATCGCCGCGGCGAGCCGGGCCCAGTGGACCCGTACCAGCGTCTCGTAGGAGCGCCAGGCGTGTGTCTCCATCAGCCGGCCGGCGAGGGGGCCGACGACGGGAAGTTTCTTCAGCCAGTCCATGCCCTACGCGTACCCGGCGGGGCCCGGAAAACCGAGCAGCGGGGCCGCCTGAGGAGCCAATCACCCATTTCGGTGAGTGCTGTAACAAATCCCTCAAAAGGGTTTCTCTTGGCGATACGGTCACCCCCATGTCCGTCGACACGGTGTCCATGACCGGCTGGGGCCGCACCGCCCCGACGACCGCGCTCCGGTTCCGCCCCCGTACGTACGAGGAGGCGGCGGTCGCCGTGACGGGCCGCGGGCCGCGCGGGGTCGTCGCCCGCGGGCTGGGCCGGTCGCACGGGGACGCGGCGCAGAACGCGGGCGGTTCGGTGGTCGACATGACCGGACTGGACCGCGTCCACACGATCGACACCGCCACCGGCACGGTCGTCTGCGACGCCGGGGTGAGCCTGCACCGCCTGATGGAGGTGCTGCTGCCGCTGGGCTGGTTCCTCCCGGTCACCCCGTCCACCCGGTACGTCACCGTCGGCGGTGCCATCGGCTCCGACCTGCACGGCCTCAACCACGCCACCGCCGGCTCGTTCACCCGGCACGTGCGCTCCCTGGAGCTGCTGACCGCCGACGGCGCCGTCCGCACGGTGCTGCCCGGGACCGATCTCTTCGCCGCGACGGCGGGCGGACTGGGGCTGACCGGGGTCGTCCTCTCCGCCACCCTCTCGCTCCGGCCCGTCGCCACCGCGTGGATGTCGGTGGTGACCGAGCGGACGGCCGACCTGGACGAGGCGTTGGCCCGGCTCTCCGGGGCCGGCGGCCACTTCCCGTACGCGGCGGCCCGGGTGGACCTGCTGGCGCGCGGGAAGGCCACGGGCCGCGCCGTGGTGGTCCGGGCGGAGCACGCGCCGCTGGACGCGCTCCCGCCGCGCGCCCGGCGCACACCGCTGGTGTTCCGTCCGGTCCAGTTGCCGGGTGCCCCGGCGTACGTTCCCGAAGGGCTGCTCGGCCGGACCTCGGCGGCGCTCCTGGCCGAGCTCCGCTTCCGGGGCGCGGGCGCCGTGCGCGCCGGGCGGCTCCAGCGCGTCTCGTCCTTCCTCCACCCCCTGGACACCCTCCCCGGGTGGAACCGGCTCTACGGCCGGGGCGGCTTCGTGCAGTACCGGTTCGCGGTGGGCGAGGGGCGGGAGCAGGCCCTGCACCGGGTGGTCCGGCGGCTGTCCCTGCGGCGCTGCCCCGCCTTCCACGCCGTGCTCCAGCGGCTCGGGGCGGGCGGGCCCGGATGGCTCTCCTTCCCGGTGCCCGGCTGGTCGCTCTCCTTCGGCCTGCCCGCGGGGCTGCCCGGTCTGGCGCGGCTGCTCGACCGCCTCGACGACGAGGTGGCGG
>NZ_KL585394.1:328441-339459 GCF_000721935.1 Streptomyces sp. NRRL WC-3549
CCGCCATGTATCCGCGGCTGGCGGACTTCCGGCGGCTGCGGGGGGAGCTGGACCCGGACGGCGCCTTCCGCTCGGACCTGTCCCGCCGGCTCGCCCTCTGACCCGCCCTCGCCGTCACGACCTCGTTCCCAGGAGCTCCCCCCATGAAGGACGCCTTCGGTGCCCCGCAGTCCCTGCTCGTCCTCGGCGGCACCTCGGAGATCGGCCTGGCCACCGCCCGGCGGCTGATCGCCCGCCGCACCCGTACGGTCCGGCTGGCCGGGCGCCCCTCCCCGGCCCTGGAACGGGCCGCCGCGGAGCTGCGCGAACTGGGCGCCGACGTCCGTACGGTGGACTTCGACGCGCTCGACCCCGCCTCGCACGAGGAGGTGCTCGGCAAGGCCTTCAGCGACGGCGACATCGACATGGTGCTGCTGGCCTTCGGCGTCCTCGGCGACCAGGCGCGCGACGAGGAGGAACCGCTCTCCGCGGTCCAGGTGGCGCAGACCAACTACACCGGCGCGGTCTCCGCCGGACTGGTGTGCGCCGGCGCGCTCCAGGCGCAGGGCCACGGCTCGCTGGTGGTGCTGTCCTCGGTGGCGGGCGAGCGGGCCCGCCGCGCCGACTTCATCTACGGCTCCAGCAAGGCGGGCCTGGACGCGTTCGCCCAGGGCCTGGGCGACGCGCTGCACGGCACGGGGGTGCACGTGATGGTCGTGCGCCCCGGCTTCGTACGCACCCGTATGACGGCGGGGCGGGAGGAGGCGCCGCTCGCGACGACGCCGGGCGCCGTCGCGGACGCGATCGTGACGGGGCTGCGGCGCCGCTCCGAGACGGTGTGGGTGCCGGGCGCCCTGCGGGTGGTGATGTCCGCCCTGCGGCACGTGCCGCGCCCGCTGTTCAGGCGGCTGCCCGTGCGCTAGCGGACCGCCGGCCGGGTCAGGGCTGGAGCGAGGGCTGGTCCACGGACCAGCCGCCCTGGACCGGCACCGCGGGCGCACCGCCGCCGCCGCCGAACGGGAACTCCCGGATCTTGCGCCAGACGGCGTCCGTGCCCTGCTCGTACAGCGCGAAGGAGCCGCAGGTCCAGGCGGCCTCGTAGGAGGAGAGCTCCTCGTACGCGCGGTCCATGGCCTCCTCCGCGATGCCGTGCGCCACGGTCACGTGCGGGTGGTACGGGAACTGGAGCTCGCGCACCAGCGGCCCCGAGGGCTCCCGGACCCGCTTCTGCAGCCACGAGCAGGCCGAGGCCCCCTCGACGACCTGGACGAAGACGACCGGTGAGAGCGGCCGGAAGGTGCCGGTGCCGGAGAGCCGCATCGGGAACGGGCGGCCCGCCGTGGCGATCTGGGCGAGGTGCGCCTCGACCGCCGGCAGGACGGCCGCCTCGGCCTCGGTCGGCGGGAGGAGGGTGACGTGGGTGGGAATGCCGTAGGCGGCAGGGTCCCCGAAGCTCGCGCGCCGCTCCTGGAGCAGGCTGCCGTAGGGCTCCGGGACCGCGATCGAAACGCCAAGCGTTACGGTCCCCACATCGTTCTCCTCTGTGTCGATGGCCGGTTCTCGACCCTGCCGGGTGCCACACCGGACGTCGGCCGTCACTCGTGCCGACGCCAGTGTGGCCCTTCGGGCAGTGATCTCGCCAGGGTCCTTGGACTCAGTGCTTCGCGGGCAGAAGTCCCATACGGTCGTACGTCTGCGCCAGCGTCTCCGCCGCGACGGTCCTGGCCTTCTCGGCTCCCGCGGCCAGAATGGAGTCCAGCGTCTCCGGATCGTCCAGGTATTCCTGGGTGCGGGTCCGGAACGGGGTGACGAACTCCACCATGACCTCGGCGAGGTCGGTCTTGAGCGCGCCGTAGCCCTTGCCCTCGTACTTCTGCTCCAGGTCCGGGACGGCGGTGCCGGTGAGGGTCGAGTAGATGGTCAGGAGGTTGCTGACGCCGGGCTTCTTCTCGGTGTCGTAGCGGATCACCGTGTCGGTGTCCGTGACCGCGCTCCTCACCTTCTTCGCGGTGGCCTTCGGCTCGTCGAGCAGATTGATCAGGCCCTTGGGCGTGGAGGCCGACTTGCTCATCTTGACCGCCGGGTCCTGGAGGTCGTAGATCTTCGCCGTCTCCTTGAGGATGTACGGCGAGGGGATGGTGAACGTCTCGCCGAACCGGCCGTTGAAGCGCTCGGCCAGGTCGCGGGTGAGCTCGATGTGCTGGCGCTGGTCCTCGCCGACCGGGACCTCGTCGGCCTGGTACAGCAGGATGTCCGCGACCTGGAGCACCGGGTAGGTGAAGAGGCCCACGGTCGCCCGGTCGGCGCCCTGCCTGGCGGACTTGTCCTTGAACTGCGTCATGCGCGACGCCTCGCCGAAGCCGGTGAGGCAGTTCATGATCCAGCCGAGCTGGGCGTGTTCGGGCACATGGCTCTGGACGAACAGCGTGCAGCGCTCCGGGTCGAGACCGGCCGCCAGCAGCTGGGCGGCGGCGAGCCTGGTGTTGGAGCGCAGCTCGACGGGGTCCTGCGGAACGGTGATCGCGTGCAGGTCCACCACCATGTAGAAGGCGTCGTGGGATTCCTGCAGCGCCACCCACTGGCGGACCGCACCGAGGTAGTTGCCGAGGTGGAACGAGCCTGCGGTGGGCTGGATTCCGGAGAGCACGCGGGGACGATCAGAGGCCATGGCCCCATTGTCTCAGGTGCGCGGGCGATCTCCGGCAGCCGGTGGGGAGGACGTGAGCGCGCGCGGCGCGTACCCGGGCGCACGCGGACGCCCGCGCGTGGGCCGGGGCACGCCGTGCCCGTGAAGGTTTCCCGGTCCGGGATCCGACCGACGATACAAAGTGGGCACACCCCGCCCGCCCCGCACGACGAACGGAGATCCCGTGTCGCTCACGGAGAAAGCCCTCGCCTCCGCCGAGGCGCACAGCGCGCACAACTACCATCCCCTGCCGGTCGTCGTCGCGACCGCGGACGGCGCCTGGATGACCGACGTGGAGGGCCGGCGGTACCTCGACCTGCTGGCCGGCTACTCGGCGCTCAACTTCGGCCACGGCAACCGGCGTCTGCTGGACGCCGCCCGGGCCCAGTTGGAGCGGGTGACCCTCACCTCACGCGCCTTCCACCACGACCGTTTCGCCGACTTCTGCGCTCAGCTGGCCGAGCTGTGCGGCATGGAGGCGGTCCTGCCCATGAACACCGGGGCGGAGGCCGTGGAGACGGCCGTGAAGACCGCCCGCAAGTGGGGCTACCGCGTCAAGGGCGTCCCGGACGGCATGGCCGAGATCATCGTCGCCGCCGGCAACTTCCACGGCCGGACGACCACCGTCGTCAGCTTCTCCACGGATCCGGAGGCGCGTGCCGACTACGGGCCGTACACCCCGGGGTTCCGGATCGTGCCGTACGGGGACCTGACCGCGCTCGCCGGGGCGATGACCGGGAACACGGTCGCGGTGCTGCTGGAACCGATCCAGGGGGAGGCCGGGGTCCTGGTGCCGCCGCCGGGCTACCTGGCCGGGGTGCGGCGGCTGACCCGGGAGCGGAACGTGCTCTTCGTGGCCGACGAGATCCAGTCGGGGCTCGGCCGCACCGGCCGGACCTTCGCCCTCGAGCACGAGGGGGTCGTCCCGGACGTGTACCTCCTGGGCAAGGCGCTGGGCGGCGGGGTCGTACCGGTGTCGGCGGTCGTCTCCTCCGCCGAGGTGCTGGGGGTGTTCCGGCCAGGGGAGCACGGGTCGACGTTCGGCGGGAACCCGCTCGCCTGCGCGGTCGCGCTGGAGGTGATCGCCATGCTGCGCACCGGTGAGTACCAGGAGCGGGCGGCCGAGCTGGGCGACCACCTGCACCGCGAGCTGGGGCTGCTGGCCGGCGGCGACGCGGTGACGGCGGTCCGGGGGCGTGGTCTGTGGGCGGGGATCGACGTCGCCCCGCGGATCGGGACGGGCCGGGAGATCTCCGAGCGGCTGATGGAGCGCGGTGTCCTGGTCAAGGACACCCACGGCTCCACCATCCGAATCGCCCCGCCCCTGGTCATCACCGAGGAGGACCTGGACTGGGGCCTGGACCAGCTCGGTGCCGTGCTGGCCGGCTGACCGGGGCCGGGGCCGGGGCCGGGGCCGGGCTCAGAGGACGACGTGGGGCAGGAAGCGGGCGTACTCGTCCGTGACCGGCCCCGCCGACTCCCGGATCCCGAGCCCCGCGGCCTCGTCCTCCACCACCCAGGCGCCGAGGACCACGCGGTTGCCGTCGAAGTCGGGCAGCGGGGCGAGCTCCTGGTAGCAGCACGCCTCCTCGCGCGGCACCGGACCGCTGCCCGGCCCGTGCAGGGTGACCCCGGCGCCCTCGCGGCCGAGCAGCGGTTTGGCGGCCCACCCCGGCCCCTGGGGGCCGGCGAGTCGGCGGGGGCCGTCGAGGTAGGACGGGAGCAGGTTGGGGTGCCCCGGATAGAGCTCCCAGAGGACGGCCAGCAGCGCCTTGTTGGAGAGCAGCATCTTCCAGGCGGGTTCGATCCAGCAGGTGGTGCCGGTACCGCCCCCGTTGTCGAGGGTCTCCAGCACGTGCGGGCCGAAGCGGTCGGTGGCCAGCCACTCCCAGGGGTAGAGCTTGAAGCAGCTGCGGATGAAGCGGAGCCGGTCGTCGACGAAGCGGCCGGCCAGCCGGTCCCAGCCGATGCCCTCGACGGAGAGCGCCTCGGTCTCGACGCCGGCCTGTTCGGCCGTCTCCCGCAGGTAGGCGACCGTCATCAGGTCCTCGCCGCTCTCGTCGCCGTCGGAGTGGGCGAAGTGCAGGGGCCCCGGCGGCAGCAGGGCCGCCTGCCGCTTCCAGGCCCCGACGAGGCGTTCGTGCAGGGAGTTCCACTGGTCGGCGCCGGGGAAGCGGTCCTCCATCCAGAACCACTGGGCACTCGCGGCCTCCACCAGCGAGGTGGGGGTGTCGGCGTTGTACTCCAGCATCTTCGCCGGGCCCCGGCCGTCGTAGTGGAGGTCGAACCTCCCGTACAGGGAGGGCAGTTCGGCACGGCGCCGCCAGGACTCGGCGATCAGGCCGGCCAGCCGGGGGTCGGTGACGCCGAGATCGGCGAAACGATTCTTCTCCACGATGTGCGCGGCGGCGGCCAGACACATCGCGTGCAGTTCCCCGACGACCTCCTCCAGGGCCTCGACCTCGGCCGGCGTGAAGGCGTAGTACGCGCTCTCGTCCCAGTAGGGCCGCAGCGATCCGTCCGGGTAGCGGGTCAGGGGGTACACCAGTCCCTGTCGCTCGACGGTCTCCTGCCAGCCGGGGCGCGGCTCGATGGTGTGGCGCTCCACGGTGCTCAGCCACCGCCCGTACCGGAGCAGCCGAAACCGCCGCGGTCCACGGCGGACTTGTCGAAACTGCCGCCGGAGTAGGAGCCGTTCTTGCTGCTGCCGCCGTAGTAGTACGAGCCGTTGCCGTTCTTGTTGCTGCACTCGTAACCGGGCAGCTTCTCGCGGGTCACCGGGTCCACGCACCGCCGGTCCGGTTCCGATCCACACGAGGTGATCGTCACCGCGAGCAGTCCCATACCGCCGAGGATCACGGTGCTCGACCTCAGTCTGCGCCTGGCCATGTGCTGTTCTCCCCCGTCACCGTCGCGAAGTGGCCGCCGCCCCCGGCGGCCCCCGCGTCCCAGGGTAGGTCTCCGGCCTCTTCGGCTGAACCCGCCGTCCCCCGCTTTCTGCGGTCCCGGCGCCCTCAGGGCAGCACCCGGCACAGCGCGTCCAGGGCACCCGCCCAGGCGCTCTCGGCCGGCGAGCCGTAGCCGATGACCAGTCCCTCGGGGCCGGATGCCAGGTCCGGGTGCCGGAAGCGGCTCAGCCCCTGCACGGCGAGCCCCTGCCAGGTGGCCGCCTGCACCACCGACCGCTCGGTGCCCGGCGGGAGTTCGAGTACGGCGTGCAGCCCGGCCGCGATGCCGCTCACCCGGACGTCCGGCGCCCGCTCCGCCAGCGCGGCCACGAGCGCGTCGCGGCGGCGCCGGTAGCGCAGCCGCATGGAGCGCACATGCCGGTCGTACGCCCCCGACGCGATGAACTCGGCGAGCGTCAGCTGGTCCGGTGAGGCCGGCATCCACTCGGCGCCGCCCTTCGCCTCCAGGACCTCCGCCACCCACTGCTCCGGCAGCACCATCCAGGCCAGCCGCAACCCCGGGGCGAGGGACTTGCTGGCGGTACCGAGGTAGACCACACGCTCCGGGTCGAGCCCCTGGAGCGCGCCGACCGGCTGCCGGTCGTAGCGGAACTCCCCGTCGTAGTCGTCCTCCAGGATCAGCCCGGAACGGGACCGCGCCCAGTCGACCGCCGCGGCCCGCCGGTCGGCGTGCAGCGGAACCCCGGTCGGGAACTGGTGCGCGGGGGTCATCAGGACCGCGCCGGCCCCCCGCATCCCGGCGAGCTCCTCCGTCCTGGCCCCGAGCCCGTCCACCGGCAGGGGCGGGGTGCGCAGTCCCGCCCCGGTCAGCAGGTCCCGGTGGATGTCCAGCCCGTAGGACTCGACGGCCGCCTCCCGCACCCCGCGCCGGCGCAACACTCTCCCCAGCAGCGACAGTCCGTGGACGAACCCGGCGCACACGACGATGCGTTCCGGCGCCGCGTACACGCCACGGGCCCGCGCCAGGTACTCCGCCAGTACGGTGCGCAGTTCGACGCGCCCCTGGGGGTCGCCGTAGCCGAAGGCCTCGTGGGGGGCGTCGGTGAGGGCGCGACGGGCGGCCTTCAGCCACTCCGCACGGGGGAAGCCGGAGAGGTCGGGCGATCCGGGGAGCAGGTTGTGGACGGGCCGCCGCCGTACCCGCGGGGCCGGGGCCGTCCCCGCCCCGGAGCGGCGTGCGACCGGCGCGCGCCGGGCCACCCTCGTCCCGGACCCCTGCCGTGCCGTGAGCCAGCCCTCGGCGACCAGGTCCGCGTAGGCGTCGGCGACGGTGTTGCGGGCCGTTCCCAGGTCGGCGGCGAGCGTCCGGGACGAGGGGAGCCGGGTGCCGGGGGGCAGCCGCCCCGACCGGACGGCCTCCCGCAGCGCGGCCGTCAGCCCGCTGCGGAGCCCGGGCCCGACCGGTTCGATGTGCAGATCGGCACCGAAAGCGGCCCACGAATCCGTCATGGAAATGGACCATACCGGCGCGCCACCGGCGCCGTAGCGTCGTAGCCATGACGACGAACGAGCACCACCGGCACACGCCCTCCGGATACGCGCCCGAGCACCCCGCCCGCCTCCCCTGGTCCACGCTGGCGCCCGAGGTGTACAAGGCCATGGTCCGCCTCGACGCCGCGTCCCGTAAGGGCCTGGACCCGAAGCTCATCGAGCTGGTGAAGGTCCGCGCCTCGCAGATCAACCGCTGCGCCCTCTGCCTGGACATGCACTCCAAGGACGCCCTGGCGGCGGGCGAGTCCGTCGAACGGCTCGTCCAGCTCAGCGCCTGGGAGGAGTCGCAGCACTTCTACACGGAGAAGGAGCTGGCGGCGATCGAGCTGACGGAGGCCGTGACGGTCCTGACCGACGGTTTCGTGCCGGACGAGGTCTACGCGAAGGCGGCCGAGCACTTCGAGGAGGCCGAACTCGTCCAGCTGATCGCCTCGATCACCGTCATCAACGCCTGGAACCGCTTCGGGGTGTCGACCCGTCAGGCACCGGGCCACTACGCGCCCGGCGACCTCAAGCACTGACCCGGAGGCCACGGTGAACGACCCGGTATCGGTCTTCCGCGCCCTGCACCACGACCGCCCGCCCGGCGACCCGCTGGTGCTCCCCGGTCCCTGGGACGCCGCGAGCGCCCGCGCGTTCGAGGAGGCCGGGTTCCCCGCACTGGCCACCCCGAGCGCCGGGGTCGCGGCCGCGCTGGGCCACGCGGACGGGCGGACCCCGGCCGCCGAGATGTTCGCGGCGATCGCCCGGATCGCCGGCTCCGTGTCCGTACCCGTCTCGGCGGACGTCGAGGCGGGGTACGGGCTGGCTCCGGCGGAGCTCGTGGAACGGCTCCTGGAGGCCGGCGTGGTCGGCTGCAACCTGGAGGACTCGGCCGGGGGTGCCCTCCTCGACCCCCGGGAGCAGGCCGACCGGCTCGCCGCGGTGCACGCCGCGGCGGCCGGGCGCCTCTTCGTGAACGCCCGCGTGGACACGTACGTCCGCGCCCTGCCGGAGGGTACGGACGTGGTCGCCGAGACGGTCGGCCGGGCCCGGCTCTACGCCGCCGCCGGCGCGGAGTGCGTCTATCCGATCGGTGCCCCGGCGGAGCACCTGACCTGGCTGGCGGCCGGCGTCACCGTCCCGCTCAACGCGCACGGCACACCCGACGACCCCTCCGGCGCCCGGCGCCTCGGCGAACTGGGCGCGGCCCGGATCACCTTCGGCCCGCTGCTCCAGCGGCGCGCGACAAGCGCCGCGCGTGACCTCGCGGCGCGGCTGCTCACCGGCTGAGCGCGACAGACGAGGGCGCCCCCGGCAGCGTGTGCCGGGGGCGCCCCGTCGTGCGGTTTCCGTCTTTCCGGCCGGAGCCGGAGGCCGGTCAGATCAGGCCGAGCTCGCGGACCGCGTCGCGCTCCTCGGTGAGCTCCTTCACCGACGCGTCGATGCGCGCACGGGAGAACTCGTTGATGTCCAGGCCCTGGACGATCTCGTACTTCCCGTCCTTCGTGGTGACCGGGAAGGAGGAGATGATGCCCTCGGGGACGCCGTAGGAGCCGTCCGACGGGACACCCATCGAGGTCCAGTCGCCCTCGGCGGTGCCGTTGACCCAGGTGTGCACGTGGTCGATGGCGGCGTTGGCGGCCGAGGCGGCGGAGGACGCGCCCCGGGCCTCGATGATGGCCGCGCCGCGCTTGGCGACGGTCGGGATGAAGGTCTCGGCCAGCCACGCCTCGTCGTTGACGGCCTCGGCGGCGTTCTTGCCGGCGATCTCCGCGTGGAAGATGTCCGGGTACTGGGTCGCCGAGTGGTTGCCCCAGATCGTCAGCTTCTTGATGTCGGAGACGGCGGCACCGGTCCTGGCGGCCAGCTGCGAGATCGCCCGGTTGTGGTCCAGACGCGTCATCGCGGTGAAGCGCTCGGCCGGTACGTCCGGGGCGGCGGCCTGGGCGATGAGGGCGTTGGTGTTGGCCGGGTTGCCGACGACCAGGACCTTGATGTCGTCCGCGGCGTTGTCGTTGATGGCCTTGCCCTGCGGCTTGAAGATGCCGCCGTTGGCGGAGAGCAGGTCGCCCCGCTCCATGCCCTTGGTGCGCGGGCGCGCCCCGACGAGGAGGGCGACGTTCGCACCGGCGAAGCCGACGTTCGGGTCGTCCGTGATCTCGATGCCGCGCAGCAGCGGGAAGGCGCAGTCGTCGAGCTCCATGGCGGTGCCCTCGGCGGCCTTGAGGCCCTGCGGGATCTCGAGGAGGCGCAGGTTGACCGGCACGTCCGGGCCGAGCAGGTGGCCGGAGGCGATGCGGAAGAGCAGCGCGTAGCCGATCTGGCCGGCTGCGCCGGTCACGGTGACATTCACGGGAGTGCGGGTCATGGCGGTCTCCGTTAGACAGCTGGCGGTAGGGGTACTGCCCCTGGTGCTGGACACCTCTGAATCTTGATGTGAAGAGATATCCGGCGATCAGGCTATCCCGCCCCGCCCCTCCACGGCCGCCCGCCCCCCTGTGTCACCGCGCACAGCCGGTCACGTAGCGCATCCGCCCGGCGCGTCGTCGGGGCGCGCGCGCCGGGGTCCGCGCGGTGGCCCGACAGGGCGGGGTGCGGCCGGTCCGGCCGGTGGCGAGCGCCGGGCGCCGTCGAACCGCCACACCGCACCGGGTCTGTTACCGCTCGTTGCGGCACGGTCACACGGTGGCGGAACGGTCACTTCCGTGCCACAGGCCCCAGACGCCCCTTGAAGCGGATACCGCATGTCCATGACGCTGAAGCCAGGACGGGGCGAGGCCGCTCGGCTCACCGCCGGCCGGCGCTCTCCGCACCGGTACGCCGCGTCCGGTGTCCGTCCCTTCTCGGGGGAGGGGACGGACACCACCCTTCCGGGAAGGGGGGACGTTCGACGCGGGCCTAACGGATCGTGAAGTGGACGACGTCCTGGAGGAACGGGACGTCCAGCCACGGCTTGGGCTGCGCCATCAGTGCGAGCAGCACGATCAGGGCGCCCATCAGGCCGTAGGTGACGAGATCGGTGAACCGGGACCGCACGGCGAGCATGCCGACGGACGGCACCACCCAGCGCAGCACCGCACCCGCCAGGAGGGCGGCGCCGATCAGTATCGCGCCGATCCTGAAGGCCTCGGCGAAGGGGTCCAGCGCCACGACCAGTAGCCCCGCACCGGCGGTGCAGAGCACCGTCAGCAGGGGCCACTGCCGGGCGGGCGCGGGGGCGTCACCGGGCGCCGCCCGGCCGCCGCCCTCGGGGCGGGCCGTGTCATGGGTCAGGGAGAACCGCCGGGACGCCGCCCGGGCCGGGTCGCCGCCCTCACCGGCCGTGGCCGTCCCCTCCTCGGCGGGACCGTCCGGGGCGGCCGTCCCGTCCGCCGCCGGACCGCCCGGCTCCCCCTCGCCCTCGGAGCTCTCCGGCCCCCCGGGCACGGTCGTCCCGGCCGGTTCGGACGACTCGTCGGCGTGCGCCGCGTCCGGCCGCGTCGCGTCCGACCGCGTGCCGTCCGCCGGACTCGTACCAGCACCCATGGCGTTCCTTCCGGGCCGGGATCAGCCGGCGGAGACAGCGGACGCGGCGCGCTCGGCCGCCTCGACCACGTTGACCAGCAGTTGGGCGCGGGTCATGGGACCGACGCCGCCCGGGTTCGGGGCGACCCAGGCGGCCACCTCGCGGACGCCGGGGTGCACGTCTCCGACGATCTTGCCGTTCTCGTCCCGGCTGACGCCGACGTCGAGCACGGCCGCGCCCGGCTTGACGTCCTCGGGCTTGACGAGGTGCGGGACTCCGGCGGCGGCGACGATGATGTCGGCCTGGCGCAGGTGCGCCGAGAGGTCGCGGGTGCCCGTGTGGCACTGGGTGACGGTCGCGTTCTCCGACTTGCGGGTCAGCAGCAGCGGCAGCGGACGGCCGATGG
>NZ_KL585394.1:339628-341048 GCF_000721935.1 Streptomyces sp. NRRL WC-3549
GCGGGTCAGCAGCAGCGGCAGCGGACGGCCGATGGTGACGCCCCGGCCGACGACGACGACGTGGGCGCCGTCGATCTCCACGCCGTGCCGGCGGAGCAGGGTGACGACACCCTGCGGGGTGCAGGGAAGCGGGCCGGCCTCGTTCAGCACGAGCCTGCCCAGGTTCATCGGGTGCAGCCCGTCCGCGTCCTTCGCCGGGTCCATCAGCTCCAGGATGCGGTTGGTGTCGATCCCCTTGGGCAGGGGGAGTTGGACGATGTAACCGGTGCAGTCCGGGTCGGCGTTGAGCTCCCGTACGACGTCCTCGATCTCCTCCTGGGTCGCGGTGCCGGGGAGTTCGCGCTGGATGGAACCCATGCCGACCTCGGCACAGTCACGGTGCTTGCCGTTCACGTACCAGCGGCTGCCCGGGTCGTCGCCGACCAGCAGGGTCCCCAGGCCCGGGGTGACTCCCTGTTCCTTGAGGGCCGCCACACGGACGGTCAGATCGGACTTGATCGCAGCTGCGGTGGCCTTGCCATCGAGAATCTGGGCAGTCATGGCGTCCATCTTCGCGGATGACCCGCCCCGCATACCAATTGCGGGTGGCCGGAATGGACGCGAGGTTGCACTTGCACAACACATCCCGCATTCGACTGGACAGAGCAGCGATGTCACGACGACGATAAGTCGTGCAGTACCACGGACGGTGTCGGGGGGACCTACCGTACATTTTGCGCGCCTTCCTCCACCCGGACGTGTCGTCCCCACAGATCCGTAACGGAGGAATCCAGCCATGAGCTTCGGCGACCCGAACAATCCGCAGGGCCAGCAGCAGGGCGGCCAGCCGGGCTACGGCTATCCCCAGCAGGCCCCGCAGGGCGTCCCTCAGCAGGGTTACGGCTACCCGCAGGCGCCCCCCGTCCAGGGCGGCTACGGCTACCCGGGCGGCCCCACGGAGATGCCCGGTGGCGTGAAGGCCGCCCGCGTCATGCTCTGGGTGATCGCCGGCCTCCAGCTCATCGGCGTGATCCTCTTCGGGGTGGCCGCCGCGGCCGTGAACGCCGCGAAGAACGACGAGACCCTCAAGGACGACGCCCAGTTCCAGGACCTCGTGGACTACTCCGGCGGCGTCCTGTGGGGCTTCACCGTCTTCGCGGTGCTGTGGCTGGTCTTCGCCGTCGTCCTCGCCGTCAAGTTCGGCAAGGGGGGCAACGGCCTGCGCGTCACGACCATCGTCTTCGGCGTGATCACCGCGATCCTCGGTATCTACCCGTTCGTCCTGTTCGGCCTCGTCCACACGGTCCTCGCCATCCTGGTCACCGTGTTCGTGGCGAAGTCCGACGGCGACGCCTGGTTCAACCGGCAGCAGCAGCCGCAGTACTGACCCGCTCCGCTTTCCACCCGCGAAGGCCGCGATCACCCGACTCACCGGCGGGGG